>NZ_JAASAD010000021.1 GCF_012726175.1 Micromonospora sp. HNM0581
CACCGTGGTCGTCGTCTTTCCCGGCACCTGCCGGGTGTCGTCGACGCCGACTCCGGCGGAGGTCATGATGGCCTCGGTGGTCAGCGGCGTGATCTCCGAGACCGAGCCGACCAGCGTCGTCTTGCCGACGCCGAATCCACCGGCGATAACGATCTTCGCCGACGTCACGCGCCCGCTCGGGGCCGGCGGCCGGTGCGACATGTCAGAGCCTGCGAAGTCCACTCAGCACCCTCTCCAGCAATTCAGTGCCCACCGCGTCGTCCGAGTCGTCCAGGATGGTCGGCTCGTGGACCGCGACCAGGCCGTCCGTCGCCATGTCGGCGATGAGCACCCGGGCCACGCCGAGCGGAAGCTGCATCCGCGCCGCGATCTCCGCGAGCGACTGCACGCGTCCGTCGCACAGCGCGGCGATGTACTGGTGCTCACGGCCTTGGCCACCGTTGCCAGTGGCAGCGGCCCGACCGCGCACCGTCGTCTCGACCAACGCCTCCAAGGCGATGTCGAGGCGGGGACGGGTACGACCCCGGGTCACGGCGTATGGACGGACCAGCGCTCCGGTCGGCTCGTCACGATCAGCCATGTTGCCGCTCACCTCCTTCGTACCCGGCACCGGTCGGACCGGTGCTACCCGTCGTATGCAATGTTGTCGCCCCGCCTGCCCCCACCGGCCGGCGCGACGATCAGCCCATCATCCCCACAGCCGTACGCGGCTGTGGAGTCAGGGCATCGCCTACCCGATCGACGAGCAGGGCCATCTCGTAACCGACCTGTCCCACGTCGCAACTACGCGCGGCAAGTACCGCGAACGACGACCCGTCAGAAATCGACATCAGGAACAGGAAGCCATTGTCCATCTCGACCACGGTCTGCAGCACGGCGCCTCCCTCGAAGCAACGGGCCGCACCCTGGGTCAGGCTGACCAGACCGGAGGCGATCGCCGCCAGTTGGTCCGCCCGGTCCCGCGGAAGGTCTCGAGACGACGCCAGGAGCAGGCCGTCCGCGGAGACGGCGACCGCATGCGCGACACCGGGCACCCGATCGGCGAAGTTGGCCAGCAGCCAACCGAGATCCTGCGTACTAGTCATCCTTCTTGCTCCTTCTGCCCGCTCCCGGCCACCGGGCCAGAGCCAGACTGCGAGGATTGCTGCCCGCCCGGAGTTCCCTCCGGGCCGGTCGGGTTGCTGTCCGAGGGGTGGGTACGTCCCCGTTGGACACCCCGGTGGTAGGCGGAGAGCAGACCGCGTACTGATTCCGGGTTACGGCGCTGTACCGAGGTGGTGGGCTTCTCGACCGCCCCTGGTACGAGCTGCGCCATCGGCGTGCGCTTCGGCAGCCCGGTCTGGGTGGTGCCAGCCGGCGGCGCCTGGCTGGCAGCCGTGGCCGCCCGCCAACCGTCGTCGGCTGCGGTCTGCCAGATGTTCTCCTGTGGTGTCGGGCGGTGCGATGGCGCGCTGTCGGCAGCGCCGGGCCGAGGCCCGTCACTCGCTGCCGCGCCGTTCCCGCCGGGCGCGCCCGCCCCCGTCGGAGTCTGTGCCATCGGTGCGTTACCTGTCGTCCCGGTCTGGGGCTGCTGGCCGGTCTGGGGCTGCTGGGCCGGCCGATTGGCGACGTCGACCGTGGAGAGCTGCTGTGTCGTCGCTCCGGCGGTGGCCGACCGGCGCGCCCCCGCCGACTCTTCCGGACCCGGTCGGCGGGTACGGAACCACGCCGACTCAAGCTCCCGGAAGATCGGTAGCTCCATCGTCTCATCAGCGTACCGCTGCCGGTTCTGGGCCTGCGGAGGCGTCGGCGTGGTCGGCTGGTTCTGTGCCGGGGCGGGACGTGGGGCCGGGGTCTGACGTGGCACCCGAGGCAGCTCGGTGGTCATGTCCAGAGCGGCGGCCAACCGCTCGGGTACGGGCGGTGCGGCCTCCTCCGGCTTGGCCACCGGCGGCCAGGCCGGAGGAGCCGACGGCGTAGCGGCGCCGGGGGCTGCTGAGACGGGACGCTGCGGCAGCGGGTGGCCGGGCGGCGGCGAAACGGGCGAGCCCGATACAGGCGAGGCAGACACGGGGTGACCGGAGACCGGAGCCGCCGAGACCGGCGGATCCGAGTACGGCGTGCCGGACACGGGGGGCGACGACACCGGACGCACCGGCGGAGCCGACACCGCAGGTGGGGCGTACAGCCCGGCCTCGGGGCTGCCCGCCACCTGGCGTGGGATCGCCGGTGGCTGGCCGCCCGGCTCGTCGGTGGACCGGCGCTGCGGCAGCGGGTCGGTGGGCTGACCGTTCGAGCTGACCGGAGCGAAGCCGTTGCCGCTGCCGTTGCCACCGCCGGTGCCACTGACACCGGTCAGGTCGGACCAGGCGGGCAGGTTGCCGCCGCTGCCCACGGTGCTCGGTGTCCCGAAGCCGTTACGGCTGGCTGGGTCGAAGGGGCGACCGCCGAGGGTCACCTGATTCCCCGAGCTGCCCGGGGTGCGCGCTGCGGGTGGGGCCGGTGGGTGCGCGCCGTTACCGAATGCGGCCGACCCGCCGAACGCCGGGCTCGGGCCGGACGAGGGACCCGCGGCGGCCGGCAGGGCAGCGGGCTGCTGCCCGCGGCCGGACAGCGCCCGGGGCACCAGCACGGTGGGCGGCAGCGTGACCTCGGCGACGGTGCCCCGGTCGCTGCCCGGCCGCAGCTCGATCCTTACGCCGTGGCGGGAGGCCAGCCGGGCCACCACGACCAGACCCATCATCCGGGAGACAGCAACGTCCACCTGCGGTGGCGTGGCGAGCCGTTCGTTCAGTTCGGCCAACTGCTCGCCACTGATGCCGATACCCCGGTCCTCGACGTACAGCGAGGCGCGGTCTCCGACCCGCCGGGCCTCCACGAGCACCTGGGAGTCCGGCGGTGAGAAGGCGGTCGCGTTGTCGAACAGCTCGGCTACCAGGTGGACGAGATCGTTGACCGCGTGCGCGGCGACCTCGATGTCCCGGTCGATCACCCCGAACTCGATACGGGTGTAGTGCTCGACCTCGGACTGGGCGGCCCGCAGCACGTCGATGAGTGCGGCCGGCTCGCGCTGCACCCGGGTCGAGTCGGCCCCCGCGAGCACCAGCAGGTTCTCGTCGTTGCGGCGCATCCGGGTGGCGAGGTGATCCAGCTGGAACAGCTCCGCCAGGCGGTCCGGGTCCTCCTCGCCACGCTCCAGGCGGTCGAGGTGGCCGATCAACCGGTCCACCAGGATCTGGGACCGGCGGGCCAGGTTGACGAACATCGTCGCGACCGACGAGCGCAACGCGGCCTGCTCGGCTGCGGTCCGGACCGCCTCCAGGTGGACCGCGTTGAACGCCTCGGTCACCTGACCGAACTCGTCCCTGCTGCGCACCGGCAGCGGTTCGGCGATCTGGTTGGCCAGCTGCACCGGTGAGAGCTGCCCGGTGACCTGCGGGTCACGCAGTCGGGCCACCGCCTGGGGCAGCCCGTACTGGGCGATGGAGAGCGCGCCCTGACGCAGCTCACGCAGCGAGCTGGCCATGGACCGGGCCACCAGGAAGGCCAGGAGAATGGCGAGCAGCAGCATCGTGAGCAGCAGACCGGTCTCCAGGAACACCGTTCGCTGCACCTCGGAGCGCAGATCGCTGGCCTCGCCGACCACGTCGGAGTCGAACCTCGACTCGACCGTACGGATCAGTTGGCCGTTGGCGACGAGCGCCTCGTCCCACTGCTGCGGAGTGAACGTGACGCCGGCGAGATCCGGCGAGTTGTCGGCGTTCACCTGACTTATGTAGATCGTCGCCTGTCGGCGGTCGCCACCGCCGATGGTCTGGGCGTGGAACTCCGCCTCCGCCTCGGTGGCCACCGCGTCGAAGGTCTGCTGTGCCTGCTGCTGACCGGTCTCGCTGGAGATGTAGTCGGTGCGCAGGGTCGAGCTCATACCGCCAGCGATCAACGCGCGGTGCACGACCACCCGGCGGACGGAGAGCCACTCCTTCTCCCTGGCCACCGCAGCCGCAGCCCGCATCCGGTCGCTGAGGTCGTTGTCGCCGGCAAGCTGACTGGCCGAGTCCCGCACGGCGAGCAGTTGGTTGATCAGCTCGTCGTAGGACTGGAGCGCGTCGGTGATCCGGAACTTACCGTTCAGCACCTGACTGCGGGCCCCCGGCAGGTCGCCGAGACCATCGTCGATCTGCCCGAGCAGCGTGTTCAGGCTGACGGGCAGGTCGGTGAGGTCGGACCGCTGTCGCGAGTAGGGGGCCTTGCCCTCGTCGACCCGCGCCGCGACCTCGTTGTAGCGGGCCGACGCCGCCTCCTTCTGCGCCGCGGTGCTCCGCTGCGGATCCAGCCCCAGCAGCAGCACGGCGGCGGTGCGCTCGTCCTGGAGGCCGTCCACCAGCTCACCTGACTGACTGATGAGTTCGGCAAGGTCACCGGCGCGGTTGGCGTCGTTGAGCGCGTCCAGGTGGTCGACCAGACCGCTGGTACCCACGACGACCGTGGCGATGGTCGGCACGATCATGATGAGACCGAGCTTGGACCAGATCGGCATGTCGCGGAGCCGACCTACCGGCCGGCGCAGACGCGACAGGAGAGAACCTGCCGTCTTCGGCCGTTTGCTCACGTCACCGCCCTCGTGGTGGTTGCAGCGTCCGCGTTGCCCCCGGACAACGCCCAGCAGCCGACCCGGCGGGTCGGACCATCCGAGATTCCATCACGCCGTCACCGAAAGAGAAAGCCCAGGTTGGCCCCAACCGGAGGTGTGATGAGATGGTGATGCAATCTGATCGCGTTCCGTCTGTTCGGAGTTACTCGAAGTAATGAGCAGTCCGCACCGCGTTGTCCTTCTAACTGGCCCATCAGGCTCTGGAAAGTCGTATATAGCGCAGCAAACCGGGCTACCGGTGCTATGTCTGGACGATTTCTACAAGGATGGCGATGACCCGTCGTTACCGTTACGAAACGGTCGGATCGATTGGGAATCGCCCGATTCGTGGGACGCCCAGGCCGCGATGGAGATCATTGACCAATTGGTCCGGTACGGCTGGGCGGACGTGCCGGTGTACGCCATCAGTAAGGATCGGCGGGTGGCCTATCGGCGCCTTGAGCTGACCAGATCGCCACTCTTCGTGGCCGAAGGGATCTTCGCCGCCGAGATCGTCGGAGAGTGCCGACGACGCGGTCTCCTCGCGGGGGCGTACGCCCTGCGCCGACCACGCAGCGCGACCTTCCTCCGCCGGTTGGCTCGGGATCTGGCCGAGCAGCGCAAGGGCCCGCGGGTCCTCATGCGGCGCGGCCTGGCGTTGCTGCGGGCCGAGCCGGCGGTGTTGCGTCGGCAGACCAGGCTCGGTGCTGAGGCCGCCCGAGGCCGGGACGTGCTACGCCAGGTGGCCGGGCTGCTCGCCGCCGGCCACCCACCGCGATCCGGCTGACCCGGGCCGACCGGTCGCTCTCAGCCCAGCAGCTTGGCGTACGCCGGCTTGATCACCTCGTCGATGATCCGTAGCCGCTCGTCAAAGGGGATGAAGGCGGACTTCATCGCGTTGATCGTGAACCACTGAAGCTCGCGCCAGCCGTAACCGAAGGCGTCCACGAGCAGAGTCATCTCCCGCGACATCGAGGTGCCGCTCATCAACCTGTTGTCGGTGTTGACCGTGACCCGGAAACGCAGGTCCCGCAGCAGCCCGATCGGGTGCTCAGCGATGGACGTGACGGCGCCGGTCTGCACGTTCGACGACGGACACAACTCCAGCGGGATCCGCTTGTCCCGCACGTACGCGGCCAGCCGGCCGAGTTGGAACTGTGGACCGGGGACGATGTCGTCGACGATGCGGACCCCGTGGCCGAGGCGATCGGCACCGCACCACTGGATCGCCTGCCAGATGGAGGGCAACCCGAACGCCTCACCAGCGTGGATGGTGAAGTGGAAGTTCTCCCGTTGGAGGTATTCGAAGGCGTCCAGGTGGCGGGTAGGTGGAAAACCCGCCTCCGCACCGGCTATGTCGAAGCCCACCACACCGCGGTCCCGGTGTCGTACGGCCAGTTCGGCGATCTCCTGCGAACGGGCCGCGTGCCGCATCGCGGTGAGCAGCGTGCCCACCCGGATCTGCTTGCCAGCCTCGGCCGCGAGCGTGCTGCCCTCGACGAAGCCGGCGAGAACCGCCTCGACCACCTCGTCGAGGGTCAGGTTCTGCTCAAGGTGTTGCTCCGGGGCGAACCGGACCTCGGCGTAGACCACCCCGTCTGCGGCCAGGTCGAGGGCACATTCCCGGGCGACCCGGCGCAGCGCGGACGCGGTCTGCATGACTGCGACGGTGTGCGCGAAGGTTTCCAGGTAGCGCTCCAGGGAGCCCGAGTCGGCCGCCGCCACGAACCAACGCCCCAGCTCCGTCGGGTCGCTGGTGGGCAGTTCGTGACCGATCTCCGTGGCCAGGTCGACGATCGTCGCCGGACGTAGGCCGCCGTCCAGGTGATCGTGCAACAACGCCTTCGGCGCCCTGACGATGTCCTCGTACCCGACAACAGTGCCCATCACCGCTCGCCCCGCTCACAACCCATGCACCCGACCCTAGTCCGCTCGTGCGGCCGGCAACCCACGCAGGGCGTGTGTCGGAGCCTTCCGCCACACAGGGTGGCCCCGACCCACGCCCCTAGACTCGACCTGTGATGCAGCCGTGATGGATCCCCGCGTCGTCGCCCGGCTGCGCTGTCCCGTCTGCCACGACTCGCTCACCGAGGTCGACACCGGTGGATCCCGGGCGTTGCGCTGCCCGCGCCGGCACAGCTTCGACATCGCCCGGCAGGGCTACGTCAACCTGCTCACCGGCCGCGTCGCGCACAGTGGCGACACCGCCGGGATGATCGCCGCGCGAGCGGATTTCCTGTCCGGCGGTCACTTCGACATCGTCTCCACCGCCCTCACCGAGGCCGCTTCCGCCGACGCGTACCCCCTGGTGGTGGATGCGGGAGCGGGCACCGGCCGGCACCTGTCGTCGGTGCTGGAGGTGGCACCCGAGGCCGTCGGTCTCGCGTTGGACGTCTCCAAGTCCGCGTCGCGCCGGGCCGCTCGCGCCCACCCACGGGTCACCGCCGCGCTGGCCGACACCTGGCGTCGGCTGCCGCTGGCGGACGCCTCGGCGGCGCTGCTGCTGAACGTCTTCGCGCCCCGCAACGGCGCCGAGTTCCGTCGGGTACTCGCGCCGGGCGGGCGGCTGCTGGTGGTGACCCCCGCCACCGACCACCTCACCGAGCTGGTCACCGCCCTCGGTCTGCTCCGGGTCGACCCCACCAAGGCGGACCGGGTGGCGGCAAGCATGGCCGGACACTTCACCGAGGAGTCCACGACCGTACACCGGCAGGTCCTGGCACTGTCCCGCGCGGAGGTTGCCACCCTGGTCGGCATGGGTCCAAGCGCCTGGCACACCGACCCGGTGGGGTTGGCTGCCCGGATCGGTGTTCTCGCTGAGCCGGTCCGGGTGACCGTGGCGGTACGGCTCGGGACGTACCGTCCGGCCAGCCCGGTCTAGGTGGAAAGATCGACCTCTTCCCAGCCGGGGGGCTCGTCGTGATAAGGCCCCCGTAGGACGACTGCCCACTCCAGCGCCCACCGTCGCTGACCGATCGCATTTGCGTCCACCAACCCCGGCAGGGCCCGACCGGCGCGGCTCACCTCGAGGTACGCCCAGTCCAGGCAGTAGTGCAGGTCGAGCAGAGCCGCCGCGTCCGCCGGGTGCTGTGGCGCGGCCAGGATCCGGGTTCGCCACTGCCGGAAGGTTTCCCCCTCGGCGATGTACGGCAGCCGTTCCACCAGCCGGTCGTCGGCCGGCATGGTGGGGTCGAGTTGTTTGGTCAGTCCGAGCACCCAGGCCAGCGAGAACAGGGCGTCGTGGTGCAGCACGAAGGAGCGGTGGTCGCCCTTTGCCCCGGTGACGAACTGGAACTCCGGCGGGGTGACCATCTCCACCAGGTGTGAGGCGAGCAGCCAGCTCATCGCGGCCTGCGGCGGCATACCGAAGCACCGGGCGAGGATCAGGTGCAGCACCGCGATCCGCGCCTCGATCGCCCCTGTCGGCCGTAGCTCGATGTCGTCGCCCGGTTCCCAGACCAGCGGAAACTGCGGCGGCGGCAACGGCAGCCGCAACCGGGCCAGTTCCTCAAGGCTCGCCTCACGCACCTCACGGGGGTCGGGGGCAGGCACGATCACGGCAACATCCCTGTCTGATCACGACGTCTCGACGCCGACGGTCCCCCCCCTGGCCTGCGAGAATAGCGGCCCGCACGCTCCGACACCATGGCCGGGACCGGGGGTTTCGTCACTCGACGCGGTCGATCACCAGCGGCACCGCGGCCGGGGGCCGGTCGGCGATGGCCAGCCCCCGAGCGGCCTCCGCCAGCGCCGCCGGAAGCAGCTCCGACCGCTCGGCCCGCAGTTCGTAGAGGGGATCCCCGACGCGCACCGGGTCACCGGGTCGCTTGTGTAGCAGCACTCCGGCAGGCACGCTCACCGGATCCTCCTTGCGCGCCCGACCCGCACCGAGCCGCCACGCGGCCACCCCCATGGCGTACGCGTCCACGTCCGTCACGTAACCGTCGGTCTCGGCGCGAACCACCTCGACCTCGGTCGCCTCGGGCATCGGGGCGTCCGGATCCCCGCCCTGTGCCCGGATCATCGACCGCCACACGTCCATCGCCTGCCCGTTGCGAAGAGCCACGCCAGGGTCGGCGTCGGGCAGTCCGGCCACGTCGAGCATCTCCCTTGCCAAGGCCAGGGTCAGCTCCACCACATCGGCCGGCCCGCCACCGGCGAGTACCTCCACCGACTCGGCCACCTCGATGCCGTTGCCGATCGCGAGCCCGAGCGGGGTCGACATGTCGGTGAGCAGGGCAACGGTCCGCACACCGTGCGCACCGCCCAGCTCCACCATGGTCCGGGCCAGTTCCCGGGCGTCGTCGACCGACTTCATGAACGCACCGGAGCCCACTTTGACGTCCAGCACCAGAGCCCCGGTTCCCTCGGCGATCTTCTTGCTCATGATGGAGCTGGCGATCAGCGGGATGGCCTCGACGGTGCCGGTGACGTCGCGCAGGGCGTACAGTTTCCGGTCGGCCGGAGCGAGCCCGGAGCCGGCGGCGCAGATCACCGCACCAAGGTCACGCAGTTGGGCGATGAACTCCTCGTTGCTCAGCGCCGCCCGCCAGCCCGGGATCGACTCCAGCTTGTCCAGCGTGCCGCCGGTGTGGCCGAGACCGCGCCCGGACAACTGCGGAACGGCAGCCCCGCAGGCGGCGACCAGGGGGGTCAACGGCAGGGTGATCTTGTCACCGACCCCGCCCGTCGAGTGCTTGTCGACGGTCGGCCGGGCGACCGCGGACAGATCGAGCCGCTCACCACTGGCGATCATCGCGGCTGTCCAGCGGGCGATCTCCGGCCCGGTCATCCCGTTCAACAGGATCGCCATGGCCAGCGCCGACATCTGCTCGTCGGCAACCAACCCCCGGGTGTACGCGTCCAGCACCCAGTCGATCTGCCCGTCCGACAACACCCCCCCGTCACGCTTGGTCCGAATGACGTCAACCGCCGCAAATCCACTCATCAGGAGATCTTTCCTAGTCGTTGGCGATACCGGTTCACGCACCGTGCCCACCGGAGATGGGCCGACCGTGCCCGGCAGAGGGATCAAACCTGACCGCCCGGAGCCGGGTACGGTCGGCCCATCCGCGAAGCTCAACCCCAGCGAACCGGGATCTCCGTGGGCGGTTCGCCCTCCCCGGCCCAGAAGATCGTGCCGGACGCGTCGACCACCACCACGCGGGGCGTACGCGCCAGCCCCCAGACGATCGCCTCCGCCGGATCGTCCCAGCTAGGGCCCTCTTCGAGTACTCCCGTCTCGGCGCCCGCGTCGTCACCGGCCGAACGCTCCCAGTAGGCCGTCCACACCTGCTGACCGGCGGAAAGGTCGGGGTGGACGAAGACGGTGCCCCGGCCCCGCCATGCAGCAAGCCGGTCGGGTACCACCGGCACCGGTCGCTCTCCGGTCACCGCCTCGATGTCGGCCACGTCGAAGGCGTGCGGCAGGAGTTCGGCCATCCGCAGCGGCCCGCTCCGTGCCTCGACGAGACATTCCGGCCCGCCTTGCTCCCACAGCAGCTGCCGGCAGCGCCCGCACGGCATCAGTGGTTCACCGGTGGCATCGACGCAGGACAGCGCGACGATCCGGCCACCACCGGTGGCGTGCAGTGAGGAGACCACCCCACACTCGGCGCAGAGCACCACACCGTACGCGGCGTTCTCGACGTTGCAGCCGACCACGACCCGGCCGTCGTCGACAAGCGCCGCGGCACCGACCGGAAACTTCGAATACGGCACGTACGCGTGCCGCATCACCTCGGTGGCGGCGGCACGCAGCCGCTCCCAGTCGATCTCGCTCATCCTGCCATTCTGCCGTAGCCTGCTGACCAGCTCAGACCGGTCGGCCAGCCGACCAGAGGTGTGGTCAGCCCTTGATGTACGGCTTGCCGTCGGCGGCCGGTGCCCGGACCCGACCGACCAGCCCGGCCACGGCAAGGATCGTCGCCAGGTAGGGCAGCATGGCCAGGAACTGGCCCGGGATCACACTGTTGATCGCGCCCAGGTAGGTGGCCAGCTGGTCGGCGAAACCGAAGAAGAGCGCGGCGAGCAGCGCGCCGCTCGGGCTCCACCGACCGAAGATCAACGCAGCCAGGGCGATGAAGCCCTTGCCACCGATCATGTTCTTGGTGAACGAGAAGAGCGCCAGCGTGTACGACGCGCCACCGATGCCGGCGACCGCACCAGCCATGATGACGTTGCGGTAGCGAAGGCCGAGCACCCGTACCCCCAGGGTGTCGGCAGCCGTCGGATGTTCACCGACCGACCGGGTCCGTAGGCCCCAACGGGTGCGGAACAGCGCGATGTGGATCACGAGCACCAGCAGCAGGGCCAGGTAGAGGAAGATGTTGCCCCGGAACAGTGCCGGCCCGAGCACCGGGATGTCCGACAGCAGCGGGATCTCCCAGTTGCTGAATCGCGGCGCGCTGTTGTAGCGGGCGGCGTCGGTCTGCATCAGCCGCTCGTACAGGAAGCCGGTGATGCCGACCGCCAGCAGGTTCAGCACGATACCCATGACCACCTGGTCGACCAGGTAGCGGATGCTGAACACGGCAAGCAGCAGCGAGATGAGCGAGCCGCCGACAGCGGCGGCGACCAAACCCACCCAGACGCTGCCGGAGATGCTGCCGAACAGCGCACCGCTGAAGGCACCCATCAGCAGCTGACCCTCGATGGCCACGTTGACCACACCGGATCGTTCGCACAGCACTCCGGCAAGCGAACCGAAGATCAACGGCAGGGCCAGGAGGAAGGTGCCCCGCACGATGTTGACCAGCGGCATGAAGTTCTGCCCGGCCGGTGCGGCGGAGACCTGCCAACACAGGAACGACAACACGAAGGCGACCAGGCCGACGGCGAGCACCGGAATGAACCATTGCCTCGGCAGCCCGGTGAACATGGTGCCGCCAGCGGCCAGCGTGATCAGGCCGAAGACGATCGCCCCGACGGTACCGTCGACTTTCAGCGCGGCGCCGGCAGCGTCCTCACTGAGCGTGAAACGGGCCTGCTCGCCGGTGGCTAGAGCACCGAACAGCACGGTGGCCAGCAGACCGAGGGCCAGCAGCACCAGACCGACCTTGCGGGTACGACTCCAGAAGCCCGCACCGACCGGCGTGACAGCGACGTCGGGAACAGCCGTGGTGGACATGCCTCACCAGCCCTTCGCGAGGCTCGTCTGCAACCGGGCAGTCCGCGCGGCCCGGAGCTGGAAGATCGCCTTCACCAGGGCCGGCGCGGCGATGAAGATGACGATCAGGGCCTGGAGCACGGTGACCAGCTCCAGCGAGATCCCCGAGTACGACTGCATCCGGTTGCCGCCGGCCTGCAGGGCACCGAACAGCAGCGCGGCCAGCGCTACTCCCCAGGGTTTCACCCGGCCGAGCAGGGCGACCAGGATGCCGTCGAAACCGATCTGCGCGACCACCAGCGGGGTCAGGGCGGCGGCGGTGGTGCCGAGTACCATCTGTGAGCCGCCGAGACCGGCGAGGGCCCCGGCAAAGACCATGATCAGCACGTACGTCCGGGTGACACTGATGCCGGCGGTGCGGGCCGCGTCCGGGTTGGCACCCACCGCCCGAAGTTCGAAGCCGAGCGTGGACCGGTTGAGCAGCCAGGCGACCGCCCAGGTGGCCAGCACGGCCACGATGATGCCGGCGTGGGCGCGCAGCCCGTCACCGAACAGTCGAGGAAGTTGCGCGGAGGCGTCCACGGATCGGCTGATCGCATCGGTGCGGACCGGGTCCTGCACCCCGTTCTGCACGATCAGCCAGGTGAGGAAGTAGACGGCGACGTAGTTCAGCATGATCGTGTTGATCACTTCGTGGGCGCCGGTCCGCGCCTTGAGGATGCCGGGGATGAACCCCCAGATCGCCCCGCCGAGCGCGCCGGCCAGGACGGCGACCAGCAGGTGCAGTACGGGCGGCAGCGGCAGCAGGAAACCGGCGAGCGCGGCCAGGACGACGCCCATCGTCGCCTGCCCCTGGGCACCGATGTTGAACAGGCCGCCCCGGAAGGCCAGCGCCACCGACAGGCCGGTGAAGACCAACGGCGCGGTGTAGGTGAGGGTTTCCGAGATCGGACTCAACGCCGTGTTGACGGTGGTCGCGGCCGGGTCGAAGACCGAGCCCTTGAACAGGTTCGCGTACGCCTCGCTGACCAGCGTCCAGCTGGCGGTTATCGCGTCGGAGGGACGGGCGGTGACGTAGGAGTAGGTGGCCAGCACCTCCGGATCAGAAATGATCATGAGGATGGCACCGACGACCATCGCCAGGACCAGCGACAACAGGGTCACGGTGAAGGTGTTGGCGGCCCACAGGTTCTCCAGGAACAGCCGTCCCAGCGTCGGACGTGGCCCGGCCCCACCGGGTACGCTGGCCGACTCTGCGCGTTCGGTGTTGTCGATCGCGCTCCGGTTGGCCTGTTCCTCGCTCGCCGGCTCCTTGTCCGGAGAGCCCTGCCGCGCGTTCGGTTCACTCATCGCTGCACCCCGCCGCGACGCGCACCGCCACGGGTCCGCTGTGCCTGGTGTTTCGCTCGCTCATCGGTCCTTCTCGTCCTCGCTACCGGTGCCCTCGGCGGCCGGAGCCACACCGTCGGTGATGGCCGCGACGTCGCGGTCGGTGGTCGCCGGAACACCCGATCCGGAAACGGTGTCCGCATCGGTGACGGCGACCGGGTCGGCATCGACGGTGGCCGTCGGTCCGATGTCGGGAACGGATCCGGCATCCGGGGGGCCGCCGGTCGCGTCCGGGATGATGCCAGCCATCAGCAGGCCGATCTCCTCGCGCGGTGTGTCCGGACCGACCACGCCGATGATCCGCCCGCGGTACATCACCGCGATCCGGTCGGCCAGCCCGATCACCTCGTCGAGTTCGCTGGATACCACGAGTACGGCGGTGTCGTTGTCCCGCTCGTGGATGACCCGGCTGTGGATGAACTCGATCGAGCCGACATCCACCCCACGGGTCGGCTGGGCGGCGATGAGGAGCTTCAACGGCCGGGACAGTTCCCGGGCCACGATCACCTTCTGCTGGTTGCCGCCGGACAGGGTGCCCACCGGCGCCTCGGCCGACGGCGTGCGTACGTCGAACTGCTCGATCCGTTCCCGCGCCGACCGGGTGATCTCGTCCGGCCGCAACGACAGACCCCGTCCGAACGGTGGTCGGTCGTAGATGTCCAGGACGAGGTTCTCCGCGACGGTGAACTCCTTGACCAAACCGTCGACGCTGCGGTCCTCCGGCACGTAGCCGACGCCAGCCCGGAGCACCTTCTTGGTCGACCAGCCGTCGATCCGCTGCCCGGCCAGGGTGACGGTGCCGGCGAGCACCGGACGCAGTCCCATGATGGCTTCGATCAGTTCGGTCTGTCCGTTGCCCTGTACCCCGGCGACACCGAGCACCTCGCCCGCGCGTACGGTCAGGTCGACGCCGTCCACGGCACGGATCTGACGGTCGTCGTCGACGAACAGACCGGACAGTTCCAGGACGGGTTCGCCCGGGGCGGCCGGGGCCTTGTCCACGGTGAGCCGGACAGTGCGGCCGACCATCAGGGCGGCCAACTCGTCCCGGCTGGCTTCCGGCGAGGCCGTACCCACCGTCTTGCCGCGCCGGATCACCGTGATCCGGTCGGCGATCGCCTTCACCTCGCCGAGTTTGTGGGTGATGAAGACGATCGACTTGCCGGCGGCCTTCAGCGACCGCATGACGGTGAGCAGTTCCTCGGTCTCCTGCGGGGTGAGCACGGCGGTCGGCTCGTCCAGGATGAGCAGGTCCACGTCCCGGGTCAGCGCCTTGACGATCTCCACCCGCTGTTGGATGCCGACCGGCAGGTCCTCGATCACCGCATCCGGGTCGACTCGCAGGTTGTACCGCTGGGAGACCTCGGCGACCTCGCTGCGGGCGCGGCGTCGGTCCAGGAATCCGGCGATGCCGCCGCGCACCCGCTCGGCGCCGAGCATGATGTTCTCGGTGACGGTGAAGACGGGCACCAGCATGAAGTGCTGGTGCACCATGCCGATACCGGCCGTTATCGCGTCGGAGGGGCCGCGCAGCCGCAGGGGCCTGCCGTCGACCAGGATCTCACCCTCGTCGGGCTGGTACAGCCCGTACAGCACGTTCATCAAGGTCGACTTGCCCGCGCCGTTCTCGCCGAGCAGGGCGTGGATCTCTCCAGGCTCCACCGTCAGGTCGATGTGGTCGTTGGCGACCAGATCACCGAACCGCTTGGTGATGCCGCGCAGTTCGAGTCTCAGCGCATCCTCCTGGCGTGCGAAGCGATGGTGCAGCGTAGCTGTCGACGAGTGGGCACGGCGTCGGCCGGACCGGTGGCGCGGACCGGCCGCTGCGGCTCGGCGGGTCTCCCCCCGTGCCGCAGCGGCCGGATCGTGTGTGCTCTGCTCGCCGGTCCCTCCGGTGATCGTCCCACCGGGGCTACCGGCGACGGGTCACTTCGGCTGCGCGGCCGACTCGACCGTGACGGTGCCGGCGGCGATGTCCGCCTTCAGCTTGTCGACCTCGGCCTTCAGCTCGGCCGGGACCTTGCTGTCGAAGTCGTGGTACGGGGCGATCGAGACGCCGTCGTTGGCCAGGGTGCCGACGAAGCCCGGGTCCGCCTGGAGCTGCTCGCCACCAGCGGCCTTGAGGACGGCCTCCTGCACCGCGCCCGGGATGTTCTTCACCACGGTGGTGATGATCGCCGGGCAGTTCGGGGTGCTCTCGCAACCGTCGACGTCCACCCAGATGGTGTTGTACTTGCCGCCGGAGGCCTGAGCCGCACCGGTGGTGCCGAGGCCGGCGCCACCGGCCACCGGCATGATGATGTCCGCGCCCTGGGCGACAAGCGCGTCGCTGACCTTCTTGCCCTCGTCCTGCTTGACGAAGTCGTTGGTGAACGAGCCGTTCTGGGTCTCCTTGTTCCACCCGAGGACCTGGACGTCCGTGCCCTTGGCCTCGTTGTAGTAGGCGACCCCGTCGGCGTAGCCGTCCATGAAGATGGTCACCGGCGGGATCTTCAGGCCACCGTAGGTGCCCACCTTGCCGCTCTCGCTCATGCCGGCGGCGACGTAGCCGGCGAGGAAGGCGGCCTGGGCGGTGTCGAACTGCATCGGGTAGACGTTCGTCACGCCCGGGTCCGCGTCGACGATGCCGAACTGCTGGTCCGGGTTCGCCTCGGCGATCTTCTTGGTCGCGTCGCCCATCAGCCCACCGACGGCCAGGATGAAGTCGCAGTCCTGGTTGACGTACTGGGTCAGGTTCGGCTCGTAGTCCGCCTCGGCCTTGGACGCGACGTACTTGATGTCGATGTCGCTGTTCTCCGCCTTGGCGTTCTCCAGGCCCTTCCAGGCGGAGGCGTTGAACGACTTGTCGTCGATGCCGCCCACGTCGGTGACCATGCAGGCGGTGTACTGCTCGCCGCCGGAGCCGGCGTTGTTGTCCTCATCCGGGGCCTCGCCACAGGCGGCGGCGCTCAGCACGAGCCCACCCGCCGCGATCATCGAGGCGATCCGCATCCCACGCACCGAGCGCAAGACGTCTCCTTCCCATTGCACACCGCGTGATACGCGGTGGCGCCCTTGAACCGGCCTGCGTCTTGCCGCCGGCGTCCCACGTTACGGGAGCAGAGCGTACGCCCGCGCCCACCTGCCGACCGACAATCGTGCAGGACTGTTGGAGGCCTGTTACCCCTACGTGATGCTTGGGTGGACCACATCACCCAGAGTGCCGGTACGCGGGCGGGTTGCGTGCTGGAACCACACCTTTTTCTCGGCCGACCCGCGTCATCGGCGACTAGCGCCAGAAGACCGCCACGGCTGCGGTGACCAGGGTCAACCCGACGATGGCGAGGAAGTGCCCCCGGTTGACCTCGGCCCGCTTGCGGGAGAAGAAGACCATCACGAAGATGAGCAGGGCGAGTACCAGCTTCGTCACAAGCTTCGCCGGTGCAGGCTCGTCGCCGTCGCGCAGCGGCGCGCTCAGGCCGATGCCGGTCAGCAGCTGGACGACCGAACCCCACAGCATGGCGGCGTTGATCCGGATCTTGCCACTGAGATGCTGGGCGATCGCGCCGCCGAGCAGCAGGGCGAACCCGATCAGATGAACGTAGAGAAGGATGAGTCGAAGTGCTTCCACCCGACCCATCCTGCCCTATCAACGACGCATCGTAGTAGAGGCACCCCCGTGGATTCGGGATGCCACCAGCGTCAGGCCGACCACCGCGTAGCCGGCCAACACGGCGAGTGGGCGACCGGCACCGGCGCCGTCGACGCGGGTAGCGCTGCCGACTGCGCCCACCCGCGCCCGGCCGGTCAGCCCTTCGTACCGCCGGCGGTCAGACCGGAGACCAGGTGCCTCTGGGCGAAGAAGAAGACCAGCCCGGCCGGCAGGGGTGACCAGCACTGCCGCAGCGGTCAGGTACTCCCACTGCGGATTGAACTGCGGCACGAACTGCTGGAGCCCGTACGCCAGGGTGAACCTGTCGTCGGTCTGGATGAACGCCGAGGCGTACGCCACCTCACCCCACGCGGTGAGGAAGGTGTAGAAGGCGGTCACTGCCACAGCCGGGCGGGCCAGCGGCAGCACCACCCGCCACGGCACGTCACCCGCTACGGCGACGGCGAGGTCGGGCTGCGCCGGGCCCGGGCCGCAGCGCTGCTGATGCTCGCGCTGCCCGGCAGCGCCTACCTCTACCAGGGCGAGGAACTGGGCCTGCCCGAGGTGCTCGACCTACCCGACGAGCTACGTCAGGATCCGGCCTTCCTACGCACCGGGGAAAGCCGGGACGGCTGCCGGGTGCCACTGCCGTGGAGCGGCGAACTCACGCCGTACGGCTTCGGACCTGTCGGCAGCGAACTGAGCTGGCTGCCGGCCCCGACCACCTGGCGTGCCCTGTCCGTGGCCGCGCAGACCGGCACCCCCGGCTCCACCCTGGAGCTGTACCGCACGGCGCTGCGGATCCGCCGCACCCAGCCGGCGCTCGCCGGTCTCGGCCCCATCACCTGGCTGGACTCCGGCCCCGGCGTGCTCGCGTTCACCCGCCGAACCGGCGACACCGTGCTGACCTGCGTGGTGAACATCAGCGACGCGGCGGTCTGGTTCGAACGAAACTGAACCGGCGAGAATCGTCGACCCGGCCCTCCGGCGTGCGCTGCGCCCTCGGGCGGCGCAGCCACGACCCCTGTGGTGCCGGTGCGGGATCAGCCGCTGGTGAGCTGGGCCGCGATCCGGGCGAATCCGGCTCGTAGCTCAGCCGCATCCGGTGCCGGCAGCGGGCCGGCAGCCCGGTCGTGCTCGCCCGCCGCCAGTTCCTCCTCGTCGATGGTGTCCTCGTAGTCGCCGTAGAGGTCAGCCTGGTCCACCCGCGTCACCTCGTCCCGCGCGGCGAGCTGCGCCGCGGCGATCTCACCCTCGATCTGCTCCACCGACACCGCAGGCACCAGCGGTTCCACCACCGCCATCAGTTGTTCCTCGGCGACCACCGCCTCGGCCAACGCCAACGCGTGCCGTCGTTCGTAGGGGCCACACACCACCGGCTCCCACTCGTCGTCGCCGAGCGGACCGAAAGTGATGATCCATGGCAGCCCCAGCATCGGCGAGTCGGCTGGCAGGTCCAACGTCACGAGTGCCCCCACGAGCCCATCATCGTCGGTCTACGGGCAGGTGGGGGCGGGTTCGACGCAACGCGCAGCCGGCGGGCCGGACGGCACGCCTCAGCCCGCCCCGCCCGGGGTGCCAGGACCGGTGTCCACGTCCGGGTCGACAGGTGGGCGCCGACCGGCCAGGTCCACCACCCGCCCACGCCGGCTCGTCGCCGCCAGCGCGGCACCGAAGAGCACCAGTTGGTTGAGCAGGTAGAGGTAGACCAGCAGCCCGACGGCGGTGGCCACCACCGTGTACGCCGGATTGTGCTCCACCCGCCCCACCCAGAACCGCCCGACGGTGTTGAGCAGAGTGATGCCGACCGCGACGACAAGCACCACCGGCCGCAGTCGGGACCGGCTCATCCGCACCCGAGGGACCGCCACCAGCAGCAGCGTGGCCAGTACCGCGTTGACGAGCACACTGAGCAGTGCACTGACCGTAGTGAGCGCGAACGAACCGGTACTGCGCAACAGGAACCGCAGCAACGATTCCAGCGCGTCCACCGCCGCCACCGACAGGCCGAGAAGGACGAACACGACCACCAGGACACCCAGATCGACCAGGCGGCGCACGACCAGATTCCCCGGATGCTGGTTGAGCCCGTGGATCAGCCGCTGCGACGAACGGATCGCCTCCACCCACCCGATACCGGTCAGCACCAGGATCAACAGACCGACCAGCCCGGCGGTGCCGCTGCCCTCGGCGACCTGGGCCGGATCGAGAAACGGCAGGTTCTCGCCGAGGAACTCCGCCGCCGCCGCGCTCACCTCGTCGTTGTCCTCAAGGATCGCGCCGAAAATCGCGTACGCGACCAGGGCCAGCGCGAAGACCGCGAAGAAGCCGTAGTAGGCGATCGCTGCGGCCAGCCGGCCGCCCTGCACGTCGGTGTAGAGCACCCCGGCGCGCCACAGGTGCCCGAAGGCCGGGGAACGGCGACGTGCGGCGGTCAGCCGGCGGTCGACGGCCGCCTCGACCCGGCCCAGAACGTTCACCCGGCCATCCTCACGATCCGTGTCATCCCCACCGATCCGTCGTCGACGAACCAGGCGTACCCGACGTGCCGGCCGGGACGGTCACCCACCGAGCTGGAAGTCCCGGCGTGGCTGCCACCGAGCCTGCCCGCTGTGCGAGAAGAGCGTGAAATGGTCCACCTCGAACATCGCGGAAAAGTCCGCCAGGTCCTCGTACGCCCTGTCAAGCGCCTCCGGCGCGACATCCTGCGCGACCGTCACGTGCGGATGGTAAGGAAACCGTAGTTCCCGGCGTAGCTGCGGGGCGGCACCGATCGCGGCGGCGAGCAGTTCACACTCGCTGATGCCGGCGGCGACCGCGACGAAGACCACCTGGGTTACCGGCCGGAAAGTGCCGGTGCCGCGCAAATGCAGCCGGAAAGGCAGATGAGCGGCAGCGACCCGGGCGAGGTGCCGCTCCACGGGCGGCAACGCGGCAACCGGGATCTCGGTCGGCCCGAGCAGGGTGACGTGGGCCGGCACCACGCTCGGGTCACCGGACTCCCGCCGACGCCGGGTCAGCAGGCCGCCCCACGGCTCCGGGATGTCCACCGCGATGCCGATCTCGACGCTGTCACCGACCGTCAGCGCCCCGGTCCCCTGCTCCACGCTGCACGCCACCCCTCGGGTCATCGACCCCTACCCGCCCGCCGCCGCCGATCGAGTGGTCACTCACCGCGTACCGGGGGAAAGAAACCCACCCGCTCGTACGCGGTACGCAACGTCGGTGCCGCCACGGCACGGGCCTTCTCCGCGCCGGTCGCGAGGAGTTCTTCCAACTGGGCGGGATCGTCGAGATACGAGCGGGTGCGCTGCTGGATGGGGGTGACGAACTCCCGGACCACCTCGGCGAGATCCTTCTTCAGATCGCCGTAACCCTTACCGTCGTACGCCGCCACCAGGTCGTCGATGCCCCGCCCGCTCAACGCCGAGAAGATGGTGAGCAGGTTGGAGATGCCCGGCTTCGTCGCCTCGTCGAAGACGATCTCACGCCCGGTGTCGGTGACCGCCGACCGGATCTTCTTCGCCGAACGTGCCGAATCTTCGAGCAGGTCGACGATGCCACCCGGCGACGAGGACGACTTCGACATCTTGGCGGTCGGGTCCTGAAGATCAGTGATCTTCGCGGTCGCTTTCACGATGTGCGGGGCCGGGACCGTGAAGGTCTGGCCGAACAGCGAGTTGAACCGCTGCGCCAGGTCACGGGAAAGCTCCAGGTGCTGGCGCTGGTCCTCACCGACCGGCACGGCGTTCGCCTGGTAGAGCAGAATGTCGGCGGCCTGCAGGATCGGATACGTGAACAGGCCGACGCTGGCCCGCTCGTTGCCCTGCTTCTGTGCCTTGTCCTTGAACTGGGTCATCCGGCTGGCCTCGCCGAAACCGGTGATGCAGCCGAGCAGCCACGCCAACTGGGCGTGCTCGGCCACCTGGGACTGCACGAACAGGGTGCAGCGTTCCGGGTCCAGCCCCACCGCGAGCAGCTGCGCGGCAGCCACCCGGGACCGCTGGCGCAGCACCTTCGGCTCGTGCCCTGCGGTGATGGCGTGCAGATCGACCACGCAGTAGAAGGCGTCGTGCGACTCCTGCAACGCCACCCAGTGCCGCACCGCCCCGAGGTAGTTGCCGAGATGGAACGAGTCGGCCGTCGGCTGGATGCCGGAGAAGACGCGGGGGCGGACGGGTACGTCGGACATGCCGGCAATTCTGTCAGCTAGCCGGACGTACGTCATGACGGGCCGGCAGGTCGGGCCGCTCACCGACCGACACCACCCCGCGCCGCTGGTCAGGCAGGCGCGCGACGGTGACCGCCAGCCGGGACACCCGCCGACCCTCCAGAGTCAGCACCCGCAGCAGCCAGCCACCCGCCGGCGTCGCCGACTCGGCGGGAACCGGCACCTCGTCGCCCGGTACCGGCAGCCGCCCCAGCGCGGCCATCACGAAACCGCCCACCGTCTCGTAGGGGCCCGTCAGCAGCGGTACACCCGTACGCTCAACGAAGTCGGCGAGGTTCAGCCGACCGTCCACCACCGCCGGCAGCCCGGTGTACACCGGCCCGGGGTCGTCGGCGTACTCGTCATGGATCTCACCGACCAGCTCCTCGATCAGGTCCTCGCAGGTGACGATCCCGGCGGTGCCGCCGTACTCGTCGATCACCACCGCCAGGTGATGCCCTTCCCGCCGCATCTCGGTCAACGCGGCGAGCACCCGCTTGCTCGCCGGCAGCCGCTTGACCTCGCGGGCCAGCTCACCGACCGTGGCGCCCGGTTCCCGGTCCGGCCCGAGCACCAGGTCACGCAGGTGCACGACGCCGATCACGTCGTCGTGGGTGCCGTCGACCACCGGATAGCGGGTGTGCGGTCCAGCCCGCACCAACGGTTCCGCCTCGGCGATCGTCGACGTCGCGGAGAGGAACACCACCTCGGTACGGGGCATCATCACCTCGCGCACCAGGCTCGCCCCTGCCACCAGCACGTCGTCGATGATGCGCCGCTCCACCGGATCGAGGACCGTGTTGGCGGCAACCAGATCCCGCAGCTCCGCCTCACTGATCCGTTCCCGGCCGGCGGTCGGGCCGGCACCGAGTAGGTCGGTGACCAGCCGCAGGGCACCGTCGGCAGCCCGGACCACGACCCGGGCGACCGCTCGGGCCAGAGGTCCTGGCTGACGGCAGGGCACGTCATGGCCAGGCCGCCGGGGTACGCGCCGACGCGAGGCCCGCATGCACAGATGGTAACCAGTTGTACCCCGCGACCGACACGGCCACGCTGTTCACCTTTGCGTGGATCGCACTCAGCTTCGTCGGTCCAGGGGCAAAGCGCAGACACAGCCAGCCGCCGTAGGGTGACCATCACGAGGCCGCGACCCGGGTCGGCCAGGCGGGAGGAACCGACGTGAAACTGCTCGTCACCGGCGGCGCCGGCTTCATCGGCAGCGTGGTCACCCGAATGCTGCTCGACGCCGGGCACGAGGTGGTCGTGCTGGACGACCTGCGCACTGGTCACCGCGCCGCGTTGGCCCCCGACGCCGTCCACGTCGAAGCAGACATCCACGACGCGGCCACGGTGCTCACCCCGCAGGCCGGCTTCGACGGCGTACTGCACCTCGCCGCGCTGATCGCCGCCGGCGAGTCGGTGGTCTCCCCCGAGCGGTACTGGCACAACAACACCGTCGGCACCCTGGCGCTGATGGACGCGGTACGGGCCGCCGGCGTGCCACGGCTGGTGTTCTCCTCCACCGCCGCCGTCTACGGCAACCCCACCGAACTGCCAATCCCGGAGACCGCAGTGAAGGCGCCCACGAACACGTACGGAGCAACGAAGCTCGCCGTCGACATGGCGCTCACCTCGGAGTCGATCGGGCACGGCCTGGCCGCCGTCTCGCTGCGCTACTTCAACGTCGCCGGTGCCCACCTCGACGGTGAAGTCACCCTCGGCGAACGGCACGATCCCGAAACCCACCTCATCCCGATCGCGTTGCAGGTGGCCGCCGAACGACGCGACAAGCTGCAGCTCTTCGGTGACGACTATCCGACCGTCGACGGCACCTGTGTCCGCGACTACATCCACGTCTCCGACCTGGCCCGCGCCCACCTGCTCGCCCTGGACGCGGCGACCGGGGGGCAGCACCGCATCTACAACCTCGGCAACGGCAACGGCTTCACGAACCGGCAGGTCGTCGAGGTCGTCCGCGAGGTCACCGGGCACCCGGTGCCAGTCGAGGTGGCGCCCCGCCGCGAAGGTGATCCGGCCGAACTCGTCGCCTCCGCCGCGCTCGCCCGCACCGAACTCGGCTGGGAACCCCGCAAGGCCACCCTGCACGACATGGTCACCGACGCCTGGACCTTCTACCGCACACAGGTCCTGCACCGCCGGTGACCTTCCCCGCCGACAACGTGGCCGAGCGTGCCACCACCTGCTTCCGAAACACCTACGGTCAGCCGCCCGCCGGCCGCTGGGCAGCGCCCGGACGGGTCAACCTGATCGGTGAACACACCGACTACAACGACGGGTTCGTGCTGCCGTTCGCACTTCCGCTGCGTACCGTCGTCGCGGCCGCTCCACAGCCGACCGGCAACTGGACGGTCCGTTCCGAACTCACCGGTGAGACGGTCACCTTCGGCACCGACGACGTTTCCCGGCCCGGCCGGGTGACCGGCTGGGCCGCGTACGTCGCCGGGGTCGTGTGGGCGTTGCGGGAAGCGGGGCTCGGCGTGCCCGGCGCCCGGCTGGCCGTCGCCTCCGACGTACCGCTCGGCGCGGGGCTTTCCTCCTCCGCCGCGCTGGAGGCTGCCGTGCTCACCGCGCTCGTCGACCTGGGCGGGCTGGAACTGTCGACCGACAAGCAGCCCCGGCTGGCCCAGCGCGCCGAAAACCAGTACGTCGGTGCACCCACCGGCATCATGGACCAGTCAGCGGTGATCCGCTGCCGCACCGGACACGCCCTCTTCCTCGACTGCCGCACCGGACAGGTCGAACACATCCCGTTCGACCTCGGCAGCGCCGGCCTCGCGGTCCTGGTGATCGACAGCCGCGCCCCGCACCGGCACGCCGACGGCGAGTACGCGGGCCGCCGGGCCAGCTGCGAGAAGGCAGCGGCCCTGCTCGGCGTGACCGCGCTCCGGGATCTCCCGGCCACCGGCCTCGACGACACGCTGACCCGGCTCCCCGACAGCGAGATCCGCCGCCGGGTCCGTCACGTGGTCACCGAGAACCAGCGGGTGCTCGACACCGTCGCGCTGCTTAACGCCGGGCAGGCTCGGCGGATCGGGCCGCTGCTCACCGCGTCGCACGCCTCGATGCGGGACGACTTCGCCATCACCGTCCCCGAAGTGGACACCGCAGTCGATGCCGCGCTGGCCGCCGGGGCGCTCGGTGCCCGGATGACCGGCGGTGGCTTCGGCGGCTGTGTACTGGCCCTGGTCGAAGCGGACAGGTCCGATCGGGTGGGCGCGGCCGTCGCCGCCGCCTACACCGACCGTGCCTTCGCCGCCCCCTCCTTCTTCACCGCCACACCCTCCCCGGGCGTCACCCGAATCGACTGACCCCTACCCGTCGATCAGGAAGTTCTTCTCCGTTTCCCCAACAGAGGCCCGGGCAGAACTTCCTGATCAACCAATTGGGTCCGGGTAGGTCGGTCAGGGCGTCTCGACGATCATGCCGGCGCCGACCGTGCGGTTGGTGGCCTCGTCGATGACGATGAACCCACCGGTGGCGCGGTTGCGGCGGTACTCGTCGGCCAGCAGCGGGACGGTGGTCCGCAGCCGGACCCGACCGATCTCGTTGAGCCGCAGTTCGCTCGCCGACTCGTCACGGTGCAGCGAGTTGATGTCGAGACGGTAGTGCAGGCCCCGGACGATCGCCCGCGCCGCGCGGGTCGTGTGCTTGATCGCGTACCTGCCGCCAACCTGCAACGGACGGGTTTCGTCCATCCAGCAGACCATCGCCTCGATGTCCTGCGCCACCGCCGGCGCGTTGTTCGGCCGGCAGATCATGTCCCCGCGCGAAATGTCGATCTCGTTCTCCAGGCGCACCGTCACCGACATCGGCGGGAACGCCTCCGCGACCGGTCCGTCGGCGGTCTCCACCGCGGCGATCCGGCTGGTGAAGCCCGAAGGCAGCACCATCACCTCGTCACCCGGCTTGAGCACCCCCGACGCGACCTGACCGGCATAGCCCCGGTAGTCGGTCACGGTGGTCGACTGCGGACGGATCACGTACTGCACCGGGAAACGGACATCGACCAGGTTGCGGTCGCTGGCGATGTGCACCCGTTCCAGGTGGTGCAGCAACGCCGGCCCGTCGTACCAGGGCATGTTCTCCGAACGGGTGACGATGTTGTCGCCCCGCAACGCGGAGATCGGCACCACCGTCAGATCCGGCGCGTCCAGTTTCGCGGCGAAGGCCGTGAACTCGTCAGCGATCCGATCGAAGACTTCCTGCGAGAAGTCCACCAGATCCATCTTGTTGACGCAGAGCACCAGATGCGGCACCCGCAACAGTGAGCACAGGAAGGCATGCCGGCGGGACTGCTCCACCAGACCCTTGCGGGCGTCCACCAGGATCAGCGCCAGGTCGGCGGTGGACGCGCCGGTGACCATGTTCCGGGTGTACTGGATGTGCCCGGGAGTGTCCGCGATGATGAACTTGCGTCGAGGCGTGGCGAAGTAGCGGTACGCCACGTCGATGGTGATGCCCTGCTCCCGCTCCGCCCGCAACCCGTCGGTCAGCAGCGCCAGATTCGTGTACTCGTCGCCACGGGCCGCGCTGACCGCCTCGACCGCCGCCAACTGGTCGGTGAACAGTGACTTCGTGTCGTAGAGCAGCCGACCGATGAGGGTCGACTTACCGTCGTCCACGCTGCCCGCCGTGGCGAACCGCAACAGATCCATCGGCCGACCCTCGGCGACCGGAGCCGCGGCCAGAGTCTCGGTACCCATCAGAAGTAGCCCTCCCGCTTGCGGTCCTCCATCGCGGCTTCGCTGACCCGGTCGTCACCCCTGGTCGCGCCTCGCTCGGTGATCCGGGTGGCGGCGACCTCATCGATGACCTTCTCGACCGTGTCCGCGTCGGAGCGCACCGCCGCCGTGCAGGACGCGTCACCGACCGTGCGGTACCGCACCCGGGCCTTGAACCGATCCTCACCGGCCCGCGCCGGCAGGAACTCGTTCACCGCGTAGAGCATCCCGTCGCGCTCGACCACCTCACGCTCGTGCGCGTAGTAGATCGACGGCAACTCGATCCGCTCCCGGGCGATGTAGTGCCACACGTCCAACTCGGTCCAGTTGGACAGCGGGAACACCCGGATCGACTCACCCGGATGGTGCCGACCGTTGTAGAGCGCCCACAGCTCCGGCCGCTGGTTCTTCGGATCCCACTGGCCGAACTCGTCACGGAAACTGAACATCCGTTCCTTCGCCCGAGCCTTCTCCTCGTCCCGCCGCGCCCCGCCGAACAGAGCGTTGAAACGGTGCTTCTCCACCGCCTCCAGCAGCACAGGTGTCTGGATCCGGTTGCGCGTCCCGTCCGCAGCCTCCCGGACCAGGCCGCTGGCCAGGGCTTCCGGCACGCTCGCCACCACCAGCTGAAGGTTCAGCTCGGCCACCCGCCGGTCGCGGTAGTCGAGGACCTCCGGGAAGTTGTGACCCGTGTCGACATGCATCACCGGGAACGGGATGTGACCCGGCGCGAACGCCTTCTGCGCCAGCCGGAGCATGACGATCGAGTCCTTGCCACCGGAGAAGAGCAGCACCGGCCGCTCCAACTCGGCAACGACCTCGCGCATCACGAAGATGCTCTCCGCCTCCAGCGCGTCGAGGTGGGTGACCTGGTACGCGACATTGGTCATGGCACCGGCTCGATTCGCTCGGTCATCCGCTTTCCAGACCTTTCCGGTCGGCTATGTCAGGAAGTAGCGACAGGCTACCCGCAATGCCGCTGCAACGCCGCAAGTAACCGGCTGGCGAGATCCTTGCGGCACACCAACAGGTCAGGCAGGCGCGGATCCGCCTCGTTGTACTTCAGCGCAGAGCCGTCGATCCGGGAAGCGTGCAGACCGGTGGACGTTGCCACAGCCACCGGTGCCGCCGAGTCCCACTCGTACTGCCCGCCGGCATGAATGTAGGCGTCCACCTCACCCGTCACCACAGCGGCGATCTTCGCCCCGGCCGAGCCCATCGGCACCAGCTGCGCCCCGACCTCGTCCGCGAGGTCGGTCAGGAACGCCGGAGGCCGGCTACGACTCGCCGCCAACCGCACCGCACCACCCGCCGTCGCCGCCTCCGGCGTCATCGGTGGATAGGCCGGCGGCAGGTCCGTACCCAGCACCCGATGCTGAGCCGGCAGCCCGACCGCCCCAGCGACCAGACCATGCGACGTCGTCGCGTTACGGGCCCAGAGCGCCACGTGAACCGCCCAGTCCGCGCGGCCCTGCTCGCTGAACTCCCGGGTACCGTCCAACGGATCGATGATCCAGACCCGGTCGGCGGTCAACCGCGAAATGGCACCGGCGTTCACCTCGGCCGCCCACGCCAACCGGGAACCCTCGTCCTCCTCGGAGAGCACCGCGTCACCCGGACGCCACCTCGCCAACTCGGTACGGATGAGGTCGTGCGAGACCTTGTCACCCGCCGACTTCAACGCACCGGCATCGGCGAACCCCATCTCCGCCCGCAGGTCCAGCAGTGCCCGCCCGGCCCGATCCGCCAGCCACCGCGCGAACGCCCCGTCGATCATCGGTGGACCGTTCATGCTTCCGCTCCCGTCGCCACGATCCCGCGTACGCCAAGCGACCGGCCCCGCCCCGACCGCCGACCCCGCACACTACCGGGCCACCGGTGAGCCCGACCGCCGCAGGGCACCCGGGACACACCTGTCGAAAATGCCGTCCGAGCCGAAACGGCGGCCGACGGGAACACCTCGGGCACCGCGCTAGCTCCCGTGGTAGAGGTTCTGGGTCGCCTCCACACCCCGGCTGACCACGGACTCCACCACGTCCGCAGCCCGGTCCACCAGAAAGTCCAACTCCTTGCGCTCCGCCATGCCGAAATCCGACAGCACATAGTCCGCCGGGTCCTGCCGCCCCGGCGGCCGACCGATACCGAACCGCACCCGCACGTAGTCCTTCGTGCCCAACGACTTCGACATCGACCGCAGGCCGTTGTGTCCGCCCTCGCCACCGCCGCACTTGACCCGCACCTGGCCGTAACCGATGTCCAACTCGTCGTGCACCGCTATCACCCGACCCGGCGGCACCTTGAAGAACTGCGCCAGACTCACCACCGGCCCACCGGACAGGTTCATGAAGGTGAGCGGCTTGGTCAGCACCAGTTTCGGCCCGCCCAACCCCAGCCGCCCCTCCGCGACCTGCGCCACCGTCCGTCGGTGCCGGCCGAACTTCCCGCCCAGCCGACCAGCCAGCAGATCGGCGACCATGAACCCGACATTGTGCCGGTTGCCCGCGTACTCCCGACCCGGATTACCCAGGCCCACCACGAGCCACGGCCCTACCTCGTCCGTCACCGCCCGCCCCTCCCACTCGCACCGGTGGTGAACCACCACCCGCGCCGCCGGTCATCCGATACGCCGACAGGCGCCCCCGAGGACCGGGGACGCCTGTCGCAGAACAGAAAGACTGTCAGGCCTCGGTGCGGCCCTCGGCGCCCGCCTCGCCCTCGGCGGCCGACGCCCCGGCAGCCGCCTCGGTGACCTCGCCGGCTCCGGCCTCGGCCTCCTCGGTGGCCTCCTCCGCCTCGGGCAACGTCGACTCCAGCTGCTCGGCGGTCGGCGCGGCAGTGACCGTGGCGATCGTCAGCTCCGGATCGGCGGCCAGCTCCACACCCGCCGGCAACGTCACGTCAGCGGCGGTGACCTGGGAGCCCGGCTCGGCACCCTCGATGGAAGCCTCCAGGTGATCCGGCACCTTCGTAGCGTCGGCGGTCACCGTGAGGGTGTCGTGATCGTGCACGATGAGCGTGCCCGGCGCGGCATCACCCGTGAGCTGGATCGGAACCTCCACGGTGACCTTCTCACCCCGCCGCACCAGCAGCAGGTCGACGTGCTCGAAGGTGTCTTTGACCGGGTCCCGCTGGATCGACTTCGGCAACGCCAACGCCTGGGTACCGTCGCTGATGTCGAGCACCAGGAGCTGGTTGGCGCCACCGTTCCGGATGGCCGCCGCGAACTCGCGGGCCGGCAGTGCGATGTGCTTGGGCTTCTCGCCATGGCCGTACAGCACGGCGGGCACCTTGCCGGCCCGGCGGGTACGGCGGGCACCACCCTTGCCGAACTCGGTGCGGGGCTCGGCGCTGATCTTTACCTCGGACACGGGGAAACTCCTGATGCTTCGCTGCGGCAGCTTGTCGTCTGGCGGTGCTGGGCGGGGGGCTCGCAGGGGCGCATGCGTCAGAAGACTGCCCGGAGCACCGCGTCGATCACGGTGCCTCCGTGCGGCGCTTCTCAGCGGCCCGCAGGGCACCCTCGCCGTGGCAACCGCACCAGTCTACCCGAGCGGTTTCCGGGCTTTCCGGCAGTCCCCGTACCCGCCCTGGGACCCGGACCGGCACCGGCCAGACGACTCAGTGGCGAGCCGCGCTCAGCTCAAACCACCGAACAGAGTGGTCACCGACCCGTCGTCGAAGACCTCGCGGATCGCCCGGGCCAACAGCGGTGCGATCGACAACACGGTGATCTTGTCGAGCTGCTTCTCCGGCGGCAACGGAAGCGTGTTCGTCACCACCAGCTCACTGATCGGGCTGTTCTTCAACCGCTCCGTCGCCGGATCGGAGAGCAACGCATGGGTCGACGCCACGATCACGTCCGCCGCCCCCGACTCCTGCAGGATGTCCGCCGCCCGGCAGATCGTGCCGCCCGTGTCGATCATGTCATCGACGATCAGGCACACCCGGCCCTCGACCTCACCGACCACCCGGTTCGCCACCACCTGGTTCGGCTTCATCGGATCCCGGGTCTTGTGAATGAACGCGAGCGGACAACCCCCCAGCCGATCCGTCCAGCGCTCGGCCACTCGCACCCGACCCGAGTCCGGCGCGACAACGGTCATCGGCCGGCCCGCGTACTTGCGCTCCACGTACTCGGCCAGGATGTCCATCGCGAAGAGGTGGTCCACCGGCCCGTCGAAGAATCCCTGGATCTGCGCCGTGTGCAGATCCACGGTGAGGATACGGTTCGCCCCGGCGGTCTTGAGCAGGTCAGCGACCAGCCGCGCCGAGATCGGCTCCCGCCCGCGGTGCTTCTTGTCCTGCCGGGAGTACGGATAGAACGGCAGGACGACCGTGATCCGCTTGGCCGAACCACGCTTCAGCGCGTCGACCATGATCAGGGTCTCCATGACCCACGTGTTGACCCCGTGCGTGACCGACTGCACCACGAAGGCGTCCGAACCACGTACCGAGTCCTTGAAACGTACGAAGATCTCGCCGTTGGCGAACTCGTACGCGTCGGCTGGCGTCGGCGCGACGCCGAGCACCTCACCGATCTCCCTGGCCAACTCTGGGAAACCACGTCCGGAGAAGAGCATCAGGCTCTTGCGGTTTTCGGCGACGATGCTGCCCATGGCCCGTCTGCTCCCGTATTCGGTAGGAGGTACCCGGCCTGCGGTGGTGGTCGGCCGGGGACTATTCGGTTGCAGTATCTCCCGCCCGATGCGTACCGCCCACCGACTCGGCGGTGCCGTGGATCTCCTCACCTTCGCTTGCGGAGGGGACGACGGCCGAAGCACCCTGCGCACGCTCGGCCGCCTGGGCGGCAGCGGTACCTGCCCGCCGCTTGAGCACCCAGCCCTCGATGTTGCGCTGACGTGCCCGAGCCACACCCATCGCACCTGCCGGCACGTTCTCGATGATCACCGAACCGGCCGCCGTGTACGCCCCGTCACCCACCTCGACGGGCGCGACGAACATGTTGTCAGCACCTGTCCGGGCATGACTGCCGATCACCGTCCGGTGCTTCTGCACACCGTCGTAGTTCACGAACACCGACGCCGCACCGATGTTGCTGTGTTCGCCGATCGTCGCGTCACCGACGTACGTCAGGTGCGGCACCTTCGAGCCGGCACCGATCTCGGTGTTCTTCACCTCGACGAACGTGCCCACCTTCGCGCGCTCCGCCAACCGGGCATCCGGGCGCAGGTACGCGTACGGTCCCACGCTGGCGCCCGGCCCCACCTCGGCGCCGACCGCGTGGCTGCGCAGCACCGTCGCACCCGGCCCCACCACCGTGTCGACCAGAGTCACGTCCGGCCCGACCACGGCGCCGCTGCCGACCACCGAACCGCCCCGTAGCTGCGTGTTCTGGTCCACCACCGCGTCGCGGTCCAGCGCCACCGTCACGTCGATCCAGGTGGTCCCGGGGTCGAGCAGACTCACGCCGGCCCGCATCCACCGCTCGTTGACCCGGTCCCGCAACAACCGGCGCAGCGCCGCCAACTCCACCCGGTCGTTGCAGCCGAGCGTCTCGGTGTGGTCGGCGGCCAGGTGCACACCGACCGGTTCGCCAGCGGAGACCAGCAGCTCGAAGACATCGGTGAGGTACTCTTCGCCCTGGTCGTTGTCGGTCGACAACTTGCCGAGTACGTCGCGCAACCGGATCGCGTCGAAAGCGTAGATGCCGGCGTTGATCTCCCTGATCCCCAGTTGGGCAGGAGTGGCGTCCCGCTGCTCGACGATCTGCTCCAGCCGGCCCGTCGCGTCCCGCACGATGCGTCCGAGCCCGGCCGGGTCCGGCACCTCCGCCGCGAGCACGGTCGCTGCGGCACCCTCGCTCTCGTGTGCCGCCACCAGTTCGCCGACCGTCTCGGGGCGCAGCAACGGCACGTCGCCGTTGAGCACCACCACCGTGCCGGTCGCCTCGGGAGCGGCCTCCATCGCGATGCGCACCGCGTGCCCGGTGCCGTGCTGTTCTGCCTGGTGCACCGCGGTGGCCCCGGGGGCGATCCCGGCCAGGTGGGTCCGGACCTGGTCGGCACCGTGCCCCACCACCACCAGGGTGCGTACCGCATCCAGCGGGGCGGCGGCGTTGAGGACGTGACCCACCAGCGTCCGGCCGAGCAGCGGGTGCAGGACCTTGGGCAACGAGGACTTCATCCGCTTGCCCTCACCGGCGGCGAGCACGACGACGGTACGGGGGTAAGGCTCGGGCACGACGTGGCTCCCGTCGGAACGCGGACAGTCTCGCGCCCATGCTAACCAGACAATCCGGCCTGTTCATCAACGGTGCGAGGATCGCCATAGAGGCAATTGCTGGGGTGCCTGGATTCGAACCAGGAGCTCAAGGCTCCAAAGGCCTGCGGGTTGCCGTTACCCCACACCCCATCGAGCTGTCAAGTCGACAGAACGCATCACATCGCAGAGGCGCGTTCGGTCATCGACCGGAACAGTTCGCCGATCATACCCTCTGCCCGCCGGTAGGGCTCGCGACCCACCCGGCACATGGATCACGAGATGCCCTCGGCACCCGTCGCCGCCGTTCGACGGGGTTGTGCTTCTTTGACGTCCACCAGTTACACCTGTCGGTGCTTGATGTGATCTACCGCACCCCTAAGTTACGGTGACGTAGGCGTAGATTCCGCGAACCGACCGTCCCCTGCGAGGTGCCATGTCCGCAGCTGTTCTCGGCCCGCAACCAACCAACCCCAAGCCCCTCACCCAGGGCACCCAGTCTCGCGGCATCCTTGTCGCGCTGTGGTCCTTCGTGATGATTCCGTTCGCGGCGCTGATCGCCGCCGTGCCCGTGGCCTGGGGCGGTTGGCTCAGCTGGACCGACGTCGGCATCGCCGTCTTCTGGTACCTGGTGTCGGGCCTGGGAATCACGGTCGGCTACCACCGGTACTTCACCCACGGCTCGTTCAAGGCCAGGCGGTGGCTACGGATAGCCCTCGCCGTCACGGGTTCGCTCGCCGTCCAGGGCGACGTCATTCAGTGGGTGGCCGACCACCGGAGGCACCACGCCTTCTCCGACCTGGAAGGGGATCCCCACTCGCCGTGGCGGTTCGGCGCCACGCTGCGCGGCCTCACCAAGGGGCTGTTCCACGCGCACATCGGCTGGCTGTTCGGCCGCGAGCTGTCCAACCGGGAGCGGTTCGCACCGGACCTGCTGGCCGACCGGGACATCCGGCGGATGGACCGGCTCTTCCCGCTGCTGGTGATCGTCTCGGTGCTCGGCCCAGCCCTGATGGGGTGGCTGTTGACGTGGTCCTGGCAGGGCGCGTTGAGTGCACTCTTCTGGGCCGGCCTGGTCCGCATCTCGTTGCTGCACCATGTCACCTGGTCGATCAACTCGGTGTGTCACGTGTACGGGGAGCGACCGTTCATGATGCGTCACGGCGACCGGGCGGCGAACTTCTGGCCGCTGGCGCTGTTGTCCTTCGGGGAAAGCTGGCACAACCTGCACCATGCCGATCCGACGTGTGCACGGCACGGCGTGCTGCGGAGGCAGGTCGACGTCTCGGCCCGGGTGATCTGGTTCTTCGAGAAGGCGGGCGCGGCGTGGGACGTGCGCTGGCCAAGGCCAGACCGGATCGCGGCGAAGCTGGCCCGGCCGGCGGACCGGTGACCGGGCAACCAATCCGCAAGTTACCTGGCAGTATGTTCGGGTGACCGGGCGGAAGACAGGCAGCATCCCACGACAGGGCGTCACCGAGCGCCAGCGAGGTGACGAGATGGCCGGGCCCCCCCAGCAGGAGGGCGGCAAGCGACGGCGGGTGGTGCCCGCGTCCGGCAAGCCGACGGTCCGGGTACGCATGTCCGCCGCCCAGCGCCGCGAGCAGCTGATCTCGATCGGTCGGCAGATCTTCGCCGAGCGTGGCTTCGACGCCACCTCCATCGAGGAGGTGGCGTCGAGGGCGAAGGTTTCCAAGCCAGTCGTGTACGAGCACTTCGGCGGTAAGGAGGGGCTCTACGCCGTGGTGGTGGACCGGGAGGTGCGGTCCCTGCTGGATCGGATCACCACGGCGTTGACCGCTGGCCATCCGCGGGAGTTGTTGGAACAGGCCGCGCTGGCGCTGCTCGGCTACATCGAGGAGGAGACCAGCGGATTCCGGGTGCTGGTACGGGAGTCGCCAGCACTCTCGGCGACCGGCAACTTCAGCAGCGTGATGAACGACGTGGCGCACCAGGTCGAGCACATCCTCGGCGCCGAGTTCTCCGGTCGGGGTTACGATCCGAAGCTTGCCGAGTTGTATGCGCAGGCACTTGTCGGCATGGTCGCGTTGACCGGCCGTTGGTGGCTGGAGGTGCGGGAACCACGCAAGGAGACGGTCGCCGCGCACCTGGTCAATCTTTCCTGGAACGGGTTGTCACACCTGGAAGCCAAGCCGGGGTTGATCACGGCGGGCGGACGCTGACCGGTCAGCGTCGGTGGGTCCCGGCGACCGGGTGGTTTCGGCGGCTCCGCTCGTTCGCGGCGTCCTCGTGTGGGCCGACCTTGTCGTAGAGGCCGGTGCCAAGCAGGATCAGTCCGAAGAGCATCGAGACGATCACCGTCGACATGGAGAAGTTCAAGAAGTTCGCGTCGGTCTGGAGTACCGACATCATCAAGATGCTGGTGACCAAGAAGACCGCTCCGGCGGTGAGGTTCATGTAGTGGCCGAGGTTGGTTCGCCGGGACGCACCGATGATCAGCACGATCCCGAAGGCGATGGAGGCCAGCGAGAAGGCCAGGTTGGTGCGGAGGCCCAGCGCCCAGTTGCCGTCCCGGCCGAACAACGGGTCACCCCAGGTGAGCGCAGTCCCCCAGACGCCGAAGATCAGGATGTAGAGGCCGACCAGACCGGAGAGCACCCGGTAGAACGGCCGCGCCGGATGATTCACCGGGAAATGCGGCATCGGCTCCTCCACGCGAAACGGGACAACAACGACATTGTCCCGCATGTGGCGAGCCTGCGTCCTTCGAATGCCAACTCGGCCACCACCCATGCAGCCGAGCCGCGCCCGGAAACGGCCGCAGGGCCGCCTGGGACGCAACCACGCACCTGCGCATCTCGGGCGCGCCCGACGGATACGCGATCGACGGGCCTTCGCTGGAGCCCGACCCGCGCAGGGAGCCAACCTCACCGACCGGAGGGTCGGGCTCCGGCGAAACCACTACCGGAACCAGCAGCGACAGCTCAGAGCACGAGCCGTGCCTTCTGCCACGCCTCGTGCTCGTCGTCACTGCCGACCTTGCCGTACATACCGGCCATCAACAGCACCAGGCTGAGCACCATGTGGACGATCACCGTGGCGACGCTCAGGTTGAAGACGTTGGCCTCGGTCCGAATGAAGGCGAGTCCAGCCAGACTGACCACCATGATCAGGTAAGCGGACCACTGGTTGATCAATACGTCGAGGTTGCGCCCGATGGCGGTGCCGGCCAACACGATCGCGCCAACCACGATGTTGAGCAGGGAGAAGCCGAGGTTCGTACCCTGTCCCAGAGCCTCGGTGTCACCCTGGCCGAAGAAGGACTCACCGGTGCTGGCCAGGAGGCCGATCACACCGAAAGCCACCAGGTACAGACCGATCAGCCCGCCGAACGCCCGGTAGATCGGCCGCGCGGGGTGGTTGACGGGGGTGTGGGCCATGTCTGTTTCTCCAACGCCGTTGGGTGAGGGTCGACGACGATTCTCCCGCATCCGACACTGTGACGCCGCACACGGGGTCCCGGGAATCCCGCGTCGGCGCAGCGTATCCGGCCGAACAGGGTCGGTTCAGGTCGCGGGGATCGCATCGGCCAGGGTCAGCCAGGCCTGCTCGACCTCTTCCCGCTCGCCGCGTACCTGGGTGAGTTGGGCGTCCAACTCGGCCACCCTGGTGTAGTCGGTGGCGTTGGCCGCGAGTTGATCCAACAGGTCGGCTTCCTTCTGTTCCAGCTTGCCGACCTGCCGTTCGAGGCGCGCCAGTTCCTTGCGGGCCTGCCGGGCCTCGGCGGCGCTCATCCCGCCACCGGCCGGGGTGTTCGTCAGGGCGTCGGGAGCCGGGGTACGTCCGGACCGCGACCGGTCGTCGGTGCGAGCCAGGTAGTCGTCGACCCCGCCGGGCAGGTGCACCAGTCGACCGTCGCCGAACATGCCGTACACGGTGTCGGTCACCCGCTCGATCAGATAGCGGTCGTGGCTGGCCACCACGATCGTGCCAGGCCAGGAGTCGAGCAGATCCTCCAGGGCCGCGAGGGTGTCGGTGTCAAGGTCGTTCGTGGGTTCGTCGAGCAGCAGCACGTTCGGTTCGCCGGCAAGTAGTCGCAGCATCTGGAGTCGACGCCGCTCACCGCCGGAGAGATCACCGACCGGGGTCCAGAGGCGCCGGTCGTCGAAGCCGAAGACTTCGGCGAGCTGGGCGGCGGAGATCTCCCGGTCGCCGAGTCGGACTCGCCGGGCAACCTCCTCGACTGCTTCGAGGACGCGCAGGTCGTTCGGCAGTTCGGCGAGTTCCTGGGAGAGGAAGGCCGGCCGGACGGTGCTGCCGGTGACCAACCTCCCGCCGTCGGGGCGGGTGACACCGGCCAGCATCCGCAGCAGGGTGGTCTTGCCCGCACCGTTGGCACCGAGAATGGCTACCCGGTCACCGGGACCGACCTGCCAGGTGGTCGCGTCGAGGATCGTCTTGGGACCGGCAAGCAGCCGGACATCCTCCAGGTCGTACACCTGTTTGCCGAGCCGGGCGGTGGCCAGTCGTTGCAGCGACGTGGTGTCGCGGGGCGGTGGCACGTCGGCGATGAGCGCGTTGGCCGCGTCGATGCGGAACTTCGGCTTCGAGGTCCGGGCCGGGGGGCCACGGCGCAGCCAGGCGATCTCCTTACGGAGCAGGTTCTGCCGGCGTGCCTCGGTGGCGGCGGCGATTCGTTCCCGCTCTGCGCGGGCGAGAATCCAGGCGGCGTAGCCGCCCTCGTAGGCCCGTACGGTCTGGTCGGCGACTTCCCAGGTGGTGGTGCAGACAGCGTCGAGAAACCACCTGTCGTGCGTGACCACGACCAGGGTGCCCTTGCGATCGAGCAGGTGCCGGGCAAGCCAGTCGACGCCACCGACGTCGAGATGGTTGGTGGGCTCGTCGAGGATGAGCAGGTCCGCGTCGCGGACCAGCAGGGCGGCCAGTGCCACCCGACGGCGCTCACCACCGGACATCGGCCCGACCGGAGCGTCGAGGCCGAGGTGGGGCATGCCGAGCCCGTCGAGGATGGCGCGTACGCCGGCATCGCCGGCCCATTCGTGCTCCGCCCCCATGCTCTCGGCGAGCCACTCGGTGCCGAGGACCACGTCGCGGACGGTGACCTCGGGGCTGAGGGTGAGATTCTGCGGAAGCCAGGCGACGCGTAGGTCGCGGCGGTGGGTGACCCGACCCTCGTCGGGCTGCTCGGTGCGGGTCAGCAGTCGTAGCAGCGTGGACTTGCCGGCACCGTTGAGCCCGACCACGCCGATCCGGTCGGCGTCGTCGAGACCGAGTGAGACCTCGGTGAGCAGTGGCCCGGCCGCGCCGTAGCCTTTGGACACCCGATCCAGGTTGACGATGTTGGCCACGTACCCACCTTTCATGATCAAGGCGTCCCGGGTGCCGGCGGGCACCTGGGGACGCCTGTCGTTCCAGGGTACGCGGAAGCAACGCCACGAAGGTCACCGCGCCGACGTCGGCTCAGCCCGAACGGCGCACGAGCCCCGGCTCGGGCGGGTTCGGCGGCGTCAGCTCACGCGGGCGCCGTGCACCGGGCCGTGGGCGACGCGGGCCTGCCGGCACACCCCGGCCGTTGCCAACTCGGCGGCGACGCGTTCGGCCTCGGCGGCGTTGGCGGTGAGGAACACGCAGGTCGGGCCAGAACCGGAGACGATGCCGGCCAGCGCCCCGGCCGCCTCGCCGGCCTTCAGGGTGCTCGCCAGCGACGGTCGCATGGCCAGAGCGGCGTCCTGAAGGTCGTTGCCGAGGTTCGGGGCGAGCACCCGAGGGTCACGTTGCCGCAGTGCGGCGAGCAGGCCGGCGGTGCTACCCAGGGGCGGCCCGGCGGCACCGGTCTCGCGGAGCCGGTCGAGTTCCCGGTACGCCTGCGGGGTGGACAGGCCGCCGTCGGCGATGGCGACCACCCAGTGCCAGGAGGTCGGGCGGGCCAGCACCGGGCTGACCGCCTCGCCCCGGCCGGTACCCAACGCGGTACCGCCGTGGATCAGGAAGGGCACGTCCGAGCCGAGATCGGCGGCGATCCCCGCCAACTCGTCCCGGGACAGGCCGGTGCCCCACAATGCGTCGCAGGCCACCAGCGCGGCTGCGGCGTCGGCGCTACCGCCGGCCAGCCCAGCCGCCAACGGGATCTGCTTACGCAGATGCAGCCGGGCGTGCGGTGGCACACCGGCGTAACCGGCGAGGGCGTGCGCAGCTCGGATGATCAGGTTGGAGTCGTCGAGGGCGAGATCCCCGGCGCCCTCGCCCTCCATGGTGAGGATCAGCGTGTCGCCGCGTCGCGCGGTCAGCTCGTCGTAGATCGAGATCGCGTGGTAGACGGTGTTCAGCTCGTGGTAGCCGTCCCGGCGCAGCGGGCCGACCCCCAGGTGCAAGTTGACCTTGGCGGGAACCCGTACCCGGACCGGACCGCTCGCTCCACGCGGCTCGTCGTCCCCCGGACGCCACGCCTCGGTCACGGGACGAGGTCCCGAACGGGCAGCCGCACGTCGCACGACTCGGTCACGATCAGCTCCTTGGCAGGCACGGCGCTCAGCCTACTGGGCTGCCGGCGTAGGACTCGGGGCCGACGCGGCCACGGCGGCGAACTGCTCGACCGTGAGTGATTCGCCGCGTGCGCTGGGGTCAACACCGGCGGCGGTGAGCGTGGCGGCGGCCCGTTCGGCACCGCCGGCCCAGCCGGCCAGGGCGGCACGCAGCGTCTTGCGACGCTGCGCGAAGGCGGCGTCGACCACCGAGAAGACCTGCTCCCGGGGTACGTCGGCGCGGGGCGGTTCGCGTCGGGTGAAGGCGACCAGACCGGAGTCGACGTTGGGCACCGGCCAGAAAACGTTCGGCGGTACCTTTCCGGCGGCACGGGCGTGTGCGTACCAGGCGAGCTTGACCGACGGTATGCCGTACACCTTCGAGCCGGGACCGGCGACGAGGCGGTCGGCGACCTCTTTCTGCACCATCACCAGACCGTGCCGGAGGCTCGGCAACTCGGCGAGCAGGCGCAGCACCACCGGCACGGCGACGTTGTAGGGCAGGTTCGCCACCAGTGCGGTGGGTGCCGGATCGGCCAGGTCGGCGGCGACGATCCGCAGGGCGTCCGCGCGGTGCACCCGGAGCCGGGCGGCGGTGGCACCGGCGTGCCGGGCGGCGGTACCCGCGAGCGCACCGGCCAGCGTCGCGTCGATCTCGACGGCGTGCACGTGGGCGACGACGGGCAGCAGGCCGAGGGTGAGCGAGCCCAGCCCCGGACCGACCTCGATCGCCACGTCGTCGCCGGTGAGTCCGGCGGTGGCGACGATCCGGCGGACCGTGTTGGGATCGTGGACGAAGTTCTGGCCGAGCTTCTTGGTGGGTGCGACGCCGAGTCGGGCGGCGAGGTCCCGGATCTCCGCCGGGCCGAGCAGGTCTGCGGCCATAACCCGACAGCGTACGGGGTGCAAGGCAGGGCACCCTGTCGACGCCTCAGGTGTGGAAAGGTGCCCTGCCAAGCCGTCTGGCTGATCAGTTCCAGGGGCCGAAGGCCCGTTCGCCGGTTGCCGAGATGGCGGTGCAGAGTTCGTCGAGGTCGGTGCCGGTCGTGGCGGCCAGCGCCCGGACTGTGAGCGGGATCAGGTAGGAGGCGTTGGGCCGGCCACGGTACGGGACGGGAGTGAGGTATGGCGCATCGGTCTCCACCAGGATCTGGTCCAGCGGAGTCAGCGCGGCGGCCTCCCGCAGCGTGCCGGCGCTGGCGAAGGTGATCGTGCCGGCGAAGCTGAGCAGGTAGCCCCGGCGGACGCACTCGGCGGCGAACTCGGCGTCGCCGGAGAAACAGTGCATCACCACCGTGTCCGGCGCGCCCTCGTCGTCGAGGATGCGCAGCACGTCGGCGTGCGCCTCCCGGTCGTGGATCACAAGTGTCCGGCGGTACCGCTTGGCGATGGCGATGTGTGCCCTGAAGCTTTCCTCCTGCGCGGCGCGGCCCTCGTCACCGGTGCGGTAGCGGTCCATGCCCGTCTCGCCGACACCACGGACCCGTTCCTGACCGGCAAGCGCTTCGATCTCGCGTAGTGCCCCGTCGAGGTCGGCCAGCCGGGGGGCCTCGTTGGGGTGCAGCGCCACTGCGGCCAGGACCGCCGGGTACCGGCCGGCGACCTCGGCACCCCAGCGGGAGGAGGCGACGTCCACACCCACCTGCACCAGCCGGTCCACGCCGACAGCGGCGGCGATGTGGATGGCTGCGGCGACCGGATCCTCCGCGGTTCCGCCACCGGGTATCCCGGCTTCGCTGACGGTGATGTCGAGGTGGGTGTGGCTGTCCAGCACGGGTCGGGGCAGCGGTTCGGGTGCGGGTGGGAACTCTCCGGCGCGGCGGGCCGCGCGCTGACTACGGGACTCGTTCGGCTCGCTCATCGTCGACAGGATCACACACCGCACGAGTCCACCGTGCCGCCACCCGGAGTTCATCCCGACTACGCTCCGCACCCCTACCGTCGCAGGGTGGACGCGCGAAGCGAACTTTCCCGGCCCGGCGGCGCGGTGCCGGAGCAGACTGGTCTGCGGGTGGCGTTCGGCGGAGCGGTGTACCCGGCTGAGGAGATCGCCCGGGGTGCGGCGTACGAGCTGTTCAGCGCCGACGAGGCGGCCGGTTTCGAGTGGGCACCGCGGCCGGGTGCGGTGCTGCCGTGGCGGCGGTTCGTGCACGTCACCGAGATCGGCGCCGTTTACGGTGCGACCGAGCAGGCCGAGGATCCGGAGACGCCCCTACTGGTGCCGCTGCACCGGGAGCGAGGTTGGTCGGAAGTGCACCGCCTGGCCCAGCAGCCGGCCGCTGCGGACGACCCGCTGATCACCGCGGTACGCGCTTCGGCGAGCGTACGGCGCGGGACCCGGATGATGAAGATGCTCTCGGCCCGGCAGTTCGCCGGTTACGTGCGGGGTTGGCTGCCGCACGGATTCTGCTACCGGGAACACGACGTGGCGCATCTGCGCACCCCGGCGACGACAGGTGTGCTGCGTACCGACGGTGGGGACAGCCGGGAGGGCGCGGACGTGACGTACGCGCTGCGGTGGCGGGCCGCCGACCCGGGCGACTACGACGTGCCGGCGGGTGCGACGTACCGGGGGCTGACGGCGCTGGGTGCCCGCGACCGGTTGGGACCGGCGGTGCTGGGCACCGGTTTCACCCCCAGCAGTCACCACCTGATACCCGAGTTCGTCACCCGGGACTTCAGCGACCTGCCGATGCCGGCGAACGCCACCCTGTTGGCGTACTCGCCGGAGGGCCAGGAGGTGGTGCTCTACGCCTACCAGGCCGAGCAGCGGGGCTGGCTACGGATGGTCGGACCGCAGTGGCGACACCTGCTCGCCGCGGTGCCGGGTCTGTCACCCGATCAGGAGTACGTACCGACCGGGGAGGCGCCACGTTCGACCCGGCTGGTGGGCACGTACGCGGGTGCGGAGTACGAGGCGGTCGCCGACCTGCCCGGCGATTTCCGGGTGCTGGCGCTGACCCGGGCTGCCCGCTACCCGGTCGGCGGGGTGCGGCGGCGGTTGCGCCTGGCTGCCTGGCGGGGGGTGCCGTGTCTGGTGCTGCGCGAGGAGGCGGGTTGGCTGCGGCTGCGACTGCGACGCCCGGATCCGGACGCGGTCGCCGCAACCGGCGCCCAGTGTCACGAACGGGGTGTGTACGAGACGTGGGCTCCGGGTGGTGAGATCACCGACGACCAGGTGGTGGATCACCCGTACCTCCGCTGAGCTGGCCTGTCGGGTGGGGTGACGCAGGAATATCGGGTGCCTGCCGGGGAAGGCTCGGTTTCCCGCCCTGACAGGAGGACGAAATGCCCTTCATCACCGTCGGCACGGAGAACTCCGCGCCCATCGACCTGTACTACGAGGATCACGGGTCGGGCCAGCCGATCGTGTTGATCCATGGCTTTCCCTTCAACGGGGCGACCTGGGAGAAGGTCTCCGGACCCCTGCTCGACGCCGGTCACCGGGTGATCACGTACGACCGGCGTGGTTTCGGCAGTTCGGCGCAGCCGGCGTTCGGGTACGACTACGACACCTTCGCCGCCGACCTCGACGTGTTGATGACCGAGTTGGATCTACGGGACACGATTCTGGTCGGCCACTCGATGGGTACCGGTGAAGTGACCCGCTACCTGGGTGCGTACGGCTCGGAGCGAGTGGACCGGGCGGTGCTGCTGGCGCCGCTGGCGCCGTACCTGCGGCAGGCACCGGACAACCCCGAGGGCGTCGAGGTGAGCCTCTTCGAGGAGTTCAAGCAGGCGATCGACGGTGATCGGTTCGCCTATCTCACGCAGTTCTGCAACAACTTCTTCAACTACGACGAGAACAGGGGCAGGCTGGTCAGTGAGGAGGCCTACCGGGCGCACTGGAACATCGCGGCAATGGCCTCGGCTCGGGCCATCCACGACTGTGTGGATGCCTGGGGTACGGATTTCCGGGCCGACGTGTCCCGCATCGACGTGCCGGTGCTGATCGTGCAGGGCGACAACGACAACGTGCTGCCGTACCCGAAGACGGGTCAACGGTTGCAGCCGATGCTCGCCGACAGCCGCCTGGTCACGTTGAAGGGTGCCCCGCACGGCACCCCGTGGACCAACGCCGACGAGGTGAACCAGGCGATCATGGAGTTCATCGGTACGCCGGCTCTGGCCCGCAGTTGATCCGGTTCGGGCTGCCTGCGCGCGGTGGCGGACACGGGGTCGGAGTGGTCACGCCACGGGCGGTCCCGAGTGGGTCGCGCCCGTGGCGGTGGATCGTGTCGTCAGCCCTCGAGCCGGGCCAGTTCCTCGTCCACGATCGACGGGTCGAGCTTGCGGAAGACCGGCTTGGGTGCCGCCAGCGCCCGGCCCACCACGAGTGGTACGGACTCCCACCGCGCACCCTGGGTGTAGTCCCCGGTCAGCACCGGGTACGCGGGGCCGTCGTCGAGGTCGGCGACCTCCTCGATCACCGGCATGGGGGCGTGCACCCCGGTGCCACCGAGCAGCTCGTGGATCTTCTGCGCGGAGTGTGGCAGGAACGGGGTGAGCAGCGTGTTCGCGTCGCTCACCACCTGGAGGGCGACGTGCAGGATGGTGCCCATCCGAGGCTTGGCGGCTTCGTCCTTGAGCTTCCACGGCGCCTGGTCGGAGAGGTACCTGTTGGCCTCGGCGACCACCTTCATCGCTTCGCCGATGGCCTGTTTCTGCCGGTGCCGGGCGATCAGGTCGCCGACCGTGCCGAAACCGGCGCGTGCCACGGCGAGTAGCGCCTCGTCGGCTTCAGTGAGCCCGTCCGGGCCGATCGGCGGTATCCCGCCGAAGTTCTTCGCTGCCATCGAGACGGACCGGTTGACCAGGTTTCCCCAGCCGGCGACCAGCTCGTCGTTGTTGCGGCGCAGGAACTCGGCCCAGGTGAAGTCGGTGTCGTTGTTCTCCGGACCGGCCACCGCGATGAAGTATCGCAAGGCGTCGGCGTCGTAGCGTTGGAGGAAGTCCCGGACGTAGATGACAACCCGGCGGGAGGATGAGAACTTGCGTCCCTCCATGGTAAGGAACTCACTGGAGACCACTTCGGCGGGGAGGTTGAGTCTCCCGACCCGGCCTGGTTCGCCGCCCCGGCTGCCCTCTCCGGAGTAGCCGGACAGCAGCGCGGGCCAGATCACCGAGTGGAAGACGATGTTGTCCTTGCCCATGAAGTAGTAGGACTGCGAGTCCTTTCCCTCATCATCGGTGGACCACCACTTCCGCCAGGCTTCCGGGTCGCCGGTGCGGCGGGCCCATTCGATGGATGCGGACAGGTAGCCGATGACGGCGTCGAACCACACGTAGATCCGCTTGTCGGTGCGCTCGCGCCAGCCGTCGAGCGGGATCGGCACCCCCCATTCCAGGTCGCGGGTGATGGCCCGGGGATGCAGGTCGTCGAGCAGGTTCTTCGAGAAGCGCAGGACGTTCGGGCGCCAACCTTCCCGAGTGTCCAGCCACTGGCGTAGCACGTCGGCCAGGGCGGGCAGGTCGAGGAAGAAGTGTTCGGTCTCGACGAACTCCGGCGTTTCCCCGTTGATCTTCGAGCGTGGGTCGACCAGGTCGATGGGGTCGAGTTGGTTGCCGCAGTTGTCGCACTGGTCGCCCCGGGCGCTGTCGTAGCCGCAGATCGGGCAGGTGCCCTCGATGTACCGGTCGGGCAGGGTCCGCCCGGTGGACGGGGAGATGGCCCCCATGGTGGTCTTCGGCAGGATGTAGCCGTTGCGGTACATCCCTTCGAACAGCTCCTGCACCACGGCGTAGTGGTTGCCGGTGGTGGTGCGGGTGAACAGGTCGTAGGAGAGGCCGAGCCCGTGCAGGTCCTCCACGATCACTCGGTTGTACCGGTCGGCGAGTTCGCGGGGCGTCAGCCCTTCGGCGTCGGCCTGCACCTGGATCGGGGTGCCGTGTTCGTCGGTGCCGGAGACCATGAGCACGTCGTGGCCGGCCATCCGCATGTACCGGGCGAAGACGTCGGAGGGAACGCCGAAACCGGAGACGTGGCCGATGTGGCGTGGGCCGTTGGCGTACGGCCAGGCCACTGCCGCGAGAACGTGACTCATGGACAGAAAGCCTAGTGACCCCCGCGCGGTGACCGCGAACCAATGGGGGTCTCTGGTCGACACGTTGACCGGAACACTGTCGACAAATAGTCCGGATTGTCGCCGACACGCTTCCTGAGCTGCCTGTTTGATCGCCGCTACCGGTGTCAAATGAAGCACGTGACTGGCAGCCGAGCCGCCCGAGACCACTCCGACGGCCCTCCCGACACCGGACCGGGTTCCGGCACGTCGCCGCGTACCCACACGGTGGCGCCCCAGCCCCGCGCGGTGGCGGCGGCGGCAACGGAAGGTGCGGCCGACGCGGCCGGACCCGACCCGACCGACCTCGACCCGGCCGGTTCACCGACCGGAGTCGCAGTGGAGCCGACGACGGGCGCGCCGGTGGACCTGCTGCCTCGGCGGGTCCCGGTGCGGGCGGCGGGACGGCGGGGTCGCCGGCCGCGTCCACACGACGACGACACGCCGGACGAGGACCCCTTCTGGGCGCCGATCGAACAGGTGCACTGGGACGGCACGCCGGTACGGCAGGAGACTTCCGGCGACAGTGGTCCGTGGTGGCGGCGGTTCCGGCAGCTTCGCCGGCACCGGCCCCGCAGCAGCCACCCACCGGATCCTGTGGCGGGGCTGACCGCGCTTGTCGGGTTGAGCCTCGCGGCGGCCTTCTTCGCCTGGGTCAGTGCCGGTCCGCTCTGGCTCGCCGTCGGGCACGCCACCTCCGGCACGGTGGTGGTGACCAAATGCTCCGGCGACGGCCTGACCCAGCGGTGCCGGGGCATCTTCACTGCCGCGGACGAGGAGTTCCGGACCCATGGCGTACGGGTGAGTGGGGTGCCCCGGGATCGTGCGGTACCCGGTACGGCCGTGCCCGCCCGGGTGACCGGGCCGGACGGACACGTCGCGTACGCCGATCGTGGGGTGGGGGCCCAGCTCCGCTGGCTGCTCGGGCTGCTCGGGGTGCTCGGCTGCGCGGTGGGCATCGCCCGCTGGACCGGTGCGGCACGACTGCCCGATCCGGGCGAACGGCGGCTGGCGATCACCGCCTCGCTGGCCGGCCCACTGCTCGTCACCCTCGGTTTTCTGATCGCGGCCTGGTAGCGAGTCGGTTCACCTGTGCACGAGCGTGTAGACGTCGCGTCTCCGCAACCCGTACTCGGCTGCGACGTCGGTTATCGCGTCCCGGCGGGTGCGGCCCGCAGCCTCTCGCTCGGCCACCGCCGCGCGCAGCGCGTCGTCGTCGGGGCGGACGGCGGGAGCGGCGGGGGCACCAGCCACCACGAGAGTGATCTCGCCGCGCGGGTCGCTGTCGGCGGCCCATCGGGCCAACTCACCGAGCGGGCGACGGAGCACCTCCTCGTATGTCTTGGTCAGCTCGCGGCAGAGCGCGGCGGGTCGGTCGGCACCGAAGGCGTCGACCAGGTCGGTGAGCGCGGCAGCGATCCGGTGCGGCGCCTCGAAGAGGACAAGTGTGCGTTCCTCGGCTGCCAGTGCCCGCAGTCGGGTGCGGCGGGCGCCCGGAGCCCGCGGCAGGAAACCTTCGAAGCAGAAGCGGTCGCAGGGCAACCCGGACACGGCGAGGGCGGTGGTGACGGCGCTGGGACCGGGCGCGGCGGTGACCGGCACCCCGGCGGCCAGGGCGGCGCGAACCAGCCGGTAGCCGGGGTCGGAGACGTTCGGCATGCCGCCGTCGGTGACCAGTGCGACCACATACCCCTCGGTGAGCACGTCGACGAGTTCGGTGGTGCGCCGCTCCTCGTTGCCCTCGAAGTAGGAGACGATCCGACCGGTGATGGTCACGTCGAGGTCGCGGGTGAGCCGGTGCAGCCGGCGGGTGTCCTCGGCGGCGACCACGTCGGCGACGGCGAGTGTGTCTCGCAGCCGGGCGGAGGCGTCGGCGGGATTGCCGAGCGGCGCGCCGAGCAGGATCAGGCGACCGGTTTCGGACATTCCACCCACAGCTATGCGCTCCTTCATCGACGGACGTACCGGATTGGGGACGACAGGCGCCCGCGGTCCCCTTCGCAGCCTACGATCGCCGGGTGACGAGTGCGTCGACAGCACAGAGCGCGAGCCCCGACCAGCCCGCGGAGCCGGCAGGTAACGCAGGCACCGACCCTGGTCCGGTGGAGGGTGGCGTACCGGCGACGATCCGCCGCCGGCTGGCCACCGTCGAGGCCGGGCTGGACGCCCGTTCGTGGCTGGCCACGGCGGTGGTGGTGGTGATCGCGGCGGTTCTGCGGTTCGCGAACCTCAGCCATCCGCCGGGCAAGATCTTCGACGAGGTCTACTACGCCCGGGACGCCTGGGGGCTGGTCGACAAGGGCGTGGAGTGGAACTACCCGAACAACACCCCGTCGTACGTGGTCCATCCGCCGCTGGGCAAGTGGCTGATCGGCTTCGGCGAGTGGGCCTTCGGCTACCACGACGCCGAGCACGGGATCTCCGTACCGGGTCACCTGTTCACCACCGCGCCGGAGTTCGGTTGGCGCTTCTCGGCGGCACTGCTGGGCACGGTGTCGGTGCTGCTGCTGATCCGCATCGCCCGCCGAATGTTCCGTTCCACGGTGCTCGGCTGCGCCGCCGGTCTGCTCCTCGCGATCGACGGATTCCACCTGGTGCTCTCCCGCACCGCACTGCTCGACATCTTCCTGCTCTTCTTCGTCCTGGCCGCCTTCGGCGCGCTGGTCCTGGATCGCGACGCGACCCGACGCCGGTGGGTCCGAGCCCTCGAGTCCGGGCTGGATCCGACCTCCCGGGGGCGGGCCGGCCGCCCGCCCGGCGGCTGGCGGAACTGGCCCTGGTGGCGACTGGCGACCGGGGTACTACTCGGCTGCGCCTTCGCGGTGAAGTGGAGTGCCCTGTTCTTCGTGCCGGTGTTCGCGTTGCTGATGTTCCTGTGGGATGTCGGTGCCCGGCGGTCCGCCGGGGTACGCCGGCCGTGGCGGGACACCCTGCTCGACGGCGTTCCGTGGATGGTGCTCGCCGGTCTGCTGATGGCGGTCACCTACGTGGCGACGTGGTCCGGTTGGTTGTTCGGTCAGGAGGGCTACTACCGGCTCGCCGAGCGTTACCCGGATGCCGGGCTCAGCGACACCCCTGTCGTCGGCGCGCTATGGAACCTGATCCAGTACCACCAGGCCGCGCTCGGGTTCCACAACCAGCTCGACGATCCGCACAAGTACCAGTCGTGGCCGTGGCAGTGGTTGCTGCTGGGGCGGCCGGTGGCGTTCCACTGGACCGGCGACGGCCCCTGCGGTGCGGCGAGCTGCGCCGAGGAGGTCCTCCTGCTGGGTACGCCGCTGCTGTGGTGGTCGTTCCTGCCTGCGCTGGTGGCGTTGGTCTGGCTCGGCCTGGCCCGGCGGGACTGGCGGGCGGCGACGATCCTGCTTGCCGTAGCGGCCGGGCTGCTGCCCTGGTTCTGGTTCGCCCTCGACGGCCGGACGATGTTCTCCTTCTACGCCGCACCCGCGTTGCCGTTCCTGGTGCTTGCCGTGGTCTATGTGCTGGGTGCCGTCGCTTCGCCGGCCGGGCCGAGCGGCACCCGTGCCGTCACCGGCGTCGACGAGGAGGCGAGCAGGGACCGCAGGCTGGTCGGCAGCGTCGTTGCCGGGGCCTACGTGGCGCTTGTCGTCCTCTGTTTCGCGTACTTCTATCCGATCTTCGTGGGCTCGACCCTGCCGTACGAGGACTGGTCGGCGCGAATGTGGTTGGACGGCCGCTGGATCTGACGCCGCGGAGGGCCCGTACGCCTGAGGCGTACGGGCCCTCCGCGGAAAGCAAGACGCGCCCCGATCGCCTGCCACGGGGGAAGCGGGCGATTGGGGCGCGCACCAGCAGCTTAACCACCCGCGACCGAGGGCACAACGGGGCGGCGTGGGTCAGATTTCCGACGAATGCTGGATGCGGCAGGAAAACCGGCGCCGTCGTTGCCGCCGAGTGACCACCAGCTGACCCTGCGCCACCTTCAGTACCGTCGCGAGCGGCGCGGCAACCACCCGAAGAACCGGTCCTGCAACGACGTCGCCCCGGCGACGGGAAGGTCCTCGGCGGCAGCGGCGAGACAGGAACCGAGGTAGATGCTGAGCATCGCCCGATCCGCGCCGTACTCGGCCAACAACTGCCTTCGTTTGGACACACAGGGCCATTCGGCGCCGCAGGTACCACATGTCCACTCGGGGGTCGACGGGGCGTGCTCGCCCGCCCACGCCGGGGACGCGACGTTGCCCGCCGCCGTCGTGCCCCCCGAGCGATTCGAAAGACCCGTCATCCCGCTCCTCTCCGCCTATGCCGTCGACGGCGGGCGGGCCCACCGCCGGGCCGAACATGCGTGTGCCCCTGCCGCGTCCGGGAACGCCGAGGCATCGTGTCATTGCGGTACGTTGACCAACCGTGGCCACCGCGACCTGTCCCAGGCATTGGATCAACCGGGATCATCCACCGTCGCCGGTCGCTGGTACCGTCACCGCTGACCGAAAGCACGACCCCGGAGTCACCGATGCGTGACCTGCTCCCGCCCGCCGTCGCAGTGGCCGTCGCCGGTCCGGACGACTGGTCCGGGCAGTTGCACGCGGCCGAGGCGGCCTGTCTCGGGGAACGCGCCGTGGACAGCCGCCGCCGCGACTTCACCGCCGGTCGGGTGTGCGCCCGCCGCGCCATGGTCGCGCTCGGTCTGCGGCCGGTGGCCGTGCCGGCCGCCGCCGACCGGGCACCCGTCTGGCCGGCAGGTCTGGTCGGCACCATCACGCACACCCGCGGCTACTGCGCGGCGGCTGTCGCCCGCGCCGACGAGATCCGGGCGGTCGGCATGGACGCCGAGCAGCACCGCGAACTCAATCCGGGGGTACGCCGACTGATCTGCCTGCCCGAGGAGGACGAGCAGGTGCAGCGACTACCCCCGGGCATCCACTGGCCGGCGGTGATCTTCAGCGCGAAGGAGACCGTCTACAAGGTGTGGCATCCGGTCGTCGGCAGCTGGCTGGACTTCCACGACGCGCTCGTACACCTCGATCCCGACGCCGGGGCCTTCACCGCGCAGATCTCGCCCGCCCGGGTCGCTGACACCCGGGTCGTCGATCCGCCCACGGTGATCAGCGGCCACTTCGCGGTCGACGCCAACCTCGTCCGTACGGCCGCGACGCTCACCCTGCGATAGCACGTGGCACCGCGACCGCCTGATCTGTCCTGAGTGGACTTGTCTAGACTCCGCTCAGTGATCAACAGGAGATGGTCGTCAACCGCCTTCATCGGGCTGTTGACGGCGACCACGCTAGCCGGCCCGGCGCCAGCACTCGCCGACGACCGGGCGGAACCGACTACCGAACCACCCCGGGTCCAGCTCGTACTGGACGTCAGCGGCTCGATGCGGGCCACCGACATCGACGGACGCAGCCGGATCTCCGTGGCCCAGCAGGCGTTCGGCGAGGTGGTGGACGCCCTACCCGACGAGACACAGCTGGGTATCCGGGTGCTGGGCGCCACCTACCAGGGCAAGGACAAGGAGCAGGGCTGCCTGGACACGCAGCAGATCGTGCCGGTGGGTCCGGTCGACCGGACGCAGGCCAAAGCCGCGGTGGCGACCCTCCGCCCAACCGGTTTCACTCCCGTCGGACTCGCCCTGCGTGAAGCCGCCAAGGACCTCGGTGCCGGCACCACCGCCCGACGGATCGTGCTGATCACCGACGGTGAGGACACCTGCGCCCCACCGGACCCCTGCCAGGTGGCCCGCGAACTGGCCGCCCAGGGCACCACGCTGGTCGTGGACACCCTCGGTCTCGCACCGGACGAGAAGGTACGCCGGCAGCTGCTCTGCATCGCGGCCGCCACCGGTGGCACCTACACAGCCGCACAGAGCGCCGACGATCTGACCGACCGGCTGAAACAACTCGTGGACCGGGCTCGCGACACGTACGCCACCACCCCGGCGAAGGTCGACGGAACGAACGCCTGCCCGGATGCACCGCTGCTCTCCCCCGGCGTCTACACCGACCGGGAGACCTTCTCCGAACACCGCTGGTACCGGGTGCCGGTGCGGCCGGGCCAGGAACTGCGCGCCTCGGTGAGCGTCGCACTCGACCGCCCGGTCAACCCCGACTACGGCGTACTGCTCCGGGCCACCGCAGCCGACGGCCGGGAACTCGTCCGCGGGGTGGACGCCGGCAGCGGACGCGCCGATGTGATCTCCGCGGGCCTTCGCTGGTCGGCCGGGGAGGACACCGAGCGTGAGGAGGACACCGAGCCGACTCCGGCGGCGAGCGCACCCCCAACCGTCACCACCGTCTGCCTGGTGGTGAGCAACATGTTCGCGCCCCGAGCAGGCACCGCAGCGGACCCGGGCATGCCCGTCGAGCTGACCGTCGACGTGGTCGCCGCGTCACCCGCCCCGGACGGGCCGGACCTGGGCCGCGGCTGGGTACTGCTACTCCTGCTGACCCTGGCCGGCCTGCTCACCGGGCTCATCACCGGCCTGCTCACCCGCTGGTGGGTAGCCACCTGGAGGAACTGAGATGCTTACCCGCTCGGCAACCGCCGCCGCGCTGATCGCCGCCGGTGTCGCCCTGACCCCCGGTACGGCACTGGCCGCCCCCACCCCCACCCCCTCCCCCGGTGCCGCGACCGTCACCAAGGCGGGCACCTCGTACCTCAGTGCCACCCCGGTCGCCGCCGGCCAACCCGTCCGGGTCGCCGCCTCGACCGGTGAGTACCTGTACTGGTCGTTCCCGGCTGCGGCGGGTGAGATCCACGAGATCGCCGCGACGGTCACCCTGGCGCAGAACCGCAGCGGCCGATCGACCTGGACCGTGGAGGTCTTCGACGGGCTGCGCCGCCGGCAGGCATGCACGGCAGGCGCGCAGACGCCGACCGCCGACGCGTCGGTGCGCACCGTCGACATCGGCTGCACCCTGCGGCGGGTACGCCCCTGGGCGGAGCCGTGGTCCGGTGACCCCCTGCCCGGCACCTACTACGTACGGCTGGCCGTGGTCGACGTTCCCGAACCCGACCTCGGCCTACCCATCGACGTTGATCTGCTGGTGGCCACCATCGACGACGAAGGCACCTCCGCTGACGACGGCCGGCTGGAGGCGGCTCTCGTGCCACCGACGAACGCAGGCGCCGTCCTGGACGCCGAGCCGACGGCCGCACCGGAGGGCGACGGGGACGACGGCTGGGACCTGAGCCTCACCGGCTGGCTACCCGAGGCCGGCTCCCGCTGGATCTGGACCACCTTCGGCGGGATCCTGGCCGCTGTCGCGGGAGTGGTCGGCTTCGCCCTCACCCGGCGCCCCGCCACCCGGTGAGCCCCGCCGGCAGGTCGTGCTGAGGTGCCCACACGACCTGCCGGCGGCCCCCGGTGAAGCCGGACCACGCCGGCAGCTGGCCACTCCCCCGGTAGCCGGTTCAGGCTGTCGAACCGCCGTCGACAGCGATCGACGCGCCGGTGACGTGCCGTCCGTCCGCACCAACCAGGTAGCTGACGGTAGCTGCCACATCGGCCGGTGTGGCGTACCGGCCCAGAGCGATGTGTGACCGCTGAGCGTCGGCACCGGCGCTGTCCGCTGGATTCATGTCGGTGTCGGTCGAGCCGGGCAGGATCAGGTTGACGGTGATCCCACGCGGGCCGAGTTCCCTGGCCAGCGCCCTGGTCAGCCCGTTGACCGCGCTCTTGGTCATCGCGTAGGCGCTCACCCCGGGAGCCGCAACACGGCTGGCGAAACTGCTGCCGATGTTGACGATCCGACCGCCGTCACCCAGGTGGCGGACCGCCGCCTGGGTGGTGAGGTACACCCCGCGTACGTTCACCGCGACGGCACGGTCGAGGGCGTCGAGGCTGACCGACTCGATCGGCCCACCCGCGAACACCCCGGCGTTGTTGACGAGGATGTCCAGCCGCCCCAACTCGGCGACGGTCCGCTCGACGGCACCGACCACCGCCACCGGGTCCGCGCTGTCCGCGCTGATGGCCAACCCAACGCGCCCGTACGCCTCGATGTCGGTCACCACGGCCTTCGCGCTGTCCGCTGCACTGCGGTAGGTGAAGGCGACATCGGCGCCGTCGGCAGCAAGCCGGCGTGCGACGGCGGCACCGATGCCCCGGCTACCGCCGGTGATGAGCGCGACCCTGCCGGCAAGTCGGACAGTCATGCCCGCAATCCTGACAGTTCACTCAGGACAGCAGGCGGTCGGGGCACGCCGCAGCCGTTGCTACCCGACTCAATAGCCCAGTCGCCACTGCTGATAGCCGTTCCCGGCGATGCACGCGTGACCGTACACGCTGCCCTGCACGTTGCCGTCCAAACACTGGCCGCTGAACCTGTTGACCAACGTGACCTGATACCAGTCGCTGCCGCCGGCCACCTTCCACTGGGTGCTCTGAGCCGAATTGCACTGGCTCAGCGCAGTGAATCCGCCCGTGTTCGCCTGCACGCAGTTGCCAGTCTTGACGTGCTGCAGAATGACCAGGTCGCGACCATCCAAACTTCCCTGGTGAATCGGCCGCCAGAGCTGATACCGGTTCGATTTCACCGGCATGCTGCACGGCAGCGTGTAGACGTAACCCCGGTCGTTGGCGTCCAGGCACCTGCCGGTGCGCCAATTACGCAGGTAGTTCTCACCGGGCAGAGCCTTTGCCGGGGATGGCACGACGACCACCGAAACAGCCGCCGCGCACAGCATGACGAGCATCATCAGCAGACTGCGGCGTGGCCGCCCGGCCACAGCCCCGATACCAGTCGGTCGACTTTGGAGTTGAACCACGCTAGCTCCCAGTTCGTAGAAGGCTCAGTGAGACGCTGTCCCGTCTGGATGGACACTCCGACGGGACACCCATGCGCACGACGGATCCGACCGGCGCCGCGTTCACCGAGTCGTCGCCCAGGCTTCGTGCCGCCCTACCATGTAACTGGTCGGTCCGCCCAGAAAATCCAGAAACCGGCAGCCGGCGATGGACCGGGCCTGCAGGTTTCTGCCCGGATCGAATCGCCGCGTAGCTGACGTGAACGAACGTGGATCTCCCCCCGTTGTGCGAATGACCGAACGATCTATCCGGCAGCCGCGTCAGAACCATGGCAGGTCGCGCGGATAGGCAACTACGAATCGCCTGATGGCGAAGGGAGAGCGGCACATGTTCGTGCTCAAGCGTCTGCGGCGACGCCGGTCGGGCCAGCCGAGTCGATGGCTGGCGGGCTTCCTGGTCGTCACGACCGTGTTGGCCGGAGCAGTTCTCGGCGCCACTGCTCCGGCGACGGCCGGCTACGTCGGCCACAACATGTTGCGGAACTGGGCAAGTGGTCGATGCCTGGACAGCAACGCAGCCGGCGACGTCTACAGCCTGCCGTGTCAGTTCGGTAACAGGTACCAGCTGTGGGAACCGCGACTTGTCGCGCGCTCCGGCTACGACGTGGTCACCCTGTGGAACGTGCAGACCGGGCGCTGCCTTCACCAGGGCAAGTGGTGGCCGAACCTCCAACGGGGCAGTCTGCTGACCAGCAGCAACGTGGGCGACTGCAATTTCATGGGCCGTTGGGAGGCTCAAGGGTCAAGTTGGACGGTCGTCCGGTTCCAGGAGTATTACTACGACACCTGCATCGGAAGCAACAACTCCAGAGACGTCTACTACATCGGCTGCAACTCCACGGGCTACCAGAAGTGGCGCCTCGGCTACTGACACGGCACCAGGCCCTCGTTCGGGAGCCGGAGCATTCGAACTCCGGCTCCTCCGGCTCTGACGCCCGCCGCAACTGGCTGGACCACCGCCTCCATCAGCAAGTCCACCATCCCCCACACCGGACGCAAGCCGACCAACCAGCGAAAGGTAAAGGGCCAGCGACACCGGAGCGTCGGCGTACTCCGCGCGTAGCTCCCGCCGCCGGGTCGGGCACGGCCAGGGCAGGTCGCAGCCCCCACAACTCCATGTCGGCAGGACCGGCCCGTGGGTGCTCACCGCACGCCACCAAGAAATCGGGCTACGCTCACGCGGGCCTGCCGACTGGTCGCCCAATCCACCTGCCAGCAGGGGTACGGGGCGAGCCGCGACCACCACACCCGGCAGCCGACACACATGCCGTCGAGCCCTCGCACGTGCACTGCGAGGATGCCTCGCTCCGGGCCACCGGTCACTGCTCACCCTCCTGCGGCCAGTGACCCCGATTGATCGGAATACGGTGCCGAGCACGGCACGGCAGTACGGCTCACGCGTCGGTTCACCGGAGGCCCCTCCGGTCGGGCGCGCCACGCAGGGCCGCCCGCCGGTCCAGGCCCGCCGCCCGCCGGTCGAGGTCGGGGGACGGCCGGTCGGGGCCGGAGGCCCGCTCCGTCACGGGGAGCCCAGCACCGGGTACGCCGACTCGATCCCCTCCAGCGCCTCGATGATCGCCGGCAGGTAGGACTGGTCCAGCCCGGCCACGCCGAACCGGAGCTCGTTCCCGCCGCCCGGCTGGTCCTTGGCCAGCCCGGTGATCGCCAGCCGGCTCCGGGAAACCACCGCGACGGTGAGGAAGAGCCACTCCTCCATCGAGGTCAGGGTCGCCTCGCCGGACATCTCCGCGTCGATCCGGGCCAGGCCCTCCCGGAACGCCCGCAGCTCCTCCGCGCGCAGCCCGGCGTCCAGGTCGGCCCGGAAGCCGCCGGCGCTGATCTCCACCGGGCTCATCAGCCAGTTGCCGTCCCAGTAGTCGTCGGCACCGGGGTGCAGCCGGCCGAACACCCGGATCAGCACGCCGTCCTCGCCCGGTCCTCCGATCAGGACCTGCGGGTGGTCGGAGTCCGTCACTGCTTCCGCTACCCCCCGAGTATCACGGTGACCACGTCACCGTGGGAGTTTAGGATCACCCGCACCCCGGTGGTGCCGGGGTTGGCGATCTCCGCCTCGACCACGCTCGGCGGCACCCCGCGCGGGCTCGGTCCGTGCTTGTTCCACCAGGTCTGGAACGCCCGGGTGCCCGGCCGCAGCCCCTCCCGGGAGGCCCGCTCCAGGGCCTGGCGCTCCGGCAGGGCCATCACCTCGGGGGTACGCGGCGCCATCCGCTCCAGGGCGTGCTCGGTGTACCACCGGCCGCCGATGTTCGCTCCCCCGCCACCCTGCGGCAGCACCCAGCCGCCGCCCCGGGCCGCCTGGCCGAACCGCCATGCCGGTGACCCGGGAGGCGTCGTCGTAGTCGACGGTGGTGACCACCCCGGCCCGGTCGATCCGCTCGACCCGGCCGGCGGTGTCCCGCTGCCAGGTGGCGACCGTGCCGCCCTGGGTCAGGCTCTCGATCGTGCCGCTGTCGTCGTAGCCGTACGCGATGGGCTGCTGTCCCGGCACGGTCATCCCGGACCGGCGGCCGGCGTCGTCGTAGGAGTAGCCGATGGTGACGGCGGTGATCTGGTCGAGGTCGTCGTACTGCACGGTCATCGTGCCGCCGGCGGTGTCCTCGACCTCGGTGAGCCGGTCCCGGCCGTCGTTGGTGAAGGTCCGGCTGCTCTGGTAACTCGGCCCGGCCGTCCGGCCGTAGCCGGCGAAGGTGAGCCGGCCGAGGGGTCGTACTCGCGCACCATGGTGTCGCCGTTGCGGTCGGTCAGGGTGGTGAGCCGGCCCAGTCCGTCGTACCCGCGCAGGGTCTGCTGGCCCAGCGGGTCGGTGACGGTGACCGGCAGGTCGGCGTCGTCGTAGGCGAAGGTGGTGGTCCGGCCCTTGGGTTGGTGACCGACGTGAGGTTGCCGTTGCCGTCGTAGGCGTAGTCGACGGTGCGGCCGGCCGGTGAGGTGACCGAGACGAGCCGGCCGGCACCGTCGTACCCGACTCCACCCGCCGGCCGCCGTTGTCGGTGGCGCTGGCGATCCGGTTGCCCATCTGCACGCCGACGAACGGCCAGAATCGACGATCAACGTGAATCACCGAGGCTAACGGTCCCGCATCGCGGACAGACCCACCCGCCGACGAACGTGGCCGTGCCCAGGCGTTTGTGGGGGTTTTCGGGGGGTGATTCAAAATCGCATAGACAAACTTAAGGCACTGACCGGCGTTATCGCTGGTCAGGGCCTTAAGTTTGTGGAGCTGAGGGGATTTGAACCCCTAACGTCCAAGATCGATCCCAAACGGGCAGATCTGCCGCCTGACCAGGGCTGCAACCCTCATCGACTGTCGACGTTTTACAGGGCTTTCCGGGCTCAGTTGTGCCGGATCTGTGCCCGATGATCATGCATCGGGCATCGACGATTGTTTGCTCTCCGGCTTGACGAATGTTCCGCGCTGCGGCACCACAAACAACACGCCCTGATCCACGAGCACGGCGATCGCACGTCGCACGGTCGCGCGAGCAAGCCCGTACTCCTGAACAAGGTGAGCCTCGGACGGGATGGCCCGGTTGGGCCGCCAGTCGCCGCGACGAATCCGGGCCGCCAAGATGCCGGCCAGTTGCCGGTAGGGCGGCAGCGGCGCGCCGTGGTCGATGTCGGCGTCCGGGTCGGGCTCCATGTTCTCGACGCTAGAAGTCTCGACACGAGCCGCTCCGACCTTCTACGTACCTAGACGTAGGTAGACCAGGATTGGTACGGTGCGGCCATCCCGCTGTGCTGGTCGTGGAGGACCCGAACTCGCCTCGGTGCGGCGGTACCCCCTGCCCGGTCGGTCTCCCCCGTACTGACCGGGCAGGGGGCCCAGCGGCGAGGAGGTGCGGCTTGGCGGAAGTTCAGCCCCCGGTCTCTGGCCAGGAGTTTTGAATCACCCGTGACGCATCAGTGCAGTTCGCGGGCAGACGCTTCCTGTTTCGCGTGATCTCGGTGTGCCCAAAGCCCACCTACCACGGTTGGGCTTGGCTGACCGGATACGTGCTAGACAGGCGAGGCATCGCGACAGACAAGCGGGAGATCTTCGTGCGGCTGGTCGGTCTTCGCCCAGCTCAACGCGTTGTCCGGTAACCAGCGACGCGCATCCTGGCCGGTCCTACTGCTGCTGGCAGGCACTGGTGCGGACGTGGCCCCCGCACCACGGGTATGGACCAGGGCCCCGGAGTAGTCCGCGAATGTCCTTTTTGGCCTAACGTTGTCCTGGGGGCCGTGCCCGGATGAGGAGCGAGCACGACACCTGTGGATCATGAAGTTGTCTACGCTTCAAGACTCACCAAGGGTGTCGTGCTCGCTGTGTCATCATCGCTCATCGCCGGGGCGGGGCGCGCCGCGGCTGCTGCCATCGGTGCCGATTCACCGTCTGTGGGCTTGCTGGACCGGTTGGCGCAGGTCGCCGACCCTCGTGATCCTCGTGGTGTGCGGTACCGGTTGGCGACGTTGCTGGCGATCGGGGTGTGCGCGATGAGCGCGGCCGGCCACAACTCGCTGACCGCGATTGCGGAGTGGGTCCGACGCTGTGAACAGCGGGAACTGGCCCGGCTGGGTTGCCCGTTCAACCCGTTGACCGGCCGGTACCGGGTTCCTGACGAGCGGACCCTGCGTGACGCCTACGCCAGGGTTGATCCGGGCGTGCTGACCGGCGTCGGGTGCGGGCACCTGGCCGCGCTGGCCCGGTCCGCGACCGCCGCGGTGACTCCGGATGGTGTGCCCGAGCGGGAACAGCGTCGCGCTCACCGTGCCGCCCCCGCTG
>NZ_JAASAD010000022.1 GCF_012726175.1 Micromonospora sp. HNM0581
CGGTCACTGTTCACCGGCGTGTACGCGCCCTCGACGCTCGGTTCGTTCCTGCGCACCTTCACCCACGGCCATGTACGGCAGTTGCAGGCCGCCGCCCGCGACACTCTGGTCGGCCTCGCCGGCCGGACACCGATCCTGGCCGGCGCGGACACCCTGTGCTTTGTGGACATCGACTCGATGCTGCGCCGGGTCTACGGCAAGCAGAAGCAGGGCATCGGGTTCGGTCACGCCAAGGTCGGCGGCTACAACGTCTGGCTGCGCGGCTACAACAGGTTCCGCGATAGTCGAGTATGTTGACGGCGCAACGCGCGGTGACGCCACTCCGCGCCTTCCTGATCCTGCTGTTCGCGATCCTGGTGCTGTTCCAGTCACGGCCTACCCGCATCGATCGGCCAGGTCACCGACACAATGGCAACACCATCGATCCGTTCCCATGTTCGACGGGACCCGCCGGGGGCACGTCACAGAACTGCAAACGCGCAACCTGACCGGTCGATCGCTGATCGTGGAAGCCAGCTTCGCGTTCGAGTAGACGATCAAGGATGCCCCGGCCGAGCGGCCGGGGCATCGGACGTTGGCTCGATGCACGAGCGCCGAACGCGCCGGGATCGCGGCATGTCCGTACACTCGATCTTGGGCAGAATGACGTCCCCACAAGTCCGGCGCGAAGTTGACGGTCGCCGTCCGGCTCGGGCAGAAGCTTTCGGACAGCCGGCGCCGGGCCGTCGTCGAGCAGGCCGAATGCCTTGCCGCACAGCGCTCGGCCACCCTCGCCGTGCCGAAGGACCCGGAGGGCCATTCAAAACTAAGTCGACACTCCTGGATGTCGCGGTGGGTGAGGTTCGTGGGTGGCCGCGACCCGGGTCGACTGTCCGGAGTTGACGTAGCGGCCGGGATCCTGTAGATCAGCTTTGTGTGGAAGTTGATCGAGGGCCAGCCGCTGCGCTGTGAAAGTATGACAGGACTCCCGACCGACCGGCTCGCTGCCTGATCGGCCGGGTCCGCGAGATCGCCGGCGATGAGTGGGAGAAGCCGCCGGTCGGGCGTCCGCACGTGTTGCCGCTGCCCACGACCGTGATCGCGGTGCTGTTTGGACTCCGGCACAACCAGCCCGACGAGACCGTGGCCGAGGTGTTCGGCTGCTCACAGGCCACGATCACCCGCTCCCACCAGATCCTGCAGCCGGTCCTGCGCTGGGTCACCCGCCCCGAGGTCAACCAGCGACTGGAGCAGACCCGCCGCGAAGGCGTCCCGGTCGACGGGTTCGTCGCCCCGGTCGACGAACGCGAGGCCTACCACGGCCTGTTCTCCGGCAAGAAACACGTGTGCGGACAGAACGTCCAGGTCATCGCCAACCTCGACGGCCGCGTCGCCGACGTCGGCGATCCGGTCGACGGCGCCCGCCACGACGCCGCGGCGTTCCACATCTCCGGCATCACGCAACGCTGGGCAGACCACCTCGCACCTGGCGGACCAGGCATGATCGGCGACGGCGGCCACCAAGGCACCGGCCCGACCACCCCGCACAGGAAACCACCCGGTGGAGAGCTGACCGCCACGCAGAAGGCCTACAACTACAGCGTCAACCGACTCCCGCCGCCGTCGAACGCGCCATCAGCCACCCGAAGAACTGGAAGATCCTCAAGACCGGCTACCACCAGATCATGACCGATTTCCCCGACGTACTACGCACCGTCACCGCCCTAGAGATCTTCAGAACCACCGCACCGAGTTTTGAATGACCCTCCGGGGCTGTGCGGCGTAGGGCTTTCGCAGGTGGTGATGCCGGCCAGGCGGAGCAGGCTGATCGCGGTGTTGCGCAGGGTGGCCATGACGCGGGGTGCGTTGCCGGTGCGCAGGCGGCTGGCGTCTTCGGCGGAGGTGGTGTCGCGGATGTGGTGCAGGATCTAGATGGCCCAGTGTCCGCGTTCCTCTACCGCGCACGGACGCCCGGGGACGCGGTGCTGATCGGTGAGCTGCGAGATTTGGCGCAGTCTCGGGGCGCCCGGTTGCATCTGCTGACCGGGCGTACCACCGAGGGCAGCCAGCCGTTCAGCCCGGAGAACCTGCGTGGTCTGGTGCCGGACATCGCCGAGCGCGACGTCTACCTGTGCGGCCCGGCCGCGATGGCGGCCACTGCCGAGCGCAGTCTGCGCGCGTTGCGGGTACCTGCCCGTCATCGGCACGTCGAGGCGTTTCGCTTGGGCGTGTGATGCCGGGAGCAGTGGCGGGCCGAACGACGTGCCTCCGGCGGGAAGCACTTCGGCGCGGGAGGGCCTGCCGGGCCGCGCGGTTCACGGAAGGTGTTCGAGTAGGTGCGCGGTACGACGGTTGATGAGCGCGAAGCCGAACCGTTCGGTGGTCGCCTTGGCATCGGTCGCGTGAGCGCGAGCCTGATCGGGGTCGGAGTCGGCGAGCAGTTCGGCATAGGCGAGTTGGGTTCGGGCAACGAACAGCGGTGCACGGAGCCGGCGGTTGACGGTGAGGGCGAGTTCGTAGGCAGCGGCGGCATCGGCGGTGCGGTCGAGGGCCGCGAGCGCGAGACCGAGACCGTAGGCGATGGAACCTTCTGTGGTGGCGCCCGTGCTGGCGACCTGTTCCCGCCAACGATCGAGGATCGGCACGAGCCGGGCGGCCAGGGTGGGAAGGGTCAGTTTGTGACAGACCTCGGCCCACAGCAGCAGGGTCGTCGACCAGAATTGGGGCGCGCCGCCGGGCGAGACATCGGGGGAGTCGGTGAGCGTCCGGGCATCCTGTTCGCGGCCGAGTTCGCACCACACGTAGGCGAGGGCGGCTCGGAAGACCTGCAACGTGGGGTTCTCTGCGAGGAGCCGCTCCAGGGCCTCGGCCACCTCGGCGAGGCGGTCCTGGGCCCGGCGGATCTGGAAGAGCTGGCCGGCATAGCCGAAGTACGCCTCTGGCTGTCCGGTCGCGACACCGACCTGGAAGGCGTCGTGTGCGGCGGCGTCAGCGGCTTCGAGGTCGCCGTCCAGGAAGAAGTGGATCGACAGTGTCTGGGCGTTGGTCCAGCGGACGAAGGGCTCCGGGCTGCGTTCGGCGAACGAGTTCCGGATGTGCTTTTCCCGGTCCATCGTGTCGCGATCACCACGTTCGAGGGCGATTTCGTGGTGGGACATCGAAAGCATGCCGCGCAGGCGCGCGTCGCCGGCACGGTCCGCGGCGGCGACACCTTCGCGCAGCAGCTGCTCACGGCGGTCGAGCGCGTCCAGGGTACGCAGTGCGCTTTCGGCGAGACGCACGACGTGCGCGAGGATGTGGTCCTCGCCCGCCTCGCGGGCGAGGTCCAGTGCGCGGGTGGCAGCTTCCTCGACCTGCTCCTCGGGGCCGGCGTGGACTTCGATGGCGAGGATCGCGTGGAGCAGCGCACTGTCGGCCGTACGGGGCTCTGCTGCGATCGCCTGCCGCAGGGTCTGGACTCGTTCGTCGTCGATGGCGCCGAACTGACTGACATCGCCGCGGTTGTTGGCGAGCGCCGCCCGGACGAGCAGGTCGTCATGGTGCAGGTCGATGGCGAGTCGGGCGGCCTCCAGCAGTGTCCTGCGGTGGGCGGGGTCGCCGACCTGCCGCTGGGCGGTTCCCAGGCCGGTGAGGGTTTCACACCGCTGCCTGGTGTGGCCGACGGGAAGGAGATCGAGGGTCTGGTTGTACCAGGTGACTGCCTCGTCGGGCGCGAGGTGGGACAACGCGTGGTCGCCAGCCTGCTGGGTGTAGAAGGCGGCTTTGGTTCGATTGTGTGGGGGGACGGCGTGGATCCAGTGGTAGGCGATCTCGCCGGCCCGCTCGCCTGAGTCGTCGGCGAGGCGTTCCAGCGCCACCGCGACCGCCTGGTGGACGAACGCACGGGCGGTCGGGTTCAGCTCCGTGTACAGCGTGCGGGCGACGATGGCGTGGGTGAACGCGAACCGCCCGGCGGTATCGGTGACGAGTGCGTTGTCCACCGCCGGAGCGAGGCGTTCGTAGGTGTGAAACGGATCTTCACCGAGCAGCTCCGCGAGTAGGCCGAGTTCGAAGTCCCGACCGATGACCGACGCGGTGTCGAGCGCCTTGCGGGTGTCGGCCCCGAGCCGTTGGACGCGGCGACCCACCACCTCGCGCACGCTGACGGGCAGACCTCGGGCCTGCGGGTAGGACGGTGTCGACCACCGGCCGTCGTCCTGCTGGGTGATGGCGCCGGTCTCGGCGAGATGGCGGAGGATCTCGGTGATGAAGAACGGGTTGCCTTCCGTCTCGGCACGTAACGCGTCGCGTAGCGTAAGTCCGTCGTCATCCATCTCGTGGCCGGCGACGGTCTCCAGGAGGCCGAGTACTTCGCTGTCATCGAGACCCTGCAACGTCAACCGGGTCGTGCCCGGCTCGCGATGCGACGCCGACAGCAGGCCATTCAACGGATGCGAGTCGTCGACGTCGGGCTCCCGGAAGGTCGCGATCACCAGCGCCGGCGTCGCCAGGGCACGCTCGACGAGGTGTCGCAGGAGAGCAAGCGTCTGCACGTCCGCCCAGTGCAGGTCGTCGAGCACGAGGATCGTCGGCCTGCCGCGCTGCGAGACGGCGTCCAGTACGTCGATCACCGAGCAGTAGAGCGCGTACCGCGCCGAGTCCGATTCCAGGTCCATCGCGCCGGCACCACCCTGCAGCGGTGCGAGCGAGTCGTCGCGACCGTCGAAGATGTCGGGGAAGACCTGGGCGAGGCTCGCCAGCACTTCCCGCCAGGGCTGGTACGGGATCGACAACTCCTCGTCACAACGTCCGTAGAGCACCACCGCGTCGCGGTGCGCCGAGGCCGCGAAGATTGAGCACAACGCTGTCTTGCCGATTCCTGCCTCGCCGCTCAGCAGCACCACCCGCCGCTGGCGTAGCGCTGTCACTTCCTTCCACACATCCGCCAGTACGGCGCGTTCGTGCTTGCGGCCTGCGAACCCCAGACCCGAAGGTGCGGCCAGCCGGTCAGGTAGGTGGGGCTCACTGCCTGCTCCCGGCGGCACCGTGTCGGCGGGCTGCGTGAGCGTCCCGACGAACTGGTAGCCGCGGCGGTAGGCGGTGCGGATGAGCCGCTGTTGTCTACCGGCGTCGCCGATCGCCAGACGGATGCTCCGGAGCACCGTGGTGACCGCCGCCTCGCTGACGAAGCGATCGCCCCACACCGAGTCGAGAAGTTCCTCTTTGGACACGACTCGATCGCGGTGTGAGATCAGGTAGTGGAGTACGTCGAACGCCCGGGGCTCCAGCGGGATACGTGCACCGGCTCGTCGGAGCTCGTAACGGGAGGTGTCAAGCTCGAATCCGTCGAAGCGGTACGAAACTCCTCCCACCTCACGGATGCTAGCACTCGGGAGTGCGGTGACTACGGCCCGACGGATGCGACGACGTCTCTGAACGCACCGTTGTCGTACCTGAGCCGGACAGGGTGTGCACGACGGGTCAACGGATGCCACGGATGCCGAGCATGAGCAGGCCCGCGACCACTGCGCTCAGCGAGCCGAACACGAAAAGCGCCGGGTAGCCACCGAGCCAGGTGATCACCGCGCCGGCCACCGCGCCCGAGAGCAGCTGGGGCAGGCCGGTGGCCACCTGCAGGATGCCGAGGTCACGGCCCTCACTTCCGGCGTCCGGCAGCACCAGGGACATCACTGCCAGGTCGATGGCGAAGTAGGTGCCGATCGAGGCTCCCAGGCACACGGAGTAGACGAGCATCCCGGTCCAGGTGGGCATCGCAAGGGGAATCATCATCGAGGCGGCGACACCGAGGGCACTGACCCCGACGAAGAGCTTTCGGCGGTCCAACCGGTCGGCGACCCACCCCGCGAGATTGGCGACCACCACCCAGACCACGATGCTCAACGTCAGCAGGGTGCTCACGGCCGACCCGACGTCGGCGTCCGGCACGTTGGCGGTGCCGATGTAGTCCTGCAGCGTGTAGAAGGTGTAGCCACTGACCACGAAGTAGGCCGCGAAAAGCATGAAGCGGCTGGCGAATGCCAACCGGAAGTCCGGGGTGCCGAAGGCGGCGAAGAACGACCGGAACCATTGCCGCCCACCTTCCCGCCTTCGTGCCGCTGTCGGCAGGTTGCGCGCTGATCCCTCGCGTGCGCCGACCAGCAGCAGCGCGGTGGTGACCACCAGAGCCGCGGCGATGACGGCGTAGGCGGACAGCTGGTTGACCCGACTGGCCACCTGGACACCGAAGACGACACCGACCGGTGTCCCCATACCGATGACCGCCGACGCGAGGCCGCGGCGGTCCTCGGGAACGCGGTCCGGCAGGATCGCCGAAATGGCGCCCGAGTAGAAGTTCGCCGCGAACCACAGCGCCACTGTGGTCACCATCAGCCCCGGCAGACTGTCGGCGAGCCCCATGAGGATGCAGCAGACGGCCGAGACCACAGCAGCCGCGGCGATCCACGGTGTCCGGCGCCCGTACCGGGAGCGGGTGCGGTCGGAGACTGCGCCGCCGGCCGGAATGGCCACCATCGACGCCACGGCAGCGAGGGTGGTGAGCAGAGCTAGGTTGCCGACCTTCGACGCCGGGTCCACCGCCTCCACCTGGGCCGGAAGGATCACCGCCGATATTCCGTTGAACAGGGCGTACATCGCCGCCGTGGCCGGGAGCAGTAGCGCGAGGAGCCGGCCGACCGGTGGTCGTACCGCCGGCTCTCCGCCGGTGGTGGTCGACCCGTGAGCGGAACGTACGTTTGTCACGAGGCCTCCGGTACGAGGGCGATCAGACGGGAGTCTGTCGTACGTCTGCGGAGCTGTCAGGGTAGTTGATTGGCGGTCGTGACGACCTGGTCGACGAGGCCGTAGTCCCGGGCCTCTGCGGCGGTGAACCAGCGGTCCCGGTCCCAGTCGCGCTGAATCTCGGCCAGTGTGCGACCACTGTGATGGGCGATCAACTCCTGCATCGTCCGTTTGACGTGCAGCATGTTCTCGGCCTGGATGGTGATGTCGGAGGCGGTACCGCCCATGCCGCCCGAGGGCTGGTGCATCAGGATCCGGGTGTGTGGGAGCACGTAACGCTTGCCCGCTGCCCCGGCGCAGAGCAGGAACTGACCCATCGAGCCGGCGAGCCCGAGGGCTAACGTCGCCACATCGTTGCGGACGAAGCGCATGGTGTCGTAGACCGCCATACCGGCGCTCACCGAGCCACCGGGTGAGTTGATGTAGAGGGTGATGTCCCGCTCGGAGTCCTCGGCGGCGAGCAGCAGGATCTGGGCGCAGATCCGGTTGGCGATCTCGTCGTTGACCTCGCTGCCCAGGAAGACGATTCGCTCCCGCAGCAACCGGTCGTACACCTGGTCACCGAAGCCACGCTGGCTGTCGTCGAGCATCCTGATCATGATCGTCCTCCACCTGCCGGCGGCGACGTCTGGCGCCCGGGGACCGGCAGCTCCAGCTTGTCGGTCACTGCCCGTACCCACCTAGCCGTTCTGCCCCGGGCAGATCCGCCCACGGCAGAACGGCCGCCCGGCTCGCCGGCTCGGGACCGTCCCGGCCCGCCGCGGCACGACCTCAGCGCGACGTCAGAGTGACATGATCATTTCTTTGCGACATCAGGGCCTGGGGATGACGGAGTCCCACTGCGTCGCCAGCCTGACGACTGCCGACGACACCGCCGGCGATCGAAGCCCTTCGGACGCATCGCCAACGCGCCCTGCCGGTGGGTGACCAGTCGCGGACGGTTGGACCGTTGCCAGCCGGCTCGGCGGTCAGATCAGAGCCGAAGCCGAAGGCGACGGGGTGTGCAGAGCCGTCGCTGACGCCGCTGGTTGGCGTGGCCGACCAATCGCCGGTACGGGCGACGGGAACATGACCGGGGCCGGTGGTGGGCAGCCGGCGTTCCACCCGCCGAAGCTCGTCGCGGACCTCCTCCAACAGGTCCGACAGGTGTAGACCGAGTGCTCGACAGATTGCCGCGAGCACCTCGGAGGACGCCTCCTTGCGCCCGCGTTCCACCTCGGACAGGTATGGCACGGAGACGCCGGCGGCGTGGGCGACCTCCCGGAGGGTACGACGCTGGCGCTGGCGCTCGCGGCGCAGCACCGCGCCGATCACCCGTCTGAGCAACGACATGCCGGCCTCACTCTCGCCGTTCCTGCCTCGACCGTCCCATCATGCCCGTCCGCCGCCCCGCTCGCCGTACCGTGTCCATTGACGCCACCCCGCCGTGCGGCTCGCGGATCAGCGGCTATGTTGTGGACGTGCAGGCGAGAGAAGCGGGGCAGGACCTCCGGTGATTCACTTTCCGGCGCAGCGGCGGGGTCCGCTCAGCGCGTTGAGCCTGCGGCTGGCCGCCGCGATCGGGCTGGTGCTCGCCGTGGTGGCGGTGGTCTACCTCGAACGGGAGCAGTACCGCGACAACAACGGCGATGGTCTGACGCTGCTGGACTGCTTCTACTACGCGGTCGTCTCCCTGTCGACCACCGGCTACGGCGACATCGTGCCGATGACCCAGCAGGCCCGACTGGTCAACATCGTGTTCGTCACCCCGGCCCGGGTGCTGTTCCTGATCATTCTGGTTGGTACCACGCTCGAGGTCCTGACCGAGCAGTATCGGACCGGCCGTCGCCTGCACCGGTGGGAGAGAAAAGTGAAGGACCACGTCATCATCTGCGGCTACGGCACCAAGGGGCGCAGCGCCATCTCCGCCCTGATGGAGAACGGGCTGGACAAGTCCCGGATCGTGGTGGTGGAGCGGGCCGGCCCGGCCCTGCGCCAGGCCACGTCGAACGGACTTGTCGCCATCGAGGGTTCGGCGACCCGATCGTCCGTGCTCAACCAGGCACATGTGCGCACCGCCAAGGCGGTGATCATCGCGACCGACAGTGACGACGCGTCGGTACTCGTGGCGCTGACCGTACGCCAGCTCACCGCCGGCCAGGTACGGATCATCGCGGCGGCCCGGGAGGCGGAGAACGCCCCACTGCTGAAGCAGAGCGGGGCCCACCACGTGATCGTGTCCTCGGCCACGGCCGGCCGGCTGTTGGGCCTGTCGACGTCGGCCCCACCCTTGATCGACGTGGTGGAGGATCTGCTCACCCCTGGGCAGGGCATGGCGCTGGCGATGCGCTCCGCCGAGCGGAGTGAGGTCGGCAAGTCGCCTCGCGAGTTGGACACGCTCGTCATCGCGTTGGTCCGGCGCGGCAAGGTGGTCACCCTGGCTGACCGGGCAGGTGCGGTCATCGAGACCGGGGACATGCTCGTGCACGTACGCGACGACCGTCCCAGCGCCAACACCCTGCCCTGAGAACCGGCCGACCGGGCCGCCCCGAAGGGAACGGCCCGGTCGTCGTGGTAGCCGGAACGGCTCAGCCGACGATGGTCCAGGTGTCGCCACCGTTCAACAGCCCGGCCAACTGCTGCTCCGGGGTCTCGCTGACGGTCGCCTTGGCGTCGGCCAGCTGCCCCTGCACCACGCTGTCGTACGACGGCCGGCACACGGAGCGGAACACGCCGATCGGAGTGTTCCGCAGGTCGAAGCCGGGCAGTCGGGACAGCGCGAACGCGTACGCGGGGTCGTCGACCGTGGCGTCGTGGACGACGATCTCCTCGGCTGGGGTGGAGGCTGTTTCGCGTACCTCGAGGCCGAAGCCGCCGGGTGGGTGTACGACGCAGAACTGCCCGTCCTTGCCGAACGTGATTGGTTGGCCGTGTTCCAGCCGGATCAGGTGGTCGTCGCGGGTGCTCGGCTCCTTGAGTTGCTCGAACGCACCGTCGTTGAAGATGTTGCAGTTCTGGTAGATCTCGACGAAGGCGGAGCCGGAGTGTTCAGCGGCGGCGCGTAGCACCGACTGCAGGTGCTTGCGGTCGGAGTCGATCGTCCGGCCGACGAAGGTGGCTTCCGCGCCGAGCGCCAACGACAGCGGGTTGAACGGCGCGTCGGCCGAACCGGCAGGCGTCGACTTCGTGATCTTGCCTACCTCGGAGGTGGGGGAGTACTGCCCCTTGGTCAGCCCGTAGATCTGGTTGTTGAACAGCAGGATCTTCAGGTCGACGTTGCGGCGAAGCGCGTGGATCAGGTGGTTGCCGCCGATGGAGAGAGCATCGCCGTCACCGGTCACCACCCACACCGACAGGTCTGGCCGGGAGACCGACAGCCCGGTGGCGATCGCCGGCGCACGCCCATGGATCGAGTGCATCCCGTAGGTGTTCATGTAGTACGGGAAACGCGACGAGCAGCCGATCCCGGAGACGAAGACGATGTTCTCCCGGGGGATGTTCAGCTCCGGCATGAACTGCTGGACGGCGGCGAGGATCGCGTAGTCGCCGCAGCCGGGGCACCAGCGCACCTCCTGGTCGGACTTGAAGTCCTTGGCGGTGAGTTTGAGGGCGACGGGCTCAGACATTCTTCAGGACCTCTTCCAGCATCGTCTCCAGCTCGGCGGCGGTGAACGGCAGACCGCGGACCTGGTTGTAGCCGATGGCGTCGACCAGGTAGCGACCCCGGATCACGTGGGCCAGCTGGCCGAGGTTCATCTCAGGGATGACCACCCGATCGTAGGAGCGCAGTACCGCACCGAGGTTGGCCGGCATCGGGGCGAGGTGCCGCAGGTGTGCCTGCGCGACAGGGAGGCCGCGCTGGCGCAGGGCACGGCAGGCGGCACCGATCGGGCCGTACGTGGAGCCCCAACCGAGCACCAGCACCCGGGCGTCGCCGTCCGGGTCCTCCACCTCCACGTCGGGCACCGGGATGGTCTCGATGCGGGCCGCTCGGGTCCGCACCATGAAGTCGTGGTTCGCCGGATCGTACGAGATGTCGCCGGTCCTGTCGGCCTTCTCTAGGCCGCCGATGCGGTGTTCGAGACCGGGGGTGCCCGGTACCGCCCACGGCCGGGCCAGGGTCTGCGGATCGCGCAGGTAGGGCAGGAAGGTGGTGCCGTCCTCGCCGTTCGGCGTGGTGGCGAACTCGACCCGGAGGTCGGGCAGGGAGTCGACCTCGGGTAGCAGCCACGGCTCGGAGCCGTTGGCGACGTAGTTGTCCGACAGCAGGATGACCGGGGTGCGGTAGGTGAGAGCGATGCGTGCCGCCTCCAGGGCGGCGTGGAAGCAGTCGGACGGTGACTTGGGAGCGATCACCGCCACCGGTGCCTCGCCGTGCCGACCGAACAGCGCCATGTTCAGGTCGGCCTGCTCGGTCTTGGTAGGCATACCGGTCGACGGTCCGGCCCGCTGCACGTCCACGATCACCAGCGGCAGTTCCAGGGCCACGGCCAGGGAGATGGTTTCGCCCTTGAGTGCCACGCCCGGGCCGCTGGTGGTGGTGATGCCGAGCGCACCGCCGTACGAAGCGCCCAACGCCGCACCGATCGCGGCGATCTCGTCCTCGGCCTGCATGGTGGTGACACCGAGCCGCTTGTGCCTGCTCAGCTCGTGCAGGATGTCCGAGGCCGGCGTGATCGGGTAGGCGCCGAGAAAGACCGGCAGGCCGGAGCGGACACCCGCAGCGACGAGGCCGAGCGACAACGCCGTGTTGCCGGTGATGTTGCGGTAGGTGCCCGGCGGCATCTTGGCCGGTTTCACTTCGTACCGGACGGCGAAGTCCTCGGTGGTCTCGCCGAAGTTCCAGCCGGCCTTGAACGCGGCGACGTTCGCCGCGACCAGTTCGGGCCGCTTGGCGAACTTGCGTTCCAGGAACCGCAGGGTCGATTCGTGCGGCCGGGAGTACATCCAGCTGAGCAGGCCGAGAGCGAACATGTTCTTGGCCCGTTCGGCGTCCTTCTTGGACACGTCCAGCTCGGCCAGCGCCCCGATCGTCATGGACGTCAGCGCGACCGGGTGCACGGCGTACCCGTCGAGGGTGTCGTCGTCGAGGGGGCTGCTGGCGTAGCCGACCTTGGCCAGGTTCCGACGGGTGAACTCGTCGGTGTTGACGATGATGTCGGCGCCCCGGGGCAGATCGGTGAGGTTCGCCTTCAGCGCCGCCGGGTTCATCGCGACGAGCACGTTCGGCGCGTCGCCCGGGGTGAGGATGTCGTAGTCGGCGAAGTGCACCTGGAAACTCGACACGCCGGGCAGGGTGCCGGCGGGAGCGCGGATCTCGGCGGGGAAGTTGGGCAGCGTGGAGATGTCGTTGCCCAGTTGCGCGGTCTCCGAGGTGAACCGGTCCCCGGTCAACTGCATGCCGTCGCCGGAGTCACCGGCGAACCGGATGACCACCCGTTCGAGCTGGCGGACCTGCTTGGTCACGGCCGCACCTCGCTTCGCCGCGCGCCGTGGCGCGGCTGGCTGAACTGGATGGTGACCTCGCCTTGCCCGGCCACGGGACCTCCTTGACGCGCCGCTGCACCGGCCGTCCGCGAACGTCCGGCCCGCCTGTCCTTCCTCACCGAGAGCCTACGTCGGATCGAGGCCGAGTCCTGCCAGGAGGTCCGCCGAATGGGATCCGAACGTGAGGGAATTTGCGGTTACTTGCGGTGTTTCGCCAGGGTAGCCGTAATCCATATCACCGCACCTCCCGGCCGGGTCGGTCTCGGTGCACCCCGACCGTCCCGTGCCGACCCCGCAGCGGGTACGCGGTGAAGCTCAGGACGTGACCAACCCGGGGCGTGGGGCGGTAGGCTGACCGACCGTGACCGGTTACCTGGGCTCGTACGCGACGCTCGGGCTTCTGCTGCTCGCCGGAGTGCTCTTCCTCGTCGTCGCGTTCACCGCCAATCGGGTGCTACGCCCCGCCCGCCCAGCCGATCCACCCGGCAAGCGCGCCGGCTACGAGTGCGGCCTCGACCCGGTCGGCGGCGACTGGGCGCAGATGAAGATCCGCTACTACGTCTACGCGTACCTCTACGTGTTGTTCGCGGTCGAGGCGGTCTTCCTCTTCCCCTGGGCGGTGGTCTTCGACCGGCCCGGGTTCGGGCTCGTCACCGTGGTGGAGATGGCGATCTTCGTGGGTGTCCTGGCGCTCGGCCTGCTCTACGCATGGCGGCGCGACATCCTCCGCTGGACCTGACCGGTGCGGAGCCGGTCACCGTTCAGGCCAGGCCGCGACGGCTGAGCCTGGGCGGGCGATCGCCGCGGACGGCCGCGACCATGTCGAGTACCCGACGGGTGGGACGGACCTGGTGGGCGCGGAACACCCGGGCGCCCAACCACGCGGAGACCGCCGTCGCGGCGAGCGTCCCTTCCAGCCGTTCGGCAACGGGGAGGTCCAACGTCTCACCGATGAAATCCTTGTTCGACAGGGCCACCAGCAGCGGCCAACCCGTCGCGGTCAGCTCGCCCAACCGCCGGGTGATCTCCAGCGAGTGGCGGGTGTTCTTGCCGAAGTCGTGTGCCGGGTCGATGAGGATCCCGTCGGGGCGTACGCCCAGCGAGACCGCCCGGTCGGCGAGCCCGGTCACTGTCGCGACCACATCCGCCACCACGTCGTCGAAGGCCGCACGATGTGGCCTGGTCCGCGGGCTGAGACCGCCCGCGTGCGAGCAGACCAGCCCGACCCCGGTCCGCGCGGCAACCCGGGCCAGCGCCGGATCCGCCCCCGACCAGGTGTCGTTGAGCAGGTCGGCGCCGGCCGCCACGGCCTCCACCGCCACCTCGGCGCGCCAGGTGTCGATGGAGATGACGACCTCGGGGAAGGCGGCACGTACCGCGGCGATGATGTCCACCGTGCGACCGATCTCCTCGGCGACGTCGACCTCGGTGCCCGGCCCGGCTTTCACCCCGCCGATGTCGACGATCTCCGCGCCCTCGTCCACCGCCTGTTCCACCGCCCGCAGCGCACTGTCGGCCTGGAAGGTCGCCCCCCGGTCGAAGAACGAGTCCGGGGTCCGGTTCACGATCGCCATGACCACCAGGTCGCCGGGCCCGAACCGCCGAGCCCCGAGCTGCAACATTCCGGCCACGTCACCTCCCACATCGCCGTACGCCGTCGACCGGTCACACCGCCGGCACGTCGACGCTATCCGGTCGCCCTGTCCGGTGCGCCGCGCCGGGTGGGGGTCGCCCCGGCCCCGCCGGCGTGCCACGATCAGCACATGGGTCAGCTTCTGCTCCTGCTGGTCGTGGCGGTCACCGTCGCGGCGGTCGTGTTCGGCGTGACGGTGCTGGTGACCGGTCGGGATCCCGGCTTGGCCCCGGTCGAGGCGGACGGGCGGGCGGTGCCGCTGCCCGGTGACCGTCCGCTGCGCGAGTCGGACGTCGGCGAGGTGCGCTTCGACACCGCGCTGCGTGGGTACCGGATGGCCCAGGTCGATCAGGCGATGCGGCGGGCGGCGTACGACATCGGGTACAAGGCTGAGTTGATCGGGGTGCTGGAGGCGGAGGTGACGGCCCTGCGGGACGGACGGACTGCTGACGCCGATGCGCTCCGGCGGGCCCGAGATCAGGCGGCGAAGGTGAACCTCGTAGCGGCGTCGTCCGCCGACGCCCCGACCGCCGACGCCCCGACGAGCGACCGGAGGACGGCCGGTCCGCCCGCCTCCGACGGCGGAGACACCTCCGGCGCCGGGCCGGCTCCGACCGCTGAGATGGACGCCGAAGGGACCGCAACTGCCGGCCGCGATGCGGCGATCCGATCGGAGTCGGCGTGAGCGGGGCGGACGACACCGACGACCTCCGGGAAGCGGCCCAACCCGGTGCTGGTGAGGTCACTGCCACGGTGATCGTCAACGCGTCCGCCGACAAGGTCTTCGCGGCGTTGCTGGCGTGGGAACGGCAGTCCGAGTGGATCCCGTTCACCGCGGTGCGGGTGGTTGAGGGTGACGGCGGCGAGGGGAGTCTGGTCGAGGCGGTCACCACTGTCGGGCCGGCTTCGCTGCGCGACATGATGCGGGTGGTCCGGGTCGACGCACCGTACGAGATCGGGGTGGTGCATTGCGGCACGCTGTTGCGTGGCCCGGGTGTGCTGCGTTGCACCCCGCTGGAGAGTGGCCGCAGTCAGGTGGTCTGGCACGAGTGGTTCCACCTGCCGGGTGGCCCGGCCGGGCGGTTCGCCTGGCCGTTGCTCTGGCCCGGCTCCAAGTTCAGCCTCACCCAGGCCCTGCGACGCTTCGCCCGTCAGGTCGAGCAGGGCCGCCTGCCCTGAGCCGTTCGTGCCCGGCGCACGCACCTCCCGGTCCGCCATGTCGACCGGGAGCGGGAACTGTGGTCGACAGGTGAACGCCGGGTCAGCGAGGCGCTGACGAGACGATGATCCGGAAACCGTTAGCCTGGGAGCCGTGACGGGACTGGTTGTCGGCGAGGACGGGCGGGTCCGGTGCGGATGGGGGGTCAGCACCCCCGACTACGTGGCCTACCACGACACCGAGTGGGGCCGCCCGTTGCACGGTGACGACGCCCTCTACGAGCGGATGACGCTCGAGGCGTTCCAGTCCGGGCTGTCCTGGCTGACCATCCTGCGTAAGCGGACGGCTTTCCGGGCGGCCTTCGCCGGGTTCCGGATCGACACGGTGGCCGGCTACGGTGAGGCGGACGTGACCCGGCTGCTCGCCGACGCCGGCATCGTCCGGAACCGGGCCAAGATCGAGGCTGCGATCACGAACGCCCGAGCCGCCCAGGAACTCCCGGCCGGTCTGTCGGAGCTGCTCTGGTCATTCGCCCCGCCTCCCGGTCGGGCCCGACCGGACTCCGCCGCCGCCGTACCGGCGCTCACCGACGCCTCCACGGCCATGGCCAAGGCGCTGAAGAAGCGTGGCTTCCGGTTCGTCGGCCCGACCACCGCCTACGCGCTGATGCAGGCTACCGGAATGGTCGACGACCACCTGGCGGGCTGCCACGTCGTGACCCCCGCGCCCTCCGTGATGAGATGAAGGGCATGACGACCGACACCGCACACCGGGTGCACGGGGCGAGCCAGGCGGACGGCACGGGCGCCTGGGCGGTGCTCCTGCCCGCCGGCCGGTACGACGCCGAGCGGCTCGTCCACCATGAGACGCTTGAGCTGACCGGGCTCGACGGGCCCGCCTTGCCCCGCCCCGGTGACCAGGTGGCGGTGCTGGCAGACGAGCCACCCCGGCTGGTGGCGGTGGGTCGGGTCGTCGGCCCCGTCGCCCGCCGCCCCGAGGATCCGGACGACCCGCAGTCCGACGATGTTTCCGACGCACTCGTGGTCGCGTACACCCGGCGGGCCTTCGACGAGCCGGTGCCGGCCGACGCGCTGCTGCTCACTGGGCCGGTCACCGCGCTCGACCGGGCGACCTTCCGCGAGCTCGTCGACCGACTCGGCCCGGCACCGCAGCGCCGCACCTGGCTGGTCAGCCTGGACCTGCCGATCGAGGCCGACTCGCCGGCGGAGGCGGTCCGGTTGTTCTGGGCGTACGTGCAGGAACTCGGTCCCCGGGAGTTGCCGGCCTTCGTCTCACCCGCCGGCGACGAGCTGGCCATGCAGGCGTTCGTGCTGGGCGCGGAGGCGAACCAGGATCCGGAAGAGGACGACTGACGGTCCCGCCGGTCGGCCAGGGGGCCGGCTCAACGGCCCTCGAAGGCCGGCTTCTGCTTGTTGACGAAGGCCATGGTGGCGGCGCGGTGGTCCGTGGTGGCGCCGCAGATGGCCTGTGCCTGCGCCTCGGCGGCCAGCGCGTCGGCCAGGGTACCGGCATCGGCCACCGAGAGTTGACGTTTGATCGCCCCGTAGGCGACTGTCGGTCCGGTGGCGAGCCGGGCGGCCAACTCCTGCGCGGTGGGCAGTACCTGCTCGTCGTCGTCGGTCATCCGGGTGAGCAGGCCGAGCTGCCGGGCCTGCTCGGCGCGCACCGGCTCGGCCAGCATCAGTAGTTCGACGGCCTTGGCGTGGCCGACGAGCCGGGGCAACGTCCACGAGGCGCCGGTGTCGGCGGCCAGCCCGACCTTGGCGAACGCCATCAGGAAGCTGGTGGATGGTCCACCGATACGGATGTCGGCCAGGAAGGCCAGCGAGGCCCCGGCCCCGGCTGCCATACCCCGGACGGCGGCCACCACCGGCTTCGGCAGGCTGGCCAGCCGGGCGGCGATCGGGTTGTAGTGCGCCCGGACGGTGTCCAGCGGCTTGCCGTCGCCTGTCTGGAGGGTGTCGACGTGCTCCCGGAGATCCTGCCCGGCACAGAACGACGTGCCGGCCCCGGTCAGCACCACGGCCCGGCAGTCACGGTCGGACTCCAGCTCGGCCAGAGTGTCCCGCAGCGCTTCCTTGAGCGCCACGTCGAGCGAGTTCATCGCGTTCGGGCGGTTCAGGGTGAGGGTGACGACGGCGTCGGTGCGGTCGACGAGCAGTGGCTCGGTCACGTCTGGCGACCCTTCTGTCGGGCTAACCGGTGTCCACCGTCGAGGCACTGCTCGACGTACCGGTCGGCGGCCGGCCGGAGCCGGGCCGCGTGGCGGTCGAAGAAGCTGGCTGCGGCGATGCCGGGCCAGCGTTCGGGTAGCAGCGCCGGTGGCAGCTGCGGATCCCGGAACAGGAACGTACGCCACGCGTGCACCAGCCGGAACCGGGCGGCGTACGACTCCTCGTCGCCGCTGCGCGCGGTGACGCCGGTCAGCAGCGTCCGCTGTTCGGTGACGAAGTCTTCGTACGCCTGGCCGATCTCGGCGAGGTCCCAGGCCCGGCGGACCAGGCCCATCGCGCCCGGCGTGCCGGCGGTGTGCGCGGCGCTGAACCGTTCGAAGCGTACGCCCGCCTCGCTGAGCAGCAGGTCGACGTCCTCGGCTGGGCGGGTGGCCACCCAGGTCTGCTCGTCCAACGTGCCGTAGCCGAGGTACCGGAGGTTGGCGGCCAGACGCTGGCGGTCCCGACGTGCGCTCGGCGCGTCGAGTACCAGCAGGTCGAAGCGGCCGTCCCAGGTGACCCGACCGGTGCGGTAGATCCGGGAAGCGGCCTCGTCCAGCCTCCGGGCGGCCTTCGCTGTGATCGAATATCCGGGTCCGGAGGTCAACTTGATCGGTTCGAGCCAGTTCTGACGCACCATCCGGGAGACCGCCGTGCGTACGGCCGGTGGCGCGATCCCCAGCGGCGCCAGTAGCTTGACCAGCGCGGCAACGGGTGCGCGCCCACCTCGTGGCCGGAGGTGGTCGCCGTACAGGTCGAAGAGTGCCGACCGTGCCTGCATGACCGCACATTGTGACAGGCCTTCTAAGGATAAGCTAGATGCTGTTACATCAATGCTGCTTCGGTTTGGGTCCGGAGGTGTTCATCAGGGAAAATCGTCGGTCGACACCCACGTGCAAGTTGCGGGTGGTCATGGCGAAGTGGCTGTGGGGCAACCCACCGACCCTGGTGTAGGTCTGAGGGGAGACAACATGGCGGCGATGAAGCCGCGGACGGGCGACGGTCCGCTGGAAGTCACCAAGGAGGGCCGGGGCATCGTCATGCGGGTCCCGCTGGAGGGTGGTGGCCGGCTCGTCGTCGAGATGACTCCCGACGAGGCGACTGCTCTCGGTGACGCGCTGAAGGCGGCCGCCGGCTGAGTGAGGTCGTTGCGTCGGCGACCCTCGCCGCCGCGGGTAGTTCGTCTGGTTCCTGGCTCTGGGCCATCGGTTCACCGGTGGCTCAGAGCCGTCACGCCTTCGCGCGACCGATCCACCGCGCGTCCGTCTGCAGGAGGTACGGCTCCGCGTGCTCGCCATCCGTCTGACCGCCGAGCCGGAACGGCTCGACACTCTGATCCTGCCCGTGCGGCCCGGCGCCGCCGACGACGCGTGGGCCGAGTCGGTGCCGACTGCGGTGGCCCTCCCTGACGGGATCGCCGACGAGGTGGCGGTGCTGATCCCGGCGGCTCGGTCGCGGGGTCGGGCCGGTGACGTGCACACGCAGGTGCGGCCCGGTGGTGTCCCACGTCGGCTGCTGCTGCTCGGGATCGGCGGGGCGGACGAGGCGGCCTGGCGGACGAGTGGCGCAGCGCTGGTCCGTGCCGTGAAAAGTGAGACTCATGTCACAATAGCCCTGCCGGTGGGGGTCGCACCGGCAGCGGTGCGGGGCCTGATCGAAGGGCTGCTGCTGGGCTCGTACCGGTTCCGGCTCGGTGCGCAGACCGACCCGCCCACGCTCACCGACGTCGACCTGGCGGTCACCGACCCCGAGGCGTACGAGCAGGCAGTGAACGTGGCGCGGATCACCGCCCGGATGACCAGACTGGCCCGGGACCTGACCAACATGCCCGCGTCGGTGAAGAACCCACGGTGGTTCGCCGGTCAGGTCGCCGAGGCCGTTGCCGACCTGCCCGGGGTCACGCTGCGGGTCCGCGAGCCTGCACAACTGGCCGCCGAGGGCTTCGGCGGCATCCTCGCCGTCGGAGGCGGCTCGGCAAGTGGCCCACGCCTGGTCGAACTGGACTGGCATCCCGCAGATGCCCGCACCCACGTGGTCCTGGTGGGCAAGGGCATCACCTTCGACACCGGCGGCATCTCGATCAAGCCGGTTCCGGCGATGAAGCTGATGCGCAAGGACATGGCCGGCGCCGCCGCCGTCGTGGCGGCCACCCTCGGCGCCGCCGCGTTGGGCCTGCCGGTCCGGGTGACCACGCTAGCCCCGCTGGCCGAGAACATGGTCAGTGGGGCCGCATTCCGACCCGGCGACATCGTCCGGCACTACGGCGGCCTGACCAGCGAGACGACGAACTCGGACGCCGAGGGCCGGTTGGTGCTCGCCGACGCACTGGCGTACGCCGTCGCGGAACTCAACCCTGACCTGCTCGTCGACCTGGCCACGCTGACCGGTGCCAACGCGGTGGCGCTCGGCACCCGCACCGGGGCGCTCTACAGCGACAACGACCAGCTCGCCGAGGATCTGCTGGCGGCGATCAGGTCAGCGGGCGAGTCGGCCTGGCGGATGCCGTTGCCCACCGACTACGTCGAGCACCTCGGCAGCGACCTGGCCGACCTGTACAGCGCGCCCACGCAGGGCGGCGGATCGGTGCTGGCCGCGCTCTACCTACGGGAGTTCACCGGCGACCTGGCCGACCGCTGGCTGCACATCGACATGTCCGCACCCTCCTGGTGCGACCGCGACGACGCGGAGCTGACCCGCGGCGCGACCGGCTGGGGCGTACGCGGGCTGCTGCGCTGGCTGGCGGCGCTGGACTGAGCCGGGCCGGCCCACGGGTTGGTCGGCTTCCTACGCCCGCCGGTCGGTGCGAGTGCCGAGTCAGCAGCGCACCGCAGCCAGCAGCCCGTGACCGACCGGCAACAGTGCTGGAATCCAGTGCTCCGACTCACGGATGGCCTTCACCGTCTCGCGCACCATCACCGTCTCCATGTCACGGGCGGCCGGGTCGCCGATCCGGCCGCCCGCCAGCGCTCCGTTGAGCACGAGCACCCCACCCGGCCTCAGCAGTCGCAACGCCGCGTCCACGCAGGCGGTGAAGCCGGTCACCTCGGCGTCGACGAAAACCAGGTCGTACGCACCGTCGGCGAGCCGGGGCAGAACGTCAAGCGCCCGGCCGGTGATGATCCGGGTCCGCCCGGCGACGAAACCGGCCTCGGCGAAGATGCGTCGGGCGATCCGTTGATGCTCGACCTCCACGTCGATGGTGGTGAGCACCCCGTCGGCCCGCATACCGCGTAGCAGCCACACCCCGCTGACACCGGTGCCGGTGCCGATCTCGACCACCGCACGGGCACTCCCGGCAGCGGCGAGCAGGCGCAACGCGGCACCAGCGCCTGCGGTGACCGCGTCCAGGCCTACCTCACGGGCAAGGCTGCGGGCGGTCCGCAGGACGGGGTCCTCGGTGACGTAGGACTCGGCGAACTGCAGGGCCGGGTTCGTCGAACTGCCGGAACCGGCGACCGTGGCGATGGGGCACCTCCGGGCGACGAGCATGATGCGCAGGGCTGTTGGGCACTGTGACTCTAGAGGCGGCCAGCTCTGAGCGCATCCGGGCATCCACCCGCGGTGACAACCGCTGACCCCGTACCGCGTATCCGTGCAATCCTGGAAGCGGTATCCGTCGCCCGCCTCGGACCGCGGACGCGAGGATGCCGGGGACGGGAGTGGGAGGGCACCGAGTGACCGACGGCTGGAACTGGCGCCAGCCCGGTGCGAGCGGAACACCGGCCGGGCAGTCGGCGACCGGGCATCCGCCAGCCGGTGGGCCGGCGACATCGCAGGACAGCGGCGGTGCCGCGTCGCCGTGGTGGTCAGACGCGCTCGCCGATCCGTGGCGGGATCCGCTCGCACCGGCGGCGGTGGTGCTGCCCGTGGCCCCGGTGGCCGGCAGCGAGCCGGAGCCGGTCGTCGATCCCGATGCGGCGGGCCGGCCCAAACTTCAGCAGTTGCTGCTCATCTCGCTGGTGACGGCCCTGCTCGCCGGGGCCCTCGGTGGTGCGCTCGGCTACGCGTTCGCGATTCGGGGTGGTGCCGGCGGGACGGTACTGGGTGCTGTCCCCGGTGCGGCACCCACGCTCGCCCAACGCCCACCGGAGTCGCTGGCGGGTGTCGCCGAACGAGTACTGCCGAGCGTCGTCACCGTGCGGGTCGCCGGTCTCGGAGGCACCAGTGAGGGGTCGGGGTTCATCGCCAGCGCCGACGGACATGTGATCACGAACGACCACGTGGTGGCCGGCGGCACCGGGAAGGCGTCGGTCATCTTCAACGACGGCAGCTCGGCCGCCGCGACGGTGGTAGGGCAGGACGCGGAGTCCGACATCGCAGTGATCAAGGTCTCGCGCACCGGGTTACGCCCGGTCGAGTTCGGTGACTCCGACGCCCTGGCCGTCGGCGACCCGGTGTTGGCGATGGGCTCTCCTCTGTCACTGGCGAACACGGTCACCGCGGGCATCGTCAGCGCCCTGGACCGGACGATGCATGCCGGCGAGCCGGGCGGGCCGACGCGCTACTACGCCGCTATCCAGACCGACGCTGCGGTCAACCACGGAAACTCGGGCGGCCCGCTGGTCGATGCGGCGGGGCGGGTGATCGGGGTCAACTCCACGATCAAGTCTCTGGTGGCCGAGGGCCAGGAGGCAGGAAACATCGGTCTTGCCTTCGCCATCCCGATCAACCAGGCGAAACGGATCACCCAGGACATCATCGGCACCGGAAAGGCCCGTCGCACGGTTATCGGCGCCCAGGTCGGCGGGCCCGGTTCAAACACCAACGGTGCCGGGGTACGCCTCGCGACCGTCGAGGCGTCGGGTCCGGCCGCTGGCGCCGGACTGCGCGCCGGTGACGTGATACTCAAGCTCAACGGCCGACCGATGACCGAGCCGACCGATCTGATCGCTCTGGTGCGCAAGTACGCGCCCGGCTCGGTGGTGACCGTCGAGTACCGCCGTGGATCGACCCGGCAGAACGCCTCGGTCACCCTCGCTGCGGACGCGAAGTGACCTCTCACCCGCTTCTGGCAGCGGCACTGACGTGCGTACTCTGGCTGCGGTAGCCGGGGAAGGGGCCGAGAGTGTTCGAGAACCTGAACGTGTGGGAGGTCGGAGCGCTGCTGCTGCTGGCGCTGCTGATCTTCGGCGACCGGTTGCCGGTGGTGATAAGTGACGGGCTGCGGATGGTGCGCAACCTGCGCAACATGGCCCGCAGCGCCACCACCGACCTGAGCAAGGAACTGGGGACCGACATCCAGCTGGAGGACCTGCACCCCAAGGCGTTCATCCGCAAGCACCTGATCAGCGAGGAGGACGAGCAGGCGATCCGGAAACCGCTCCAGGGTGTCTACGACGGCCTTCGGGCGGATGTCACCGGCGTGCACGACGAGCTCAGGGACGTCGCGAAGGTCGCCGATCCGCGCCGGCCCGACCCCGCCCCGCAAGGCCCCACCAACCCGGCACCGGCTCCCCGCATCGTCGACTACGACGACGTCACCTGACTGCCGGCACGGCCGCCGGCCGGCGTCCCACCCCTACGGCTCAGCGCCCGCTCGGCTTGAGGCCGAGCGGCTTACCGAGCAGGGACTCACGGCGCAGCGCGAGCCGGTCAGCCACCTGTCCGAGCGCCTTCGCCGCAGGGGAGTCCGGTTCGGTGACGACGATCGGATTGCCCTCGTCGCCCGCCTCCCGTACCCGGGTGTCCAGCGGCACCTGACCCAGCAGCGGCACCTGCGCGCCGATCGTCTGGGTGAGTGAATCCGCCACGGTCCGACCGCCGCCAGCTCCGAAGATCTCCATCCGGGAACCGTCGGGCAGCTCCAGCCAGGACATGTTCTCGATCACACCGACCACCCGCTGGTGGGTCTGCAGGGCGATCGCTCCGGCCCGTTCGGCCACCTCCGCCGCAGCGGCCTGAGGGGTGGTGACCACCAGGATCTCGGCGTTCGGCAGCAGCTGGGCCAGGGAGATCGCCACGTCGCCGGTGCCCGGGGGCAGGTCGAGCAGGAGGACATCGAGATCGCCCCAGTAGACGTCGGCGAGGAACTGCTGAAGCGCGCGGTGCAGCATCGGGCCGCGCCAGACCACGGCGGCGTTGCCGGCGGTGAACATCCCGATCGAGATGACCTTCACTCCGTGTGCCTGCGGCGGCATGATCATGTCTTCGACCCGAGTGGGGCGGCCGTCCGCACCGAGCATCCGTGGCACCGAGTGCCCGTAGATGTCGGCGTCCACCACACCGACGGACAGGCCCCGGGCAGCCAGTGCGGCGGCCAGGTTGACCGTCACGCTGGACTTGCCGACGCCGCCTTTGCCACTCGCCACGGCGTACACCCGGGTGCGGGAGCCGGGCTGGGCGAACGGGATCACCGGCTCCTCGGTCGCCCCGCCGCCGCGCAGCTTCGACTGGAGTTCCTGACGCTGCTCGGGGCTCATCACACCGAACTCGATCTCGACCCCGGTGACGCCGGTGACCGCGCCAACGGCTGCGGTGATGTCCGTTCGCAGCTTGTCCTTGAGCGGGCAACCGGCCACGGTCAGCAGCAACTCGACCCGCACGACACCGTCCCCGCCGACCTCGGCGGAACGCACCATGCCGAGTTCGGTGATCGGCCGGCGGATCTCCGGGTCGTTGACGGTGGCCAGGGCGGCCATGACGGCGTCGTTGACGGTGCTGACGGGAGCTGACATGCCCGCAATGCTACGTCGGTACCCGGGCGCCGACGGTGTCGGCAACGGCGTTGTGAGCGAGACGATCAGCTCTACGGGTGGCGGGAGGACGCAGTGTCGTGACGACCGTCACCCGGCTGGTCGCCGTCGACTTCGTCGCGGGGCTCATCCAGCCCGTCGACACTGGCACGCGCGGGCTGGTCGTCCCGGTGCCGGCGCTCCAGCCGCTGCCGCCGCTGTGCTGCCTCGTCCATCTCCTCGGCGAGTCGGGTCAGCTCAGAGCGGACGAAATCGCGGGTGGCCACCTCGCCGAGCGCGATCCGCAGCGCCGCGATCTCCCGGGCCAGGTACTCCGTGTCGGCCTTCTGCATGGTCGCCCGGCGCCGGTCCTCCTCCATCCCCACCCGGTCCCGGTCGGCCTGACGGTTCTGCGCCAGCAGGATCAAAGGTGCCGCGTACGAGGCCTGGATGGAGAGCACCAGGGTGAGGAAGGTGAAGGTGTACGGGTCGAAGCGCATTCCCGCCGGGGCGAGAGTGTTCCACAGGAACCATGCGCTGATCACCAGCGTCATGTAGACGATGAAGTTCGCCGTGCCCATGCCACGCGCGATTCCCTCGGCCCAGCGGCCGAACGTCTCCTGATCCACTCGTGGCAGCTTGAACCCCCGAGGCTCGCGCGGCAGGTCCAGCCGCTCCGCGCGCCGTTGCTCAGTCATGGCCACCGTCCGTCACTAAATCCGGAACGGGCGAGGCCGTGCCACCGTTCGACATGCCGTTCGGCACCGCGTCCCGGTCCCGCCAGTCCCGCGGCAGCAAGTGATCCAGCACGTCGTCGACGGTCACGGCGCCCACCAGCCGGTTGTTCCGGTCGATCACCGGCATGGCCACCAGATCGTAGGTGGCCATCCGGCGGGTGATCTCCGGCAGTGGGGTGGTGGGGCGCAGCGGATCGATGTCGTTGACCACCACCCCGCCGAGCAGATCGGCGGGAGGTTCGCGGAGCAGCCGCTGGAAGTGCACCATGCCCAGGTAGCGTCCGGTGGGTGTGGCCATCGGCGCCCGGGCCACGAACACCTGTGCGGCCACCGCCGGAGATAGCTGGGGCTCCCTGATCCGGGCCAGCGCCTCCGCCACCGTCGCGTCCGGGGGCAGAATGACCGGCTCGGAAGTCATCACACTGCCCGCGGTACCCGGCGTGTACTTCAACAACTGTCGCACCGAGTCGGCCTCGTCGGGCTCCATCAGATCGAGCAGGACGTCCTGTTCCGGCGGCGGTAGCTCGCCGAGCAGGTCGGCGGCGTCGTCCGGGTCCATCTCCTCCAGGATGTCGGCGGCCCGCTCGCGGTCCAGCGCGGCAAGAATCTCCACCTGGTCGTGCTCGGGTAGCTCACTGAGCACGTCGGCAAGCCGTTGATCGTCCAGAGCCGCTGCGACCTCGTTACGCCGGCCGTCGGGTAGGTCCTGTAGGGCGTTGGCCAGATCCGCCGGACGCATGTCCTCCAGGACGGCGAGCAGGTTGGCGGTACCCCGGGTCTCCGCCACACCACTGAGCCCACGTACCTGATTCCACTCGACCTGGTGCAGGTGCCCCCGGCGAGCCAACCGGCCGGTCTGCTCGCGGACCGCGACCCGGGTCAGCGACCACTCGCCGACACGGCTGCACTCCATCGCCACGTCGACCACCGAGGCCGCCCGGCTCTCCGGTGCGACCTGCACCCGGCGGTCCAGCAGTTCCTGGAGGACCAGCAGCTCGTTCGGGCGCTTCTCGAACCGTCGCAGGTTCAACGTGCCGCTGCCCAGCACGACGGCGTCAGCGTCGATCGAGGTGATCCGGTTGATGGAGAGGAAGATCCGTCGACGCATCGGCATCTCGGCGACCAGACCGACGACCTCGGGCGGCCGTTGGCTCACGCGCAGTCGGGCCACCGCGTCGCGTACCCGACCCACCTGGTCGCCGTTCGGGTCGAAGACGGCGACTCCGGCGAGTCGGGCGATGTACACCCGGTTCGGCGTGCTCACGGGCACCAGCCTAGGGGGTGTGCCGACGCGCCGGCCCGAGTCGTGACGAGCCTCCGGCAACGGTCGGGCGGCGGGTAGACGGGCCATGACCCCGGCATACGCTTCGAGGGCCTAGTGTCTATCAACATGTCGACCTTGGCTTACGAGATCGTGGACGTCTTCACCGACCGTCCGTACGCCGGGAACCCGCTCGCGGTGGTCTTCGGTGCCGACGGGCTGGCGACCGACCAGATGCAGGCTCTGGCGCGAGAGTTCAACCTCTCGGAGACGGTCTTCGTGCTGCCCGCCACCCAGGCCGGGGCCACCTACCGGGCCCGGATTTTCACTCCGGTCGATGAGTTGCCGTTCGCCGGTCACCCGAGTGTCGGCGCCGCGGTCACCGCCGCCCGCCGTGGCCTGTTCCCGGCAGGGCAGGTCAACCAGGAGTGCGGCGCCGGAGTACTGCCGATCGAGGTGCGTGACGGCGTCGCCACCCTGACCGGTGGGACGCCCACCCTCGGGCCCGAACTGGAGCCGGAGCCGCTGCTGGAGATGGTCGGGCTCGGCGCCGAGGACCACCTCGGTCCGGCGCCCCGGGTCGCCGGCTGCGGTCTGGAGTTCCCGTTCCTGCCGGTACGCCCCGACGCCCTCGCCCGGGCCCAGGTCAATCCGGTAGCGGCCGGGAAGTATGGCATCGAGCATGTAAGCGTCTTCTCCTGGAACTCCGCCACCCAAACCGTGCACGCGCGGGTGTTCGTCCCCGGTCTCGGTGTACCCGAGGATCCGGCGACCGGTTCGGCTGCGCTCGGTCTCGGGGTGTGGCTGGTCGCCAGCGGTTCGTTGCCCGGCGAGGGGCGGTCGGCGTACACCGTCCGGCAGGGAGTCGAGATGGGGCGACCGTCCTCGCTGGCCTGCACCGTGACCGCCGCCGGTGGTGTGGCGGTGGGTACGAGCGTCGCAGGTCAGGTACTGCCGGTGGCGCGAGGGGAGATCCTCGTCCCGCCGTTCGTCGGCTGACGGCCGACGTGGACCGGCCCGGATGCGAGAGGATGCTGCGGTGACCGACGAGCCCGAGAACCACCCCCTGGTCGACGAGGCGATGAAGAAGGCCTCGGTGGCCTGGGTCGCGGTACCGGGCGGACCGCCGCTGGCGCTGTGGTGCGTGCCGTTGGAGGCGGCGTTGTTCGTGGTGAGCGGCCCCGGCGAGCAGTCCGCCCCGGGGCTGGCCGAGGCCGACGAGGCCCAGGTGACGCTGCGCGGTGATCACGGTGGTCGGATCGTCAGTTGGCCGGCGCGGGTCAGCCGGGTGTCACCCGGTACGGAGCAGTGGGACACGGTCGCCCCGCTGGTGGGGGCGAAACGGCTGAACGCGCCGGGACCGACCACGCAGCTCGTCGCCCGTTGGGTCGCCGACGGATGCGCCCTGGTGCGGTTGGCTCCGGCTGGCCGGCCGGCACACGGTGCCGATCTGCCGGCCGGCTCGTTGGCCGAACAACCCCGGCCGACACCGGCGGTCCGGGCCACCCGCCGGCCGTTCCGGCTGCACCGCGTCCGGCGACGCTGACCCCGTTGCGGGGCACCGGCCCCGGGTGTGCGCAGCCTACGACGGGGAGCCGACCGGGGTGGTAGCTTCGTCGACCAGGTCGACCACCTCGCGGAGGGACACGAGTGTCCGGCCTGTCCAGTCGGCGTCGAGGTTGAACACGAGGTGGTCGGCGAGGTCGGGGGCGGCGAGCCGGGCCGCGCTGAGGCCGGCGTGCTGCGCACCGGTCAACTCCCGGCTGCCGCCGTCGCCGACGAACAGGCAGTCTCCTGGAGACAGCCCCAGCCGTGCGCAGGCGGCCAGGTAGATACTCGCATCCGGCTTGCATCGTCCCACCTGCACGGAGAACACGCGGACGTCGAGCAGTGGCGCGATCGTCAGTTCCGGCAGGAAGATCGGCAGCTCGTGGGTGCAGTCACTGATGATGCCGGTTCGTACGCCCCGCCGTCGCAACGCCCGCAGGGTCGGCAGGGCCTCCTCCCGTAGCCGGGTGTCCGCGCGAATGGCCTGCTGTCGAGCGATGGCGGCGGCCCGCAACGCCTCCGCTGACGGGTGCACACCAGCCTGTTCGCACACCCAGCGCAGCGTCGCCTCGGCGCTGCCGAAGCGACCGCTGGCGCGCAAGTAGAAGCTGCGGTCGAGCACCTCGAAGAAGGTGTCCGGCGGGCAGCCGAGCAACTCGGCGATGCTGAGGTGACTCTCGCCTCGCTGGACCGGACAGGTCAACGTGCCGAAGAAGTCGAACAGCACCGCCTGGAACCTGGGCATGCGGAAGCCTCCGGGCGGATGGGTGGGCTCCGGCGAGAACGTGCATGATCGTAAGTGAAAGCTGACGGACAGTCGTGTTCGGGTGTCGTGTGAAGATTGCACCTCGTGGCCCCAGAAACTCACCGCCCACCCATTGACCTGTTGACCGGCACCGCACTTGCCGTGGCCGTCCTCGCCGTCTCGTCGTCCGCGCCGCTCATCGCCTTCGCCGCCGCACCCGCCCTCGCCGTCGCCTTCTGGCGCAACGTACTGGCGGTTGCGGTGCTGAGTCCGTTCGCGTTGACCCGCCGCCGGTCCGAGTTCCGCTCCCTGGTCGGCGGAGTCGGTCGTCGGGAGGGCATGTTCTGTGTCCTGTCCGGTGTGGCGTTGGCGGCACACTTCGCCACCTGGATGCCGAGTGCGAAGCTCACCACCGTGGCCGCGGCGACGGCGCTGGTGGCCACCCAGCCGGTCTGGCAGGGTCTGATCGCCCGAGCCCAGGGTCGTCGCCTGCCGATGGGTGTCTGGGCCGGCATCGGGGTGGCGGTGGCCGGGGCGGTGCTGGCGACCGGAGCAGACTTCACGGTCTCGGGTCAGGCGTTCACTGGCGATCTGCTGGCGCTGGCCGGTGGTCTGTTCGCGGCGGTGTACACCGCGTTGGGCGAGCGGGCCCGGGTCACGGTCAGCAACGCCACCTACACCACCATCTGCTACGGCGTGTGCGGTCTGCTCCTGCTGCTGGTCTGTCTGGTCGGCGGGGTACCGCTCGGTGGCTTCGACACCGGCACCTGGCTGGCTGTGCTCGCCCTGGTCGGCGGGGCGCAACTGCTCGGCCACTCGATGTTCAGCTACGCGCTGCGGCGGGTCTCAGCCACCACGGTGAGCGTGTTGATCCTGTTGGAGGCGCCCGGTGCGGCGCTCATCGGTTGGGCGTGGCTGGGTCAGTTGCCCGACCCGGTGACCCTCCCCGGCCTGTCGCTGCTGCTTGCCGGTGTGGCCGTCGTGGTGTTGTCCAGTGCTCGCACGGCTCGACGCACGGCCCGGGTCAGCACGGCGGTGCCGGCGGACGCGGCACCGGTCCGCGACTGAGGTCCACCCGCCCGGTCTCTCCGGGTCTGCCGCTGAGGTCACTCCGGTATTCCCACGGCTGCGGCGCTGGCTGCCCAGAGCCGTGCCGCGAGGCCCGGGTCGGCCGCCTTGGCCCACGGGCGGCGGGGCCGGCAGTCGAAGTAGTAACCACCGTTGGTCAACCGGGACCGGTCCTGGTTGGCGAGCCAGACGAGCGTGCGGGCGCCCTTGTCCGGGCTGCGGAACGGCAGCAGACGCATGCCCAGGGCGACCAGCCTGCTCTCGTTGCCGAAGCGGGTCCTCACCGTGCCGGGGTGGAAACTGTACGAGTCGACCTGTGGCCACTTCCGGGACGCCTCGGCGGTGAACAGGATGTTCGCCTGCTTGCTGGTGCCGTAGGCGGACATCGGACGGTAGCGGCGCAACGGCGCGTTGAGGTCCGTCGGATCGAGCGCACCGCTACGGTGCGCGCCGGAGGCGGTCACCACCATCCGACGTGTCCGGTCGGCCAACAGGTTGGTGAGCAGGAAGGGGGCCAGGTGGTTGGCCTGTACGGTCAGCTCGAAACCGTCGACGGTGGTGACCGGCTGCAGCACGATCGCACCGGCGTTGTTGGCCAGCACGTCGATCCGGTCGTAGGCGGCGCGTAGCCGCTCGGCCAACTGCCGGACATCGTCGAGGACGGCGAAATCGGCGCGGAACACCTCGGGTCGCTCCCCGGACGCCTCGCGTACCTCGTCGGCGGCGGCCCGTAGTCGGGCCGGATCCCTACCGACCAGAACCACCTGGTCACCTCGACAGGCCAGCTGGGTGGCGGCGGCCAATCCGATTCCGGAACTCGCTCCGGTGATCACCACCAGTCTGCGGGCAGTGACATCTTCGACAGGCCCATTCACCGCGGTCACGGCACGAGGTTACCGTGGCGTCACAAGCACCTGCGAGACCGTCGTGTCGGGGGTGGCGAAGCGGCCGTACCGGCTCGGAGACAGCCTTGCCGCCGGCATGACCGCCGGCTGGTGACAGTCGCGATCGCCCGTGCCCGCCCCGACCTTGGCCGGGGCGGGCACGGCCGATCAGATGGTTGAGGACGAGTTCGCAACGGCGACGACCGCTGCGATGGTGTACCCGATGATCACCAGCGCTAGCAGGCCGGTGAGGATCCAGCCGACGATGATGGCGGCCTTGGCCATCCCCTCGCCGCTTTCGCCGGTCTGCCGGATCTGGCGGATCGCCACGTGTCCGAGGATGGCGCCGACCGGCGCGGTGATACACGAGCCGATTCCGATCAGGGACAGGACCAGGGCGACGATCGCCATGGAGTTCGTCTTCCGCTGCGGGTAACCGTAGCCGGGCGGTGGGTAGCCGTAGCCGTAACCGGGCTGGGTCGGGGGATAGGTCGCCGGGTAACCAGGCGGTGGGTACGCCGCTGTGCCCTGATCCGACTTCATGCCGCCGTACGGGTCGGTCGGCGGTTGGTACGGAGCGTAGCCGGGCGGCTGCGGAGGAACGGGCTGCTGCGGGTAGACCGGCAGGGTCGGGTCGGCGGGCGGGCCGGACGGCTGGCCTGTCGATGCGGGGTCGGGCCAGCCGCTGGCCTGCGGAGGGTGCGTCATCGGGCTTCTCTCCCGTCGCGGTGATAGGGCGCAGTCAGGGTAGTCATCACCGGGCAGGCCGCGACGCGCCCGGCACCGGAGCGCGTTGCCGGACAGCGGCGGTAGAGGGCAGGATCTCCGCATGGGGATTGACGCACGCGCGACGGACCGTTCCGGCAACAGGCCGAGGCGGGACGTCAGCCGGCCGGGGGTGAGCCGCCGGCCACGCCCGGCTGCGATGGCGGAGCCGGGCGACCAGGATGCTCCGGCGGCTCTGCCCGAGCCGGTGACGATGCGCCTGGACGGCAAGGTCGCGCTGGTGACCGGGGCGGGAAGCCCGGACGGCATCGGGTACGCCACCGCCCGCCGCCTGGCCGACCTGGGTGCCCGGGTGGCGATCGTGTCGACCACCCGCCGCATCCACGAGCGGGCCGGTGAACTCGGGGTGACCGGTTTCGTCGCCGACCTCACCGACGAGTCGGAGGTGGGTGCGCTCGCCGACGCGGTGGCCGAGCAGCTCGGTGACGTCGAGGTGCTCGTCAACAACGCCGGCCTGGCCAGTCGGGCCAGCCCGGAGGTGCTGCGTCCGGTCGCGCAGCTCAGCTACGACGAGTGGCGGGGCGAGATCGACCGGAACCTGACCACCGCCTTCCTGTGCAGCCGGGTCTTCATCGGCGGCATGGCCGAGCGGGGCTGGGGTCGGATCGTGAACCTGGCCGCCACCGCCGGTCCGGTGAACGCGCTGCCCACCGAGGCGGCGTATGCGGCGGCCAAGGCGGGCGTGGTGGGTCTGACCCGGGCGTTGGCCATGGAAATGATCGCCGACGGCGTGACGGTGAACGCGGTGGCTCCGGGCACCATCTACACCGCCGCCTCGACCATGGCCGAGATCAAGCAGGGTCTGGGTACGCCGGTAGGGCGCCCCGGTACGCCCGATGAGGTGGCTGCGGCGATCACGTTCCTGTGTTCACCGGCCGCGTCGTACATCACCGGGCAGATGTTGGTGGTCGACGGCGGCAACAGTGTCCGGGAGGCACAGTTCCGCTGAACGGGTTCAGGTGCTGGTGCCGCCGTCGGAGCCGGCCCAGACGGCCAGTGCCAGCCAGCCGCAGCAGGCCAGCAGGAAGAGCCCGGTGAAGATGTAGCTGAGGATCAGACCCCAGGTGGCGAGCTGCTCGCCGTCCTCGCCACTGGCACGCAGTTGCCGTTTGGCCAGGTGGCCGAGGGCGATGCCGGCGGGAGCGAAGACGAAGGCGAAGACCAACGACAGGATGGCCAGCACGTTCGTGCCGCTTCCGCCGCCCGGGCCGCCCGGCGGCCCGTACTGCCCGTAGGGTACCTGGGGCGCGTACGGTGGTTGTTGACTCCACTGCTGGCCCGGCTGCCCGTACGCCGGCTGCCCGTAGGCCGGCTGTTCGCCCTGCTGCCCGCCCGGTGGTGGCTCGTACGGCGACGGTGGCTGATCGGGCTCCGGTGGTTGGCTCACGCAATCCTCCTCCGTGCCGCCCTGCGTCCGCCCGAGCCTGGGTGGGAAGGGTTCTCTTCGCGGGACGCTACCCGCAGTGGTGCACCTTTTCACGTTGGTTGGGTGGACTGGTCGTCGTGGCCGCCCCGAGTCGGCGTGGCCGGACGTGTCGCACCTGCTCCGCGGCTACGAGTTCTGAACGCTCAGACCCGGCGGGTCAGCCCGGCGGCGGCGCGCTCCACGATCAGGCAGCGGTCCTCCACGTAGTCGATGCCGGCCTGTTCGGCGATCCGCCGAGCCTGCGGCGAGCTGATGCCGAGCTGTAGCCACACCGCAGGAGCGCCGATCGCCGCCGCTTGCCGCACCACGTCCACGGCGTCGTCGGCCGGCCGGAAGACGTCGACCAGGTCGACAGGGTGCGGGATGTCGGCCAGGGACCGGTACACCTGTTCGCCGAAGAGTTCGTCCGCTGTCGGGTTGACCGGAATGATGCGCCAGCCGTGCCGCTGCATCTCCAGCGGTACCCGATGGGCGGCTTTGGCCGGATCGCGGGATGCACCGACCACCGCGATCACGTGGGCGTCGGCGAGGATCTGCTGGGCGGAACGCACCCGACGACTGTAGCCGCGACCGCCCTCCGGTGACTTCGACTCGGTGCCTAGAGCAGACTCAGTTGCTCCGGTGTCGAAGCGGGCTGCGGCGGATCGCGATGCTCACTCGCCCCGGAACGGATCAGCCCGTGGCGGCGGGCGGCGATGCGGACCCGTGCGGTCAGTTCCCGCTGGTATGACTGCGGCGCGTACGCGCCGGCCCGGAACAGTTCCCGGTAGCGCGGCACCAGACGTGGGTGCTCCCGCCCGAGCCATCGCGCATACCATTCGCGGGCGCCGGGACGCAGGTGCAGCGCGAGGGGCGTCACGCTGGCCGCGCCCGCGGCTGCGACGGCCGCCACGGTGGCCTCGATCGACTCGTCGGAGTCGCAGAGGCCGGGCAGGATCGGCGCCATCAGGACGCCCACCTCGAAGCCGGCGTCGGCGAACCGGCGTACGGTGTCGAGTCGTCGGTGTGGGCTCGGCGTGCCGGACTCGACGGACCGCCACAGCCGCTCGTCGAGGAAGCCGACCGAGAACGAGACGCTCACCCGGGCGACTTCCGCCGCCTGTCGCAGTAGCGGCAGGTCACGCTGGATCAGGGTGCCCTTGGTCAGGATCGAGAACGGGTTGGCGAAGTCGCGGAGTGCCTCGATGATCGGCGGCATGAGCCGGTAGCGACCTTCGGCCCGCTGGTAGCAGTCGACATTCGTGCCCATCGCCACGTGCGCGCCGCGCCAACGCGGTGCGGCCAGCTCACGGCGCAGCAACTCACCCGCGTTGACCTTGACGACGACGCGCTTGTCGAAGTCCGACCCTGCGTCAAAATCAAGATACTTATGAGTATTTCGTGCGAAGCAGTATGAACATGCGTGACTGCATCCCCGGTACGGGTTGACGGTCCACTCGAACGGGACGCGGGAGGTGCCCGGGACCTTGTTGAGGATCGACTTGGCGTGCACCTCGTAGTAGGTCATGTCGGCGAAGTCGGGCGTGTCGAAGGTGCGGACGACCGCATCGGGCAGCGCCAGCGGCAGGGGTGGCGTCGCTGGCGCTGCCCGCCCGGGACGTCCCTCTACCGGGGGAGCGGTGAGGTTTTCCCAGCGCATGACCGGTATTCGAACATGCGTACTACCAGGAATGCAAGTGAATCGCCGGACATCCGAGTGCTGGGTGGCCGGCCGGGAGGGAAGATGAAGACATGTCGACCTTCGTCTACGACGGGGACTGCGCCTTCTGCACCAGCTGCGCGAAGTTCGTCGAACGCCGGATTCCGACCGGTGCCCGGGTGGTCCCCTGGCAGTTCACTGATCTCGACCGGCTCGGCCTGACCGAGGGGCAGTGCGAGGAGGCGGTGCAGTGGGTCGGTTCCGATGGCAGCCGGGCGGCGGGCCCGGATGCCATCGCCGCGTTGCTCGCCAGCAGCAGCCGCCGCGGGTGGCGGATCGCCGGGGCCGGGCTACGCACTGCGCCGGTACGCGCCACCGCATGGCCCGTGTACCGCTGGGTGGCCCGTAACCGGCACCGGATGCCCGGTGGGACAGCGGCCTGCTCGTTGCCTCAGGACATGCGGGATCGTCGCTACAACCCCTCGAACGGCTGAGATCCCAACGGTCCCGGGCGGGGTCGGTCAGGGCGTCGACGGGCCCGGGCCATGACGTCTGCCCGGCGGGGGTCGTCCCGGCCCGGTGCCTCGTCGGATGACCGTCTTCGCGGGCACCGAGCCGGTCGCCCATTCAGGCCGCCGAAACGCAACTTCGCCGAGGCGGCCAGGAAGTAGGTGCAGATCACCGAGATCTGGGTGACCCGCAGCGCCCAGCCGCCGGCCGCCGTCCTGGTCGGGTCGCCGTGTCGGGCCGGGCCTGCTGTGGGCAGCACGGCGCGCGCGACGGTGGCGTGGCCTGATCGGCGGGTCGTGTCCCAGCTGCGACGGGAACTGTGTCGCAATGGTTCCGGCAACGCCGGTGGCCGGGCCCGGCAAGGCCCGGCCAGCGCACCTGTCAGTGCTTGTGCTCGGCGAGCTTCTTCCGTACGTCGTCCATGTCGAGTGCCTGTACCTGCTCGATGAGGTTCTCCAGGGCCGATTCGGGTAGCGCGCCCGGCTGCGCAAAGACGATCACGCCGTCGCGGATCGCCATGATGGTGGGGATGGACCGGATGTCGAACTTCGCGGCGATCTCCTGCTGCGCCTCGGTGTCGACCTTGCCGAAGGTGATGTCCGCATGCTTGTCCGAGGATCGCTCGTAGACCGGGGCGAACCGCTTGCAGGGACCGCACCAGTCGGCCCAGAAGTCAACCAGCACGATGCCGTTGGCCTCGGTCACCTGGTCGAAGTTTGCCGTGGTCAGCTCGACGGTTGCCATATGAATCTCTCCGATCACGCGGAACAGCTACGTGTGGTGGAACCCGGGAGTACCGCTGCGCATTCCCGCCGGGCTGCCACCGTAACCCTGGTCTCGGGTCGGGTGGGGCCTTTGTCTGCATCAACGATTGCCGATTCGTGGGGTGTCCGCAGATCGCACATGCACGATGCATTTGCGTGACCGCCCGTGATGGGAGCGTTTCCATTGAGATCGCCGGTCTGGCCCGCCGCGGAGCGGCAAACTTGGCGCTGACAAGCGGCGATTCAACCTGCGGAGATCGCTTATGAGCCGATAGTCGACTACTGAAAGTGATGTAACAAAAAGGTAAATGTGACCTCGGTCTCTGTGCGGTAGGACGGGCGTACGGCAGAATCTTGAGCATCAGAGCGTGGGCGGCGGGTGCCGGGGAGGGCCCCGCCGCTCATTGCGTCCGGCCCCGGTCGACCCGCCGGCCGCCATCTCCGGTGTCGATCAGTTGGCTGGCGTGGCTGGCAGGCGTTGAGGGCACCCGCCCCGAGTGGCCCAGCCTTCCTGAACCCCGTCGGCCGAGGGTTGGGGGATGTTCCGCCCCGCCGACGGGCCCACGTGGTCAGGCACAGCTGGTTGCGCGCTCTTGGGCGGGTTCCGCCGGAGAGGTTCGGTCCCTCGGACCGGGCGCATATGCTGACGCCGGAGGTCCCGCCATGAGCGAGCGATTCACCACCACCGCCGCCGCGTATTCCGTATTCGACTGGGAGCTGCTCACCAGTCTTCCCGGACGGGTGATCGTGGCCGCTGCCCAGCCCGGCCCGGGGCGTCCGTACCGAAGCGTCGCGGCGGGTCTGGCTGGGCTCGACGCGGTGGCGGCCGGACGAGCCTTCGACAGTGATCTGGTCCGGGACGTGGTGGCCGCGATCTACGCCCGGCACGACGGGGCAGCTCCGCCAGCAGCCCGGCTCACCGGCTCGGCGGACGTGCTCGCTGCATGCCGGGCTGCGGTGCGGGTACTGGACCGTCGTACCGACCCCGCCGACTCGGCGGCCTACCGGCAGTGGGTGCAGTCGGTGGCCGCCCGCGTCTGTCGAACCGCGTCGTTCGCGGCGGCCGACGGCACGTTGGCCCCCGCCGACCGTCGCTTGCTCGACCGGCTCGGCGGCGCCCTCGACCTGCGCTGACCTGGGCGCGAAGGTGCGCCGACCGACGTGTCGACCCGACCGTGGACAGGTATGCGGTCCGACGGGCGGCGGACGTCGGTCCGGCGATGACCGGTGGCAGACGGTGTTCGGGCGGCGGGAGCTGAGGGCGTACCCTGCGTGATCGTGACCGCTGAGCAGCTCGACATCGGCGTGGGCCCCTGGCCCGGTGACCTGCCGGAGGATTCCCGCTACGACCCTGAACTGCTCGCCGCCGGGGACCGGCGCAACGTGGTCGACCGCTACCGCTACTGGCGGCGCGAGGCCATCGTCGCCGACCTGGACCGGCGGCGGCACGACTTCCACGTCGCGATCGAGAACTGGCAGCACGACCTCAACATCGGCACGGTGGTCCGTAACGCCAACGCTTTCCTGGCGGCCGAGGTGCACGTCGTCGGCCGACGGCGCTGGAATCGCCGCGGAGCGATGGTCACCGACCGCTACCAGCACGTACGCCATCACGAGACGATCGATCAGCTGATCGCCTGGGCTGCGGAACACGACCTTCCGCTGGTGGGGATCGACAACCTGCCCGGCTGCGGGCAGCTGGAAACGACCACCCTGCCCCGCCGGTGTGTCCTGCTGTTCGGTCAGGAGGGTCCAGGGCTTTCCGGGGCCGCCCACGCCGCGTGCGACCAGATCTTCTCGATCGCCCAGTACGGCTCGACCCGTTCGATCAACGCCGGGGTGGCGAGCGGCATCGCGATGCACGCCTGGATCCGTGCCCACGCCGACCCACCCCCCACCTGACGGTCCCTCCGGCTGTGGACGATCACGAGGGGACGGTCGCGACACGCCCGGGGCCGGCGGTCAAGCGTCTCGATCGAGCGGCTCGCGGCCAGTGGCGTACCTGAGCACACCACACGGAGATCGCGGGCGGTCACCCGGCTCCACTGTGGCTGGTCAGATCGTCGCCGGATCGGAGCGCGTACGCCGGCGAGACTCGGGGAATGCGGCTCTATGCGATAGCCTGGCCGGCGAGTGCGGGGCATCTGCTCGCGGAGGACGTGTTGCTGTGCGACCTCGTCGGGTGGGCGCCGCCGAACTCATGTACGGCGCTCCATCTCCGTACCTGCCCGGGAGGGCTTGACAAGACTCCCGGAATGTCGGAGAACGGACGCAGATATTCACGGTAAGACACCACGCTGATACTCTGGGTGCCGCTGCGGTAATGGGACCCGCGCCGTGCGAGAGGATGGCCCGCCATGGTCAAGAAGGTCCTCACCTGGGCCGGAATCGCATTCTTGATCTTCTTCGTCGCCTACCGGCCAAATTCAGCCGCAGACGTGTTCAAGTCACTGGGCGGCGGCATCATGGACATTGCTCAGGGCTTCGGCGACTTCTTCACCTCACTGGTCGCCTAGCCTCCGATGGGAAGCCCCTCCGGCCCACCCTTCGATCCTGACGATCCCGACCGGGCCCGCCGGGAACACGACACAGAGCCGATCCCCCGGATCGATCCCGACGACGGACCGGTCCGCAGCTCCCACCGCTCGGACGGTCCGTCCTTCTCCGACGACGTCGGCTACGGCGACGGCCCGTACGGCGGCGAAGGCCGGTCTGGTCGGGCCTGGGTGCGGGACCCGGAAGCCGGTTACCTCTCCCCGGAGATCTCCGAGGAAGAGTTGGCCGGCCTGCGCGCCGATGCCAGCGGCACCACCCCCCGCCGGGTGCTACCGCTGGAGGACGAACCCAGCTCGTTGGTCGCCCGGTACCTGTTCCCGACCGAGCGGTACCGGGGCGAGTGGAAGCGACACTGGGTCCACCTCGTCACCCCGATCATCATCGGCATTGCCGCGACCTTCGTGCTCGGTTACCTCTCCGGTTTCCTCGCCGGGCAGGACGTCGGCGCCCTGACCACGATCGCGGTGCTGGTCTGGTTCGCGGTGATGGGTTGGGTGGCATGGCGGGTCGCCGACTGGTGGTACGACAGGTTCATCTTGACCAACAAGCGGGTCATGGTGGTCAACGGCATCATCACCCGACGGGTGGCGATGATGCCCCTGACCCGGGTAACCGACATGAAGTACGAACAGACGCCGGCAGGCCGGGCCCTGAACTACGGCACCTTCGTGCTGGAGTCCGCCGGTCAGGAGCAGGCGCTACGCGAGGTCAAGAACCTGCCCAACCCCAACGAACTCTATCTGCGTGTCGTCGAGGAGATGTACGAGCCGCAGGCGGTCGAGGCCCGGTTGGGCAAGGAGCAGGACGAGGCGAAAGCCGACGACGGCGCCTGAACAACCGCACCGGACAGCGGAGACCTTGTGCGCCAGCGTCCTCGACCCGCCTGCCACGCTGCGGCAGCCCTCGACAGGTTCAGGTGCGGAGGTGGTGTGTGACCAGCAGGGACGTGCTGGAGGAGGAGTTCCGTGACTTCGTCGCGGCCCGCTCCGGCGCCCTGCTGCGGACCGCCTACCTGCTCACCGGGGACTGGGGCACGGCGGAGGATCTGCTCCAGACAGCGTTGACCAAGACGTACCTGGCATGGAAGCGCCTGGGCGGGATCGAGGCGATCGAGCCCTACGCCCGACGTGTCATGGTCAACACCTCGACGAGCTGGTGGCGACGTCGTTGGCACGGTGAGCGTCCGACCGAGGTGCTACCTGAACACGCCGCCACCGACGAGCTCGAACGTCAGCTGGACCGGGACGTGCTCTGGCGGCACCTGCGAGCGCTGCCCGCCCGACAGCGCGCGGTGCTGGTGCTGCGCTTCTACGAGGACATGTCGGAGGCGCAGACCGCCGCCCTGCTCGAGATCTCGCCGGGCACGGTGAAGAGTCAGACCTCCCGGGCGCTGGCCACGTTACGTCGACGGATCAGCGCGGACGACACCTTCGGTGTGTGCGCCGGCGGACCGGAGCCAGCTGTGCAGCCGGCCGACAGGCTGCGAAGGGTGGGGCGGCCCACCAGCCGGACCGGTCCCGCAGCTGCACAGCCGGAGGACGTCGACCAGCCGGCCGGGGTGCCGCGTAAGCGACGTCAGCCCGAAACGGCGGCGGCCTGGCGCCGGCAGGATGGCACTCCTCCCGGCGGGGTCGTCCCGGCCCGCGGTGCCGGCCCCGGCGGAGCGCTTGTCGGAGACCCACGGTGAAACGGAAACCAGCAGGTCACGACAACCAGATCCGGTTCCCGGGTCATTTGCTCGACGTGCCGCCGACAGAACTGGAAGCTGCCCTCCGGCAGATGATGTCCCGGCGGGCGGCCATGGCGCGTGCGACCGCCGTCGACCCGGCCGGTGCGGCGATCCGACGGGCCCGCCGGATCCAGCGCCGCCGCGCCCTGACCGGGTCCGGCCTGGCCTTGGTGACGATCGCGATTGTCGGCGTGGGAATTCTGCAACTGCTCGACAACCTGCCACCGGGGGGCGCCACCGTGGTGATCGGTGACCCGGATCATCGACCGCTCGTCGACCGAGCCGTCCCGTCGTCCGGGCCGGAAACCGGGCCTGCCCTCGCCGAGGTCGATCTGCTGATCGGCGGTTCGATCGCCACGGCCCAGGGGCGATGGGTGCCGCTGCTCGGCACCGGCGAGGTGGAACGGGTACACCGGCTCGCCGATGGCGGTGGTTGGTTGGCAGTCGGGGCACCGACCGTGGCCGGGCGTTTCCTGTGGGTGGTGGCGGCGGACGGCACCACGCAGGTGCTGCTGGCAGGTGCCGACGAGATCGTCCTGGACGGAGAAGGTCGGCAGGTCGCCTGGAAACAGGGCACGGTGCTGGCTGCCGCGGGGATCGTCGACGGCGAACTCGCCGACACCGTTGAGGCCGAGGCGCCGGCCGAGGCGGTGCCGTTGCGGTTCGTCGACGGTGCCGTGCTCGTCAGGTTGGCGCCCGACCACCCGGGGCACGTGTTGTGGTCACTGCGGCCCGGTCCACTGGAGCAGGGCGTCGACCGGGCCAGTACGCAGATCTTCGGCGCGCTGCCCGACGGACGACTGGTCGGTCAGATCACCCCCGGTGCCGGGCTCCCCGCCTGCCTGACCCTGCTCGACCCCGACCAGGCGCTGGCACCGAGCCGACCGGACTGTGGACCGGAGCTGCCGGGCAGCGGCCGGGGTGCGGTGTCACCGGACGGGCGCTGGCTGCTGGTGAACGGGCACTCGGAGGGCGAGGATTCGGCGCTGCTGGTGGATCTGACGACGCTCGATCCGTCCACTGAGGTGCGGCCCGCGGGGCCACCGATGAGCGGAACCGTGGTATGGCGGGCACCGGACACGGCCTACTACACCGACGTCACCGGTGGCCTGGTACGGGTGGCCGTCGATCGGGTCACCGCAGGCGGTCCCGCCACGCCGACCGCCCTGCCCGACGTTCCCGCCGGTGAGTCGCCTGTGGTGGTGAGCGGTGGTTGACCAGTTGACCGGTGACGGCAGGCGATGACCGTCCGGATCGATCTGCACACGCATTCCACGGCCAGTGACGGCACTCTCCGGCCGGCCGAACTCGTGCGCGCCGCTGCGGAGGCCGGACTGGACGTGGTGGCGATCACGGACCATGACACCACCGACGGTTGGGCGCCGGCGCTCGATGCGCTGCCGACCGGGTTGCGGCTGGTCCGCGGTGCGGAGCTGTCCTGCCGGTGGAACGGCGAGCGGCCGGCGGTGCCGCTGCACCTGCTGGCGTATCTCTTCGACCCGACGCACCCGGAACTCGTCGCCGAGCTGACCCGGGTGCGGGCAGCGCGTTTGGACCGGGGTGAACGGACGGTGGACCTGCTGCGGGCCGACGGCATCGACGTGGACTGGTGGGAGATCCGGACCCTGGCGGGCGGCGGGACGGTCGGCCGGCCGCACATCGCGCAGGCGCTCATCCGGGCCGGTCTGGTCGCCACCACCACCGAGGCGTTCGGACCGGACTGGCTGGGAGAGCGGTACCGGCTGCCGAAGGAGGACATCGACGTGTTCCGGGCCGTCCGGTTGGTCCGGGCAGCCGGCGGGGTGGCGGTTTTCGCTCATCCCCGGGCCAGCCGGCGGGGCCGGATCGTGCCGGACACGCTGATCGCGGAGCTGGCCGGTGCGGGACTGGTCGGCCTGGAGGCCGACCATGAGGACCACTCGCCCGCCGAGCGGGCCCACGTACGCGCTCTCGCCGCCGATCTGGGCCTGCTGGTGACCGGTTCGTCGGACTTCCACGGCAGCCACAAGACCGTGCAGCTCGGTGCCTTCACCACCAGCATCGAGGCGTACGAAGGGATCGTCGCCGCCTGCTCCGGGGTGACCGAGGTCGCTTCGGGTTGACCCGGGTTTCGAGGCCGACGGCCACGGCTACGGTGACCGGGTGGATCTCAAGCTCTTCGGCGAGGTCTTCGTGACCCTGCTGGTGATCGTCGACCCGCCCGGCATGATGCCGATCTTCCTGGCGTTGACCGGCCCGCTTTCCGTTCTGGAGCGCAACCGGGCCGCCTGGCAGGCTGTCGCGTTGGCGCTGGGCGTGATCGTGATCTTCGCGGTGGCGGGGCAGACCCTGCTCGCCTACCTTCATGTCGACCTGCCGGCGTTGCAGGCGGCCGGTGGGCTGCTGCTGATCCTGGTCGCGTTGGAGTTGCTGACCGGCAAGACCGACGATCCGACCAAACAGGCCACCGCCAACATCGCCCTGGTGCCGTTGGGCACGCCGCTGCTGGCCGGGCCCGGCGCGATCGTGGCCACGATGCTCTTCGTCCAGCGGGCCGATGGACCGGCCGACTTCTCGGCGATCGGCGCCGCCATCGTCGCGGTGATGCTCACCGTCTGGATCGTGTTGCGCTTCTCCGGGGGGATCGTCAAGGTGCTGCGTCCGGGCGGGATCGAGGTGCTCACCCGGATCGCCGGCCTGCTGTTGGCCGCGATCGCCGTGCAGCTCATCGCCGATGCCATCGCGGCTTTCGTGGCCCAGTACAACGGTGCCGGCTGACCGGCCTGTCCGGTCTGTCGGAGGTGGATGGCAGGATCGGGGGGTGCGACGAGCCTCTTCCGCTGGACGACCCGCCGCCGGTGGCCGCCCGCCCCGGCCCCGCGACGCGCAGCCCGAGCAACTCGGTTTCGAGGGCATGCCGGAGCGGTTGTTCGTCTGCACGCCGAGCCGCCTCGGTGCGTACGCCGACTGTCCTCGGCGCTACCGCTACTCCTACGTCGATCGTCCGGCACCGCCGAAGGGCCCACCCTGGGCACACAACTCGCTCGGCGCCAGCGTGCACACCGCCCTGAAGAACTGGTACGCACTGCCTGCTGGTCGACGTCGTCCGGAGGCGCTGCCAGCTCTGCTCAAGGGCACCTGGGTGCGCGATGGCTACCGCGACGACGAGCAGGAGCGCGAGGCCTACCAGCGGGCCCTCGGCTGGATCGAGGCGTACGTGGACGGGCTGGATCCGGCCGACGAACCGGTCGGGGTGGAACGGGTGGTGGCGGTCAAGACCGGCGTACTGGCCTTCAACGGACGTGCCGACCGGATCGACTCCCGGCCCGGCCCGCAAGGACCTGAGCTGGTGATCGTCGACTACAAGACCGGCCGCACCGGGCTGGACGGCGACGACGCGCGCGGTTCGCAGGCGTTGGCGCTGTACGCGTACGCGGCCGAGCGGGTGTTCCGCCGGCCGTGCCGTCGGGTCGAGTTGCACCACCTGCCGAGCGGCACCGTCGCCGGCCACGAGCACAGTGTCGACTCGTTGGCGCGGCAGGTGTCCCGCGCGGAGGAGACCGCCCGCGACATCATGGCCGCCGAACGGTCGGTCGTCGACGGCGCTGACCCCGAAGATGCCTTCCCCGCCACTCCCGGGCCGCGCTGCGCCTGGTGCGACTACCGGCGCAGCTGCCCCGCTGGTTCCGCCACACCGGGCAGGGAACCGTGGGCCGCTGTCGAACGACTCGCCGCGCCGACGACGGAGGAGTGACCTGAGACGACCCTTCGGCGTGGACGACCGTACCGGTCGCGGCGTCGTCAGTCGTCGGGTCCTACCCGGGCGTGACGACTGCGGGGGCGCCCGTCGATGCGGCTGAACTGGCCGCCGGAGCGCAGGTCACCGAGTCGTGGGTTCGGTGGCGGAGGCGGTCAGTCGCGCCGCACGGTCCCGGGCGGCACGCTGCATGGGGCTTTCCCGCCAGTCACGGGGCAGGGCGGTGAGCGCCAGCCGCAGGGCGCGTACCGCCACGTCGGCTGACAGCGCGGTGGTCGGCAGGCCCAGCCCGCCGTACAGCCGCCGTGCCCACGGGGGCAGCAGGGCGAGCGCGGTGCCGGCGATGCCGAGGTACGCCCATCGGGGTGGACCGAGGTTCAGCGCGATGCGGGCCGGCAGACCGAGCTTCCATGGCAGCGGTGGTGCGGTCAGGAACAGCGCGGTCTCGGCAGCCTCCCGCGTCATCCGCAACTCGGGTCGGACCCGCTGGTAGTAGTGGGCCACCCCGGCAGCGGTACCGGGAACGCTTTCCGGGGCCAGCCCGACCAGGGCGGCGGCACGTCGCTGCTCGGTGTAGTAGCGGTCCACCTCGTCGGCGTCCAGTGGCACACCGGCTCGTCGTGCGGTGTCGAGGAACGACTCCACCTCGGTCACGTGCACCCAGCGGAGCAGATCCGGCTCGTCGATTCGGAACCGCCCGCCGGTGGTCGGGTCGAGTGCGGTCATCCGGGCGTGCAGCCGCCGTAACCGCTGTCCGGCCTGTTCCGCCTCCTCGGTGGTGCCGTAGACGATGGTGCCCACGTATTCGGCGGTGCGGATCAGCCGTCCCCAGGCGTCCTGACGGTAGTTGCTGTTCTGGGCCACCCCGGCCATGGCCCGTGGATGCAACGCCTGCAGGTAGAGCGAACGTAGACCGGCGACGAGCAGGATCGGCTCCTGGTGCAGCTTCCAGGTGACCGAATCTGGACCGAACAGGCCGACGTCGAGAACATTCACAGGTCAAGGGTGCCACGCGGTCGACTTGAACCGGTGCGGTCGGAGCTGCGTGTGGAGCAACAGGACGTCGGCGGATCACACTCGTCGTACGCTGACACCCACGATCACTCTCGGAGGTGCTGATGTTCGAGACGGCGCTCGGCCTACCCCTGCACGTGCTGGTCGTGCACGCCGTCGTGGTCTTCGTGCCGCTGCTGGTGCTGCTCGCCGTGGGATACATCGTGCTGCCGAGGTTCCGTGGCCGGCTGGACTGGGCGGTGGCGGTCCTGGCGGTGGTCGCTCCGATCACCGCGTGGGTCGCCGCAAGATCCGGCGAGGCGCTGCAGGCCCGGCAGATCGCCCGGGGTTTCTCCGGCGAGATCCTCGACAAGATCAATGAGCATGCCGCCCAAGGCGAAGTGCTGTTTCGCGTGACGCTGGGACTCGGCCTGGCGGTCATCCTGCTGTTGGTCGCGACGAGCAACCACCCCCGGGCGCCGAAACTGCCTGGCTGGGTGCCGGTGTTGCTGTCGGTAGTGGTGCTCGGGCTGGGCGTCGCAGCGCTCGTCTACGTCTGGCTCAGCGGCCACTCGGGTGCGGAGATGGTCTGGGGTAACACCTACGAGTAGAACTTGACCGACACCGCGAACACCGCCGCCCATGCGGGGGGCCGATCGCCTGCTCAGAACAGCAACCGGGCGCCGAGCAGACAGGCAAGCACCACCAGAACGGTTCCGGCGACCGCACCGACAGCCAAGGTGACCTGCTGTGCTCGCTGCTCCTGGGTGTCCAGACCACTCATGTCCTGGGGCGGGAGCTGGCGGGGCGGCGTCGGCTGCAGATGCACCGGAGGCCGCCAACCGGGCGCAGGAGCGGTGGTGGGTGGCGGTCCGTGGTAGCCGCTCGCCCCGCCCGAGGCGACGTCTTCGGGGCCCCGTACGGTCTCGCCGTTCGGGGCCGCGTCACCCGGATCGGGTCGGCGCCACGGATCGTCCGGATCCAGACCAGGTGGGGGCATCGTCACGAGGTCCGACGCTACCAACCACCGCATTGCCGCACCGTGAGACCGCGCCTGGACCCGCGTCGGCCCGGACGGTGGTAGCGGTACTGACTGCGTACGGGCCTGGAACGCTCCGCGACATTCGGTCGTCGCCAGCCACCGCTGCGTTAGCCTTGCCGCTCGTGAGCACCAGCGAACGTGATGCGCGGGGCGACGACGATCGCTCGGTCGAGTTGACCGACGACTTCGTGGTGCTGCCGGAGCAGACCGCGGACGACACGGATCATGGGTGGGGCGAGCGGGCCGGCGGCAACGACGACTGGCTGATCGCCGAACGCCCGCCGCACTGGGACTGAGTGTAGCCACCCACTTGCCCGCCGCCGACGCACCTGTGGCCGGTCAGGATGGGCTGGCTGCCGTCGCCTTGCTCGCGCCGCCGGAAGTTCCGCCCGACGACTTGCCGGACGATCCGTTCGCGGACCCCGACGATCCTGACCCCGACGAGCCGGAATCACTCGACGGGGACGTCGAGGAGGTCGAGCTGGTCGACGACTCCGACTTGCCGCTGGAACCGTTCGGCGTGGTGTCCGAGCCGGAGGACCGGGAGTCGGTGCGGTAGAAGCCTGAGCCCTTGAAGACGATGCCGACCGAGTTGAACAGCTTGCGTAGTCGTCCCTCGCACGCCGGGCAGTCGGTCAGCGGCTCGTCAGAGAAGGACTGGACCGCCTCGAGCTGGTGACCGCACGCGGTGCAGGCGTACTGGTACGTGGGCACGTTCTCCTCCGGATCTGGCACAGCCGATTGGCACTCGACGTATTCGAGTGCCAATGGTGCGTCATCGGCCCCCGGTTCGTCCAGCGGAAGTGTGGGGCACGACACCCGGGAGGGGCAGCAGACCGTCGTCCGGAGTGATCACCGCCCGTACCGGCTGGTCGTGCGGCTCGGCCGGCAGCACGGCCAGCAGCTCACCGTCGTACAACGGCACCACCGTGAGTACCGTGGCCGGCACCCGGATCAGGGCGCGATCGTACGACCCGCCGCCGCGACCCAGGCGAATCCCCCGTCGATCGACCGCCAGTGCGGGAACCACCACCAGTTCGGCGGTGCCGACGGCGGTCACCCCCAGCCGGGGCCCGGCCGGCTCGCGGATGCCGCGCCCGGCGGCGACCATCGCACGCGGCCCCTCCCAGACGGCCCAGTCCAGGTCGAGGTCGTCACGGAGCACCGGTAGCAGCAGGTCCGCCCCGGCCGGTAACGCATCGGCGAGCACCGCCGGTAGGTCGGGTCCGCCTGGCTCCTCGCCGACCGGGGCGTACGCGGTCATCCGTGCCGGCCGCAGCCGACGGACCAGAGAAGTCAGCTCGGCCTGGACGCGTGCCGCTGCGGCAGCGCGTTCCGCTCCGGTGCGGGCGCGGCGCCCCGCGAGCAGCCCGATCCTGGTGGCCCGCTTCATGTCATGCGCAACTTCCGCGCCTTCCGCAAATTCCGGCACGCAACACTCCTCACGCAACGCTGGTCTCGTCGTTGCTCTGTGTCAGCATCGCAGGCGACGGTCGCGCAACTTCCGGGGGGAAGGGGAAGCGTTGACGCTACGCGGGCGGTTGACCGCAGCCTTCCTGGCGGTGGCGTTCGGCCCGGTGCTGCTCGGTGCCGTCTTCGTCGCCTCCACCGTAGCGGCGGTCGACCGCAGCCGTGCCACCGAGCGACTGGCGGTGGCCACCACGTCCGTACGTACCTCGATCGACGCCCTCTGCCAGCAGCTACGGGCAGCCGCCGATGCGGTCGCCGTCACCATCGACCACGCTGGAACTGCCGCGCAGGTGGTCAGCCGGGGGCTGGCCACCGCAGTGCTCGTCACCGACGTGACCGGCCGCGTCAGCTATGCCACCCCCGAGCAGCCCCCGGCGCCTTGGCGGGACTGCGCTGCGCAGGCCGTACCCGGCGGACCGGTACACGCTCTCGTGGTGCGGGTACAGCTGCATGACGCCGACGGATCGGCACTGGGTACGGTCACCGCCGCCCAGCCGGTCGACCCGGCGTTCGTCACTCGTCTCGCCGCGGTGACCGGGGTGGCGGTGACCCTGCTCGACGGGGACGCGCCCGTGCGGGTGGCCCACACCACCGAGTCCGGCAACGGTCGGGATGCGGTGCTCGCCGCTGCGGCCTCGCTGCACGACGGGCATGTCACCGGCACCATTGACGGTCGCTATGTGCGCCGTACCGGCCCCGCTGCCGGGCAGCCGCTACCCCTGGTGCTCTCGGTACCCAGCGACCAGCCACCCGGTCTGCACGCGGCGCTGGTCGCCGTGGTGCTGATGGCTGCCGCACTCGGGGTGGCCGCCGCCTGGCGACTGGCCCGGGTCACCACCCGGCCCCTCGCGGAACTGGCCGGTGCCGCGGACCGGGTGGCAACCGGCGATCTCACCGCCCGGGTACCGGTACGCAGCAGAGACGAGGTCGGTCGGCTGGCCGTCGCCTTCAACCGGATGACCCGCGAGACAGGCGGTTACCTGGCGGCGCTGGCCAGCAGCCGGGACCAGCTGCGCGGGCACCTCGCCGTGCTCGGCGACACCCTGGCCAGCACCCACGATCTACCCCGGATCCTGCGGGTGATCCTGCACAGCGCGCTCGCCGCGACCGGAGCCCGGGGGGGAACCGTGCTGCTCATCGAGCAGGGTGAGCAACTCGTCGCCCGGTGCAGCGCAGGGCTCGACGAGTACGGGCCCGGTTCCGCGCCGCTGCGGGTGCCGGTGGGCAGCGGGGTGGTCGGCGCGGTCGCGGCGACCGGTCAGCCCCGCCGGGGGCGGGCGGAGCCAACGAGTACCGCCCCGGACGAGCCGCGTTGTCGGACGTACATCGCGGTGCCGTTCGCCGCGCCCGACGCGACCGGCGGGGAGGCGTCGGCGGTCGACCCCCCGGGCCGGCAGCCGGAGGTGGTGTTGGGTGTGCTGGCCCTCTACGACCGCCTGGGTGGGGAGGAGTTCGACGACGACGACCTGGCCACGCTGCGCACCTTCGCCCGGCACGCGGCGGTCGCCGTGGACAACGTACGCGTACACGAGGAGGCACAACGGCTGTCACTGACCGATCCGCTGACCGGGCTGTGGAACTACCGCTACCTACGCGAGTCGCTGCGCCGCGAGGTGGAGAGGGCCAGCAGGTTCGGCCGCATGGTCAGCGTCCTCGCCCTGGACCTGGACCGCTTCAAGCGCGTCAACGACACCTACGGGCACGCCGCCGGGGACACCGTGCTGGCAGAGTTCGCCCGGCGGGTACGCGGCGAGATCCGCGAGGTGGACCTGGCCTTCCGCCGGGGCGGCGAAGAATTCGTGGTGCTGTTGCCGGAGACCGACGCCCGTGGCGCGACGATCGTCGCCGACCGGCTCGGTGCGGCCGTCCGCGACAGCCCGGTGACGGTGGTGGGGCACACCGGTGTCCGCGAAATGATTGCGATGACCGTCTCGATCGGCATCGCCGTGTTCCCCGACCACGCCGACACCGGCCCGCAGGTACTGGCGGCGGCGGACGAGGCGCTCTATGCGGCGAAGACCGCGAGCCGGGACACCTGGCGGCTGGCGCCGGCCCGGCAGCCGTCGCCGATCCGTGAGGTACCGGTGCCGGTGGAGGCTCGTAGTCCCGCCGACGGACTTCCCCGGGCCGGGCCCGAGATCCCGATCGCCACCGGCGACCCGACGGCCGGGACCTGACCTCCCGACCGTGCCGGCACCGGCACCGGCAGAACCGATCCGGTGGGCGGCGCGTCTTCCGGTCCTCACCCGCCGCGGCAGGGCCATGGCCGATAGTCTCGCGACATGTCGGAGCACTCAGCGAACCCCTCAGCGGCCACCGCCACCGGCCGTCCCCGTGCCGTCAAGGCCGTCATCCCGGCCGCCGGCCTGGCCACCCGGTTCCTGCCGGCCACCAAGGCCATCCCCAAGGAACTGTTGCCGGTCGTCGACCGGCCGGTGTTGCAGTACATCGTCGAGGAAGCCGCCCAGGCGGGCATCGGCGACGTCCTGCTGATCACCGGACGTGGCAAGACATCGATGGTCGACCATTTTGACCGTCGCCCTGATCTGGAGGATCGGCTGGCAGAGAAGCCCGACCTGCTCGCCGCCGTCAAGCGGACAGAGGAGCTGGCGTCCATCTACACCTGTCGCCAACCGGAACAGCTCGGTCTCGGGCACGCCGTCGGGTACGCCGAGTCGCACGTCGGAGACGAGCCGTTCGCGGTACTGCTCGGCGACGAGTTCGTCAACCGCAGCGAGCCGCTGCTACCCGCCATGCTGGACCTTCAAGCGCGTACAGGTGGAGTGGTGCTCGCGTTCTTCGAGGTCGACCCGGCGGAGACCAAACGGTACGGGATCGCCTCCGTCGAGCCGGCCGAGCCCGACCTCGCCGACGTCGGCGAGGTCGTGAAGGTGACCGGCATGGTGGAGAAGCCGAAGCCGGAGGACGCCCCGAGCAATCTCGCCGTACTCGGCCGGTACGTGTTGCCCGGCAAGATCTTCGACGCGATCCGCCGGACGCGACCGGGCAGCGGCGGAGAGATCCAGCTGACCGACGCGATGGAGATCCTGCGGACCGAGGGCACCCCGGTGCACGCCATCGTCTACCGTGGCATCCGCTACGACACCGGAATGCCGCTGGGCTACCTGCAGACCGTGGTCCAGATCGCCGTGGACCGCGAGGACATCGGTGGCGAGTTCCGCAAGTGGCTGGTCGAGTTCGTCAACTCCGACGCGTCGGGCGGTCCCAGTACATGACCGCGACGGCCGACGCCGAGGCGGCCGAAAACGGGTTGACGCCGCTCGCCGACTACCTGGGCAGTGTGCTGCGCAGGTTACGCGCGCTGCCTCCGCTCGACCTCGACCTCACCCAGGCGTACGGCAACGTCCTCGCCGAGGACGTCGTCGCCCCGCACTCGTTCCCGGCCTTCGACCAGGCGGCCGTCGACGGGTACGCCGCGCGCTGGGAGGACATCGTGGCCGGGGGCCGGGGCGTGGGTTACGTCCCGGCCCAGTCCAGTCGGCCAGGCGGTCGCACCGTACGGCTCAATGTCGTCGGTGATCTCGGTGCGGCGAGTTGGCGGCCGGTCCGGCTCACCCCCGGTTCGTGTTTCTCGGTGGCGGCCGGCGCACCGCTGCCGATCGGCGCCGAGGTTGTCGTGCCGGTGGAGTGGACCGACCAGGGCATGGCGGCGGTGGAAATCTTCCGGGTCCCGAAACGGGGGTACGGGGTCCGTCGAACGGGCGAGGAGGTGGCCGCCGGTGCGCTACTCGCCCGCTGCGGCACCTACGTCTCGCCGGCACTGGTGGCGGTGCTGGCCGCCACCGGCATCGGTCACGTGGTGGTGCGTCCGAGCCCCCGGGTGGTGATCGTGGCCACCGGCGACGAACTCGTCGACGTGGGTCGGGGCAGCCAGCCCGGTCAGGTCGTGGACGCCAACTCGCACGCCCTGACCGCCGCGGCGGCGGAGGCGGGAGCGCTGGCCTACCGGGTGGGCATCTGCGACGACGATCCGGAGGGGCTGCGCGGGCTGTTGGAGGACCAGACCCTGCGAGCTGATCTGATCATCACGACCGGGGGTACCGGCACCGGGCCGGGCGACATGGTTCGCCGTATCCTGTCGCGTCGGGAGGGCAACCGGTCCGGTCCGGTCACCTTCACCGACGTGGCGCTCTACCCGGGTACCGCCCTCGGCTTCGGCACGGTCGGGGCCGAGGAGGTGCCTGTGGTGTGTCTACCGGGCGACCCGGGGGCCGCGATGATCGGCTTCGAGGTGCTGGCCCGGCCTGCGATCAATCTGCTGGCCGGCGCTGAACCGGTGTTTCGTCCCAGCGTGCGGGCGCACCTGCTGGAGACCGTATCTTCGCCGGCCGGGCTGCGTGAGTTCCGGCCCGCGCACGTCGCTGAGCGGCGCGGCGGGGGTTACACTGTCCAGCCGCTCAACGGCGGCCCGTTCACGCTCTCCGGCCTGGCAGAGGCGAACGGACTTCTCGTTCTCGGCGAACGGGTGACCGCAGCCGCCGCCGGCTCCACCGTCGACGTGTTGCTGCTCGACCGTCGCCGGTGACCCAACGGTGACGCTCGGGAGTGGAGGTTCGGTGTTCCGACGGGCTCCTGGCTGGCCAGTGGTGCTCACCGACGGACCGGTGCTGCTGCGGCCGTACCGGCGGTCGGACGCGGTGGCCTGGTCACAGGTGCGTCGGGCCAACCGGGAGTGGCTGGCCCCCTGGGAATCGTCGGTACCCGGCGACTGGGACGAGGTGAACTCCCCGGCGACGTTCCGCTGGGTATACCGAGACCAGCGGCGCTCGGCGCGTACCGGCGAAGGGATGCCCTTCGCGGTGTGTCTGCACTCCGACGGGGTGGAACAGCTGGTCGGTCACATCAACGTGGGCAACATCGTCCGGCGGGCCTTCTGCTCCGGGTACGTCGGCTACTGGGTGGATCGGCAGGTTGCCGGCCGAGGGGTCATCCCCACCGCGCTGGCGCTGGCCGTCGACCACGCCTTCGGCCCAGGCGGGTTGCACCGGATCGAGGTCAACATCCGCCCCGAAAACCAGCCCTCCCGTCGGGTGGTGGAGAAGCTGGGCTTCCGCGAGGAGGCGTACCATGCGCGCTACATGCATATCGACGGTGCCTGGCGCGACCACATCGGCTATGCCCTGACCAGCGAGGAGATTGCCGCCGAAGGCGGCCTGCTGGCCCGCTGGCACCGGCTGCGCGCCCGAACCCCGTGAGCCGTCCCACGTGCGGGATCGGCGCGGCGTAGCAGTTCCGGCGAGGGCGCCCCGTAACCTCAGGTAACTGCAAGCTGCGGCAGGCGCTGCCCGCCCCGCATGATTCACCTCGCCGGCGCCGGTCGGTGGAAGATCCTGCGGCCGGTCGATGCCTGCTCCGAACCTGGTGACGGGAGGGGTGAGGGTGCCGACCTCGGTGCTCCTCGCCGTCCTCGCCGCCGCCGGTCTGCTCGCCCTCGCTCCGGCGCTGGTTCGCCGGTACGACGCCGCCGAGCGGCTGGTGGCGGAGCGGGCGCAGTCGACGGCGCGGGTGCTCCAGCGCCGCCGACGCCGTCGCACTGTCCCCGGCCGGCAGCCCGTCAACCCCGCCCGCACCCTGGTGATCACGCTCAACGGTGTGTCCGGTTCGGGGGAACCGACCGCCCCGGTCTCCGGCCCTCCCGCCCCGCGCCGCTCGATGTCCACACCGCCCGGCTCAGGCGGATCCTCGGACCGGGCGACGCGTTCACGTGCCAGCGGTGACACCGATGACGGCACACCCGGCGGCCCTGCGGGTGAAGCCCCCCCGACCGAGGTGGCGTCCGGGCGCGCAGCGCCCCGACGTTCCGGCAGGCCCAGCCGCCTACGCGCCGCGTCGGCAGGTGCGAGCCGCCCACGTCGTCGCCCCGACCGGCGTCGTCACCACACCCCTGCCATCTACCGCCGTCGCCGGGTTCTGGCCGCACTGGTGCTGCTCAACGCCGTCGAACTGGTCGGGGTGCTGGTCGTGGGGCCCGGATTCTGGGTCAGCTTCGGCGTCACCGCCACCCTGCTGCTGGTGTACGTCGGCCACCTACGTGCCCGAGCGGTGGCGGACCGCCGACGACGCCTCGCGTTGGCCCGCGAGGCCGCGTGGCTGGCCGCCCGCCAGGCCGAGGTACGCCGGGAGCAGGCCCGTCGGGCGGTGGCCCGCCGGGAGGCGCAGCGCCGCCTGGCTGCCCAGCGGGAGTCCGTCCGACGCAGTGCGATGGGTTTGGACCGCCCGTCGGACCTGCCGCAGGCCGCCAACGGCGGGTCGGTCTCCTACCGCCGTGCCGGCGGCCTACGCGGTCGCCCCTACGAGACCGGCCCCGGCTCCCACACCGCCTGACCACGGCCCATGCCCGGCCCTCGTTGCTCCCGCCCGGCGACATCCTCCGGAAGAACGGGTGGCCCTGAGCCGATCAGCGGCAGCACTCCCAGGAAGACTGCACCGATCTTGAATGAGCCGGTGGGCAGGGTGGTTCGCGGCGGGAGTGCTCGACCTGTTAGCCTTGTCGCCGGCCCGCCCGGTGACAGCCGGGTGGGACCAGCGCCGGTCGACCGGCGGAGGGGCTGTGGCGCAGACCGGTAGCGCACCTCGTTCGCATCGAGGGGGTCAGGGGTTCAAATCCCCTCAGCTCCACATCAATAAGGCCCCGACCAGCAAGAACGCTGGTCGGGGCCTTAACTGTTGTCTATGCGATTTTGAATCACCCCCCGGAAACCCCCACAGGGAGTCGTACGACTTCCAGCGGCTTCAGGATCAAGGAGCGGGCTGAGGGCGGCCCTGCGGCTGGAAGTCGATGCGCACGACCTCAAGGTCGCAGACGGCGGCGAACAGTTCCTTGAAGCGGGCCGCGCGCTGCTTCGAGCGAGTGCTCACCCGGACGAACGGCAGCGTTTGACCCCGCCAGTCGCGGACGACGGTCGGCTGGCCCGCCACGAAGACGCAGTCGATGCGGAAGTCCTCGCTGACCAGCCGCTCACGCACCCGTTGCTCCATCCGGGCGCGCTCCTCGGCGTCGTAGCCGAAGAACTCAATGGTGGGCATCAGGCTCCCTCCCCGATCCGTTCAACGTGTTGGCGCTGCGCCCAGGCGGCGGAGCGTAGTGTTCCGACGCCGCCGGCAAGGAAGAGCGCGGCGAGCACAAACCAGCCGCCGACGCCCCAGTCGACCAGCAGCACCGTTAGCAGACCGGGCGCCAGTATCAGCGCCCCGGACTGTGCCATGCCGAGCATGCCTTGATATTCGCCGTGGGCGTCGTCGGGGGCCAGCGCGACCGAAAGGCCGAAGCCGCTGCTGACGAAGCCGAGCTCGCCAGCGACGTGGACGGCCGCTGCGACCGCAAGTACGGCGACGACCACGGTGCCCGACCGGAGATAGGAGGCCGCGAAGACGAGGCACGACGCCGCGAGCGCCAAGCCCGACCAGAGCCCCATCCGGGCCGCCGTCGCAACCCGGTCGGCGTGCCGGACCGCACGCCGTTGCAGGGCGACGACGGCGACGGCGTTGCCGCCGATGAGCACGCCGATGATCCAGCGGGGCGCGTCGGTGTGCGCGCTGATCCACAGCGGCAGCCCCACGTCCAGCAGGGCCCAGCTGAGGGCCAGCATGCCGTTGAAGCCGCAGATGGCGAGGAAGGGCCGGTCGCGTACCGCCAGAGCCTTGCGCCGGACTTTTCGGTCCCGAAGCGACGCCACGTGCGGGACGTGGGTCAGCAGCAGGGTGAAGCAGAAGCAGGCGGCGCCGTAGCCGAAAACGAGGGACACGTACGCGGGGCGGTTGTCGAGGGACAGGACCAGCGCACCGAGCAGCGCGCCGACCACCATCCCGCTCTGTGTCAGCGAGCGAGCCGTGGCGAGGCTGTTCAGCCGCTGCTCGCCGCTGGTTAGGCCGGCGATGAGGGCGATCCGAATGGCCGGTGCCGTGCGTTCCGCGCCGACGACCAGGCAGGTGATCGCGGCGAGGACCCAGAACTGCCGCGTGAAAGCGAACGAGCAGACGGCGAGCCCTTGCACCGCACCGATCACCGTCAGCGTCTCGCGTACACCGAGCCGGTCGGCGAGATATCCGGCCGGTCCGCCGAGGGCAAGGCCCACGACGCCCGCGACCGTGATGCCGATCGCGAACTCGGTCGTGGAGAGGCCCGCGAACCGCGTCAGGAACATTGCCCAGCAGGTGAACCACGCCCCACGGCCAAGGGAGAGGACCGTCGCCGCCAGGTAGAGGGAGGCGAGCGGACGCCGAATGTCACCGTTCGCATGCCCAGGGCGATCCGGACGGGTGAGCGTCGTTCTGGTCATGCCCTGCGCGCCGCCGATTCGTCGTCGCGAGGGGCTGCCAGCAGGACCGACAGCGTGTCGGCGTCGGCCCCGTCGAATACTTTGATGAAGCCGTTCTGCCCGATGATCCGGGCGCCGCGGAAGGCCTTGGCACGCTCGGCGGTGGTCGCGTATTCGATGACGCCGATGCCGTTCTCGATGGCGAATCGAATCTGCTCGTACATGACGCCGAAAAAGAGGGGTAGGCGTTGCTGGAAGTCGTAGTCGAAGCCGACCATTCTCGCGTACATCTGTCCCTTCCAGATGATGATCACGCCGAAGCCGCGGACGACACCGTCGTGCTCGGCCAGCACGACCCGGCTGCCCATCTGGGCTAGCTGGAGCAGCCGGGCGCGGATGCCGTCGACGTCGACGGTGCCCTGATGCCGCTCCACCGTGGCGGCGCCCATCGGCACGAGGCGTTCGGCCAGCTCCTCGTCCAAGCCGGCCACACGGTAGCGCACGCCCGCGTCGCTTAGCCGGGCAAGCTCGCTGCGCACCGAACTCCGGCGGTTCTTGGGCAGGTGGGCCAGGTAGCCGGCGAAGGAATTCCAGGACACGGTGATCGCGGAATGCGCCCCGACAGGAAAGGGAAGAAAACCCTCGCCCAGGAGCAGCTCCCGGAGCTCCTCGTTGTGGTCCTCGACGTAGGGGAAGTTCATCGACCGGGCGCCCGCACCTACGGCACAACTCTGCAGCGCGGCGAGCAGCTCGGCGCGCACCGATCGGCGCCGGTCTGGATCGAGGCCGGGGCGCAGCAGCATCGTCGAGTTGACAAGCGTCCAGCCCCCGCAGGAGAGGCTGGGCAGGACCTTGTCCAGGAACTCTCGTCGTCCATTGCCCAAGGCAGCCGCGAGGAGGTGGTCGACTCGGGTGTTGCGGTTGAGGCTGTCGCGATCGGAGGCAGCCGACCGCCTCGTTACGTAGCCCACCGCAGCCCCCTCGGGATAGGTGCCGGGCTGGGTGATGTAGCAGGGTTCATCCGGAAGGGTGAGTTCCGCCGCCGCCAGCCAGGCCCTGCAGAGATGAAACTCCGTGCCCGTGGCCAGGGTGTCCCACGCAAGGGGCAGCCGCGAAACCGCCCGGTGGATCACCATGTTGTCGCCTTGCATGAAGGTCCCTTCGGTTGACGGCGGGGAAGGTCACCGGCAGCCGGGGCGCAGCGCCGCCGGTGACCCAGGTGCTCAGGACATGAACAGAATCAGAGACATGCGCTTACCGGACTTGACCTCGCTCACCGCGTGCTGCAGCTCCGGCTTCGCCACCAGGATCTCCGCCCGGTTCACCCGAATCCGGCGCTCATCGTCCGGGGTGACCCGGGCGATGAAATCGCCACCTGTGTAATCGTCGCTCAGCCCGATCACGATACTGATCCGGTAGTTTGGATTCGACTCGTGGTCGTTGTGGAAGCCGACTTCCCCGCCCGGATAGAGAAAGTTGGTTTGGGCCCGTCGCAGCCGGGCCTCCTCCAGGCCGAAGCAGTCGGCCCAGAATTCCATGGCTTTCTTGGACGCGGCGATGTCGAGGATCTTCCGGGCGGTCTCCGGCGCCTCGACCTCGGGCAGTTGCTGGCCCATCTCGGCCCGGACGATGTCGACCGGATCGACCAGAATCCGCCCGACCCCCACCCGATTCTCCTCGCCCAGCCCTTTCGGGTGTGGGAGGGTCAGGCAGAGCTCGATCAGCTCATCGATCTCTTCGGTGCTGTACGGGTACTCGCCCACGCGCAGCAACACGACGCCGTCGCTCTGCAGTGCTTTCTTCGGTGACGTCATCGGAGCTCCTAGGGTTCAATCGGTCCGACGATGCCGCGGACGACCCGCGACATCTGGAGTGCCGTTTCTGGTAGTTGCGGGGGGAGGAGCAAGGAGAAATGGTCGGCGGGCAGGTCGCTGACCGTCAGCCGGGGGATGGCCATCCCGAACCAGCCGCGCTCTTCGTCGTAGCCACCGTCGACCGCTGCGGGATAGCCCTGAGCCGCGCGGAGCAGGTGGACGGGGAAACGTGCTCCTCGGCTCGGCCGGTATTCTCGGAACGCCTCAGTTGTCGCGGCGACCATCCGGGACAGCGCGCGCAGGTCCGTGGGGGGCAGCCCATCGGGGAGATGGCCCGCCGACCTGAGCACCGCGAGCGGATCGTGCTCCGGGTCGCTCACCTCGCCGGGCCGGGGAACCCAGCTGTCGAGCAGTACCACCCCCGCCGGGGGGCCGGCCGAGCCGCTCCAGCACCACGCCGAGTTCGTAAGCCAGGATCCCACCGAAGGACCAGCCCGCGAGGACCACCGGCCCATCGTCCGGCAGTCGCTGCACCCAGGTTGAAAGCTTCCGCACGAAGCCGGGCACCGTGCGCGGCGGCACCGCGCCGAGGCCCGGTGCGTGGAAGCCGAGCACGGATAGGGCGGGATCGAGTTCCCGGCTCAGCCCAATATAGGCGAGTGCCGACCCCGACGCCGGGGGCAGGAGCACCAGCCGGGGCCCGCCCAGCACCTCCCGCAGCGGCACGACCGGGTCGTCGACGCCGGCGGGCAGGCGGTCGCGTATCAGGCCGGCGAGCAGCTCGACGGTGGGATGGCGGGCCAGGCCGCCGATGCCGGGTCTGTCAAGTTAACGGCTGATCTTGGTTGTTGAGGTGGTCAGTCGTTGGCCGGGGTGAGTCGGCCCTCGAAGGCGACCTGGAAGGCGTTCAGGGGTGCCTTCCAGCGCATGGTCCA
>NZ_JAASAD010000023.1 GCF_012726175.1 Micromonospora sp. HNM0581
ACAACCAGTACCGGGTCAAGAAACCCGACGAACCGGCCAGCATCCGCCACGACCGGCCACCGACCATCCACATCTACCGGGTCCAGCCACCGCCAAGATCAACTTAGGCTACGTGGCATTGACCCAGGGACCAGCCACGTGCGAGACGTGCGAGTTCCATCATCGGATGCGGTTCGGTGCCCGTGAGGTCGACCGACGGCATGTGCCGCCAGGCAATGAGCATGCCGTGCGGGTGGCGAGTGCGGTGGCGCGTACCCGTCATCGCTATTCGCCCAGGGCCCGGGTGGGTTATGAGTTGGCGCTGCCGGACCTTGTTGCCGGTGCGCTGCCCACCACCCGGCAGGCTCAGGCCGGCAAGGCTCTGGTCAACAAGCTGACCGATGATGAGTGTGACCGCGTCGTGAGCTTCGCCGAGGTCGAGGAGTTGGCGCGCGGTCGCTGATCTCCAGCGTCCACGGCCTCGAAGCGGCCGTGTCTCGTGAACCTCAGCCGGGCTTGCAGCCGGAGCATCTGCGGCCCGGCCACGCGCAGGGTGATCCGGTGCTGCTGACGGTCGACGGACGGGACTTCCTTGTGCGGCAAGCGGCAACGGGTTCGATCCCCGTCGCCGGTTCCACGTTCTTACCTGCTCAGATACCTTTTGAACTTCACTTCCGTGCGATCAGGACGATTGTCTGGTAGGGATCACCCCCGAAATCTTCCCGCCGGACGCCAACCGGGGATCGACGGACGAACCCAGAGACGTGACACGAACCTATCGCGGCGACCTCGACGACGCTGACCTGGTGGCAGCGCCATGCGCTCCGGTGACCCAGAGAGCCGTACGAAAGGTTCGTCGAGGTCTACGGGGCTTCGACCTCGCGTCGTCATCGCCCTGGCGCTACCGATAGCTACCTATCGGCGGCAAGGCCGAGGCAGTCGGTGTTTCTCGCACCGTTTGAGAACGGCGTTTCGACCCCTGGCGATCGGGGCGTCAGAGTCTAGGCTGGAGGCCATGTCACCCCGACGTGTATCTACTCCCCGCTCCCCCGCCGCCCGCAAGGCGAGAGAGCCCCGGAGTCCCCTTCCGCCGTCCGGGGTGGTGCTCTTTGACGCGGTCGAGCTGGAGCCAGAGTCAGAACTGGCGGGCACCGCGTTCTGCAGTCTGAGCCTGGCCGGACAGGACGCTGACTCGATGACGTTTTCCCAGTGCCGGTTCCGGGGAGCGGATCTATCCGGCTGTCGTCTGGATCAGGTGACGATGACGGACTGCCTGGTCACGGATTCGAGCTTGGCGAATCTGCGCGCTGACGGTGGAAGTATGACCCGAGTTCAGCTTTCTCAGTGCAGGATGACGGGCTTGAACTGGGCTGATGGCGTGGTGCGAGATGTCGCTATTGCGGAGTGTCGTGCAGATTTGTCGTCATGGCGGATGACGAAGTTTGCTGCGGTGAGCTTCGTGGAATGCAATCTGAGTGGTGCCGACTTTACCAATGCCGACCTGAGCGGTGCAGTGTTTCGGGATTGCGATCTGACCGGAGCAGTATTCCATCATGCATCAATGGAAGGGGCGCGGTTCCGCGGCTGCAACTTGGTGGGAGTGGGTGATCTTTCCAATTGGAAGGGGGCGGCCGTTCACCATACCGACTTGATGACTCTGTCGTATGGGCTTGCGCGGGCGGCCGGTATTCGTATTGAGGATGAGGACGGGTAGGCGCGCATCGGCGGCCCGGCGGGCCACCACCAGCGCTGACTGACCGGTACCCCAACGGTGCGGCGCGGTTTGTGGGTTGCGGTATGAGGGGACCGCAACTCCGGGGCGGTTGCAAGTTCCGGGGTCGTGCGGCTGGTCGGGTTGTGACGGGTTGAGGTGCATAGCAGGGCAGGTACGAGCTTCGTGATCATCGTGGTGCCTAAGCCCGATGATCATGAGGTGCTCGTGCCTGCCGTTGCATCTTCTGAGACTGGAACCGCTGGACCCTGGCCGGACCGCCGACCTGCTTCCCGAACTCGACAGGCCGTGCTCGCGTACCTCGACGCCTGAGCGTGTCCGGGTGGGGGATGAATCGCGCCTGGCGGGGTAAGCAAGCCGCCGTCCTGGTGGAGTGACGACCTCGGTCGCGGTGCCACGCGGCCATTTCCCGGGCGGGCCGGCCGACAAGTCGGTCCGCCCGGGAACCGGCACTTCGCGTGTTTCCCGCAGCGCCGGCCAGACGATGTCCTAGTTGATCAACCAGTTCCAGGCATCCATGATCCATTGCGTCTGCCGCAGGAAAGCGACACCGAGCACGGTCAGGAACACCGCCGTGACCAGGTGGGCACCCCGGGCGGTACGCCGGATCCTGCCCAGCTGCCGCTCCAACACCACCCGGCCGAGCAGCCGGGCCAGCGTGAACAGCCCCGCCGCGACCAACAGGCTCACCCCGAAGATCACGGTCGGGCCGACGAGGTCACCACCACCGGAGATCGCCCAGATCCCCCAACAGACGAACGCGAACAGGACCCCCGCGAAGCTCCACTCGCCACCGCGCTTCAAACGGGCCACGTGCCAACTCAGCGGCTGGCGGGGCGCCGGCTCACCAGGCCAGCCGGTGCCGGTGGGCTCGTGCTCCACCGTCGGGAACGCTTCGGTACCTGGCGCCCGGGCAGCGACCTGGGCCACCCCCCGGCGGTACGGGTCTCGCGGCGACGGCACCCCGCCGTCGAACTGCGGCGGCACCTCGACGGTCCGCTCCGCCCACGGCTGCGTCTGCTCGGCCATGTCGTTTCCCTCCCTTTCACCGGCGGTGCCCCCGAACTCCGCTGGAGACTTCGAGGGTAGCCATCGCGCAAATAGCTCGCCGCACCCGCATGGATCGACTAGACACGCATGGTGACGACCTCCACCCTGCCCCTCGTGGCTGCCCACGCCGAGGACTACGACGAGATCGGCCAGTTCCTCGGCGCCCTGTTCCACCACAGCGTCGACTCCGAGGCCCACGAGGCCGAACGCGCGATCTTCGAACCAGAACGAACACTGCTGGTGAGGGACGGAACGGAGCTGGTGGCCAGTGCCACGGCGTACACCCGGGACCTGGGCGTGCCCGGCGGAGCGATCCCCGCGGCGCATGTCAGTCTGGTCGGGGTGGCACCCACCCACCGGCGTCGAGGGCTGCTCACCGCCATGATGCACCAGCAGTTGCGTCAGATCTACGACAATCACCGGGAGCCGATCACGGTGCTCTGGGCCAGTGAGGGCCGAATCTATCCCCAGTTCGGCTACGGTCTGGCCACACAGCGCTACCACGTCTCCGGCGAGACCACCGAACTGCGGCTACCGCCACCGACGCCGGACGAGGGTCACCTGCGTCTGGACCGGCCGGCAGGCCGGCAGGGCGATCTCGCCCGGGTGTACGACCGGGTCCGCGCCGGCCGTCCCGGCTGGTCGGCCCGCGACGACAGGTGGTGGCGGTACGTACTTGTCGACCCCAAGGCCCACCGGGGCGAAGCCACCGAGCGACGGGTGGTGCTGCACGAGGGACCCGACGGGGTCGACGGGTACGGACTGTTCCGCACCAGGGCCGAATGGGACGACGCCGGCCCGAACGGCCTCACCACGGTCGACGAGGTGGTGGCGAGTACCCCGGCCGGATACCTGGCGATCTGGCGGATGCTGCTCTCGCTCGACCTGACCCGACGACTGAGCTGGATGCGCACGGCGGTGGACGAGCCGCTGCTCCGGCTGGTGAACGAACCGCGCCGGCTCGACTTCCGGCTCGTCGACGCACTGTGGGTACGGGTGGTGGATGTGCCGGCCGCGCTCGCTGCCCGGCGCTACGCCACCGGCGTCGACGTCGTCATCGAGGTGACCGATCATCTGCTGCCGGAGAACACCGGCCGGTGGCGGTTACGCGGCGGGCCGACCGACGCCAACTGCACCCCGGCGAGTGGTCCGGCCGACCTTGCCTGCGACGTACGCTGCCTCGGCGAGCTGTATCTCGGCGGCGCGGCACCGGCCGCGTTGGCCGACGCCGGCCGGCTCCGCGAGCTGCGCCCCGGCGCCCTCACCGCCGCCGGTCCCGCCTTCACCTGGCACCGTGCCCCCTCCGCCATGGAGATCTTCTGACCGTCACCGCCCGTCGATCATGCAGTTGGGGTCGCTGACATGCGGCGTCACGTACCACATGTCACTGCCACAACTGCATGATCGGCGAAGCGGGTGGGTGGGGTGTTAGGGGTGGAGTGGAGGTACGGTCGGACGGTGGTGGACGGTGGGGAACGGCGGCGACGACGGCACCGCAACAGCGGCGCTCAAGGCAGCGGGGACAACGGTGGTGCGGCGGCGACCACTGTCGGTGTGCACGACGGCGTCGAGGCACCGCGTGGGCGACGCAACGGAGCTTCCGAAGAAGGCGAGCGAGGGCTACGCGGCCTGGTCGGTTCCGGTTCGTCGCAGGTGAGCGTGACCGCCGCGATGCGGGCGCGGGACGCCGCCCGGCCCACCGAGAAGGACCTGGCCACGGCGGCGGAGGGCCTCGTCATCGTTCGCCGCAACTGGACCCCACGCGACGAGCTGCCCCGTCGCTGACCCGCCCGCTCCGGGGTCGGGTAGCTCCCACCCCGAAGCGGGCAGGCTCGGGTCAGGGCAGGTCAGGCAGCTGTCCGGTGCGCTCGTAGTCGGCGACCTGGGTGATCCGACGGGCATGCCGGTCGCTGCCCGAGAACGAAGTGGTCAGGAACGCCTCGACGATGGCGGTGGCCTCGTCCAGGGTGTGCTGGCGGGCACCGACAGCCACCACATTGGCGTCGTTGTGCTGCCGGCCCAACTGGGCCGTCTCGACGTTCCAGGCCAGCGCCGCCCGCACTCCCGCAACCTTGTTCGAGGCGATCTGTTCGCCGTTGCCCGAGCCGCCGATGACCACACCCAGGCTGCCCGGGTCGGCCACCACGCGGGTGCCGGCGTGCAGGCAGAAGGCCGGGTAGTCGTCCTCCGGGTCGTAGGCGTGCGGGCCGACGTCGACCACCTCGTACCCCTGCTTGGCGAGGTGGTTGGCCAGATGCACCTTCAGCTCGAAACCGGCGTGATCGGATCCCAGGTAGACGCGCATACCGGGCAGTCTGTCAGGCCCGTCCTACCGGGCACCGCCGGGGCGGTGCCCGGTAGGACGGGCACGCCGGATCAGGCCAGCTCGGCCACCACCAGCCCGCCACGCGCCTTCGGAGTGAACCAGGTGCTCTTGCGGGGCATCTTCTCCCGAGCCAGGTTCACCGCGACGAAGTCGTCGACGGTCACCGGCGCGATGAGGATCGCGAGTTCGGCCCGACCCGCCTGCACCTCGCCGGTGAGCCAGCTGGCCGGATAGTCCCCACCGACGTACGTGACCCGCTTGTCGCCGGGGTCCAGGCCGAGGGCGTCCCGAAGCAGCAGCCGTTCCACCAGGGCATGGTCGAGGTTCTCCAGGCGACCGGTGCCGGTGTGCGGCAGCGTCACCGCGTACGCCCCATCGGGAAGTTGGAGCACGACGGTGCCGCCGGTCGCCGGGACCTCGACCGGACCATCGAGGGCGACGACCTCCGCGCCCGCGCCGCCGAGCCGCTCCAGTAGTTCCTCGGGGGTCGTGGTCAGCTCGCTGACCAGACGGTTGTACGGCTGGATGGCCACCGAGGCCGGGGTAGTGACGACCGCCAGGAACCGGGACATCCCGCCGGTCTGTGCGGCCAGGCTGCGATGGTTGCCGTCGGCGACGACCAACTCGCCACCACCGGCCAGGGCGGTCAGCTCGTCCTGCCGCGGTCCGGGACCGACCAGCCAGATGGCGTGGGTACGTCCGGCCTGGTCCGTGTCGGTGGCGGCGGGCGCCCCGGCCGTGTCGGTGGCCGCCGCGAGCGCGGCGTGCAACTCGTCGCCGCGCCCGGTCTGCAGCAGCAGTACGGGGGAGAGCAGATGCCCCAACGCCTCGGCAAGCGCGACCCGCTCGCGGACCTTCGCGATGAAGACGTCCTCGTTGCGGATGACCAGGCCCGGCTCGTCGGCCCGGGTGGAGATCTGGTCGGTGTCGACCATCGCGAACAGCCCGTAGGCCGACTCCTCGCCCGGCGCACTGATCCGATACAGCACCACCACCTGCTCGGCCGGGGTGTAACTGCCGTCGGCCTTGGCCTCCGCGAGCCGGGTCACCGCGTCCGGCAGGGCGTCGGCGAACGACCGGCCGAGGCTCTCCGGAGCCTTGTGTGGCATCTCGATGCCGAGGGCGCTGTGCGGATTCGCCTCGATGATCGCGGTGATCTCCGCGTCGTCGGCGAACTCGTCGTAGTTCTGGGCACCGGTACCACCAGTGGTGATCCAGGCGCGGGAGATCGGGTGCACGACGGTCATGACCATTGACGCTACCGGCGGGGCTTCGGGTTCCGCCGCCGGACCCGCCCGGAGCCCACCAGGTGATAGCCGGGTCACCCGCCCGACACCTCCGGCACGGCAGGGGCCGTGCTCAACACTCCGCCTCGGCCGCCCGTCGATGCCGGCCGGTCGGCGCCGGCACCACGGTGGGGCGGACCGGTGCCGGTCGGGGACCCTGATTACGGATCTCGTGACCGGGAGGGGTCAACCGCGACGTGGCGGGGACCGGGGCGACGCCCACCGCACCGCTACGCCCGAACCGGCTCGCCCCGTGCGGGCTGCGGTCCTGCCGAACAGGGGACCACGTGCCGGCCCGGTCGTCACCGGATACCGGCCGGACCACACCCCTGCCGTACTCCACCCTCCAGCCATCGTCGGCCGGGGCGCGATGCTTGGCCACCAGGCACCTCCACGCGCGGTGGGCTGCGGACAACCGGACAAACGAGTCCGTGACCGCACCGGTGACGCTGGGCCCGGCAGCAGCGACGCTGCCGGGCTCACAGTCGGCGGTGTCAGGAAGGGCACCGGGCGCGACGGGGTGCCGTCCCTCAATCGAAGGAGGGGTCGAGGTCGCGGCTGCGTTTGAGTTCGAAGAAGCCGGGGGTGCCGGCGACCAGCAGCACGCCGTCCCAGAGCCGACCCGCGGCCGCACCCCTGGGTGCCGGGGTGACCACCGGCCCGAAGAAGGCGACCTGTCCACCGTCGGGTCCGGGGGCGTGAACGACCGGGGTGCCCACGTCGGTACCGACCGGTCGCATCCCGGCCTCGTGGCTGGCCCGCAGCGGTGTGTCGAGGTCACTGTCCCCGGCAACCTCGGCCAGCGCCGGGTCCAGTCCGGCCTCGGTCAGGGCGGCGGCGTACAGCTCCGACCCGAGCGGCTCCTTGCCGAGATGGATCCGCGTACCCAGGGCGGTGTAGAGCGCCCGTACGGCGTCGGCGCCGTGCCGCTGTTGCACGGCGACGCAGACCCGCGCCGGTCCCCACCCGTTTCGCATCAGCTGACGGTAGTCATCGGACAGTTCCCGACCTTCGTTGAGCACCGAGAGGCTCATCACGTGGAAACGAACGTCGACGGGACGGACCCGCTCCACCTCCAGCAGCCACCGGGACGTGAGCCACGCCCAGGGGCAGATCGGATCGAACCACATGTCGACGCTGACGCGCTCGTTCACGACGAGTTCCCTTCGCAGTGGTGAGGCCGGCTCACCGGCGTACCTCCGATCTTCACTGGGCAGAGTCGTACCTGACCGGGGTTCCACCCGTGACCTCGCCCACCGCCGCATACCCGTACATGGAAGACTCAGGCCCGGACCGGCCGTCACGAGCGGTCGACGGACCATGCGACCGTGACGGACGGCGAGAAGTGGGATGGAGACGAACAGTGCCGGGAGTGCGTAACCTGACACAGATCGAGGCGACCGAGCGGGCCAGTCTGCTCGACGTGACCGGGTACGACATCAGTCTGGACCTGTCCAGTGCCGTGCACGCCGCCGACGGTCGTACCTTCCGGTCGCTCACGACGGTGACGTTCCGCTGCACCGAGCCGGGGGCCAGCACGTTCATCGAGGTGGCGGCCGACTCGGTACGCTCGGCGACACTCAACGGCGATCCGGTTGACCTGACCGGCTTCGCCGCCGAGAAGGGGCTCACGCTCACCGGGCTGGCGCGTGAGAACACACTCGTCGTCGACGCTGACTTCGCGTACTCCAACTCCGGGCAGGGGCTGCACCGCACCGTCGACCCGGTCGACGGTGAGACCTACCTCTACAGCCAGTTCGAGACCGCCGACGCGCAGCGGGTCTTCGCCTGCTTCGACCAGCCGGACCTCAAGAGCGTCTACACCTGGCACGCCACCGTTCCGGAGCACTGGAAGGTGGTCTCCAACATGCCGGTGGAGCGGGAGGAGGCGGCCGGCGAAGGCCACAAGACCGTGCATTTCGCCACCTCGGCCCGGATGAGCACCTACATCACCGCGTTGTGCGCCGGGCCGTACCACGAGGTCAGGTACACCCACGACGGCATCGACCTGGGCTACTTCTGCCGGGCGAGCATGGCTCGGTACCTCGACTCGGACGACCTGAACCTGGTCACCACGCAGGGCTTCGACTTCTTCCACGAGCAGTTCGGGGTGCGTTACCCCCTGCCCAAGTACGACCAGTTGTGGGTACCGGACTTCAACGCCGGCGCGATGGAGAACTTCGGCTGCGTGACCCACGCCGAGTCGCACTACCTGTTCCGCTCGCAGGTCACCGACTTCGAGTACGAGCAGCGGGCCAACACCGTACTGCACGAACTGGCGCACATGTGGTTCGGCAACCTGGTCACCATGCGCTGGTGGAACGACCTGTGGCTGAACGAGTCGTTCGCCGAGTGGGCCAGCCACTGGTGCAACACGCACGCCACCCGGTTCACCGAGGCGTGGACGACCTTCCTGTCGATCCGGAAGAACTGGGGCTACCGGCAGGACCAGCTCTCCTCCACCCACCCGGTCTACTGCGAGATGCCCGACCTGGAGGCCGTCGAGGTGAACTTCGACGGCATCACCTACGCCAAGGGCGCCAGCGTGCTGAAGCAGTTGGTCGCGTACGTGGGTGAGGAGTCCTTCGTGGCCGGTCTGCGCGCCTACTTCACCCGCCACGCCTGGGGCAACGCCACCTTCGACGACCTGCTGTCGGAGTTGGAGACCGCCTCCGGGCGCAAGCTGACCGCCTTCGCCTCGCAGTGGCTGGAGACCGCACAGGTCAACACGCTGCGTCCCGAGCTGACCATCGACGCCGACGGCACGTACCAGCGGGTGGCGGTCCGCCAGGAGGCGCCGGAGGGTTACCCGACGCTGCGTACCCACCGGATCGGTGTGGGACTCTACGACCTCTCCGACGGTCGGTTGGTGCGCCGCGAGCGGCACGAGGTCGACGTCGACGGGGAACTGACCGAACTCACCGATCTCACTGGCGTGCAGGCGGCCGACGTGCTGCTGCTCAACGACGACGACCTCAGCTACACCAAGCTGCGGCTGGACGAGCGCTCCATGGCGACGGTGGTGCAGCACATCGCCGGCCTCGACTCGTCGCTGGCACGGGCGTTGTGCTGGACCGCTGCCTGGGACATGACCCGCGACGCCGAGCTGGCCACCCGCGACTACGTCGCCCTGGTGCTGGCCGGACTGCCGGCGGAGACGGACATCAATCTGGTCACCGCGACCCTGCGTCAGGTCAGCAGCGCGCTCACCTTCTACGCCGACCCGGCCTGGGCGGCGACGGGCTGGGCTGACCTGGCCCGTACCGCGAAGACCACGCTCGCAGCCGTCGAGCCGGGCAGCGGCTTCCAGCTGGCCTGGGCCCGGGCGTACGTCGCCGCAGCCCGCTCCGGCGAGGACCTGGCCGTACTGCGCGGCTGGCTGGCGGGCACGCAGGTGACCCCCGGGTTGACCATCGACACCGAGTTGCGGTGGAGCGTGTTGCAGGCGCTCGTCGCCAACGGTGCGGCCGGCACCGCGGAGATCGAGGCGGAGCTGGCCGCGGACCGGACCTCCAGCGGTGAGCGGGAGGCCGCGTACGCGCACGCGCTGGTGCCTACCGAGGCGAACAAGGCCGCCGTATGGGCCCAGCTGACCGGCGCTGAGGCGCTGCCGAACTGGCGGAACCGGGCGTTGTTGCAGGGCTTCAGCCACCCCACCCAGACCGAGCTGGTCGCTGCGTACCGGGACCGCTACTTCGCCTCTGTCGGGCAGGTCTGGGCGACCCGGGACAGCGAGCCGGCGCAGGAGTTCGCGATGCTCATGTACCCGGCGTACCTGGTGCAGGACGACACCGTCGAGGTCACCGACGCCTGGCTGGCGCAGGAGGGCCACCCGGGGCCGTTGCGGCGGCTCGTCGCCGAGGGCCGCGACGGCGTGGTCCGGGCGCTCGCCGCGCAGGCCCGGGACGCCCGGACGGCCTGATCGACGATGACCGGGAGAGCCGGCGTGGGTGTCAGCCCGCGCCGGCTCTCCCGGTTCCCGGCCAGGCAGTGAAGACGCGGGCCGGGCGTTGCCTGAGAGGTCGGGCTCAGCCCTTGCCGGCGTAGCGGGAGAGCTGGTCGAGGCCCTGGACGATGCCGCCGGCGAGATCGCCACCACCGAACGAGGCCACCATCGACAGTGCGGCGATCTTGGCGTACGTGTCCGGGACACGCTTGCGGGCGTACCGGCCGGTGACGATCTCCAGCTGCCGCTGGTTTGGTGAGATCGCGACGAGCACCGAACGGTCCGGTTCGGCGAGCTGCCGGTGCAGGCGCTCGGCGTGCTCCCGGGTCGGCTCGTCGAGACCGCCGACGAAGACGGAGAAGACCAGACCGGTCGTCCGGTCGGCCATCCGCAGCGCCTCGTCGATGCGTAGCAGCTGGCGGGTCGAGAACGGCCCGTCGAGCACGTCGGGCGGGGTCTGCGACCCGACCGCGTGCTGCTTCTCACCAACGGTCACTTGCGCCTCCGGTTCCGGCTGCCGGCGCCTCGGCGCCGGCCTGTTCCTGCGTACGGCTGGTCAACGCGGGAGCCTGCGCGCCCACCGACAACGCGGTGCCCGCAGAGTCGGCCAGCTCCTCCGGGCGGCCGAGGAACCACACCGGCGTGAAGTCGAACGGCCGGCCCGGCCGGTAACGCTTGGCACCGCCGCCTCTGCCCTGGCTACCCGCATAGACGAGGCCGGCGACCACCAGCACGATGGCTGCCGGGATGCCGGCGAAGACCAGCAACGTGTCGGTTACAGACAATCCCAACGCCCCCAGGCGGAAAGAGAGACTCTCGATCGGGTCGGGTGGTGGACCACCGCAGTGACCTCCCGACTCCGCTGTCATTCACGTTAGCGGAGCCGACGCCTCGCCAGAGAGCGGGGTGCCGATCCCATCCGCCACTCCATGCCTCCCGTTGCGCAGCGGTCGCGATCAGCCTCGCGCCGTCGCCGTGGCACCGCTGCCAGGGCGTCAGGAACGGCCGTTCAGGCCGAGGAAACGCAGGGCGTTCCCGGAGAGCAAGTCGGCACGCTGCGCGTCGGTGAGGAAGTCGGCTCGGTGGACCACCGTGCCGGCCGGGTGTTCACCGAGGGGGTACGGATAGTCGCTGCCCATCAACACCCGATCGGTGCCCATGGTGTCCACGAGTAGCCGCAGCGCCGGAGCCGAAAAAACCACCGAGTCGACGTAGAACCGGCTGAGGTAGGAACTGGGCGGCGCGGTGGAGGCTCCGCGTACCAGGTCACCGCGGCGATGCCAGGCGTTGTCGGCGCGCCCCAGCCAGAACGGGAAGCTACCGCCGCCATGGGCGAAGCAGATCCGCAGTGTCTCCGGCACCCGGTCGAACACCCCGCCAAGGATCATCGCCAGCACCGAGAGGTGGGTCTCGGCGGGCATGCCGGTGAGCCACCGGGCCATCCAACGATCCAACCGAGGGCTATCGGCCATGTCCCAGGGGTGCACGAAGACCGGCGCACCGACCTGCGCGCAGTGGGTCAGGAACGTCACGATGCCGGCGTCGTCCAGATCCCGCTCGCCGACGTGGTTACCGATCTCCACGCCGACGTGGCCTGCCGCGAGGCAACGGTCCACCTCGGCGCAGGCCGCCTCCGGGTCCTGCAACGGCACCTGGCAGAACGGCAGCAGCCGGTCGCCACCGGCGGCGGTGACCTCCAGGGTCAGGTCGTTGAAGATCCGGGCCACCTTGACCGCCTGGTCGGCCGGGCGGTCGTAGCAGAAGAAGACCGGGGTGGGCGAGACCACCTGCACGTCGACCCCGTCGGCGGTCATGTCGGCCAGCCGCGTGTCGGCGTCCCAGCATTCCGCGCCGATCGGGCGGAACGACGAGTCCCCGACCATGATCATGGCGGCGCGTTCCGAGTCGACGCGCAGCCAGGGCCAGCCGGACCCGCCGCACGCCCTGGTCAGGTCCGGCCAACCCTTCGGTACGACGTGCGTGTGCACGTCCACCACCGGGGAGGCCGCCGGCACCGCAGTCGCCATCAGCCTTTGCCCGGGTGCAGGGTGCCGCACCGGTCACAGGTGCGCGCCGACTCGTCGGCGTAGAACGCCGCGAAGACCGGTGGCAGGTCGGCGGCGATGTCCCGAACCTGCAACTCGACCTCGTACACCCGGTGGGAGCACGTGGGGCAGTACCACTGGAACTTCTCCAGCGTCCCTTCCTCGCGTACCCGCTCGACCACCATGCCGATCGAGCCGGCCTCCGGTCGCTGCGGCGAGTGCGGTGTGTTCCGCGGCAGCATCCACATCTGACCCTCACGCACGTGCACCGTACGCGGCCCCTCGGGCAGCATCAGGTTGATGTGCATGTTGCCTTTGACCTGGTAGAAGAACTCTTCGTACGGGTCGACGTGGAAGTCGGTTCGCTGGTTGGGCCCACCGACCACCATCACGATGAAGTCCTCGGAACCGGGCAGCATCTCTTTGTTGCCCACCGGCGGTTTCAGCAGGTGCTGGTTCTCCGCGATCCACCCGGGGAAGCTGAACGGCTCGGCGATCTCACTCATGACTGGCCTCCTTCTGGGAGCAGGGCCACGGCCTGCATCTCGATCAGCAGGTACGGATGCGGCAACTGGTGCACGGCGACCGTCGTCCGGGTCGGCCCGGTCGCGTCGAAGAACGCCGCCCACACCTCGTTGTACCCCCCGAAGTCGTTCATGTTGACCAGGTAGGTGGTCACCTGGACCAGGTCGGTAAGCCCCGCGCCGACCGACCGCAGGAGGTCCCCGATGTTCTCGATGACCGCACGCGTCTGGACCCGGATGTCCAGGTCGGTCGTGCCGAACTCATCCACCGACACACCCGCGAACGTGTTGTCGGCCCGCCGCGACGACGTCCCCGACACGAAGACGAACCCGCCCGCCACCTTCACGTGCGGGAAGGCTCCCCGGGGCACCGCCTTTCCCGCCACGACCCGGCCCCCGTCACCGCCGTTCACGACGAAGCCCGCAACGAGGCCACGCCGAGCTTCTCCACGACGGCACGGACGTGGACGCCAGCACGCAACGGGACCGCGGCCGTCGCCGCGCCGGCCAGGAAGATCCAGCCTTCCCGCAGCCGCACCCCGTGCCGCCCCGCCAGCCGGATGCCCTCGTCGAGTGCCCGTCGCGGGTCGCCGAGGATGGCCGCTGTCGAGCCCACCTGCGCCAGCCGTCCGTCGATTTCCAGCAACACCCCCAGGTTGTCCAGCCCGTCCGGCACCGCCGACCAGGGGCCGATCACGAACGCGCCGGCCGACGTGTTGTCCGCGATGACGTCGGGCAGGGAGAAGGTGAAGTTGGCGTACCGGGAGTCGATCAGCTCGATCGCCGGAGCGACCGCCCGTACCGCGCCGGTGAAGTCGCCCACCGGCTCACCGGGCTCGGGCAGCCGGTCGAGCAGGAACGCCACCTCGGGCTCGACCCGGGGATGGATGAAGTTGGTCACGTCGACCGGGCCACCGTCGGGGACTCGCATCGCGTCGGTGAGCCGGCCCCAGATCACCTCGTCCACACCGACCTGGGCCATCTTTGCCTTGCTGGTCAGGCCCATCTTCAACCCGACGAGCCGTTCCCCCCGGTCCAGCCGACGCTGCACGAGGGCGGTCTGCACCGCGTACGCGGTGTCGACGTCCAGTCCGGTCTCGGCGGCGAGTTGCGCGGTCGCGGTGGCCGTGTCGGCGGCGATGCCGAGCGTGTCGGCGATCCCGGTGATGTCCGGCCCGATCATGATTTCTCCTTGCCGGCCAGGTCCAGCGCCACGTCGACGATCATGTCTTCCTGACCGCCGACCATGCGACGTCGACCGAGTTCCACGAGGATCGAGCGGACGTCCACCCCGTAGCGCGCCGAGGCCCGTTCAGCATGGCGCAGGAAGCTGGAGTACACGCCCGCGTACCCCAGCGAAAGGGTCTCCCGGTCGACCTGGACCGGCCGGTCCTGCAACGGGCGGACGATGTCGTCGGCGGCGTCCATGAGCGCGTAGACGTCGCAGCCGTGCTGCCAGCCGTGCAGTTCCGCGACCGCGACGAAGACCTCCAGCGGCGCGTTGCCGGCGCCGGCGCCCATGCCGGCGAGGGAAGCGTCCACCCGGACGGTCCGACCGGCCGGCGACCCGGACGGCCCGTCACCGGCGATTCGGCCGTGTTCGACGGCGATCACGCTGTTCGCCACGCCGAGGGAGAGGTTGTGGTGCGCGTGGATGCCGATCTGCGTGGCCGGTTCGAGCACCTGCCGGTACGCGTCGACGCGCTGCGCGACATCGGACATGAGCAGCCTGCCACCGGAGTCGGTGACGTAGACGCAGTGCGCGCCGTACGACTCCATCAGTTTCGCCTGAGCGGCCAACCCGGCCGGGTCGTTCAGGTGCGACATCATCAGGAAGCCGGACACGTCCATGCCGTGCTCCCGGGCCCACGAGATGTGCTGGGCGGAGATGTCGGCCTCGGTGCAGTGGGTGGCGATCCGGACGCTCGTCACCCCGAGCGCCCGGGCGGCCTTCAGGTCGGCGATGGTGCCGATGCCGGGCAGCAGCAGGGTGGTCAGCTTCGCCCTCGTCATCACCTCGGCGGCGGCGGCGATCCATTCGGCGTCGCTTGCCGCACCGTGCCCGTAGTTGACGCTGGACCCGGCCAGGCCGTCCCCGTGGGCCACCTCGATCGCGGCGACCCCGGCGGCGTCGAGTGCGGCGGCGATGGTGCGGACCTGGTCGACGCGGTAACGGTGAGCGATGGCATGCATGCCGTCGCGCAGCGTCACGTCCTGGATGTACAGCTCCGTCATCTGGACCTCCTTCCGGTCACGACCGCGGGACTCCGTCGCGCTGCACTCCTCGCGTTCATCCGACAACCTGTGCCCGCAGGTCGACCAGCCGCTGCGCGGTGCGCAGCGCGGCCGAGGTCATGATGTCCAGGTTCCCGGCGTACGCGGGCAGGTAGTGCCCGGCACCGGAGACCTCCAGGAAGACCGAGACCTGCAACCCGTCGAGTCGCCGCCCCAGCGATGGCAGGTAGGTGTCGACGCGGTCGAACTGCACGTCCTGCTTGAGCCGGTAGCCGGGCACGTACTCCTGCACGGCGGTCACCATGTCGCCGACGGAGGCGGCGATGGCGGCGCGGTCGGCGTCGGGGTCCGGGCAGAGGCAGTAGACGGTGTCGCGCATCAGCAGCGGCGGTTCGGCCGAATTGAGCACGATGATCGCCTTGCCCCGGTCGGTACCGCCGACCACCTCGATCGCGCGTGCGGTGGTCTCGGTGAACTCGTCGATGTTGGCCCGGGTTCCCGGGCCGGCCGACCGTGCGGCGATCGACGCGACGATCTCCCCGTACGCGACCGGGGTGACCCGCCGTACCGCGGCGACGATCGGCACGGTCGCCTGCCCCCCGCAGGTGACCATGTTCAGATTGGTCTCGCCGAGATGCTCCTCCAGGTTGACCGGCGGCACGACGTAAGGGCCGATGGCTGCCGGGGTCAGGTCGATCACGGTCCGCCCGTGCGCCCGTAGCACCGCGTCGTTGTGCCGGTGCGCGCCGGCCGAGGTGGCGTCGAAGACCAGTTCCACGTCGGTGAACTCGGGCATCGCGACCAGACCCTCGACGCCCTGCGCGGTGGTGGCCACGCCGAGCCGGCGGGCCCGCGCCAGTCCGTCGGAGTCCGGATCGATGCCGGCCATCGCCACCATCCGCAGCGAATCCGACAGCCGTAGTACTTTGATCATCAGGTCGGTGCCGATGTTGCCCGACCCGATCACCGCCACACCCGTCATGTGCCTTCCCCCCTGGTGAAACAGGTTCGTACCGAACCGAGACCGGATATCCGCGCCTCGTACGCCGCGCCCGGCGTCACCGGCACCATCGGGCCGAGCGCGCCGGACAGCACCACATCCCCGGCGCGCAGCGGATCACCGGCGCGGACCATGGTTCCGGCCAGCCACGCCAGGGCGTGCAACGGATTGCCCAGGCAAGCCGCCCCGGCCCCCACCGACACCGGTTCACCGGCGTGTTCGAGGACCATCCCGCACAGCCGCAGGTCGACCTCGGCCGGTCGGCGGGGCGTGGTGCCGAGAACGAACAGACCGCTCGATGCGTTGTCGGCCACCGTGTCCACGATGGAGATGTCCCAGCCGGCGATCCGCGAGTCGACGATCTCGATGGCCGGCAGCAGATGGTCGACGGTACGCAGCAGGTCGGCGGTGGTGACCTGCTCCTCGGGCAGGTCGGCGCCGAGCACGAAGGCGACCTCCGCCTCCACCCGGGGCTGCAGCAGGTGGCCGATCTGCACCTCGGCACCGTCGGGCACCGCCATCGCGTCGGTGAGCACCCCGAAGTCCGGCTCGTACACCCCGAAGTTCTCCTGGACCGCCCGGGAGGTCAGACCGATCTTGGCGCCCACCCGGCGCTGTCCGGACGCCAGCCATTCGCCCACCTGGCGTCGCTGCACCCGGTACGCGGCCTCAACGTCACCCTCCGGCAGCAGTCGACCCCGCAACGGCGGACACGGCCTGCCGCTCGTCCGAGCACCGGCCAGTTCCCGGGCCGCCGACTCGGCGTCACCGAACCCGATGTTCCGTTCACTCATGACAGATCCACGCAGACGTTTGTCAGTTCGGAATAGAAGTTCAGTGAGTGCACGCCACCCTCACGACCTATACCGGAGGCCTTCACCCCGCCGAACGGGGTCCGCAGGTCACGCAGGAACCACGTGTTGACCCAGACGATTCCGGCGTCCAACCGGGCACCGGCTCGGTGCGCCCGCCCAACGTCGCGGGTCCAGACCGTCGCCGCCAGGCCGTACTCGGTGCCGTTGGCCAGGGCGTACGCCTCGTCCTCGTCGTCGAACGGCGCCACGTGCACCACCGGCCCGAAGATCTCCTCCCGGTTGGTCCGGGTGTCCGGTCCGAGCCCGGTCAGCACCGTCGGCTGCACGTACGCGCCGCCGTCGCGGGCATCGTCGAACCGTGGCACCGTGCCACCGGCCAGTACCCGCGCGCCCTCGGACCGCGCCAGGTCGTAATGCCCGAGCACCTTGTCCCGGTGACCGTGCGAGATCAGCGGCATGTTCACCGTCGTCTCGTCGGCCGGCCAGCCGTACGCCAGTTCACCGGCCCGCTCGGCCAGCCGCGCGGTGAACTCCTCGAACACCGGCCGTTGCACGTAGATCCGCTCGGTGCAGAGGCACACCTGACCGCCGTTGGTGAAACTCGACCGGACCGATCCGGCGACCGCCGCGTCCAGATCCGCGTCGGCGAAGACCAGCCCCGCGTTCTTGCCGCCCAACTCGAAGCTGACCGCCTTCACCCCGTCAGCAGCGGCCCGCATGATGGCACCGCCGGTAGCCGATTCACCGGTGAAGGTGATCGCGTCGACATCCGGGTGGCGGGTGAGGAACTCGCCGGCCGAGTCGGGCCCGAAGCCGTGCACCAGGTTGAACACGCCCTCGGGCACCCCGGCCGCCGCCATCACCTCGGCGAGCAGGGTGGCCGATGCCGGTGTCTCCTCACTCGGCTTCACCACAACCGCGTTGCCGCAGGCCAGCGCCGGTGCGACCTTCCAGGTGAGCAGCAGCAGCGGCAGGTTCCAGGGCACGATCACTGCGACCACACCGACCGGCTTGCGCACCGCGTAGTTGAGCGCCCGACCACTGGTCGGCGTGACGGTGGTGAACGACTCGGTGGGTGCGGTCGCCACGATCTCGGCGAAGGCGCGGAAGTTCGCTGCACCCCGGGGGATGTCCAGGGCGCGGGCCTGCGAGATGGACTTGCCGGTGTCGGCCACCTCCGCGGCGACCAGGTCGTCGAAACGGCGCTCCAGTTCGTTGGCGATCCGGCGCAGCACCTCGGCGCGCTCCCGCTCCCCCGCCCGGCCCCACGGGCCGCGCAGGGCTGTCCGGGCCGCCGCCACCGCGTCGTCCACTGTGGTCCGACTTGCCTCGACCACCTCGAACACCGGCTCACCGGTCACCGGGCTGCGCTTGGTGAACCGGGTTCCGGCGTCGACGAACTCGCCGGCGACGAAGTTGCGCAGCAGACCGGGACCGTCGGGTGCCCGCCCGGCCATCAGCCGGGGATCCCAGAGCGTCATCGCCGTCTCCTCCGCCCGAGCGTGACCACCGCGCCGGCGACCGCCGCCAGGCCGGCGGCAGCTAGGCCGAGCGCCTGGTGCTGCCGGCGGACCCGCCTCCGCACCTGGGCGTAGGGAACGGTGGAGAAGGACACCAGCTCGTACTGGGAGACGTAACGGCCGGGCAACGCACGTTCCAGGGCGTGTTCGACCCGCCTGCGGATCCGGAAGGCCGCAGAGGCGACCTTGTCGCGCATCTCCACGAAGTTGGTCAGCGCCATCCGGGCGATCGCCTCGGCGTTGTCCTGCCGGCGGTGCTGGAACAGCGGCAGCGCCGCCGACCAGTCCCCGGCGCACTCGTCGAGGCAGCGGTCCAGCTCGACCACGTCCTCGAAGGCGCAGTTCGCACCCTGGCCGTAGAACGGCACGATGGCGTGCGCAGCGTCTCCGAGCAGGGCGACCCGCCCGTCGACCTGCCACGGGTCGCATCGCACCGTGCCGAGCACCCCGACCGGGTTGTGCTGGTAGTCGTCGACGAGGTCCGGCGCGATCGGTGGCAGATCCGGGTAGTGCTGCGCGAAGTGCCGCTCGATCGCCGCCGCGCTGCCCAGTGAGGCGAAGCTGGCGGTGCCGTGGTTGGGCCAGAACAGGGTGCAGGTGAACGAGCGGTCCGGGTTGGGTAGCGCGATCATCATCGAGGTGCCCCGCGGCCAGATGTGCAGCGCACCCGGGTCCAGGGCGAACTCGCCGTCCCGCGGCGGGATGGTCAGCTCCTTGTAGCCGTAGTCGAGGAAGTCGACAGTCTCGGTGACCAGGTCGTGGGTGAGCAGCTGCCCGCGTACCGCCGAGCCGGCGCCGTCGGTGCCGAGTACCACGCGGGCGTTCGCGGTGACCGTTCCCTGGGGGGTCTCGAAGGTCATCGTCGCGGTCTGCGGGTCGAGCCCGACGAGCCGATGCTCGAAGGCGATCCGCACCCCTGGCAGCTTGACGGCGGCTGCCATCAGAGCGTTGTTCAACGCGCCCCGACTGATCGAGTTGATCGCCCGGTCTCCGGAGACGCTGTAGGACTGGAATGCGGGAGCCCCGGCCACCGGATGGATCATCCGACCTCGCATCGGCAGGGCGTCCGTCATCACCTGCTCGGCAAGTCCGATGCGGCGCAGGGCGTCGAGCCCCCGCTCGGAGAGGGCCAGATTTATCGAGCGGCCCCGCTCGGGGGTGCCGCTACGTGGGTCGGGACGCCGTTCGTAGAGCGCCACCGGATGGCCTCGGCGCGCGAGGAAGCAGGCGAGCAGGCAGCCTGCCAGCCCGGCACCCACCACCGCGATCTCGTCGCGTTCACCGGTCACCCGTCACCTCCGCAACTGTGGCGGCCAGCGCGTCGGCGACCCGCCAGCAGTCGTGGTACGTCGAGTACAGCGGCACCGGGGCGAACCTGACCACGTCCGGTTCCCGCGCGTCGGCGATCACCCCGTGCTCGTGGCGCAGCCGCTTGGTCAGCTCGCTGGCGCTGCCCTGGCCGATGCGTACCGAGAGCTGGCAACCACGGCGACGCGGCTCACCTGGGGTGATCACCCACAGGGGCCGACGGGCGGTCACCTCGTCGAGCAGCTGCTCCAGGTAACCGGTGAGTCGGAGGCTGCGCGCCCGCAGCGCCGGCATGCCCACCGCGTCGAACAGCGCCAGCGAGGTACGGACCGGTCCCATCGCGAAGATCGGTGGATTGGAGATCTGCCACGCCTCGACCGTCGCCGGTGGTCGGCTCACCGGAGCCATCTCGAACCGGGTCGCTGCCGCCGTGCTCCACCACCCCTCGAAGCGGGGCAGGCTGGTGTCGCCGTGATGCCGCTGGTGAACGAAGACCCCGGCCAGCGCACCGGGTCCCGAGTTCAGGTACTTGTACGAGCACCAGGCGGCGAAGTCGACGTTCCAGTCGTGCAGCGACAGCGGCACGTTGCCGACCGCGTGCGCCAGGTCCCACCCGACGACCGCACCGGCGGCCCGGCCGGCTGCGGTGATCGCCGGGACGTCCATCAGCTCGCCGGTGAGGTAGTTGACGCCGCCCAGCAGTACCAGCGCCACGGTGTGCCCCTCAGCCGCCAGGTACGCGGTGACGTCCTCGGTACGCAGGTTGTCCTCACCGGGACGCGGCGCGAGCCGGACGACTGTGGTGTCGGGGTCCAGGCCGTGGTACCGCGCCTGGCTGCGCACCGCGTAGCTGTCCGACGGGAAGGCGGAGTCCTCGATGACGATGCGGGTCCGTTCGCCTGTCGGCCGGTAGAAGCTGACCATCAGCAGATGCAGGTTGACCGTCAGCGAGTTCATCACCACGGTTTCCGTGGGCAGGGCGCCGACCAGTCGGGCGGCCGGTGCCGTCAGCAACTCGTGATAGGGCAGCCAGGGCCGTTCCGCCTCCAGGTGCCCCTCGACGCCGAACCGGCTCCAGGCGTCCAGGTCGGCGAGGAGTTCGTCGCGGGTGGCCCTCGGTTGCAGGCCGAGCGAGTTGCCGGCCAGGTAGGCGGCCTCCGGGTAACGTCCGCCGTCGGCCGGCGGCACATGGAACAGGTGTCGGTGACCCGGCTCGGCCGCGTCGAGTCGGAAAGCTTCGGCCTCGGTGTCGTTCCTCATCGTCGTCATGATCGCCTCACATCGCCGTCCGGGCCGACCACAGTTCCGGGAAGACCACCCGGGCCATGCTGCGTTGCAGCCAGGCCAGCCCGGCGGATCCACCGCTGCCCACCTTGGCGCCCATGGTCCGCTGCACCGCCTTGACGTGGTGGTGCCGCCAGTCACCGAACTGCTCGGCCACTTCGGTGAGCGCCTCACCCAGCATTCGCAGGTGGTTGTCCGGACCGTCGTCGGCGTAGATCTCCACCCAGGCTGCCTCCACGACAGGGTGCGCCTCGTGTTCGGTGGCGACGTCCCGCTCCAGCAGTTCGGCGGGTAGTTCGTGGCCGTACCGGGCGAGTAGGGCGACCACCTCGTCCCAGACACTCGCCGTGGCGAGGGCGTCGGTGAGTTCGGCGTACACGTCGGTCTGCCGACGGAACGGGCGAATCAGTGCCGGATCCCGAAGTCCGAGCAGAAACTCCAGGTGCCGATACATGGCTGACTGGAAGCCCGAGCCCTCGCCGAGCAGGTTACGGAAGCGGTTGAAGTCGGCCGGGGTCATCCAGCGCAGGCCCCGCCAGGCCGCGTTCAGCCCTTCCAGGTGCAGCGCGGCGCGGCGCAGTGGGGCCAACGCCTCCCACACCCGATCGGCGCGCAGCAGTCGTGTGGTTTCCCGCAGTTCGTGACAGGTCAGGCTGAAGTACAGCTCCATGATCTGGCTGACCATCAGGAAGGACATCTCACCCGGGTCGCCGCTGAGCGGCTGTTGCAGCTGGTGCAGCGTGCTGGCATGCACGTAGGTGTCGTACGGCACCCGCTCGGTGAACTCGAGGGTCGGCTCCCCGCCGTTGCGGGCGGCGCGGGCCGCCCGTTGTCGTGCGGTGACCGGCCGTACCTCCGTCCGGGGGCGCAGCTCCGTCTGCTCCATGCGTCCGCTCCTTCCGGGTCGCCCGTCGAGTCATGATCTCCCGTCGGGCCGGTCGGATGGAATGCCTGTTCAACGGTGCTTCGCGCGGTTGACCTCAGGAATGAAACCCCCTCGTCGGGATAGGCCTTTCGGACGTAAGGTCACGTCATGGACGAGATGGACTGGGCGTTACTCCGTGAGTTGCAGGCCGACGCGCGGCTGTCGTACAGCGAGCTGTCCCGGCGGGTGCACCTGTCGCCGCCCGCGGTCGCCGAACGGGTCCGCCGGTTGGAGGAGACCGGAGTGATCAGCGGGTACCACGCGCACGTCGACCTGGCCCGTGCCGGCCGCACGGTGGTCGCGCTGATCCGCATGTCCTGTTACGGCGCCCGCTGCATCCTGCACGACCCGGAGGTCAAGCGGTGGCCGGAGATTCTGGAGATCCACCGGATCACCGGCGATGCGTGCAGCGTGCTGAAGGTCGCGGCCGGTTCGATCGGCGACTTCGAGGCGGTCATCGACCGGCTCGCCCCCTACGGCCAGCCGTCGAGCACCATGGTGCTCTCCACCCCACTCGCCTGGCGGCCGGTCACTCCGAAGGAAGGGCCAACTGTTGACGCCTCCGCAAGAGCAAGGGGCCCTTCCTGACAACTGTGCCGGTCACGAGGAGCCGGGTTAGCCCTCGCCGGAGGGGGAAGGCCACCCGGGTCGCCCCAACAGGATCGGTACGTCGGTACCGGGAGGGAGGGGATCATGGAAGGGCTGCGCCAGTACGAAGGCGTCCACCGCACCCCGTCGACCATCACCCGACAGTTCGGGGCGTTCGTCCTGATCGCGGCGTTCGCTCTCGCCGGGCTGCTGACCGGCGCCGCACCTGCCAGAGCGGGTGAGAACACGTTCGTCGAGGTGACACCGAACAGTGTGCAGGCCGGTTCCCGGGTCAACATCCGGGCTAGCTGTGACAACGCCAACGACCGGCAGGCCGAGGTGACCTCGGACGCGTTCGATCGGGTCTACCTGCGGCCGGACAACGGCTTCCTCACCGGGTCGGTCACGGTACCCGGCAACAAGGCGGCCGGCGACTACCCGGTGCAGCTACGCTGCGACAACGGCCGCACCGCGAGCACCACCCTCACCGTGCTGAACATGGACCAGCCCACCAAGGGGCCGGCGACCGGTGGCGGCGGTACGGCTGGCCAGGGCACCGGTTCGATGCTGCTGCTGGGCGGCGTCGCCACGGTGTCCGCGGCGGTGGTGTTCGGACTGCTGAGCAGCCGGCGCCGGGCCGGTTCCTGACCCACTGTCGCCATGGCCGGCTTGCGCGTACCCGCGCCGGAACCGGGTCCCGGTCCGGCCCGGAGCAACACCCGTCGGAGCCGCCGGGCCTGGCAGCGGATGGTCGCGACGGGTGGCCGGTTGGTCCGGGTCGCCGGGCAGATGGGCGCGGCGAGCGTTGCCACGCCCGATCCCATGGCTGCGCCGCTGCCGCCCCGGCGACGTCAGCCATGTGCGGCGCGGGCCAGACGTTCCCGTCTTTCCGGTCCCGGGCTACCGGTACTGGTGATCGGCTCGCTGATGCTGCTGATCATCGCGTTGCTCGGCATCGAGCGCCTCACCGGGCTGAGCGTGCTGCCGGACCGGTTCATCGCCGGCCTGGGACCGCCACCCAAGAAGTTCCCACTACTGTCGGCGAGCGAGCCGGTCGGCATCGAGATCAACAAGATCGATCTGGCCGCTCCGGTGCACAACGTGGGCATCGCGCCCGACGGCAGCATCGCCGCTCCACCGGCCGAGCGTGCGCAGGAGGCCGGCTGGTACGACCAGGGGCCCACTCCCGGCCAGTACGGCCCGGCCGTCATCGTGGGACACGTGGACACCACCAGCGGCCCGGCCGTCTTCCATCAGCTGCCGAGGTTGCGGACCGGTGACCGTGTCGAGGTCGCCCGTTCGGACGGCTCGGTGGCAATCTTCGAGGTCGACCGGATCGATCGGTTCGACAAGGAACAACTACCCGCAGATGACGTCTTCGGTGACTTCAGCCGTCCGCAGCTACGACTGATCACCTGCGGCGGACGGTGGGTCGGCGGGGAGACCGGGTACGCGGACAACGTGGTGGTGTTCGCTTCGCTGGTCGAGGCCCGGTGAGGTCCTGTGGCACCGTGCGGGCGGGGACCGTCGTTCCACCGATCGGCGTCAGGCGGCTTCGGGTTCGCGAAGGTCGAGCCAGTTTGCCCAGCGCGGGTCGGGGGCGCGGTGGCCCAGCACCCGCCAGGCGATCCCCTTCGGTGCGGTCGGCAGCACGTGCAGTCGCCAGCCCAGTTCCGCTGGAGTCTTGTCGCCCTTCGTGTGGTTGCATCTGGCGCAGGCGGCGACGACGTTCTCCCAGGCGTGCCGGCCGCCCCGGCTGCGGGGGAACACGTGGTCGATGGTCTCCGCCGGCCCCCGGCAGTAGGCGCACCGCCAGCCGTCCCTGGCGAAGATCGCCCGGCGGGACAGACCCACGTGGGTACGGTAGGGAACCCGGACGAAACGGGTGAGGCGGACAACCGACGGTACCGGCAACGCACTGCGGGCACTGTGCAGGATGCCCTCACCGTCGGCGACACACACCGCCTTGGCGGAGAGCACGAGGATCGCGGCACGACGTACCGACACGACACACAGGGGCTCGTAGGTGGCGTTGAGGACCAGCGCGCCGGAGCCCACCGTGGGTCGTATGTCAGGCATCGCGTCACCCTCCCGGTCAAGCGGCTCACCACTCGCCACCGCCGACCGGTGCGCGGGCACCGCCCCACACCACGTCGACGCCGGCCGGATCACCGACGTCCGCTGCGCCAATCGTCCCTGATCGGACCCACGAATGCACGCACTAATCCTGGGTACCACGGGGCGGCGACCCCCGGCCGCGCCCCACCGGACCGGGCATCGCGGGCCGGTGGGTCGACGTCGGACCAGCCGGTCGGTTGCGGTACGAAATCAGGGTGAACCTGAGCAGCCTCAGCCCCACCCCCGCCCCGTCCGACTCCGAGGTCGTCGAGACGCCCAGCCCGGAGTGCCTGAACGAGGTCCTGTGCGAGATCGTCTGGAACTGGACCGGTTCGGTGTGGTTCGCCGAGGGTAGCTTCTGGATACTCGTCAAGCCGCTGCGGATCATCGTGATCCTGCTGCTGGCGTTGGCTGCCCGATGGCTGGTACACCGCACCATCCGACGGCTGGTACGTACCACCACCGACGCCGGCGTGCCGACCATGCTCCGTCCGCTGCGTGAGCGGATCCCGACCGCCGCCACCGACCCCGGCGAGTTCGTGCCGGAACGCCGCCGGCAGCGCGCCGAGGCCATCGGCTCGGTGCTCCGGAGTCTCAGCACCGCGTTCATCTTCGGCATCGCCCTGCTGATGGTGCTCAAAGAGTTCAGCTTCGACCTGGCACCGCTGCTGGCCAGCGCGGGCATTGCCGGCGTGGCGCTCGGCTTCGGCTCGCAAAGCCTGGTCAAGGATCTGATCGCGGGGCTGTTCATGCTGATCGAGGATCAGTACGGGGTGGGCGACAACGTCGATCTCGGCGAGGCGACCGGGGTGGTCGAGGCCGTCGGGCTCCGGGTCACCACCGTCCGGGACGCCCGAGGGGTGCTCTGGTACATCCGCAACGGCGAGATCATCCGGGTGGGTAACAAGAGCCAGGGCTGGGCGTTGGTGGTGGTCGACCTGCCGATCGGTTTCGCCGGTACGGAGGAGGCCACGGCGGTGCTGCGTACCGCCGCCGCCTCGATCGCAGTGGACCCGGAACTGGCCTCGTCGATCGTCGAGCCGCCGGAGGTGCTCGGCGTCGAGCAGGTCACTGTGGAGGGCACGCTGATTCGCACGGTGGTGAAGACCACTGCCGACGGTCAGTTCAGCGTCGGTCGGGAGTTGCGTCGCCGGCTGGCCGAGGCGCTCGAGAATTCGGGTATCACCGCGCGGATCGCGGCGGGCCGCCTCTACGGTCTACCTACTCGATCCGATTCGGAAACCGGTCAGGGTGGTGCCACCTGAACCGACCGGCGGGTGTCGCGGCTGAGCGGCCCCTCGGGTATCGTCCGTTCGTTCAGTCGGAGATGCGACCAACCAACCATTCGCCCTAGCTAGTTGTCAGACGATCGGGCAGAATCCGGTGCACACGCTTACCGAGCGGTGTCACGTCCTCGCTGATCCGCAGACTGACGATGGCCCCCGGGCCGCCATCACGAGTGGCAGGGCATCGGGACGATGGAGGCGATGGTGTCCGACGAGCGACCTTCGACGAAAGGACCGGCCACCTTTCGGGAGGTTTTCGCCGAACATGAGTACCGCGCCGTCTTCGCGGCCAGCACGCTGACGTGGGTCGGTGACTATGTCGCCAAGGCAGCGGTCACCCTCCTGGTCTATCGGGAAACCGAGTCCGTGGCGTTGTCGGCGGCTGCCTTCGCAGTCAGCTATCTGCCCTGGCTGGTCGGCGGCCCGTTGCTTGCCACACTCGCCGAACGGCACCGCTTCCGTCGGGTCATGGTGGCCTGCGACCTCATCCGGATGGCGCTGATGCTGCTCGTCGCCATTCCCGGGATGCCGGTGCCGGTGATCCTGGCCCTGCTGTTCGCCACCACGCTGGCGAACTCACCGAGTCAGGCCGCGCGGTCGGCGCTGCTGCCGCTGATCCTGCCCGGCGACCGGCTCGTCGTCGGGCTGTCGATCAACGCCAGTGTCGGACAGGCCGCCCAGGTGGTCGGTTACCTGCTGGGTGCCGCCATCGCGACGGTGAGTCCCACCGCCGCGCTGCTGATGAACGCGAGCGCCTTCGCACTGTCCGCCGCGCTCGTCCGGTTCGGGGTGCGGGACCGGCCGCCGGCGATGAACAACACCCACCGCAGTCACCTGCTCCGCGAGACCGCCGAGGGCTTTGGGATGGTCTTCGGGACGCCGATGCTGCGGGCGATCGCCGTCCTGGTCTTCAGCGCCATGCTCTTCTCCATCGTTCCCGAAGGGCTGGCCGCCGCCTGGGCCAACGAACACGCCGGAGAGAACGTCGACCCCGGCCTCTCGCAAGCGGTGATCATGGCAGCGACTCCCGCCGGCTTCATCCTGGGCGGGCTGGTCATCGGCCGCACCGTCGCACCGGCCCGCCGGCTGCTCCTGCTCCGGCCGTTGGCTGTCGCCGCCCCGCTGGCGCTGGTGCCAGCGCTGCTGGACCCGCCGCCGGTGGTGGTGGCGCTCCTCGCCGGGGTCTGCGGGTTCGCGGTCGCCGGGCTGCTCCCGACGGCCAACGGGCTGTTCGTCCAGTCACTCCCGGACGGCTTCCGGGCCCGGGCGTTCGGTGTCATGGCGACCGGGATGCAGGTCATCCAGGGCGCGGCCGTACTGGTGACCGGGCTACTCGCCGAGCGGTTTCCGATTCCACTCGTGGTCGGCGTGTGGAGCGCCGCCGGGGTGGTGCTGATGTCACTGGTCATCCTGCGCTGGCCCGACCAGCAGACCGTCGCCGCCTCCGTCGAGGCCGCCCAGACCGCTTCCGCCGCAGCTGCCGGAACTGTCGCCCCCGACGAGCCCTCGGAACAGGACACCTCCGACCATCATGGTCCCGACCAGGTGGATCCGGATCGGCCCCGGCACGCGGTGACCTGAGCCACCCTCGCCACCCGGTGCCGACCGGACGAGCACCGGGACACGCCTGGCAGGATGGAACGGTGAATCCCGCAGGTGAGTCCGAAGGCCACGGTGGAGCGGTCACGTTCTTCGACGCCGTCGGCGGTGAGCCCACGTTCCGCAGGCTGGTCGAGGAGTTCTACGCCGGCATCTCCGCCGATCCGCTGTTGCGCCCGATGTATCCGGAGGAGGATCTGGGGCCGGCCGCCGACCGGATGCGACTTTTTCTCATGCAGTACTGGGGCGGCCCGAACACCTACTCGGCGCAGCGAGGCCATCCTCGACTGCGGATGCGACACGCCCCGTTCCGGATCGGCGCTGCCGAACGCGACGCCTGGCTGCGTCACATGCGCCGGGCAGTCGAAAGCATCGACCTGCCCCCGGCGCTGGCGACGGAGCTGTGGAGCTACCTCGAACGGGCGGCGTACTTCATGGTCAATGACATGTCGGATCCGTCGGAACGCGGCTGACCTGCACCACCTCGCCAGTCGGCACCGGTCAGAGCAGGGCGCCCTCGTCGTGCAGCCAGTCGACGAAGCTGGTCGCCACGGCGGCACCGCAGTCGAGCAACTCGACAAGCAGCGCGTCGTGGGTCCCAGCCGCGAGCGGGACCTGCAATTCGGCGTAGATGGGCAGCTGGCCCCGCTCGGTGGGATCGCCGACGTACGCCTTGCAGAAGCGTCGCGTGTGGTTCCACTCGTTGACCACCCGGTAGGCCCGGTCCGCCCAGTCCGGCGGCACCGTCGCGTGCGGCCGGGCCCGCAGCACGAGGATCTCGTCCTCCGGTCCTTCCAGGGTGACCAGGACGGCATGCCGCTCCCACATCGCCAACAGGTTGCCGTCTCCGTCGGCCAGGTAGCGCACGTCGAGTAGATCGAGCGCGTCACAGATCCGGCTCAACGTGACCTGTTCGACCGTGGCTGGCATGTCGACGATCAAAGGACGCTCCGCAGCCGGGCACTCGTCCCCCGGTTGCCGGGGCACCGGCGGGCCGACCCGGACGCCACCTTCCACCATGATCCTGCTTCGCGTTTCCGGGTCGCCGCCACCGGCGGGACCTGGACGCCATGACCACCACGGCATCGCTCGCGCACCTCACTCCCCAGCGGATCCGGTCGCCTACAGTGGGTGGATCCGAGGATGGACGGTACCCGGACAGCCGAAACGAAGCACCCCCCCAACGCCAGCACCGGACTGGAAGGATGAACAGACCTCATCCTTTCGCATGAGCCACGATTGGCCGTACGACGAGGTTCGTAGCCTTCTGCGACCAGATGGCTCCGTACGGTCCCACCAGTCCGACCCATCGGCCAGCCGCGCGTACCTGCACCCCGTCACCATCCGACCGATCCCTCGACGTCCCGAGGAAACCCATTCGAACCAGGCCCTGCACCATCCGCTGGGTCACCTCCACCGGACGGTCAGGCTCGTCGTCGGGAGTGACCACCACCGCCACATGGTCGAGCAGGGCGTCCCGCAGCACCCGCTGCCCCACCGCCCGACCACCGACGCCGTGCTGAGCCGCCTCACGCAGGGTGCCCGCCGCTGCCTCGGCCAGCCGGCGCAGCTCGCCAACCGGCAGCGTCTCCACCCGACGGCTGAGTGCCGGCGGCAGGGCCCACCGCCACTGCGCGTCCTGGCGGGCCGGCAGGGCCGCGCGGCCGGCCGCGAGCTCGGCGAGCAACTGGTCGGCCGCTACGGTCACGTCACCGGGGCTCGCGCCGGCCACCGTCCGCACGGCCAGCACCTCCCAGGGCAGCCGCGCCCAGAGAGCGGTGCGTACGCCGCCAGCGGCTGGCCGCAGTCGCACCAGGGCGGCGCGCTCCAGCCGGACGAGCCGGGCCAGGAACGCACCTGCGTCGGTAACGTCGACGATGCCGTGTCCGCCACTCACGACGCCGCCCGCGGGGCGTAGCCGAGCAGGAACGAACGCTCCGGTTCGCTGAGCCGCCGGGGCACCCGCCGGGCAAGGTCGAACGGCACCAACACCGACAGGGCTCGACTGATGAGCAGCTCGCCGTCGTACATCTCGTAACCGACCGTGAAGGATGCGGCGCGCAGCTGCTCCACCCACAGCTCGATCCGCACGGTGGGTGCGGCCTCGACGGTGGCTCGGTCGAGGGCGTAGTCCACCGGCCGGAGATAGTCGATCTCGTGCCGGCGGATCACCACGCCGTCGGCGAACGAGCCCACCCCGTACGCTCGGGCACCGACGAACATCAACGCCACCCGGGCCTCCTCGTAGAGGGTGAGGAAGCGGGCGTTGTTGACGTGGCCGTAGGCGTCCAGGTCGGACCAACGCAGGGTGCAGTGGTAGACGAACCGGTCAGCCACGACGCACCGCCCGGTCAGTCGCGGGTCAGCTTGCGGTAGGTCACCCGGTGCGGACGGGCCGCCTCGGCGCCGAGCCGGTCGACCTTGTTCTTCTCGTACGCCTCGAAGTTGCCCTCGAACCAGAACCACTTCGACGGGTCCTCGTCGTCGCCCTCCCAGGCCAGGATGTGCGTGGCGACCCGGTCCAGGAACATCCGGTCGTGGGAGATCACCACCGCGCAGCCGGGGAACTCCAGCAACGCGTTCTCCAGGCTGGAGAGAGTCTCCACGTCCAGGTCGTTCGTCGGCTCGTCGAGCAGGATCACATTGCCGCCGATCTTCAGCGTCAGCGCCAGGTTGAGCCGGTTGCGCTCGCCGCCGGAGAGCACCTTGGTCGGCTTCTGCTGGTCCGGCCCCTTGAAGCCGAACGCCGCGATATAGGCCCGCGAGGGCATCTCGACCTTGCCCACCATGAGGTGGTCCAGCCCGTCGGAGACGACCTCCCAGACGGTCTTGTCGCCGTCGAGGCCCTGCCGGTTCTGGTCGACGTAGGACAGTGAGACCGTCTCGCCGACCCGGACCGAACCGCGGGTCGGCTCTTCCAGCCCCACGATGGTCTTGAACAGGGTGGTCTTTCCGACACCGTTCGGCCCGATGATCCCAACGATGCCGTTGCGGGGCAGCGAGAAGGAGAGATCGTCGATCAGCAGCCGATCGCCGAAGCCCTTGGCCAGGCCCTTCGCCTCGATGACGGTGTTGCCCAGGCGGGGACCCGGCGGGATCTGGATCTCCTCGAAGTCCAGCTTGCGGGTCTTCTCCGCCTCGGCGGCCATCTCGTCGTAGCGGTCCAGACGGGCCTTGGACTTGGTTTGCCGGGCCTTGGCGTTGGAACGTACCCAGTCCAGCTCGTCGGCCAGGCGCTTCTTCATCTTGGCGTCGCGGCGACCCTCGACAGCCAGCCGGGCCGCCTTCTTCTCCAGGTAGGTGGAGTAGTTGCCCTCGTACGGATAGGCACGGCCACGGTCCAGCTCCAGGATCCAGTTGGCCACGTTGTCCAGGAAGTACCGGTCGTGGGTGATCGCCACGACGGTGCCGGCGTACTTGGCCAGGTGCTGCTCCAGCCACTGCACGCTCTCGGCGTCCAGGTGGTTGGTGGGCTCGTCGAGCAACAGCAGGTCGGGAGCTTCCAGCAGCAGCTTGCACAGCGCGACCCGGCGACGCTCACCGCCGGAGAGCTGGGTGACGTCGGCGTCCGGCGGCGGGCACCGCAGCGCGTCCATGGCGAGTTCGAGCTTGGAGTCGATGTCCCAGGCGTCGGCGTGGTCCAGCTCCTCCTGGAGCCGACCCATCTCCTCCATCAGCTCGTCGGAGTAGTCGGTGGCCATCTGCTCGGCGATCTTGTTGAACCGCTCCAACTTGACCTTCGTCTCCGCTACCGCCTCCTCGACGTTGCCGAGGACGGTCTTGGCGTCGTTCAGCGGCGGTTCCTGCGCGAGCATGCCCACGGTGAAACCGGGCATCAGCCGGGCGTCGCCGTTGCTCGGCTGGTCCCAGCCTGCCATGATCTTGAGAAGACTGGACTTGCCGGCGCCGTTGGGACCGACCACCCCGATCTTGGCACCCGGCAGGAAGCTGAGCGTCACGTTGTCGAGCACGACCTTGTCGCCGTGCGCCTTACGCGCCTTGTCCAGGACGTAGATGAACTGGGCCACGGTGCGGGCTCCTCCGTCGCTTTCGATCGCCGATTTCGCGTGCACGGGCGCGGGCCAGGCCGCTGCCCGTCGCCGTCGGCCGGTAGCCGGCCGCGCGCACGCCACCGTCAATCCTGACAGGTACACCGCACCGCGCCCACATCGCCCCGCTGAACACTGCCCGCGGCTCGGGTCCACCGCCCCGAGGCTGGCCGGGATGGACACACCTGTAAACATGATCACGTCCGGGGTTCGCCGAGTTCGGCACGGGTAGGTGAGTCCGGCACGGGGGAACAGACACCGCAGCTACGCTCAGTACGCTCATCGCGGTGGACCCGACAGCACCCGGAGGTGGCCGATCGTGACCGTCCGTAGCTCCTTTGTCGTAGTGGCGAACCGACTGCCGGTCGACGAGGTGAGCACACCCGAGGGACGGCAGTGGCGACGCAGCCCCGGAGGGCTGGTCACCGCCCTGCATCCCGTTCTCGCCGAACACCAGGGCACCTGGGTCGGCTGGGCAGGTGGCACCGGCGCCGCCCCCGAGCCGTTCGATCTTGAGGGCATCCGGTTGCATCCGGTGCCACTGAGCGCCGAGGAACTGGAGCGCTACTACGAGGGGCAGTCCAACGCCACGATCTGGCCGCTGTACCACGACGCCGTCGAGACGCCCGCTTACAAGCGCCGCTGGCGTGAGGCGTACCGCCTGGTGAACGCCCGGTTCGCGGAGGCGGCGGCAGAGGTCGCCGCCGAGGGCGCCACGGTCTGGGTCCAGGACTACCAGCTCCAGCTGGTGCCGGCGATGCTCCGGGAGCTACGCCCCGACCTGCGAATCGGCTTCTTCCTGCACATACCGTTCCCGCCGATCGAGCTGTTCATGCAGATGCCGTTCCGCGCCGAGATCCTGCGCGGACTACTCGGCGCCGACCTGGTCGGATTCCAGCAGCGGCTCGCCGCGCAGAACTTCGTCCGACTGGCCCGGCACCTCCTGGGGCTGCGATACGAGGGCCAGATGATCCAGGTGGACGGTCGCCAGGTCAAGGCAGGCGCGTTCCCCATCTCGATCGACACCAAGGAGATGGAGCGGTTGGCCGCCGACCCGGCGATCCAGGCGCGGGCCAAGGAGATCCGCGAAGAGCTCGGCAACCCTCGAACGATCATTCTGGGCGTCGACCGACTCGACTACACCAAGGGCATCGAACTGCGGCTCAAGGCGTTCCGCGAGTTGCTCGCTGACGGAAAGTTGACAGTGCCCGACGCGGTTATGGTGCAGGTTGCCACACCGAGCCGCGAACGGGTGGAGCACTACCAGGCACTTCGCGTCAAGGTTGAGCGCGAGGTTGGTCGGATTAATGGCGAATTCGGCCGGGTTGGCGTGCCAGCGGTGCATTATCTGCATCAGTCGTACAGTCGGACCGAACTGGCTGCGATGTACGCCGCCGCCGACGTGATGATGGTCACTCCGCTCCGAGACGGAATGAACCTGGTGGCCAAGGAGTACGTCGCATCAAGGGCGGACCACGGGGGCGCACTCGTACTCAGTGAGTTCGCCGGCGCCGCAACCGAGCTGCGTCAGGCGTTCCTGTGCAACCCGCACGACCCCGACGCGGTCAAGGACGCTCTGCTACGGGCCGTGCACGTGGAGAAGCCGGAGGCTCGTCGCCGTATGCGGACAATGCAACGCCACTTGCGCACCCATGACGTGGGGCACTGGGCGAAGTCGTTCCTCACCGAACTGGGTGTACCCGACATGGAGGCAGTGTGAACGCGGCGTCCAACGGGAACAACACGCCCGCCGCAGGCCCACTCGCGCCGGAGCTACGCGCCGCCATCGGGCGGATCGCCCGAGTGCCCCAACTCCTGGTCGCCTGCGACTACGACGGCACGCTCGCACCGATCGTCGCGGACCCCAGCAAGGCCGTACCACTGCCGGAGTCGGTGGCCGCCGTGCGGGCCCTGGCGGCGCTGCCGCAGACCACCGTGGCGGTCGTCTCCGGCCGCGCACTCCGCGATCTGGCCGCCCTCTCCCGGCTACCGAGCGAGGTCCACCTCGTCGGCAGTCACGGCTCCGAATTCGACATCGGCTTCGTCGAGCGGCTCTCCCCCGAACTGATCGCCGTACGCACCCGGTTGCGGGACGCCCTGCGGGACATCGCCGCAGCGCACCCCGGCGTCCGGCTGGAACGCAAGCCGGCCAGTGTCGCCGTGCACACCCGTGGCGTGGATCCCGAGATCGCCGCCGCCACCGTCGACGCGGTCCGCAACGGTCCCGCGACCTGGCCGGACGTCACCGTCACCCAGGGCAAGGAGGTCATCGAGCTCTCCGTCGTGGCCACCCACAAGGGCACCGCCGTCGACCAGTTGCGCACCCAGCTCTCATCGAGCGCGGTGCTGTTCATCGGCGACGACGTCACCGACGAGAACGCCTTCGGCAACCTGCACGGCCCGGACGTGGGCATCAAGATCGGCCCTGGCGAGACCAAAGCCGGCTACCGGGTGGCCGAGCCGATCGAGGCAGCCCGCGCGCTCGGGCTGCTGCTGGAGACTCGACGGCACTGGCTGTTCGGCGAACGGGCGGTACCGATCGAGCGGCACTCGATGCTCGCCAACGGTCGGACGGTCGCGCTGCTCACGCCGGACGCCAAGGTGAGCTGGCTGTGCAACCCGAAACCCGACTCGGCGGCGATCTTCGCCGATCTTGTCGGTGGCAGCCCGGCCGGGCACTTCAGCGTCGCGCCGGAACGCGGCGGCATACCGCTGGGTCAGCGCTACCGCTCGGGCACGATGACCGTGGAGACGCGCTGGTCAGGACTGACCGTCACCGACTGGCTCGACAAACCCGATCCCCGGGCCACCCCGGACGGTCCCGCGATCATCTCCGGTGACTCGACCCTGATCCGGGTACTGACCGGCACCGGGCGGGTACGTCTCGAATTCGCGCCCCGACCGGAGTTCGGGCAGGTCGCCGTGCAGCTCCAACCACTCGACGACGGCCTGCTGGTGCTCGGTTCCAACGAACCGGTCGCCCTCTACTCCCCCGGCGTGCAGTGGGAGGTCGGTAACGACGGCGGGTACGAGACCGCGAAGGCGGTGGTGGACCTCGCCGCGCTCGGTGGTCAGGTGGTACTGGAGCTGCGTTTCGGTACCCACAGTCTGGAACACCACCGGCTGCCCATCCACGAGCGGCAGGCCGCCGCCGAGCGTCCGTGGAAGGACTGGGTCGCCTCGCTGCGGCTGCCCACCACGGCCAGGGACCTGGTCGCCCGCAGCGCCCTGACGCTGCGCGCCCTCTGCCACGAGGCCACCGGCTCGATTCTGGCCGCGGCCACCACCTCGCTGCCGGAGGAGTTGGGGGGCGTCCGCAACTGGGACTACCGCTACTGCTGGCTCCGCGACGCCGCGATGACCGCCCGGGCCCTGGTCGACCTGGGCTCGATCGCCGAGGCCGAGGCGTTCCTCCGTTGGGTGGACGGCTGTGTGGAACGCACCGGCGGACACCCGGAGCGGCTGCACCCGCTCTACACCGTCGACGGCTTCGAGCTGGGTGCCGAGGCGGTCATCGACACCCTGCCCGGCTACGCCGGTTCCCGCCCGGTACGCGTCGGCAACCTCGCCAACCACCAGCTCCAGCTCGACGTCTTCGGCCCGATCGCCGACCTGATCGCCGCCACCGCCGACGTACGCGGTTCCGTGCGCGCCGAGGAGTGGCGGGTGCTGGAGAACATGGTCGAGGCGGTCCGCCGTCGATGGCACGAGCCGGACCACGGCATCTGGGAGGCCCGCCTACCACCCCGGCACCACGTCTTCTCGAAGGTCATGTGTTGGATGACCGTCGATCGGGCGTTGCACGTGATGCGCCAGCACGGCGGTGAGGACCGCCCCGAATGGGTGGAACTACGCGACCGGATCGGCGCCAACGTGTTGGAGAACGGCTGGCACGAGCACGCCGAGGCGTACAGCGTCGCCTACGGCGACGAGGACATGGACGCCTCGTCGCTGTGGATCGGCATCTCCGGCCTGCTGGCCGGCGACGATCCCCGCTTCCTCGCCACCGTGTTGAAGATCGAGGCGGATCTGCGTAGCGGCCCGGTCGTCTACCGTTACCACTGGGACGACGGCCTACCTGGTCGCGAGGGCGGCTTCCACATCTGCACGGCGTGGCTGATCGAGGCGTACCTGCGCACCGGCCGGCGGACCGACGCCGAGGAACTCTTCCTCCAGATGATCGACACGGCGGGTCCGACCGGTCTGCTGCCCGAGCAGTACGACCCGCTGGCGGAGCGTGGCCTGGGCAACCACCCCCAGGCGTACAGCCACCTGGGCGTGGTCCGCTGCGCCCTGCTCCTGGACAACATGCTCAAGCAGTAGCCCCCACCCCAACCCGTGTTGATCATGAGGTTTACGGCGTACCTGACCGCCGCCAGAACTGCCACCAACCTCATGATCGACACGGTGGAGGGTGCGTGGTCAAAGGAGGGTGGTCGGGTCGAGGGTCGTGACCACGTCTCCGAGCACGACGACTGCCGGCGGGCGCAGCCCGGCAGCGGTCACCGCGTCGGCCACCTCACCGAGAGTCGAGCGGACGACCCGTTGAGCGCCTGTGGTTGCCTCCTGAACCACTGCGGCAGGTGTGGTGGACGCCCGCCCGTGCGCCAACAGTGTGCTGGTGATCGGCCGTAGGTTCTTCAAGCCCATCAGGATCACCAGCGTGCCGCGCAGGTTGGCCAGGGCCTCCCAGCGGACAAGTGAGTCCGGCGAGTCCGGCGCGACGTGCCCGGACACGACGGTGAACTCGTGCGCCACCGACCGGTGGGTGACCGGAATGCCCGCCGCAGCCGGCGCGGCGATCGAGCTGGTCACCCCCGGCACCACCGTGACCGGCACCCCGGCTGCCGCGCAGGCCAGCAGTTCCTCTCCGCCACGGCCGAACACGTACGGGTCGCCGCCCTTGAGCCGGACCACGAAGGCTCCCGCCGAGGCCCGCTCCACGAGGACCCGGTTGATCTCCTCCTGGGTCCGGGACGGACCGTAAGGGATCTTGGAAGCGTCCACCAGTTCCACCCCGGCGCGCAGTTCGTCGAGGAGCAGTCCGGGCACCAGACGGTCGGCAACCACCACGTCTGCCTCGCTGAGCAGCCGCCATCCCCGGAGGGTGATCAGTTCCGGGTCACCGGGTCCGGCACCCACCAGGGCGACTCGACCAGGTCGGTCACCCCCACCAGCAGACACGTCGGGAGAACTTCCCGGCTGGGCGTGCTGCGATTCCAGCAACCTCGGCGTGCTCCGCAGAAGGGTACGGACGGCGTCGCGGACGCTCACTGCGCGACGTGGGTCGCCACCGCCGTGCACCGCGACCGTGACCGGGCCGTACCGGGTCACGGCCGGAGTCCAGGCCGTCGCGGCGGTCCGGTCGTCGGCGCGTACGCAGAAGATCCGACGTGCCGCGGCGGCGGCGCTGATCGCCCCGGCGGCGACCGGGTCGTCGATCGCGACCTGCACCAGCCAGGCACCGTCGAGATCGTCGGGGGCGAACCGACGCGGCACCCAGTGCAACCGCCCGGCGTCGACGTGCGCGCGTAACGCCGGAGTGATCTCCGGCGCCACCAGCTGTACGTTCGCGTGTGCGTCGAGCAACGCCGGTACCCGCCGCGTGGCGACCGCTCCCCCACCGACCACCACCACACGGAGTCCGGCCAACTGGAGCCCGAGGGGGTACGGGTTGGCGCTCATGCCGCCTCGCCCCACGCATCGGGGTTGCCCGGTGCTCCGCCGCGGGCCCGGAAGATTCGCTCGCTCACTTCTCCGCCACCCCGGCGGAATCGAAGGTGGCCACCTCGTGCAGTACCCGGACCGCGCCGGTGACCACGGGTAGGGCCAGCAACGCGCCGGTACCCTCACCGAGCCGCAGACCGAGATCGACGAGGGGGGTGAGGCCGAGCTGGCGGAGCGCGACCGTCGCGCCGGGTTCTGCGGAGCGATGACCAGCGATCATGGCCGATACGGAGTCCGGAGTGAAGGCTGCCGCCGCGAGGGCGGCCGAGGCCGCGATCACCCCGTCCAGGAGCACCGGTATCCGGCGTGCCGCTGCACCGAGCACGAACCCGGCAAGCGCGGCGTGCTCCAGCCCACCGACCGCGGCCAGCACGCCGAGCGGGTCCGCCGGGTCGGGGCTGTGCAAACGCAACGCGGCCCGCACCACCCCGATCTTGTGCTGGTACGTCGGGTCGTCGACGCCGCTGCCCCGCCCGGTGGTTTCGGCGGCGTCGATCCCGGTGAAGGCGGCGATCAGGGCGGCGGCCGGGGTGGTGTTGGCAATGCCCATGTCGCCCGTCAGCAGGATCCCGGCCCCGGCGTCGACAAGTTCCGCGGCGATGCTGAGGCCGACCTCCACCGCCGCCCGCGCCTCGTCGCGGGTCATCGCAGCGGTGGCGGTCATGTCCCGGGTGCCGCGCCGGACCGGTGCGCTCACCAGCCGGGGCAGCTGCGGTCCGGGCAAGCCGTAGCGGGCCTCGGCGTCGCCCGAGGCGTCATCGGTGGTCGCGTCGGGAACCGGCAACGCACCGGCCACGCCGACGTCGATCACGGCCACTGAGGCGCCTGCCTGCCGAGCGAAGGCATTGACCACCGCACCACCGGCCAGGAAGTTGCCGACCATCTGCCCGGTGACCTCCTGCGGCCAGGGACTCACCTGCTGGGCGTGCACTCCATGATCTCCGGCGAAGATCGCCACTGCCGCGCGGTCGGGCAACGGTGGCGGGCAGATGCCGGCCAGACCGGCGAGGCGTACGGCCAGGTCCTCCAGGGCGCCGAGCGAACCGGCGGGCTTGGTCAGGCGCGCCTGCAACCCGCGTGCCGCGGTCATCGCCGCCTCGTCGAGCGGACCGACTGCCGCGATGGTGTTCTCCAGCATCATGCCTCCATGATCTCGGCCAGCACCTTGAGGAAGGTGTCGGTGGTCACCTGATCCCGTACTGCGATCCGTAGCCAGTCCGGGCCGAGTCCCGGGAACGTGTCACCACGGCGTACCGCCCAGCCGCGCGCCCGCAGCAGTTCTCGGATCCGGTCGGCACCGGAGATCCGCACCAGGACGAAGGCGCTGGCTGGTCGGCCGGCCACGCATACCCCGGGCAGGGCTTCGAGTCGCGCGACCAGGTGTGCGCGGTCGGCCGCGAGCTGCGCGGCGATGACGTGTTCGGCCTGGATCGCCGCAGGGCTCGCACAGGCCTCGGCGGCGGCCAGCGCCGGGGTGGAGACCGCCCACAGCGGCTGTACGGCGGCGAGTCGGCGCAGCAGCGTCGCCTCGCCGAGCAGGTAGCCGATCCGCAGCCCGGCCAACCCCCACGTCTTGGTCAGGCTGCGTACGACGATGAGCCCCGGCAGGTCCCGGCGGCTGGCCAGGGATTCGGGCTCACCGGGTATCCCGGCGGTGTCAGCGAATGCCTCGTCGACCACGAGAACCCGACCGGGGCGGGCCAGCGCGGCGAGGTCGGCGGCCGGGTGCAGCACGGAGGTCGGGTTCGTCGGGTTGCCGACGATGACCAGGTCGGCGTCGGCGGGTATCCGGTCCGGGTGGAGCCGGAAGCCGTCCGCCGCGTCGAGCAGTACCCGCCGTACGGTGTGCCCGGCTGCCCGCAGCGCGGCCTCGGGCTCGGTGAACTGCGGGTGCACCACCACCGGCCGGTGTATCCCACGCAGTGCCTGGGCGAGCAGCACGAATCCCTCGGCGGCTCCGGCGGTGAGCAGCACCTCCTCCGGTAGCCGGCGGTGCCGGGTGGCGACGGCGGCGCGGGCCGGGCGGTGATCCGGGTACGCGGCGAGATCTGCCATCGACGCGGTGATCGGCCCGGCCAGCCAGGGAGGCAGCGGTGCGCGTCGCACGTTGACGGCGAGGTCGACCAGGTCTCCGGCGACCTCGGCGTCACCATGGTGCGTCAGATCCGGTTCCGCCGCCGCGGGTGTGGAAGTCGCGCTCTGCTGCCCGTGCATGACCGCGATCCTGCCGGGAAGGCGGCGCGGGGGACAACCCGGCGGATGGGCCGCATCACCACTCATCACTTCATGAGTATTTCTCATATATGAACCGGAAATGTCATAACTTGACGGGGTGAGCTACCGACCCCTTGCGTCCGCTGGTCGTCTCGTTCCACTTCTCCGCGCCGGTCTGATCGCCGGCATCGTCGTTGCCGCCGCCGCCTACCCGGTCGTCGCGGTCACCGGTGTCGGCGCCAAGGCCACCGCGCACGCCGTGGAGAGCAAGACCCGCCTGCTGACCACCGCCCTGCCCGCCGAGACCTCCTACCTGTACGCCCCGGACGGCAAAACCGTGCTGACCATGTTCTTCGAGGAGTACCGGCAGTACACCCAACTGTCGGACATCTCGCCCAACATGCAGCAGGCCATCGTGGCCGCCGAGGACAACCGCTTCTACCAGCACCACGGCGTCGACCCGAAGGGCGTCGCCCGCGCCTTCGTGGCCAACGCCCGATCCAGCGGGATCTCCCAGGGAGCGTCCACGCTCACCATGCAGTACGTCCGGATGGCGCTGCGCGACAGCGCCACCACCCCGAGAGAGGTGCAGGAAGCCACGGCGCAAACCCCGACACGCAAGATCAAAGAAATGCGCATGGCAGTCGACCTGGAAAAGGAGCTGAGCAAGGAGGACATCCTGGAGCGCTACCTCAACTCGGCGTACTTCGGGCACCGCGCGTACGGCATCTACGCCGCCAGCGAAATCTTCTTCTCGAAGACCCCCAAGGAGCTGACCGCGGTCGAAGCAGCCACCCTCGCCGGGCTGGTCAAGTCACCCTCCGAGTACGACCCGGCCAGCTCGGACCAGAAGGACGCCACCGCCCGGCGCAACTACGTACTCGACAACATGGCCCGCCTCGGCTACCTCTCGCCGGACTCGGCGCAGGCGGCCAAGGGCGAACCGATCCGGCTCCGGCTGACCTACCCGCCCAACGACTGCGCCGCGGTGCCCGACAAGTGGAACAGCTGGGGATTCCTCTGCGACTACGTGAAGAACTGGTGGAGCGCCCAACCGGCGTTCGGGGACAACCGGCTCCAACGGCTGGACAAGCTGCGCCGAGGCGGCTACCGGATCGTGCTGAGCATGGACCCGAAGATCCAGACCGCGGCGGAGAAGCACGTCGGCACCCAGTCGAACACCGGCAGCCCGTTCGCCAACGGCATCGTCGTCTCCGAACCCGGAACCGGGCGGGTCAAGGCGATGGCGGTGAACCGCACGTACTCGCTGAACCTGGACGAGAATCCGCTCAGCTCCAACCCCGAAGCCGGACCCGAGGTGAAAGCCAACTACCCGAACACGGTGGCCCCCCTGATGGGCGGCGGTGGCCTACCCGGCTACCAGGCGGGATCGACGTTCAAGATGTTCCCCATGCTTGCCGCACTCGACGCCGGCATGCCCCTCAACACCACGTTCAACGCACCACACAGCTACCGATCCGAAATCTACGACGGATGGCAGCCCTCCAACGCCAGCGGCGCGATGAGCGGCACCCAGACCATGTGGTCCGGTTTCGGCAAGTCGGTGAACACCTACTTCGTCTGGCTGGAGGAACAGGTCGGGGCGGAACAGGCCGTCCGGCTCGCCGAGCAGCTGGGACTGCGCTGGCGCACCGACGTGGACCGGGAGCACGCCTCCCCGGCGAAGGCCAACAAATGGGGTGCCTTCACCCTGGGTGTCTCCGACGCCACTCCGCTGGAAATGGCCAACGCCTACGCGGCGGTCGCCGCCGATGGACGCTACTGCGAGGCGATGCCGGTGAACGCCATCTACAACCGGGACGGCACCCCCGCCACCTACACCACACCCGGTGGCATCGAACGGGAGGTCGCCAAGCCGCGTTGCCGCCAGGTGGTCGATGCCGACGCGGCACGCGCCGCCACCGACGCCGCCCGCTGCCCGACCGGCGACACCCCGGCCAAGGGCAGTTGCGGTGGCTGGTCGACGGCGGACAGCGTACGCGGCACGGTGGGCCGCCCGGTGGCCGGCAAAACCGGCACCACGGACAGCACCCGTTCCGCCTGGTTCGTCGGCTACACGCCCGAACTGGCGGCGGCCAGCTTCATCTCCGACCCCGACAACCCCTTCAACGCGGTGGGCGACGGGCAGTCGCAGATTCCCATCGCGGCGGTGTCGAACACCCTGCGCGACGCACTGAAGGGCAAACCCGTCCGGGACTTCGTCCCGCCGTCGGACCGGATCGTCGGTTGACGATCAGTTCGACGACCGACCGACCGGGTCGGACGCCACCACACCGGCCGGTTCGCCCGCAGCGACACCCGCCGGCCCGGCCGGGCCACCGCCGCCAACCCCGACCAGGGCCGTGGCCGGCTCGGCCACAGCGGCGGCCACCAACCGCGTCGCTATCTGCGGATACGCGGCCCAGTGCGGAACGAGCTGGGAGGCGTGCACGCCACGCCAGATGAACCCCTCAGGTACACCACCGGGCCAACTCCACGCCGGACGTTGCCCGCCCCGGGGAGTGAGGACAGCCCGGTGCTCCTTGTGCCCGGTCACCACCTCACCCCCGGCGGCGACCACGCTGTCGCCCTGCGCGGTCGCCTCCCGATAGCCGATCACCAGCCCGTCCCGCATGCTGCCGACCGCGTCGAGCACCCCGCACATCGGCAGCCCGTCGAGTTCCCTGGCCAGCCAGAGCAGACCAGCCCCCTCGGCAACCACCGGACGGCCAGCGCGGGCCAGCTCGGCGACCGCGATGCAGAGCCGCCGGTTGGCGGAGAGCCGCTCCGCGTACGACTCCGGCAGCGCTCCGCCGACCACCAGGGCCCGGGTGTCGACCGGCAGCACCTCGTCGGCGAACGGGTCGAGCGTCCGCACCTGCGCACCGGCGGCCCGTAGCAGCTCGGCCGTCTCGGCGTGACTGAAGCTGCCGCCCGGCCCACCGAGCAGCGCCACGACAGGACCGTCACCGCCGGCGGGCCGGCCCCGGTCGGTCTCGTCGCCGCTCTGCGGAGACCACTGCGGCATGCCCAACGCCGGTGCCGAACGGGCCAGCCCAAGCAGCCGTTCCAGATCGACCGTGGCGGTCACCGCCTCACCCAACCGCCGGACGGCCCGGGTGGCCTCGCCGGCACCTTCGAGCACCGGCAGCACACCGTGCCGCCGGGACGGCAACACCGAGGGCAGATCCTGGCGGCGCAACGCGCCGTAGACCGGAACGCCGATGTCGTCGAGCGCCTCGCGCAGCAGCTGCTCGTGTCGGGTGGAGGCGACCCGGTTCAGGATCACACCGCCGATCCACAACTGCTCGTCGTACGCCCGGAAGCCGTGCACCAGTGCGGCCACCGACTGTCCCATCGCGGCGACGTCGACCACCAGCACCACCGGGCTACGCAGCACGGTGGCCACAGCGGCGGTCGACTCGGTCTCGCTCCGGCCGGTCAGGCTGTCGTACAGACCCATGCTGCCCTGCACCACGGCGAGGTCCGTCCCGTGCGCCCCGTGCAGCAGCAGCGGGGCGACCCGTTCGGTGCCCACCAGTCGTGGGTCCAGGGTGCGCCCCGGTCGACCGCTGGCCAGCCCGAGGTACGCCGCGTCCACCTGGTCGGGCCCGATCTTGAAACCGGCCACGTCGAGGCCCCGGTCAGCGAACGCGGCGAGCAGACCGATCGCCAACGCGTTCTTGCCGTGCCCGGAGGAGGGGGCACTGAGCACCAGACGCGGCACGACGGTCATCATGGACTCCTCGCGAGCGGTCGGCGTGCCGACCGTCGGCGCGCTCCGCCCGCGTGACGATAGCTGAATCGGACGCCGCGCACGCACCCTCCGCCACGCCGCCCGTGCCAGGTCAGTCAACCAGTGGCGCAACGCCCCGACACGGGCACTCTCCGCCACGATGCGGGTCCCGCCGACCGTCACCGGCCTGAGTCACTGCCGGGCCACGACGACCGACGCGACCGCCGGGACGGCCCAGCCCAGTGGCGGCGGTCACACGGGTAACCTCGTGGCGTGTACCGGTTCCTGCTGACGCCACGCTGGCTGGGCATTCTCGTGCTGGCCCTGGCCGCCGCCACGGTGATGGTGCTGCTCGGCAACTGGCAACTGGACCGCTACCAGGGCCGGACCGCCGTCAACGAACGCATCGACGCCGGCCTTCGGATGGACCCGGTGCCGCTACGCGAGGCACTGCCCACGCCGACCGGAAGTCCCGGCACGGTCGGCGCCCCACCGGCGCAGGAACGGACCTTCACCCGGGTCACGGTGACCGGTCGATACGACACCGACAACATCGTGCTGGTGCGGGGCCGCACGGTCGACGGTCGAGTCGGCTTCGAGGTGGTCACCCCGTTGCTGCTCGCTGACGGCACCGCCGTCCTGGTGGACCGGGGCTGGATCCCACCCGCCCCGGGTGGAGCGGTGGCACAACCCGAGGTACCACCGGCACCGGCAGGTGAGGTGACTGTCGAGGGGCGACTGCACGCAAGCGAGAGCGGCGACGCCAAGGTGTCCCGCCGTGCCGGGCGACTGGAAGGCCGCCGGGTCTCCGTGCCCCAACTCGCGGGCGAACTACCGTACCCGGTGTACGGCGCGTACGTGCTTCTCGACGAGCAGACGCCGGCCGCCGACCCGACCTTCCGGGCAGTGTCGATCGGCCACGCCAACAACTGGCAGAACCTCGGCTACGTCGTACAGTGGTGGATCTTCGCGGCGATGACTCTGGTCGGCTACGGCTGGGTTGCCCGCCGTGAGGCCCGCCGGATCGCCGGAGTGACCGACGAACGCCCCCGGGATCGGGCCGCCGATCCCGGTGCGCCCGTGTCGAGCTGACCGTTCAGCCCGATGGGCGGCCCACATGGATCGCCCGGACGGCGTCGATGGTGTCGGCCTCGGCCGCGGGCTTGTCGTCCCGGTAACGGACCACCCGGGCGAATCGTAGAGCCACCCCACCGGGATAACGCGAACTGCTCTGCACCCCGTCGAACGCGATCTCCACGACCTGCTCGGGTCGGACCCGGACAACCCAGTCACCACGTTCCACCGCGAGGCCGAGGAAACGCTCCGTCTGCCAGCGCAGCAGCTCGTCGGTGAGGCCCTTGAAGGTCTTGCCGAGCATCACGAACCCACCTGTGGACGGGTCGCGGGCACCCAGATGCAGGTTCGACAGCCAGCCGGTGCGTCGGCCGCTGCCCCACTCCACGGCAAGCACGACCAGGTCGAGGGTGTGTCGGGGCTTCACCTTGACCCAGGCGGCACCACGTCGCCCGGCGTCGTACGGCGCCTCGGGTGCCTTGACCACCACACCCTCCTGGCCCGCGTCGAGTGCGGCGGCGAAGGCCGCACCGGCCCGCTCCGGTCCGTCCACCTCCATCCGCCCGACCAGCAGCGACGCGTGGGCCGTTCCGTGCAGCGCCGCCCACCGCTCCCGGCCCGGCAGGTCGATCAGATCCGCCCCGTCGAGGTGCAGCAGGTCGAAGAAGTACGGCGTGAGCACGGTCCCGCCGGCGGCGCGCACCGCCGGCGCGACGGGGGCCCCGACGGGACCGGCCCGCCGGGCGGCGGCACTCGACGTCTGCTGGAACGGCACGGGTCGGCCGGCAGCGTCCAAGCCGATGGCCTCGCCGTCCAGAACGATCTCCCTGGCCGGCAGGGAGCGCACCGCGGCGACTACTTCGGGCACCCGGGCGGTGATCTCGTCGAGGCTGCGGGAGAACACCGCGATGTCGGAACCACTGCGGTGCACCTGGATGCGGATGCCGTCGAGTTTCACGTCGACCACCGCGGGCACCCCGGTGGCGGCGAGCGCCTCGTCGACCGTGGACGCGCTCTGTGCCAGCATCGGCGCCAGCGGCCGACCGATCTGCAGACCGAACTCGGCAAGCGCGGCCGCCCCGCCGCCGAGGGCGGCGACCGCCACCACCCGCAGGTCGCCCGCGAGCAGCAACGCCCGGCGTACGACAGCGACGGACACCCCGGCGGCCCGGGCAATCGCATCGGCGAGCAGCCCGGCCTGGGCGCCGTGCCGCAGCTCGCCGAGGAACAGGCCGGTCAGCAGGCGCTGCTCGTCGGCGGTCGCGGCAGCGTAGAGCGCGTGCACCAGCGCCCGACGACGAGCCTGCGAACCGGCGCCGTGCACCGCCGTGATCTCGTCGATCGCGGCGTCGACCGCCGACACGGAAAGCGTCGGCTCGGCCGCTGGCGGTGGCAGGTCACGCAGGCTGGCCCCACCGACACCGGTCTGCCGCTGACGCAGCTCACCAGCGAGCCAGCCGGAGCCCGCCGCCACCTCGGGCGCGTCGAGCCGCCGCAGGGCATCAGCGAGCAACTCCACCTTGGCCCGACGACCGCTGGTGGCACCGACAGCAGCGGAGGTTGCAGCCAGGTCCAGGAACCGCACGACCTCATCCTGCCAGGAACCACCAGCAACCGGCGCACCTGCGGATGGACCCGAGCACCCCTCGCCACCGAGCGGTGAGCACCGACCTCGCCCGCGCTCGCCGACACCGCGTGACGTCAGACCGGGACCGGCTCCTCGATCCGCAGCCCCCGGGCACGGACGCCGTCAGCGATCCGCGACAGCGACGCATCCAGCGCGACCAGAACGGCCGACAGCTCACCGAGCTGTTCCTTCAGCGTGTCCTCCGGCCATGCGGAGACGTCGACGTCCCCCAGAGCGATGACGGCGGCCTCCAGGCGAGCCAGAACCTCGTTAGTACGCATGTTCGAGAGGCTACAACAGCCGCGCGTCCGACACACCGGAAACGGCCACTGTGGCTACGAGGTTACGGTTCATCCTCGGCCCACCTCAGCCACTGCGCCCAGCAGCAACGCCTCCGCGAGGCAGACCCGCGCGAACTCACCCAGATGCAGGCTCTCGTTCGGCCCGTGGGCCCGGGCGTGCGGGTCCTCCACCCCGGTCACCAGGATCGCCGCTCGGGGAAACATCTCCTGGAAGGTGGCGATGAACGGAATGGAACCGCCGACTCCGATCTCCACCGCGTCGGTGCCGTCCCAGGCCGCCCGGAAGGCCGATCGGGCAGCGTCGAACATGGGGCCACTGGCATCGATGACGCAGGGGGCGCCATCATGCTCGAAGGTCACCTCGACCTGTGCGCCCCACGGAGCATGCTGCTCCAGGTGTGCGCGCAGCGCCGCGTACGCCCGCTTCGGTTCGTCGCCCGGCGCCAGTCGTACGCTGAGCTTGGCTTTGGCCGCCGGAACCAGCGCGTTCGGCGCCTCCCCGGTGGCGGGGGCGTCGACACCGAGCACGGCCAGCGCCGGCTTGGTCCACAACCGGTCGGTGATCCGGCCGGTGCCGAACAACCGCACTCCCTCGGCCAGTCCGGCCTCGACCCGGAAGCGATCCTCCGGGTAGTCGACGCGGGCCGCCTCCCGACCGACAAGCCCGGCCACCGCCACGTTCCCGGCGTCGTCGTGCAGCGTGGCGAGCAGCCGGACCAGAGTGGTGAGCGCATCCGGGACGGCACCGCCGAACATGCCGCTGTGCACGGCGTGGTCAAGCGTGCGCACCTGCACGAAGCAGTTCACGATTCCGCGCAGCGACGTGGTGAGAGCTGGCACCCCGACGTCCCAGTTGGTCGAGTCGGCGATCACGATGACGTCGGCGGCGAGCTTGTCCCGGTGCTCGACGAGCAGGCGCTCCAGGGAGTCGGACCCGTACTCCTCCTCCCCCTCGACGAACACGACCACACCGACCGGCAGCCGGTCGCCGAACGCGCGCAGCGCCGCGACGTGCGCCATGATGCCGGCCTTGTCGTCGGCGGCACCCCGCCCGTACAGCCGGCCGTCGCGCTCCACCGGCTCGAACGGCTCGGACTCCCACAGCGCCGGATCACCGATCGGCTGCACATCGTGGTGGGCGTAGAGCATCACCGTCGGCGCACCGGGCGGTGCCGCCCTACGCCCGATGACGGCGGGCTGACCACCGGCACGCGCCACCTCCACGTCGAGGCCGCAGCCGCGCAGCAACTCCGCCACCGCCTCGGCGGACCGCTCCACCTGCGAGTGGTCGAAACCCTCGAAAGCGATGCCGGGGATGCGGACGAGACGCTCCAGGTCGGCCCGTACGCCGGGCAGTTCCCGCGCGACTGCCTCCCGCAGGTCGGACTCGGTCATGATCGGTGTGGTCATGACCGGCATCGTATGCCGGTCCTACCGGACGTCGCGGCCGGCATGTGCTCGTCAGCCACGTCGGCAGTAGTAACGCTCAGCCGCATGGGGAAGGTCGGGTGCTCCGTCGACGACCAGGTCGGCGCGGTCCTCGGTGCCGTCGACGGCGAAGTGGACGCGTTCGGTGACGTGCCACCGACGCAGCTCCGGCAGGATCGACGGGCCGTCGCGGGCCACCGCCCGGCTCAACCGCAACGGCTGCGGGGCGGTGACGAAAACCGCCAGGGTCAGGTCCGCCCCGGCTGCGGCCCGGGCCGCGCTGACCCCCTCCACGATCAGTACCGACACGGCCGGGACCGGCACCGCAGCGGGCAGGAAACGCCGACGCATCCAGCTGTAACGTCGGTAGGCACCAGGCCGACCGGCTCGTACCGGCGCCAGCACCTGTTCCTCCAGCCGCCCCCAGAAGGTGAGCTGGTCGTCCCACCCGTCGAGCAGGTCGTCGGTGTGCACCACCGGCGGCCGGACCGCATCCGGTGTCTCACCGGCGAGGGCGTCGGCCAGGCGCGCCGCGAAGACGGTCTTGCCCGCGCCGCTCGGCCCGTCCACCGCCACCAGCCGGGTACGCCCCAACCGGGCCGGCCCCGCCAGCACCCGTCGAGCCAGGCCGGCGTACCCCTCGAAGACCACCACCACGGAAAGCGACGTTACCGATCGGGTTGTCCCCGGCCACTTCGGACCGCAGTTCCACCGCCGGACGGCATGCTCGTGGCGTGTCCCATTCCGTGATGAGTCCCGGCGTCGAGGCGTTGCTGGAGCAGGCCCGTGCGGGCATCAACCGACTGACCCCGCAGGAGACGGTGCGGGCCGCCAGCCGGGGTGCGCTCGTGATCGACACGCGCACCGACGTGCAGCGCGGGGAACAGGGTGACCTACCCGGCGTCATCGTGATCGACCGGACGGTGCTGGAGTGGCGGCTCGACCCGGCCAGCGACTGGCGGATACCCGAGGCGACCGGATACGACCTGGAGATCGTCGTGGTGTGCCGGCAGGGATACAGCTCCAGCCTCGCTGCGGCGAGCCTACGGGCCCTCGGTCTGCACCGGGCGTCCGACATGATCGGCGGAGTGGAGGCGTGGCGGTCGGCGGGATTGCCCTTCTCCGACCGGCCGGCCGACGTCCGCTACTGAGTTGCGTGGGGTCACAGCCGTTCCCGTCATCGCCGACCTGCTCGCCGCCGGCCCGTCGTCGACGCCGGCGGATCGTCGACCGGCGCGGTGGTTGGCCGAAGCTCAGCTCCGTGGGGCGCCGGGCGGGACGAACGGCAGGTCGGTCGGGGGGCCGTCCTCGATGAGTCGCCACAGGGCGTCCGTGTCCAGGTGCTCCTCGACCAGGTCGCCGAGCAGGTCGAGGTTGCGTTCACGGGCGGCGGCGAAGGACGTGTCCGGCGCGACCTGGAATCCGGTACGTCCGCAGAGGCGGGCCACCCGGGTGAGGAACCAGCGGCGGAACTCGTCGGACTCGAACGTGCCGTGCCAGTGGGTGCCGTGCACGACGCCGTGCATTGCGCCTTCACCACCGCCGGCAGCGTCGCGTAACAGCGGGGGTACCTGCGGGTCGGCAGTCGAGACGTACCCGTGGTGAATCTCGTAGCCGTGCACCGGACGGTCACCCTCGCCGTTGCCCACCGCCGGTCGGACGGTCTTGCGGCGATCGAAGGTGATCTCGATGGGCAGCAGGCCCAGGCCGGGTACGGTGCCCTGCCGACTCTCCACCGGGTCGTGGATGGCACGGGCCAGCATCTGGTAGCCGGCGCAGATGCCGAGGACCGGACGGCCCGCCGCCACGTGCGCGGTGACGGCGTCACCGAGGCCCGTTTCGCGCAGCCAGGCCAGGTCCGCCACCGTCGACTTCGAACCGGGCAGCACCACCAGGTCGGCGGCGGCGAGTTCGGCCGGTTCGACGGTCAGCCTCACCCGCACGCCCGGTTCGGTGGCGAGCGCCTCGACGTCCGTAGCGTTGCTGATCCGGGGTAGCCGCAGCACGGCCACGTCGAGCCAGTCGGTGCCGTGCGGGGCGGCCGGTCGACCGAGCACCCGCCCGTAGGCGAGCGAGTCCTCCGCGTCGAGCCACAGATCCAGCGCCCATGGAAGCACCCCGTACGTCGGGCGTCCGGTGAGCTGCCGCAGCATGTCCAGACCGGGGGCGAGCAGATTGAGCTCGCCGCGGAACTTGTTGACCACGAAGCCGGCGATGAGGGCCTGGTCGGCGGGGTCGAGCAGGGCGAGGGTGCCGAACATGGCAGCGAACACACCGCCCCGGTCGATGTCACCGACCACGATCGTGGGCAGCCGCGCACGCCGGGCCAGCCCCAGGTTCACGTAGTCGCCCTCGCGTAGGTTGATCTCCGTAGGGCTGCCGGCACCCTCGCAGATCACCACGTCGTACTCGGACTGCAGCTCGGCCAGGGCCGCGTAGGCGGTCTCAGCGAGTCGGGGACGCAGGGTCCGGAAGGTACCGGCGGTGATCGTGTCGACGGCCTGGCCGAGCAGTACCACCTGACTGGCCAGGTCACTGCCGGGCTTGAGCAGGACCGGATTGAATCGCAGGTCGGGGGCGAGCCCGCAGGCCGCCGCCTGCATCGCCTGGGCCCGACCGATTTCGCCGCCCCGGCCGTCCCGCCCGATCACCACGGCGGAGTTGTTCGACATGTTCTGCGCCTTGAAGGGCGCCACCTGCACACCTCGCCGGTGCAGCCACCGGCAGATGCCGGCGGTGAGCACACTCTTACCGGCGTCCGAGTTCGTCCCGGCTACCAGCAGCCCAGCGCTCACCGACGGCTCCCGCGCCGGCCACAGCTGCCGTCCGATCGCCGTGTCCGGCGGACGGCGGTACCGATCAGTCGCCCCGCAGTCAGCGGGTAAGCCGCCGCGAGACCGAGCGCCGCGAGACCGACCGCCCGGGAGATTCGGGCGGCCCGGGCCAGGTGTCGCGTCTCAGGACGTGGCCCGTCGCCGAGGAACGGACGCACCTCCGTACGGCCGAAGTACACGTTCCGCCCACCCAGCCGTACGCCCAGCGCTCCGGCCATCGCCGCCTCGCACTGCCCGGCGTTGGGACTGGGATGATCGCCGCGGTCCCGACGCCATATCCGCCAGGCTCGCGCCCGGTCTCCCTTGCCGGCCGGCGCCAGCGCGACGGTCAGCAACCCGGTCAGTCGGGCGGGCACCAGGTTGACCAGGTCGTCCAGCCGGGCGGCCGGGGTGCCGAACCGGGCGTAGCGGACACTACGCTGACCCACCATCGCGTCGAGGGTGTTCACCGCACGGTAGCCCAGCAGGCCGGGCAGCCCAGCGACCGCACCCCAGACCAGCGGGGCCACCACCGCATCGGAGGTGTTCTCCGCCACCGACTCCACGGTGGCACGGGCGAGTTCCGGCTCGTCGAGCGCCGATGCGTCCCGCCCACAGAGATGCCCGAGCCGGTGCCGGGCGGCAGGCAGGTCACCTCCACGCAACGACCGGCCCATCGTCGTCGCCTCGTCGCGTAGGCTCCGCCCACCCAGCACCGCCCAGGTTCCGGCGGCGACCAGCACCGCCCGGAGCACCGGTCGACGCTGGGTGCCGATGGTGGCGGCCACCCCGATCGCCACCGGCGCGCCGACGCATAGCGCGGTGAAGAACCCGCCGGCCAGCCGCTGCGGGCGGTACAGGCGACGTTCCAGGGCGGCGGCGGCCCGGCCGAATCCGGCTACCGGGTGCCCCCTGCGTGGATCACCGAGCAGCGCATCCAACGCGTAGCCCGCGACCAGCCCCGTCGAGTTCGCCACCGCACCTGCGTGTCGCACGGCATGTCACCCCCGGCCGGTCAGCCTAGCCGAGCCGAACCACCCGGGTCGGCCCGCTGAGCTGGCCTCGCCGCAGTGGTAGCGGGCGGCGACACCGTCGACCGGTCGGTGACCGGACCGGCAGCCGGGCCGGTCACCTGATAGCGATGTCGGGCGCCGCCGTCGCAACCCTCGAGCGAGGAGTCGGATCACCGTTCGTCGACGACGACCCGCGAGGCGGTGTCAGACGAGTTGCGGCAACCGTCCGCGCCCTCGACGACCACGTCTGGTCTCGGTATCGCCCGCCCCCGATCCTTCCGGGCGTACCGCCACCTCGGTTGTGGTCTCTCGGTCTTCGTCGGGCACCGGAGCCAGTTCGTCGAGGGTGTCTTCCTCGACGGCGACAACCGCGTCGAACTCCTCCGACGATTCGAACTCCTCCGACGAATGGCTGTCGGAGGACGTCCCGGGCCCGCGCGCCGACTCGGAGCTGCCTACCGAGCGCGGGTCGACACGGACCGGTAGACCTCCGTCGAAGTCGCCGTCCACCGGGCGGTGGTCTGTCCGGGCCGGGGCCTCGTCGTCCGGTACCGGTTCGGTCGGCTCCCCGTGCACCCGTCGCTCCGCGTCGGCGTCGGAGACCGCGCTGGTGGCCAGACTGGGCCGATTGCGCAGAAACCTCCCCCGCCCCCGGGACAGGTCATGGCCGACCGCGACGGCCTCCAACTCGTACAGCGTGCGGTGGTTGCCGGCGTCGTCGACCCAGTCACGGGTGTAGAGCCGGCCGCAGACGACCACCGGATCGCCGACCATCACCGAGGCGGCAACTCCCTCGGCGAGCTTGCGCCAGCAGTTCACGCGTACCCGCAGGCTGTTGCCGTCGACCCAGCGCCCGCTGTCGCGATCGAGGCGTCGAGCGGTCGAGGCGACCTTGAAATTGGCGACGAGCGTGTTGCTCTGGGCGGTCCGGCGCCATTCCGGCGCAGTAAGAACATTTCCGACAATTGTCATGTGGGTATCGAACATCGTCCCTCCTTCAGGATGGGCATGACTTCGGCGAGTCGACTCACCACCGAGCCTGCGCCCTCGAGCCCTTCGCGCACAGCCCCACGCAGCCGCACCTGTGGACGACCACACCTTCTGTGGACAAACACCTGATCAAAGTCGGGATGTGGTAGGACCCGATCTCCGCCGCCCGCCCAGCGGTCCGCAGGAAACGGAGATGGTCACGTTCCGGACGGAGCCGACCTGGGTACGGAACTCGTCAACCGCGCCCGTCAGCACGACGTACGAAAGGTCAGCGATCATGATGATGACCGTCACCCGTTCCATCCCTCAGGCAGGGCAGGTGCGGCGATGAGCGCCGTGTCGGATCCGGCCACCGTGGCCAAGTGCCTCCGGCTGGGCGCCGGCTTTTCCGACCGGGAACGGAATCGTATCGTCGAGCAGTTCACCACCCTCGACGCCCGCCTGGCCGGCTTCCACGCCGACGCCACCGACATGGAACTGTCGGTGAAGGACCGGGAGGCCAAAGGCCAGAAGGTCACCCTGGAGTGCTGGATCGCCGGCCGGCAGCGGGTCGTCGCCACCTCGACAGAGGAGGACCTGCACGCCGCGCTCAACGACGTCCGCGACGACCTGCGTCGCCAGATGAACGACGCGAAGACCCGGCAGGAGCCCCGCAACAACAAACACCTGCGGATCAACGAACCGCCCGGCCAGACCGCGCCGTCCGACGACCTGGCCGGCGCCGCAACGACGACCAACGAGAGGTGAGTGCACCGCCGGCCGGTTGCCGAACCGGCCGGCGCACCACCGTGGAGGTGAACGACATGCCCAACGTGCAGCAACCCGAGATGCGCCGAAGCGGCGAGACACGCCTGGTGCAGGACAGCGACGGTCCGATCGAGGGCGGTTCGTCCTCCGCCCGCCGGGAGCACCGCTCGGTGCCGATCGACCAGGTGTCGCCGTACGGTCCCGACCGCGGGCGGGCCTCGACCTCACACGAGCCGTCCGGGCGGGAGGCCGTGGGCGACTGACCATCGTCAGCCCCTGCCCGCCGAGAGCTGCGGGCAGGGGCTACCGCCCGGTAGCCGGCCGGCGTACCGTCGGCGAGGTGGAACCGGACGTGCTTGGCCCGCCCTACGAGCGGCAAAACATCGACCTGGGCAGGGACGACGAAGGTCCAGTCGTGGCGACGCTGGTCCGTCGCCGGGCCGAGCACCCCACCGGACGTGCCGTGCTCTACGTGCACGGCTTCGTCGACTACTTCTTCCAGACCCACGTGGCCGACTTCTTCGCCGCGCGTGGCTGGGACTTCTACGCCCTCGACCTACGCAAGTACGGTCGTAGCCTGCTCCCGCACCAGACTCCGAACTTCTGCCGTGACCTCGGCGACTACTTTCCCGAGTTGGACACCGCCGCACGCGTCGTCCGCGACGAGGACGGGCACGACACGCTGCTGGCCATGGGGCACTCCACCGGCGGTCTGATCATTTCCCTGTGGGCAGACGCCCGCCGCGACGCCGGACTGGTCGACGGGCTCTTCCTCAACAGCCCCTTCTTCGACATCAACGCGCCCTGGTTCGTGCGCCGGCCCCTCGCGGCCGCCGTCGCACGCCTGGGCCGCCGGGCACCCCACCGCATCCTCCCGCTCGGGCTCAGCACGGTGTACGGCGAAAGCCTGCACGCCGACCACCACGGCGAGTGGACGTACGACCTGGCCTGGAAGCCGCTCGCCGGTTTCCCTGTCCGAGCCGGCTGGCTGGACGCCATCCGCACCGGTCAGCGGCGGCTGCGCGCCGGGCTGGACATCCCGGTGCCCGTGCTGCTCGCCTGCTCGACCCGGTCCTTCCGGGGCACCAAATGGCAGGACGCGGCAACCCTGGCCGACGCCGTCCTCGATGTCGAGCACATGGTCCGCTGGGCTCCCCGGCTCGGTCACCATGTCACCCTGTCCCGCTTCGACGGCGGCCTGCACGACCTGACGCTCTCCGGCCCCGCCGTACGCGAAAAGGTTTTCGCCGAGGTCGGCCGCTGGGCCGAAGCTTTCCTCGGCGCCGGACCGACACCCACCCGCCCAGCCCCGCCGCATCCCCGGCAGCCGGCCGGGAGAGCATCGCAGATGCTGCAGCGCCACTCCCCCGCAGACACCTGACCCTCGGCGGGCCCGGGCAGCCCGGCGGCCACCAACGCCGACCCGACACCCGTTCCACCCGGCGGCGTCCGGACGGCGGTACCCTTCTCGCGCGATACCACGTTGCGCCCGTAGCTCAGCGGATAGAGCAGGGGACTTCTAATCCCAAGGCCGCAGGTTCGAATCCTGCCGGGCGCACCTATATCTGCCAGGAGAAACGCCCCTAGGTGACTGGTGTTAAACGATGGCTGCCATCGGCGTGGCGGCCATCGTTTTGAATCTATTTCGGGTAGTTTGCTGGGATGACGTTGGGCATAGCGTCGCAGCAGCTGGACCTCTTCG
>NZ_JAASAD010000024.1 GCF_012726175.1 Micromonospora sp. HNM0581
AACGGGCGCGGTCCTCGATCGATCAAACTTCAGCTTCGACACCTGAATGATCATCGAAAGGCCGCGCCCGGCCTCATACCACCACGATCAGGAGTGTCCACCTAAGACACCCACAACGGGCAATCCGCTACCTTGCCTGAGCCCTGGCCCGGTCCCGCGGCACGTCGATCTGCACCGGACCGGTGCTGTCGGTCAGCACCGTCTTCGACCGGGCGCCGTTGCGGATGTTGCCCGAGCCGGCGCCGTCGGGTTCGTGTTTGGTATAGCCGAGGTGCTCGGTCAGCTCCTCGTTCAACACCGTCTCCCGTCTCCAGAACCGTGCATGACGAGGCACTAGCGTTCACGCAGGCGAATCGGCGGACCGTCAGAGCGACCAGCACCTCATGGCCACCCAACCTGGCATCGGCCAGCCGCGCACATAGCGACCGTGCACCGTGGTTGACCAGGTACCGCAGACCCCGCACGACGCCCGCACCGTCTGCGTCGCCGCGTCGATCCTGACCGCAACAGCCCGAACCGCCACCGCTTCCAACCGCAGGCCCGTCAGGTGCGGCAGCAACGCCGATATGGTCTCCATCCCGGCACCCAACCCGAACTACCGGCGAGCGCGACTCACAGAATGTGCGCCAGAGCCTGAAAACGGACCCCTGGCGACGGCCGAAACGGATCCCCTTCACTGGTTGATCTTTGTTAGTCGTTGGTCTTCGTGGCCGCGGAGTTTCGGGGGCGCCATCCAGGGCTACGGCGGGCCGGCCGACGTCCGTCGCGTTAGCCCCTCGAATCCTCCTTGACGGCGATGATGCAGCTCCAGTGAGGCTCAAATCGTCCGGAGCAGAGTCGGATGCATCTGACGCACACGGTCACAGACTGGAGCATGGATGACCAACACGCCTGTTCGAGCACCGGCGGCCGGGGAGTTGCTGGCACCGGTCAGCAAGGAGGGGCAGGCGTTCCTTGACCTGCTGGCCGTGCACATTCCGTACGTGCGGGAGGTAAGCGGAGCGCACGACCGGGACGGCACATTTCCGTTCGAGGTTTTCGATCGCTTTCGCACCTCGGGGGTGTTGGCCGCCACCGTTCCCGCCGAACTGGGCGGTCTCGGGGTGAGCCACATGCACGACGTGGCGCTCGCGCTACGTACCCTCGCCGAGTTCGACGCGTCCGTCGCGCTCGCGCTGCACATGCAGCTCAGCCGTGGGCTCACCCTCACATACGAGTGGCGTTACGGCGCGCCGGAGGCGCAGTCCCTCGCCGAGCGGCTCATGCGTTCGGTCGGCGAGCGCGAGGCGATCATCTGCGGTGCGGTCAAGGACGCGCCGCGTGCCACGACCAGGCTGACTCCGGCGCCTGGCGGAGGTTGGTTGCTCAACGGTCGCAAGACCCTGGTAAGCCTCGCGCCCGCCGCCACACACTTCGCGGTATACGCCGAGGTGCACGTCGACGAGGAACCGCTCCGCCTCGCCGCGCCGGTACTGACCCGCCAGACGCCCGGCCTCACGGTCCTCGACAACTGGGACGGCCTCGGCATGCGCGGCTCGGGCACTGTCGACATCGTCTTCGACAACTGCCCGATCGCAGCGGAGGACGTCCTCCCCAGGGCCGCCGTCGGTGCCCGCCAGGACGCGGTGCTCGCTGGGCAGACGGTCAGCTCGGTCACCATGCTCGGCATATACGCCGGGATCGCGTCGGCGGCGCGCAACGTGGCCGTCGACTGGACCGTCCGGCGCCGGGTCGACCCAGGAGCGGCGGTCCGGACGCTGCTCGCCGAGATCGAGGCGCGATTGTTCGCACTGCGCTCGTCGGCCGCCGCCGCGCTACGCAATGCCGACGAGCTCGCATTCGACTTCTCGGTCGACGCCGATGAGCGCGGCCGCCGGATGATGACCCCGTTCCAGTGCGCGAAGCTCATGGTCAACCAGCTCGCGTCAGACATTGTCGATCGCTGCATGACGGTCGTCGGCGGCGCCTCCTTCTCGGCTCGGCACCCGCTCGCACGCCACTACCGCGACGTGCGCGCCGGCCGATACATGCAGCCGTACACCTACGTCGACGCGATCGACTACCTCAGCGGCCAAGTCCTCTGCTTCGACCAGGACAACGACTACGTCAGCGCACGGGCGATCAGAGCCCGGCGCGAGCCGTCCCCTTAGGAGAGCCATGCGCGTCCTGTTCATCCCGTCCCCCGGGCTCAGCCACATCCTGCCCACCGTGCCGCTCGCCCACGCCCTTCAGGCCGCGGGCCACCACGTCCGGTACGCGGGTGGTGGCGAGATCCATGCCGTCGCCGAGGCCGGTTTGTGTGGCGTCGACGCCTCGCCCGGCGCCGACTACGCGAAGTTGTTCATCCCCGACGAGACCGACGGCGTCGACCCGATGCACTCCGACGAGGCGGGCGTCGCAGATCTCGCAGCCATGTTCGCCCGGGTCTCGGGGGCCGTGGTGAACGGCGCGCTCGCGTTCGCGAAGCAGTGGCGGCCGGACCTGGTCGTGTACACCCCGACGCAGGGTGCCGGGCCACTCGTCGCCGCTGCGCTCGGGATACCCTGCGCCGGACTGCCGCTCGGGCCAACCGACGGTGAGGAGCAGCTGCCATCGCTGATCCGTGCGGCGATGGCCACCGACTACGAGCGGCACGGTGTCGGCGGCTCGCCCGGTACCCGGGTCCGGCTCATGCCGATGGCGCCGAGCATCGAGTCATTGTTGCCCGGTCCGCACACGCCGGGTGCCTGGCCCGTGCGGTACCAGCCTTACAACGGCGGTGCGATCCTGCCGGAGTGGCTCGTGGAAGCGCCGGCGCGGCCGCGCATCGCGGTCACGCTCGGCACGATCGACGCCCGCTGGGGTGGGATCGCCCAGCTGGCCCCGTTCATCGAGGCCGCCGGTTCTGTCGAGGCCGAGTTCGTGCTCACTCTGGGCGGCGGTGATGAGGCGCTGCTCGGCAAGTTGCCGCAGAACGTCCGCGTCATCGAATGGCTCCCGCTTGGTGTGCTCCTGGAGTCCTGCGCCGGGATCATCCACCACGGCGGCAGCGGCACGATCATGACCGCGCTCGTCGCCGGGGTGCCGCAGTGTGTGATCCCGCAGGGTTCCTTCCAGAACATCGGGCGCGACGTGCTGGTCAAGCGAGGCATCGGCTTCTCGACCAGTTCGGCCCAGCTGGGTCCTGCAGAGTGCCGGCGGCTCCTCGAGGACGACTCGATGCGCGAGGCGGCTCGGGACGCGGCCTCCGAGGCCGCCACCATGCCGCCGGTCGCCGACCTCGTTCCCCGGTTGGTGCAGCTCACCAGGTGAGCCGGTACGCGAAACGGCCTCGCCCGCGGCGACCGGACGAGGCCGTTTCGCACTGCCGGCGCTGCCCGGCGTGACGCTCAGAGCGCCGGTGCCGGGTGGCCGAGTTCCCGGAACAGCGGGGCGAAGTCGAATATGTCCCAGTGCTCGACGACCTTGCCCTCCTCGTTGAAGCGCAGCTCCTCGAGGTAGTGCCAGGTGACCTTCCGCCCGGTCGCCGGTATCCCGGCGAACTCACCGCTGTGCGTGGCGGTCGCGGTCAACCGGAGCATCACCCGGTCGTCTTCCGCGAGGATGCTCTTCACTTCGAGTCGCAGGTCTGAGAAGGACACCAGCGAGCCACGCATCGCCGTCAGGACGAGTTCAGTGTCGTGCGGCTCGCCGTCCAGGTTGTAATGCGTGACGTCGGGCGCCCAGTGCTCAGTCACACCCGACACGTCTGCCCGGTTCCAGGCGGCGACCATCTGCAGGCAGCGATTCTTGTTCTCCAGCGGCGACATGCCAACTCCTCATGCTCTGGGGTCTGCCGGGTCGCCGCCGATGCTGGCACCCGGCGCTCGGAAAGGGCTTCAGTCCTCCTGGTGTCCGGCACAGCCGACGAAGAGGCCACGGCCCGACTGGCTGCCCTCGAGGTAGCGCACGCTCAATCCCGCGCCCCGGAATGCCTTCTCATACGTGTCGCGGGGGAAAAGCGTGATGCGATGCTGCTCGACGAAGTGGTGGACGCCGCCGGCGGGGCGAGCGACGATGTAGTGGACCTCCATTCGGGAAGCGTCGCCGTCGCGCTTGGAGTGTGAGAGGCGTACGACGGTCGTCCCGTCGGCCTCGACAAGGGAGGCCGACACGTATCCGTCGAGGTAGGTGTCCGGGAACCACCAAGGGTCGATTGCGACCACACCGCCGGACGAGAGGTGCGTCGCGAAGCGCCGCAGGGCCGCGTTCAGCTCCTCGACGTCGGTGAGGTAGCCCACGGAGCCGAACATGCAGGTGATCACGTCGTACCGCTCGCCGAGATGGAAGGAGCGCATGTCGCCGTGGTGCACGACCGCCCCCGGGGTGTTCGTGCGGGCCGCCTCGACCATCGCAGGGGACAGTTCCAGGCCCTCCACCCGGTCGAAGAGCCGAGCGAACGCGCGCAGGTGCGCACCGGTGCCGCAGGCGACGTCGAGCAGGGTCGCAGCGCCGGGCAGCAACGCCCGCGCCTGCTCGGCGACGAACGCGGCTTCCTCGTCGTAATCCTTGCCTCGGGCACGGTGCACCAGCTCGTACACCTCGGCCTGTTCCTCGCCGTACATGCCGGCCGCCGGCACCGATGTCGTCATCGCCGCGCTCCCGCCACCGTCGGCCGCACCCGACGGCGGGCGGCGACGAGTACCTGATCCAGCAGAATCTCCAGAGCGGCCCGAGTACGGGGGTCGGCGGGCGCTCCGGTCGTGTCCAGTTCGGCGCGCTCACCAGACAGGGCGAGGCCGAGCGGGGTCGGCCAGCCACGCAGCGCGTGCGCGATGGTCCGCAGGGTGGCCAGGGTGGAGTGCGCGCCCTGTTCCCCGGAGGAGATGGCAACGCAGCCGATCGGCCGGTCGCTGAGGAACGGCTCACGGGCGTCGGCGAGGTCGTTGGCGTAGTCGAGAGCGTTCTTCAGCAGGCCGGAGACGGTGCCGTGATACGTGGGTGAGAGGAGCACGACCCCGTCGGCACGGGCGAGGGCCGCCACGATCCGTCGTACCCGCTGCGGCCCGTCCCCGCGGTGTGGCCGGTAGAACGGCAACTCGAGGTCGGCGCCGCGCAGGCACGTGACGACGGCTCCCTCCTCGGCGCATCTACCAGCACACCACACGGCAAGCCGGCCGGTGCGCGACGATGCGCACAGCGAGCCACCGATGAGTACAACCTGGGGAGCCGGATGGTTGCTGCGATGGGGTGGTCCAGGCATCGACGGACCTCTTTCTGTCGTGCTGAACGTCGTGTCATGGCGACTCTGCCCGGCTCCGGTCGGCGACGCATCGACGCCCGCTCGAGCACCTTTCGACCGGATGTGGCCAGGATGGCGACGCGCAGGCCGTGCGCATCCGTATCGAGGGAGCTGCGGTGAAGGTCCTGTTCACGGTGTCGTCCTGGCCCACCCACTACGCTGTGATGGTGCCGATCGGCTGGGCACTGCAGGCCGGCGGGCACGAGGTGCGCGTTTAGTGCACCCCGTCGCAGGTAGCGCCGCTGTGCGCAGCGGGGCTGACTCCGGTGCCGATTCTGGGCAGTCCGTCGGACGAGATCCGGCTCCGCCTGCAGTACTTCACGGAGGCGGTCGACGGGGTATGGCCGTACCCGTGGCCACCGTTGCATCCGATCACCGGCGCGCACCTGGACGGCTTGGACGACTTCGACCTGACCGGGTTTCGCGAGCGTCAGCTCCCGGAGGTCGCCGCCCGGGCCGCGGCCAGCTTCGACGCCGCGGTCGAGTACACGACGGCGCTCCGGCCGGACTTCGTGCTGCACGACCCGGCGAGCCTGGAGGGCCTGCTCGCCGGCCTCGTCACCGGCGTCAAGACGGCCATGCTGCTGTGGGGTCCGGTCGGTCCGGCCGAACCAGAGCACATGCGGATCGTGCCGGATGACATCAGCGGCTCCTTCGCCCGCTACGGTCTCGGCCCGTTCGACGCCGGCATGATCAAGATGGTCGTCGACCCGTGCCCGTCGTCGGTCGAACCGCCGCTGGCGGCCGAGCGGCTGCCGGTGCGCTACGTCCCCTACAACGGCACCGCCCCGGCTCCGACGTGGCTGCTCGAACCCATCGACCGTCCGCGGGTCTGTTTGTCCTGGTCGACGGCGTTGCGCTCGATGTCGGGTCCCCGCTCGTTCGTGCTGCCCGAGGCAGTGCGTGCGCTCGAAGGCCTGGACGCCGAGGTGGTACTCACCGCGACCGCGCAGGACGTGGCCGAGCTCGGCCCGGTGCCGCCGACGGTGCGGGTACTCGAGCGGCTTCCGTTACGGCTGCTGCTGCCGACGTGCTCAGCGGTTGTCCACCACGGAGGCGGCGGCAGCACCCTGACCTCGCTCTGGGCGGGCGTGCCACAGGTGCTGCTGACGTTCGCCTCCGAACAGGCCGCGTCGGCGACCCGGGTGGCCGCAGCCGGCGCTGGCGATCAGCTGCCGGGTCACCTCGTCGACGCCGCCGCGATCCGCCGTGCCATCGACGAACTGCTCGCCGACGGGTCGTACAGGCGGTCGGCCGTGCGGCTGCGCGGAGAGATGGAGCAGCGGCCGACGCCCGCGGATCTCGTAGACCTGATCGGCGTCTGACTCTCTGCTTCCTCGTCCGTGACAGCTCTCCGGCTCCCTGACGGCGACCATCGAAGCTGCACGGGTCGAGCGGACCGGCTGGCGGCACTGAGGATACGGCTGCGGTTGCCGCTCAACGACGCCGACGACCGCCCCCGCCTGACCGCCGGGGCGGCCGGCGGGTGATCAGGTGATCAGGCTGTGCAGGCAGGCGAGCATGCTGCGTGCCTGGACACTCAGGTAGTGGCTGTGTCGCAGCAGCGCCACAAGCTGGTGCACGGCGATCCAGCGGAACGCCCGATGCTCCAGCTCGGCGCCGCGACTGGTCTCGACGATCATGTACCGGTTGAGCGCGTGGAAGAATCGACCGCCCTCCTCGGACAGCACGGTGTCGAAGTGGATCTGGTCGGCAGGCGCGTTGAGAAATTCTGGGAGGAACCGCGGCCGGTCGCCGGGTGGCAGCATCTCGTGGTTGCCGGGGATACACTGCACGGTGGGACCGAGTTCGACGACGTCGAGATAGCCGGGCTCGACTCTGGCCTGCACGAGGACGTGCAGCACGCCGCCGATGTCCTGCACCAGGAGTCCGATCAGCCCGGTGCCGACCGGCTCGATCATCGGCTGCGTCCAGTGGGCGACCTCACGCCCGCCCGCCGAGACGCCGACTCCGATGACCGAGAAGAACCGGCCGCTCTCGTGGACGATCGCGTCCTCAGTCCGATGCCAGCCGGTCACCTCGTTCAGCGGGATTCGCCGGGTCTCGACGTCGAGCCCGCAGCGCATCTCGGTGATCCAACTGAGGACCTCGCCCGTGGTGTGCAAGCTGCCGGCGGTCTCGTCGCAGGCACGGATCAGCGACTCGCGGATCGCGCCGCCGCCGGGCAGCACCCTGTGCACACCGGCGCCAGCGAACGGCAGGCATGACAGCACGGTGCGAGCGTCCATGTTCACCAGATCGTCTGCGCTGAGCAAGGCATGGATCTGGCCGAGCGTGAGCCAGCGGAACCCGTCCAGCACCTCGACGTCCCCGGTCACCTCGACGACCATGTTCCGGTTGCGCTTGCGGTAGAACCAGGACCCCTGCTCGGACTGGCGTACATCACCGATCACCCGGTGCATACCGGGGTGGCGGAAGTAGTCCAGGTACGGCACGGCACGGCCGTTGTGTACCCGCGTGTAGTTGCTTCGGGTCGCCTGTACGGTCGGCGACAACTGCAGGCCGTTGCCGTTGCCCGGTTCCACCTTCGCCTGCATCAGGAAATGCAGTACCCCGTCGAACTCCTTGGCGATGATGCCGAGAATTCCGATCTCCGGCTGGTGAATGATCGGCTGGCGCCAGTGGGCGACCGGCCCGCCGGGAACCGCCACGTCGATGCCCTGCACCACGAAGAACTTGCTCAGGTCGTGGCGGATGTCGCCGGTCGCCGGGTCGGTGTGCCAGCTCTTCAGCGCTGACAACGGAATCCGGCGTACGTCGGTGTACGCGCGCCGGGCGAATTCGTCAAACCAGCCCCGGACGTCCGCAACGCCGGCGCCGTCGCGGACGAGAGCCGAGCGGGCTAGGCGCAGGTGGATCGGCTCACGATCGACCCGTAACGCCGTGGCAGGGGGCAGGACAGGCATGCGGCAGTCCTCCGTCGTCGTTACCAAGTGCGAAGTCTCGACGGTCGCGCACCCGTCACGGGTAACCGTCGACGATGGCTGGATCCGCGCTCTACTGGCGCGCGAGCAGGCTCGCGCACCGGCCCGGTCACAGCTTGGCCAGGACCTTTTGGAGCGCATCGATGATCCGGTCCTGCTTCGCCGGCTCCAGCGCGGGATACATCGGCAGCGAAAATATCTCCCCCGCCAGCTTCTCCGTGATCGGCAGGGCGCCCTCGGCATAGCCCAGATGCGCGAAGCCGGTCATCGTGTGCACCGGCCAGGGATAGCTGATGTTGAGGTTGATGTCGCACTCGCGCAGAGCGGCGATGATCTCGTCCCGCCGGGGATGGCGCACCACGTAGACGTAGTAGACGTGCTCGTTGTGGGGTGCGACCACCGGCAGCGCGAGGTCCGTCCCGGCCAGCGCGGCGGCATACCGGTCGGCCACCGCCCGCCGGCCCGCGATGTAGCTGTCCAGCCGGCGCAGCTTGCGGCGCAGGATCTCCGCGTGGACCTCGTCGAGGCGGCTGTTGTGACCGGGCGTCTCGACGACGTAGTAGCGCTCCTCCATGCCGTAGTACCGCAGCCTGCGCAGCCGCCGGGCCGTCTCGTCGTCGTCGGTGACGACCGCTCCCCCGTCGCCGTATGTGCCGAGCACCTTGGTGGGGTAGAACGAGAACGCGCTGGCGTCACCGGTCGTTCCGGCCAGCCGGCCGCGGTGGCGCGCGCCGTGCGCCTGCGCGCAGTCCTCCAGCAGGATCAGATCGTGGGCGTCGGCGAGTGCGCGCAGTTCGGTCAGGTCGACGCACTGTCCGTACAGGTGAACCGGCAGGATGCAGGTGGTCCGCGGGCCGACCACGCTGCTCACCGCTGAGTTGTCCATCAGGTACGTGTCACTGTCGACGTCGACGAAGACCGGCACCGCGCCGACCGAGTCGATCGCGACGATCGTCGGCGCTGCAGTGTTCGACACCGTGATCACCTCGTCGCCCGGGCGGACCCCGGCCGCCTGCAGCGCGAGCTTGATCGCGTTCGTGCCGTTGTCGACGCCGACGCAGTGGGCCATCCCGTGCCAGGCTGCATACTCCGCCTCGAACGCCTTTACGCTCTGGCCCAGCACCAGTTGACCGGACCGGAACACGGTGTCGACCGCGTCGAGGATGTCGTCCCGCTCGGTCTCGTACTCGCCGAGGTAGTACCATACGTTGTCGCTCATCGATGCGCCGGCCCCTCATCCGTTCGCTGCGCCAGGCTAGGTCGGCACGACGTTCGCAGCACGCGCTCGGGAACCGCTGCAACGCGGCTCGATACACCTTGGTGAGCCATTCAGCACGCCGCGAGCGGGCTCTGCCAGGGTTCTTGGCCGACACCCTCCCCTTTTCGCAGGAGCGCCGATGTACAGCGCCGATCTGGCCGACGTGTACGAGCGGATCTATCAGAGCCGGGGCAAGGACTGGGGCGCCGAAGCCGTCCTCGTCGACGAGGTCGTGCGCCGGCACCGCCCGGCGGCGCGCACGCTGCTCGACGTCGCCTGCGGAACCGGTGCACATCTCGAAGCGCTGTCCCGCCGATTCGCGCACGTCGAGGGCCTCGAACTGGCCGAACCGATGCGGGAGCGGGCCAGGCTGCGGCTGCCCGGCGTCCACATCCGGGCCGGCGACATGCGCGACTTCGACCTGCACACCACCTTCGACGCGATCACGTGCATGTTCTGCTCGATCGCGTACGTGGACACGGTCGAGGAGATGCGCGCCGCCATCGGTTGCATGGCGCGGCACCTGGCGCCCGGAGGGGTCCTGGTCGTCGAGCCCTGGTGGTTCCCTGAACAGTTCATCGAGGGCTACGTGGCGGGTGATCTAGCCCGTGGTGAGGACCTCACGATCGCCCGGATCTCCCACTCGACACTCGATGGCCGGGCCACCCGGATGGAGGTCCGGTTCCTAGTCGCCGACGAGTCGGGTATCCGCGAGTTCGTGGAGATCGACCGCCTGACGCTGTTCACGCGTGAGGAGTACGAATCAGCTTTCCGCGATGCCGGATGCTCGATCGAGTTCCTCCCCGGCCCGCCGACCGGGCGCGGCCTATTCGTCGGTATCCGACAGTGAGGGCGTGCGGCACCGTCATCCGGCCGCACGCAGCATTCTCGCCGGGGAACCGGTCACGCGTGCCACGTCGCGGACCGCCTCGACCAGTTGGGCCTGCCGCAGGGTGGCCCGCTCCTCGATCGGCCCGTCGACACCGGAGCGAACCGCCTGGACGAACGCACGCACCGCGTTGCGTACCTGCGGGTCGGCCGGCATCGCCAACTCGGTGGCCTGATCCTGGCGTTCAACCCGGACCGGCGGTTTCAGCTGGTCCGGCGGCGTGAACGCCCGGTCGACGGCGATCCGGCCGGTGCTGCCCCACAGCGCGTACTCGCACCGGTAGGAGTGGTCGAAGCCGAACGCCAGCTGTACCGCCACGCCGTCCGGCGCGGCCAGCAGGGCGGATCCGGCCACGTCGACGCCGGTGGTCTCGTCGTACCGCAGGGTGGCGGCGAGCACCTCGAGTTCCGGCAGGAACAGCTGCGCCGCCCGCAGCGGGTACACCCCCACGTCGAGCAGTGCGCCGCCGCCGAGGGCCGGCTGGTAGCGAAACCCGGCCGGATCGAGTGGCGGCACACCGAACGAGCTGGAGAACACCTGCAGCCGGCCGATGGCGTTGGCGGCGACCATGGCCCGGACTGCGTCGTGCTGCGAGTGGTGCAGGAACATGAAGTTCTCGGCGAGGACGCGTCCGCGTTCGCGGGCGACGGCCATCAGTTCGACCGTCTCCACGTGCGTGGTGCACAACGGCTTCTCGGCGAGCACGTGTTTGCCGGCCCGCAGCGCCTCCGCCACCCACTCGTAGTGCAGCCGCGGCGGCAGCGGGATGTACACCGCCTCGACGTCGTCGCGCTTGAGCAGATCGCGGTAGCCGGTCACCGCCGCGCAGCCGAACCGGCCGGCGACCTGTTCGGCCTTGGACCGGCTCCGGCTGGCCACCGCGACGACCTCGACACCGTCGAGCCCTGCGATCGTGGGCATCAACCGCCGGATGGCGATGTCGGCGCACCCGAGCACGCCCATCCGAAGCACAGAACCGGATCCAGACAACGGGCACCTCTCAGCGCGGGCGTACGTGCGAACCAAGGCGACCCTGGCGGGCACGCCTCATCGGCTGCTCGACACCCGCTCGATCGGGTTCGGCGGCAACTTACGCATCGTCGACAGCACCGAGTCGAGCCGTTCCCGGGCGTACAGGTGCGCCACCCTCGGGAACGAGTAGTGCAGCTGGTCTCGGGCGCCGGGTACGACACTCACCTTCAGCAGGTGGTTGTCGGCGAACCGCTCCAGGAGCCGCTCCGCCGGCGGGACCTCCCAGCCGAGCAGGTCGGCTACGGCCTCAGCGGTGAACTCCCCGTGCGGCAGCATGCTCAGCAGCCGGAAGGTGCTCTGCTCCACCCGGTTGAGCAGGTCGTAGCTCGCGTCGTATGCCGATCGCACATCCAGCTCGCCGAGGCACAGCTCTTCGAGTACCTCGCGCGATCTCTGCAGATGCTCGGCCATGCCGCTGAGCGAGCGGGCCGGTACCGCGGCGAGCCGTGCGCCGATGCACCGCAACGCGAGCGGCAGCCGGCCCACCATGTCGACGAGGGTGCGGGCGGCCCGCTGTTCGCGGTCGACACGGTCCCGGCCGATGATGCGGGCGAGCAGCTCCAGACTCTCGGCGTGGTCGAACACGTCGAGATCGATGTTCCAGAGGCCGCCCAGCCCGTACAGGCGGCGACGTCCGGTGACGACGACCGCGCACCGCGGGTCGCTCGGCAGCAGTAGCCGCACCTGGTCGACGGAGGCGGCGTCGTCGAGAAGCACCAGGAGCCGCCGTCCCGCCGTCGCCGAGCGGTACGTCTTGCACCGCTCGGTGAGGTCGTCGGGGATGTGCTCCTCCGCCAGACCCAGCGTCCGCAGAAAGCCGTGCAACACCTCGGCCGGGTCCAGGGCCCGGCCTGAGGATCCGTTGAGGTCGGCGTACAGCTGACCCCCGGGGTACGAGCGCCGCAGCCGGTGCGCCAGGTGCGTCGCGAGGGCGGTCTTGCCGACACCGGGCATGCCGGTGATGAACCCGATGCGGGTCGCGGTCCGCGACCCGGCGTCCGCGTCCATCGCGAGGTGTGCGCCGAGTTCGGCGAGTACGCCGGCCCGTCCGGTGAAGTCGGCGATGTCGGTCGGCAGCTGGGCGGGCCGCGGCAGCTGACTCGCCGGGGCGGTGGGCACGGGCCGGGGCTGTTCGGACACCGTCCGGCGACCCGGAGCCGGCTCGGCGGGCGCCTGCCCGCCGGCGACGATCCGCTCACGTGCCGGCGGCCCGGGCTGGCTCGGCACCATCGGGGCGTCGGACAGCAGCGAATGGTGCAGCGCGCCGAGGGCGTGGCCCGGTTCGAGCCCAAGGTCCTCGATCATTCTGCCGCGCAGGGTCCGGAAGACTTCGAGGGCCTCCTGACGGCGGCCGGAGCGGTGCAGTGCCAGCATGAGCGAAGCGTGCAGCTGCTCGTCGAGCGGGCGGGTGAGGACGAGGGCTTTCAGTTCACTGACCAGCTCGTTGTGCCGGCCGAGGGTGAGATCGGCCTGAATGCGCAAATCGAGGATGCGGGCCCGGAGTTCTTCGAGGCGGGTCACGTACGAGGTGAGCAACGCGCCGGGCACCACGTCGACCAACGCGGCCCCGCGCCACAGGGCGAGGGCACGGCGCAGCGTCGTCGCGGCCCGCTCGGCGTCATCGGCCTCCAGTAACGCGCGTCCCTCGGCGGCGTCGGTCTCGAACCGGTACAGGTCGACCGCCTCGTCCGGGACGTTGAGCAGGTAGCCACCCGGTTTGGTGGACAGGATCGGCTCCGACCCGCACCCGACCAGGGCCCGGCGCAGCTTGTACACGTAGGTCTGCAGGGTCGTCATCGCGCTTGCCGGAGGGTCCTGCTCCCACAGCTCGTCGATGAGCTCGCCGGTCTGCACGAGGGCGTTTCGACGTAGCAGGAGAAGCGAAATGACCTGGCGCGGCTTGGGTGCGGTAGGAACAACCTCCCGTCCGTTGGCGTACATTTCCAGAGGCCCGAGCACTCGAAAGTCCATTGAGTCCCCCAAACTCGACGTTCGGTGTAGACGAGGTCGAGCGTAAACGACCTTTACACCCCAGGCCAAAGACTCGGCACCGCAGTGCACAAAGGAAGCATAGAGTGGTATCGAAAGTAGTAGAGCGTCGATATGGGCACTTCAGAGGTGGCGTTGGCGACGAGTTGGGCGCCCAATTTGTTGCATGCATGTAAACATATTTTACAGCCATCTTGGGAATGCTGGACGGCCGAGAGATTGACCGCCTTAAGGCCCCTGTCAATTCTTGGTGCGACTACGAAAGGGCCGCACCGCCCCTGCGACGAGGTCCGGCCGGGAAGAATTGCGGGCACCCGGAGGTTGAATAATCGAGGCGGCCACCGCCTTATTGACGGCATCGATTCGCGAGACCGCGCTGAGCTTGGCGAAGATGTTGCGCAGGTGCCGCTTCACGGTTGTCTCCGCGAGAGACAGACGGGTCGCGATCTGTGCGTTGCTGAGGCCCTCGGCGGTAGCAGCGAGCACTTCGAGTTCGCGCGGCGACAGCACTTCGTCGCGCCGTCCGTAGACATGGTCGAGGCTGCTGCGCGAGACTCCGAGCACGACCCAGGCCCGATCGCGCGAGACGGCTCGGACCGCGCTCACCAGGTCGTGCCGCGCCACGCTCTTGTGCAGATAGCCCCGCACGCCGACCTCGAGCAGATCGCGCACCAGCTCCGGGCCATCGAGCATGCTCAGGATGATGACGGCCGTGTCGGGTGACCCCTCCCTGATCCGGCGCACCGTGCCGACGGGGTCGCCACCCGGGATCTCGATGTCCAGCACGACGACATCGGGCCGGACCGCCGTCGAGACGGTCACTGCGGTGACGCTGTCACCGGCCTCGGCGACGACCGACAGATCCTGCTCGGTCTCGAGGATCTGGCGCACCCCGTGCCGGATGAGTTCGTGTCCATCTACGATCATCAATGTCGTCGGCCGGACGTGACCAATAGGCAACCCCATCGCCGGTGACGTCGAGTCGGGCTCCGATCGTGAATCGATCTTCATCAACACCTCAGCGAGTCGGTGAGCACCCGCCAGCCCCCGCCGGAAACATGCCCCTGTGAGTGAAACGAGTACGTCGATGCCTTACGAAAGAGTACCAGCGAAGCCCATTCTGCCAAGAGATCGAATCTCAATGGAACATCAGTGTTCCATTACTGGAGTTTCGTGTGCTAGATTCAGGGCGCCGAGAGGAGGCGCAGCATGCCGACCAGACCTGCGCTCATCGCCCGTGACCTGTGCAAGAAGCTAGGCAAGACGAAGGCGTTGGACGGCTTCGACCTCACGGTCATGGAGGGCACCGTGTGTGGCCTTCTCGGCCCGAACGGCGCGGGCAAGACCACCGCGGTGCGCATCCTGACAACCCTGCTTCTGCCCGACAGCGGCAGCGCGACCGTCGCCGGGTTCGACGTGGTACGCGAGCCCGCCCGGGTGCGCTTCCAGATCGGACTCACCGGGCAGCAGCCGACCGTCGACGAGATGCTGACAGGCCGCGAGAACCTGCGCATGTGGGGCCGCCTGTACCATCTTCCGGCCCGGGCGGCGCGGATCCGCGCCGACGAGCTGCTGGAACAGTTCAGGCTCACCGACGCAGCCGACAAGCAGGTTCGGCACTACTCCGGCGGCATGCGCCGCCGGCTCGATCTTGCCATCGCGTTCATCCTCGCCCCACGGTTGCTCTTTCTCGACGAGCCGACCACCGGCCTCGACCCTCGGAGCCGCAACGAGGTCTGGAACGCCGTGCGCATGCTGACCCACGGCGGTACCACCGTTCTGCTGACGACGCAGTACCTCGACGAGGCCGACCAGCTCGCCGATCAGATCGCCGTGATGGCCCACGGCCGCGTGATCGCCGACGACACCCCGGAGCAGCTCAAGTCGACCCTCGGCGGCGACCAGCTCGACATCGTCGTGCGTGACGCCGCTGAGCTGGCCGCGGCTACCGCCCTGGTGGAACGCGTCACGACGCAGAGTGCGCACAGCGAGCCAGACACCCGCCGCATCAATGCTCCGGTCAAAGACCGGGTCGGCACGCTCGTCGAGGTGACGCGCCGGCTCGCTGAGGCCGGCATCGACGTCGCTGACATCGCGCTGCGCAGGCCGACCCTCGACGAGGTGTTCCTGCGGCTGACCGCAGACCCGGCGCAGGAGGGCATACCCATCGATCAGACCAAGGAGCCGGTCGGATGAACCCGACGGTCGTATCGTCGCCGGACCGCCTCACCGGACACCTGCGCTGGACGTTGACCGAGAGCTTCGTCATGTGGCATCGCAACCTGATCAGCTGGGTTCGCGTGCCGATTCAGATGGCATACAGCCTGTTCTGGCCGGTTGAGATGGTCGTGCTGTTCGGCTTCGTGTTCGGCGGCGCGATGGCCGTCGACGGGGTCGACAACTACCGCGAATACCTCATGCCGGGCCTGTTCGGCCAGACCATGCTCTTCGGCATCGTCACCACCCTAATGACGGTCGCCAACGACAGCTCCAAGGGGGTGACCGACCGCCTCCGCTCGATGCCGATCTCGCGTTCGTCGGTCGTGCTCGGGCACTGCTTCACCGGAATGTTCCACTCCTTCCTCGAACTGGTCAGCCTGATCCTGTGCGGCCTGGCCATCGGCTGGCGCTGGCACAACGGCTGGGAGAGCGCCGTTCTGGCGGTGCTGCTACTGCTGTTGCTGCGATACTCGCTGATCTGGGTGGGCATCTACATCGGACTCCGGCTCTCCCCGGAGGCGGCCGGGTCGTCGTTCGTGGTGCTGTTTCCGGTCTCGCTGCTGGCCAACACGTTCGTGTCGCCGGAGCAGATGCCGACGTGGCTACGGGTCATGTCCGAATGGAACCCACTCTCGGCGACCATCGGTGCCAGCGCCGAACTGTTCGGCAATCCCGGGCGCACCGGTGGTTCCTGGGCCGCGGACCACGCCACCCTTCTGGCCATCGTCTGGCCGCTGGTGATCACCGCGGTCTTCCTCCCGCTGGCCGTGCGCCGGTGGCGCAACCTGAGCCGGTGACGCGCCGGCCGACCAGCGATCGTCGATCCCCGCGCGAGGCGTCCCTGCCAGCCTGACCGGCGTCGGGCCCGGTAGGCCCGACGCCGCACCGTAGCGAAGGGCGATCAGGTGGCAGGTAACGAACCGACCGGACCGGTAGCACCGGTCACATTCATCAACCGCTTCACGGTGCACGCGTCCGCGGAGGAGTTCGAACGGACGTTCGCCGCCACCACCGCGTTCATGGCCGCGCAGGACGGCTACCTCGGCAACACGTTGCTGCGACACACGACCGACGAGCAGAGCTACGTCAACATCGCGGTGTGGCGCGACGCCGAACAGTTCCACAACGCGCTGGCACAACCCGGATTCACCCCGCACGCCCGCGCCCTGCGAGCCCTGAGCAGCAGCGAACCGAACCTGTACCGGGAAGTCGCCGGAGAGCAGCGATGACCCCGTTGACCCGCCGCCGGTTGCTCGGCGGATCGATCGTCGCGGGCGGCTCCGCACTCGTCGGCGGTATCGGCGCACCCGGCGGCGCCGCAGCCGCCGGCTGCGCACCCGAGTTCGGCGCGGTGAGCGTCGGACGCGACGACCCGCGCTACCAGGAGCTCACGATCCGGGGCGCGAACCGCCGCTTCACCGGCACACCCGACTCGGTACGGCTGGTGAATACCCCCGCCCAGGTCGTCGAGGCGGTCCGGGACGCCCGGCGCGCCGGAGCCCGGCTCGCGGTGCGCAGCGGCGGGCACTGCTTCGAGGACTTCGTCGACAGCCCCGAGGTTCGCCTGGTCATCGACGTCTCCGAGATGCGCGGCATCTCCTACGACCCGGTGCACCGGGCCATCTCCGTGCAGTCGGGAGCAACGCTGGGCCAGCTGTACCGGACGCTGTACCTCGCTTGGGGTGTCACTCTGCCGGCCGGCGTCTGCCCCAGTGTCGGAATCGGCGGGCACCTCGCCGGCGGTGGCTACGGCACGCTGGCGCTACGGCACGGGCTCGCGGCCGACCATCTCTACGGCGTCGAGGTCGTCGTCGTCGATGCGTCAGGACGGGTGCGCACGGTCGTCGCGACCCGGGCACCGAACGACCCGAACCGCGACCTCTGGTGGGCGCACACAGGCGGCGGCGGCGGGAACTTCGGCGTCGTCACCCGCTACCTGCTGCGCTCCCCCGGCGCGACGGGCGCCAGCGCAGCCGCCCTGCTGCCCCGGCCGCCGTCCACGCTGCTGCACGCCGCGGTCAACTGGAACTGGAGCGACATCAACGAGCAGATCTTCCTCCGCCTCGTCCACAACTTCTGCCGGTGGCACGAGGAGCACGGCGGCGACGGGACGACCGACACCGGAATCGACGCGGGAATCTTCCTCTACCATAAGATCAACGGTCAGATCCAGCTCGGGGTGAACGTCGACGGCACCCGCCCGGATGCCGACGCGCTGCTCACCAGATACCTGGCCGCGCTGTCCGACGGACTCGGCATCACCAACACCGAGGAACGGTCGGTGACTCCGTGGCTGAAGGCCACCCTGTCGATGCCGCCTGCCGGCGACTACTCGTTCAAGGCCAAGGACGCGTTCCTGCGTACGGGCTGGACCGGCGAACAACTGTCCACCCTGTACCGCTATCTGTCCGAGGGCAGCTACGAGTTCTACGGCAGCAATGCTTTCATCGGGTACTTCGGCGGGAAGGTGAACACCGTCGATGCAGCGTCCACGGCGATGCCGCACCGCGACGCGCGCTTCGCCTCGGTGATCCAGTCGGTGTGGTTCACGCCTGAGCAGGAGACCAAGCTCCTCACCTGGGCCCGCGAGTGCTACCGCGATGTGTACGCCTCCACCGGCGGCGTACCGGTGCCGGGTGAGGCCTACAGCGGTACCTACATCAACTACCCGGACGTCGACATCGCCGATCCCGCGTGGAACCGGTCAGGGGTGCCCTGGCATGCGTTCTACTACCGCGGCAACTATCCACGACTGCAACGGGCCAAGCGGACATACGACCCGCTCGACGTGTTCCACCACGGGCTATCCGTTCGGGCCTGGGAGTAGACGATGAGGATTCTGATCACCGGTGCGACCGGCAACGTAGGCCGGCACCTCATCGCGCATCTCCTCGCCCTACGCGTCGAGGTACGCGCGCTGACCCGCCAGGAACCAGCCGTCGCCGGGTTACCCGCGGGCGTCGAGATCGTCCGGGGCGACCTCGCGGCACCGGACACCCTCGGTCCCGCCTTCGACGGCGTCGACCGGATGTTCCTCTTCCCGGTCGCGGAAACCGCCGGGGCGGTGGCCGAGCGCGCCCGCGCCGCCGGGATCCGTCGCGCCGTCGTGCTCTCCTCGGACGCGGTCACCGACGGCACCGACACCGTCTACCACCTGCCGGTGGAGCGCGCGATGGAGAAGTCCGGCCTCGAGTGGACCCACGTGCGGCCCGGCGAGTTCGCGCTCAACAAGCTGGACACCTGGGGTCGCTCGATCCGCGAGAAGGGCGTGGTGCGTGCGGCCTACCCGGCGGCGCGCGGCGTACCGGTGCACGAGGCCGACATCGCGGCCGTCGCGGCGGCGGCGCTCACGAGCAACGACCACGTGGGCGCCGCGTACCGCGTGACCGGTCCGCAGCAGCTGACGCCGGGTGAGCAGGTGACCGCGATCGCGACCGGCATCGGCCGTCCGCTCACGTTCATCGAGGTGAGCCCGGCGGAGGCACGCGCGGACCTGATCGGCCTCGGCTTCCCGGAGCAGATCGCCGACTACCTCCTCGCCTTCGAGGAGCGGTGGGTCGAACATCCACCGCAGGTCTCTCCTGATGCCGAACGGGTGATCGGCCGCCCGACCCGCGCGCTCGCCGAATGGGCCGCCGACCACGTCGCGGACTTCTGACCGGACTCTCGAGAGAAGACCGGGTCGCTGTGTTCGTCGGTCATCTGACCGACGAACACAGCGACCCGTTATCGCACCGAAGGCGTCTGCGCGGTGACGAACCGGACCGGGGTGTCGATGACGAGCGGTCCCGGGCCGTCGCGCATCTCATCGAGGGCCTTGATGAGCCGGGCCCGCAGCGCGGCGGCGTCGTCGGCGGTCAGGTGGTCCCACATCAGCCGCATGCCGTGCGTGTGTGACCAGTCGACCCAAACCTCTCCGGTGGCCGCGACGAGCGGTACCGCCTCGTCATGCACGTCGACATCGACGAATCCCGCCGCCTCCATTGTCGCGCGCAGGTCGGCCGGGCCCTCCAGCCAGCTGTTGAAGCGCCGCTGCAGCGCCTCCGGCCGCCATTGCTCGGGCAGGCTGCGCAACAGATCGTTCGGAATCAGCTCGGTGAAGACCGGCGGGAGGAAAGGAAAAGTGCCGCTGCGGAACTGCGGGCTGGTGAAGCCAATCCGGCCGCGCGGCACCAACACCTGCGCGTAGCGGCGCAACGCGCTGCGCACGTCGGGCAGGAAGATGAGGCTGTAACTGCCGATCACGACGTCGAACGAGGCCGCCGGGAAGTCGACCCGTTCGCCGTCCATGACGCGTGCCTCGACGTTGCCGACGCCGCGCCGGGCGGCTTCGGCACGGGCTGTTTCGACCATGCCCGGCGCGATGTCGATGCCGACGACGCGGCCGGCCGGACCGACCCGGGCCGCAGCCGGGAACAGGCAGGCGCCGGAGCCGCAGCCGACGTCGAGGACCCGGTAGCCGGGTGCGGGCGCGACACGCTCGACCAGCCGTCGCCCCATCGGTCCGAAGAACTCGACCCCGAGCCGGTCGTAGGTCCCGGCGGCCCGGTCGAAAGCAGCGGCCACCTCGGTCTTGTAGTCCGAGACCTTGAGCGTCGTCACGGCCGCCACCCGCCGTTCTCCGGCCACGGGTCACCGAGCTGGCGCAGGGTGCCCTGGAAGTCGGGCCAGTCGCGGTGGTCGCGGATCTTGCCGTCAACGATCCGGAATAGGTGGATCTGCTCGCCGGCGAAGCGCCGGCCGGTCGGCGGGATCCCGACGAGGTTGCCGACGTGACGGCCGTACAGCACAAGGTGGGCGCGGACCCATTCGCCGTTCTCGGTAACGTTGATCTCTTCGAGGTGCGCCTCCTCGGAGAACGTCCGGCGTACCCAGGCGACGACCATGGCGAAGGCCTTCGGACCCTGCGAAATGCCGTGTTCGAGCGTCGCCGGGTTGAGGTACTCCTCGTGGATGTACTCGTCGACGTCGTCGGTCTTGCCGGTGTTGAACGCGTTGATCACGCGCCGTACGGCGTCGGTCTGACTGCTCATGCGGTGCTCCTACCGATGGTCGGGGCGGTTGCCCGACCCTGGCAGCAGCCGATCGTCACCGGTTCGAACCCGGCTCGAACGGTGCTCGCCCACACGTACCCGACGGTCCGGTCTCCAGACAGACCCGCTCGAGGTGCGGAGCGCAGAATCCGGCCATGGGTAATGGGAACAGGTCCGCGCTGAGGCGCAGCATCGTCATCACCGGCGGCGGCACCGGCATCGGCCGCGCCGTGGCCCGCGGGTTCGCCGAGCAGGGCGATGACGTCCTGATCATCGGCCGTACTGCGGCGAGCCTGAGGGACACCGCCGAGGGTTACCCGGGCATCCGGACGTCTGTCGCCGACATCACCGCTCCCGGCGCACCGCAGGCCGTCGTCGACGCGGTGCAGCAGGCGTACGGGCGGATCGACGTCCTGGTCAATAACGCCGCCAAGTCGGTCGCGAAGCTCCTCGCCGACACCACGGAGGAGGAGATCCAGTCGCAGTTCGCGACGAATGTCATGGCACCGATCCACCTGACGCGGTGTGCTCTCGAACCCCTCGCGGCCAGCCGGGGCGTGGTGGTCAACATCAGCACGGCGGGCGCACTCGGCCAGCGGACGTGGCCCGCCAACGGGGCGTACGGCGCGAGTAAGGTGGCGCTGGACTTCCTGACCCGCACCTGGGCCGTCGAGATGGCTCCGCGCGGGATCCGGGTCGTGGGGATCGCGCCCGGCGTCGCCGATACGGGTATCGGGGTCCGCAGCGGCATGACCGAGGAGCAGTACGCCGACTTCCTCAAGTGGATGGCCGACCGTGCGCCGGCGGGACGGGTCGGCACGCCGGAGGAGATCGCCACTTGGGTGCGCAAGCTCGTCGAGCCGGACGCCGGTTACCTGACCGGCGTAGTGATCCCGATCGACGGGGGCCTGTCACTCACCTGACGCCGTGACGTGCCGTCAGCCGTTCGAGGACTGGTACCACCTCGCGGGGGGCCGGCATGCCGAGGGCCTCGCGCCGCAGCCGCGTCGCCCGGTCGCGAAGCCGTCTGTCAGTCAGAGCCCGCTCCACCAGCGCGGAGGTCGCGGGCACCTCCCGCACGCGCAGACCCGCGCCAAGCCGCTCGAGGCGGCTCGCCTTCAACCCGGTGTCCCACAGCATGTCCGGAACCAGCACCTGCGGCACCCCGTGCACGAGCGCGGTCTGGAACGAACCGGCTCCGCCGTGGCTCACCACGGCGGAGCAGAGCGGCAGCAGCGCGTCAAGCGGCGCGAAGTCCACCACCCGTACGCGCTCGGTGTCGACGCCGTCGCGCTGACCGCCCGACAATGTCGCCACCACCTCGACGCCCAGGTCGGCGATCCCGTCCAGCAACCGGGCGACGGGTACACGGTCCGCGCCCCAGATCTCCCGGTGTGAGATTCCCATCGTGACGCATACTCGGGGCACCTCCGGATCGAGTTCGGCCAGCCACGCCGGAACGACCGAGGGCCCGTTGTACGGCACGTATCGCATGCCGATGCGGGGCGATGCGGTGCCCAGGCTTAACGAGGACACCACCGGATCCACGGTCCACTGCCCGACCACCACCTCCTCGCTGAACGTGCGGCCGTGCCTGCGCAGCACGCCGTCGAGCCACTCGCGCAGCGGATCGTCGCATGCGGACACGGGGCGTCGTGCGGCCGCGCGCAGGAGCGCGCCGCGGGCGTGGCCGAGGATGTCCAGTCCGAACAGCACCCGCGCATGGGCGGCGCCGCACGCCGCCGCCGCCACCGGGCCGGCGAACGACATCGTGTCCCACAGCACCAGATCGGGCTTCCACCTGCGGGCGAACTCCACCAGGCCGTCGACCATGCCGTCGGTGTAGTACCGAAAGACCATCGGCGTGTACGCCGCGAAGACGCCGAGAAGGTAGTCGTAGGTGAGCGTCGTCGGGTCGGTCTCGGCGAGGTCGAGCAGCTCCGGCCAGTCCGCCCAGCCGAAGGTCCCGCCGCTGTCTTGCGCGGCCCCGCTCTCGACGTCCCCGCCGGTGTCCTGTTCACCGACGCTCGGGATCGGCTCGCCGACCCCTGCGAACGGGAGGCCGGCGCTGACGACGTGCTCCTCCCCCTCGGGGTGGGTCGCGACGCACACGTCGTGGCCTGCCGCACGTAGCGCCCACGCGATCGGCACGAGGCTGTAGATATGGGACCGGACCGCGAAGGTCGTCAGGAGTACCCGCATACCGCGAAGCTAGGAGCGGGCCGTGGTGGCCGGCTCGAAGCGCGCTGGGCAGCCCGTCAGCGAAAGTCGTCGGCGTGGTCCTGAGCCCACTGCGCGAACGTGCGCCCGGGCCGGTTGGTCACACTCTCGGCCGTGGGGTGCTCCTCCACCGTGTCCTTGTCGTACTGGTGCTCGGCCTCCGGCGTCGTCTCCTCGTTGGAGTACGTGACGAGACCTAGCAGGAACGGTGCGTTCGCTGCTGCCCAGCCACCGAGCGCCTGGTAGTACGCCAAGGCCTCCTGCGCGGTGACGTCCTTGAAGGACAGTTCCCGCCCGACCGCCGCGGCGATCGCCTCTAGCTGCTCGGCGTGGGTGAGCGGCTGCGGCCCGACGATGGTGTAGGCCTTGCCTGTGTGCCCGTCTTCGAGTAGCGCGAGAGCAGCGATGTCGGCGACGTCACGCTCGTGCGTCGGCACGCCGACGGCGTCCGGATGCGGGTCGTACACTGCGTTCTCGGCACGGATCGACGGCGCCCACATGTGCAGAGTGTTGGTCGCGAACTCGCCGGGCCGGACATGGGTCCACTCCAGGCCGGACTCCTCGACTGCCCGCTCGACCGGCAGGTGGAAGTCGGTGTCGTAACCCGTGGTCACCGCCCCCGACGACAGCACGACGATGCGCCGCACGCCGGCCTTCACGGCGCGGGCGACTACCTCACGCGCGGTCTCCGGTGCCGGGAAGAGGTACATCCGCTCGACGCCTTCGAGCGCCTCGCTCAACGAGTCCGGCCGGCTCAGGTCGCCGCGGACCAGGTCCACGCCGGCCGGCACCTCTGCCCTGGCCGGGTCGCGGGTCAGCGCGCGGACGTCGACGCCGGCGGACACCAACTGCGGCAGGACGTTGCGGCCAACGTAACCCGTCGCACCGGTCACAAGGATCCTCATCGTTGCTCCCAATGGCTTGTAGGGGTGGTGTCCGGTCGCGCTCACGCGTCGCGGACGACACCACGCTCGAGCGTGCGGATGACCGTCGACGTGACCTCGTGCCGCGACATCATGCCCTGGCCGGACATTTCGCAGCCGGTATAGACCAGCGACCACAGGACGTGCTGGATCCACCGCGCATCAACGGCGTGATCGAAGACCCCCTCCTGCTGACCTCGCTCGATCAGCAGGATGACCGGCTGCACGATCGGCGGCTTCTCGGGCTTACGGTTGGCGAACTCCTCCGCCAGCCGTGGGTCGCCAAACAGGAACAGCAGACGGTCGCCGAGCTCCACCATGGCCGCCACCAGGCAGCGCATGGCGTCGAGCGGCTTGCCCTGCTCGACGTGCGCGTCGACGACGGCTTGCTCGATCGCCGTGTAGCAGTCGGCGACCACCGAGTTGATCAGCTCGTCGCGGTCGGGGAAGTAGCGGTGCAGTGTGCTACGACCCACGTCGGCCGCCACCGCGACGTCGGCCAGGGTGGCCGAACGATTGTGCGCGAAGACCGACGCCGCAGCGTTGAGAATCGCGCGCCGGGTTCGGTTGCGCGTTCCGGACTCCTGCACCTCCGTGACCATTGACCCAGCCTAGCAGGATAGTGGCCCAGAGCGGAACATGGGTGCAACTAATCTGGAGATCGTACTCCACGATTGGCACATCCTGATCCCACTTCTCCGGCTCGAAAGCGAAGACAGGGTCATCGAGTCCGACTCGAGCGGATCGCAAGCGCCAGGTGCGAATCTCTGGGCCTGAGGCAGCCGCCGTCCGCATTCGAGGAGACCTTCATGCGGGTCCTGTTCACGACGTTCGCTGCCCCCTCGCACCTGCAGGTCCAGGTGCCGATCGCGTGGGCGCTGCGCGCAGCCGGGCACGACGTCCGGATCGCGGGTCAGCCGGATCTCGCCGACGCCGTCGCGCGGACTGGCCATCTGTTCGTGCCCGTCGGCGAGCCGCTCGCCCTGTCCGAACAGATCGACCGGCCCGACGACGGCTCCGTCGACTTCATGGCACTGGCCGACCTGAGCTGCCGGCGACCCGACCGGCGCACGCGCGAATACCTGCGCACCGCCCTGGCGATATCCACCAACGTCTACCGAGCACTGAACCCGGAGCCGATGATCGCACAGCTCGTCGACCTCGTCTTCGACTGGAGGCCCGACCTCGTCGTCTGGGACACGATGACGTTCGGCGGCGCCGTCGCCGCGATGGCCGGCGGCGCCGCGCACGCGCGGCTGCTGTTCGGACTCGACCTGATCGCCCGCGCACGGATGGAGTACCGACGTCACGACGCACCCGACGACCCGTTCCGCGACTGGCTCGGCAGCGCGCTCGACAAGTACGGCGTCGCGTTCGCCGAGGAAGCCGTGGTCGGGCAGTGGACGATCGATCCCGTGCCACCCTCGGTCGGGCTCGCCACCGACCAGCTTCGCGTGCCGGTCCGGTACGTGCCCTACAACGGCGCGGCCACAGCGATGGAGATGACGTGCGCCCCGGCGCACCGGCCACGCGTGTGCCTGACGCTCGGTCAGAGCGGACGCGACGTGCTCGGCCGCGACCGCGCCGCGAGCGCCGAACTGCTCGCCGCCGCGGCCGACATCGACGCCGAGATCGTCGCTACGCTCGACGCGCGGCAACTCGCCGGCCTCGGCCCGGTGCCGTCAAACGTCCGGGTCGTCGATTTCATGGCCCTTGACGTGCTGCTGCCAACCTGCTCGGTGATCATCAACCACGGCGGCTCCGGCTCGATGCAGACCGCGCTGCTGCACGGCGTACCGCAGGTCGTCGTGCCCGACCTGATGTGGGACACCGAACACAAGGCCGAGCTGATGGAACGTGCGGGTGCCGGGGTGTGGATCCGGGACCCGGACTTCCCCGCGCCGGCCCTGGCCGCGGCCGTCCGCCGTGTCTTGATCGACCCGTCGTACCGCGAGGCGGCGGCGCGGCTGCGACGCGAGGTGCTCGGCGCCCCGACACCGGCCGACATCGTTCCCGCCCTCGAACTGCTCACCGAGCAGCATCGTCGGCCGGTCACCGCCGGTCCGAACTGATCGTCCATCGCCCAACCGATTCGGGAGCACCGAATGTCATCCACCATGCAGGCCCGCGCACTGAAGGTCGAAGGCGCCGTCGAATTCACCCCACGGGTCTTCCCCGACGACCGCGGGATCTTCGTCTCACCCTTCCAGGAGACCGCCTTCGTCGAGGCGCTCGGCCACCCACTCTTTCCGGTGGCCCAGACCAACCACAGCCGCTCACGCAAGGGCGTGGTCCGGGGCGCGCACTTCACCCTCACCCCGCCCGGAATCGCCAAGTACGTGTACTGCGCGCGGGGCAAGACGATCGATTTCGTCGTGGACATCCGAGTCGGTTCCCCGACCTTCGGGCAGTTCGATCAGGTCCTGCTCGACCAAGAGGCGTTCCGGGCGGTCTACCTGCCGGTTGGCGTGGCCCACGCCTTCGCCGCGCTCGCGGACGACACCGTCGTGTCGTACATGCTCTCCGACGGCTACGTCGAGGCGCACGAGAAGGCGGTCAACGTGCTGGACCCGGCGCTGAACCTGCCGCTGCCGACCGGCGTCGAGCGGGTGCTCTCCGATCGGGACAGGTCCGCGCCCACGATCGAGGAGGCCCGCAGACTGGGCCTGCTACCGGACTACGCACAGTGCCAGAAGCTGGAGAGCGAACTGTTCGCCGCGCCCCGGGGCCGCGAGTGAGCACCGCGGTCGCGGTACTCGGGGCCACCGGTGGCGTCGGGCAGCACGTGTGCTCGGCGTTCCGTGCCTCCGGTGACCACGTGCTCGGCATCGCCCGGCGCCCATCCGTGGCGGGCTCCGCCCTCCGCCTCGACCTCGCGGAGGCTGCGCCGGGGCAGCTCGCCGCAGCGTTGACCGCACACCGCACCGAGATCGTGGTGAACGCGACGGGGGGCTGGGTCCTCAGCGCCGAAGCGATGCACCTCGCCCACGTCCAGATCGTCGAACGGCTGGTCGCCGCCAGCACACTCATGCCCGATCCGCCGCGCATCGTCCACATAGGCACCATCCACGAGTACGGCCCGGTGCCGGCCGGGACACTGATCGACGAAAGCCGCACGCCGGAGCCGCAGACCGGATACGCCCGGACGAAGCTGGCCGGTTCACAGGCGCTTCTGAACGCGACCGCCGCCGGCACCGCACGGGGCGTGGTCCTGCGCGCGGTCAACGTGTGCGGGCCGGGCACGACTTCCGCCAGCTTCCTCGGCGCGGTCCTCGACCGGATCCGCGACGTCCGGCCGGGCGACCGCGTGCCGATGACGATTGCCGACGCGCGCCGCGACTACCTCGACGTGCGGGACCTCACCGACGCGGTCGTCCGGGCGGCCCGCGCGCCCGAGAGCACGGTTGGTCAGGTCATCAACGTCGGCCGCGGCGAGGCGGTCGCCATGCGACAGCTCGTCGACTGGCTCCTGGCCGCGGCCGGACTGCCGCCCGACACGATCGACGAGCAGGGCGCCGCGGTGCAGAGCAAGGGCGGAGACTGGACCCGGGCGGACAACCGCCGGGCGGCGCGGCTGCTCGGCTGGCAGCCGCGGACCGCGCTCGACGCGTCGCTGCGCGACATGTGGCACGACGCGGCAAGGCGGTACAGCGAAGCTTGAGGGCACCACGAGCGCGCGTTCCTAGCTTGTCCGCATGACGGCGACCAGCACAGACGACGCCCTCGGCTCGACCCTCATGACACTGCGCGGCTTCCAGTGGGTGTACGGGGCCCGGCAGGACCCCTACGCCCTCCTGCTCCGGGCAGAGAGCGACGACCCCCACGAACTCGGCCGGCGCGTACGCGCGAACGGTGCGCTGACCTGGAGCAGTGCCGAGGCCTGGGTCACCGCGACGCACGCCTTGGCCGTCCGGCTCCTCCGCGACGAGCGGCTCGGGCTGCGCAAACCGCCGCCCACCGACAGCGCACCGTCGTGGGCCATGCCGACCCTCGACGACGTGCTGCCCCTCGACGACGTGGGGCTCCAACTCGACCGGACGGACTGCGAACGCTTCGGGCGAAGCGTCGCGGCGGCACTCGCCGCACCACGCCTGAGAAAGGCACACACGGAGATCACCGTCCGGATCGACCGGCTGGCCGCCGGCCTCAACGGCGCGTTCGACCTGACCTCGGACTACGCGGTGTCCGTCGCCACCATGGCCACCTCTGTCCTGCTCGGCGTGCCGGCAGCGCACCAGGAGGAGTTCGCGCGGCTGTGTGCGGGCGCCGCAACCGCCCTCGACGCCACGCTGTGCCCGCCGCGGTTGGACACCGCCCGGCTGCTGCTCGACTCGATCGCCGGGCTGCGGGAACTGCTCGTCTCGCTGCCGACCGGCGCCGGTGACGACCTGCTCGGCGAGCTGACGCGCACCGAGCCGGACAGCGTCCTGCCGGTGGCGCTGCTCCACTGTGCCGTCGGCGCCGACCTTACGGCGACGCTGGTCGCCAACACCATGAGCGTGCTGCTCGCCGAGCCTGGGCGGTGGACAGCCGTGGCGACGGAGCCGGGTCTCGCTGCCGCCGCGGTACGCGAAACCCTGCGCTTCGCGCCGCCCGTCCGGCTGCAACGCCTCGTCGCCCGCACCGACCTCGATCTGGACGGCACCGCGGTCACGGCGGGCAGCGAGGTCGTGGTCCTGCTCGAAGCTGCCAATCGCGACCCCGCCGCGTTCGCCGACCCGGACCACTTCGATCCGGGACGCGAGCCGGCTGCCGAGATCCTCTGGGCGCACCCTGCGATGCCGGCCGGCGTCGTCGCCGAGACGGTACGCCGGCACGCCACCGTCGCCGTGTCCGCCCTCGCGGCACACCTGCCCACGTTGCGTGCCGCCGGCGAGGGCTACCGGCGGCTGCGGTCCCCCGTGACCGGCAGCCCGCTGTCGCGGCCCGTCGTTGCGTGAGCGGAAGGAGGCGCGGACATGCGAGTACTCATCACCTGCTTCGCCGTCGACAGCCACTTCAGCGGATGCGTGCCCCTCGCCTGGGCCCTGCGCACCGCCGGGCACCAGGTTCTCGTCGCCGGACAGCCGGCGCTCATCGAGGCCGTCGTGCGTGCCGGACTCACCGCGGCGCCGGTCGGCGTCGACCACGCCCACGACCAGATGCTCGCCAAGGTCGGCGCTGACATCCTCGCGCTGCACGACGACCGCGACTACCTGGAAAAGCACCACGACAGGCTGGGCTTGGAGTTCCTCAGGGGCCACGAGACCGTGATGACTGCGCTGTTCTACTCCAAGGTGAACAGCGACTCGATGATCGACGACGTCGTAGACCTGGCCTACGGCTGGCAGCCGGACCTGGTGCTGTGGGAGCCGTTCACGTTCGCGGGTGCGGTCGCCGCCCGGGTCACCGGCGCGGCGCACGCCCGGCTGTTGACGATGCCGGACATGTTTCTCAGCACCCGTGAGCGACACCTGTCCATGCTCGACCGGCTACCGGCCGGGCGGCGCGACGACGTGCTCGCGTCCTGGCTCGACTCGACCCTTGCGCGCTACGGTCACGGCTTCGACGAGGAGATCGTCACCGGGCAGTGGTCCATCGACCCGATGCCCGAGGGCATTCGGATCGACACCCGGCAGCCGACCGTGCCGATACGCTACATCCCCTACAACGGCCAGGTGCCGTCGATCGTGCCGGACTGGTTGCGCGAGCCGCCCGCCAGGCCGCGTCTGTGCGTGACGCTCGGCATGACCGCCCGTACCAGCAACTGGTCGAACATGATCGCCATCGAGGACCTCTTCGAGGTCGTCGCGGAGCTCAACGTCGAGGTGGTCGCCACGCTCTCCGCCGAGGAGCAGGCCCTCGTGCCGGACGTGCCGGACAACGTCCGGCTGGTCGAACACGTGCCGCTCGACGTTCTGCTGCCGACGTGCGCCGCCGTCCTGCACCACGGGGGCCTGGGCACCTGGGCGACTGCTGCAGCGCTGGGCGTACCGCAGTTGTCGCTCGGATACATGTGGGACGCGGTCTACCGGGCCCAGCGCACCGAGGCGCTCGGTGCGGGACTGGCCCTGCACTCCTCCGACCTCACCCCGGCGAGGCTGCGCGGCCTCCTGGCCCGAATCCTCGACGAGGGCTCGTTTCGGCACCGGGCCGGACAGCTGCGCGAGGCCATGAGTGCGATGCCCTCGCCGAACGACGTGGTTCCAATGCTGGAGAAGCTCACCGCAGAGCGCGGGTGAGGCGCCGCAGCGCCGGCACCAGTTCGGCCGGTGCCGGCGCGGCGAGCATCTCGACCCGCAGCCGGGCGGCCGCGGCCGCGAAAGACGACTCCTCAAGCACTCTCGACAGCAGTGCGCGCAGCTCCCGCGCCGTGCACTTCTCGGCGCTGCCGCACAGTGCCGCTCCCGCCTCCGCCACCCGCCACGACTTCAGGTGATTGTCGAGCAACACCGCCGGCACGATGACCTGGGGTACGCCGTGGATGAGTGCGGTCTGGGAGGTGCCTGATCCGCCGTGGTGGATGATGGCGGCGCAGGTGGGCAGGAGCACGTCGAGGTTGACGAACTCGACGGTGCGTACGTTGTCCGGTATGGGGTAGCCGGGCGGGATCTGGCTGTTGCTCAGGGTGGCGACGACGTCGACGTCGAGGGTGGCGACGGCGTCGAGGAGTTCGGTGACCGCGGTCCGGTCCCCGCCGAGGGTTTCGCGGAACGAGCGGCCCAGGGTGAGACAGACCCGGGGCCGGGTCGGTGGCTCGCGTAGCCAGTCGGTCACGGTCGCGGGCCCGTTGTAGGGGGTGTAGCGCATCGGCAGGTAGTGGTGGTCGACCGGCAGCCGGAGGGAGGCCGGGACGGGGTCGATGGTGAACTGTCCGAGGACGGCCTGCTCGGTGAACGGGTGGCCGTGTCGGGCCAGGACGTCGCCGAGCCACTCCTGCAGCGGGTCGTCGCGCAGGGCCGGCACCCGCCCTCGCAGCAGCTCCAGGTAGGTCGACCGCATGTGCCCGAAGACGTCGAGACCGAACAGCAGCCGCGCATGGGCGGCGCCGCTGGCGATCGCCGCGACCGAACCGGCGAAGGTCACCGGGTCGCGGACGACGAGATCCGGACGCCAGTCCTGGGTGAACGCAACCAGATCATCGATCATCCCAGCGGAGCAGGACAGTTGGTGGTCCAGCGACGTCCAGGCGGTCAGCACGGACTGGACGTAGTCGTACGTGAGCCGCTGCCGGCGCAGCTCGCACAGGTCGAACAGCTCCCAGCGCATCCGGCCGCCCGGGCCCCACAGCTCGTCGCCGGTGAACTCCCACCGCTCGGCAACCTCTTCCACGACGTCCTGTGACCACCGGTCCGCGCCGAGCGGCGGCCCGACCGCGACGGCTGTGAGCCCGGCGCCGGTGATCGCCTCCGTGAGATCCGGCTGGCTCGCCACCCGCACGTCGTGGCCGGCCGCACGCAACGCCCACGCCAGGGGCACCTGCGCGTGCAGGTGCGTCGGCGCGGCGATGGTCGTGAAGAGCACCCGCATGCCGGACACCTTGGACGTCACGGCTCGTGCCGGCCCTGAGCCCCGATGGAGCAGCGGGTTCAGCGCCGGTCCACCGATCGTCGACCGCCCCGACAGCGACGATCGCCACGATGTGGCTCGGCACGAAGGACGGGAGAGAACATTGACGCAGGACAGCCTCGCTGTCGTTACCGGCGCGACGAGCGGCATCGGACACGCAGTCGCGACGTTGCTCGCCAAACGCGGATCGACGGTCTACATCTGCGCCCGCGACGGCCACGCCGTCGACCTGACCGTCAAGGAGCTGCGCGCGAAGGGTCACGACGTTGACGGCCAGGCGTGCGACGTCCGCGACGCCGGCCAGGTGCGGGCGTTCGTCACCGCGGCCGTCGAACGGTTCGGACCAGTCGGCGTACTCGTCAACAACGCCGGCCGCAACGGCGGCGGGGTGACCGCCCAGATCACCGACGAACTGTGGCTCGACGTGCTGGAGACCAACCTCACCAGCGTGTTCCGGATGACCCGCGAGGTGCTCACCACCGGCGGCATGCTGGAGCGCGGGTGGGGACGTGTCATCAACATCGCGTCGACCGGCGGCAAGCAGGGTGTCGTGCTCGGAGCGCCGTACTCGGCGTCGAAGCACGGCGTCGTCGGCTTCACCAAGGCCCTCGGGTTGGAGCTGGCCAAGACCGGCGTGACGGTCAACGCCGTCTGCCCCGGGTACGTGGAGACGCCGATGGCCGAGCGGGTCCGACGGGGGTACGCCGAGGTCTGGGACAGCACCGAGGACGAGGTGCTCGCCCGGTTCCAGGCGAAGATCCCGCTCGGCCGCTACAGCACTCCGCAAGAGGTCGCCGGCCTCGTCGGCTACCTCGTCACCGACACTGCCGCCCCGATCACCGCGCAGGCGCTCAACGTCTGCGGCGGACTCGGCAACTACTGACCCGAGGGGAACGACGACATGTCGGAACAGCACACCGATCACCGGGTGACCGTGGCCGCACCCGTAGCGGTGATCTACGACCTCGTCGCCGACGTGAGCTGCTGGCCGGTGGTGTTCCCACCGACCGTGCACGCCGAACAGATCGAGCGCAGCGGCGACGGGGAGCGGATCCGCATCTGGGCCACCGCGAACGACGAGGTCAAGAACTGGACCTCGCGGCGGATCCTGGACCGGGCGGCACGCTCGATCACGTTCCGGCAGGACCGGCCAGCTCATCCGGTGGCGGCCATGAGCGGCGAGTGGCGGTTCGAACCGGCCGGACCCGACAAGACGGTCGTGCGGCTGCTGCACACCTACCGGGCGGTCGACGACGATCCAGGTCACCTCGCCTGGATTCGGCGCGCCGTCGACCGCAACAGCGAGGCCGAACTGAGCGCGCTGGCCGCTGCGGCGGGGCGCGACGACGAGCTGCTGCTGTCCTTCGAGGACGCGGTGTCGATCAACGGAAGGGCCGCGGACGCGTACACCGTCATCGACGAGGCCGGGCTGTGGCCGCAGCGGTTGCCGCACGTCGCCCGGGTCGTCCTCGACGAGCGCGTACGCGGTGTCCAGAGCCTCGCCATGGACACCCGCACCGCGGACGGATCGGTGCACACGACCGTGTCGATCCGCATCTGCCTGCCGCCGGACCGCATCGTGTACAAGCAGCTGCAGACGCCGAAGCTGATGAGCGCGCATACCGGGTTGTGGTCGTTCCGCGAGCACAACGGCGACACCGAGATGGTGGCCGGACACACCGTCGTGATCAACGAGTCGGCGATCGCCGGCGTTCTCGGTGAGGATGCCACGGTCGCCGACGCTCGCTCGTACATCCGCGCCGCGCTCGGGCGCAACAGCGGCACCACGATGCGGCACGCGAAGGCGTACGCGGAGCAGGCCCGCCGAGGCTGACGATGCGGGTGCTCTTCACAACCTTCGCCCAGCCGACGCACCTGCACGCGCAGGTGCCCCTGGCGTGGGCGTTGCGTGCGGCCGGCCACGACGTGCGGGTGGCGAGCCAGCCGGATCTCACGGAGGCGATCACCGGCGCCGGGCTCACAGCCGTCGCGGTCGGCGAGCCGCTGAACCAGCAGGAGCAGGTGCGGGAGTTGGACGAGCAGCACCGGCGCGAGGTCGAGGAGGCGCCCGACGACGAGCCGACGCCGGCGGACTACATCGAGTTGACCGACATCAGCGAGCTGCGCGACGAGATCCTCACCTACGAGTACGTGCAGAGGCAGCTGACGGCTGTGACGATGTTCGGCTTCCGGACGCTGTGCCCGGATCTAATGATCGACGATCTCGTCGCGTTCGCGCGGGACTGGCGTCCGGATCTCGTCGTGTGGGACTCGGTGACCTTCGCCGGTGCGGTCGCGGCGATCGCGAGTGGGGCGGCGCACGGGCGGCTGCTGTTCGGCCTGGATCTGGTCGGCCATGTCCGGCAGCGGCACCTGGAGCTGCTGCGAGGGCGGGTGCCGGCCCTGCGCGACGACCCGCTGCAGGAGTGGCTCGGCGACGTCCTGGCCCGACACGGCCACCCGTTCACCGAGCAGGCCGTCCTCGGACAGTTCACCATCGACCCCGTCCCGGCCTCCCTCCGGCTGCCGGTCGACCACCACTACCTGCCGATGCGCTACACCCCCTACAACGGGCCCGCGACCGTCCCCGACTGGCTACGCGAGCCACCGACCCGGCCCCGGGTCTGTCTCACCCTGGGCCGCTCGTTCCGCGAAACCCTCGGCGGGGACCGGACCGCGGTCACCGAACTCCTCGACGCCGTCGCCACCCTCGACGTCGACGTCGTCGCCACCCTGAGCAACAGCCAGATCCCGCCCGGCTACCCCATACCGGACAACGTACGCACCGTCGAGTTCGTCAACCTCGACGTGCTCCTGCCCACCTGCGCCGCCATCATCCACCACGGCGGATCAGGCACCTCCCAGACCGCACTCATCCACGGCGTACCCCAGGTCATCGTGCCGTACAAGCTGTGGTGCAACGGCCCGCGGGCCGAACGCATGGAGCGCGCCGGGGTGGCGGTGTGCGGGGTCGCGGGACGGTCCGCGGCGAGCGAGGTGCGGGCGTTGATCCGACGCGTCCTCGACGAGCCGTCGTTCCGGGCCTGCGCCGGCGACCTGCGCCACGAGATGCTCGCCGCTTCGACCCCGGCGGAGCTGGTACCGGTGCTGCGGCGGCTCGCGCAGACCTGAACCGGCCGCCTCCCTGTCGGCTGCGGCCGGTTCACGGCCGGGCTCAGACCACCCGGACTTCCGGCACATACAGGATCCACTTGCCGCCGGCCTTCCGGAACTCCTGCTCCTTGGCGATGATCTCGTCGGCGTGGTTCCAGGCGAACAACAGCGCATAGTCGGGGTACGGGGCGGCGAACGCATCCCGCGACCGCACCGGGATGTGCGAACCGGGGGTCAGCCGGCCCTGCTTGTTCGGCGTCGTGTCGGAGATGAAGGAGATCAGGTCGGGTCCGATGCCGCAGTAGTTCGTCACCGTCGCGCTCTTCGCGGTCGCGCCGTAGCCGACCACCGTCTGACCGTTGGCCTTCAACTGCCGCAGCAGCGTGGTCAGTTCCTCCCTGGCCTGCTCCACCCGGCCGACGAACTGCTTCAGCGTACCTTGCCCGGCGAGGTCACGGCCGTGCTCCTCGGCCACCAGCGCGGCGACCCGAGCGGAGGCTGGACGGGCGCCGCGCCGCGCGATCGTGTACCGCACTTCGCCGCCGTGCACTGGCAGCCGCTCGACGTCGACCAGTTCGAACCTGAACCGTGCCGCCATCGCCTGCACCGACACGGCCGAGAAGAAGTAGAAGTGCTCGTCGTAGATCTGGTCGAACGAGGTGCGGTCGACGATCTCGGCGAGGTACGGGTCCTCGAACACGAAGATGCCGTCGGGTGCCAGCAACTCGTCGACGCCGCGGAAGATCGAGTCGAGGTACGGGATGTGGCAGATGGTGTTCGCGGCGTAGATCACCTGTGCCGGCCCGGATGCGGCCCGGATCTGCTGTGCGGAGGACTCCTGGAAGAATTCGGTGGTCACCTGTACGCCGTAGGCGCGGGCGACCGCGGCGACGCTCTGCGAGGGCTCGACGCCCAAGTGCCGGATCCCGGCGTCGGCGATGACCTTCAGCATGACGCCGTCGTTGCAGCCCAACTCGACTAGAAACGCATCGTCGCCGGTCAGCTCGATGTCGATGAAGTGCTTGGCGGTCTGCTCGAAGTGCTTGCGCATAGTGGCCGAGCCCGACGACAGGTACGGGTAGTGCCCGTTGAACATCAGGTGCCGCGGAACCTCCTCGATCAGCTGCACCATCGAGCACTGCCCGCACACCCCGACGGCCAGGCGGAAGAAGAACTCGTCGCCGACGTAGTCCGGCTCCAGAAAGCCGCTGGACAGCGGCTGCGGGCCGAAGTCACAGAACTCGCGCAGTTCCCCACCGCACGTCCGACAACTCAACATGACCGGTATCCCCATTCTCGTGCGGCTGCTGCCGATCCGGTTACCGTCGGCCAAGGCGCTGGTCGTCAGCTCAACGACGACTGGACGGCGGCTAGCGGGCCGGCCTCCGCCGGTTCCCGGTACTCCTCGGCAAGCAGCGCGGCGGCGAGCTTGCGGTAGAACACCGGCACCGCCGGCTCCTTCGGACTGAGGTGACCGCGTCCGGCAAAACGGGATCCGACGGCCCGCTGCACCTCTTCGAGGCCACGCTGGTCCTCGCCGTTGATCACCGCGGCGTAGGCCTCGTTCCCCTCGCGGATCTGCTGAAGCTGCTCGGCGTCGGTGCCCTCGACGGTCTGACTCGGCGCCAGGATCCCGCCGCGCACCTCGGTCCGGTCGATCGCGGTCGGGATGAAGCTGAGCCAGATCACCGTCTCGCCGGCCGCGGCGAAACTCGTGCAGGGAAAGACCGAGACGTTGTAGACCTGGCATCGCTCCTGTTCGGTCAGCAGGAGGAACTCCACCTCCTGCGGCTCCTTGAACGGCACCGTGAACCGCAGCACCAGGGGTGAATCGTCGCGCACGTCGGTGTCGGAGCCGCCCGGCGTCGACGGCTGGATCGTCTCCGGGTGGAAGCCCATGACGTGATAGTTCTCGTGGACGTTCTCGACGGCGACCTTCCAGTTGCAGTGCCAGTCCTCGACGAACGAACCCACCTGCGTCATGGCGCCCAGCTCGTAATTGCCCAGGTCCTCGCCGATGCGGCTCAGGTGGGTGCGCAGCGGCGGTGCGCCGCTGTCGAGGTTGACGAAGACGAAACTCTGCCACTGTTCGACGGCGAACCCGGGAAGCCGGCAGGTGCCGGGGTCGAAGGCGGGGTTCCCCCGCATGTGCGTCGCAGCGATCAGCTGGCCGTCCAGGCCGTAGCGCCACAGGTGGTACGGGCAGGTGAAGTGCTCGGCCCGCCCGGCACCGGCCGCGACGACCGGCATCATCCGGTGCCGGCAGATCGGCGACATCGCGTTGAGTGCGCCGGTGCGGTCGCGGGTCAGCAGCAACGGCTCCCCCGCGATCGTCAGCGCGAGGTAATCGCCGGGCCCGGCGAGCTGGTCCGCCCGGGCCACCATGATCCACGAGCGGCGGAAGATCCGGTCCAGTTCCAGCTCATACAGCTCGGGCGAGGTGAACGCTCGTGGCGGCAGGCTGATCCACGGCGGCTGCGGCGTCACGTACTCACGTAACTGGTCCAACAGGGCGTCGAGCTCCCCGCTGCCCCGGTTCGGTGTCGTCATCAGAACCCGACTCTCTTCCCGGTCGTAGGGCTGGAACTCCGGACGATCCCAGGCTGCGCTCGAAACGGACTCGGGCAGCAAGCACGCCGGGCCGGTGCGGGTCTACCGGCTGACGCGAAGGACTCGAGCGGCGCGCCGCACCCTGTGGGCGGCAGTCACCGTGACGGGAGGACGTAGTCCATGGGAGACACAGGCGCGCGAAGCATGATCGATCCGATTTCTGACGAGACCATCCGCCGCTACCGGGAACAGGGCTTCGTCCACGTGTCGGGCGTGCTCGACGCCGGCGAGGTGGCCCGGTATGCCGAGGCGGCCGTCCAGCTCCTCGACAGCCACATGGAGATCTGGGACGGCGTCAACGGTGTCGAGGTTAACTACGTCGCGCAGGCCTGGCGCAAGAGCGACACGATCCGGGAACTGGCCCTTCACCCGGCGATCGGTTCGATCGCGCTGCAGCTCGCCGATGGCCCGATGCGGCTGTACACCAGCGAGGTGCTCGCGAAGGAGCCGCACAAGGCGGCGCCGACGCTCGTACACGACGACGAGACCGGGCTTCCGTTGTCGTCGTTGTCGCGGGCCTTGACCGCCTGGGTGGCGCTGTCCGACGTCCCGGTCGAGCGCGGCTGCCTGTCGTACGTGCCCCGTTCGCACCTGCGACCGCCCGAGCACCGGCAGGAGCACATGACGAGTTTCGAGGAGTTCGCCGACATCACCGACATCTGGCCGGAGTTCCCGTGGCAGCCGCGGGTGACCGTGCCACTGCGCGCCGGTGACGTGGCGTTTCACCACTGCCGTACCGTGCATCTGGCCGGTAGCAACACGTCCGACGCACGTCGGATGGGCCACGGCATCGTGTACGTCAACGCTGACGCCACCTACCGCCCCGGCGTCCAGGACGGGCACATGGCGGGATTCGAGCCCGGCCAGCCGCTGGACGACGAGGGATTCCCGCCCATCACCCTGTAGCGCGGAGGGAGGAGAGGTAGCGGGCCAGGGCTACGCGGTGGTAGCCCGGCCCGAAACCCAACGCCCTCACCTCCGGTACGAGCGTGCGCAGCTTGGCGATCGACGGGCAGTGCGACACTGTCGAGTCGAGGAGCACCCGCTCGGCCGTCACGCCGAGATGCCGCTCCAGGACGTCGATCACGGCCGCGATCTCAGCGCAGTCCCCCGACGCCACGTTGACGACCTCGTCAGTGACGCCGGCGGCGAGCAGCCGGTCGACGACCGTCATCCAGTCCTCGACGTGGACGATGTCGCGCCGGGCGCCTGGTTGGACCGTGACGCGTCCGGCACGAAGCTGCCGGATGATTGCGGGCACGAGCCGGAACTCCGGTTCCCCGGGACCGAGCACGTACCCGAGGCGCAGGATCAGGTATGGAATGCCGCAGTCGCGGATCATCCCTTCCAGATCCAGCTTGTGCCGTCCGTACGGGAGGGCCGGCTCGACGGGGTCGTCTTCGCGTCCCTGGCAACCCGGCCCGCCGTACATGCTGACGGTCGAGAAGAACACCAACTGCCGGCCGTCGCGCACACAGTCCCGGAGTGTGTCGGCCACCAGCCGAGCCTCACGCTCGTGCTCGGCGGCCGGCAGCGGGTGCCTCGGTACCCCGGCAGCGAGCACGGTGACGCGGGGGTACGCGTCCGCGAGCGGCCGCAGATGCCGGGCGAGGAAACCGCTGCCGATCAGGCGCATCGGGTCGGCACCGGTCACCGGACCTGGGCGAGGCGGTCATTGACCAGGTCGCCTAGCTGATTCAGCGTCCGCACCTCGGCCACCTCCTCCTCGGGCAGCGAGATACCGAACCGCCGTTCGACGGCGCTCGACGCTTCGAGCAACGCGAGGGAGTCGTAGCCCAGGTCGGCCAGCGGGACCTCGCCGAGGTCTTCGGCGGCCGCGTCGACGGGCTCCGCTGCGCCGGCGCAGGTGGCCAGGATGGTCATCAGATCGGGAATGCTCAATCGGACGGACTGACTCATCAGTTTTCCTTTCATGGGGCACGTACAACCAGTGCGCTGTTGAAGCCCTGCCGGCCGCGGGCCAGCACCAGGGCAACCGACGCCGTCAGGGGCCGGGGGGCCTCGACCAGGTCGAGGGCGTAGTCCGCGACGACGTTCACGGTCGGCGGGATAACCTTGTCGCGCAGCGCGAGCAGCGCGGTCGCCACGTCGAGCGGGCCGGCGCCGGAGTACAGGCGACCGGTCATCGTCTTGGGCGCGGTGACCGGGACGCCACGCGGGCCGAAGAGGTCGACGATCACCTCGGCCTCCGCCCGGTCGGCGTCCGCGTCGCCGGCTGCGTCGGCGAAGACCACGCCGACCTCGTCCGGGCCGACCCCAGCGTCGGCGAGGGCCGCCCGCACGGCACGCCTGAGGTTGCCCGGACGACCCGAGCCCGGTGAGGGATCGAACGTGGCGGCGTACCCGGCGATCTCGCCGTAGACGTGGGCACCACGCTCGCGGGCCCAGTCGCCGTCCTCGACGGTGAGGATGGCGCCGCCCTCGCCGGGCACGTGGCCGTTCGCCTTGCGGTCAAAGGGAAGGTAGGCATGGCGCGGGTCGTCGGCGGTGGACAGCATGCCGCTGGAGATCAGCGCGGCCAGCCCGTACGGGGACAGCGCGGAGTCCATCCCACCGGTGAGCACGAGCGGCGCGCCCTTTCGGACGGAGCGGCGGGCGTGCGCGATGGCGTCGAGACCACCGGCCTGGTCGGCGACGAGTACACCGATCGGGCCGCGCATGTCGTGCCGGATCGAGATCTGGCCGGAGTTGACGGCGTAGAACCAGGCAAACGACTGGTAAACGCTGACGTGGCTCGGTCCGTCGGCGCACAGGTGCTCGAGCTCTTTTTGTCCGAACGCGAATCCGCCCGACGCGCTCGCGGTCGACACGCCGAGGTCGGTCGCGGTCAGCGCCGACCGGTCGATGTCGGCGTCGGCGACCGCCCAGTCCGCGGCGGCCAGTGCGAACCTGGTCATGCGATCGGTCTGCGGCAGCAGCCGGCTGGGCAGGTGGTTCTCGGCGTCGAAGCCGGTGACCACGCCGCCGAGGCGGCTCGGGTAGTCCTCGACGTCGAACAGGTCGATTCTCCCGATCGCGCTGCGGCCCCGCAGGGTCGCCGCCCAGTAGTCCCCGGCACCGACGCCGTTGGGCGCGACGACGCCGAGCCCTGTCACCACGGCGGTGCTCATGCTGCCACCGCCTCGGGCGCGGCGAGCACCATCGCGCTTTGGAATCCGCCGAAGCCGCTGCCCACGGTCAGCACTGTGGAGAGCTTGCGTTGCCTGGCCTCGCGTGGCACGTAGTCCAGGTCCAGCTCCGCGTCGGGGTGGTGGAGGTTGGCGGTCGGTGGCACGACGTCGAACTCGATCGCCATCGCGCTGGCGGCGACCTCGATCGCTCCGACGGCGCCGAGCGAGTGTCCGATGACCGGCTTGATGGAGCTGATCGGCAAGTCGTAGGCGTGCATGCCGAGGCTCCGCTTGAGCGCCTGGGTCTCGTGGCGGTCGTTCTGTCTGGTCGCGGTGCCGTGCGCATTGACGTAGTCGATGGCGGTGGCCGGGATGCGGGCGGTGTCGAGGGCGGCGCGGATCGCCGCGGCCATCTCCTGCCCGTCGGGCCGCAGGCCGGTCATGTGGAAGGCGTTGCCACGGGAGGCGTACCCGCGGATCTCGGCGTAGATGTGCGCGTCGCGGCGGCGCGCGCTCTGCAGTTCCTCCAAGACCAGGACCGCCGAGCCCTCGCCGAGCACGAACCCGTTACGCGTACGGTCGAACGGCCGCGCGGCGGTGCCTGGATCGTCGTTGGTGTTGGACGTGGCCTTGATGGCGTCGAAGCAGGCAACCGTGATCGGCGCGATCGGCGCGTCGGTGGCGCCGGCGATCATCATATCGACCGATCCGTCGCGGATGAGGTCCCAGGCGTGTCCCACCGCGTCGATGCCGGAGGTGCACCCGGCCGACACGACGGCGTTGGGTCCTTCCGCGCCGGCGGCCCAGGCCACCTCGGCCGCCATCGAGCTGGGCACGAAGTAGTCGTACAGATCGGGGCCGGCGAGCCGATGGTCGACGAGCCAGTCGCGCCCTTCGTGGCTGACCGCGCGGTAGCGCTCCTCCAACCGCAGCGTGGCGCCAACGGCGGTACCGAGACTCACCCCGACCCGGTGCGCGTCGTCGCGGTCGACGACGAGGCCGCTGTCGCTCATCGCCTCCCGCGTGGCGGTGAGCGCGAACAGGGCGGCCCGGTCCAAGCGCCCGATGTCGTGCTCGCTGAAGCCGTACTGGAACGGATCGAAGTCACACTCGGCAGCGATCCGCGACCGGAAGTCGGTGGAGTCGAAGGCGGTGATCAGGCGGGTCATCGGGGTGCCCGCCACGATGCGTTCCCAGAAGGCCTTCGCTCCCAACCCGCCGGGCGCGACGACGCCGATCCCGGTGATGACGACCCGACGTTGATTCACGCAGACTCCCCCGCTCTTGCGGACCTGCTCATTGGTGCCGGTCTCCTACGATCGACGATGGAGTCGCGGGCTCGAGCCGAGGTCGAGCGTGTCTGGAGCGGGTGTCTCTCTCAGCCCGCTGCCGATGGCCGGTTCGCTGCCGTGAGTCGTTCGAGGAGAGCTACGACCTCGCTCGGCGCGGGCATGGCGAGCGCCTCCGATCGCAGGCGTCGGGCCGCCGCCGCGATCCCCCGATCGTGAAGCGCCTGACCGACCAGGTCCCGCAGGCCGGTCAGGTCGTTGGCGTACAGGCCGGCACCGGCCCCGGCGAGACGGCGTGCCTTCAGACCGGTGTCCCACAGCATGTCCGGCACGACGACCTGCGGAACGCCGTGCACCAGCGCGGTCTGGAAGGATCCCGCCCCACCGTGCGACACGACCGCCGAGCACAGCGGCAGCAACACGTCCAGCGGCACGAAGTCCACGACCCGCACCCCGTCGGCCTCGACGTCGTCGAGGGTGGCGATCACCTCGACGCCGAGGTCCGCGACACCCTGGAGGATCCGGCCGACGGAGAGCCGATCGGTGCCCCACACCTCGCGATGCGCCATGCCCAGCGTGATGCACACGCGTGCGGTGCCGGCCTCCAGTTCGCCGATCCAGTCCGGCACGACGGAGGCGCCGTTGTAGGGCACGTACCGCACACCGACGCGCGGCAGTCCGGTATCCAGCGCGAGCGAGGACGGAACCGGGTCGAGGGTCCACTGACCGACCACAAGGTCCTCGGTGAACCCGGATCCGAACCGGCCGAGCCACTCGGCGAGAGGGTCCTCGCGCAGGATCGCGGGACGGGCCGCGAGAGCCGCGAGGTAGTGCCGGCGCAGGTTGCCGAGGACGTCGAGGCCGAACAGGAGGCGGGCGTGCGCGGCACCGCACGACTTTGCGGCGATCGCGCCGGCGAAGTACATCGGATCCCAGATCACCAGGTCGGGGTGCCAGTGCGCGGTGAAGGCGACGAGTTCGTCGAGCGCCCGGTGCGGCATGGTGTTCTGCAGGACGACGTTCGTCCAGGCGGTCAGGGTGCCGTGGAGATAGTCGTAGGTCAGCGACTCGGTGCGGGTTTCGCTGATGTCGAAGGTGTCGAGCCACGACCCGGCCTCGCCGTCGGCGGGTGGGCGTTCCTCCTCGCGGGCCTCCGCGTCGCGAACGTGCTGTGCGACGTCGAGCATGTCGCCAACCGGCACGGCGGTCAGCCCTGCACCGAGGATGTCCTCGGTCGCGTCGGGTTGGGTCGCCATGCAGACCTCGTGCCCTGCGGCACGCAGCGCCCAGGCGAGCGGCACCTGATTGTTGACGTGGGAACTGGACGGAAACGGCGTGAACAGCACTCGCATGCGCGCACCATGCGGCCGCACGCTCGACGTGACGCTGAGCGACGCTGGAGCCGGTCAGGCCTCCAAGGGCTCCCGGATCGGCGGATCGGAGAGTCCCGCGATCTCCAGGATCCGGGCCGCCGACTTCCTGGTGCTGACGACCGGTCCCAGCGGCGGGGCCTCGGCTGCCAGGCGGCGCCGCGTCCGGTCGTACACGTCCAGGCGCGGCGTCGACTTCATGGCGTTGCCGAGAGTCGTCGCGTGCGGGCCGGGTTCCAGCATCGTGACCCGGACCCCGAAGTCGCGGCTCTCGTCGGCCAGGGCCTCGCTGAGGGCCTTCAGGGCGGCCTTGCCGGCGCCGTAGAGACCGTAGCCGCCCCGCCCCTCACCGGCTCCCTTCGATGTCACCTGAAACAGGTGACCGGCGCCACGGGCGCGCAGCCGCGGCAGCACCGCCTGCGACACCCACAGCGCGCCGAGGAAATTCACGGCGAGGTGATCATGCACCTGCTCCTCGGTGTACTCCTCGACCATTCCGGCGAGCAGCTCGCCGGCGTTGTTGAACACGACATCAAGGCCGCCGAGCTGGGCGACCGCGCGATCCACCGCGCCGAACACCGCCGCTCGGTCGGACACGTCGGTCGGCAGGGCGAGCAGCCGGCCCGGATACTTCCGGTCGAGCGCGGCCAAGGAGGTCACGTCGCGAGCCAGGCCGGCTACCCGGTCACCGGCTTCGAGGGCCTCCTCGGTCACCGCCCGGCCCAACCCGCGCGATGCGCCCGTGACGAGCCAGACGCGTTCCTCGTGTCGTGTCACATGACGACCCTGTCACACGCGGCCGGTGCCGCGCTCGCACCGCGCTCGACGACGACGGCCACGGCCCTCAGGGGAGGTCGTCGCGGGTGACCCGACGGTGCCGCACCAGCAACTCGTCGCCCGCGGCAACGAGTTCGTCCTCGCACACGCACATGATGTCCAACCGCGGCTTGCCGCCCTGCGGCGTCACCACGACCTGCGTGTAGCTGCGCACGAAGAGCACACCGTCGGCGCGCGGCTCAACCGCCGCCATCGTCAGCAGGTGCCTGACCTGCTCGCCCTTGTCCGCGAGCGCCGCGGCGGCGTTACGCACGCCCGCCTCCAGCGCTTGGCGGCCACGGATCGGCTCGGGCGCCGACGGCGGGACGAACACACCGTCCGGAGTGAACATGGCGGCCCACTCGGCCGCCTCGCCGGCATCGAGCAGGTGCATGTGCCGGGCGTAGAAGTCTTGGACCCGGGCGTACGTGTGGGTCGCACCCGCGGTCTGATTGGTGTCCAGCGGCATGGAGTCCTCCATCGGCTTTCTCGGCTTCCGCTCGAAGGTGCCCGGTACACATCGAACTTCCCTGGTTCCGGCCGCAAGCGACGCTCGACCGTCGTTCCGGTCGCCGCGCGCAGCATCGAGGCCATCCGACTGACGCGACCGCGGAGGTGCTGTGTGCGGCTGATCGACCTATCCTCAGCGATCGACGCATCGTCTGCCGAGCCCGACCCGGTGGTGCACAAGATGCTCACCCCGCGCGAGGGCGCCGAACACATGTGCGCCGAGATGCGCAAGCACTTCGGGATCGACTTCGACCCGCACGAGCTGCCCGACGGCGAGTTCCTGTCCCTCGACCGCCTCTCGCTGACCAGTCACACCGGCACACACGTCGATGCGCCGTCGCACTACGGTTCCCGTACCACGTACGGCGACGGGACGCCGAGGCACATCGACAGCATGCCGCTGGACTGGTTCTTCCGGCCCGGCATGGTCCTCGACCTCACCGACGCCGGGACGGGCGTGATCGGCGTGGCCCGCATCGAGAAGGAGTTCGCGCGCATCGGCCGGCGTCCCGACCCGATGCACATCGTGCTGCTGCACACCGGTGCCGACGCCCGGGCGGGTACCCCGGAATACTTCACCCGGTTCGCGGGCCTCGACGGGCCCGCCACCCGGCTGCTGCTCGACCTGGGGGTGCGCGTCATCGGCACCGACGCGTTCAGCCTGGACGCGCCGTTCGGCGACATCATCGACCGCTACGGCAGGACCGGTGACCGGTCGGTGCTGTGGCCGGCGCACATGGTCGGGCGCGAGCGCGAGTACTGCCAGATCGAGCGCCTGGCCAACCTGGGCGAGCTACCCGCGCCGTACGGCTTCCGGGTCGCGTGCTTCCCCATCCGCATCGCCGGCGCCGGTGCGGGCTGGACGCGCGCCGTCGCGTTGATCGACGACTGAGGACCGAGGTGGACCAGTGAAGGGCATCATCCTTGCCGGCGGCTCCGGAACCCGGCTGCGACCGCTGACGCTGGCCGTGTCGAAGCAGTTGCTGCCGGTCGGTGACAAGCCGATGATCTACTACCCGCTGTCGGTGCTCATGCTCGCAGGCATCACCGAGATCCTGCTCATCTCGACCCCCGCCGACCTCGTGCAGTTCCGGCGGCTGCTGGGTGACGGCGCGCATCTCGGCCTCCGGTTGAGCTACGCCGAGCAGCCGCACCCGGGCGGCATCGCCGAGGCGTTCCTGATCGGCGCCGACCACATCGGTGACGACGAGGTCGCCCTCGTGCTGGGCGACAACATCTTCCACGGGCTGCGCTTCTCCGACCTGTTGCTGGAGACTGCGCGCGAGGTGGACGGCTGCGTCCTCTTCGGCTACCCGGTACACGATCCGGAGCGCTACGGTGTGGCCGAGACCGACGGAGACGGCCGACTCGTGTCCATCGCGGAGAAGCCGGCGAAGCCACGCTCCAACCGGGCCGTCACCGGGCTCTACTTCTACGACAACGACGTCGTCAACATTGCCAAGAACATCGGACCGTCACCGCGCGGCGAGTTGGAGATCTCGGGCGTCAACCAGGTCTACCTCGAACGCGGGCGGGCCCGGCTGGTCGACCTCGGCCGGGGCTTCGCCTGGCTGGACACCGGTACGCCGGAGTCGCTGCTCCAGGCGAGCCTCTACGTCGGCACGCTGGAGGCCCGGCAGGGCGTGCGGATCGCCTGCATCGAGGAGGTGGCGCTGCGAATGGGGTTGATCGACGCCGCCGCCTGCCACCGGCTGGGCGAGGCGATGGCTGGTTCGAGCTACGGCCGTTACGTGATGGACATCGCGGGTGAGCTGGCCTGAGCACGCCTGAGCCGGCCCGTTCCCGGGCCGGCTCCGCCAGGCGTCAGGACGGAGCCGGTCAGCGACCCAGTCGTCGGTAGCGCTCCTCCGTCGCGTCCTTCTGCGGCTTCCACCACCACCCGTTGCGGCGGTACCAGTCGATCGTGCCGGCCAGGCCGGCGGAAAGATCGGCGTACCGGGGCTTCCAGCCCAGCTCGGTCCGCAGCTTGTCGCTGTCGTTGGCATAGCGCGCGTCGTGCCCGGGGCGGTCCGTGACCAAGTCGAAGTCGTCCGCGGGCCGGCCCATCAACTCGAGGATCAGGCGCACGATCTGTCGGTTGTCGCATTCCTGCCCGGAGCCGACGAGGTAGGTCTCACCCATCCGGCCGGACCGCAGGATCGCGTCTATCGCCGTGTTGTGGTCGTCGACGTGGGTCCATTCCCGGACGTTGTCGCCCCGCCCGTAGACCTTCGGCCGGTCACCGGCCAGGATGTTGGTGATCTGCCGGGGGATGAACTTCTCGACGTGCTGGTAGGGACCGTAGTTGTTCGCGCAGTTCGAGATGGTGGCTCGCACCCCGTAGGAGCGCACCCAGGCGCGCACGAGCATGTCGGAGCCGGCCTTCGTGGCCGCGTAAGGGCTGGAGGGGTCGTAGCGGCTCAACTCGGTGAACCGCTCGTCGGAGTCCAGCGGGAGATCACCGAAAACCTCGTCGGTGGAGATGTGGTGTAGCCGCCGATCGTAGCGGCGTACCGCCTCGAGCAGGTTGAACGTGCCAACCAAATTCGTCTGCACGAACGGCGCCGGATCCAGCAGCGAGTTGTCTACGTGGGATTCGGCCGCGAAGTGCACGACGGTGTCGCTGGCCGCGACCAGCCGATCCAGCACTTCGGCGTCACGGACGTCGCCGTGCACGAACTCGATGTGATCGAGGATCGGCCGGAGGGAGCTGCGGTTCCCTGCGTAGGTAAGCGCGTCCAGCAAGATGATCCGGTATCCGGGATGACATCGACGGACGTGGTGCGCGAAGTTCGCGCCGATGAAGCCCGCTCCGCCGGTGATCAGCATGGTCGTCATACGGGCACGCTAACGATCCCGGCCGCGACATCACTGGAACGCCGATGGACGCATCGTCCGCCCGCTCTTGAGCCTTCCTTGAGCCGGTGCCGCCAGGCTTCGGCGACCGAGTCCGCCACCCCCGAGGAGCACCGTGACACGTCGCCTCTTCACCTCCGAGTCGGTGACCGAAGGCCACCCGGACAAGATCGCCGACCAGATCAGCGACGCCGTCCTCGACGCCCTGCTCGCGCAGGATCCCCAAAGCCGCGTGGCGGTGGAGACGCTGATCACGACAGGTCAGGTCCACGTCGCCGGTGAGGTGACCACGCGGGCCTACGCGGACATCCCCCAGATCGTCCGGGACACCATCCTAAACATCGGGTACGACTCGTCGCGGAAGGGCTTCGACGGTCTGTCCTGCGGCGTGAACCTCTCCATCGGCGCGCAGTCGCCCGACATCGCACGCGGCGTGGACCGAGCGATCGAGCGGGTGGCCGGCGGCTCGGTGCACGCCCTCGACACCCAGGGCGCCGGCGACCAGGGGATGATGTTCGGCTACGCCTGCTCGGAGACACCCGAGTTGATGCCGCTGCCGATCGCGCTGGCGCACCGGCTGGCCCGCCGGCTCGCCGCCGCGCGCAAGGATCGGACGATCCCCTACCTGCGGCCCGACGGAAGACCCAGGTCACCATCGAGTACGACGGCTCGCGCCCGGCCCGCCTGCACACGGTGGTGGTGTCGTCCCAGCACGCCGCGGACATCTAACTCGATTCACTGCTGGCCCCGGACGTGCGCGAACACGTGATCGAGCCGGAGCTGACCGGCCTGGGCGTGGACGTCGAGGACTACCGGCTGCTGGTGAACCCGACGGGTAGATTCGAGATCGGCGGGCCGATGGGCGACGCAGGCCTGACCGGCCGCAAGATCATCGTCGACACCTACGGCGGATACGCTCGCCACGGCGGCGGCGCGTTCTCCGGCAAGGACCCCTCCAAGCTGGACCGGTCGGCGGCCTACGCGATGCGCTGGGTCGCCAAGAACGTGGTGGCGGCCGGCCTGGCCGAGCGTTGCGAGACGCAGGTCGCATACGCGATCGGCAAGGCGCGCCCGGTGAGCTTCCTCGTGGACACGTTCGGTACCGAGAACGTCCCGACGCACCGGATCGAGCGCGCGATAGACGAGGTGTTCGACCTGCGGCCGGCCGCGATCATCCGCGACCTGCGCCTGCTCCGCCCGATCTACCGGCAGACCGCCGTCTATGGCCACTTCGGCCGGGAACTGCCCGATCTGCTGTGGGATAACACCGATCGTGCGCAGGACCTCAAGGACGCCGCGGCCTGAACACAACGGCGGGAAAGCCTGCCACGCTTCCTCGGACAGCGCGCGCGTCATGACCATCCGCGTGCTGGTCGCTGACGACCAGGACATCGTCAGAGCAGGGCTCTGCATGATCCTGAACGCCCAACCGGGCATCGCCGTCGTCGGCGACGCCGCCGACGGCCGCCGGGCGACCTCCATGGCCCGTTCGCTGCGTCCCGATGTGTGCCTGCTGGACATCCGCATGCGCCCGAGGTCGACGGGATCGAAGCCACCCGCCAGCTCGCCGGGGCCGACATCGCCGATCCTCTGGCCGTCGTCGTCATCACCACCTTCGACCTCGACGAGTACGTCTACGGCGCGCTCAAGGCAGGCGCCCGAGGCTTCCTCCTCAAGGACGCCGGTGCCGAGATGCTCACCCAGGCCATCCATGCCGCCGCCCGCCGCGACGCCCTGATCGCACCGAACATCACCGCGAGGCTCCTGTCCTCCTTCGCGAACAGCCGCCCGCGCTCGGTGCCACCTGAACCTGTCGAGCCGCTGACCGCTCGCGAGGAACAGGTCCTGCTGACTGCCGCTCGCGGGCGGACCAACAGCGAGATCGGCGACGAGCTGTCCATCAGCCTCAGCACCGTCAAGACCCACATCGCCGCCCTGATGCGCAAGCTCAACGCCCGCAACCGCGTCGCAATCGTGATATGGGCCTACGAGACACGCCGCGTCGGCATTGGATCGGCGCCCGCAGGCTCGGGTCGCGGAAACCAACGCTGGCCACTTTGGTCTTCTTGGGAGGTCTCCGGTCGGATCAGCCGTCAGCGCTCCGCCGTCATGCAAGCGCTGGCGATCGTCGTTCACTGCCCGAGAGGGCGGTAGCGGAGGTGCACGACGCCGTTTCGGCATCGGCGCTCATCGAGGAGTTCAAGGTCGACGCGCATGCCGGTCGGCAGGCCCGGCTTACCCCCGCCGACGACCACGGGCCAGACGAACAGCTGGCACTCGTCGACCAACCCGGCCGCAAGAGCCTGCGCCGCGAGGTTTGCACCCCCAACGGTGAGATCGCTGCTGGCCGTGGCCTTCAGTTCGCGTACTTCAGCGGGATCGAAGCGGCGTTCGAGTCGGGTGTCGGCGGTCGACACCGCAGCGAGAGTCGTGGAGTACACGACCTTTCTCGCTGCCTGCCAGACGCTTGCGAAGTCGGCCATAAGGTCAATGCTGCGTAGCTTAAGTTGATCTTGGGGTGTGGTCTGCGGTTGTGTGGATGCTGTCGGGTGGTGCGGCGTGGCGGGCTGCGGGCCGACGGGGTTGGCTGTTCTGATTCCGGGTCATGT
>NZ_JAASAD010000025.1 GCF_012726175.1 Micromonospora sp. HNM0581
CAACCAGTACCGGGTCAAGAAACCCGACGAACCGGCCAGCATCCGCCACGACCGGCCACCGACCATCCACATCTACCGGGTCCAGCCACCGCCAAGATCAACTTAGGCTACGTGGCATTGGAACAAGCTTCTCAGTCGGCTTGGCGGCCGGCTTCACAGGGTACTTCAAGTTCCGAGAGCGTGGCTTCTATCTCCAACAGACAGCGGATGCAATTGAGCAGGAGTGGAACGCCTCCGAACTTGGAATATTTCGATATAAGAACCTCAGAACCGATGATCAACTTGCTATCTTCGTCGAAGAGGCCGAGCGACTTAAAGCCGAGCAGCGCAAGCGCGAACAGAGCCTCGATCAACCCTCGGACCACAACCGGGATGGAGCTTCAGGCCGCTAGCCCTCAGCGTCCGAGACGCCGCTCAGTGCTGGCTGAGAAAACCGTACAGGGGATTCGCAAGTCAATAGATCGGTAGACTTTCCGTCAAAGCGCTTGATTTTCTCATTCTGAGCCCACTCACTGACGGAGTGACAAGCCAAAATGACAGCCCAGGGTCATCAGGCCGCGACAAGTTAGCGGCGGAACGCCCAAGTGAGTCGGATTTGGAACTTGAACATGAACAAGACGAAGGCGAGGAATCCGATACTAGTCAGCCACCCAATCCGATTGCGGCGGCAGTAGATAGTTTGGTCGACTGGTCTCTTGATGAACGAAGTAAGAACTCGCGGATAGCCCTGGCAGTCTTCGCTTTCGGCACCCTTGTCTTGTGTTGCCTGAATGAGGTTCTCAAAGAACACGGCGACAAAATAGCCACATGGTTCAAAGCAACCAAGGAGCGCATCGACGAAACGCTGACCCCGACGCAACAAGTGGCCGCCCTTGCGGGAGTGGCCCCCATTATCGCATATCAGATATGGCGTCGAATTCAAATTCGCAGGGGAATAAAGCCGGTACCCTGGATGCTGATCGCGCTGACAGTAATTACTGCGCTTGGGTTCACCGTCCTGGCTACATGGTTGATGTTCCGGGAGGCTTCCAACGCTCCGGCAGAGAGTGCGGCACAGCTTAGATTCGACGCGGTTAAGACTGGAATCACGTTATTTGCGGGAACTGCTGGCGCTGGAGCACTTCTCCTTTCCTTTCGTAGTCATTTCAACTCGGAGACGGATCGGCTCAATAGTCAGTTCGACAGCGCGGCCGATAAGATGTCCGACGACTCACAAGTTGTCCAGACTGCGGGAATTCTCGCGATCGAGCGAATTGCCTTGAAGTATCCGTCGTACAGGCGAAGCGCAATCGCCCTCCTTTCCTCCTATCTCGAAATTTCTGACGGCCGAGGAAGTTATGAGGCTCGACGGGTTACACGCCGCTTGAAAGGGCTTCTGCACCGGCTAGGAGACGATGTGATTCACGAATAAGGTGGGGTGCAAGACCCCTTTGATTCCATCCCGTCTGCCGCCGACCCACACACCGTGGAGCGGGCCAGGGCCAGGGTGACAAGGTGGAGCGCCCTACCGGACGAACGACCTTGTCACCCTGGCCCTGGTCTGCTCGGCTTGCCTGGGTCGGCGGTGGGCGGGATGGCATCCCCCTCAACCACTACCACCCACGGCCGCAACCGTTCGGCAACTCCATCTCGGAGTCGTCTGGCCCCCGCCGGAGGCACAGCTCTAACCCCAACCCGCCCCCACTCACCGCCCTCTTCCCCACTCTCACCTCTTTCCCACCTCGGACCCGCGAGCGGTCGGGGTGATTCCGTTCGGCAACTCGTCCGGTCCGGCCGTCGACCGGTCTGCGGTTCCCGTTGTGAGGCTGAATGCGTGACGTGAGGAAGGGCGTTGTCGTCCTGGTCCCGGTCCTCCTCGGGGACTCGTCACCGGTTCCCTTCACGGAACCACGGGTAACGCGCGGGGCGGGCGTGGGTTTCGGGCCGGCTGACTTTCCGCCCCGCCGCCGAAGGCGGACGGGGCGGCGGCTCCGTCAGGAGCCGGTTACCGCGCCCGGCCCGCGCCGCGCGGAGCGCGCTTGATCACTACTGAGATTGTTTCGGCAACGTGTGGCGGGCGGCGCGATCGGCTCCTACATGTTGACGTCGATCGTCCGGCGGAGGCGTTCTACTGCTACGTAGATGGACTGCTCGGGGCCGGGTCGGCTGGGGCGCCACTCCAGGACGACGGGGCGGACCACATCCGCCAAGCGGGCTACGGCATCCTCGCTGTCCGGTTCGGGCAGTTGTTCGAGGGCGTCGATCGCGCTAACGGTCGTCTCGTAGCGGTGCGTGTTGGCTGGAGTATTGCGCCAGCCAGCGTTGTCACGCCACTCCTGCACGCGCTCGTGTACCTCGGCGGCGGCGGTCCGGATCAGGTCGGCCCGTTGCTGGGGTGTGAGTGTTGCGGGGTGTGATCGGTCGTCGGTGGGTTCTTGCGGCGGCGTGTCGGCGTCGCGCATGGCGGCGATCGTACCGACGCCCGATCAGACAGCTCCGCGCCCGGATGCTCACGCGGGCATCAGCCGGCGGCTTGGATCCACTCCCGGGCGAGGATGGAATAGAGCAGGGAGTCGCGCCAGGCACCGTTGGTAAAGACGTGGTCGCGGAGTCGGCCTTCGTACTGCATACCGAGTCGATTGGCGATGGCGATCGAGGCGGCGTTGTCGGGGCCGATGGCTGCGGTGATGCGGTGGAGTCGCAGCTCCTGGAAGCCGTAGTCGATGATCGTGCGGGCGGCGTCGGTGGCGTAGCCGTGGCCCCAGTGGTCGGCGTTGATGGCGTAGCCGAGTTTGGCGGCCTGGTGGCCGGTGAGTCCGAGCCGGGCGAAACCGATCATGCGGTCTTCCGCGTCGGCTACGGCTAGGTAGTACTCAGTGCGGGGGGCAAGCTGCGCCCGGGTCACGGCACCTTCGATCATCGCGACGGCGGCGGCATGGTCGCGGCTGTCGAAGGAGAGCCACTGGGTGACGCGGTCGTCTCCGATGATCGCCAAAGCGTCGGCCGCGTCATCGGGTCGCAGTTCGCGCAGGGTGATGACGCGGCCGGGGATGGTGATCGGGTACATGCGCTGATGGTGCCTTATCGAGGCAGGGCGTTGGCGGGGGTGTGGGTGAAGTGCTCGATGCCGTCGATGAGGTCACGGGCGTCGTTGGCATGGCCGGCGCGGGTGATGGCCTGGTGAACGCGTCGGACGGAGTGAACGATGCCGTTGATGCGCTGGTCGGCGGGGAGTTCGAGGACGGGGGCGAGGGCGTCTTCGGCGGCGTCGAGTTCGCCGTTGGCGACGCGGGCGATAGCAAGGTTGGTGTGTGAGCCGGCCTGGTCGCCGAAGGCCCATGCGGGGTCGTAGCGGTCGGAGTATGCCTGGACGGCTTGCAGGGCGTAGCGCTCGGTGGTGGCGGCTTCGTCGGGGAGCCAGGCGAGGGCGTCGCTGGCGTAGTAGAGGGTGCGGGGTTGGTTGAAGGTGCAGATGCCGCCGATGGTGTCCATCTCGTCGGGGCGGACTCGGGACCAGGCGTCTTCGGCCTGGTGGATGGCGGCCTTGGCTTGGTCGGCGTTGCCGAGTGCGGCGTAGGCGCGGGCGGCGCTGGCGGGTAGCCAGACGGCGGAGGTGCCGCCGGCTTGGGTGGCGTACTCGCGTCCGGCGTCGGCGTAGCGGACGGCTTCGGCGTACCGGCCGGCCCAGTAGGCGACCAGGGATTGGAGGCCGCGGAGCCAGGCTTGCAGGCCGGGGTGGGCGGCCTGGTCGGCGCAGAGCACGGCGGTACGGGCTTGCAGCATCGCGGAGTGCGGGTCGGCCATGTCGTGGGAGACCTTGGCGAGGAGGCCGCTGGTGATACCGGCGAGAAAGTGCAGGTCCCGCGACTGGGACGGCTGTTGGCGGCGTTCGAGCAGAGTGAACAGGGTGTCTTGGGTCTCGACCAGGTCCGGCAGGATCTGGCTGACCGGGCGCTGCGGGTAGGCCAGGGCGAGGCGCTGCACGTCCTCGGTGAGCTGGTCGATGGCTGCCGGTGAGGTGGCTTCGGCGGCGAGCATGGCGTAGTGACGGGCGCGTTGTGCGGCCATGGCGAGGAGGTTCCTTTCCGGGCCGGCGCCGAAGGGCTCGACAATGAGCTGTCGGCCCGGCGCAGGGGTCAACTGGTCAGGTGCCCAGGGACGCTGCAACTCGTCGACGGTCTTGCCGAACATGGCCTGCAACGCTCGTCGGGTGGCGGGTGTCGATGAGGCCAGGTCCCGTTCACCGCGCGCCAGCCGCCCGAGGTGCCGGGCGCTGATGGCCGCACGGGGGTCCATGCGGCTGAACTCGTCGGCCAGTTCCTCGTACGTGCGGTCACTGTGCTGGATCAGGTGCTCCAGCACGGTGCGAGGTTCGCGGCGGTCTCGGGCCATCTCGATGCCTTCCTGATGGGCTGTCTCCACGCTCGCCTGTCCGAGGTCCTGAACTCAACGCAGGTCCTCATGGTGTCCGCTCGATGTCCGCCAGAGGTGCTGATTCGGTCCTCGATCGGTCTCCGTCACCGGGTGTTCTATCTCCACCATGGACGTCTCACCCACCGCAATTGTGCATGTACTCGCCGCTGAGGTGCATGGGCCGACATGGCGCCGGGCCACTCGTGCCGGTGCCGGTTCGACTGCGGCCATGGCGGGGGGCGGTGCTCGGGTCCTGCGGTGCGTGGACGGGGGACGCTCGCGCCGGGGAACGTGCCACGCCTCGTCGCCTCTCATCGCCTGCACTGGCTGCGAGGGGCGGGGATGGAAGATGGCCAGCCCTCGGCGGTCCCTTCGCACCCCGAGTGATCCAAACCGGCTGCAACGACGGGGCTGCCCGGACTGCGCCGGCACCGGTAGGCAGACGCGATCGGCGGTTGCCGTAGCGGCTGCGCCCTGAGCAGGGCACCGGAGCAGGTGCTGGCAGGCGGCGGTGTCGGTCGTGGCCAAAGCCCGCCTGCTTCGGTGCCCATCCACATCATGCGGTGAGGACGGGCGGTGATGAACCCGAAACCGGGCGACGTTCTGCACGTCGGCAGCGATGCGTCCGTGCAGTTCGCCGGGAAACGGTCGCTGACCTTCCGGGTCATCAAGGTCTGCGACTGGACGACGTACGACGGCTGGGTCTGGCTGCTCGGCTACACGCTCGACCGGGCCGGCAACGCCGTGGACCGGCGAGAGATCTTCGTGCAGCCGACGGGCCTGCGGCTGCTCGCCCCGGCTACCACCCCCGCCACCGGACGCACGCCGCCCGCCCTCCCAAGTCAGGCAGGGCGGAGCGGGGCGAGTCGAAAGGCACCTACAGCGGTCTCAACTTCGAGGAGGTAACGGTGACCCTGCACAAGGTTGGCGTCTCCCGGGCAGCGTCACGCTTGGCCCGGCTCTGCCCGGAGCAGGTCAAGCGGATCCGGTTCCGTCGCACCAGGTTCGGGCGACGCGGCCTGGCCGAAGAGCAGGTGTACGGCTTCCTCCGCGCGGTCGTCGACGAGCTGACCGCGCGCGACGGCGTAGAAGCCAGCCTGCGCGCGGAGAACGCGCGATTGAAGGGTGCGCTGCGCGAGTGGCAGAGCAACTTCGCCCCGAGGCCGACCCGAATGGCCAACGCGGGACGTTGGACAGAACCTGAGCAGCGCAGATAGCCTGTTGACAAGCTGAGTTGCCGTCTGAGGTGAAACCGGTGCCGATCGAAGTTGCGCCGCCGAAGTACGTCGTGATCGTCAACGCGGTGCAACAACGCATCGAAGACGGCACGTACCCGCCGGGCTCGATGCTGCCCAGCGAGACCGAACTGATCCGCGAGTTCGGCGCGTCCCGGCCGGTCGTGGTCAGAGCGCTGGACCTGCTGCGCCAAGACGGCTGGATCGACAGCAGGCAGGGCAAGGGCCGCTTCGTCCTCGGCCGGCCCGGCGGAGCCGACCAGCGGCAGCGCGAACGCCGCTACGCCGTGCTGGAAGACGACGAACGGGCCGGCTCTACCCTGCTCGCGGCCGGTACGGTGCCGGCTCCCCCACGGGCTGCGGTAGCGCTGGGGATCGAACCGGGAACGCCGGCCGTTGCGCGGCGTCGCCTGATCACGGTCGACGGACTCGGGCCCGTCGAACTCGGTACCGCGTACCTGCCCGCCGACCTGGCCGACGGTACGGGAGTCGGTGGCGGCGAAGCCCTTCCGGAGGGACTGCTCCGGCATGTGGCCTCCCGCAAGCGCGTGCGCTTCGACCACGTCAGCGAGCGGATCTCCGCTCGGCTACCCGACGACGAAGAAGCCCAGCTCTTGCAGATCGCCGAACATGACCCGGTGCTGACGGTGCTGTTGTCCGTCTGCGACCGATCGGCCAAGCCGCTGCTCGCCGTGGATCTGCTGCTGCCGGCCCGTCGGCACGATCTCGAAGACGTCTATCCAATCGACTGATGTAGCCTGATACTTCACTTGACAAGTCAAGTTGGCCGCGCCTACCTTTGATGCAACTTAACAAGTCAACTGGTTGAGTTGGCTTCGTGGCTCTGGAGGTCGTTCGTTGGTTCCGATGACGTTGAAGGTGCCGGTCCCGTCCGAGTACGTCTTCCCCGCTGGGGCGTTGTGCCTTGGTGTGTCGCCGCAGATTGATTTTGAGCGGCGGGGTGAGGCGGATAACCAGGCGCGGGACAAGGAGACCGGGGAGCGGGTCTGGGTGGTGCGGGTGATGGACCTGGACCCGGAGGCCGGGAAGTTCGGCCGCTCTACTGAGGTGAAGGTGAAGGTGGTGGCCGCGCAGCAGCCGGTGCCGCCGCCGTCCACGGTGCCGGGTTATCCGCCGGCGGTGGAGTTCGAGGGTCTGACCCTGACGCCGTATGTGGATTCGCAGCGGTGCAAGCCGGGCCGCTCGTCGGGTGACTGCCGTTCCCGGATGGCGTATTCGCTGCGGGCCTCGGCGATCCGTCCGGCGTCGGCGGTGCCGGGCTCGGTGGCCGCCTGAGCTGTCTTGTCGCGCGGGGCGGGTCGTTTCCCCGCCAAGAGTCCCGGCCCGTCCCCGCGCTCACCTCATCCCTCGTCTGATGAAGGAGGGCGTGATGCCCACCGTAGTTCACCCTGCCCTGATCACAGTCTTGCCGCTACTGGCCGGCGCGCTGCTGCTTGTGGCCCGGACACATCTTGCCGACCTGCGGCACGCGTTGCGGGAGGTGGAGGCGGCGCTGCGGTCGCTGCTGGGGTTGCCGCCGCCGTCCGGTGTGGTCTATGCGATCCGTTGCCCCCGCTGCTGCCGGTGGGTGAAGCCGCGCCGGTTCGACCTGCGGCGCATGTCGTGTCGCTCGTGCATTGCCACGCTCGGCCGTGGGCGTCGTGGGGGTGGCGTGTGCCTCTGATCAACGTCATTCCGGGGGACAAGATCCCGGTTGCGCCGATGAATGTGCGTCTTCCCGCGTGGCGGGTGCCGGGGTGGCTGCTGGTGTTCTGGTGGCTGGCCCGGGGCCTGTTCCGCCTCACCATCCTGGCCGTCCGCTACTGGTGGCTCACCGGCCCGGCCGGTCTCGCGCTGTGGATCCGGGCCGAGTTCGGTGGCCTGGTCCTGGCCGCCGTCGTCACGGCGGTTGCGGCCGGCTGTGTGGGGTGGTGGCGGTGGCATCCGGTGTCGTGGCTGCGGTTCGGCTGGTATCCGCTCGTTGCCCGGGTTCGGGCGTTGGTGGTGTATCGGCCTCGGTGGGCGTCGGTGATGGCTACCTGCGGGCTGGCGACGGTGTTCGGTGGTGACCGGTACGTGCCCCGGCTGGTCAAGGTGCGCTGTGACCGGTGGGGCGATGAGCTGACCGTGCGCATGCTGCCGGGCCAGATCCCCGACGACTGGGGCCAGGCCGCCGAGCGTCTCGCCTACGCGTTCCGCCAGCACACCGGCCAGGCCCGTTCCACCGATCGCCCGGATCGGGTGGTGGTGCGGTTCATGCGCCGCGACCCGCTTGCCGGCATCGTCGCGCCGCTGCCGGTCGCTGACGTGCCCGACCTCGGTGCGTTACCGCTCGGCGTGCGAGAGGACGGGGAGGCGTACCGGCTGCGGCTGGCCGGCTCACACGTCCTGATCGCGGGGGCGACCGGTGCAGGGAAGGGCTCAGTGTTGTGGTCGCTCATCCGCTCCCTGGCGGGCGGGATCCGTTCCGGGCTGGTGGAGGTGTGGGCGTTCGATCCGAAGGGCGGCATGGAGCTGGCGGCCGGCGTGCCGTTGTTCGCCCGGTTCGCCTACGACGACCCCGATGCCATGGCCGGCGTCCTGGACGAAGCGGTCAAGCGCATGCGGCTGCGGGCGGCGCGGCTGCGCGGGGTCACGCGGCAGCATCTGCCGACGGTCGAGGAACCGTTGCTGGTCCTGGTCATCGATGAGCTGGCCGCCCTGACCGCCTACATCACCGACCGTAAAGTCCGCGACCGAATCAAGGAATCCCTCGGCCTCCTCCTGTCGCAGGGCCGGGCGGTCGGCGTGCACGTCATCGCCGCGTTGCAGGATCCGCGTAAGGACGTGTTGCCGTTTCGGGATCTGTTCCCGGCCCGCATCGGCCTGCGGCTGACCGAGCCGGAGCAGGTGGACATGGTCCTCGGCGACGCCGCCCGCGACCGAGGCGCACTCTGCGACCGCATCCCCGAAACGGCGCCGGGGGTGGGGTTCGTCGTCCTCGACGGCGTCCGCGAACCCGTCCGGGTCCGCTTCGCCTACCTCACCGACGACGACATCCGCGCCCTCGGCCGCACCTACCGGCGACTCGACACCACCGACAGCACCGACGAGCGGGAGGTGACCGCGTGAAAGGCAATGCGCAGCGGATAGAGGGCGTGGTCCTGGTGCTCATCGTCCTCATCGTCGGCGGACTCGCCGGGGCAGCGTCGTTCACCCACGTGCATGACTGGACCATGGCGAACTCGCCCGCCGGTACCGGGGACTGGTTCGGCTGGGCCAACGCCGCCATCTCCGAACTTCTACCCCTGGCCGCCCTGCTGACCATCCGACAGCGTCGCCGCACCGGCGGCCCCATCGGCTACCCCATGTTCCTGCTCGTCTGCGCCGTCGCACTCTCCCTGGCCGCGCAACTCGCCGTAGCCAAACCCGGCCTGTCCGGGTGGCTCCTGTCCGCCGTGCCCGCGCTGGCCTTCCTCGGCCTGTCCAAACTCGTCTTCTCCACCGCCCCCGTGCCACCGGCCACCACGCCGGCCGGCGACCGGTGCGCTGACGTGCCGGCCGGAAGTGACGCACTGTCGGTGCCGTCCAACGACGACCAGGCGGCCGGGAGTGATACGCGGGTCAACGACGACCAGGCGGCGACCGTCGTTCGGGATGTCGACGAGGAGCAGCCTCGGCCCGTCGTCCTGCGGCCCGTCACGTCGATCGAACGCGAACGGCGTCCCGGCCTGGTACCCGTCCCAGCGGCGGCGTTCACCCCACGCAACGGCACCCCTGCCGGTCTGGAGGATGACCGGTGAGCCAACTCGAACTCATCCCCACCGCCACCCCGGCCCCCGACAGTGCGAGCGTGGAGCGGCCTCGGCCGGGCTCCCGGGCGGACCGGATGCGCAAACCGCTCGCCAGGGACGCGCTCAAGCAGCTCGCCGAACAACACGGCGTCTGCGTCCGACCCCTGGCTCTGCGCCGCACCGACACCGCCACCGGCGTGACCGAAGTGGTCGAGGTGCCCTGCGGAGCCACCTTGGCGGCGAAGTGCAAGCCGTGTGCGGAGCGGGGTCGGCGGCTGCGGATCCAGCAGATTCGGGAAGGCTGGCACCTCGCCGACGAACCTGCCGTGCGTCCCGACAAGCCGGGTGAGGACGTGCTCGCGCTGGCGCGGGTGCGGGCGCACCTGGAGTTCGAGCGGGAAGCGGTGCAGTACCAGCCGATGACCCCGGACGAGCGGGTCGCGCACCTGGCGGAGATTGACGCCGCCATCGCCGAACTGGACGAAGCCCTCGCAGAGACGAGCCTGCGCGGGCACCTCACCCCCAAAGACCGCGACGAACGGCCACGCCGCAAACGGTCCACCCGGCGGCGGCAGGACTCACCGGACCTGCCCCGGCTGCCCGTCGACCCGCGCACGGTCGGCCGGGCCTACTCGGGCAAGACCGGCAAGACCCACCGGCCCTCCATGCTCGTCACCCTGACGCTCGGCTCCCACGGGCCAGTGCACTCCCACCTACGGCGCGGCCCATACATCGCCCCGTGCGAGTGCGGCCAGCGACACGGACCGCATGACGACGTACTCGGCACACCCGTCGACCCCACCACCTACGACTACCGGCGGGCCGCACTCGACGCGATCCACTTCGCACGGGTCCTCGACCGGTGGTGGCAAAACGTCCGCCGGGCCGCCGGCTGGAACGTCCAATACGCAGGAGCCGTCGAGCTGCAACGCCGCCTCGCGCCGCACGCGCACTTCGCGATCCGCGGCACCCTGCCCCGCCGGCTGCTCAAACAGATCGCCGCCGCCACCTACCACCAGGTGTGGTGGCCCTCGTTCAACGAGCCCGTCTACTCGGTGGACAAGCCGCCGGTCTGGGACGTCGACCAACAGGCATACGTCGACCCGAAAACCCGGGCACCGCCGCCCACCTGGGGTGAAGCCCTCGACGCCCTGGAAGAACCCGACAGCCGACCCGCCTACGTCGCCCGCCTCGGCCGCATCGACGCACGCGGCATCGAGCAAGGCACCCGAGACGCGGAACGATCGATCCGCTACGTCACCAAGTACGTCACCAAGGATCTGACCGACCAGGCCAAGCCCCGCTCCGACGCGCAGAAAGCGCACTTCGACCGCCTGCACGCGGAACTGTCCGTGCTTCCGTGCTCGCCAACCTGTGCCAACTGGCTGCTCTACGGCGTTCAGCCGGACGGCGTCAAGGCGGGCTTGACCCCTGGCGGATGCACGGGGAAGGTCCACCAACGCTCCACCCTCGGCTTCACCGGCCGGCGCGTCCTCGTCTCCCGACAGTGGTCCGGGAAGACTCTCGCCGACCACCGGGCGGACAACCGGTCCTGGGTGCGGGCGATTCTCGCGGGCGGCATGGCCGACACCGAGGAACACGACCAGGCGGCGGCCGACGAGGCAGACGGATCCACGCGGTACCGGTTCGAGCTCGCTCGACCCGAAGACCCCGACGTACCGCCGCTGGAGCACCGGCTGCTACGCGCCATCTCGGCCCGCATTCGGTGGCGGGCAGACCTCGACACAGCACGGCAGCGAACAGCCGGGGCCGTTTCGGCTACCGCTGCTCCCCTCTCCCCTGCAGTTCGATGATCTGGAGGACAGAACCCCTCATGGAAAGTGAGCTGCTGACCGTTCCGGAAGTCCTCTCCGTCCTCAACGGAGTGTCGCGGCGGACCTTCTACCGCTGGCGTGAGCTGGGCATCGCCCCGGAGTGCATCAAGCTGCCCAACGGTGAGTTGCGCATTGAACGGCGAGACCTGCGGGCGTGGCTTGAGCAGCACCGGGAGGCGGCGTGAAGTCGCGCGAGGTACGGATCCGGGGCATTCAGGTCAACGCGCTGGCAGGCCGCAAGAAGTCGTACACCGTTCGGTGGGTAGTGGGAACGGGGCCGAAGTCGCGGACGTTCAGCACCCGTGCCCTGGCGGACAACTTCCGGTCGGACCTGATGCAGGCAGCGAACCGGGGCGAAGCGTTCGACGCTGACTCCGGTCTGCCGGAGTCGATGGTTGCGCCGACGGAGTCGGTGAACTGGCTCGGGTTCGTCCGCCGATACCTCGACATGAAGTGGCCGGGCGCGGCGGCCAAGTCGCGGGAGAGCACGACGGATGCCCTAGCGTCGGTTACGGCGGCGCTGGTGCGGGACATGGCCGGGCGGCCTGCCCCGGTGGTGCTGCGGCGGGCGTTGCGGGAGTGGGAGTTTCCGCCCGCGTCTCGGCAACTCGACCGGCCGGCGGAGGTCGCTGCGGCGCTGCGCTGGTTGGAGCGGGCTTCGCTGCCGCTGTCGGCGCTGGCGGAAGCCGCAGTGGTGCGGCCAGCGTTGGACGCGCTCGGCCTGCGGATGGACGGCCGGCCGCTGGCAGCGTCGACGGCCAGGCGGCGGCGCTCGGTCTTCTACAACGTCCTTCAGTACGCCGTCGAGCTGGAGCTGTTGGACTTCAACCCAGTCGACAAGCTGCGGGTGCGGTCGAGTCGGCGGAAGCTGGCCGGTGAGGTTGACCGCCGAGTCGTGGTGAACGTCCGCCAGGCGCGGGAGTTGCTCGTCGGGGTCACGTACGTCGGCCAGCGAGGCAAGGACGGCCGGCGCGGCGAGCGCCTGGTCGCCTTCTACGCCTGCCTGTACTTCGCGGCGCTGCGGCCGAGTGAGGCGCTGGGGCTACGGGAGCGGGACTGCCACCTTCCGGCGAAAGGCTGGGGGCTGCTGACGTTGGAGAAGTCCCGGCCGGCGGCGGGGAAGCGGTACACCGACAGTGGCGAGGTGCACGACGATCGGGGGTTGAAGCACCGGGGCGACGCAGAGGCGCGGGAGGTGCCGATCCCGCCGGAGCTGGTGGCGATCCTGCGGGCGCACATCGACCGTTTCGGCGTGGGTGTCGACGGGCGCCTGTTCCGCAGCGGGCGGGGCAACGTGGTGGCGTCCTCGACGTACTCGCGGGTGTGGGAGGAGGCGCGGCGGTTGAGCCTGCCGCCGGAGCGGGTGGCTTCTCCCCTGGCCGGTCGCCCGTACGACCTGCGGCACGCCGGAGTGTCGCTCTGGCTCAACGCGGGCTTACCGGCTCCGGAGGTCGCGGAGCGGGCCGGCCACTCGGTTGACGTGCTGCTCAAGGTGTACGCCAAGTGCCTCGACGGGGACCGCAGCCGGATGAACGAGCGAATCGAGGCGGCGCTGAGCTGATGATCGCCGGTAGCGTGGGAGGGGCCGTGGCGGGTGCTGCGGCCTCTCCGCTTTTGTGGGCTGTGACCTGCGAGAACGGGCGCTTTCAACGGTCCAAGATCATTGCACGTACTCTGCACGGACGGCTGCAAACGGCGGCTCCGGGTGGCATCCGGCTGCACATCTCGGCCGATCGACGGGGAAGCGTATCCGCAGGCCAGGTGGCGTTTTTGCTGATCTTTGAGGTGCCCCCGGCAGGATTCGAACCTGCGACACACGGTTTAGGAAACCGATGCTCTATCCCCTGAGCTACGAGGGCGCGAGGGCCCAGTCTAGCGACCCGGGGGTTCACCTGGGGTGGCAGGGAGTGGCCCACGTTCACCCACGTTCCCACGACCGCCGTTCACGCAGCCCAGGAGCACACACCGAGCACACGAACCCCGGTTTGCGACCGGCGGTCGGCCGCAGTGACCCGCGTTGGCACCGGTTCACCCGGGTTGGCACCCGCTGGAGAGCACACACCGCGCACATCATCGAAGATCACCGGTCCGTAGCCAGGTCACACGAATCCTGGTGACGCGAGTGAGACCCTCGGTCTGGCGCCGTTGACCCACGTCGTAACAAGTCGCCGAGATGCCTGTTCCTCGATACTCTGGGCGACCGTGACGATCCGTAGTCTCGTGCCGCTACCCGTCCGTCGCCACTTTCGCGATCTCAGCGCCGGCTACAGCACCCTCCGGCTGATCGCGGGCATGTGGGAGGACCAAGGGTTCACGCCGTCCGGTGATCCGAACGACGAGACCAGCGAGCGGCGAGGATTCTGGCGTGAGTTCGAGGACAACGTGGACTGGACCGATCCCACCCACGTGAACCGTGTTCTGCATGTGTACGAGACGCTGATCGACGCGATGCCACCAGAAGCGTTGGCGAGCACCCGCAAGTTCATGGAACGGCAAGGCTTCGACGTCGACCTTGAGGGCAGGGTCAGCCCGAAGTCAGACAGCGCCCTCCCCGCTGCGGCGACGATGCCACGGGCGCTGACCGCGCTGCGAGACCCGGAGATGATCCTGGACTCGTTCGAACGAATCAACAGGGCACTTCCGAGCGACCCAGCCCAGGCCATCGGATCCGCGAAGGAACTGGTCGAGGCAACCGCAAAAACCGTGCTCGACGAGCTGGGCATCTCGTTCGACGGCAAGACCGCTAAGCTGCCTCAGCTCATCGACAGGGCACAGCGCGAACTCGGGCTTCACCCGCAGACCGTCGCACCGGGGCCGGATGGCAGCCAGGCCGTCAAGCGCATCCTCGGCGGGCTGTCGGGCATCGCGCTCGGCCTCGGTGAACTGCGCAACGAGGGCTGGGGCACCGGCCACGCCGCACGCCGCACAGGGCTGCGTCCTCGTCACGGTTACCTCGCGGTCGGAGCGGCGCACACCTGGTGCCAGGTCATCCTCGACACGCTCGCCGATCCGGCCGCACCTTGGCGGGCGCAGGCAGGCGCCACGGCAAGGTGATCCCTCACCTGCGCGGGATGGGTAAGAACAATCGAGCCGAGGGGCCGGACTCCGTCAGACCAGCTCCCTGCGGTCCCGCGCAGTCCCGAACGACGCCCAGCGCCCGCATCAGCACGGGCTGCGCTGGACCAGTTCGCGCAGTTCCTCTTCCCGATTGGTTCCTCTGATTGCCGATGGGACTCCGGTCAGTCGAATAACCGGCCCACGAGGGCGCCCTGACCGGACTGCAGGACGTGCGCCGTGCGTAACGGTATCCAGAAGCACTCGAACTGGGTGGGCTCCTGCTCGCCGTCGTGGTCTTCCTGGCTCGCCCATCGCGCGGGCGTCGTCCCGTGCAGCGCCAACTCGAAGACGTGGCGACGCTGGATCTCGAAGCGGAGCGGGCTGATGTCGTACTCGATCTCCCCCAGCTTGCGCACGACGGTGAAGCCGGTCAGTCCGGTCTCTTCGCGGGCCTCGCGCAGCGCCGCGTCCGCCGGGTCCTCACCGGGGCGGACGCTGCCGCCGGGCACCTGGATGCCTACCTCCTCGTAGCTGAAGTCGGTGTGGCGGAAGACGAGCAAGTGTGCTTCCCGCACGACGTAGCAGAGAACCTTGTTGGTGATCACCTTCTCGGGCATGGCGCCTTCCTCCGCTCGTTCCTGGTGCATCTACCTGGGGTCTGGCAGGTGCGGATCGGGCGGGCCGAAGATGGCTTCCTGGGCCGCTCGGGCGAGGGTGGCCTGGGTGGTGGCGGGTAGGCCGAGCCTGTTCCAGTGGAAGATCACGTGCAAGGCGATTACTGCCCGCAGGCCACGGGTGAGGGTGCCCCTCTCCCGTTGGCGATGCAAGGCCGCGCCGGCGTGTGCGAATGCGGTGTGCCAGTCGCCGGGGGTGCGAGGTGCGCCGAGCAGCAGGCTCCGAACGTCTCCGGTGAACCTCTCCCACCTGCGGGCATCGGTCGTGGGTGCTTGGTTGAGGTGTGCTGCGCGGTGCTCGACGACTTGAGCCCAGACGTCGCCTTGCTCGTTGAGGTCCAGCCCTGCTGCGCGCATCAGGGCGGTGCACAAGATCAGAGAGTGTTCGCGCCGGGTGGTGGGGTGCTGGTGGAAGTAGGTGAGGAGGTGGCGGCTGTCGTGGTGGAACAGCGTGTGGGCCGTGGTCATGGCGTCGTGGCCGCCGAACGCGTGGGTTTCGGGTTCGTAAATGTCACCGGCCCAGGTAACCCCTTCGGTGAGTAGCCCGCGGGCCTGATCCCCGCTCTCTGGGCTTCCTGCGGGGAGGTAACGGATGCGCCAAGCGCCTTTGCGGATGAACCACCAGGAGGAGATCAGGCCGGCAGTCTCGGCGGCGGGAAGCACTCGGCTGAAGTGGGCGACGGCCTGTTTCTCGCGCTCCCGGGCGGTCTGGCCGGGGTAGCTGATGTTGACCTGGTGCCAGGGGGTGTGGTCCACGGATGGCTCTTTCAGGTGAGGAGGAGACAGGCGTCCCAGGCGGTGGCGACGGCGGTGGCGAGGTCGGCGCCTGCCCTGCCATCGAGCAGCCCTTCGGGCTCGTTGGTGGTGGGGGCGGTCTGTCGGTGGAGATCTTCTACGGCAGCCAGGGGTATCAAGGTGAGGGCATCGGAAGCGACCCGGCGGGCGGTAGCCACCAGTCCGGCGGTGCCGTGGCACAGGCTTCGGTCAGTGAGCCGTCGAAGTTGTTCGGGGTCGGTGACGCAAGTGGTGAAGGCGGTCTCGGCGAGGCGCTGCCGAGTGGTGTCGTGCAGGGCTTGTGCGGCGATTTGCTGGGCGCGGGCGATGCCGGGGGTGCCGTAGCACCAGGACGGCCGCAGCGGAGTTCGCTGGGCCGGTGTCCCACCGCGTAGGTCGGTGATGTTGATGGTTTGCGGCCACCAGATCATGCCGTCGGTGTGCTGCTGCCAGGCGTCCAGCCATCGGCTGATGCGGTTGATCGCCGTGGTGTGTCCGGCGACGGTGATGCCGTCGCGGAGGGTGAGGGCGAGCAGTGCCAGTGGGCCGGTGATGCCGTGGGCTATGCCGAGGTTCGCGTGACCGCCGGCGGGCGGTGGCTGGCGGCGTTCGGGCCCGTTCCAGCACCACCAGCCGGGTAGCTCGCCTTGCGGTTCGGTGAGCCGGATGAGGTAGTCCAGGACCTGGCGGAGCAGTTCGTGATCGCCGAGCCGGCGCAGGACGACGCCGAGCCCGGTCAGTCCGCGGATGAGGTCGTACTCGGCGTAGTGCGGCTGCTGACGTTGGTCGATGCGGCGGTGGGCGGCGTCGAGCCGTCGGCGGGTCACTGTGGCGGTGCCGTCGGCGGTGGCCGCTCGTGCCTGGGCGAGCCCCGGGTGGTCGGTGGTGGCGAGGACGAATGCGAGTGCGGGAGCGCCGTAGAAGAGGCTGGCTCCGTCGCTGATGCTCACGCCACCGGCGGTGGCTTCGCGTAGTGCCTCGCGCGCTGCGCGCCGATTGCCGGTTTCGAGGTGCAGCAGGGCGATGCCGGCCGCGCCGTCGGCGAGGGACTGTCCTGCGGTCACGGCTTGAGCCTGGCGAGGGTGGCGCGGGCGATGGTGCGGGCAAGCCGCAGGCAGTGCTGTTCGGAGGTGAGGTCGACGCCGATCATGCGGGCGTGGTGCAGGTGCAGCAGGTCGCCCAGCACCTCGTCGGGGTCGAGTCCGTCATCGATGACCAACGGCCGGTAGGCGGCCAGTGCTGCCGCGAGTCGCTCGTCGTGCACTGGGCGCCGGGCGTGTTCGAGTTGGGCGAGGTTGAGGCGGGGGCCGGTCCGGTGGGCGATGTGGGTGGTGAGCCAGCGCGGGCCGTCGCCGGTGAAGCCTTCGGCGATGGCGATCATCCCGGCGGCGGTGGTGGCTTGTCGGTCGCCGGTAAGTCGGCAAAGGGCGGCACTGGAGTCGGCGGCGAACACCCGCTCGGCGGCGGCGAGGGTCGCTGCGGCACCGTGGCGGGTCTCCGGGCGGTACGGATGGATGCTGTAGTCGTGTACGAGGGCGTCATCGTGCAGGTGCTGCACCCAGTCGGCGAGATGACGGGCGATGTCGGCGAATCGGTCGGTGTCCGATAGTGGGATGCGTAGCCGCAGGTGCAGCTCGGGGTGGGGATACCGCAGGAACCACCAGCCGGCTGGTAGGTGGTCGGCGGGGCGTCCGGCGAGATCGGTCAGGATGTCATCGAGCCGACCGTGCAAGTGTGCCTCCAGCCACCGTGACCGCCCAGGCCAGTGCTGAACAGTGGTGGCGGTTCGGGCTGGTCGGGCTGGTCGGGCGGCTGGCGCGGGGTGGGTGAGGGTGAGCAGGAGTTCGGCGGGGCGGGCGTCGATCCAGCCCGCTGGCCCTGGAGCCTCGGTGATCACGGTGCGGGGATGCCGGTCGAGGTGGTCGCGTAGGACCGCCAGGTGAGCATGGTCGTCCAGGTCAAGGCGTAGCCGTATGTCGTCGTCGCCGACCAGGATCTGCTGCGGGATGTGCCGCTGGTGGCGGTGTCGCTGCCAGGCGTCACGCCACTGCGGCCATGCGGTGCCCTGGCCGGGAAGGGCAGCGTGGTCGATGATCCAGCGGGCGGGATGCACGATGGCGCGTCCCCGTCGCAGGCGGGGTAGGAATGGCAGGCCGCTGGCGTGTCCCCAGTCGAACCGGCTGCACGGTGCCGTCCACGCGGTCCAGACCTCGGCCAGGAAACGCATCAGCGGCTGCTGCAGCGTGGGCAGCAGCACGCTGTTGAACAGCAGCGGTTCGACAGGCTGACCGGTGGCCGCCGATACCAGCCACAACCGGCGTCCGTCGCCGGTCACCGCCAGATCCTTGATCGTGTACGGCGGTGCCGGGTGGAAGTCGCCGACAGGAAGGACGGGCAGCAGTTCGGGCGTCCGGGCTACTGCGGTGAGGCGGGCGTCCAGTGGGGGTCCGGACAGCTGCACCGTGGCTGCGCCGGGCAGGGCGGTTGGCAGTTGCCGGTAAACCTGTTGGAATCCGGCGAGTTCGGCGGGGGTGAGCAGGTACAGGAACCGGGCCGCGGCGACCCCGGCGTGGCGGGACCCGCTGAGCACCGTCAGGGTGAACGCGCCACGGTCCAGATCGTGCGGGGTGTCGGCGGCGAGGGTAAACCGCAGTTCGGTGTGCGGGATCGGCGGCCGGTCGTCATTCCCGCGTAGCCGGTCGATCAGCGCGTCGTTGAGCACCACCTCGGCGCAGCCGTCGAGTGCGGCCTGCTGCGCGAGCTGTCCGAGTAGCCGGTCGCGGGCGGTGAACAGCGCGGGGGCGCGGCGAGTGGATCCTCGGTAGCCGGCCGGGAGCCCCAGCACGTTGAGCACCTCACGGATGGGAACGGCCGCTCCTGGACCCCACCGCTCGATGAACGCGTTGTGGTACTCGGCCCATCCGGGCGTGGGGGGTGGCGCGACCGCCAAGAGCGTGGACGCGGCCCGCTCCGCCTCGTGCAGCACCGGTGGGGGCAGGGTCACCGCGATGTCGGCGCGTAGATCGACGGCGATCCGGCTTCCCGGCTCCGGGATGGCGTAGTGGCGGGTGACGTGGGCGGCTGGGTCGGTGGCGGTCATGGGTGGGCGTAATGCCGACAGCAGCACCCCGGTGTGGACCAGTTCGGCCAGCAGACGCTCGGCGTCGGCGATGCTGGCGGGTCCGGCGACCGTCGCGGCGAGGTCGGCGAACCTGACCGGGGACCGCGCCCCCTGGATCGCCGCCCGGATCGGGACGGTCAGGCGGATCTCGACGTCCCACCGCCGATCGTCGCTGGCATGGGCACAGGGCAGAACCCACCTGTCGCCGCGCAGGTATCCCAGCGAGTTCGTCACCACCGCGACGGTGCGTAGGGTGGCCAGGTCCTGTTCGGCCTGCGCGGTGTGCTCGGCGATGAACTGGCCGTGGGGGCGGGAGACCGCGTGATGTGCCTCGCCCAGGCGGACCGCCGCGCGAGCGCCGAACTGGACCGGGGCGACGCCGGCGAACGTGCCGAACGGGGTCGCACGGGTGGTCCAGCGCAGCAGGTACCGGACCGTTGACTGCACCAGGCGGCGCAGTCGCTGCGGAGGCATCGGCTCCCCGCTCAGCGTGCGTTGGATCTGGTCGGCCAGCTGCGGTGCCGCGCCGGTGACGGCTGCCGCGAACCCGGGCAGCGTCCACGTTGTGTCCAGCCACTCGCGCCACTGATCCGGATGACCATGGGCCATGTCGGGCCAGGGAGGCAGAACGAGGCCCTTGGGGTAGGCGGCGATTCTGATCAGCGCCGCGCCAGCTGCGGGAACCATGAGGCACCACCGAATCGTCGGGCCCGGCGCGCTCGACGCCGGGCCCGATCGGGAGAGGAACGGATGGGTCAGTTGCCGCCGTCGCACTTCGTGGTGCAGGCGTTGGAGCCGGTGTTGCCGGAGCCGCACCCGTCGTCGGTGGCGGTGGCGTAGCCGCCCGCGCTCGGACCGGCGTCGACCAGGCTGACGTCCAGGGCGAACTCCGAGGCCTCGGTTTCGTTCACGTGCGTTCCCTTCTATGCGGGGGTAAAGGTGAGGACGAAGCGGCTGTGCCGCTTGTCCAGCACCGTCCCGGCCGGCAGGTCGCCGTCGGGAGTACCAGCGGGCAGGACGTGCAGCACCGGCGAAGGGCTGCCCGCATACAGCCACGCGCGCATCTGTCCGACCATCCGACCCGCCGCCGCCGCGGCGTCGGGCCCATGTCCACAGGCGCTCAGGTCGAACATGTCGTCGTCGTTCCAGCGCAGCGTCGAGCGGTAGCAGAACGCGCCGTCATCGAGGGCGGCCGGTGTGCCGAAGCGCCATGCCGGGGCGACGACGCCCGCATCGACGGCCTCCTGCTGGGCCGTGAGAACAACGAACCGCTGTCCCGCTTCGGTGATGCGGGTCGCCAGCCAGAGGTCGAGGTCAGCCAGGACGGTACGAGGGGGAAGGCTCACCCCGGCCCATGCCCGAGCGGGTGCCTGCGCCAACAGCTCACCGACGGCGTGGCGGTTGACCTGCTGGTCCTCGTCCAGCCGCAGGTGGACCCCGTCAGCGATGTCGACGTACCGCACCTCGTGCGCCCCGGCGCCCTGCATCGACACGAACCCGCACAACCGCTGGCTGTGGCTGACCAGCCGGTCGCCGGTCCGGCGCATCGCCCACGAGCGGGTCATGCCGAACGTCCGTAGCGGCACGACCAGCGTTCCGTTCTCGGCGAGCTGGGCGATCCAGGCCGGGGAAATGTCCCACGCGCCGACCGTGACGATGATCAGGTCGTATGAACGGCCCGGGTTGACCGGTTGCTCGGCGTCAGCGCACACCACGACCACGTCGTCGTAACCCGCCGCGGTGAGGCAGGCGGTGGCCCGGTCGGTCACCTCACGGTCGATGTCCACGGTCGTGACCGAGCCCGACGGGCCGACCAGCTCGCGCAGCAGAGCGGCGTTGTACCCGCCGGAACCGATCTCCAGGACGTGCCGGCCGGCCAACCCGCCGTCGACAGCGTCGGCGGCCTGACCGAGCATCTCCGCGATGAGCCACGGCGCCGACACCGAACTGACCGCCTCGTCGCCGATCCGCTTGGTCACCACGGCCTGGTCGGCCCGGTACGCCTCCGCCAGTGCGGCATCCGGAGTGAACAGATGGCGTGGCACGGACCGTAGCGCCGCCTCCACCTCGGGCCGCATGACCAGCCCTTTCTCCGTGTGATCAGCGACGAGCTGATCGACCATCGCGGCGTGGAGGTCCTCGCCGCTCGCCGTGTCGACACTCATTCGGGTGCTCTCCCTCTCCATCAGGGCCTCCCGATCGGGTGGCCCGCCGTACCGCTCTTCTTCGGGCCCAACAGAGCGTCAAGCCGCTGGACTCGCCGAGTCACACGGGTATCTCACGTCGATGTGGTGCCGGTCGAAGGTCGCGTCCTGCTAGCGCTCATGGGTGCCCGGGTAAGCGCCCAGATGCCCATGGGCATGATCGTTCGTGCGGCGGGAAGGCCGGGGCGCCGCCGTTTATCAAGATCGCGGCGCGGAGCGGACTCCTGCTGCACTGCAGCCTCCCGTGCTAGGTCGGTGGCGGATCTGACGAGCAGCCATCGGCGCGTCTCCACACTCGCCCGTCGAGCCGGTGGAGTGAATGCCGAGCATGCGGACGAAGCGGTTGTCCGCATCTGCGCCACCGGATTGGCGTCTCCCGCACCTGTGCATCTCGGTGTTCGTGGTTGCGCCGCGCTGAACACCGAGTGACCCTATGTGCGCGATAGTCACGCTGATCATCGCCATAGTGGTGCGAACAGTCACGAGGAGGCGGTGCTGTGGGACAGACCCCGCGGATGCTCCAGCCGTCCCTGTCCGAGCGTCACTTCTTCGGAGCCGAGCTGCGTCGGCTGCGGGAGCGGGCAAACCTCTCCCAGGCGCGACTCGGCGCGATGATCCGCTTCAGCGCCGACCTGGTGCGTCGGATCGAGACAGCGGACCGTTTCCCGTCCCGGGAATTCGTCGAGGCCTGCGACAGGGCGTTGAAGGCCGGAGGGGCCTTGACCCGCCTGCTGCCTCTTCTCGAGGAAAGCCGCAACAGCGAGAACAAGCGGGCAACTTCCCCGAGCGGCTCTGGCAACGCAGACACCCTGCTGCCCACCCAGTTCGAGGAGAAGCCCGGGGTGGCGGGCATGGTCGTCCGTGTTCCCTTCCAGCCCGGCGTTCTCGACCGCGCCGCCCTCGACTGGCTGAACGCTGCGGCGGGACCCCGGCCGCCCGTGGCCGGAAGACCCGGCTTGCCTGACCAGGTTGACGACGAGGATCTTCATGCGGCGGAGACCGCTCTGGCGATGTTCAGGCAGTTGGACCACACCCATGGCGCCGGACGAGTTCACGCGCAGGTGCAGCGGTATATCGAAGGCGAACTGAACCGGCTGTTGGCGAACACTCCCACCTCCGAGGCTGTCGGCCGGCACCTCTACACGCTGGCGGCGGGATTCTTCGAGCTCTGCGGGTACCAGGCGGTCGACACCGGCGCCCATGGCCTCGCCCAGCGCCGCTACCTCCGCGCTCTCCGTCTGACGGAAGCCGCCGACGACCGCCTGTACGGCAGCTATCTGCTCGCCGTGAACATCGGCCACCTCGCGTTGCACTGCGGCCATCCCGAGCCGGCACGCCGGATGGCGCTGACGGCGGTGAGAGGAAGCGAGACCCAGGCGACGCCCGCCGTGGCAGCCGCGCTGCACGCGGTGGTGGCGCGCACGCAGGCCCGCCTTGGACGCGAAGACGACTGCCTGGCCCACCTCGACATCGCGGAAAGGCAACTGGCCCGTGCCAAGCCCGAGGACGAGCCGGCGTGGATCGGGTACTTCGACGCGGCGTACCTCGCCGACGAGATCGCCCACTGCTTCCACGACCTGGGCCGACCGCAGCACACCCAACGGCACCTGGGCGACGCCCTCACCGCCCTGAGCCCCACCCACGTCCGGCGACTCGCCATCGACACCGCGCTCCTGGCCTCGTCGCTGGCCGCCGCCGGCCGCATCGATGAAGCCTGCGCCACCGCACGCGAGGCAGTCGACCACGCCGCACGGACCACCTCACACCGCTGTATGCAGCGCATCGTCGAGGTGCAGGCCGACCTCGAGCCCTACCGGTGCGAGCCGGAGGTCCGCGAGTTCGGCGAGTACGTGCGTCACCGACTACCGCTGGCGGCCGTGTAGCCCCCGTTAGTCGTTGGCCGCATCCGCCATCACCGAGCGGTAGTGACCTAGCTCCGCCTCCAGCGCCGCGCCCGCTCGACGGGACGACGCCACATAGTGGCCGACATCGGCAAGAAGCAACACCTCAGGTGCCATGCCGAGAGACGTCAACTCGTCGGCGAGTTTGCGGACATCCTCGACCACGGCCACCTCGTCGGCGGTGCCATGAATGAGCAGCACCGGCCGTCGGACAGCAGCGGCACGGACCCGGCCGGCACCACCTCGCAGCCGCATCGCGTGCGCCCGTTGGAACCGGGGCACCGTCTGCGCCCACTGGTCAGGATCCACGATCGCCGACACGGCGGTGGCAGCGGCGAACGGGCCGTCCTGGGTCACCGCGTGCAACGCGGTGTATCCGCCGGCGCTGGCACCACGGATGAACACCTGACCCGGCACCGCCCGTCCCGTCGATAGCAGGTGAACCGCCACCGCCGCGCAGTCGCCGACGTCGTCCAGGCCCCACCGGCCGTACAGCGATTCCCGGAAAGCGCGGCCGTACCCAGTGCTACCCAGGTAGTCGACATCAACAACGGCGAACCCGCGGCTGGTGAAGAACTGTGCCTGCCAGTCCAGGCGCAGCTGGCAGGACGCGGTCGGCCCGGGATGCGCCCGGACGATCACCGGCGCCCGCCAGTCCGCCGCCGCGCCCGTCGGCGGATACACCAGGGCAAGGACCTCCCGCCCACTGGCCACTCGGACGCGCAGCTCCGTTGGGGTCGATACTCGCGCGCGGTCGAGTGCGGCGTGCTCCGGCCTGGCAAGCACCTGCACTTGCACCTGGGGGTCAGCGTCAGCCAGGTCTACGAGCGCGACCTGTGGAGCTACGGTTGGCGATGATCCGATCAACGCCGCCGTCGTCCCTCGGAGGGCGAGGTACGGCTTGATCGACGTGTACGGCAGGTCGACCGGGCGGACAGTGCCGTCGGGCTCGATGACGACAAGGCGGTGTCGCGGCCCCTCCTGCACAACCAATACAATCCGACCATCGTCGAGGAAGCCATACGACGCGTAACCCAACTCCCACGGCTCCGCAGCGCACTCACCCGCGATCGGCGCCACCGCCTCCACCCTGTGGCCGTCCCAGCGGTAGAGGTTCCACCAGCCGCTGCGGTCCGAAACGAAGTACAACGCGCCGGGTCCCCACCGCGGCTCCACCGCAGACTCCTCCGGACCGCCGGCCAGTCTCACTGCGCCGTCGACCTGATGACGCGGCGAGTAGGACGCCACCCATATTTCACACGCGTCCCAGGGCATGTCGCGCTCGCTCCACCTGGTCCAGGCCAACCAACCCTGACCCGGTCGAGGCGCACCAAGAAACCCCGGGGACGAGACGAGAGTTCGCACCTTCGGAGCACCGGTGAGCGACACCGCGACGAGTTCGTCACCCTGCCCCGACTCCCGCACAGCCAGCAACTCGCCGTCGCCGACTGTCAGGTCACCGAAGGATCCATGAGCGATCAATTCGAGTTGATCGTCGGATCGACGACTCCGGTAGAGGCCATCTCGGCCGGCGCACCACAGCGTCCCCTTGGCAGCAGCGAAAGATCCACCCCCGTACGCGTGAACGCCGCTGGCGACATCAAAGCCCTTCGGACTGACATCACGCTTGCCCTCGCCGGACCGCCACCGTGTCACCGCCGTGCCCCGGCCGGCGTCGGGACGGCTCTCCAGCCAGTACAGGGCGCCATCACCCATACGCAGTTGGTCGTAGCTCACCGAGGCGCGGACGGCGTCTTCCACCGACACTTCAGCGATCCTGTCAGCCGACCTCACGGGTCCTCCTCGAACAACTGCACGCGGGGCGGACGACGGCGGTCTAGTCAATCGGTCGCCGGGACACCGGGACTGCCAGGTCTTTCGTACCGGTGTGCGGGCCTAGACGGCCGACTCTACGTCCGAGCGCCGTGCCCCTTCCCCTGCCCCCGGAGCACCCCGCAAACTGCCTCCGCCCGATCGCTCTCCCCGGGGGGCAAAGTCGATACGGACAACAGCTCCCGTTCAGCATCACTCCTGATCATGCCTTGTGTCTCAACAGGAGGCCGTGATGGTCGGCGAAGGAGCGAACGAGATCTTCGAGTACGGCTTTGCCCTGGGCTGCGGTGGCGTGGGACGGCAGGCCGATGACGCCGCTGGTGGTGTAGCCACTCATGCCCTGCGTGAGGAGGTGACGCCGATCGTCCGCTAGATGGTCGGCATGCTGGAAGCCGTCACGCACCACCTCTGGCGCGACGTGCAGGAGCAGCGAAACCTCGAGCTCGCCCGCGTGCATGTCCTGGTGGGCTGTGCTGTGTAGGCCTGCGGCCACTCGGGCGTCGTCCCAGTCGGCCCGAGAGGGGAACAGAGTCATCCTCGGTCCGGCGACGTTGGCTTCCTGAACGACGTTGGCAAGCGCGTAGTTGCCGCCGTGCCCGTTGATCACAGCGAGCTGATTGATGCCTGATTGACGCAGGGAGGCGGCGATGTCACCGACCACGGCGGCGAGCGTGGTGGCGCTGATACTGACCGTTCCACGCCACGCCGCGTGTTCGTGGGAGCAGGAGATCGTCACGGGCGGCAGCAGAAAGAGGTCATAGCGCTCGGCGACTGCCTTCGCGATCGCGCATGCCACGATAGTGTCCGTCAGCAGCGGCAGGTGGGCGCCGTGCTGTTCAAAGCTCCCGACCGGAAGGACCGCGACGGACGCCGCTCGCTCGGACTCCTCGGTGCTCGTCGCCGTCGTGATCAGATCCACGGGCTAATGGTTGCACGCTTCAAGAGTGGCCTGCCGATAGGCGCGCACGAAGGTCGCCGCCTCCGGAACGGCTGTCTGCTGGCGCAGGGCCACCGCTGTCGGGTTCAACCAGCGCAGAGCCCGCGCGGACGAGGTACCCGTGGCCAAGGCCAATGCGTTGGTGGCCTCGACCGCTGCGCGCTCAACGTCGCCACTGTTGACGTAGGCGGTGGACAAGGCCGATCGCCACAGGGCCTCATCGACGCGCCACTGATCTGGCCATTGGCGCAGGAGTTGCTCGTAGAGATCGGCGGCAGCCGCCGGTTGACCGAGGAGCAGACGGCACTGCGCTTCGTGGGCAGCCACATACACCAGGTCGCAGTGGGCACCAACATCGACCGGCAACGCCGAGCCCCAATCGGCGCGGCCGGCGATCCTGTGCGCCTGGTTGATGGTGGCTGCGCAGGCGTTCTGGTCACCTCCCATCGCGTAGGCCTGGGCCTGGCGGACCAGCAGTAGAGCGCGGATGCGGCCTGGTAACCGAACCTCGTCCAGTGCCCGCTGCGCCAAGGCAGCAGCATTACGCGGGTCGAAGCGCTCAAGGGCTCGTTGGCTCTGCCTCATCAGGACATAGCTGGCAAGCGCCGGCGCGTTCGCTTCGACGGCGTGCCGCTGGGCGCGTCGCAGCCATGCGTCAGCCTCGGCGGCGTCGCCCTGCTCGTCGATCCAGCTGAGGAACTCCGCCCACAGCGCCTGCGCGATTAGTACGTCTCGGCGGTCGGCTGAACGGCTTCGCCGCCCGATGGCGGCTGCGACGCCAATCTGCGCATGGGCAGTGGACGCCATCCCTACATATCCGGTGCGGTTTCCGGCAACGGCCAGACTGGCGAGCTGCTCGTGCCACGAGCGGAGCAGGTCGGCCTTGTCGGGGTGATCGATGGAGGCCCGGAGTTGGCCCTCCGCGCCCTCGGCCAAGCGGTAGCCGACACTGGTGAGGCGGCGCGCACTCTCCAGGTCTGCCAGGAAGCGGACCAGCTCGCCACCTGTCTGCAGTGCGCCCTCACACGACTCGACGAAGCGGGCGGACGGCCAACGTTCGGCCTTCTCCACCTTGCCGATGAGGTCCCCACTGACGTGCACCAGCCTGCCTAGAGCACGCTGGGACAGCCCGCGGCGCTCGCGCCACTGCCGAAGCGCGGCACCGAACCCATGCAGCGCCGATCGATGCGGGGTCAGTCGTCGTGGAGTTTGCGCCACCGGTACTCCTGGGTGCCGTCTGTCCGTCGCTGCCGGATCCGGACAGGTCTGACCGTACGTGGTCGAACGCTACGCGGACAGTTGCATGCGGACAACACCGTATGTCCGCATCAACGGTATCGACTCACCTAACCCGGTGGGCAATTCTCGTTGTCGAGATACCCGTTCACATGCTCGACGAAATCGTTTGTGGCGGTTCAAGATCGAAGAATCAATTGCCTTCGCTGACGAATGAGCTGCGAAATAGCGTGATTAGCCAGGACCAAAAAGCTTGAGGAGTCTGATGAGTTCCCAGAACGACCTCTCCAAATATGGCTATCGGCAGGAGTTGAGCCGTCAACTACGGTTCCGGGACCTGGTCGCGTACGGCCTGGTGTACATGGTGCCGATCGCGCCGATGGCGATCTTCGGCAGCGTGTACGCCGGCTCCGGCGGGATGGTGGCCCTGGCGTACACGGTCGGCGTGGTCGCGCTGGTGTTCACCGCGTTCTCGTACGCGCAGATGGTCAAGGCGTTCCCCATGTCCGGCAGTGTCTACAACTACGCCGGCCGAGGCATCAGCGCGCCGGTCGGGTTCCTGGCTGGCTGGGTGATCCTGCTCGACTACGTCCTCGTACCGGGCCTGCTGTACCTGGTGGCGTCGGTCGCGATGCACTCCACCGTGCCGGCCGTGCCGGTGTGGCTGTGGTTGCTCGGCTTCGTCGCGGTCAACACGGTCGTCAACTCGGTGGGGATCCGGATGACCGCGATGGTGACCCGGGTGATGCTCGTCGGCGAGCTGATCGTCCTGGCGATCTTCCTCGCCGTCGCCGGTTGGGCCGTCGCAACGGGCAGGGGCCGGTTCAGTTGGGATGCGTTCTACAACGCCGACACCTTCACCTGGTCGCTCGTCGCGGGGGCGGTGTCGATCGCGGTGCTGTCCTTCCTCGGCTTCGACGGCATCTCCATGTTGGCGGAGGAGACTAAGGGTGGCTCCCGGCAGATCGGCCGGGCGATGGCCGCCGTCCTCGTCCTGGCCGGCGTGCTGTTCATCGCGCAGACGTGGCTGGCCGCGATGCTCGTCGCCGAGCCGGCCTCGCTGCTCAGTGACGGTGATCCGAACGGCACCGCCTTCTACGATGCCGCGCAGGTGGCTGGCGGAGGCTGGCTGGCAACGTTGTGCGCGGTCGCGACCGCGATCGCGTGGGGCCTGCCGAACTCGATGGTCGCGCAGGTCGCCACGTCCCGGCTGCTGTACGCGATGGCCCGGGACCGGCAGCTTCCCGGCTTCCTGGCGAAGGTGTCGATCCGCCGCAACGTGCCGATCAACGCGACCCTGCTCACGGGCGTCGTGTCCCTCGCGCTGGGCCTGTACATGGCGACCCGCGCCGACGGGATCACGCTGCTGTCGTCGCTGATCAACTTCGGGGCGATGGTCGCGTTCCTGCTCCTGCACGTCTCCGTCGTCGTGCACCACCTCATCCGCCAGCGCAGCCGCAACTGGTGGGCACACCTCGTCATGCCCGGTATCGGCTTCGCGATCCTCGCCTACGTCGTGGTCAACGCGAACATCGCCGCGCAGCGTCTCGGTCTGGCCTGGCTCGTCCTCGGCATGGTCGTACTCGCCGGCCTGTACCTGACCGGTCGCCGGCCAGCCCTGTCGGGTCTGGCGCCCGCGCAGCCGCAGGCCCGCCACGTCGAGCGGGTGTGACGACCATGGACGCGATCAGCTACCGGCCCGCCCGCGACGAGCTAGCCTACACCTTCGGTGGCCGGATGCCCGTAGCCCACATCCGCTCCGGTGACATCCTGCAGGTGCACACCGAGGACTGCTTCGGCGGCCTCGTCCGCGGCCCGGCGGACCTGCCGTCGCAGGTGTGCCGCATGCCCTACCTAAACCCCGTGTGCGGGCCGTTCTTCGTCGAGGACGCAGAGCCAGGCGACACCCTCGCCGTCCACCTCGCCTCGATCGTTCCGGCCCGCGACTGGGGAGTCTCCTCGACGTTCCCGCACTTCGGGGCACTCACCTCCACCTCACATACGGCGACCCTGCAGCCGCCTCTCGAGGAGCGGGTGTGGGTGTACGACATTGACCAGCAGGCCGGCACGGTCCGCTTCCACGCCACCGACAGCGACCACACAGTTGACCTGCCGCTGGACCCGATGATCGGCACCATCGGCGTGGCCCCGGGCGGTTTCGAGTCGCGTTCGACCATCGTGCCCGACAGCCATGGCGGGAACCTCGACACACCGGAGCTGCGCGCCGGCACCACCCTGTACCTGGGGGTGAACGTGCACGGGGCGATGCTCGCCCTCGGCGACGGCCACGCCCGCCAGGGCGAAGGTGAGGTCTGCGGCGTCGGGGTGGAGATCGCCACAACCACCACCCTGATCATCGAGGTCATCAAAGGCGTCCCGACGGTGTGGCCCCGCCTGGAGACCGACGCGTCGATCATGTCGGTCGGCTGCGCCCGCCCGTTGGAGGACGCCTACCGGATAGCGCACCGCGACATGGTCGGCTGGGTGGGTGACCTCACCGGCCTGGAGCAGCTCGACGCCTACCAGTTGGTGTCGCAGGCGGGAAGGGCGCCGATCGGCAACGTCTGCGACCCGAACTACACCGTCCTCGCCGCCGTCGACAAGCTGCTGCTTCCGCAGCCGCAGGCCGCCTACTACGGGATGCACGCCCGCCTCCGGCAGCACGCCGGTGGGCCACGGTAAGGGGACGGGATCCAGATGACCTCGTCCATCCAGCAGTTGCCGTTGCGGGACGAGTTGTTCCTGCTCGGTCACGACGACGACACCGGCCAGCCGCACATCCACCGCCAGGCACTCGCCCTCGGCCTGGCTGGTGCAGTGCTGATCGACCTGTTCCTGGCCGGACGGATCGCCCTCGACACCACCGACGACACCGGGCCGAAAGGGGAGCAGCGGCTGTGGCTGCACCTGGACCGGCCGGTCGGGGACCTGATTGCCGACACCGCCCTAGCCTCCATCCGCTACGCCCACCCGACCCCACCGCTGCGGGGGTGGCTGCGCGGGTTCGCCGACGACCTGTACGACCGCACCCGCGCCGGCCTGCACGCTGGCGGGATCCTGCGCCACGACGTGCGTCGCCGCCTCGGCGGGCTCGCCCGCACCGACCGCTACCTGCCCACGGACCTCAAGTGGCCGGTCGTCGCCCGCGCCCGGCTGCACTACATCGCCGCCGGCCGTGACCAGCCCGACAACCACACCGCCGCCCTCGGCGGCCTCGTCGCGACCCTCGGTCTGACCAACCACCTGTACCTCGCCGACGACATCGCCGCCCTCACCGTGCAACTACGCACCATCGCCGCGCAGCACCACCGGCAGGTACGCGACATCACCGCCGCGGTCGACGCTGCCGTCGGGGACCTCGCCACCGCCGCCTACCGGTGAGCCGCACCATTCCACCCGATCCGCTGCCCTTGGAGGCATCTCATGGACGTCAATCCGCGTATCCGTGCCGCCCGATGGGCGGACAGGGAACCCGTCGCTGCGCTGATCGCCGACGCCCTGCACTCCGGCCCGCTCGCCCAGTGGCTGGTGCCCGACCCGACCTGCCGACGGCGGATGCTGGCCGACGTGGCGGTCATCTGGGTGGAACACGCCATGTTCTTCGGCGACATCCACATCACCGACGACCTGAGCGCCGCCACGATGGGGTTTCACCGCTACCGCAGCATCCCGCCACCGTTGAACTACCACAGCCGACTGGCCGACGCCGCCGGACCGCACGCGCGCCAGTTCGAACTCCTCGACCACATACTCACCCAGGTCCGACCCACCGAACCTCACTACCACCTGGCAGTTCTCGCCGTCCTTCCCGCCGCCCGACGGCGCGATGCCGCCGCGGCGATGCTCACCCACCACGAGAGCCGCCTCGACAGCATCGACATGCCCTCCTGGACCGAACCCATTCACGGCAGCCAGGACGTGTACCGCCGGCACGGCTACCTCCCGAGACCCGCGCTCACGCTGCCCGACGGGCCGGTCATCGCTCCGATGCGCCGCAACCCTCACCCGGCCCGCGGCTCCTGGCCCGTGAACACCGCCACGTCGGCGAACGTCACCGCCGCAGCGCGCGCCAAGTCCGACGCACAACGCTAGGCAGGATGCGAACGCTCAGGTGACAGCTCACACCGAGTTTCTCCATCACCGTCGGGCATCGCCGGCGGCCATCTGCATTGGACCCACATCGGGGCGTTCAAGCCGGTCGACCGCCCGTGGAGGGACGGTAGCGGCGACCGATGTGGCCGGCGACGACAGTCCCCCGCTGTCGCCGCCGGCCACCCTCCGCCCGAATGCGCAACCCTCGGCCACTACCGCCTACACCACTCCAGCGGTGCTACACGCACCCCACCACCCGAACATCAACAGCAGGAAGGAACGCAGATGCCGACGCGGACCCCGGCCCTCACCGCGTGGACACCCGCCTTCGTCGCCGACGTCGTCGCCGCTGTCATCGAGCACGCCGCCGTTTACGGCCTGCACCAAGCGGCCCGGGACATCGCCCGCAGCCACGGTCTGTCGCCGGCGACGGTCGAGGAATGGGTCTCGCGTGCCCGAGCCGTGCAGGCCACGCCCGTGCCACTCGACCTCCTGGCCTGCCACACCTGCACGCGATCCATGATTCTCATCCAACTGCCCGGCTGCGGCAGGGCATACCTGTGCGCGCCGTCCTGCGGGCGCACACCAGTCCCGGCCGACGAGATCCGCGACGCCGTGGCCGCAGTGGTCCTGCACCGCACCCCACACCTCGTTCCAACCGGCAAGACGACCCAGGCCGCCTCCTACGCGCTCGGCCCGATCCAACGCGTCACCGTCGGCGCGACCGGTACAGACCTGCACATCACCTGGAGGGCCGTCTCCCGGCAGATCACCGGCCCGATGATGGCCATGGCCCAGCGTCTGCACCTGGCCCAGCGCCACGCCGCCGGCAACAAGCCCGAGCGTGCCATCGACGTCCTGCACAGCGGGCTTCTGCACATCGACCCCACCAGCGGCAGGCTCGCCCTGGACACCGCGACCGCCCGTGCCGCCGCGCTACTGGCCACCCTCGCCGTCGTCCTGCACGAACACGGCCGCCAGGAACCGGCGCAGCAACTCCTCGCCCGGACCATCGCCGATCACCGCCGTGTCCATCCCCACCACCCCGCCATCGCGCGCATGACAGCCGTCCTATACCGCATGCACACCACAGCTACCGGCCCACCGGGTCATCCCACACACATCGCAACGTCCGCCACGCCCGGCACCAGCTAGGCGCCCGCACCTGTCCACCACCACCGGGGCAGCTTGTCTGGGCGGACTCGCGCCGAGCAGCAACACCACCACCCGGAGACGGGATGACCGCTGTTCGGTCCGCAGCCAGCCCAGAACGGTCCGCGCCAGCGAGACCGGCTCCTCGAACGGCTCGGTGGTGGTGTCCCGCTTCAGCAGGCCCGGCTAGCTCAGGCCCTGTCGAAGGGGCACAGATCGCTGGTGCCCCTCGGGCGTCCGCTGCCCGATTTCAGGGGCTGGCTGGAACGGCATCGTGATTTCGGCGCGGCGCCGTGTACAGCACGGTGACGTAATTGTCGGTCGCCGTCGCGCCGGGTTGGCGGGCGACCACCTCGGCAACGCCGTCGAGGAATGCCTCCCGCTGGTCAGTGCTTAACTCGCGTACGTTCGGGAAGGTCCCCCACAGCCCCCGCGCGCCGTGCGGGGTCAGCCGGTGCTCCCAGCGAATCATCTCGACCTCGACGGGGCCGAACCAGTCACCTGCCCGCAGTTCCGCCGTGCGCTCGGCGACCCGCAGCGGCGCTGGCACACTGGCAGGGCCGCGCCCCTGCCCCGGTAGCCATCGTCGGTACACCGCGTCCAGCTCCGCGCGCCAGGGCGGGCTACGGTCGGGATCACCGAAGACCGTCCACCACACCGCCAACCCTCCGCCCGGCCGCACCAGGCGGGCCAGCCGTCGCACCGCCGCGCCCGCGTTCAGCCAGTGGAAGGCGGTGGCGCAGACGGCCAGGTCGAAGGTGTCGTCGGGCAGCGGCACGGTGGTGAAGTCGCCCTCGACGACGGTCACGTCGTGGCCGGCCAGGTTCGTTCGCAGCCGGGCCGCCAGCCGGCCACCGAGTTCCACCGCCAGCACCGACGCACCGGAGTCCACGAGGGGACGGGTCACCTGACCGGTTCCAGGTCCGATCTCCAGGACGCGCGTACCCGGTCGCAGCCCGCACTCGGCAAGCACCTCGTACACACGCGGTGGGTATCCCGGCCGAGCCGCCTGGTAATTGTCCGGGTCCTCGTCGAAGCTGCCCCGCCGGCTCAGCAACTGGTCGTCACCGCTCACGTCGCGAGCGTATTCGGTCGGGCGCGACCGGGGCCGGCCCGACCGCACGCGGCCGTCCGCTGCCGCTTCGCCGAGAACGGGTTTCACCCTGCCTTGCGGCGTTTCTGGTTGATCTTCTTCGCGACAGCATCGGCGGCGTCCTGGTGCAGTTGTTTGGTGACGCTCTGGTAGGTGTCGCGGGTCAGGGTCGTGGTGGAGTGGCCGAGTTGCTCGGAGACGACCTTGATGTCGATGCCGGCGTCGAGGGCGATGGTGGCGGCACTGTGGCGCAGGTCGTGCAGCCGGATCGGGGGCATCCCGGCCTTGCGGACGAGCTTGCGGAACCGTTGAGTGACGGCGTTGGGGTGCCACGGCTTCCCGTCCGGGCGGACGAAGAACAGGCCGGTGTCGGGCCATGTGTCGCCGGCGGCGAGTTGCCAGGCGGCCCGGCGGGCCTTGTAGGCGGTGAGGACTTTGGTCGTGTCCGTGTCGAGGGCGACGTCGCGGTTTCCGGCCCTGCTCTTCGGTGGTTTCTGCACGGCGGTGTAGCCGTGGGTGGCGATCTGGTTGTTGATGGTGGTCTCGCGGCGGTGCAGCCGCACCTCGCTGTCCCGCAGGCCGCACGCCTCGCCGCGGCGGGGACCGCGGTAGGCCATGTAGTGCCACATTGGGTGCAGGTCGGGGGCGTGAACGGCGGCGTAGTCGAGGAACTGCACGACTTGGGAGTCGGTCCAGACCATCACCGGTCCGGGGACCTCGCCGGTGGCCTTCCACCGTTGCACGCGTTCGTCCTCCCACACGATCGGCAGGGGCCGGTCGGCGGGGACCTGGACCAGGGCGGCGGGGTTGGCGCCGACGATGAGTTCGTCGGCGAGGGCGTCGTTGATCGCTTTGCGCAGACAGGCGCGGATGCGCTGGCGTGTGGTGGCACCAGTGGGTCGCACGCCGGTGACGGACGCGCGGATGACTGGGTCGCTGCTCGCCTTCGCGGCGGCGATCTCGTCGTTGCGGCGCTCGATGGCGGCGATCATGGCGCGGATGTGGGTGGCGCGCAGCTTGTCCAGCGGGATGTCGCCCAGGTGTGGGATCAAGTGGACCCGCGCGATCGATTCGTAGCCGCGCTGCGTGTTCGCGTCGATCGTGAGGTGTGTCAGCCAGCCGGTGAGGTACTCGGCGACGGTGGGCATGTCGGCGAGCGCACCGTCGCCGCGCAGCCGCTGGCGGATGCGGTCGACCTCGGGCAGGGGACGTTTGGCGCGTACGGCGGTTTGCAGCAGGTCGGCGATCTCGGTACGGCGGCGCCGGTCACCGTCGGCGAGGGCGAGCAGGTCGCGGGCGTGGTCGAGTTCGTCGGCGGCGGCACGCCGGGTGGGAAAGCTGGAGCGGCGTAGCTGCCGGCGCCCGCCGTCGGTGGTGGGTGGTAGTTCGAGCTGGTAGGCCCAATGGCCGTGGTCGGAGCTCCAGGCTCGGTTCGCGCGGCGTAGTTTCGGGCAGTCGTTTCCCAGTGGCTTGCCGGTGTCGGGGTGGCGGCAACCGCAGCGCTTGAAGATGCTTCCGTCTGGCATCGGAGGTGGTGCTCCCGTTCGTCTGGGTGATGGGGCATCGGTTTGGTCGATCGACATCCACGCGTGACCGGCGGCCACGATCAAGTCGCCGCGGTTCCAGGTCCGGTGGGTGGTCCATCCGCTGGGGCCGGTGACCGGCGAAAGTCAGATGCGCCCTGCTGCGGAGTCTGGGATCCTGTCCGGTTCGCGTGAGATCGGGCATGGAGGACGGCCAATGGTGGCGACAGATGACGTGGCGAGGGGCCGAGTGCGGCGCCCACAGCTGCACGCGGCAGTGGGCCAGTTGATGGCGGCGGTGCTCGGCGACTTGGCCGCTCGCGACGGCGTGCCGGTGTTCGCGACCGTTCCCGACTTCGGCGAGTGGCACCGCCACGGACAGGAGTCGTTCGTCGCGATCCGCCGCGGCGCCTGGCAGATGCCGGCTCGGGTCACCGACTACCGGTTCTTGGACACCTTCGCCGAGATCGGGGCGGTGCGGGCCGTCGTGGCCGCCGATGAGGTGCTGCGCGAGCGGGTGGATTGCCTCGTCGGCGTGGAGTTCGCCCTCACGCTCCGGCAACTGGGGTGGACGCTGGTTAAGCACGTCCTCGAACCCATGGTTGCCGCCGTCGGGGGTTACCGGTTCGACCAGGAGGCATTCGACGCCGCGTACAGCAGGTTGGAGGACGGTCTGCTGGCCACGCGGGCGCGGCTGGTCGAGGTGGTCCCGCTCAACGCCTTCACCCCCACCGCGGGCATCGAGGCGGTCACGTTGCCGGACGGCCTGGTGCTGCAAGCGATGAGCGACCGGCAGATGAGCGCCGCGATCGGCTACCTCGCGGTGCCGATCGCCTTCGCGGGCGGCCCGAACTCGGTGACCGTGTCGCGGTTCCACCAGTGGGCCCTCACCCGCTGCACCTCGTACCCGGTGTGCTCAGCCATGGACGTACCCGCCCAACCGACGGCGCCGGATTCAGGCGCGCTGGTCGAGCCAGCCAGCCGTCTCGTGGCTGCGCTTCGGCTGGTGTGCGGCGGGTCCGTCACCGCGACTCGGGCGATCAGCTGCCCACCGGACGACGACTTTCCCCAGGGACTGGGGCCGACGGCGTCACTGTCGGCGCTGCCCGCCTTCGACGAGGAGCGACCGACAATCCTTGGGCGAGAGCAGGTTGAGGCGGTGCGCGAGGTGTACGACCTCCTCGCGCATCCCGCGGTCTGGGCGAACCGGGGTCTGCAAACCGCGCTGCGCCGGCTGGTCCTGGCCGGGGCCGACCGGGTGCCGACCGACCGGCTCATCGACCTGATCGTCTGCGCCGAAGTGTTGTTCATCAAACTGCCAGGCCTGCCAGCGGATCGTTGGAAGCAGGACAAGGTCGTTGCCGGAGCGACCGCGCTCTTGGCGGACGACCCTGTCCTGCAGGCGCCGCCCGAGCGGCTCGAGGCACTCCTGCGTCTGGGATACCGGCTCCGCAACGACGAGATGCACGGCGACGACCCGAGCAGGTGGGAACTGCATACGCTGACCGGTCAGCCGACAGAGGACCTGTCAGCCGTCGTGGATGACATCGAGCGGGTGTTGTGCCGCGCCCTGGTCGGGCTCCTCTCCGGCGTCGTCGAGCAGTAGTCGGCGCGACTGCACCGGCACGGCGTACGGAGCCGTGCCGGTGCACAGGCGTACTGCCCGGGCGGGGTCACGGCGGAGGGCTGCAGCTCGTGGTGTCCCTGTCCGCGCCCGAATGCCCGCCGTCCTCGTCGGCACCCGCTCTGTCGGGGCCATCAGCCGTGGATACCGGTGGGGACCCGAGGTGCAGTTTCCGCAGGATCGGGGCGGTCGGCACGCGGTAGTACGCGCCGGCCCGGAACAGGGGCACCGGGAAGGCGTCGCGGGCGGCCAGCTTGTAGGCCGCCGAGCGGGAGATGCCGAGGATGGCGGCGGCGGTGGCGAGGTCCGTTGTCGCCCCGAGCGCCAGGATGCGCTCGGTGGTCCAGGTGCAGGGAGCGCCGTCGCTGCCTGGGTCGGCGGCGGGGGCGGGGTTGCGGGTTCGTCGTGCTGACCGCATGGGCTTGGCTCCTACTCGGAGAATCGCGGTCCCCAGTTGCAGGGGTGGGGTTTCGGGTTTCAGATGAGGGCTCGCTCTCCGCAGGCGCCAGCCATCGGAATGGCGTTGCGCTTTCAAAGGTGAGGCTGTGGAGGCACGCGGCAGCCCCAGACCGGGGTCGGTGGCGTGGCCTGGGTCGAGGCCCATGAGCCACTCCACAAACGGCGGCGCGAGGACGGGTTGCCGTGCCGGCCGGCCTGCGTGGTTTCCGGCGCGGACCGGCTGAGCAGCAGCTCCCAGCGGGCGTCCGCGGGCTTGGCGCTTTCATCGTGACGCACCCACCCGCTACGTTGCTCTCCGGTGGACGCGGAGGGGAGGCGAACCGTGACCATGGCTGATGGTCCGCCGAAGGCGTGGCTGATGCTGGCTGTCGGTACGGATCGACAGCATGGTGGCAATGACGGCTACGACGACGACCCCGACGTTCACTACAGCTGGGACGACACCGTTCCGAACGCCCGGACCGTAGCTATCGGCGATCGGATCGTCCTCTGGGACAAGGAAGCGGTCATTGGCGCCTCCGTAATCGAGGAGATCGAGACGGGCTGGGCGGAGAAGATTCTCTACCGGTGCCCTTACTGCAACGGCGCGAACATCAAGAGACGCAAACGTGAATCGCCCCGCTTCAGGTGTTTCCCGTGCTCTGACACCTTCGACGTCGCTTCGACGCGCGTTGAACGTGTTGAAACCTTTAGGTCGCGTCATGACGCCAACTGGGTAGATCTCGGACGCTGCCTCGACGGACGAACCCTGGTACGTATTCAGCTTGAGGTGAGTCCCCGGCCGGTTGTCCACTCTGGTTGATCGGCTGGCATGATCACGAGGTGTCGTCCGTTCCGCAGGTCCCGCCCTCGTACGAGGATCTGGTCGCGATGCTGGTTGAGCTGCGGGAACGGGTTGATCGACTGGAAGCGGAGAACACTGAGCTGAAACGCCGGTTGGGGTTGAACTCCTCGAACTCGTCGAAGCCTCCCTCGTCGGACGGTCTCAGTCGCCCAGCCCGGCAGCCGGGCAAGGGCA
>NZ_JAASAD010000026.1 GCF_012726175.1 Micromonospora sp. HNM0581
CGTCGTCGCCGCCATTCCGTCTGCGGCGGACGCTCACCGATCGACTACGAGCGATCGGCTATCCGTGTCCTGGAGGACCAGGCCGCATAACCGAACCCTCCACGATTCCAGGGGATTGACACGGGCCGCCTGGTTTCGGTTGGTGGGCCGTGGTCAGCCGGGTGCCGGCCGCTCGGCGGTGTAGAGGTTGTCGAACGCCGCTTGCCAGGGCCAGTGCTCGGGTAGGTACAGGCGGATGGTGCGGGCCCGGTGCGCGAGGCGGGCGGCGACGTTGATGATTCGGGTGCGGATGGTGGCGGGCCGGGCGGTCGCCCAGGCCCCGGCGGCCAGGTGTCCGGCGGTGCGGGTGAGGTTGTGCGCGATGCCGGCGCACGCGAGCCAGGCGTCGTTGGCGGCGAACCGTCCGGAGGGCAGGTGCGCCAGGGGTCCGGCGATCAGGTCGGCGTTGATCTGCTCGATGATCGCGTGGCCGCGGTGCTGGGCCTCGGCCTGCACCAGGGTGTAGGGGCTGTCGGTGAACACCGCGTGGTAGCGGTAGGCCGGCATGAGTTCTTCCTGGCCGGGGGCCTGGGCGGGGTCGTCGCGGCGGATGCGGCGCACGATCAGCCGGGCGGTGATCGCGTGGCGGGTGCCGGCGAACGCGGTGTAGGTGGTTTCGGCGATCTGGGCGTCGGAGATCCACCGCCCGGCGTCGTCGTCCCACACGGCCTGCGGGTACTTGATGTCGACCCACTGCTCGTCGCCGATGCCCTCGCACGCGGTGCGGATCTTCGCGTCGATGCGGCAGGTGAGCGAGAACCGCACGCCGCGGCGGCGGCACGCGGCAATGACGGTCTTGGCGTAGAACGCCGAGTCCGCGCGCACCACGATCTCGCCCGTCGCACCGCACGTGCGGGCAGTGGTGATCGCTTCAGTGATCATGCCCGCGGCGCCGCGAGCGGAGCCGGCGTTGCCGGCGCGCAACCTCGTGGCGGCGATCACCGGCGCCGACAACGGCGTGGACAACGTGGCAACCAGGGGGTTGTAGCCGCGCAGCCAGACGTTGTAGCCGCCGACCTTGGCGTGGCCGAACCCAATGCCCTGCTTCTGCTTGCCGTACACCCGACGCAACATCGAATCGATGTCCACAAAGCACAGCGTGTCGGCGCCGGCCAGCAGTGGTGTCCGCCGAGCCAGGCCGATCAGGGCGTCGCGGGCGGCGGCCTGCAACTGGCGCACGTGTCCGTGGGTGAAGGTGCGCAGGAACGAGCCGAGTGTCGACGGCGCGTACACGCTGGTGAACAGCGACCGCATGCCGCCGTGGCGGGCCACGTCGAGGTCGTCGATACTGTCCGCGCCCGCGAGCATCCCCGCCACGATCGTGGCGACCTTCCCGGCAGGGTTCGCGCCCTTGTCCGAGGGCAGCCGCACCCGGTCGGTGACCGCGTCGTGCAGACCGGCCTGCTCGGCCAGGCGCATCACCGGCACCAAGCCGGCACACGACACCAGATTCGGGTCGTCAAACGTCGCGCGCACCACCGGCGCGTCATGGCGTAATCTCACCTGCGAGGTGCCCTTTCGAGCCGAACGATAGAAGCGTCGCAACTCCTATCCTTCCAGCTCAAAGGGCACCTTCTATCTTCGGGCTCCCGCCGACCCGGCCTTCATCGGTGGATCGAGGCTCAGCCCGTGCCAGCGTGCGGGGTCGGTGGCGTGCGGGTGGTCGACGGCCAGACCGATGCCCCAGACTCGGTCCAGCGGGCTGGCCTCCACGAGCACCCGCTCACCGGTACCGAGCAGGTAGGTGCGCAGCGCAGGATGCTGGCCGAACTTCGCCACGCTGCCGGCTACCACGATGTCGTAGCGGTGCTCCTCCCACACTTGCTGGTCGAAGCCGGCGACCTGCCGGCCCAGCGTTTTCGCTGCATGCGGGTGCGCCGGGTTCAGATCCTTGGCGGCCGTGGCGAAGCGCTGCCCGTCGATGGTGAACGGTGCCGGCCACCACTGGCTCAGGCATCCGGGCCCGATGCTGCCGTCGCGCTGCGGCTGGTGACCCCAGAAGAACAGAAACTTCACCCGGGCACCTGCACGCATTACGCCAGTCAGGCCGTCGACGCTGTCTACTGACGTGACCATGCGTGCGAGTGTCCGGCAGCAGCGGGTTTCACCGCACCACCAATACCGCGCCGATCTCGGTCCGGAGCATAGTGGCACTGTCGAGATAAGCGTCATCGTCGATGGCTGCCCGGTCGTTGCCGAGGCGTTCATGGCTGGACCGGCTGAGCAGCCCGAGTACCTGCTCGGTCCCAATCACCGGCTGCACGCCGACGTGGAGCCGCACCAGGTGCGTCTGGCCGAGGCGGACTGCACCGAAGGGTGCTGCGGCGCCCTGTATGTCACGATCGAGCGTCGCGGCGACGAGGTGATCTGGCGGGATTGGCGTAACCCCGACCGGTCCGGCCTTGACCTGCCGACCCTTCGCTTCGACGCTGCCCAGTACGACGCCGAGATTGCCCGCGCTGAGAACGATCACTCCTGGGAGTGGCCTGACCGGACCGTCGCCCGGCTGCTGCGCGATCGGCTATGCGAACAACCGGACCTGCTCGGCCGGTGGGACTGCCATCCCGGATGGGTGGCGGCACGGCCAACCGACCGTGGCCGGGTGCATGTGTCGTACTTCTATCCCCAACGGCCCGCCGGTGTGGAAGATCTGTGGCTGCAGTTCGTCGCGGTGATCGAACTGCCGGCAGGCGACCCTGAGATCGTGGTCGACGAGATCGTCCGGCGGATCTCCGACACCGACCCGCGCCGCCGGCAGTGGCTGGCCGGCGGCAGCGCTGAGGCCGCCCAGGCGTTCGGCTTCGACTGACCGGTACGACAGTGAAAGGCGGAAACCGGCTGGTCCACGACGTGGGCCAGCCGGTACTGTTCGCCCGCCAGAAAGGAGCGCCGCGATGGCCGAGACGACGATTCTGTGGCGGCCGACCGGCCCCGAGGAGTTGGAACTCGTGCGCGCCTCCGGCTGGAAGGCGTGGCCGCCGCGCCTGCCTGATCAGCCGATCTTCTACCCGGTCCTCAACGAGCAGTACGCGATCATGATCGCCCGGGACTGGAACGTACCCGCCTCCGGCGTCGGCTACGTCACCCGGTTCGAGGTCGACCGCGAGTTCGCCTCCCGCTACCCGGTACGGCAGGCCGGCGGCCGCGACATCCTCGAGCTGTGGGTGCCGGCCGGGGAACTCGACGAGTTCAACCGGCACATCGTTGGGCTGATCGAGGTGGTCCACGAGTTCCGGCCAGGCAGATGAAGGGGACGTGGTGACCTGAACGAGGATGAGATCCTGCACCGCTACGGCCTGCATCCAGTCACGGAACACCTCGATCAGATCCGCGACCTGCTCACGGCCCAGATCGAGCTTGAGCGGCAGAGCCAGGGCTACGGCAACACCGAGGTGATGAAGCTCTGCTGCGTCCAGCTGTTCCACGCCGGCGTGATGAGTGACGTCCTGACGATCTGGCGGGCGAAGTCGTCAAGCTGGGACGCGTCATGCTCGATCGACGTCCAACTGCTGTGCGGTGGCGGGCTGGCCGAGACGAAGGCATACCTGCTCACGGAGGGTTCCGCAGACGCCGCGCAGGCGCTGGATCACATCCGCCGTAGTCAGGATGCAGGGGACTTCGCCGATTTCTCGCTGGAGAAACTGGCGGCCTCGCACGCCGCCTACTACCACGCTTGATTCGAGGTTGAGCAACGTATGGCGACGAAGGCGTACCGCGAGTTGAGCGGCGACGAGGCGGCGGTCTGGGACCGCTTCTACGCAACGTTCGACTTCCGACCCAGCATTGATCGCTTCCCGGCGATCACCGAACCGACTCCGTCGGTGACCTGGAGTCTGAGCGGCCTCGACGACGATCTCGGCTACACCCGGCTGGATCGTATGACCGAGGTCGTGCACGCCGGGCTCACAGGGGGCGTCCGCCGCCTGACCGAACACGGGATCGGCGTGCGTCCGCTGCTGTTCCTCGACGTGGACGGAACGCTCCTGCCGTTCGCCGGCGTCGCCTGGCAGATGAACGACGAAGCCAACCCGTTGCTGGCCGGGCTCAGCCTCGCACACGGCCGCCGCCTGGCGCGTTGACGTTCGTCCAGTTGGCCCCAACCCGGGTCCTCAGATCGGACTCCGACGCCCGCTATGTTTCCGCTGCGAGGGAGTTCCCGATCCTGCAGTCATGGCCGCCAGGCCCGGTGCGGTTCCGGCACGATCAGCTGGCCAGCAGCCCAGAAGTAGCCGCAGATTGGGTGCCTGATGTGGGCCGTCACGCTCAGTGCGGTTCAGTAGCCCCAGGGGTGGCGGAGGTTCATCTGGCATCCATCTGACGTCTATATCGCCTCTTCCCGGCATCGATAGCTTTCATGCTCCGCATGATCACTGAGTCGCGGGGCCGCTCTGTTGAGTAACGGGGGATGTTGGTGCGCAGACGCGTGAGTGCCTTGGTTGGCGCCGTGGTGATGGCTGTTGGTGCGGTGGGTTTGTCGGGTGGGCGGTCTGCATCCGCGGTTGCGGGGGCGGAGGCGGTGACGGATTCTCGTTATCCGTTCGTCGGGAAGGTGTTGTTCGGCGACGCGCGTAGCTGCTCCGTGGTGTTGGTCGATGCTCGGTGGATCGTCACGGCGAAGGCGTGCTTCAGCGACGGGGGAGTAGGCGTTGTCGCGGGGGTGCCGGCCGGACCGGCGACGGTGGTGCTCGGACGGGCGAATCTCACGCAAGCCACAGGCCATCGACTCGCCGTCGTGTCGGTGGTGCCGCACCCCGACCGTAACCTCGCGTTGGGAGAGTTGTCCGGGCCCGTCAAGGACATCACACCCGTCACGGTCGGTGCTGCGCCGGTAGCGGGTGAGGTGCTGCGGGTGGCAGGGTTCGGCCGTACCGCCACGGAGTGGGTGCCGGACCGCATGCACACGGCCACCGTCACGGTGGGCGCGGTGACGGGCACGTCGTTCACGGTCACCGGTACCTCGTCCGGCGTCTCGTTGTGCAAGGGAGACGCGGGCGGTCCGGCATTCCGCGAGGCGCAGGGCCGGGTCGAGTTGGTGGGGATCAACGATGCCTCGTGGCAGAAGGGCTGCCTTGGTGAGACCGAGTCCAGGGATGGTGCGGTCGAAGCACGAGCGGACGATCTCGGCGACTGGATCCGCAGCAGTGTCGGTCTTCAGCCGCATAGCCTTCGGGAACCGGTGGTGGGTGAATTCACCCGCGACGGCGTCAAGGACCTGATCGCTACGGATGCCGCCGGACGGCTCTGGCTGTATCCGGGTTCCGGGAGCGGGCGAGCGTGGGGCCCGCGGATTCAGGTTGGGTCTGGGTGGGGTGGTTATCGGGATCTGGTGGTGGGTCGGATCGATCGGGATGGCTTCGACGATCTGGTGGCGGTGGAGTCGGCTACTGGGAAGTTGTGGTTGTTCCCTGGTAGGGCTGCGGGTGGTGGGTTCGGTGCGCGGGTGGAGATCGGTTCCGGGTGGACCGGTGTGCGTGATCTTGCGGTCGGCAGGGTGAATCGGGATGGGTATGACGATCTGATCGCGGTGGAGAGTTCGACTCAGCGGCTGTTGTTGTGGTCTGGTAACGCGGCTGGTGGCCGGTTCGACGCGTCCGTGCAGATCGGTACGGGTTGGGGTTGCTGCCAGCAGTTGACTTTGGGGCGGTTCAACGGCGACGAGTATGACGATCTGCTGACCGTGCAGACGTCGACCGGCAGGTTGATGCTGTATGCGGGTAACGCCGCCGGCACCACGTTCGACGCAGGAGTCGACACCGGCGCCGGCACGACATGGGCCAACCACAGCGAATTGACCGCCATCCGCCCCGGCGGCGACGACGGACATAGTCTGCTCAGCAAGGATGCAACAGGAGCGCTGCTGCTTCACGCCGAGGGCTATCGAAGCCGTCCCGACTGGATCGACCCGGTCAGGTTCGGACCACGGGACTGATAGGCACTGGCGTTCTACGGACTCTGCCCGCCGCGCCGCCGCCAACCCGTTCTTGATCGAACAGGCTGATGGATCCGTTCCATGAATGAAGAGCCGTCTGATCGCCACCACGGTGGCGGTAGTGCTCGGCACACGTGATCGAGATCGGCGGCGCGGTGGCCGCTGGTATCGACGATGGCATCCCGTTGCAGAGCATCGGCAGGTCGATGCCGAGGATCTGGTCATCTATTCAGTCCGCTTGCATAGCAACTAGCTCATGGGGGTCCGTGGTGTCCGAACGGTCTGTACATGCTGCCCTTCTACGGCGTCGACGAGTCGATCGCGTGGGAGGAGGGCGGCTCGCCGCGCTCCTTGTGCTGGTCCTCGTCGGGACGCTTTTGCACCCCGGCCTACCAGCTACGGCCGAGGTACCCCCACCTCCGAGTCGGGAGTGGACAACCGCCTACCTCTTCTCCGGCGGCCCCTCTGTCCGTCGTGCCGCCGAAGCCGCGCTCTTGGGCAGCGAGGAGGATCTGCGGCTATTCCGTGACGAGTTAAGGGAGCAGGCGCAGCAGGTCGACGACCGGGCGGCGGCCCAGGTTTTGGCCGGCATGGACGGGCCGGCGATGCGCGCTGCAGCCCTTCAGGCATTGGCCGGCAACCCTCAGGAAGTCCGCGTGTTCGTTAGCGGTGGCTGGGAGGTTGCCTGGGCGTCGGACGAACGGGTTCGAGCGTACCGGCTCGTGGAGTCGGGTGGTCCGACGATGCGCCGAGCCGCGGAGCAGGCTCTCGCCGGCACGCCGGAGCAGTTGAGGGATTTCCTGGCTGAGGGCCGACACGCGGCGCAGGTGGCCGACGACCGGCTGGCCGTCACGAGGATGTTGACCGGTGGATCGAACAACAGTGGTCCGGTGTTGGATGCAGCAGCGCAAGAGGCTTTGGTGGGCTCGGCGGAGCAGCTGCGAGAGTTTCTCGATTCGGGCCAGTTCGTGGCGCGGGCCCGGGACCAGGAACTGGCGTCTATCCGCAGTCTGACGGAGCAGGCGAAGCAGGCGAGCGAGACTACGGCCCGAGAGTCCTTGGCGGCGACCGAGGCGTCGATTCGAGCGGCGAACGCTGCGGACGAGGCGAAGAAGGCAGCGGAGACTGCGGCGGCAGAGACGGCGGCGGCTGGCGGTGCGGCGAGGAACGCATCGGCCGCGGCGGCACGGGCGGCGGACGCGGCTGGGGATGCGGCGCACGCGGCACGAGACGCGGTGGCGGCGTCGAATGCGTCGATGCGTGCGGCGCGGGTGGCGGCTGATGCGGCGCGGAAGGCAACGACGGCGGCGTCATTGACGGCGCAGGCGGCCTCGCGGGCGCAGCGGGCGGCGGCGGACGCGCGTACAGATGCGGGTAAGGCGGCTGCGGCCCGGCTGGCCGCCCAGCAGGCGCGGGACGCAGCAGCAAAGGCCCGGGAACTGGATCAGGTTAAGGCGCAGCGGGATCGGGCGTTGGCGCAGGCGAAAGCAGCGGCGACGGCGGCGAAGAACGCCAGTGCGGACGCCAATGCAGCGGCTCGAGCGGCAGACGAGGCCGCCGGACACGCCGGGGTGTCAGAGAAGGAGGCGCAACGGGCACGGGATGCGGCTGCTCGGGCGGAGCGCGAGGCTGCGGCGGCGGCTCGGGCGGCAGATCGTGCGTACGCGTTGGCCGAGCGCGCGGCGCGGGAGTCGGACAAGGCCTTTGCGTACGCGGCCCAGGCGGCTCAGCATGCGGAGGCGGCGGCGACTGCGGCGGAAGCGGCTGCTGCGGCAGCGGGTGAGGCGGGCAAGGCGGCGGAGGAGTCGGCGAAGCATGCGGCGGCCGCGGCGACGGCGGCGAACATCGCGGTCGAGGCGGCGAACCAGGCGGTGGAGTTGGAGGCGCTAGCGCGGCAGGAGGATCAGGGCCGACGGGACGAGGCGAAGGCGCAGGGTGTGCAGGCTGCGCAGGACGCGCTCGCCGACGAGCAGGCGCAGCAGGCGGACGCGGGCGCGATAGCGACGTGGAATCGCAAGCTGCTGTGGGACACCGCAGAGGAGGACCGGGTTGATCCAGCGACCCGGCTGCTGCTCAACGAAGCCACCGCGCCTGGCGTACCGACCGAGGTGGTCCTCGACGGAGGCCGTCGGGCAGCCTTGGCGCTCATCACAACTGGTGGCGACTGGACACGGGCTGCGGCGGAGGAGGCTCTGTCCGGCGGTGAGGTCGAGCTACGGTCCTGGCTGACCAGCGGGCGACAGTTTTCGGTCGGGCAGGATGACCGGGCCCGCGTGTGGCACCTGATCGACACACTGCCCGATGGCAACGAGAAGTCCGCGGCGCGCACCGCGCTGGCCGGGGACGACGCGGCGGTGCAGCAGTTCCTTCGCACGCGCTCCCACGTCGGTAAGTACGCCAAGGATCGGCAGGCGATCTACAAGATTCTTGAGACGGCCGGTCCGGCGTTGAGAGCGGCGGCGGAGGCGGCCCTGGCCGGCACCCCGATGGACGCGCACAACTTTTTGCGGAGTGGCCAGTACCCGGCGCGGACGGCGGACGAGCGGCGTGAGATCTACGCGGTCATGGATGCGGGTGGGCCGGAGGTCGACGCCGCCGGAGACGTCGCCCTCGCGGGGCCGGCCAGCTACGTGTCGTACTTCCTTACCGCCGGCCGCTACGAGGCGGCGAAGCGGGACATGGAGCAGGCCGCGCACGTGGCGGCAGTACAGGCGCTCATCCAGGAGGCGCAGCAATACGCGCAGAGTGCACTTGCCGAGGCGGCCGAGGCGAAACGGGTAGCAGCCGTGGCCGCCGGCCAGGCCGCCGACGCCGCCCGGTACGCCCAGGACGCCATCAACAACGCGAACAATGCGCAGACCTACGCCAACCAGGCAGCGCAGTCCGCTCTCGCGGCCAAGGCATCAGCCGACCAGGCCGCCCAGTCCGCCGCCATCGCCCGCAACGCGGCGAACTCCGCCCAGGCCAGCGCCGACGCCGCAGCGCAGTCCGCCACCACCGCCTCAGCGGCCGCGCGTCGTGCCCGCGCCGACTCCGAGGCCGCCTACCAGGCCAGTTGGGATGCCCGCCAGGCTGCCCAGGCCGCCGGTCAGGACGCCCTCGCCGCCGACCTGGCGGCCAAGGAGGCCGCTCGGATCTACACCACCAGGCTTAAGGAGTACGAACAGCAGCGCCGCAGCGTGGAGCCCGGTAGCGGTAGCGACGGTGTCGGTACCGCCGCCGATGAGCACAAGACCTGGGGTTGTCTGGTCCCTAAGCCTTCGCTCGCCAAGGACTGCCTGAAGGTCTACGGCGACTTCGCGTTGGCCGTCAAGAACCCGGTCATGTGTGATGTGCCGGCCAACATGGACCGTGCCGACTGTCTGATGCTCGGCGACCTGAACACGTTCGTCGACGAAAACCCCGAGATGGTCCTGGACATGCTCCAGTTCGTGCTGATGGCGTGCGGTCTCGCGCCGGGGGCCGGCGAGGTGTGCGACGGAGTCGATGCGGCCGTCTCGTTCGCTCGCGGCGACTGGGTCGGTGGTCTGCTCGGGCTAGGCGCCATGGTGCCGGTCCTCGGCTACGGCGCTACCAGCGTCAAGGGTGGACGTGCCGCCGACAAACTCCGGGACATCAACAAGGTCATCGAGGCACTTTCCAAGTGCAACAGCTTCGCCCCCGGCACGCGGGTGCTTCTGGCGAACGGAAAGACCAAGCGCATTGAGGACGTCAAGAAGGACGACCTCGTGCTCGCCACCGATCCACGATCGGGCCGTACGGCAGCGAAACCGGTGAACGGGACCATCTACGGCATCGGCGAGAAGCGGCTTGTCGACCTGACCTTCGACCTCGACGGGGCCGGGGACGGGGACGGCATGCTCACCGCAACCACCAACCATCCCTTCTGGGCTCCGGACTCGAACGCCTGGGTCGACGCCGGCTCGTTGACTCCGGGGCAATGGGTTCATACCTCAAGTGGGATCCGGGTGAAGGTGGCGGCGATCGCCGCACGCACCGCCAGCGCGGAGGTCTACAACCTCAGCGTCGCTGACTTCCAGACGTTCTACGTTGTCGTCGGGGACACCTCCGTCCTGGTGCACAACTCCGGCATCTGCGGAAACCGCGTTGTCGCCCAGGGAGACTGGCAACACGTGCTTGACCGCCACCGGCATGGTGGCAAACTGGTCGACGACGAGGCCGGTCTCTTCGTCGGCAAGGAAAAATTGGTCCGGCAGCGCGTGGTGGACACAATCAACCGCGGCACTCCGAGGAACAACACCAACGACCCGATAACCAACGAGCCTCGCCCAGGAAAGATCTTCGAGTGGGACTTTGGTCAAAAGGTTGGAGAAAGCGGGAAGGCCAACGGCCGTACGGAGTTGACCAAGGTGTGTGTGGTGGTCAATGAAGACAAGCTTGTGACGGCCTACCCGTGCTAGACGCCGACCCATCGGAAAGGACGAACATGATTCGACTGACATTTTCCGTCCCCGAGACCGGGTCTCCCTGGCGGGACACGTGGCGGCTGCCGGATGGTTCCGACCCCGCCTCCGTAACAGAAACGGATCTCCGCTACAAGCACTTCGGAGCCCAGGTGGAGTTCGTCATCGACGACATGACGGTCATCTCCAAGGCGGGCCACGTGACGTTGGTGGATCTCGCGCTTTCCTTTCAGAGCGCCGAGCGGAGGCTCTCCTCCGGAGAGGACGCAGCGTTCGGATTCACCGAACGCCACGAGGTTATCCGGCTCCACGGACCAGGCTCCCTTCTATCAATCACGTCATCAGTGAAACCAGGAACCGCCCAAGTGTCAAGAAACGAGCTGACTCCTGAGCTTGCGGCGTTCCGGGAATCCGTCTATCAAGCTTTGATCAACGAAGTACCTGGTCTCCAGGGGAATCCCGTCGTCCAAAGACTTCGATCGGCAGCGTCATGAGCGCAACCAGCCGCCTCCCGGTGGTCCTCTCAACGGCATCCCTTTCAAGCTGAACTTGGGTCTCTGACTGTTTCGTCGGCGTCCCGGCCGGACGGCCGACCAGCACTTCGATCGACATGGAGAACAACGTGAAGGTGTGGGCAGGGCTCGGAGCAGCGGTAGTGCTGACCGCCGGCGTGATGTTCGTGACTACCGGTGGCTCGACCGCGGCGGACACCCAGCCGTCGCTGGAGGAGGATTTCACCCACCCCGGTGCCGCGCGCATCCTTGAGGAGCATGGTCTGGAGGTCTTCAAGGGCGACGGTCGCATCTGGTTCGACACATCGCGCACATTCGATACCGGGCCGCAGTGCGCAGTCGGCGACGTCCAGGTGGAGCAGCTGCTCGACGCGCCGCCGTACGGGATCTGGTACTGCTTCAAAACCAAGGGAACTGATGGCTACCTGACCCTCAAGGTGCCGGGGACGTTCGGCGTGCGTGGCGGCAACCAACCGCTCACGGCAAAGGCGGAGTTGCCCGACGGCGTGGAGACCTTCAACATCGGCGCGAACCAGTCCGTCCCGATCAGGCCCGGATCTGGCGACGACATGCCTCAGGCCATCCTCGTCGAGCTGCGTCTGGCTGGCTAACCGGCACGGACGGGCCGGGCGCCGACGCCGCCCGGCCCGGGCCTGACGACGAAAGGGCCCGGCCGACGGCGAGCCGTCCGTCCGGCCGTGAAGGCCAGGGAAGTCAGAGCCGGGACGAGGTAGCGCAGACCGGATAGTCGGCTTCGAGTAGTCACGCCAATCCCGGGCTCAAGTCTGCGCCCACAGCCTGGTTTGCATTATTCCGTCCATTAGGAGACGGTCCGACCAGGAGCTCCGCGAAGGCCTGATCCATATCGCCAGACCACAGGGACCTCAGAGTCACCGTAGTTCGTGAATGGTGACCGGGCCGGCGGTGTAGCGGACCGCGGCCAGTCTGGCCAGATCTGGTGAGACCGGCCCGGCGTTGGGGTCGGCGAGCAGCCAACGCACCCCGTAGGCGTCGCGCAGCCGGGCCAGGTCGGCGGGGTTGGGGGCGGTGAAGATCCGCTCGTTGAGGGCGAACAGCGTCGGGTCGGGTGCGGGCTGTTGCGGGTAGCGGAGACCGCCGCGGCCGTGGGCGGCGAGGGTGGCGTCGGCGTAGCCCCAGCTTTCGACGACCGTCCGGCGGCCGCCCAGTCCGGTCACCCAGTAGGCGCGCGCGTCGCAGTGTGGCGTGGTGCGTACCGGGCGGCAGTGCACGTTGGTGGCGACGACGTCGTCGGGGTCGGTGTGCTGGTTGAGCCAGAGTGCGGCGTGCATCTCGGCTTCGGTGACCACGAGCTGTGGGTTGATCGCGCCGAGGGGGTCTTCGCGGACCATCACCTGCCGGACGGAGATGTCTACTCCGGTGGCGAGGCTCGCGCCGGCCAGCGCGGCGACCACGCCGGCGAGCGCCGACCGGCTGAGTAGTGTCACCAGCGCTGGTCGGCCCAGTCGCCGGAGCAGGGCGGCGCGGCGCCCGGCGGCGGACGCACGGGGTGACCGGAGGAGCAGCGCCTGCACCGCCACGGCGAGCAGGGCGGCGATCCCGATCAGGGCGGCGTACCGGGCGGCGGACCAGCCGAGCGTGGTGAGCCAGCTGTGGGCGGTGGTGATGCGGATGGACTCGACGGCGCGCTGCGCCTGGTTCAGTATCGGGGGCGACGTGAGTGGCGGGGCGAGGAGTTGGGTGAGCACGCCGAGGACGCCGGCTGCGGCGAGCACCGGCCACCGCACCTGGGTTCGGGCCAGGAACCAGCCGGCGGCCAGGGCGCCGAATCCGATGACGGGTAGCCAGAAGTAGACCTGGCTGGCGGAGGGGTGGTAGGTCAGCCAGGCGAGGGTGAGTCCGGCGGCGACGGCGCCGGACAACAGCCAGGCGACCGGGTCGCGTCGGGTGGGTGTGGTGAGCAGCAGCCCGCCGGCCAGTCGGGGCGTCTGCCGCAGCAGCCATGAGCCGAACAGGGCCGCGGCCAGCAGCCACGCGGCGTTCCCCCCGGCTTCGGCCAGCCCTGGCGGCAGCAGGCCGCCGAACTGGGCGCCTTCGAGCGCGCCGTATGTCTGCTGGTAGGGCAGCAGGTGACGGATGAGGCCGAGTGCCTGGGCGTGTAGTGTGCCGGCACCGCCGCCGGCGAACAGCCGGTAGCCGACGACCATCGCCGCGACCAGTGTGGCCAGCAGGGCGAACACCCGCCAGGGCACCCGGCGGTGGCGTATCCAGGCGGCCAGCGCGGCGAGGCCGAGGCCGGCGATCAGTGGCGGCAGTGCGCTGGATTTTGCGCCCGCGCAGGCCAGGCCGAGCGCCGGAACCAGCACCCAGGCCGCGCCGAGGGCACGTCCTTGCAAGACGTGTACGCAGAGCGCGGCGAGCAGCATCAGCAACGGCAGCGCGTAGGTCTGGGAGAGGCTGGCGTACGACAGTGCACTGGTCCACGGGATGTCCAGCGGCGAGCCGAGCGTGGGTGACGCACCGAGGTATCCGACGGCGGCGGCCAGCGGCCCGACCCACCAGCGTCCGGCCAGTTCGCGGGCCAGGCCGGCGGTGACCAGCGCCGCCACCCAGGCGACGGGCACCACCCATAGCCGTAGCAGCACCGTCGCCGGTGGCACGCCGGTGATCATGCTGGCGCTGGCGACGTGCGCGTCAGACAGGTAGTGGTAGCGCAGCGGCTCCCCGGCCAGGTGCGGCAACGTGAAGGGCATGTCCCGGGTGAGTTCGTGCACCAGCCCCAGGTGGTAGAGCAGATCCGGGTAATAGGCGTAGTTCGCCGGCGGCAGCGGCAGCATCCGCCAGTTGGCAAACCCCCACAAGGCGATCAGCAGCAGCACCGCGCAGATCGCCCAGTGCCAGGCCACCGGCAACCGGCGGCCAGCCCCGGTGCGCCAGTGCCGACGCAGCCGGGGCACCGCGAGGAAAGCCACCAGCACCGGCAGCGGCCACCAGCGCAGCAAATGTTGGCCGCCGGTCGCGGCAGCGAGCGCCCAAGCGGCGAGTTCGAGCAGCAGACCGGTGGCCGCGCCGTAGCCGAGATCCTCGGGGAGATTGCCACGGCTACCGCGCAGCGCCCGATGCACCAGTGTCCCGGGCAGCACCACCGCCAACGCCCAGTACGCCACGAACGCGCCGACATCGACCGCCGGTATCCCGCCACGCCACCACACGACCGGCAGCACGGCGAGCACGACCAGCCACGGCAGCACTACCGCGAATCGGCGCAGGACCCACAGGCGAGCCGGCTCAGGGGGATGGGCCGCGATCATCGGTACCACCCCGACGCGTGCTGTCGTCGAGTCCGCCCCCACCGGCCGCCAGCCGGGCAGCCGGGCGGTGTCGGTTTCAACGTACGAGTCCGTGCCGAGGGGCAGACCGGTAGCTGTGCCTCAGCCACGGGCGGCAGCGACCGGGCGGCCGTTGACCGCCTGAGGCTCCGACGCGGCGGACGGTTCGTCGGCGGTGTCCGAGCCGATGTGGAACGTCGGCCGGTTCTGCACGGTGGCGTAGATCCGCCCGACGTACTCGCCGAGCAGGCCCAGACAGACCAGCTGCACCCCGCCGAACAGCAGCACCGCGACGAACAGCGACGTCCAGCCGGGGATCGTCGCCCCACGCAGGTGCCCGACGACACCGAACACGATCAGCGCCAGACAGGCCACGAAGCTACCCGCACCCAGCCAGGTGGCCAGCCGCAACGGCGCGGCGGAGAAGTTCGCGACGCTGTCCCACGCCAATGCGACCATCTTCGGCAGCGGATACTTCGTCTCTCCGGCATACCGGGCCTCGCGTACGTAGCGGACCTCGGCGCTGGAGAAGCCGAGCGCCGGCACCAGCAGCCGGTAGACCGGCGCACGTTCGGGTAGCTGACGCAGCGTCTGGACCACCTCGCGGCTGACCATCCGGAAATCACCTGCCTGCGCCGGCACCTCGGCACCGACGATCCGCCGCATCAACCGGTAATACGCCCGTGCGGTGTGCCGCTTGAAGAACGTGTCGGTACTGCGGTCGCCGCGTACCCCGTACACCACGTCGGCGCCGGCCCGCGCGTGCCGCAACATCTCGACGATCGTCTCCGGCGGGTCCTGCAGGTCGGCGTCGAGGCTGACCACCCACCGCCCACGAGCCCGATGCAGGCCGGCGGTCAGCGCCGCCTGGTGACCGCTGTTGCGGCGCAGTCGCACGATCCGCAACTGCGGCCAGTCCCGGGCCTGCCCGGTGAGCAGCGCGACGGTGGCGTCCCGGCTGCCGTCGTCTACAGCCACCACCTCGTAGTCGGCGTGCAGGCCGTCGAGCACCGGCCGGAGCCGGGCGACGAGGCCGGCGATCACGGCCTCTTCGTTGTACATCGGGACGACCACGGACAGCGTGATCTCCCCGACTGACTCTGATGCCATTGTTTGCCGGCCCCGTTCCCGGACGTAGAAGCCACTGGTTCCAACGTGTGCAGGCGCTCACCTTTGCCTGACCGGACAACGCACACCTGGCGCCGCCGTGAACGGCCGGTGAATGGCGGTCAGCGCTCCAGGATCACCAGCCGCAGGTGAAGATCAACATTGATGGACGACGCAGGACAAGGTCCCGCGCGGCGCCGTCATCGCCGTGTATCGACGAAATGGTGGATCCGCGTCGCCCTGCGCGGACCGCGCGGATCCGCCTGTAGCCGCCTGGTCCGACGGTGACGAGGAATCACCACACGGCGTGCACTGGCAGGCGCACCGCTGGCGTGATGGACGGCAGGACGCCCGATCGTGTGGCTCGACCACGAGACCGACGCCGACCCGGCGACGGGTCGCCACACCACCCACAACCGGCGTTGCTGCACCACGCCGATTCGCGCCATGGGACTGACCGACATCGACCTCGCTGCAGTGGGTCAATCGCTTGACCACGGAGACGAAGCCGCTTGACCTTCCCGCGCACAACTGTCCTGTTCGTGCCTGACAGTGCGGGGGATCTGGCGTCCTGTCCAGGTCAGGCCGGCAGTGACGGTGTGATCGGGGTACCCGATGCTGCAGCTGGTTGCCGGCCCTCGGGAGCACGACCGCAGCGAACAGCAACCGGTCGACCCTCAGCGGAAAGGCACTGGCGCGTAGAACTACAACGAGTTCCCGATCTTCCTCGGCCCGCCGGGTAATGCCGTTCTGCTAGGTTACTGTCCATGCGTCACGCCGATTTCCGGCGCGAATGCCGCGCGATGGGGTTCAGATCCCCCCTCGGACACGTACAGTTACCCCACAGTAATCAGCGTCGGGCTTAGCCTCGACGCTGATTTTGTTTTCACCGGGGTTGTAGGTGAGGGCGAGCCGTAGCTCGCGGTAGATGGTGCTCTTGTCCTCGCTGTGGGCGTTGCGCAGGGTGGTGCGGACGTCGTCGAGGCTGCCGACGAGGTGTCGGATGTCGTCCTCGGTGAGGCGACCGGGAGCCTGTTTCTGTGCTGTCGCCTGGTGGCGTTGGGCGAGGGCCCTGTCTGTCAGGGTGAGTTGAGGCCAGCGGTTCATAGCAAGTCCGCCGGACAGGGCGAGTTCAGGATCGAGAAGCGTTGACTACTGCTGTTGACATGGTCGTGGCCCAGGATGGGGTCATGAGTCGCAAGAAGGGCCCGCGTTCGGGCGGGCCGCGGGCCCGCCGGAACTTCACCCCGGGGCAGAAACTGGAACTCCTCGCCGGCTACGAGCAGGCCGTCGCGGCCGGTGAGGGCGGGGCGTTCCTGCGGCGGGAGGGCTTGTACTCGTCGTTGATGACCGAGTGGCGCCGGGCCCGTGATGCCGGGCTGTTGCAGGGCAAACCGGCCGGCCAGACGGTCGGTCGGCCGTCGGCGGAGCAGGCGGAGATCGCCCGGCTGCGCCGTGAGCTGCAGCTGGCGCAGGCGAAGCTGGCGCGCACGGAGACGGCGTTGACGATCATGGGAAAACCGCCTTCGATCTTGTAGTCCTCACAAACACATAATCGTCAGGCGACTGCGTCCACGTTGCACACCCTCACCACCGCATCCCGCCGGGTCAGACCGCCAATGGCGGCTGCCGTACGAGCCGCGAAGGGCCGTCAGCCGATTTCCTTGAGGAAACGCAGCAGGATTGCTTTCCACTTCTCCTTGGCCTCAAGGTTCAGCTCGTGCGTTTGGAGACCCTGCTGGCCCGCGACGATCGTGGCGGTGCCGTTGGGCTTGGGCTCGCTGGTGATGATGATGAACGACCCGTCGGCCGCGGTCACCCGCCAGGTGATCCGCCGGTCTGTGCCGCTCACCTTCAGATTGTCGGCGACGATCAGCTCCTGCACGGCCTTGTCCTTCTCGGCGAAGGCGACCCAGGCGTCCATCAGCTCCTTCATGGCCAGCTTGGTGGACTTGCTGACGCTGGTCTGGAAGGTGCCGTCCGGGCGCTGGCCCGGGATGCGCTTGCCCGAGTACTGCTCGTAGGCGACCGTCACCGCCTGGGTCCACCAGCCTAGCGGCTCGATGCCGGTGCCGCAGAGCTCCTCGTGCACCTTGAGCGCGATGCCGTGGTGGTCGAGGTTTTTGGCGTCGATGCGGTCCATGAACTTCAGCCACTCGTCCCAGGAGCGGTTGGTGGCGCGTTCGACCGGCTTGATTCGGGAGTTGGCAGGCATATTCGCGATGACCTTCCTTGTCCGTGCTCTCGACCGCGTCGGTGCGGTCGGCCTTAGCTGCTCTGGGGGTCGGTGGCCCGGGTGCTCGTCGGTCGTTCGCCGGCGGTGTAGGAATCGATGCGTCGCTGCCGTTCCCCGCGCTTGAGCTCTGTGGCCAGGGAGTCGAAGTGCTGGTTCCAGAACGAGCGGAACTGATTCAGCCACATGTCGACCTCCCGTAGTGGATCGCTGTCGACGGTGTACAACCGCCGTGCGCCGGCCGGGCGGACGGTGACGAAGCCGCATTCGCGCAGCACCCGCAGGTGCTGTGAGACTGCGGCGGGGCTGACGCGGAACTCCTCCCGGATGGTCGCGGCGATGGCACCGGACGGCTGCTCACCGTCGTCGGCGAGCAGCTCCAGGATCCGGCGCCGGATCGGATCGCCGAGAACATCGAAGGCGTGCACCTCAATATTGTGGCACCTCTTACTTATATAAGCCAACCGTAACGGGAACCGATTGGGCAATGCCGAAGATGCCGTCCACCGACGCGCGCGAGCAGGATCGGGGGAGCGACCGCGCGGGAGGCGTGTTGATGGGTGACGAGGGCCGGTCCGGCAGTCTGCTGATTGAGCGCCACGGGCCGGTGGCGGTGGTGCGGCTGCACCGGCCCGCCCGCCGCAACGCCCTGGACGGCGACACTGCCGCCAGGCTCGGTGCGACCCTGGCCAGGCTGGACCGCGATCCGGGGGTACGCGCGGCGGTGCTCACCGGCACGCCGCCGGGCTTTTGCGCCGGATCGGACCTTACCGAGCTGGCCACCCTGAGCCTCGCCGGCATGGTCGATCACGAGGCCGCGACCGGGGCCGTGTGCCGGACGATCCCGCGACTCGGCCTACCGGTGCTGGCCGCCGTCGAGGGCTTCGCGATGGGCGGCGGGTTCCTGCTTGCGGTCGCCTGTGACGTGGTGTTCAGCGCGGCCGACACGGTCTGGCGGCTGCCCGAGGTGCCGTTCGGGTGGGTGCCGCCGTGGGGCCTGCGGGCGCTGATCGACCGGGTCGGCCCGGCCGCCGCGCGCCGCCTGGTCTGGAACGCGGAACCGGTCAGCCCCGCGCGCCTGCACCGGCTCGGCGCCGTCGACGAGGTGACCGATCCCGGCCGGGCCGAGGCCGCCGCGCTGCGGCTGGCGGAACGCCTGGCCGATCTGCCCGCGCACGCGGTGGCCTCGGTGAAACAGGTGCTGGCGGCCGAACTGGTCGGTCCGGCCGAGACCCTGGACGCGCGCGCGACCGCCCGGTTCGGTGCCGACTGCCGGACCGGCGCGGCCCGGGCCGCCATCGCTCGGTTCGACCGGCGGGTGGCGTCGTGAGCAAGATCTGCGACCTGGCAGAGGCGGTCGCGCTGATCGGCGACCGGCAGGCGGTCGCGGTGAGTGGGGTGATCGGCTGGGTGGTACCGGACGTGGTCCTGCGCGCGCTGGGGGAGCGGCACCGACGTACCGGCGGCCCACATGACCTGACGTTCTACTTCCCGTGCGCCACCGGGGACGCGACCGGCATCCCGGGGGCGGACCACGTCGCCCGGCCCGGCCTGATGCGCCGGGTGATCGCCGGCTCGTACGTGAACCCGCGGCACCCGACGACCGGGCAGCGGCCGGCGCTCATGCGCCTGATCCTGGCCGATGCCGTGCAGGCGTACAACTGGCCGATAGGGGCGGCGATGCACTGGCTGCGCGAGGTCGCCCGGCGCAGCCCCGGCTATCTCACCGAGGTCGGTCTGGGCACCTTCAACGACCCCCGGCACGGCGGCGGCCGGTTGAACGCGGCGACCGTGCACGACCTCGTGGAGGTGGTCGACTTCCGCGGCTCGGAGTACCTGTTCTATCCGACGTGGCCGCTGGACGTCGGCGTGATCCGGGCCGCGGCCGCCGACGAGCACGGCAACCTGTCCTTCGACGACCTGCCGCTGACCACCGCGGCCCTGGCCGTGGCGCTGGCCGTGAAGGCCTGCGGCGGCACGGTGATCGCCCAGGTCGCCCGGACGGTTCCCCGCCGGTCCCGTCCGGCGCATCAGGTGCGGATCCCGGGGGTGCTGGTTGACCGGGTCGTGGTGGCGCCGGACGAGCCGGTCGGCAGCAGCGTCCGGGCCGATCCCGGGTACCTGCGGGCGGTGCCGGGCGCGTACGACGGCCTGCCGCGCCTGCCTGCCGGCCCGGAGAAGGTGATCGCCCGGCGGGTAGCCCGGGAGGTCCGGCCCGGCGAGACGGCGATCTTCGGCTTCGGCGCTTCCGCCGACGTCGCGCTGGCCATGGCCGAGGACGGCCTGCTGGCCGGCGACCGGCTGGACGACTTCGTGTTCACCACCGAGCACGGCCCGTTCGGCGGCGTGGTCATGCCGGGCTGGCAGTTTTCCGCCAACTACGGCCCGGAGGCACTGCTCGACGGTCCCAGCCAGTTCGACTTCATCGACGGCGGCGGGTGCACGTTCGCCGCGTTGTCGTTCGCACAGTTCGACGCGGCCGGCAGCGTGAACGTAAGCCGCTTCGCCGACGCCAACCCGGGTACCGGTGGCTTCGCCGACATCGCCCATCACGCCCGCCGTCTCGTCTTCGCCGGCACCCTCACCACTCAGGGCCTGAAGGTCTCGGCCGACCGGGGCGAATTGCGGATCATCTCCGACGGCGCGGTGCAAAAGTTCGTCCCGGCTGCCGACCACGTCACCTACCGGGTGGCCGACGGGATTCGGCGGGGCCAGCGCGCGACCGTGGTGACCGAGCGGGCAGTCTTCGACGTCACCGCCGGCGGGCTGGTGCTGACCGAGGTCGCGCCCGGTGTGGACGTCCGCGGCGAGGTGCTCGGCCGGATCGGCTTCCCGGTGCGGGTGGCCCCCAATGTGTCCATGATGGACGCCACGTTGTTCCGCCCGTGACCGGGTCAACCCGCAATATTGGAGATGCCCGATCCGACGACGGCCCAACATGATGGAGGTACCGCCGTGGGTGAGGGGGAGTGAGCATGCCGGACATCGGGACCTTCGGTTCCGCGTACGCGCAGACCGGTCGACTCGGCACGTACCTGAGCCGGCTCGGGGTCGATCACCCCGGAACGCCGTCCGTGGACGGACTGCGGCAGCTGCACCGGGCACACGTGGAGCGGGTGCCGTACGAGGTGCTCGACATCCAGGCGGGGATCGCGACGCCGGTCGACCCGGACGGGTGCGCGGCCCGGGTGGAACGGGGCCGCGGCGGCTACTGCGTCCAGCTCAACAGCGCCTTCCACCACCTGCTGACCGGCCTCGGCTACCAGGTGACCATGCACCGCGCCGGGGTGCAGGCGGCACCGGCCGCGCCGCCGGTCTCGCCGGACGATCCGGCACCGCACCTCGCCCTGTCCGTCTGGCTCGACGGGCAGGATTGGTTCGTCGACGTCGGTCTCGGCGACGGCCTGCACGAGCCGCTGCCCTGGCAGGCCGGGACCTATCGGCAGGGCCCGTTCACGTTCCGGTTGTCGCCGTCCGCGGCCGGTCCGCCCGGGTGGCGCTTCGACCGGGCGCCGCGCGGCGCCATCGCCGGGCTCGACATCGCCACCGCCCCGGCGACCACCGCCGATTTCGCGGCCTGGCACGAGTTCCTGAGCACCTCCCGGGAGTCGCGGCTGGTGCGGGTGGTGGCGGTGATGCGGCGTGACGCGGGTGGTTCGGACGTCCTGCAGGGATGCATGCTGCGCCGGATCGGGGAGCGGACGGAGTCGGAACGCGAGATCACCTCGATGGCGCAGTGGTACGGCGTGCTGACCGAGAAGTTCGGTCTCCGCCTGGATGGTCTCGACGAGCAGCAGCGCAACGAGCTGTGGACCCGCGTGCGTGCGGCGCACGACCGGTGGCTGGCGAGCGGGCGGAACCGGCGTACCGATGCCTGATTCCGCCCCAGTGCGCTCGCCGGCGGCTTCGTACGTCCGATGGGAGGATCAGCTCCAGGGTCTGCTCGACGACCTGTGCCTGCCGGCGCTCGGCATCGTGCAGGTCGGCGCGCACACCGGGCAGGAGATCGCGGCGCTGACCCGCTGCGGGTTCCGCCGGCTGGTGCTGATCGAACCCAACCCGGACCACCACGCCGCGCTCGCCGCCAAGCTGCGCCTTCACCACGTCGCCGCCGGTCTGCGGCCCTCCGGCGGGCGGGCGCCGGCCGCGCGAGATCGTGCGCGCCGCCGCCGGCCGGGTCCGCGGGCGCACCGTCCTGCACATCACCGAATTCGACCAGCAGGCCAGCCCGCTGCCGCCGCTGCCGCCGATCTCCGTGGTGCGTCAGGTCCCGGTGGACGTGGTGCCGGTCCGCGATGTGCAGGCCGGGTGCAACGTGATTGTGGTCGACGCCCAAGGCGCGGAACTCGACGTCCTCGCCGGCACCGACCTTGACCAGCTGGACCTGGCGGTGATCGAGGGCAGCGCCCGGGCCCGCTACCGCGGCGGGGCCACCATGCGGGGGATCGCCGACCACATGGGCAGCCGCGGCTGGCGGCCGGTCGCGGGCTGGGCACACGCCCGGCCCGAGGTGTCGGACGTGGCGTGGCTGGCGCCGCACGCCCGGCGGCATGAGCGGCCGCCCCGGCATGATCAGAAGAGCAATGATGGCTGAGGTTCCGTCCGCGCACGTCGACACGTTCTGCCGGGACCGGCTGCCCGCGCCGGAGCAGCCACCGGAGTTCCGCTTCGACCTGCCCGAGCTGGACTATCCGGAGCTGCTCAACTGCACCGAACTACTGCTCGACGAGATCGTGTGCCGCTACGGCCCGGACCGGGTCTGCCTGCGCACGCCGGACGAGGTGTGGACGTACGGCGAGCTGCGGCACCGGGCCGCCCAGGTGGCCGAGGTGCTGACCGAGGACGCCGGGCTGGTGCCGGGCAACCGGGTGCTGCTGCGCGGGCCGAACACCCCGTGGCTGGTGGCCGCGTGGTTCGGCGTGCTGCGCGCCGGCTGCGTGGCAGTGACCACGATGCCGATGCTGCGCACGCGCGAGATTGAGGCGCTGGCCGCGGTGACCGAACCGGCGCTGGCGCTGTGCGAGCACCGGTTTACCGGCGACCTGCTGGCCCGCCGGACGCCGGGCGTCCACGGCGGCGACCGCCCGGACGACCTGGTCGCCCGTTGCGCCGCCAAGTCCGGCACGTTCCCGCCGGTGCCCACCCGGGCCGACGACGTGGCCCTGCTGGCGCCGACCTCGGGCACCACCGGCCAGCCCAAGGTGACCGCGCACTTCCATCGCGACGTGCTGGCCAACGCCGACACGTTCTCCCGGCACGTGCTGCGGCCCCGCCCGGACGACGTATTCACCGGGAGCCCGCCGATCGGTTTCACCTTCGGACTGGGTGGCCTGGTGGTATTCCGATGCGGGTCGGCGCGTCGGCGCTGTTGCTGGAGAAGGTGCCACCGCCGCGGCTGGCCGACCTGGCCGCCGAGCACAGCGCGACGATCCTGTTCACTGCCCCGGCCGGCTACCGCTCGATGCTGGCCGCCGGCCGCGCGCCCCAGCTGGCCCGGCTGCGCCGCTGCGTGTCGGCCGGTGAGCACCTGCCCCGGACGGTCTATGAGGACGTGCTGCGCCGGACCGGCATCCGGGTCATCGACGGCATCGGCTCGACCGAGATGGTGCACATCTTCATCGCGTCTGCGGACGACGACATCCGTCCGGGCGCGACCGGGCGGCCGGTGCCCGGATACCAGGCGGCGGTGCTTGACGAGCACGGCGACCCGGTCCCGGACGGGGCGGCGGGACGGCCGGCCGTGCGGGGGCCCACCGGGTGCCGCTACCTGGACGATCCGCGCCAGAGCACGTACGTGCGGGACGGCTGGAACCTCACCGGTGACGTGTTCGTCCGCGACGCCGAGGGCTACTACTGGTTCCAGGCCCGGCACGACGACATCATCATCTCGGCCGGCTACAAAATCGCCGGGCCCGAGGTGGAGGAGGTGCTGCTCACCCACGCCGGTGTGCGGGAGGCGGCGGTGGTGGGCGCGCCGGATCCGGTGCGCGGAACCGTGGTCAAGGCGTTCGTGGTGCTCGACGAGGCGCTGTCGGGAGACGAGCGGATGGCTGGGGAGCTGCGCGAACTGGTCCGCGCGACGATCGCCGGATACAAGTGCCCGCGGCAGATCGAGTTCGTGTCGATGCTGCCGCACACCAGCACGGGCAAGGTGCAGCGGGGAGTGTTGCGCGAGCTGGGGACGGCGCTGCCCACCGGCTGAGCCGGGGCGCGGGCCCGATCGGCGGGCGCACCCACCGGCCGAGCTTTGCGGTCACCGCTGCCGGACGCCGACGAGCAGGCCGCGGCCGGTGCTGGTCATCGTCACCCCCGGGTCGGCCAGGTACTCCACCTCGCAGCCGGCCCGCTCGAACGCCGCGCGGTACTCCGCCTCGGTGAACAGGGTGAACCGCTGGACGTGGACAAAACTGCGGATCCCGGTGGCGTCGGCTGTCGAGTAGTGCGCCTCCAACCGGGCCGTGCCCTGGTCCAGGGTTGTGCGGACCAGGCGTACGACGGTCTGCCCGTCCCGTTCGGCGACATCGTGCCCGATGTGCCCGTCGAGGAACTGCTCGGGGAACCACCACGGTTCGGCGACCAGCACGCCGCCGATCGGCAGGTGCGCGGTGAGGGCGGCCACCGCGGTGTCCAGCTCGGTCGTCGAGGTCATGTAGCCCAGGGTGCTGAACAGTGAGCAGATGGCGTCGAAGGTCCGGCCCAGGGTGAGATCGCGCATGCGCCGTCGTGGATGGGCACCCCGGGCAGCTTGGCCCGGGCCACCGCCCGCATGTCGGCCGAGATGTCCACGCCCTCGACCTCGGCGAACAGGTGGCGCCAGGTGACCAGGTGCTCGCCCGTGCCGCAGTCGACGTCGAGCAGCGAGGCGGCGCCGGGCCGGCGAGCCCGGATCACGTCGGCGATCTCCTGTGCCTCGGCCGCGAAGTCCTTGCCCCGGCTGGTGTAGACCAGGTCGTAGACGCGGCTCAGCGGGCCTGTGTAGTGGCTGTAGTCGAGCCGGTCGGCGGCAACGGTCATGTCTTCTCCACTTTAAGATGCGGAAGTGACGGACGGATATGAGCCTTTGCTTATATTCCCCGGGGCTTGTATAATGAAGTGTGCACGCGTTCGAGGTACTCGGTGATCCGGTCCGGCGCCGCATTCTGGAGTTGCTGGCCGAGGGGGCGCAGCGCTCCGGCGTGCTCAGCGACATTCTGCGCCGCGAGTTCGGCATCTCCCAGCCCGGTGTCTCGCAGCACCTGCGGATCCTCCGTGAGTACGGCCTGACCAGCGTCCGAGCCGAGGGCACCCGGCGGGTCTACTCGATCCGGTCGGCGCCGCTGGAGGAGATCGACGCCTGGCTGGATCAGTTCCGCGGGTTCTGGGTCCAGCACCTGCAGGCACTGTCCGCTGAGGCCGATCACCGGGACGGGGACGGCGCCGCGCGCTGAGCGCACCGTGCGCATGAACCCCGTCCGGTCCTCCACCAGCAGGGGATAGAGCCAGAACGACGACTCGTGACCGTCCTCGCGCACCGTGGTGCGCAGGCCGGTGATCCCGGCGAGCTGCTCGTCGTAGAAGGCGGCGTGCACCCGGTCCGCGCGCCGGTCGATGCCCAGCCAACGCAGCAGCCGCGCCCGCTCGCACATCCGCTGGTCGGGCAGCGTGATCATGCCGCCCCTGCTGCACGTCAGGTGTTTGAGCGCGTGGAAGCTGTAGACCGCGAGGTTGCCGTCGTTCCGCGTTGGCCGCTCCGATCGAACGGGTCACCGAACGGCTGCTGGACGGGCTGGCCGCGTTCGGTGGCGAACAGGTCGACTTCATCGCCGAGTTCGCCGCCAGGCTGCCGATCGCGGTGATCAGCGAGCTGCTGGGCGTCCCGGAACGCGACCACGCGTGGTTCCGGGACGTGGCGTCGCGGGTCTCCACGGCACTGGAGGGCATCACCGGCACCGGGGAACGGCTCAGTCACGACGAGATGGTCGGCAACATGATGCTGATGCTGACCGCCGGGTTCGAGACGACCACGTTTCTCCTGGGCCACTGTCAGCTGCTCGCGCTGGAGCGTCCGCACCTGCTCACCCGGCTGCGAGAGGACCAGGAAACCGTTCGTCCCGCTGAGCTTCGGGTCCGGTGGTCACTACTGCCTGGGCGCGCCACTGTCCCGGCTGGAGGCCCGGATCGCGTTGCCCCGTCTGCTGTCCCGCTTCCCTGGGCTCGCGATGGCCGCGCCACCGGTGCGGCGAGACGCCTGGATCGGCCGATGGCCTGGACCGTTTCCCGATCGCGTTGAAGTCGACCGCCTGAGTGGTTGAGTTGACGCGACCGCATGGCGCATTGCCACATGAAATTGAAGACGACGGAGGGGTCCCCTTCCTCCGCGGCGGTTAGGAAATCAACTGTTCAAGAATTTCAGATGCCGCTTATATAGCTGAGGTGTGGTACCTTGGGTCGGTCGCTAGCACAGTGGAGTCTCCTCTGCCGGAAAGGACCCTAGATCCATGACTGACACCGCCACTTGGCTGAAGACCATCCACCGGGAGGTCGACGCCGAGGACACGGATGCCGGCCGTTCGCGCACGGTGAAGCTGAGCCGCACGTTCGCCGCCCCGGTCGACGACATCTGGGACGCGATCACCAATCCGGAGCGACTCGCCCGCTGGTTCTACCCGATCAGCGGCGACCTGCGTGTCGGCGGCAAGTACGCCCTTGATGGCAACGCCTCGGGCGAGATCATGAAGTGCGACAAGCCCAGCGCCCTCTCGTTGACCTGGGAATACGGCGGTGGTGGCTCGTCCGACCTGGACATCACCCTGCGCCCGTCCGCTGGCGGTGGCACCGTGGTCGACCTTCAGCACACCGCCATCCTGCCGTTCGACGACGAAACCTGGGCGGCCGGCATCGGCCAGTTCGCGCCGGGCTGGGACCACGGCTTCAGCCGGCTCGACGACTACCTCAAGGGTGAGTTGGCCGAGGACGACTCGCCCAACGAGCTGTCTCCCGCGGCCCAGGAGCTGTGGGCGCAGGCCGGTGCCCAGTGGTCCGAGGCGGTGCGGATTTGGCGTAGCTGAGCGCCCGGACCGGCATTCTCGACCGGCTCGTCACTCCGGCCCCGCGGCCGGTGGGTGGCGGGCCGGTTCCGTCGTCCGGCTGGTTGTGGCCGCGGCGAGGGTTCTCGCGTGGTCCGGTCCACTTGATGTTGGTCTAGTTGCCCACGTCGAGGTCATGGACGCGATGGCAACCGGCTCGCTAAGAATACATGTAGCTAACTGGCCCGGTGGGCCGATGCCGGCACCGTCGACCCGACAGGGGCACTCGATGTCCGTACTCACCGACGAGATCCGCGCCGACTTCCCTGTCCTCGCGGGACATCCCGGTACGTGCCCTCAAACTCTGCGGTCGCACCTGGTCCGGCGATTTCCTCTGGTTCTCCGAGGCGGTCAGCAACCAGCTCATCGCGTTGGACCCGCACACCGGTGAGGTCGAGCGCCGCCTGCCCTGTCCCGGGGTGCGCACGGACCTGACCACGATGGACGGCCTGCTCATCCAGGTGGTCGGCGAGGAGCGCCGCCTGCGGGTGCTGGCACCGCATTCCGGCAACTGCATCGGCGAGATGCCGAACCCGCGCCCCGGGCATCTGCTGTCCGGATTGGAGGCGACCCGGGACGGGATCTGGTTTGGGTACGAGGATCTGCGCCTGGTCGAACTGAGGGACAAGCGCACCTTCGACCTGATCGACGTGTTCCGGGTCCGGTTTCCGATCGCCGGGCTGACCGTCTCCGACGACTACCTGGCATACGCTGATCATCGCGCCGGCACGGTCAACATGTTCGACCTCCAGGGCGGCCGCGACGTCGCGTCCTACTCGGTGGCCGGCAGCCCGACCGGTGTCACCTGGGACGGCCGGGCCATCTGGTACTGCGACTTCACCACCCTGCGATTTCGGGCCATCGAGGTGCCCGGCATCACGAAGGGCTGACGAGATGGCCGGCCGAGCAGTGCTGACCGCCCGTACCGTGCATGTCGCCGCCGTCACCACCACCGTGCTCGTCCCGGCCGCGACCGGTGCGCTGGCCCGCGCGGTGTTTCGCGGCCGCCCGGCCGCCCGGCGCTACGTCTACCGCCGCCTGGTGCATCTGGCCATCCGGCTGGGCCCGACGTTCCGGTGCCGGTGGCCAGCGGCAGCGTCGCATGCGTGTACCGGGCGACGCTGCACGACGGCAGCGCGGTGGCGGTCAAACTGCGGCGGCCCGAGGCCGAACGGCTGATGAACCTGGACGTCGAGGTGTTCCGCCGGAGCGCGAACCTGCTTGCCCGGATGCCGGTGGCGCGGGACCTGCCGGTGGTCGACGTAGTCTCCCACATGGGTTCGGCGGTACTCGGCCAGCTCGACTTCACCCGGGAGGCGGACAATCTGCGCCGGTTGCGGGAGAACCTCGCGGTCGTCCCCCGGGTCCGGGTGCCCAAGACGTACCCGGAGGCGTGCCGGCCGCGGTCGATCGTGGTGGAGTTTGTGCCAGGTCTGGAGGCCGGCGTCGCCGCTCGCTGCACCCCAAACGCGCGCAAGCAGTTCGGCGTGTCCGCGTTGACCTCTATCTACCAGATGTTCTTCGTGGATGGTTTCGTGCACTGCGACATGCACCCCGGCAACCTGTACTGCACCGATCGGTACCAGGTGGTGGTGCTCGACGCCGGCTTCAGCGTGCAGCTGACCGACCGGCTCCGACGGCTGTTCGCCGAGTTCTTCCTCAACATGGCGATCGGCCGCGGCGACCGCTGCTCGGAGATCGTCCTGGAGAGCGCGGCCGGACTGCGGCCGGACGCCGACCCGGACGCGTTCTGGGAGCGGATGGCCGATCTCGTCCACCGTAACCACGGCCTGCCGGCCCGTGAGTTCAGCCTGATGGCGTTCGCCGCCGAGATGTTCGACCTGCAACGCAGGTTCGGTGTGCACGCTGCTCCGGAGCTAATCTTCCCGCTGCTGTCACTACTGGTGATCGAAGGTACTGTGCGTGAACTCGACCCCGAGATCGACTTCCAGGAAACCGCGAAACCCGTACTCAACCGAGGGCTTTTCGGGCGGCGCAAGGCCGCCTGAGGGGCTACGACCATGAACCCGAAGACTAACGGTTACGACAGTGGGGTGACGAGGACAGAATCAGGTGCGCGACGCACCTACAACCAGTACTGCGGGCTCGCCTCGGCACTCGACGTGTTGGGCGAGCGATGGACGCTGCTCATCATCCGGGAGCTCCTGATGGGCCCCCGCCGGTACAGCAGTCTCCTGGCCGACCTGCCCGGCGTCGGCACCAACCTCCTGGCCGAGCGGCTCAAGTCGATGACCGAACGCGGCCTGGTGCGCCAGGTCCAGTCGGACAGCGGCGCCCGCATGTCCTACGCGCTCACCGAGGTCGGGCAGGAGTTGCGCCCGATGGTGCTCGGCCTGGCCAAGTGGGGCATGGAGTTCGTCGGGCCGTACTCCCCGGGCGAGGTGGTCCGGCCGCACTGGGGCTTCCTCGCGGTCGAGGCGATGTTCCAGCCCGACAAGGTGCCCGACCGGGACGAGCAGTACCAGTTCGAGGTGGACGACCAGGTCTTCCACGTCGACGTCCGGGACGGCAGGGCGCACGCGATGAAGGGGCCGGCCGACGCACCGGCCATGATCGCCACGGTCGACGCGGCGACCTTCATCGAGATCGGCACCGGTCGTAAGACACCGCTCGCCGCGATGGTCACCGGCAAGCTCAAGCTCGACGGCGACATCGAGGCGGTCCTGCGCTGCTGCGACCTGATAGGGCTGGAGACCGGCGCGCTGCGCTCGCACGCGACGGCCGGCTGACCGACGCTGCCCGTTACGCCGCGACACCGGCGTCCGCCCTCCGCAAGCCGGGGATGCGCAGGGCCGGCATCGCTGTACGGGTGTCCTGGTGGCCGTACTCGCGCGGCAGCGCCGGCACGGTGACTCCCGCCTCCCGTGCCTGCCCGAGTACGGTCAGCGGGCTGGTGTAGACCCGGAAGTCAGGGACCACGCCGCGGATCCGCCCGTCCTCGATCAGGTGCACGCCGTCACGGGTCAGCCCGGTCAGCTGGAGCCGGACCGGATCCACCGGACGCAGGTACCACAGCGCGGTGATCAGGATCCCGCGCCGGGTCGACGCGACCATATCGGCCAGCGACGCGCCGGTCCCGCCGGTGAGCACCAGATTGCCGACGCGTGGCGCCACCGTGGTGCCGGAGTCCGGCCCGGTGCGCCGGTGGCCCACGAGCGTGCGCAGCTCACCCCGGGTGATCCAGCCGGTCCGGGTGAGGCTCAGCCCGTTGTCCGGCACCGGGGCGGCGGCGTCGCCGGTTGCCACCACGAACGGCTCACACTCCAGGCCCGGCTCGTTCGGGTCGCTGTACAGGTCGAGCGGCAGCGGGCTCAGCCGCTCGCCGATCCGGGTCCGCCCCGCACCGGCCGCGAACACGCCGCGGCCCTCCAGGGCGTCCGAGGCACCGCGTGCCGCCGCCGGGCGCCACCCGTGGAGGCCAGGTAGACGGTCCGGGCCTGCTCCTCGGCGAACCCGTATCGGCGCAGGCCGTCGCGGCGGGCGGCGGCGAACCCCGCGGCCAACTGCCCGGCGAACGACGCGATCCGCCCCGGATCGGCTGCGGTCGGTGGGCGGGTCCAGTCGTCGTCCGGCGCGGGGGCGGGCAGCGCCACCGGCTCGGGCCCGGCGCTGCCGGGAGGTCCCTGGGCCCGGCACGCGGCCTCGATGACGAGCGAGCAGCAGCCGAAGCCACGACCTGCCGTTGCAGTATTAGCGCGTGCGCGCGGCCCGGCTCTGCCGGTCCAGCCTTGATTTGCGTAAAGCAGTTTGGACCAGGCTCCGATTCGATGTCCCTCCGCCAGCCTGGCTGGTGCACGTTGTGCGTACACTCGGGTGATGGAGGCGAAGGCGGAGCGGTTGCACCTGCGGGTGGATGCCGCGCAGAAGGCGTTGTTGGAGGCGGCCAGTCAGGCTGCGGGGGCGAGCGTGTCGACGTTCGTGCTCAAGGCGGCCACGGAGGCCGCGGCTGACGTGCTGGCGGACCGGCGAGTTTTCCTGCTGGATGAGGATGCCTGGCGGGTGTTCGATGCCGCGTTGGAGCGCCCGGAACAAGAGGTTGCCGGTCTGCGAGAGTTGCTGAGCGGGCCGACGGTCCTGGATGCCGCGCCCGGCGGGGTGCGCGAGTGAGCTCTCGATTCTCGCCGGTCGAGCCGCTGACCGCCGCGCATGTGACAGCCGGGTTCGACTGCGGATCGCCGGCTCAGTCCGTCTGGCTGGCCGAGCACGCCTTGCAGGCGCACCGCGCGGGCCTGTCGCGGGTGTACGCCGTCGCCGACGTCGAGCACCCGCAGCGGCGAGTGGTGGGCTACTACGCCCTCGCAGCCGGCAGCGTCGCGCCGGTGGACGCCTCACCACGGCGGCGGCAAGGCGCTGGCCGCTACCACCAGCCGGTGGTGATCCTGACCCGGCTCGGCGTCGACCGTGCCGTCCAGGGTGCCGGTCTCGGGCGGGCCCTGGCGGTCGACGCCCTTCGCCGGATCGCGGTGGCTGCCGAGGTCATCGGGGTGCGGGCGGTGCTCATCCACTGTGAATCCGATGCCGCCCGAGACTTCTACCTGCGCCTGGCGAAGTTCGAGCCGAGCCCCACCGACCCGATGCATCTGCTGCTGTTAATGAAGGACCTCCGCCGGGCGCTCGCCGGGTGAATTTCGGCGCCTGGCCGGACGTGGACGTGTGCCCACGCTGCCGTCAGCGTTGCCGTCAACGGCGAGCACCGTCGAGGCCGGGCGTGAGGGCGTTTCGCAGAAGCGCAGGTCAGCGGCTGGGCAGGACAGGCCACGCTCTGTAATCGACCGCGCATATCCCACACGTACTATGTACTCGCCGGCAACACCACTGCTCGTACACAACTGCGGCTTCACCGATGCTGTACATAGCGAGTACGGGAGAATCACCACGCCAGGGTCATCGGACTACCGTTCTATCAGCAAGCGAGGGCCAGTGCTGACGGGCGTCAAGGACGAGGCTACCGGTGATGTTGTCGCGTCGCTCAACCATGGAACTGCGATCGACAATTTGCACCCCAGTCTTGCTGCGCGATTGGGTCCGGATGTTGGATCTCTACACCCCGGTGGGTCGGGAATTCATGGTGCAGTCCACGGTCTCAATGAATTGCTCTGGAGACGAGAGTCGGCGGGGCTGAGTACTCAGATGGACGACAGTTTTAGTTTCTATAGCGTCAGGCTGCGAGGGCGCAACAAGGAATGCCAATTCCGCCGCGTTTCGTCTGCTCTCGGCTCACTCCCTAGTTGTAGGTAAACCATGAATGATGGCAAAAAGTCGCAACCACATCGCGTGCCGGACGAGTTGCTAGACTACAACGAGGAACTCTTTTACACCTATAATGGCGACAGCTTCACAGGGATCGGTTACGCGGACGTGCCTGGTTGTGGCCTTTCGGAGATATCGTATGTGGATGGGGCGCAGGATGGAGCGGCTCGTGATTGGTATCTATCCGGTCAGTTGAAGTATGAAGCGAACTACAAGCTGAATGCCCGCCACGGCGTAACGCGGGAGTTCCGTGAAGACGGGTCCCTGGCCCTGGAGATGACCTACGACCATGGTGTGCTTCTTTGGTCGGTCAAATATGACGGTCAAGGAAAAGTTGCGGATCACTATGAGATCTCCGAGGATGATCCCAAACTTTTGCAGCTGAAGCGTCACCGGGAGTACGGTGGCTAGCGAGTTCGGGGGTTCGGAAACCGGGCTGGCGGCAGATTAAAGTGTGTCGCGAGATCCAGACATATCCGAAGCTCTACGCCAGCAGGCGGCGTTAAGCAGTAAAGTCGACATCGCTAGCAGTTTGGTCACTGTTTCCGAGTCGGTGGCCGGCCTGGATGTATGGTCAGGTTGTGTCGGGTTCGAGTGTCAGTCCCAGTATCCGGTCAGATTGAGTCGGACCGTCAGCCGGGCAGGGGGCGCTCGGCGACGACGTTCTTCATGACCAGCGTCGAGTTCAGGCCCTGGACACCGGGCAGGGTGGCCAGCACGTCGTCCTCGAGCCGCTGGTATGCGCCTAGATCGGCGGTGGCGATCCGAAGGAGATAGTCGGGGTCACCGAAGAGGCGCTGCGCCTGGAGCACGTTCGGGACCTGCATCACGGCCGCCTCGAAGGCCAGCAGCGTCTCGCGGTCCTCCTGCCGCATCGTGACGAAGAGCAGCGCCTCGAAGGTCAGGCCCACCGCGGTCGGGTCGACCACGGCGCGGTAGCCGCGGATGACGCCGGACCGCTCCAGTTCCCGCACCCGGCGGTGGCACGGAGAGACGCTCAGTCCCACCCGCGCGGCGAGGTCGGTGACGGTGAGACGGCCGTCCGCCTGCAACTCGGCAAGAATTTCCGATCAATGCGGTCCACGGAGCAGATCCTTCCACAGGAGGCCACGAAGATTGGTAAACCAGGGACCATTTCGCGGGTCATCACGAATAGTGTCACCAACGGCATCTGCTGATTGGAAAGGGCCGTGCTGTGGCTGTTGCTTCCGTGCTCGCCTTCTGGACCGTCGCGATCCTGCTCATCATCGTGCCGGGCGCCGACTGGGCCTTCACGATCGGTGCGGCGGTGCGGGGCCGCCCGGTGGCGGCCGCCGTCGGCGGGCTCGTGATCGGCTACACCGCGATGACCGCCGTGGTCGCCGCAGGCATCGGCACCCTGCTCGCCGGCACCCCCGCCGTCCTGACCACCCTCACGGTCCTCGGCGGCGCCTACCTCGTCTGGCTGGGCGTCAAGACGCTGCACAGGCCCTCGACCGGACCGAACGGGCCAGACGTGCCCGGACGGAACGCGCTTGCGCGTACCGGTCGTGCGACCCTGTTGAGGGGCATCGGCGTCAGTGGTCTCAACCCCAAGGCGCTGCTGCTGTTCGTGGCCCTACTGCCGCAGTTCGCCAACCCCCGCTGGGAGTGGCCCCTCACGGTGCAGCTGGCCCTGCTCGGAATGCTCTTCACCGCCACCTGCGGCGTCTTCTACGCCGTGATGGGGCTGTTCGCCCGCACGGTGCTCGACACGCGACCCAGGGCGGCCCGGGCCGTCAGCTGCGTCTCAGGAGCCGGCATGGTGCTCATCGGGCTCGGGCTGCTCGCCGAACACCTCCTGGGATGAACGGCTCGTCGCAATCCGCACGCGCCGGAACTTGCGGCATGGTCTGCGAGAACGGGGCGGGATGACGAGCTGCGGCGATCCTGGGTCGACGACGTGACCGCTCTGGATCCGAGTATTTCGACGAGATCCAGAAGTGAGCACTTTTCATCCTGCGTAGCGGTTGGCTTCGACGTGGTGCAGAACGAGGATGGCCTGCACGATCGGGGTCGCTCGACGTGGACAGCAACGCAGCTTGTTCAGGATCTTCCGAGTCGATGGACATCAGGCGCGGCGGGAGCCGGAATCACGTATTGCGTGCCGATGCTGTGCCCGCTGGCCGGGGGTTCGGCCGGTTCCCGGCCGGGTGGTGCTTGGCCAGTGGCGCGGAGCGCCTGGGGCGTTACGGTCGCGAAGTGGGCGATGCAGGGTCTCCGACTGTCGATCTTAGATTCCTGCGGCTGGTCCCTACGGGAGGAGGTCGAGTGCCCACAGCACTCCGAAACCGATCCCGGTGAAGGCGCTGGCCACGACGACCAAGACGAACGGACCGACGATGTCGCGGATCAGGGTGCCCACCGGGGCCGGCCTTGGTAGCAGCTCGATCTGGCCGCTCGGGAGGTGCCGGCGGACGAGGACGCGCTCGCCGACCCGCCCCGGGTTCCAGACCCCGTTGTCGATGGTGCACGTGAAGTCAGGGCCCTCCACGTGCGCCGTCCAGAGGGTGTTGGATTCGGCGTCGTAGCGGCCGACCTTGTCGGTCAGCACCGCCCACGTGTCCTCCCCGAACAACCTGAGCTGCCAGGACCGCCAGAGCATGAGCACGGCCTGCGCGGTCTGCCAGACGCCGATGAGGAAAAGGAGGCTGCCACCGACACCGATCAGCCACCGGTCGGTGTCGCTGTCACGCGAGGCCAGACGGGTCACGACGCCAGCGAGCACGACCGCAGCCATTGCGCAGCCGACCAGCCGAGGCAGGCTTCGAGGCTTCCCCACGCGCCCAGCATCTCCCACGGCGTCAACCGGGATATCACCGGATCCGAGGGCGTGGCTCTCCAGGATGTGGCATGGGATGTCGTACGTATCCAGCTTGAGGTTGCCGGTTCGGGTAGCCACGGCCGGGTGGTGAACAGTTGTTCGAGCACGTCGAGGGCGGGGGCCAACTGCAGGTAGCGGATCGTCTGCCCGTAGCGGGTCTTGCGAGTCGACGCCTTCACGCAATGCTGCGTAGCTTAAGTTGATCCTGGGGTGTGGTCTGCGGTTGTGTGGATGCTGTCGGGTGGTGCGGCGTGGCGGGCTGCGGGCCGACGGGGTTGGCTGTTCTGATTCCGGGTCATGTCGGTGGATGCGGTGGTGCGGCCGGAC
>NZ_JAASAD010000027.1 GCF_012726175.1 Micromonospora sp. HNM0581
TGACCGTCGTGAGGGCGGGTTCCGACGTGACGCGGGGGAACGTCCCGGCGGCGACCGGGCCGCTGGTGGCTTTCGCAGTGACCGTCGTGAGGGTGGTTCCCGCGACGGTGACCGGCGGGGCAGTGGTTTCCGGGACGGCGGCCGTCGTGAGGGTGGTTTCCGTGACGGTGACCGTCGGGGCAGTGGTTTCCGAGACGGTGACCGTCGTGAGGGTGGTTTCCGCGACGGTGACCGTCGGGGCGGCGGGTTCCGCAGTGACGAGCGCCGCGAGGGCGGGTTCCGGAGTGAACGCCGAGACGATGATCGCCGCAGTGGAGGTGCGCGCGGCGGCGAACGCCGTGTGGACGGTTTCCGGGGCGGTGCGAACCGCGAGGGTGAACTCCACGACGGTGCCCGCCGGGACGGTGGTTTCCGTGACGAACGCCGGGACGGTGGTTTCCGGAACGAAGGGCGCCGCAGCGATGGCACCCGGGACGGCGACAGGCGCGACAGCGGGTTCCGGGAACGTCGCGAAGGCTTCGGCGGTGACCGCCGGGAGGGCTCCCGGGACGATTCGCGCCGTGAGGGCGGCTATCGCGGGGGTGACCGCCGTGAGGGCGGCTATCGCGGGGGCGACCGGCGCGAGGGCGGTTTCCGGGACCGTAACCGAGCGGCGGGCAGCTTCGGCGAGCGCGAGCGCCGGGACGGCGGGTTTCGCCGTGGGACTGATGCGCGGGGCGCACGCCGGGACGATCGGGACGGTGAGGGCCGCTTCGGGCGACGTGCGGACCGGGACGGACCTGGTGCTACCGAGGACACGGGTACGCCGGCACCGGTACTTCCGGACGACATCGTCGCGACCGACCTGGACCAGGAGGTCCGCGCGGAACTGCTGTCGCTGGCGAAGCCGGTCGCGGAGACCGTCGCCCGGCACCTCGTGGCGACGGGGCGCCTGATCGACGACGATCCAGCCGGGGCGCTCGCCCACGCGCTGGCTGCTCGTCGGCTCGCGTCGCGGATCGCCGCGGTCCGAGAAGCTGTCGGGCTGGCTGCCTACCACGCCGGAGAGTGGCAGTCGGCCATCGCCGAGCTGCGGACGTACCACCGGATGAGCGGTGCACAGAGTCACCTCGCGGTGATCGCGGACAGCGAGCGGGCACTCGGTCGACCCGAACGGGCCATCGACCTGTTTCGTGGTGCCGACCAGGAGAAGCTCGATCCGGCAGTGGCGATCGAGCTGCTGATCGTGGCTGCGGGCGCGCGCGGTGACCTCGGCCAGCGGGATGCGGCGGTGGCGATGCTCCAGGTGTCCGACCTGACCGCCGACGCCGTGCAGCCGTGGACGGCACGGTTGCGGTACGCGTACGCCGACGCGCTGCTTGCTGTGGGGCGGCGGACCGAGGCGCGGGAATGGTTTTCCCGCTCCGCAGAGGTGGACACCGAGGCGGAGACCGACGCCGCTGAGCGGCTGCTGGAACTCGACGGAGTCGTCATCGAGGGCGACGACGAGGACGAGGTGACCGGGGAACTGGCCGCTGATCCGGGTGCGCCGGGAACCGTCCCGGCCCGTCCGGACGCCGACCCCTCCACCGCCGACCGCACCGACCAGGACGACGACGTGGCCGGCAGTGGTGTGGTGTCCGCCGAAGCTGAAGGCGGCGTCGTTGAGCGGGGAACCGCCGTGGATGCGGACAGCATGGACGTGGCGGCCACCGCCGAGGCAGCTGGACCGGGCCTGCAGCGCCGCGAGGCCGACGGGAGTGCGGAGCCGGAGGCCCCGCAGCGATGAGCGGGGACCGGCTGGTGGACGACTACGCCCTGGTCGTCTTCGACCTGGACGGGGTGATCTACCTGATCGACGAGCCGATCCCCGGCGCGGTCGATACGGTCACCCGGCTGCACGGTGAGGGCCGACCTGTCGCGTACGCCACGAACAACGCCTCGCGTCGCGCCGCCGACGTGGCTGACCTGCTCACCGGGATGGGTGTGCCGGCGCGACCGGAGGAGGTTCTGACAAGCGCCGCCGCAGCTGCCGAACTGCTGGGTGAGCGGCTGCCGTCCGGCGCGCCGGTGCTCGTGGTGGGGGCCGACGCGCTGCGGGCCGAGATCAGCGAGGCTGGGCTCAAACCGGTCGCCACAGCCGACGAGGCTCCGGTCGCGGTGATCCAGGGGTACGGCCCGCAGGTGGGTTGGGCAGATCTGGCCGAAGCGGCAGTGGCGGTTCGGGCCGGCGCGATCTGGGTGGCCACGAACACCGACCGGACCCTGCCCAGCGGGCGAGGCCCATTGCCGGGCAATGGAGCACTGGTGGCCGCCCTGGCCACTGCGCTCGGCCGGAACCCGGACGAGGTCGTCGGTAAGCCGGCGCCGGAGTTGTTCGCCACCGCCGCCCGGCGGGCCGACAGCGGCCGGACGGTGGTCGTGGGCGATCGGCTGGACACCGACATCGAGGGCGCCAACCGGGCTGGCCTGGACAGCCTGCTGGTCCTCACCGGGGTCAGTGACGCCGTCGAGCTGCTCGCCGCACCCGCCGAGCGGCGGCCGACGTACGTCTCCTGGGACCTGACCGGGCTTTTCGACCCCGAGGGGGTGGTGCGGGTACCGGCGTCGGCGGCCGAGTACGGCGGATGGCAGGTGACCGTCGGAACCGAAGGGTTGCGGCTGTCCGGCTCAGGACGAACCCTGGGCGCGCTTGCCGCGCTCTGCGCGGCTGCCTGGCACAGCGACCGGTCCGGTCCGGTCCGGTCGGGGTCACCGGCGGCGGCACCGGTGTTGGCGCAGCTCGGCCTGGCGTCCTGACACCGGCACAGCGGACTGCTCTGGTTGGTTCAGAGCAGTTTGCGCAGCTTCATCAGATCGAACGGGTTCGCCTTGATCGACACACGGCGGTTGGCGACCGCCCGGGTGACGTCGAGTTCGCCGCGCACCAGGGCCAGTAGGTCGTCGCTGGTGGTGCTCATGGCGATCTTCGCCTTGGGGTCGTCGCCGTCGGCGAGTTCGACGAGCCGTCCGCCGGTGAGCCGCCCGTGGAAGGCGGTTTCCAGATCGGTTATCCGGCAGGCCAGGGTGCGATCCAGGTCCACGCGGTCACGGACGGTCTCCGCGTTGCGTTCGAGCCGGGCGGCAAGATCGTGCAACGCCTGCCGGCACTCGTCCACCGTGGCCACCGATCGCCTCCTCGACACCCGCCTCGTCTCCCGCACCGTACCGCACAGGACGGTTCCGACGGCCGGGTAGCGTGACACCTGCACAGCCGCCGGGCGAAAGGACTCAGGCATGCAGGATGCGTGGCGCGCCTACCTCGAACTGGCCATGGGCCTGACGGAGGCGCCGCGGAAGAAGGCGCAGGACGCGGTACGCCGGGCGATGGGGTCGACCGGTGCGACGGCGGCCCAGTTGCAGGCCCTCGCCGAGGAGCTGCGGTCGACTGGAGCGGCCAACCGGGAGGCCCTCACCAAGCTTGTGCGGTTCGAAGTCGAGCGGGCACTAGGAGCCGTCGGTCTGGCAACCGCCGAGGAGGTCGCCGAGCTGGACCGCCGGCTGCGTGACGTGGAACGCCAGCTGCGGGCTGCCGGGGTGGCGACCGCCGGCACCGCATCGGGACCGGTGTCGGCTGCCGGGTCGGTCGAGACCTCCACAGTCGGTACGCCGCACACCGCAGCCGCGGCCCCACCGGCGAAGGCGGTGGCGAAGAAGGCCGTGGCGAAGAAGGCGGTAACCAAGGCCGCATCGAGGCGCCCCCGATCGGAGGGCGGCACGTGACCGGGCGACCCGCCGGGATGCTCGGCGGTGGCGCGGCAGTCAGCCACCCCGCCCGCCCGGCCGTACCGGAGGCGGCATGACCGCCCCACGGCCCGGCCCACCGCCGGCCCCACGGCCTGGCCCGCCGCAGCCTTCGATCAACGTGAGCGGTCCGGACGACGGCCATCCTGCGGTCGACGCTGCGGTGCAGGCGATCACCAACGCCGCGGCACTCGGCCCCGCCGATCAGATCGCCGAGTACGAGGCCGCGTACCAGACGCTGCGGGAGACGCTGGCCACCATCGACCAGACATGAGGAGGCGCGTCCGTCCATGGCACGGCGTAACCGGTTGGACGCCGAACTCGTCCGTCGCGGTCTGGCCCGTTCCCGCGAGCAGGCGGCCGCGCTGGTGGAGGCCGGCCGCGTACAGCTGCGTGGGGTGCCGGCCCGTAAGGCCGCCGCAATGGTCGATCCCGCTGATCCGCTGCTGGTGAGCGGCACCGACCCCACCGCAGAGTACGTCTCCCGGGGCGGACACAAGCTGGCCGGTGCGCTCGCCGCGTTCGCGCCCGCGGGTCTGGTGGTGGCCGGTCGGCGCTGCCTCGACGCCGGTGCGTCCACCGGCGGGTTCACCGACGTACTGCTGCGCGCCGACGCCGCCGAGGTCGTCGCGGTGGACGTCGGCTACGGGCAGCTGGCCTGGTCGCTGCGCAACGACGAACGGGTACGGGTCCTAGAGCGCACGAACGTGCGGACGCTGACCCCCGAGGTGATCGACGGCCCGGTCGAGTTGACCGTCGCCGACCTGTCGTTCATCTCGTTGCGGCTGGTACTGCCGGCCCTGGTGGCCTGTACCCGGCCCGACGGCGATCTTGCGTTGATGGTGAAACCGCAGTTCGAGGTGGGCCGGGAGCGGGTCGGTGCCGGTGGCGTGGTGCGCGATCCGGAGCTCCGGGCACAGGCGGTGCTCGATGTCGCCGCGGCGGCTGAGGTGTTGCGGCTGGGGCTGGCGGATCTGGCGGTCAGCCCGCTGCCGGGGCCGAGCGGCAACGTCGAGTTCTTCGTATGGTTACGCCGGGACGCGCCACCGGCCGACCCGCACCAGGTGCGGGCCGTGGTGGCGGCCGGGCCGGGTGGCCCGGTCAGGTCCGGCGACGGGTCGGACGAGGCGACGGAGGAGGTGGCCACGTGAGCTGGTTGCGGTGGACGAACCACGAACGCGGTGTTTGCAGGCGGTCGTCGCGGTGACCCGCACGGCCCTGTTGGTGACGCACACCGGCCGTCGGCGCAGCACCGAACACGCCCGTACGGTCGCGGCGGACCTGATCTCCGCCGGGTTCGAGGTCCGGGTGGTGGCGGAGGAGGCCGAGGATCTCGACCTGCCCGGCGTGGTGCCGGTGACCGGACCGGAGGCGGCCGAGGGCGCTGAGATCGTCTTCGCGCTCGGTGGGGACGGCACGTTCCTGCGCGCCGCCGAGCTGGCCAGGCCGGCGAAGGTACCGCTGCTCGGCATCAACCTCGGCAAGGTCGGTTTCCTCGCCGAGGCGGAGATCGACGATCTGGACGTGGCGGTCCGCGACGTGGTGAGCCGCAACTACAGCGTCGACGAGCGGCTCACCCTCGATGTGACGGCTGAGTTCGACGGTGGACCGACCATCGAGTCGTGGGCCCTCAACGAGATCAGCGTCGAGAAGGGCGAGCGGGCCCAGATGCTGGAGCTGCTCGTCGACGTCGACGGTCGACCGTTGTCCCGGTACGGCTGCGACGGCGTGGTCTGCGCCACGCCCACCGGCTCGACGGCGTACGCCTTCTCCGGTGGTGGGCCGGTGGTCTGGCCAGAGGTGGAGGCGCTGCTGTTGGTGCCGATCAGCGCGCACGCGTTGTTCAGCCGGCCGCTGGTCACCGCCCCCACCTCCACCATGGCGATAACCGTCGACCCGTTCACCACCCTGGCGGTGCTCTGCTGCGATGGTCGACGGGTCTACGACCTGCCGCCGGGTGCTCGGGTCACGGTGCGGCGGGGGACCCTGCCGGTGCGGATCGTCCGGCTGCGGGACCGGTCGTTCACGGCACGCCTGGTGGCCAAGTTCGACCTGCCGGTGCACGGCTGGCGGGGCAATCGCCGCTGACCCAGACGGCCGTGCCGGCTGGTCAAGTGTCGTGCCACGCGTCTACTGTCGGTTGCTGTGCTGGAGGAGCTTCGCATCACCGGACTGGGCGTCATCGAGGACACGACACTGCCGTTGACCGGCGGCATGAACGTCATCACCGGCGAGACCGGTGCCGGTAAGACGATGGTGGTGACCGGGCTCGGCCTGCTTTTCGGTGGCCGGGCCGACGCCGGACGGGTACGCGCCGAGCCCGGCCGGGCCGTCGTCGAGGGGCGGTTGCGCCTCCGTGGTCGGGTGGCGGAGACGGTGCACGCCCGGATCACCGATGCCGGGGGTGAGCCCGACGAGGACGGCGGCGTGCTGTTGAGCCGCACCGTCACGGTGGAGGGCCGGTCCCGGGCCCACCTGGGCGGGCGCGGGATGCCGGTGGCGATGCTGGGGGAGGTGGGTGAGCAGGTGGTTGCCGTGCACGGCCAGTCCGACCAGCTGCGACTGCTGCGCCCGGCCGAACAGCGGGCCGCACTGGACCGGTTCGCCGGACCCGAGCACGAGAAGCTGCTCGACGCGACGCGGGACGCGTTCACCCGGTGGCGTCGGGTGGTCGACGAACTGGCCGACCGGCGCCGCAACGCACGGGAACGGCATCAGGAGACGGACCTGCTGCGGTTGGGTCTCGACGAGATCACCCGGGTCGATCCGCAGCCGGGTGAGGACGACGAGCTGAAGGCGGAGGCGCAGCGGCTGGAGCACGCGGAGGGTCTACGTACCGCAGCGCAGCTCGCCCATCAGTGTGTGGCCGGTGGGTTGGAGGCGACCGACGACACCCCGGACGCCTCGACGCTGCTGGGCACCGCCCGCCGCACGTTGGAGGCGCAGACCGGCACTGATCCGGTGCTTGGCGAACTTGCCGTCCGTCTGGAGGAGGCGGCCACGCTCGTCGCCGACGTCTCGGTGGAGCTGTCCACGTACCTCACCGGACTGGACGCGGACCCGGCCCGGTTGCAGGCCCTCTACGAGCGCCGGGCCGCGCTGCGCGCGTTGACCCGCAAGTACGCCGACGACGTCGACGGGGTGATCGCCTGGGCGGAGCGGGCCCGGACCCGACTGTCCGAGCTGGACAACTCCGACGAGCTGCTCGACGAGCTCGATCGGGAGGCGTCCAGACTGGCCGGGGAGGTCGCCGAGTTGGCCGGCCGGTTGTCGGTGTCCCGACAGGAGGCGGCGGCGCGGTTCGCTGAGCAGGTCACCGGTGAGCTGGCCGGTCTCGCGATGCCGCACGCGCGGATCGAGGTGGCGGTGTTGCCTCGACCGGCCGGTCGTGCCGAACCGACGTTACCGGTCAACGGGGTCGACGTCGGTGTCGGGCCCGACGGCGGCGACGAGGTCGAGCTGCGGCTGTTGGCGCATCCCGGTGCGCCGTCACTGCCGCTGCAACGGGGGGCCTCCGGTGGTGAACTGTCCCGGGTGATGCTCGCCATCGAGGTGGTCTTCGCCGGTTCCGGCGGCCCACCGACCCTCGTTTTCGACGAGGTCGACGCGGGTGTGGGGGGTCAGGCGGCGGTGGAGATCGGCCGTCGGCTGGCCCGGTTGGCCCGCAGTCACCAGGTCCTGGTGGTGACCCACCTGCCGCAGGTCGCCGCGTTCGCTGACCGTCACCTGGTGGTGGCCAAGGACACCGGCGGTGCGGTCACCACGAGCGGGGTACGGGTGGTCGAGGACACCGAGCGGGCCCGGGAACTCGCCCGGATGCTTGCTGGTTTGCCCGATTCGGATCTGGGTATCGCGCATGCGGAGGAGCTGCTGGCCGTCGCCGCCCGGGAACGGCGGTCCTGAGAGCGTGAGTGTGAGCGGAGGCACACCGGCCTTCGCTCAGGTGTGCTTCCCTGGGTGGGCGGCCCTGCTCAGGCATGTCGCGACAGATTCGCCTGCCTCACATGCCAGGATGGTCACGATGCGTCTACCCACGTTGCGCCGGGCCCGGAACGCGGAACCGGGACAGATCCTCGGCATCGCGCGCCTCGACCGCCGTACGAAGCGGCTGGTCGGCCGGCTCCGCCCCGGCGACATCGCGGTCATCGACCACGTCGACCTGGACCGGGTCGCCGCCGACTCGCTTGTCGCGGTCGGGGTCGGCGCGGTGCTCAACGCCAAGCCGTCGGTATCCGGCCGCTACCCCAATCTGGGGCCGGAGGTGTTGATCTCGGCGGGCATTCCGCTGCTCGACGACCTCGGCGAGGGCGTCTTCGAACGGATCCGTGAGGGTGACACGGTGCGTGTCGAGGGCAACACGGTCTACTTGGACGGCGACCCGGTGGCGCACGGCAGCCTGCAGGACACCGAGAGTGTGGCCAAGGCGATGACCGACGCCCGGGAGGGGCTGTCGGTGCAGTTGGAGGCGTTCGCCGCCAACACCATGGACTACCTCAAGCAGGAGCGCGACCTGCTGCTGGACGGTGTCGGGGTGCCCGAGATCGCCACCGAGGTGCAGGGCCGGCACTGTCTGATCGTGGTCCGGGGCTACGACTACAAGGCCGACCTGGACGTGCTGCGCCCGTACATCCGGGAGTTCAAGCCGGTGCTGATCGGCGTGGACGGGGGAGCCGACGCCCTGGTCGAGGCGGGCTACACCCCCGATATGATCATCGGTGACATGGACTCGGTCACCGACGACGTGCTGCGCTGCGGTGCCGAGGTGATCGTGCACGCGTACCCGGACGGTCGGGCACCGGGGCTACCCCGGGTCAGTGGCCTGGGAGTGCCGGCGGTCACCTTCCCCGCCGCCGCCACCAGTGAGGACCTCGCCATGCTGCTCGCCGACGAGAAGGGCGCCTCGCTGATCGTCGCGGTGGGTACCCACGCCACGCTCGTCGAGTTCCTCGACAAGGGGCGCGGTGGCATGGCGTCGACGTTCCTCACCCGGCTCAAGGTCGGCGGCAAGTTGGTCGACGCCAAGGGCGTCAGCCGGCTGTACCGGCAGAGCATCTCCGGGTCGTCCTTGTTGCTGCTGGTCCTCTCGGCACTCGCCGCCATGGCCTCTGCGGTGGCCGTCTCCACCGTCGGTAAGGCGTACCTGGGCGTGGTCTCCGAGTGGTGGGACAATTTCGTGTTTCAGCTCGGCCAGCTCTTCTAGCTCCCGACCGATCAAGAGGCTTCAAGCGTGATCAACTTCCGGTACCACGTGGTGTCCCTGACCGCGGTCTTCCTGGCCCTGGCGATCGGCTTGGTGGTCGGTACCGCCGCGCTCAACGGCCCGGTCGCGGACTCGCTCCGGGAGACCGTCAACGAGCTGCGCAAGGACAACCAGCAGATGCGGCAGGCGGTCCAGAACATGCAACGGGAGTTGGAGCTGGAGGAGGAGTTCGCCGCCGAGATGGCACAGGCGTGGCTGCCGGGCACTCTGAGTGGCAAGCGGGTGCTGGTACTCAGCCTACCCACCGGTCGCGACCACACGGAGGGTGTGCTCAACATGCTCCAGTTGGCCGGTGCCGACGTCACCGGACGGATCGACCTGCAGGACAAGTTCATCAACCCGGAGAACAACAACGACCTGCTGGAACTGGCGGTCAACGCGGCCCAACCGACCGACGCGCCCACCGCGGGGCTGCCCGGTAACGGCCACGGCGTCGAGACGTCCAGCGCCCTGCTGGCCACGGTGCTTCTGGATCAGCCCGCCAGCGCCGAGCCGGTCACCGAGGCGGATCGTCGGGCGGTACTGGCCGCGTACGGCAACGCGAACTACCTGACCACCGCCGACCGGATCACCGCGCCGTCGGAGGCCGTGGTGGTGGTCAGTGGGCAGCCGTACGTGGACAAGGATTCCGCCAGGAAGGACGAGTCCGTCGTCAAGATCGCGGAGCAGTTCGACCGGACCGGAGGCATCATCGCGGCCGGCAACGGCTCGGCCGGCGGCAACCTGGTGGCTTTCGTCCGAGGTGACGCGGTGCTCGCCCAGACCATCTCGACAATCGACAACGCCAACACCGTTCAAGGGCAGCTGGTCACCGTACTGGCGCTCGTGCAGCAGCTCGACGAGCGCAAGGCCGGCCACTACGGCGTCGGTGACAGCGCCGCCTCGCTGGTGCCTAAACTGCCCCAGTGAACCTTCCCCGCCCTCCCACACGGTTCGACGAGAGGTGCGTACACGTCGTGCGACGCAGGCCGACGAGGGTTCACTGATCCGACGAGGAACCCGGCGCCCGGGTTCGACGATTTCCGCCGGTCGGCGGGAGGGGATGGCGTGCGTGAACGGGACGGCGACGTGACGGTCCTCGGTCGACTTGTGCTGACCGCGATCGGGGCGGTCGGAGCCCGGTACGCGTTGCGGGTCATCCGTACCGCACCGCCTGCGCCGGCACTGGAGCGGAGCAACTTCCGCGGTCGTACTGTGACCCTGGCCGCCGGCCCGGCACTCGCGCTGGGCGCCTCGGGTGCCGCAGCCGGCGGGGCGGCGAGCGTGCCGGCCGGGGCGGCGACCCTGGTAGCCGGGCTCGGTGCCGGTGCCGTGGGCCTCTACGACGACGTCGTCGGGGCCCGCCCGGAGCAGAAGGCGGCCAAGGGCTTCGCCGGGCACCTTGCCGCGTTGCGGCAGGGTCGGATCACCGCCGGCCTCGTCAAGATCGTTGGAGTGGGTGCCGCCGGTCTGGGCGCGTCGATCCTGCTCACCACCGACCCGGGGGTGGCTGGGCACCGCCGCCGGCAGCGGCAGAGCACCGTCGGCCTGGGCTTCGACGTGCTGCTCGGTGCGGGAGTGGTCGCTGGTACGGCGAATTTGGTCAACCTGCTCGACCTGCGCCCCGGCCGGGCGTTGAAGTCAGGTCTGCTGCTCGGAGTGCCGTTGAGCGGTGGCCGGCACGGCGGGCTCGCCTCGGGTGCGGTCGGTGCCGCTGCCGGGCTGCTCCCCGCCGACCTCGCCGAGGACGTGATGCTCGGCGACAGTGGTGCGAACGCTCTCGGCGCGGTGCTCGGGGTGGCGTTGGCCGCCCGCACCGGACCGGTCGGCCGGGCCGGGCTGCTCGCCGTCCTCGCCGGGCTCACGGCCGCCAGCGAGAAGGTGAGCTTCACGAAGGTCATCGCGAGCACCCCAGGGCTGCGTGAACTCGACGCGCTGGGTCGACGCGTCGACTGACGTGACCAGACCGGCCCCCTTCGCCGGCGCCGGCCGGGTGGCCGGAGCGGCGGCCCTCATCGCCGTACTCACCGTGGTCAGCAGGCTCGCAGGCTTCGGGCGTACCGCTGTGTTCACCTGGGTGGTGCAGGACAGCGACCTGGGCGCGATGTATGTGCTCGCGAACAGCATCCCGAACATCATCTTCGAGATCGTCGCGGGTGGGGCGTTGGCCAGCCTGGTCGTACCGCTGCTCGCCGGAGCGGTCGCGGCGGGGGACCGGCGGGCGGTCGCGGCCACCACCGGCGCCCTGCTCACCTGGACGGTGACGCTGCTCGTGCCGCTGGCGGTGCTGGTGGCGCTGGGCGCCGGGCCGATCATTGCCCTGCTCGGCGACAGCCGACCGCCGCAGGAGTTGGCGGCGGCTGCCCGGATGCTGCGGGTCTTCGCACCGCAACTGCCGCTGTACGGAATCGGCATCGTGCTCACCGGCGTGCTCCAGGCGCACCGGCGGTTCGCCTGGCCGGTGATCGCCCCGCTGCTGTCGAGCCTCACGGTGGTCGTCGTCTACCTGGTCTTCGCCGGGGTCGCCGGCACCGGAGCCAGCGTGGCACAGGCCGGGCGTGGCGGCGAGCTGATCCTGTCGGCCGGCACCACCCTCGGCGTGGTGGTGCTCTCGCTGTCGCTGCTGATTCCGCTGCGACGGCTGCGGCTGACGCTGCGTCCCGGGTACGCGTTCCCGACCGCCGCCCGGGTCCGGTTGCGTGGGCTGGCGGTAGCGGGTGTGGTGACGGTCACCGCCCAGCAGGTGGCGCTGGCGGTGATCCTCTACCGGCTTTCCAGCGGCCAGACCGAGGCATTCCAGGTGTTCAACCTGGCGCAGACGTTCTATCTGCTGCCCTGGGCGGTGCTGGCCGTGCCGCTGGCCACCGCCGCCTACCCGGATCTGGCCGCGGCGGCGGGGGTGGACGAGCGGGCTTACCGTGCCGTTTTGTCGGCGACCCTGCGGGGGGTGCTGCTGTGCAGTTTTCTGGGGTCTGCCGCCCTGGTCGGTGTGGCCGGCCCGATCGGCCGGTTCTTCCCGCTCGACAGCGCCGCGACCGCTGCGGCGATCACCGGCTACGCCCCCGGGCTGCTCGGGTACGGGCTGTTCGCGGTGCTGTCCCGCGCGCTGTACGCCCGTGGCGCGACCCGGGCGGCGGCTGTCACCATCACCGCCGGTTGGCTGGCGGTGCCGCTGGTGCTGATTCCGCTGTCGGTGCTGCTGCCGGTGGCCGATCGGGTGCTGGCGGTGGCGTTGGCCAACTCGGCGGGAATGCTGTTGCTCGGTGTGCTGCTGCTGGTGGCGGTGGCCCGTACTGCTGGCCGGGAGGCGCTGGCTGGTGCCGGTCGGGCCGGCGGCGCCGGTCTGCTGGCGGCTGTCGCGGCTTGCGTCGCCGCCGTGGCGACCCTGCGGTTGCTGGACGCCGGGGGTGACCCCCCGGCGCGGTGGACGGCGCTGATGCAGGGCATGCTGTCCGGAGCCTTGGTCGCTGTGGTGTTTGTCGCCGTGGTGTGGCTGGTCGACCGGGAGGATCTGCGGCCGTTGCTGACCGGCCTTGGGCGACGCCTGCGCCGGGCCCGGCCAGGCGACCGGAAGGAGGAGGCTTCCCGGTGAGCGCGAGGAGTGAGCTTGCGAGCCCCGCAGTCGTGAGCGGAGGGTTAGTGGGGTGAGCGCGAGGAGTGAGCTTGCGAGCCCCGCAGTCGTGAGCGGAGGGTTGGTGGGGTGAGCGCGACGCGCGGGGCGGCGGACGATGCGGGCCGCCCGGGGACGGTGCTGCTGCTGGTGGCGTCCAGCACCGGCGGCGTCGGCCAGCATGTCCGGTCGGTGGCGCGGGGGCTGGCCGCGGTCGGACAGCCGGTGCTGGTCTGCGGCCCGGCGGCGACTCAGGACCAGTTCGACTTCGTGGCCACCGGCGCCCGATTCCAGCCGGTGGAGATCCCGGCGAGTCCCACGCCGGCCGACGCCCGCGCGGTCGGAGTGCTGCGCCGGCTGCTCGCCTCCGAGCAGGTGGGCGTGGTGCACGCGCACGGGCTGCGTGCCGGGCTGGTCGCGGTACTGGCCCGGCCGGCGGCTCCGCTCGTGGTCACCTGGCACAACGCGGTGTTGGCCGGTGGGGTTCGTGGTGCGCTGTCACGGCTGGTGGAGCGGATCGTGGCCCGGGGGGCCCGGGTGACCCTCGGTGCCTCCGCCGACCTGGTGGCGCGGGCCGTCGAGTTGGGTGCGGGAGATGCCCGCCTCGCCCCGGTCGCCGCACCGGAGCTGCCCGCGCCGCAGCGTCGTCGCGCCGCCGTGCGGGCCGAGTTCTCCGTCGCCGCCGACCAGCCGTTGATCCTGTCGGTGGGTCGGCTGCACCCGCAGAAGCGGTACGACGTGCTGGTGGACGCTGCCGCCCGGTGGCGGGACCGCACCCCGCCTCCGGTTGTCGTGATCGCCGGTAGCGGACCGGCCTATCTGCCGCTGGCGGCCCGGGTCAGCGCGGCCCGGGCACCGGTCACCCTGCTGGGGCACCGCACCGACGTGGCTGATCTGCTCACCGGCGCTGACCTTGCGGTGGTCACCAGCGACTGGGAGGCACGTCAGCTGTTCGCGCAGGAGGCGCTGCGGTCGGGGGTACCGCTGGTGGCGACCGCGGTGGGTGGTCTACCGGAACTTGTCGGCGACGCGGCGGTGCTGGTGGCACCGGGTGATGTGGACGCGGTCGACGCGGCGGTGCGCGGCCTGCTTGACGACGACTCCTACCGGGCAGAGCTGGCGCGGCGTGGTGTGGCGCGGGCGTCCACCTGGCCGACCGAGGCGCAGACCCTCACCCATTTGCTGGCGCTCTACACCGAGCTGGTGCCCGGCCCGGCCACGCCGGACGCCGACGCACCGTCGACGGGACGCCGGTGATGGTGCGCCGTATCGGCCCGATCCTGCTCACCGTGGTGGTGGTGGCGCTCGGGGTCACCGCGCTGACCGTCCGCCCGCAGAGTCCACCGGCTCGACCAAGCGCCGACTTCGTGGTCCTCGTCGGGGTGGCCGGGCTGCGCTGGGACGACGTGGACGCGGAGCGTACCCCGACGCTGTGGCGGCTGGCCCGGGAAGGTTCGATCGGCTCGCTGTCGGTACGGTCGGCGCACCGGCCCACCTGTCCGGTCGACGGTTGGTTGACGTTGGGGGCGGGCAGTTTCGCTGCCTGGCCCGGCAGCCGTGGCGGTGACGGGGAGTGTTCCCCCGTCGAGGTGCCCCTGGAACAGCCGGACGGCATCGGGGCGAATCTGCCGGATCAGGAAAGTGTCGTTCTGCACAACCAGGAGCGGCTGCCGTGGGGCACGATGCCGGGTGCGCTGTCGGAGTCGGTTCGGTGTTCGGTGGCGGTCGGGCCGAGCGCGGCGGTGGCTGCCGCCCGACCGTTCGGTCGCGTCGACCGGTATGCGCCGACGCTGCCCGAGGAACCGGCTGGGCTGCTCGGTTCCTGCGTGCTCAGCATCGTCGATCTCGGTACGGTGAGTGGTGTTGATCCGGCGGCGCGGGCGGTGGCGGCCGAGGCCGCCGACGCCGAACTGGCTCGCGTACTCCAGGCTCGACCGCCACGTTCACTGGTGATCGTTGCCGGGGTGTCCGACACCGAGCGGCCGTCCCGTCTGCACCTGGCGGTCGCTCACGGGCCCGGCTGGGAGGCGGGCTGGCTGATCTCGCCGAGCACGGATCGCCGCGGTTACCTGCAACTTGTCGATCTGGCCCCGACCGCGCTGGCCGCCCTGGGACGTCCGATGCCGGACCGGCCGTTCCTCGGCCGGCCCGCGGAGTCCGTCGGAGGTCGGCCGGCCGATCTGTCCGCCGCGATCGCCGAGCCGGCGGACGCGGACCGGGAGGCCGCCGCCCGGGGCCAGGTGACTGGTGGATTCTTCGTCCTGCTCGCCGCCGTCCAGGTGGCGCTCGCAGTGGTGGTGCTGCCGCTGCTGCGTAGGGCTCGCCGGGACGCCGGTCCCTACGGGCCGAGACCGGTGCCGCGCGCGGTGGTGGCGACGGTGGAGATGCTGCTTGTCGCCGCCGCCTTGGCAATCCCGGCGGCGCTGATCGCCGAGGCGGCACCGTGGTGGCGCGCCGCGCATCCGGCGGCCTCGTTCGCTGGGCTGACCGCCGTGGTGCTGGCCGCCTCGACGCTGCTGGTGCGCCTCACTCCCGGGTACCGCACCACCCTGGGTCCGCTGGGTGCGGTGGCCGGGCTGACCACGCTGGCCGTCGGTCTGGATGTCGTCACCGGTGCCCGGTTGCAGCTCAACGCGGTCGTGGGCTACTCCGCTCTGGAGGGGGGCCGCTACGCCGGTCTGAGTACCGTCGGGCTCGGCGTGTTCGTCGCCGCTGCGCTGCTCAGCGCCGGCTGGCTCGCCCAGCGGGTACGCCGTGGCTGGCGGCCGCCGGTCATGGTGGTCGTGGGCGGAGCCGCCGTGGTGATCGTCGGCAGCCCGTATCTGGGTGCCGACTCGATCGGCGCGATCGCCCTGACCGCCGGAGTGAGCGTGGCGGCGGCGATCAGCGCGGGCGGCTGGCTGACGTTGACCCGGCTCGCCTGGGCGGCGATGGCCGGGCTGGCCGTGACGGTCGGGTTCGCGGTGGTGGATCTGGGTCGGGATCCGGCGGAACGGGGCAGTCTCGGCCGGTTCCTGGCGGCGCTCGGCGACGGCACCGGCGGGCTGACCGTGCAGCGGTCCAGCGCCGCCAGCTTCGAGACTCTGGTGAACAGTCCGCTGACGGTGCTGGCGCTGGCCGGGGCGTTGCTGGTCTGGTTTGCGCTGCTGCAGCCCTGGGGCGGGCTGATGCGGCTGTTCGGCATCTACCCGGCCATCCGGGCCGCGATGGCGGGTACCGCGGTGGCGGCGGTGATCGGCGGGCTGCTGGGTGCGGTCGCGTTGGACGTGGCCGGGGCTGCGGCAGCGGTGGTGGTGCCCATGGCGGCGCTGTCGGCACTGCGGGTGCTCGACCACGCGGCGGAACGGACCAGGCCGGGGGTGGACCGTCCAGGCGACGGCGGGCCAGCCGGTGGCGGTGCGGGCGGTACTGGTCCGGACGACACCGGCCCGGTTGGTACCGGCGGTCCGGGTGCACGGTCTTCGGCCGAGGTCGCGACCGGGTGACCCGGTGGCGGTACCGGGTGCGCCACCGGCGTGCCGTCGAGGAGGTGTTACCGTGGAATCCCGTGGATCGCGTGATCACTTCGCTGATCGGCTCGGCGGTCTGCACGACCGCGACGGACGACACGGGAGCAGGCCTTGGCCCCTTCAGCACGGACGACCAGGCACGTATTCGTCACCGGAGGCGTCGCCTCCTCGCTGGGTAAGGGGCTCACCGCCTCCAGTCTCGGCAACCTGCTGACCGCGCGGGGGCTTCGCGTGGTGATGCAGAAGCTCGACCCGTACCTCAACGTCGACCCGGGCACGATGAATCCGTTCCAGCACGGTGAGGTCTTCGTGACCGAGGACGGTGCCGAGACGGATCTCGACGTGGGGCACTACGAGCGTTTCCTCGATCGGGCGTTGTCCGGTAAGGCCAACGTGACCACCGGCCAGATCTACTCCGAGGTGATCGCCAAGGAACGGCGTGGTGAGTACCTGGGTGACACCGTCCAGGTGATTCCGCACATCACCAACGAGATCAAGTCTCGGATCCTGGCCATGGCCGACCCGGACGACGACGGCCGCACCCCGGACGTGGTGATCACCGAGGTCGGCGGAACGGTCGGTGACATCGAGTCGCTGCCGTTCCTGGAGGCGATCCGTCAGGTACGCCACGACCTGGGCCGGGACAACTGCTTCTACCTGCACGTCTCGCTGGTTCCCTACCTCGCCCCCTCCGGGGAGTTGAAGACCAAGCCCACTCAGCATTCGGTGGCCCAGTTGCGCAGCATCGGTATCCAACCCGACGCCATCGTGTGCCGTTCGGACCGGGACATCCCGGAGAAGCTGCAGCACAAGCTGTCCCTCTACTGTGACGTGGACGCCGAGGCGGTGATCGCCGCACCGGACGCGCCGAGCATCTACGACATCCCGAAGGTGCTGCACCGGGAGGGGCTCGACGCTTACGTGGTGCGCCGGCTGAACCTCTCCTTCCGCGACGTGGACTGGGACGGCTGGGACGACCTGCTGCAGCGGGTGCACCAGCCCCGACACACCATCACCGTCGCCCTGGTCGGCAAGTACGTGGACCTGCCCGACGCGTACCTGTCGGTCAGCGAGGCGATCCGGGCAGCCGGCTTCGGCCACCGGGCCCGGGTCGAGTTGCGGTGGGTACCCAGCGACGACTGTGTCACCCCGACTGGCGCGACGGCGGCCCTGGCCGGGGTCGACGGCATCGTCATCCCCGGCGGGTTCGGTGTCCGGGGCATCGAAGGCAAGATCGGTGCCGCCCGGTATGCCCGGGAGAACGGCGTCCCACTGCTCGGGCTCTGCCTGGGCCTGCAGTGCATGACCATCGAGGTGGCTCGGCACCTGGCTGGTCTGGACGGCGCGAACTCCCTGGAGTTCGACGCCGAGGCGGTGCATCCGGTCATCGCCACCATGGCCGATCAGCAGGACATCGTCGCCGGCCGGGGTGACCTGGGTGGCACGATGCGGCTGGGCGCGTACCCGGCGACCCTCACCGAAGGCTCCATCGTCGCCGAGGCGTACGGCAGTACCGAGGTGAGCGAGCGGCACCGGCACCGGTACGAGGTGAACAACGCCTACCGTGACCAGCTCGTCAAGGCGGGGCTGCACGTCTCCGGTACTTCGCCGGATGGCCGACTCGTCGAGTTCGTCGAGCTGGATCGGGACCTGCATCCGTTCTTCGTGGCCACCCAGGCGCATCCGGAACTCAAGAGCCGCCCCACCCGGCCCCACCCGCTGTTCGCCGCATTCGTCCACGCCGCGGTGACGTACTCACACGCCGACCAGCTTCCGGTCGATCTGGACGGGGCCCCCGCCGAGCGGGTGACCCGCCACGGCACCGCCACGAAGGTGCCCTCGGTTTCGTGAGCGGACTGTCCGTGGGTGTCGGAACGCACGTCGGGGTGCTGCCGGCTGAGGTCGGAGGCAGCGCCGAGGTGGTAGGCCGATGAGTGCCGTCGAGCACCGCTACGAGGTCCGCTCCCGGGAGCTACTCTACCGCGGTCGGATATTCGAGGTGGTGACCGAGGAGGTCACCATGCCCGGGGGCGGCACCGCGGCGCGGGATCTGGTCCGACACGTCGGTGCGGTGGCGGTGGTGGCGCTCGACGACGCCGGCCAGGTCGTGTTGATCCGGCAGTACCGCCAGCCGGTGGGTCGGCGGTTGTGGGAACTGCCGGCCGGGCTGACCGATGTGGCTGGTGAGGATCCGTCGGTGACGGCGGCGCGTGAGCTGGCCGAAGAGGTGGATCTGACCGCCGGTCGGCTCGACGTGCTCGTCGACGTGCACAGCTCGCCCGGGTTCACTGACGAGTTGGTTCGGGTTTACCTGGCTCGTGAACTCGGCGAGGTTCCGGCTCAGCAGCGACACGACCGCCACGATGAGGAGGCCGACCTGCAGATCGTTCGGATCGGCCTCGACGAGGCGGTCGGCATGGTGCTGGCCGGGGAAATCACTAACGGGCCGTGTGTGGCTGGTCTGCTCGCCGCTACCCGCGCCCGCGACGCCGGCTGGTCGGGGTTGCGCCGGGCGGACGCTCCGCTGCCCCGCTGACCGTGGGTGCGACGTAGGCTCCGGGCTCGCTCTGGTGCGGTCGGAACGCGAGGCGGGGCCGGGCGGTTCGCCGCCCGGCCCCGCGTGGTCTCGAACGTCAGACGCGCAGCGACCGGCACTGTCCGTCGACTCCGGTGCGCAGCAGATGAAACGATGTTGGCGGGGACTGCCCTGACGGCTGACGTGGTCTCCGCCGACGGCCCGGGGGCGGCCCACCTGACACATCGTCAACGGCTACGGCTAGCAGGTGTCACAGTGCAGGCTCTGGTCGCCTGCGGTCACGCCTAAACTGCCGGCGGGACCGGTTGACCGAGGCGGCGATGGAGCCGTCACGGCACCGCGCAGTCGAGGGGTGAAGCTGCCCCGAGGAGAGGTGTCAGCATCGTGAAGGTCGGCATCCCACGCGAGGTCAAGAACCACGAGTACCGGGTGGCGATCACACCCGCCGGCGTCAACGAGTTCGTCCGTGGCGGCCACCAGGTCTTCGTCGAGGCCGGCGCCGGGCTCGGATCCAGCATCACCGACGAGGAGTTCGCCGCCGCTGGCGCCAAGATCCTGGAGAGTGCTGACGAGGTCTGGGACGCCGCCGAGCTGGTCCTGAAGGTCAAGGAGCCGGTCGCCGAGGAGTACCACCGGATGCGCGCAGGGCAGGTGCTCTTCACCTATCTGCACCTGGCCGCTTCGCGGGACTGCACCCAGGCGTTGACCGACCGGAGGGTGACCGGCATCGCCTACGAGACCGTCGAACTGCCGGACCGGTCGCTGCCCCTGCTCGCACCGATGTCGGAGGTGGCCGGGCGGCTCGCTCCGCAGGTCGGCGCTTTCCACCTGATGCGTACCGGCGGTGGTCGGGGCGTGCTGCCCGGCGGCGTGTCCGGCGTGTACGCGGCGAAGACCGTGGTCATCGGTGCCGGCGTGTCCGGCATGAACGCCGCCGCCATCGCGCTGGGTCTGCAGTCCGAGGTGCTGCTGCTGGACAAGAACGTCGGCCGGTTGCGGCAGGCCGACGCCATCTACCGGGGGCACCTGCAGACCGTCGCCTCCAACGCGTACGAGATCGAGCGGGCGGTGCTGGACGCCGACCTGGTCATCGGCGCGGTGCTGGTGCCGGGCGCGAAGGCCCCGAAACTGATCTCCAACGAGTTGGTTTCCCGGATGAAGGCGGGCAGCGTGCTCGTCGACATCGCCATCGACCAGGGCGGCTGCTTCGAGGACTCGCGGCCGACCACCCACGCCGATCCCGTCTACCGGGTCCACGAGTCGATCTTCTACTGTGTGGCGAACATGCCCGGTGCGGTGCCGAACACCAGCACCTACGCGCTGACGAACGTCACCCTGCCGTACGCCCTCGAACTGGCCAACCACGGTTGGCGTGAGGCTTCCCGCCGCGACCCGGCGCTGGCGCTGGGCTTGAACACCCACGACGGGCACGTCGTCTACGGACCGGTCGCCGAGGCACACGGTCTGCCCGTCCTGCCGCTGACCGAGGTGCTGGCTGACAGCTGAACGGGCGATCCCGGACGAGGCCGGCGTGGGTGAGCAGCCCGCGTCGGCTCTGCGCCGTGCCGTCCGCGGCTACCTCGACCATCTCACCGTCGAACGTGGACTCGCTGCGAACACCCTCGCGTCGTACCGTCGGGACCTCGATCGCTACCTGGGCTCCCTGGTCAACGCCGGGGTGACCGACCTGGCGGCCGTCTCCACCGGCGAGATCGAACGCCACCTTGCCCGGCTTCGCGCGGGCGCCGACGGGCATCCGCCGCTGGCGGTCTCCTCCGCGGCCCGCGCCGCCAGCGCGGTTCGCGGACTGCACCGGTTCGCGTTGCGGGAGGGCCTTACCGGTGCCGATCCGAGCCGCGACGTGCGGCCTCCCGCCCCGCCCCGACGGCTGCCCCGGGCGCTGCCGGTCGACGACGTGGTCGCTCTGCTGGAGACCGCCGGGCCGGTCGAGGCGGCCGGGGACACCGCGCCGTTGGCGCTGCGGGACCGGGCACTGTTGGAGTTCCTGTACGGCACCGGGGCGCGGATCTCCGAGGCCGTCGGTGCCGCGGTGGACGACGTGGACCTCCACGACGGGGTGACGGTGCTGCGCGGCAAGGGTGGCCGGAACCGTCTGGTGCCGATCGGCGGGTACGCGCTGCGGGCGCTCGGGGCGTACCTCGTTCGTGCCCGACCGGCGTTGGCCGCCGCCGGCCGGGGCACCCCGGTGATCTTCCTGAACGCGCGGGGCGGCCCACTGACCCGGCAGGGCGCCTGGACCATCCTGCGCCGCGCCGCCCAGCGGGCCGGGTTGACCGTCGACGGTCCACGGGCCGTGTCGCCGCACACGTTGCGTCACTCGTACGCGACCCACCTGCTCGACGGCGGGGCCGACGTGCGGGTGGTGCAGGAACTGCTCGGCCACGCCTCGGTCACCACCACCCAGGTCTACACCCTGGTCACCGTCGAACGGCTGCGCGAGGTCTACGCCTCCGCCCATCCCCGTGCTCTGAGCTGACCGCCGACGGTGGCTGCCGTACCTCCCTCGGCCGGCGGCCGACGGTGCGGTGCTACCCCCACCCGGCCGTGTGCCGACGGTCCGACCTGCCGGTGGCCGGTGCTGCCCGCCGACACGCCGAGCCGGTGCCGATCGCCCTGCTGGCCGGTGGCGTACAGTCGGCATGGCGCGGCCCCCGCGGCTAGTGGACCGGGGTGCGCAGCGGCGCCGCGAAGGACGTCGGGCGGCTCCGACGCCGCACGGTCGCCGGGAGGGGGCAACGAGGACATGGCTGGCAACGGTGACCGTGCCGAGACGTGGACGTCGGAGCTCCGCGAGCAGCAGAACGCCCTCGGCTCGGATCTGGGTCCGGCCGATCCGGCCGCGTACACGATGCGCAAACCCATCCCGGAGCCGATGCCGACCGATCGGCACGGTCCGGCTCGCATCATCGCGATGGCCAACCAGAAGGGCGGGGTCGGTAAGACAACCACCACCATCAACCTCGGTGCCGCGCTCGCCGAGTACGGCCGCAAGGTGTTGCTTGTCGACTTCGACCCGCAGGGGGCCCTTTCCGTCGGACTGGGCGTCAACCCACACAACCTGGACCTTTCGGTCTACAACCTGCTCATGCAGGACGACGTCACCGCCGACGACGTGCTCATCAAGACCGACGTGGCCGGGCTGCACCTGTTGCCGGCGAACATCGACCTCTCCGCCGCCGAGATCCAGCTGGTCAACGAGGTCGCCCGTGAGATGGCGCTGGCCCGGGTGCTCAAGAGCATCCGCAAGGAGTACGACTACATCCTGATCGACTGTCAGCCGTCGCTCGGTCTGCTGGCGATCAACGCGCTGACCGTAGCGCACGGCGTGCTCATCCCATTGGAGTGCGAGTTCTTCAGCCTGCGTGGGGTGGCGCTGCTGCTGGACACCATCGACAAGGTACGCGAGCGGCTGAACTTCGACCTGGAACTCGAAGGCATCCTCGCCACCATGTACGACAGCCGCACCACGCACTGTCGTCAGGTGCTCCAACGGGTGGTGGAGGCGTTCGGCGACAAGGTCTACCAGACGGTGATCACCAAGACCGTGAAGTTTCCCGAGTCCACCGTCGCCGGCGCGCCCATCACCACGCTCGACCCGGCCTCCTCGGGCGCCCGCAACTATCGTCAGCTGGCCCGCGAGGTGATCGCAGCGCAGGCCGAGCGGTAGGAGGCGCGGAACCGAGGTGTCCCGAGCGTGGACTACCGTCGTCGGCGTGAGCGCCCCGCCTCTCCACCAGACCGCCACGGCGGAACCGCCGCCACCGGTGGCTGACCCACCCGTGCCAGCGGACACGAACGGTTTCACCGTCCGGTTGGACAACTTCACCGGCCCGTTCGACCTGCTGCTGCAACTGATCGGCAAACACAAGCTCGACGTCACCGAGGTCGCCCTGCACCAGGTGACCGACGAGTTCATCGCCTACATCCGGGCGATGGGCGACGACTGGGACCTCGACGAGGCGAGCGAGTTCCTTCTGATCGCCGCCACCCTGCTCGACCTGAAGGCAGCTCGGCTGCTGCCCTCCGCCGAGGTCGAGGATCCGGAGGACCTGGCCCTGCTGGAGGCACGGGACCTGCTCTTCGCCCGGCTGCTGCAGTACAAGGCGTACAAGGAGGCGGCGGCGCACATCGCCGCCCTGGAGGCGGTGGGTGGCCGGCGCTATCCCAGAGCCGTCACCCTGGAAGCCCGCTACGCCGAGGCCCTACCCGACCTGGTACTGGGGATCGGCCCGCAGAGGCTGCTCAAGCTGGCGGTGCGGGCGATGACCCCGAAACCGGTACCCGAGGTCTCCGTCGCCCACGTGCACATGGTCCGGGTGAGCGTCCGGGAACACGCCGCCATCATCGCCGAGCGGCTGCGCCGTGCCGGGACCGCCAGCTTCTCGCTGCTCTGCGCCGACTGCGAGGCCACCCTGGAGGTGGTTGCCCGGTTCCTCGCCCTGCTGGAGCTGTACCGGCAGGGTGTGGTGGCTTTCGTCCAGGAACAGGCGTTGGAGGAGTTGACGGTCCGCTGGACGGGTCCCGCCGACGGTGGCCCGGCCCTGACCATCGACGAGTACGCCGGCACACCACCGGAGGTGCCCACCGGGCCGCCGGCAGGCAGCGGACCGGCGCCCGCCGGCAGCACCTCCGACACCGCCAGCGACGCGGACGCTGGCGAGGCCGACCCGACGGCGACGACCGAGGAGCCAACTGGATGAGTGACGAGGAGCGGCCCGACTCCCTGGCCGAGCAGGCAGCCGCCTGGGTCCCGCCGTGGCAGCGACCCGCCCCACAGGCGGACGCCACCGCACCCGGCGAGGCAGCCCAGCCCGATCCTACGGACCCCGCCGCGTCCACCGCTGCTTCCGCACCTGCCGTCCGTACCGCCTCACCCGACCCGGGGCCGCTCTCCACCACCTCAGGGAGCGGGAAACCTGGCGTGCGCGTGCCCCTCCAGGGGGCCGTTCCTGCCGGGACCGAGATGCCGGAAACGGACGCCAGGAAGGCGGGCGCCCCGGGGGACCGTGGTACGGGGGCGGGCGCCCCGGGGGACGACGCACCGGGCCCGGTGCGCAGACGTCCGATGGCACGGGTTCGACCGGCACCGGAGCCGGCGCCGGCACTCGACGACGCGGAGTTGCGCGGCGCGCTGGAGGCGATACTGCTGGTCGTCGACGAACCGGTGAGCGAACTGGTCCTCGCCCAGGTGCTGGAGCAGCCCGCCGAGCGGATCGGCCCGATGCTCGACGAGATCGCCGCCGGATTCACCGCCGCAGGTCACGGCTTCGAGTTGCGCCGGGCAGCGGGCGGGTGGCGGCTGTACACCCGCCCGGAGTACGCCACCTACGTCGAGCGGTTCGTTCTCGACGGGCAGTCGGTCCGGCTGACCCAGGCCGCGCTGGAGACCCTGGCGGTGGTGGCCTACAAGCAGCCGGTGACCCGGTCGCGGATCTCCGCCATCCGCGGCGTCAACTGCGACGGCGTGATCCGTACCCTGGTCACCCGTGGCCTGGTCGAGGAATGTGGCACCGAGTCCGACAGTGGGGCCCACCTGTACCGGACGAGCACCATGTTCCTGGAGAAACTCGGCCTGAACAGCCTCGACGACCTGCCGCCCCTGGCCCCCTTCCTCCCCGACGACGTAGAAGAGCTTGCCGATGCCGCGCGATGACCGCACCCCCCGCCCCGACGCACCCGTCTACACCGGCCCCGAACGTCTGCAGAAGGTGCTCGCCGCCGCCGGAGTCGGCTCCCGGCGGGCCTGCGAGGACCTGATCTTCCGTCGGCGGGTGACGGTCGACGGGCGGGTGGCGCAGCTCGGCGACAAGGTCGACCCGACCACAGCCGTCATCCATGTCGACGGTGAACGGCTGGCGGCCGACACCCGGCTGGTCTACCTGGCCATGAACAAGCCACGCGGAGTCGTCTCCACCATGGCGGACGAGAAGGGGCGTACCGCGCTCGCCGATTTCCTCGGCAACCGGGTCGAGCAGCGTGTCTACCACGTCGGGCGGCTCGACGCGGACAGCGAGGGGCTGCTGCTGCTCACCAACGACGGCAACCTGGCCCACCGGCTGATGCACCCCTCCTACGGGGTGCCCAAAACCTACCTGTGCGAAGTTTCCGGCCCGATCCCGCGCAACCTCGGCAAGCGGTTGGCGGCCGGCGTGGAACTGGAGGACGGCCCGGTGACCGTCGACGCCTTCCGGGTGGTGGACAGTCTCGGGCGTACCGCCCAGGTCGAGCTGACGTTGCACGAAGGTCGCAAACATATCGTACGCCGACTGCTGGCCGAGGTCGGTCATCCCGTGAGTCGGCTGGTGCGTACCTCCATCGGGCCGATCCGGCTCGGTGACCTGCGTGCCGGGCGCACCCGACGGCTCACCAACGCGGAGGTCGCCGCCCTGTTCAAGGCCGTGGGTGACTGAGGCGGCGGTCGTGGGTACGGCTGAGGGTAGGCTGCCTGACGGCCCGGGCGGGTGACTCCCCACGGCGCCGGGCATCATTGGACGTGTGTGGTCAACCGCTCGCGGTCGTCGCCGACGAATCGTGAGGTACGGGCTGAGGAGGACGACGGTGGAGGAAAACGTGCCGGCCGGGCGCTGCGTGGTCGCTGTGGACGGGCCGTCCGGTTCGGGGAAGTCCACCGTCTCCCGGCGACTCGCCACGAGCCTCGGCGGGCGTTACCTCGACACGGGCGCGATGTACAGGGCGATCACCTGGGCGGTGCTGCGCTCCGGCGTCGACCTGACCGACGCGCAGGCGGTGGCCAAGGTCGCCGGTGAGGTGGACCTGCGCATCGGCACCGACCCCGCCGGATATGGCGTGACGGTCGACGGGGTGAACGTCGAGACCGACATCCGGGGCCCCGAGGTGACCGCCGCAGTCTCGGCCGTGGCCGCCGTCCCGGCGGTCCGGGCGCTGCTGGTGGCCCGCCAGCGGGAGATGATCACCAGGGCGGTCCGGATCGTGGTCGAGGGACGGGACATCGGTTCCGTCGTGACGCCCGACGCCGACCTGAAGGTGTACCTGACCGCCTCGGCGGCGGCGCGTGCCGCCCGACGCAGCGCCGAGAACGCCTCCGACGTCGCGGCCACCGCCGCCGACCTGGCCCGACGTGACCAGCTGGACTCGACCCGTAAGGCCGATCCGCTGGCCCAGGCACCGGACGCGGTGGTGCTCGACACCACCGAGCTGGGTATCGACGAGGTCGTCACGCGGCTGCGGGCACTACTCGCCGAACGGTCAGTGGCATGAACGTGGGCACCCACGGTGTCGCCCGCCGGCGAACGAAACGAGGCGCGGCGTGACCGACGACGGCTGGGTCGAGCTGCGTGAGCCGGACCTGGACACCGAGGAGCAGACCGGTCCGCAGCCGGTGGTGGCCGTCGTCGGTCGCCCCAACGTGGGCAAGTCCACGCTCGTGAACCGCATCATCGGTCGCCGTCAGGCGGTCGTCGAGGACGTGCCGGGGGTGACCCGCGACCGGGTGCCCTACGACGCGCAGTGGTCCGGGCGGGCGTTCACCGTGGTGGACACCGGAGGTTGGGAACCGGACGCGAAAGACCGCGCCGCAGCGATCGCGGCCCAGGCCGAGACCGCCGTGCTGACCGCCGACGTGGTGGTCTTCGTGGTCGACGCGATGGTTGGCTCCACCGACGTCGACGAGGCGGCGGTGAAGATGCTGCGCCGCAGCGCCAAGCCGGTGCTCCTGGTGGCCAACAAGGCCGACAACACCAACATCGAGCTGGAGGCGACCTCACTGTGGTCGCTCGGCCTCGGTGAACCGCTCCCGGTGTCGGCGCTGCACGGGCGCGGTTCCGGCGAACTGCTCGACGCCATATTGGCCGCGCTGCCCGAGGCGCCGAAGGTGCCCGAGTACCGTCCCCGGGGCCCCCGCCGGGTGGCGTTGGTGGGGCGGCCGAACGTCGGCAAGTCGAGCCTGCTGAACCGCTTCTCCGGCGAGGAACGGGCAGTGGTCGACGCGGTCGCCGGGACCACCGTCGACCCGGTGGACAGCCTCGTCACCATCGGCGGGGACACCTGGCACCTGGTGGACACGGCCGGGCTGCGCAAGCGGGTCGGCAGGGCCAGCGGCACCGAGTACTACGCCAGCCTGCGGACCGCCTCGGCGATCGAGGCGGCCGAGGTGGCTGTGGTGCTGCTCGACTCCAGTGAGCCGATCAGCGAACAGGACCAGCGGATCCTGTCCATGGTCACCGAGTCCGGACGTGCGCTGGTGATCGCCTTCAACAAGTGGGACCTGGTCGACGCCGACCGCCGGTACTACCTGGACAAGGAGATCGAACGGGAGCTGCGCCGCATCCCGTGGGCGATCCGGCTGAACCTGTCGGCGAGAACCGGGCGCGCGGTCGACAAGCTGGCCGCGGCCCTGCACCGGGCGCTGGACAGCTGGGAAACCCGGATCCCCACCGCGCAGCTCAACGCGTGGCTGACCGCCTTGGTCCAGGCCACCCCGCATCCGGTGCGGGGCGGCCGGGCACCACGGATCCTGTTCGCCACCCAGGCCGGGGTCGCCCCACCACGCTTCGTGCTCTTCACCACCGGTCCGCTGGACGCCGGCTACCAGCGCTTCGTGGAACGCAAGCTGCGTGAGGAGTTCGGCTTCGAGGGCAGTCCGATCGAACTATCGGTACGCCCGCGAAAGAAGCTCGGCCCCGGCGGACGCGGCAAAGCTCACGGCTGACACCCCCCTCCTAGGATGGTTGAGGGGTTGTGGCGCCGGTGGGGGTGTGTGACGCGGGGGAATGCCTGCGCTAAGCTGTACCGGCTGTCGCGGGCAAGCCCGACGATGGCATCGGGACGTGGCGCAGCTTGGTAGCGCACTTGACTGGGGGTCAAGGGGTCGTCGGTTCGAATCCGGCCGTCCCGACAAAGAAAAAGCCCTGACCAGCGGGAACACTGGTCAGGGCTTTGATTTTCTTCGATGGAGATTTGAACCGCCCTCCGAAAACCCCCCATTTACGCGGTGCGGCAACCAAGTTCGTCATCGGTGTGCATCGTTCTCTCCTGGCGACGATCCTTGGTTGCTCGGGTGGCTGCCGAGCCGTTCGAGGATGCCGGACACGTCTGGGGCTTGTACCGGCTTGGGAATGTAGTAGGTGTCGGTGACCTCCTCGCTGGAGTGCCCGAGCTGCGCTGCCGCGCTCTTGGTATCGATCTTCTCCTTGATGAGGGTGGCGACGGTCTTTCGGAAGGTGTGCGGTTGATCATCGAGAGGTAGGGGCATGGCAAAGCTGATTTATGTGAATAACGTGTCGCTTGACGGCTACATGGAGGACGAACGCGGCGCGTTCGCCTGGTTGCCGATGGACGACGAGGTGTTTGTTGTCTAAACCGATCTCCTGCGGTCCGTGGGCACGTTCCTCTACGGGCGGCGGCTGTACGAGGCGATGGCCGTCTGGGAAACCGACGCCGCTCTGGCCGCGCAGTCTGCCCTTCCCCTCGTAGCGTGGAGGCCAGAACTTGAGGGATGGAGGTTCATGGCTGAAACGAGACGCCGGTTCGATCCGGAGTTCCGCGCGGGCGCGGTCCGGATCGTGCGGGAAACCGGG
>NZ_JAASAD010000028.1 GCF_012726175.1 Micromonospora sp. HNM0581
CCCTACGGTCCTACCTGTCCACCGCCACCAAACACGGCAAGGACGCCCTCGACGTGCTCAAACAACTGTTCACCACCGGACCGTGGCTACCCGAACCGGCAACCTCAAGCTGAATACGTACAACGTGTTGTCCGCGTTAGTGCCGAGCCCGGAGAACATGGTTAAGTGGGGCCTAGGATGAGTCGGGTATTGGACGCGATTTGCTGGGACGGAACCACTCCGGTAATCAGCCTCTTCGTCATTTCCGCAGCCCAGGAGTCTCCCGACCTCGTAAGTGCATGGGGGGATGATGTTCCAAGGCGGACCAAGACTTATTGTCTGGAGGATGATCGTCCTGAACCTACCTTGCCGCCGGTCTATGAGTATGATTTCGAGTTCGAGATCCTGCCTGTGGGTCTCCAGCAACACTTGGAGTCCTGTTTGCGGATGGTATGCGAACGTGCTGGCTCGGTGGCTTGGTTGGCGTTCGAAGGCTCGTTTCACTTCGACCACATTCTGACCGAAAGCGTGGCTGACCAGATATATGGCGTGTGCGCCACTGGTGATTCGCCTCTGGTGGTACTCGACGACGAACCGGCTGCCCGGGCAGCTCTGAATGAGCGGATGCGCGCCTACCGAATGCGCCTCGGTCTCGGCTGATTAATGGATCAACCGGTGGTCGTTCATGCAGCCACGGCGCTACCCAACGTAGCGCTGTGGCTGTGGTCGTTGGCCAGTGTGCGCAAGGGTTGCTGTCACGGCTGCTGTCAGACGTTGCCATTGCATGTCGATGTCTCGATGTGATCGCCACATGGGAGGGTCGGGGCGATAGGCGTGCCGCTCTGGGCCACCTACGGCCGCATCGATGGCCGGTGCCGTGCCGCGTAGCGGTGCGGCGTCGATCCCCGGACCCGTTCACTCGCGTCGGCTGGTGAAGGGATCGTCACGGCCGTAGATGGCATCACTGTCACTGCTGATCTCGTGGCTCCGCTTCACCGGGCGTGCGCGCGGGGCCGGAACGGCTGTAGCGCGTGCGCGTGCGTCCGGCGTAGCCGGGCGCTCTTGATTAGGTGAAGCACCTTTTAGCCCAATGGCTGCTGCGGTGACGGAGCCCTGTGGATGGCACCTCGGATCGGAGCTGGGATGCTGCTCCCCAGGGACACGGTACCGCGTGGTACAGTTCGGTGCATGACGAGGATTACGCTGCGGGAGTTCCGTGATGGCGCGGGTCGGGTGCTGGACGGGGTCGAGCGCACCGGTGAGCCGGTCATGATCACGAAGTACGAGCGGCCGGTGGCCGTGTTGGTGGGCATCGACGAGTGGGAGGAGATCGAGGCTTTCCGGGACCGCCGGGACGCTGCGGTGATCGCTCGTTCCCGTGCTGAGGGGCAGTTCGTGCCGCTGTCGGCGGCGCTGGAGTCACTCGGGGTGGATCCTCGTGAGGTGGAGGCGCTGCTGGCCGACCGGGCCGGCGGTGCGGCGGCGTGAAGGTTCAGATCGACCGGGATGTGCTGGTCTGGTTGCACAAGCAGCCCCGCAACGTCTTCCTGACCGTTCTGAGCGCGATCCTCGGCTTGGTCTCCGACCCTGAGCCACAGAGCTCGACCGAAATGCGCGACGGATCCGGTCGTCGTCTGCGCGTCGGTGACTACCGGGTCCTCTACCGCCTCGACGGCGACGAGTTGACCATCCACGCCGTCGGGCATCGCAAGGACGTCTACTCGTAAGCCGTCCAGGTCGCGGCGGCCCTATCCGGCCGCAATGGGTTCGAGGTCGAGGACCGGCCGAGTCGCCGACCGGCGGTCCCTTCGAGGCAGGGTTGCGCCCCTGGCGCGGATGTCTCGCCGGCGCCCTGACGACGCGGAGTTCCCGGCTGGCTCGTCGCCTCTCCAGCGGTGATGATCTGGAACATCAGGTTCGCCGTACGTTCCGGCGTGCGTGGGTGTTGCTGTCATGGCTGCTGTCACCAGCGACACCGATGATGTTAGGTGGAGTCAGCCGCAATGAACGCGCAGGTGAGACCCGCCATTACCTGGCGTGACATCGTTGCTGAGTCCACACGTACTATGTGATCGCCGGCAAGACTCCGGTCCTGGTTCACAACAACAATCCTCATGGTCCTAACTGTGCGACAGCAGGTCACGTTTATCGAGGCGGCATTTACCGGGACCTGAAGGATCCTGCCACGAAACGCAATGTTCCCGGAACCGAGATCAACCACCTGCCGTCGAAGCAGTCCATCATGCCGTTCGGTATCAGAATGAAAGACGGGCCTGCTATTCAGATGGACTACGACGACCATCGAGCCGTGTACAGCACGGGGTCTAGCCACGAGTCGCAAGCGTGGCAGACGTGGCAGCGTGAGTTGGTGCAATCTGGTCGAATTGATATGGCTATACAGATGGACATCAACGATATCCGTAACAGATTCGGCACCAAGTACGATGGTGCGATCAAGGAGATGGTTGCAGGGTTGGGAAATCATGCCGGCTATCAATCGCTGCGTACGGTGCCTGGCGTTGTTGGATAGCCTGAAAGGCGGGTTGTCAGATGGAGCTTGAGCTACTTCCACCTGAGGGTGCTGGGCCGATCCGGATAGGCATGACGCTTGATCAAGCGGAGCGCGCACTTTCACAGATTCCTGGTTTCGTGTGCCTCGGTTCTCGGAACTCTGCCGTGCCCACTCGAGGTAGGGCCGAGTTCGATAGCGGCTTGACCGTTGTAGCGTTGGCTGCGCCAAGCGGTCTTGTGTCTGGCGTCGAAATCTTCCGACCGTTAAGGCATTTTCCTGTGACGTATCTCGGAATTGATGTTTTCGCGACCCGGAGTGATGTGGTAATCGAGCTACTGCGAGACACGACTCAGGTAGTCGAGGAAGACTTCGGTTCTTTAATTATTGCCCCCGAACTCTTGATCTCCCTGAGTAGATTTGGACCGCCAGAGTCTGATGGCGAGGACGAGGATGGGGCCTATTTCGATTCTGTTCTCGTGGCTTCGCCCGGATACTATGATGGTCCCTTTAGGTAGGTGTCGATAGGGTAGTGGTTACTCCATTGCAACAACTCACGGTCGCTGTGCCGGATAGACCCCCCGTTTACCCCCCGAAAACCCATACAAAGTGGCGAGCGCCCATGACAGGCGTCGACAAGCCGTGGACCAGATTTGCGCAGGTAAACGACCACCTCTGGTGGTCAATGACAAGTCCAAGAGCGTGACATTCGGTAAGCGTAGGTCGACGGTTCGATTCCGTCAGGCGGCTCGGTGATGCCCTGACCGGTGAAGGCGCCGGTCAGGGCATCGTTTTTATCGATGAAGGTTTGAATCGGCCCCGAGAGCACCCCCTGGTGCCGGCTGATTGGAGTCAGATCGGGACGTCGGTCGAGCGTGGCCGGCCGCCGGTGACGATGCACCGCGGACGAGGCGTGAGGTGCGGACACAGTTCCGGGTAGGCCATTGGTCACGTCGTCCAGCCGGACCAGAAGTTTTCCCAGCCCAGCCGGGAGCGGACTGTGGTCCCGGTTTCTCGGATGGGTGATGCCCGGATCGGCGGCACCTGGTCGCTCGGTAGCGTTGTGTCCGATCACCGATCTGGCGGAGGTTCTTTGTGGGGCGGCTGGTGCTGACGGCTGATGAGGCGGCGGTGTGCGAGGCCGTCGGGGTCAGATCGTTTGTGCAGGCCCGTTCGTTGGTGGCGAACGGCGCTCTGGCCGAGGTGAGCTGGGATCCGCGTTCCGGCCGTGGGCGGGCTGCCGTACAAGGCGAGAGATCTGGTTGGGTGACAGTGTCGGTCGTCGTCGGCGCCGACGGTGCGCTCAAGAGCGTCAGCGGCGCATGCACGTGCTCGGCAGCTCCGGTGTGCGCGCATCCGGCTGCATTGGCGATGATCGTCTGCACGTCCGAGGGGTCCAGACCGGAGCCGGCGTCGTCGTGGGAGTTGGCGTTGGCTGGTCTGGTCAGCGTGGACAGCCCGGCCGTCGTGCCAGGTTCTGCGGAACTGGCGTTGCAGTTCGAGCTTGAGGACGGTGACGGCCGGGGAAGGTGGCGGATCGCGCTCCGGCCGGTCGTGCCGGGCAAGAGGGGCTGGATCCGCGGCGGTGTCTCGTGGGGGACCCTCGGCTTCGAGTACGTTCCCGATTCACCGCACACGCAGCATCACGTGGATCTCTTGACGGAGTTGCTCGCGCTGGCGGACGAGGAGGTTAGCGACCCGTACGCACACCGCTACTACGGCTCGGGTCAGCGCGTCGTGTACCTGGACGAGTTTCGTAGCCGGCGGGTGTGGGACGTTCTGGCCGAGGCGCGTGAGGCGGGGCTGCCGCTGGTGCAGAGCGGCCGGGCCGCGTCACCGGTTCAGGCATCGGAACGTCCGGTGCGATTCTCGGTGCGGGCCGATCGAGTCGCAGCGGGCCTGCGGCTACGTCCGGCGTTGGCTGACGGCACGGAGACGATCGATCCCGAGAAGTTGATCGTGGTCGGGCGGCCGGCGCACGGCGTCGCCTGGTGGGGTACGACGGGGCCGGGTTCCTCGACTGATCCGGGTACCCTGCGGCTCGCGCCCCTGGCGAGACCCCTGCATCCGCGGGCCATGGGGGCGCTTGCTGCGCCAGAGATCGTCGTTCCCGCCGCCGAAGAGCCTTATTTCCTGCGGCAGTACTATCCGGGGCTCGTCCGCCAGGCCGAGGTGGTGCCGGCCGACGAGACGGTGAGTCTGCCTGAGCTGGGGAAGGCGGTGCTGACGCTGTCGGTGCAGCCGCTACCGGAGCACCGCATGTCGTTGTCCTGGGACTGGGTCGCCGTCGTCGGTTCGGAGAACCAGGTGGAGCCGCTGCACGCCGATCTGCACCACGACTCCGACCGGGCCGCGACGCTGCAACGCGTCACAGCTCTGCTGGCGGACTCGGCGTACGGGCTGACCGAGCGGATCCCCGCCGGACGGCGGCTGCTGGCGCATGCCGTCGTCGCCGACGACGCCATGCTGCGGCTCGTACGCGATGCGCTTCCCCGGCTCGTCGAGATGGACGGCGTTGACGTGGCCGTCAAGCCGCATGACGACGTTCCGGATTACGTCGAGACGCAGGAAGCCCCGGTCGTTTCGTTCGCGAGCGCGACCGGGGGCAGCGCCGGCACGCAGGACTGGTTCGACCTGTCCGTCCGGGTCACCGTCGATGGTGAGGAGGTCGGCTTCGAAGGGCTGTTCCTCGCGCTCGCCGCCGAACAGGAGTTCATGATCCTGCCCAGCGGTCGCTACTTCCGGCTGGAGCAGCCAGAGTTCCGGCAGCTGCGCGACCTGATAGCGGAGTCCCGTGAGTTGGAGGACGCCCCGCCCGGTGTGCTGCGGGTCGGACGCTTTCAGGCGGGGCTGTGGCAGGAGTTGTCCGAGTTGGGCGAGGTCACCGGTCAGGCGGCGGTCTGGCAGGAGTCCGTGCGCGGGCTCAGCGACGTCAAGGCTGGTCCCGCCGATCCGCCACCGGTGGGGCTGGACGCCACCCTCCGGCCGTACCAGCTGGAGGGCTTCCGATGGCTCGCCACTCTGCACCGGCATGATCTCGGCGGTGTGCTTGCCGACGACATGGGGCTGGGTAAGACACTCCAGGCGCTGGCCCTGATCTGCCACGCCGTCGGACGGGCGCCCGCCGGTGCCCCGTTCCTGGTGGTCGCCCCCGCCAGTGTCGTCAGCAACTGGGCTCACGAGGCGGCGCGTTTCGCCCCGCATCTCACCGTCACCCCCATCGTTCAGACCGGCGCGCGTCGGGCCGGCACGCTGGAACAGACGGTCGCCGGATCGCACGTCGTGGTCACGTCGTACACGCTGTTCCGGCTCGAGTACGACGACTACGCGGCGTTGCCGTGGACCGGACTGATCCTGGACGAGGCGCAGTTCGTCAAGAACGCCCAGTCGCAGACGTACCGGTGTGCGAAGCAGTTGCCGGCTGTCTGCAAGCTCGCGATCACCGGCACACCGATGGAGAACAACCTGGTCGAGTTGTGGGCCCTGCTCTCCATCACCGCCCCGGGCCTGCTGCCCCGGCTCGACCGTTTCACCGACTACTACCGCCGGCCGATCGAGAAGGACCACGACGAGGAGCGGCTCGCGCAGCTACGTCGCCGGATCCGCCCGCTCATGCTGCGCCGCCGCAAGGCTGAGGTGGTCACCGAGCTGCCGGCCAAGCAGGAACAGGTCATCGAACTGGATCTGAACCCAAAGCATCGCCGGATGTACCAAACCTATCTGCAGCGGGAACGGCAGAAGGTCCTCGGCCTGCTCGGCGACATGCAGAAGAACCGCTTCGAGATCTTCCGCTCGCTGACTCTGCTGCGCCAGGCCAGCCTCGACCTGACCCTGGTCGATCCGAAACACCACGCCATCACGTCGACGAAACTCGACGCGCTCCGCGACCAGGTCACCAATCTCGCGGCCGAGGGGCACCGGGTTCTCATCTTCAGCCAGTTCACCCGTTTCCTGGCCACCGCCCGTCAACGTCTCGAGGAGGCCGGCGTCACCTGCTGCTATCTCGACGGCAAGACACGGCGGCGGGCGGAGGTCATCGCCGACTTCAAGAACGGGACGGCGCCGGCCTTCCTGGTCAGCCTAAAGTCGGGCGGTTTCGGGCTGAACCTGACCGAGGCCGACTACTGCATCCTGCTGGACCCGTGGTGGAACCCGGCGACCGAAGCTCAGGCGGTCGACCGTGTTCACCGCATCGGCCAGACGCGGACGGTCATGGTCTACCGCCTGGTCGCCAAGGACACCATCGAGGAGAAGGTCATGGCGCTACAAGCCAGGAAGGCCGAGTTGTTCAGTAGCGTCCTCGACGGCGGAGAGTTCGCCTCCGCCGAACTGACTGCCGCTGACATCCGCAGCCTGCTCGACTGACTCGTGCCCAGGGCTGTCTCGTCCCGCCCGTCTCCACATGTCCTCGAGGCGGTGCTGGAGCGGCTGACGTACGTCAACGAGGAGACCGGGTACACCGTCGCGCGGGTGGCGACCGGGCGTGGTTCGGATCTGCTGACCGTGGTCGGCGCGCTGCTGGGGGCGCAGCCCGGTGAGAGTTTGCGGTTGCAGGGGTGGTGGTCGTCGCATCCGCAGTACGGCCGCCAGTTCGCGGTCCTCTCGTACACGACGGTCCTGCCCGCGACGATCCAGGGCATTCGCCGCTATCTGGGCTCCGGTCTGGTGAAGGGTATAGGTCCGGTGTTCGCCGAGCGGATCGTGGCGCACTTCGGTCTGGACACGTTGCAGATCATCGAGGACCAACCGGGCCGGTTGGTGGAAGTGCCGGGTCTCGGCCCGAAACGTACCGCGAAGATCACCGCCGCCTGGGCCGAACAGAAGGCCATCAAGGAGGTGATGGTGTTCCTGCAAGGGGTGGGGGTGTCCACGTCGATCGCGGTACGCATCTACAAGAAGTACGGCGACGCCTCGATCGACGTCGTGCGTCACGAGCCGTACCGGCTGGCCGCGGACGTATGGGGCATCGGGTTCAAGACCGCCGACACGATCGCTCAGGCCGTCGGGATCCCGCACGACAGCCCGCAACGGGTCAAGGCCGGCTTGCAGTACACGTTGTCGCAGGCCACCGACAACGGGCACTGCTACCTGCCCACCCCACACCTGGTCGCGGACGCGGTGAAGATACTCGATGTGCCCGCCGGGCTGGCCATCAGCTGTCTCGATGAGCTGGCCGGTGAGGAAGGCGTCGTCAGGGAGAGCCTGCCCGGCCCGGACGGGCCGGTTCCGGCGGTCTACCTGGTGCCGTTCCACCGCGCCGAACAGTCCCTGGCCAGCTCGGTGCTCCGGCTGCTCGGCGATCGTACGGACCGGATGGCGCAGTTCACCGGCGTCGACTGGGGCAGAGCACTGACCTGGTTGAAGGCCCGTACCGGCACCGACCTGGCACCGGAGCAGCAGCAGGCCGTCCGGTTGGCGCTGACGTCAAAAGTCACCGTGCTCACCGGCGGTCCCGGTTGCGGGAAGAGCTTCACCGTCCGTTCGATCGTCGAACTCGCCGCCGCCAAGAAGGCGAAGATCCTCCTCGTCGCACCGACCGGTCGGGCCGCGAAACGCCTCGCCGAACTGACCGGCCAGCCCGCCGCGACGGTGCACCGGCTGCTGAAGTTGCAACCCGGCGGTGAGCCCACCTACGACCGGGACACCCCCTTGGACGTGGATCTGCTGGTGGTGGACGAGGCGTCCATGCTCGATCTGATCCTGGCCAACAAGCTGATCAAAGCCGTACCGCCCGGGGCGCACCTGCTACTGGTCGGTGACGTCGACCAGCTTCCGTCCGTCGGCGCCGGTGAGGTGCTGCGGGACCTGCTCGCCGCGGACGGGGTTCCCCGGGTGCGGCTGACCCAGGTGTTCCGGCAGGCCGCGGACTCCGGTGTCGTCAGCAACGCCCACCGGATCAACGCCGGTCGACCGCCGGTCCTGCAGGGCATGAGCGACTTCTTCCTGTTCCCCTGCGACGACACCGAAGCTACGGCCGCTCTCACCGTCGACGTGACGTGCACCCGAATAGCGAAACGATTCGGCCTCGACCCGCGACGTGACGTGCAGGTACTCGCGCCCATGCACCGGGGCCCGGCGGGGGCCGGTGCGCTGAATATCCTGTTGCAGCAGCAGCTCACTCCGGCCCGCGAGCATCTGCCGGAACGGCGGGTCGGCGGCCGGGTGTTCCGGATCGGCGACAAGGTCACCCAGATCCGCAACAACTACGACAAGGGCGTGGCCGGAGTCTTCAACGGCACCGTCGGCGTCGTCACCGCCCTGTCCACCGACGAGCAAACCCTGACGGTACGCACCGATGAGGACGAACTCATCGACTACGACTTCGATGAACTCGACGAACTGGCTCACGCGTACGCGATGACCATCCACCGCTCCCAGGGTTCGGAGTACCCGGCGGTGGTCATCCCGATCACCACCAGCGCGTGGATGATGCTGCAACGCAACCTGCTCTACACCGCCATCACCAGGGCGAAGAAGCTCGTCGTTCTCGTCGGCTCGCGTCGGGCGCTGGCCGCGGCTGTCCGCACCGTGGGCGCGGGCCGCCGCCACACCGCCCTCACACACCGTCTCAACGTGGATCGCCACCCGTGAGAACCGGTTGCGAAGGGCGCAAGTCTCGTCGGTCCAGGTGCCGCCGCTAGAGCTTTGTTGATTCTTGTCGTCGTCACGCACTGGTCGGACACCGCGGCACTGCACCTCCGCTGGGATGACCAGCCTCTTGCCGCCGGACGTGAGCGCGCCGAGCTCACCGGCGACGGTGTCGTAGCCGTTGGGCAGTGTCGTGATGAACTCGTGCGCTCGGGCGGTCCGGTGCCGTGGGGCGGTGAGCGTGACGGCTTGACCAGCGTGTCGGTTGCTGATGGGTGATCGCTCGGTCTTCGGTTGGCGCGAGACCAGGGCGGCCGGCTCCCCTGTCGGACCCGGCCGGGTGCGGAGTGGTTGGGCAGTTCTGTTGCTCAGCGGGGCGTGTCTGATTTTGGTGTGACGCGGACGTGTGCGCGTTCGCCTTGTCTGCCGATGAGGCTGAGGAACTCGACGGGGCCGGAGCTGGTGGCGCCGAACCAGTGGGGGGTGCGGGTGTCGAATTCGGCGGCTTCTCCGGGATGCAGGGTGAAGTCGTCGTCGCCGAGGATCAGGCGCAGGGTGCCGTTGAGGACGTAGATCCAGTCGTAGCCCTCATGGGTGCACAGGTTGGGTACGCGGTTGTCGTCGACGGTGGGCAGGACGAACTTGTAGGCCTGGATGCCTCCAGGCCTGCGGGTCAGGGGTAGGACGGTTGATCCGTCGCAGGCGGCGATGGGGCGCAGGTTGACGCGGGGGTCGCCGGTCAGTGGGGCGTCGACGAGTTCGTCGATGGTGACGCTGTGGGCGCGGGCGAGCGGGAGCAACTGCTCGAGCGTGGGGTGCCGCAGGCTAGCCTCGAGCCGCGACAGCGTGCTGACGGAGATGCCGGTCTCCTCGGCCAGGTCGGTCAGGGTGATGTTGCGGCGCTGCCGTAGCTGCTTCAACCGCGGGCCCACCGCGTCCAGGGTGCGATCCAGGTTCTCATCCACGTTCCCATTTTGCCATTCGGCAAAGATATTTGCGCATCTGCGTTGGAGCGCTCAAGCTCAACTCATCACCGGCGAAGACGGGGAAAGGCCAGGCCAGCAAGTGGTGGAGCAGCAAGGGGTCGTGCGGGACGTGGTCGTGGTCGGTGGCATCGCGGATGGTCGCCGCGCCGAGGTTTTCGCCGGTATCGGCATCACCGCCACGCAGCACCCGGAGGGTTCCTTCGTCGCTGCTGATGAGACCGGCCGGACCGCAGCGCACCTCAACGCCGACCTCGTCGCTGAGGACACCGACCGGGCGGTTGCCCGGCTGACGAACGCGGAGAACCTTCGATGACGCACAGCTTCGACCGGGCCTACTGGCAGCAGCACTGGCAGCAGGCGCACGGTGACCGGCCCGGCTCGATGGCCGGCAACCCACCCAACCCGTACCTCGCCCAGGAGGCCGCCGGCCTGGCCCCAGGGACCGCCCTGGACGCCGGGTGCGGCGCCGGCGCCGAGGCGATCTGGCTGGCCTCCAACGGCTGGCAGGTCACCGCCGCCGACATCTCCGCCGACGCCCTCGCCCGAGCCGCCGACCGCGCCACCACCAGCGGGCTGACGGAGACCATCCGGTGGGTGGAGGCGGACCTGACCGCCTGGGAACCGGGCATGCGCTTTGACCTGGTCACCACCCACTACGCGCACCCCACCATGCCGCAACTCGCCTTCTACCAGCGCATCGCCGACTGGGTGACTCCCGGCGGCACCCTGCTCATCGTCGGACACCTCCACAGCCCGGAAACCACCAGCCACGGGCACGGGCATCACCCTCCCGCCGAGGCGACGGTCACCCTCGCCGACATCACCGCCAGCCTCGACACGGCCGAGTGGGAAATCGTCACCGCCAAGGAACACCAGCGCCCGGTCCCCGTGCCCGGCGGCCAGACGGTCACGCTGCACGACGTCGTCGTGCGCGCCACCCACCGCCCCTGAACCCACCTGCTCTGCGACGCCGGGACCGAGGTCCACCCCGGCGCCGTACCTCATCGCGCCCTTTTGAAAGGAACTCCCATGTCCGCCCCAGACGACTTCCCGAGCGTGAGCGTCGCCGACGCGACGGTCCACGACCCGCGCCAGCGCCGCGCGATCCTGATCGCAGTGTGCGTCGCCCTCATGGCGGTCATCGCCTCGGTCTCTGGGCTCAACGTCGCCCAGCCGCAGGTCGCTGTCGCGTTCGACGCCTCCCAGAGCACCGTCCTGTGGATGATCAACCTCTACACCCTGAGTCTGGCCGCGCTGCTGCTGCCGCTCGGCTCCCTTGGTGACCGGTGGGGCCGCAAACCGATGCTGCTCGCCGGCCTGGCCCTGTTCGGCGTCGCCAATGCGGCGGCGGGCCTGGCCATCTCTTCCGAAATGCTGCTCGCCGCCCGGCTGCTCGCCGGGGTCGGCGCCGCGATGATCATGCCGGTCACTCTGGCCGTGATCACCTCGACGTTCCCCGACGAGCAGCGCTCGAAAGCGATCGGTGTGTGGAGCGCCGTCGCCGGCGGCGGCGGCATCCTCGGCATGTACCTGTCCGCGGTGCTCGTCGACTGGGGGAACTGGCGGTGGCTGTTCGTCCTGCCGGTCGTGCTCGTCGTCGCGGCCGCCGCCATGGCCCTGCCCACCGTTCCGAACTCTCGCGAGCAGTCGCAGCACCGTTTCGACATGGTCGGGTCGCTGACGTCGGTGATCGCCGTGGTCGCGCTCATCTACGTCCTGCACGAAGGCCCGGTCCACGGCTGGACCTCACCGCTCACCGTGGCCGGCCTGCTCGTCGGCGTCGTCACAGCCATCGGGTTCGTGGCCTGGGAACTACGCCAGGTGGCGCCCCTGCTCGACGTGCGCCTGTTCCGCGACCGGCGCCTCGCCGCCGGCTCGCTGGCCCTGCTGGCACTGTTCGGCGTCCTAGCCGGGATCTTCGTCGTGCTGTTCCCCTACTTCCAGGCCGTCCTCGACTGGTCCGGGCTGCGTTCCACCCTCGCGCTGATGCCCATGGCAGTCATGATGATGCTCGCCTCCGGACTCGCCCCCCGAGTGGCCGCCCGCGCCGGAGCCCGCGCGACGATGGCGGCCGGGATCCTGCTCGGTGGTGCCGGACTGGCGCTGATGGCCATCCTCGTCTCCGTCGACGGCGGCTACCCGGCGATCCTGCCCGGAATGCTCGCCATGGGACTCGGCTTAGGCCTGGCACAGACCCCCTCCACCGAAGCCATCACCTCCGCCCTGCCCCGCGAGCGTCAAGGCGTCGCCTCCGCCCTCAACGACGTCACCCGGGAATTCGGCACCGCCCTCGGCGTCGCATTGCTCGGAGCAGTCCTGACGGCCGGTTACCGCAACGCCATCAACGGTCGCCTCGACACCATCCCCACCGACACCGCCGACACCGCCCGCGAGGGCATCGCCAACGCCATCGACACCGCCGACACCGCCGGCACCCAAGCACCTGCCCTCATCCGTGCCGCTCAGGAGTCGTTCGTCTACGGCTGGCAACATGCCATGTGGGTAGGGGTCGCCGTCATGGCGATCCTGTTCGTCTACGTCCTGGCTCGGGGTCCTCAACGGACCGTTGCCACCACACCGGCAACCGTATCGAAGCCGACCAGCGACACCGTCGCCGGGTGACACACCGGCCCGCGCACGCGCAGGTCCTGCATCCCCACGCGGGCCCGCTTGTTCCCATGCTTCTCAAGGGCCGAGTCCGGCCAGCTGCCTACCACGTGATTCAGTGGACGCGCGAACTCGGGCAAATTCGAGCGGTCTAGCGCACCGCGACCTTGAGGTGAACGCGGGGTGCAGGCGAGATGAGGGCTCGAAACAATCCGGATGTGTCCACAAGTGGAGGTGTCGTGGCTGGTCATCCCTTGACGCTGGACTCGGCGGTGGTCTTGGACTTGACCATCCGGACGGCTTGTTCGGCGACGTTGTTGGAGAACCTGACGGTGAAGTCGGCGGCGAACCGCAGGAACTCGGTTTTACGTGCTTGTAGTCGTAACGCCAGGTTGCGGGTTGGTGTCTGTCTGCCGGGTCGGGCGGGGTGGACGGCCAGGGCTCGGTCGACGACGTGGTCGTAGCGTGTGGACAGGTCGTCGTACGTGAACGCGGGCAGGCCGGTGTGGCCTCGATCGCGCCAGTGGGCCACCCAGCGGTGGGTGTTGCCGAGCAGGGTGACCAGGTCCTCGGCCCAGCCGTCGGCACGCGTGTGTGGGTCGAACTCGCCGATCCCGGTCGCCTCACGCGGGATGTGCGCGTTACACAAAGGCGTGCGTGCAGGTGGTGAAGCCGTCGTAGCCGCTGTATGCGTCGTGCACGGCGACGCCGGTGAAGCGGGGCAGGATCCCGAACGCGGTCATCGACAAGGCCGCCCGTCCGTGCTCGTCGATGTGATACGCGGTCAACCGGCCGGTCGCGGCCGCGTGCAGCCAGTGGTTACGCCCGGCGATCCGGGTCACCGTCTCGTCGAAATACGCCACCGGTGCGGCGGCGATCGCGTCGCGGATCGCCTCGTTGGCCGGCGCGACGGCCGCGGCCATCCGGGCACAGGCAGTCGTGACCCAGCCGGTAGAGACCTCGATCCCGGCCAGATCAGCGAGGATCTCCACGACTCGGGCGACCGGGATGTGGTGCTACGCGGCCAGGTAGGCGGCCAGCATCGTGACCGTCGGCCCGTACACCGCCGGCGCCGAAACGCCCGGCGACGCGACCGCGCGGGTCCGCGCACCGCAGCCGGAACAGGGCAACTGGTGCAGCAGATGCGCGGTGACCCGCACCCGGACCTCGGGCACGTCGAAGACCTGCCGCACGACCGGATCACCCGCCGGCCCCGCCATCGGATCGAGGCCGCCGCCGCAGTTGCCGCACTCCGGCGGGTAATGATCGACTTCGGTTTCCGTGACCGGCACCTGCGACAACGCCGTACCCGCGCTGCCCGGCTGCTTACCAGGCTTGCGGCCACTACGGGTCCGCGTCGAGGTCACCGGTGGCTTGTCCAACCCCTCCGACGACGGCGGCTTGCTGGAGTTCTTCGAGGTCAACCCCAACCGGCGCCGCAACTCGGCGTTCTCCGCCCGCAACGCCTCGTTCTCCGCGACCAGCCGCGTGTTGTCCGCTTCAAGCACACCGATCCGGGTCGAAAGCTCGTCCAGCCGCGCCGTCAGCCCGACCACAGCGGCGGCGAGTTCGTCATACGACGGAAGCTCACCACCCCGGCCTGACACCACCCCAAGATCATCCCATAGTGGACGTCAACCCGGATCAGCAGGCCCAGGCCACCAAACTCAAACCACCTGAACAGTTACGGACGTGCCCCACGCCGGCCGCCAGCTACGTAGCACAGGTCCTCGTATATAGATCAAACAGGTCTTGCGGACCCCCGAGCCTGACGAAGGACCCCGCTCTCCGTCGGTCAACCACACAAGGGGTTCCGTTTGGAGCCACCGTCAATCACCCAAGCTGAATGTCCCGCAGTCGCTCGGGAAGATCCCGAAGATTGTCGATGCGAATGTGAGCTCGTTCTACCTCGGGGCGATTCGCGTAGAAGTAGCCCCATGGTCCACGTCGGATGAACACGGTCGTCAGGCCGGCGTCCAGCGCGGGGAGGATGTCGTTGTCGAGGCGGTCGCCCACGTATGCGATCTCCTCTGGCGCGCACCCTGCCGACTCGACCAGCTTGACGAAGAACTCAGGGGTCGGCTTCTCCGCGCCCCAGTCGTCCGACGTCGCAATCAGGTCCACACCCAGGTTCAGCTCATGTAGCAGCCGGCCGGCGCGAGCGGTCTGGTTGCCCGCCACACCGACAAAGTAGCCGTCGGCCTTGAGCGCGGCGAGGCAGTCCCGGACGTCAGGGTAGAGGTCGCGGCCGTTGAAGTGCTCGGCCAAGCCGGCTTCTGCCCGGCGCTGCCGTTCCAGTGCGAGGTCGAATCCAGGCTGGAAGTGCTGGAAGACCTCGCGGTAGTCCCGCCCCTGCGCGATGACCTGCCCGAACACCGCAGAGAACGTGTGCCGGGGAACGCCGAGCCAGTCCGCCCAGGTGCCGTACTCGGTGGACTCGTTGATCAGCGTCTCACCCACGTCGAAGTAGACAGCGCGGATTCGCCGTGGGGAAGAGGTCTGGACGGTCATGCGGTCAACGCATCCAATCGCTCGTCAAGGTCGGCAACGACGGTGGCATCGTCCCACGGCCTCAGCCGTGTACGGAATTCCTGAAGGCGGGTGCTCGCGGTTGCGTAGCCGGCCATCGCCAGCATCGCGGCGGCGTCTCCGGCGAGGTCGCATGCCTGGTCGAGCTGCGGGTGGTCGCCGAGATACGAGCTGGCTATGTCGATGAGGAACACCGCCTTCTGCTTGACCGCCACGGGACCGAGGCCATGTAGTGCCGCTGTCAGGGCGGATCGGGCCTCCTCGGGCCGACCGAGGTGGAGGAATGCCCGACCGCGGAATCCGTCGAGTCGGTCCGCCGAGTAGTAGTCGAACCATGCGGGTGGTGCCGCGTCTGCGGGTCGGGAAAGGCGTGCGGCTGCTTGGTCGAGAGCTCGCAGCGTTCCGGCCATGTTTGTTGTCCCCAGCACCTCGGACTCCACTGCTGCGATCCATGACTGGACTACCGGCACACCACTTCGTTGGGCATGATCAGCTGCGCCAGCGAGATAGCTGATGGCGGCCGAGGTGTTGTGCTCGGCCGCCGGCACGAAGGCGAGATGGCCGAGCGCGGCTGCGGCGAGGAGGTCGTCCCCCACCTGGATGGCCGCTTCGTGGGCGAGTCCGAAGTAGCCCCGCGCGTCGGCTGGTCGCTGCAGGTCGAAGAACGTCAGCCGGCCGGCCAGTGTGGCGACTTCGCTGCGGGTGCGTAGGACTCGGCGCTTGAGTCCTCCGTCGGGCAGTTGCCGCATGACGTCGACCGCGGTCTCGAGGTGATCGCGTGCCAGGCTGAGCAGATCGCCAGGTTTCCCAGACCCGTGGTAGAGGTGCCGGTACACCTCTGCACTGCGTTCGAGTCGGCTCACCTGAAGCTCTGGAACCGCTCCAGCCTGATCGACGAAAGCGAGCGGGGAAGCCGCCATAGCCTTGATCGCAGTCCGCCGGCGCATTTCATCCTCCTGGCTCCCAGGTCGGGTCAGGGCCGCTGACACCCGACCGTATGTCTTCACGAGCAGGCCGTCCACGCCGAGTGCGCGGTCGCACACCTCGGCGAGCTCCATCGAACCTGGCTTCTCACCTCGCTCGACCTGCCCCAGGTACGTGAAGTCATAGCTGGTCAGCACCTGCAACTTCCGGAGCGACAACCGTCGCTCCTGACGAAGCCGGCGTAGCACCTGCCCGAAAGTCTCACCGTCCACCCGGTCCCCCTGACCAGTGCCCAGGTGTAGGCCACCGTGGGCCTACACCCTGTGGCTTCCTACGCACACACCGTACCGACCAAGCTCGATGTGCACAGCAACCGCATCGACGGCGGCGATACCCAAGCCGGCACCGAGGCGGTGTCGGAGAGCACGCGCGCTTCCCCCCGGCCCGCGAGCTGAACCCGCCGCCTCGGTGCCTCTCATCCCACGGGAGGGCACATGCACGGCGCGAACACCCAGAGGTACGGGCCGATGATGGTTCACGAGGACTCACGGTCACGGCCCGTCCTGGTGCTGGACGTCTGCGGGGTTCTGTTGGCGGAGCCGATGGCACCTCTCTTTCGAGTTGTCTCCGAGGAGGCCGGAACCTCCTCGAACCGAGTCGAAGCGATCTTCCGCCACTACTTCCGGGACGCGTTGTGGTCTGGGCTGCTCGACGAGTCCGCGTTCTGGCCGGCGTTCGCAGCGGCTTGCGGTCTCGGGCAGCCGTCGCCTGCCTGGCGGTCGGTGCTGCGGTCGACGATGACGCCGCTACCGGCCGTGTCCCGGCTACCCAACTGGTCGAGGGGGGCGCAGATCTGGCTGTTGTCCAACCATCGCCACGAATGGTTGGTGCCCGCGCTGCAGGCAGCCGGTCTGCACCGGCAAACCCATCGGATCTTTATCTCCAGCCAGACCGGCGCCGTCAAGCCGAATCCCTCCGCCTACGTCCAGATTCTTGAGCAGGCGTCACCCGGTGACAGCCTCCTGTACGTCGATGACAAGGAGGTCAACGTCGAAGCGTTCCGGAGGCTGGGGGTCGACGGCGTCCAGGCCGACACGTCCGGCTCCTGGACCGCCGCCGTCGATGGTTGGCTTGCCGCATCAACGCGGAGGACCTGGTGAGCGGCCCTTACCGTGACCTCGCAGCCCAGAGCTTCCTCGACGAGATCCCTCGACTCATCGACACCCTGAGCGCGGCGACGGAGAGCATCCCGACTGAGGACCGGGTCTGGGTCTTCTACGGCAGCCGAATCACCGGCACGGCAACCGCAGCCAGTGACTTCGACGTCATGACGCTCCATCGCGAGAACGAGGTTCCACCGACCCGCGTTGGCGCCACCTATCGCGACGCTCCGGTGACCATCTACTCGCTACCTTGGTCGGCCCTGTACCGCGACGGGCAGGACCGCGCGTACGGCGGCTACTTCGCGCTAAAGCTGTTCAGCCCGTTCATCTGCACACCGGCCGACGAGGCCGCGGAGCTGTTGACGAGCGTGGCGCGGTTCTTGGCTCCGCTGGCCGCTGAGGTGGCCGGCCGACTCAACGTGATCACTAGGACCCGCCACCAGATCCTTGCCGACTCCTACCTGGCGATTCTCGACATCTATCCAGACTTCGACAGCTACGTGGCCCGAGTCCTGGAGGCACCGGTGCTGGCATCGCCGTTGTGGCGTCGGCAGGCGCAGGTGATCGTGGACGCCTATCAACAGGCGCAGATGATCGATCGCACAGCGGACGGCCGTTACGCCTACTCCCGGCAGGCGGCGATCGGGGACCTTCGGCACGAGCGAGCCATCACGGCGGCCCGGTTCTGGGCGTTCGGCGCGGTCTGCCACGACAGCGACGTCCGTTTCCCCGACCTCTACCGCGACAAGGCCCGCCAGCGCACGACCGTTGGGCAGCGGAAGCGAGTCTACGAGTCGCTGCAACGGATCTCGCGTGGGCGGGCCGGCCGATGAGCGTCTTGCTCGCCGAGTGGCACGCGGCCCGCAATAGCCTGGTAGCGGACGAGCACGCCGAAAGGGCACGCCGTTTCGGGCTCCGACTGCTTGCTCCCGACTCCGAGGGCCTACCGCCGGTGATCGACAACCTGGCGGGCCGGACCATCTGGGCCTGGCAGCCTGCGAGCCCAGCACTGGCCGCGACGGGTGACGACCGTGCGGACGTGCGCGTCGGTGTTACCGGAAGTCGGCTGCACCTCGGCCATCTCAGTCTCGCGCGGGACGTCGCCTGGCTGCGGGAAAAGGGCCACTCCGTGACCTTCATTAGCCGCCAAACCCGCACCACGGCCTCCGCAACGGTTGTCGAGCTCTTGGCCGAACGGGTGAAGCAGTTCGACGGACGCGCCCCCGATCGCGTCATCGACCTCGACGCGGCCGAGGTCCGGGCCTTCGAGGACGATGTGTTGTCCGGGCTGGTGTTGCGCCGGATGCGGCAGGTCTATGGCTGGTCCGATGACACCAGGCTGAGCCTGCTGCGGGATGCGGTGACGATGATGAGCTTCTTCCTGTACGAGCAGAGCCCGAGAGGGTCAATCGCGCTGGTCGACGCCGGTCAGGCGACGCATACGGCGCTGATGAGGACCGTGTCGGATCGCCTCGCGGCACCAACGCCGTACGTTGCCTATCGACGGTTGGTTCCGAACCTGCGGCGTCGTGGTGGCCGGGCCAGCATCAACGATCCGGCCTCCACGATCCTTCTGACCGATCGTCCCGACACCGTCCGGGACAAGTTCATCGGCGCGGTGACCGGCGGCCGAGCCTGCGCCGAGGAGCAGCGCCAATATGGGGGCAACCCCAACGACTGCCCGACTTTCGAGGTCATCGAACTACTGTCCGCACCTGAGCGGGCGACCGCCGTGGCGCGTCGATGCCGAGCCGGCGAGGTGCTGTGCGGGCAGTGCAAGATCGAGCACCTCGACGATGTGATTGCCGGCGTTCGCGGTGACGGTCGACAGGTCGCGCTCGCTCGCGTCGGCACGAGTCCCGCCGTACCGAAGGCGGTTGCCGGGGTCGTTCCCAGTTTGCACCGACCACCGAGCCGGGAGCCGGTCGACCTGGAGGCCGAGATCGCCCGGTACGTCGGGGTGGTGCCGGAACAGGTCGTGGTCGGTCACGGCACAACCGAGACCCTCGACTGGATCATGCGTGAGCAGGCTTCAGCCGGTGCGGCGGTGCTCGCGACCGCCCCCACCTTCGAGCTGTACGGGCAGCTCGCCGCCAGGAACGAACTGCGCTACGACGAGGTTGCGTGGGACGGCGGACCACTGCGACACGACCTGGCGGCGCTGCGAGCCGCGCTAAAGAATGATCATGTCGCGATGGTGGTGGATATCCCACACACGATCTCCGGCATCTCGGTACCGTTGTCCGACTTGCTGGCTGTAGTCGCGCCTCAACTGCCCAGCGGGGCGAAGCTGATCATCGACAACGTCTACGGTGAGTTCATGGCACATCCCCTCTCGCTGACACCGCGACTCCTTGAGGAGCGCGACGAGCTGGTGGTGTGCCGGTCGCTGTCCAAGGCACACTGCCTACTCGGTGCCAGAGTCGGATACGCCCTCACCAGCGCTGGCTACGCCGACCGGCTGCGTCGACACCGGCTTCCGTACGCTGTCAGCGCGCTGGCTGCCACGGCGGCACGCGCCTCGCTGGGCGACGACAGAAGCCTCCGGCGCACCATCGGGTTGAACCGGCGGGCGTACGCGACGCTGACCGCCGAACTCGACCGGCTGCACATCGGATACGCCCGGTCGGACGCAAACTTTCTCCTGATCGATCTCGGGGACCGCCGCGACCAGGTCCTTGCTCTGCTGCGGGCGCGTGGCCTGCGGTTCCGTGACGGCGCACGATGGCAACTTCCGTCGATGATCCAGGTCCATCTCATCGACGAGGCGACCGTCGCCCCGTTGGTGCGCGCCCTGCGCGACCTTCGTTGACCCGTCACGCCGCGAAAGGCCCCATCGTCATGACCGCTCAGCGGATGCTCACCGGTGACCGTCCCACCGGAAAACTGCATCTCGGCCACTACGTCGGCAGCATCGCCAACCGCGTGAGGCTGCACCGGAAGTACGAGAGCTTCTTCATCATCGCCGACCTGCACATGCTGACCACCAAGAACACCCGGGACGACATCGCCAAGGCCACCCAGAACGCTCGGGACATGGTGGTTGACTCCCTCGTCGCCGGGATCGACCCCAACACCGCGACCTTCTACCTCCAGTCTGCGATCCAGGAGGTCGGGGACCTCAACACTCTCTTCCAGAACCTGGTCACCGTGCCGCGCCTGGAGCGGGTGCCTTCGCTCAAGGACATGGCCCGGGACGCCGGCAAGGAGGAGATGCCGTACGGCCTGCTCGGGTACCCGGTGTTGCAGGCCGCCGACATTCTCTGTGTCAAGGCCCACGTGGTGCCCGTCGGCAAGGACAACGCCGCACACGTCGAGGTCACCAGGGAGATCGCCCGGCGTTTCAACCACCTCTACGGTGAGGTCTTTCCCGTCCCCGAACTGGTCAGCGCCGAGACACCCACCCTGGTCGGCACCGACGGTCGGGCCAAGATGAGCAAGAGCCTGGGCAACGCCATCGCCCTCTCGGACGAGCCGGCCGAGGTCCGCCGCAAGGTCATGGGCATGTACACCGACCCGAACCGGATCCGCGCGGACGTGCCCGGCACGGTCGAAGGCAACCCCGTGTTCCAGTACCACGACGTCTTCAACCCGAATCGGACGGAGGTCGATGACCTCAAGAGCCGCTATCGCGAGGGCAAGGTCGGCGACGTCGAGGTCAAGGAAAAACTCGCCACCGCGTTGAACGCGTTCCTCGACCCCATGCGCGAGCGGCGTGCCCGCTACGAGGCCGACAAGGGCCTGGTCGACGAACTGATCGTCAAGGGTACGGAACGCACCCGGCGGGAGGTCCAGCAGACCGTGTTCGAGGCACGCAAGGCAATGGGCCTCACCGGCGTCTACACACAGCTCCGCCGCAAGGCCGAACGGTCCCGTAAACCCGCAGCCACCACCGCGTAGAAGAGGACCCTCATGAGTCGCCACGAAGCCGGCCGGCAGGCCGGCAGCCTCCTGCTGCGCACGATCAGGTCGGGAACCTCGGGCGCTGAGGTGTTTCTCCTGCGGCAACCCGGCGGCGCGACTGTCGCCACGAAGGTCACCCGCAACCCAAGGGTCAGCTCGTCCGTGCAGGCCCAACGGCACGCCGTCATGGCGAAGCACTTCGCCTCGCACACCCCGGCGGTGCTCGGGACCGCAACCGAGGCCGCGCTTGACGTCATCGTCACGGCGGCACCTGCCGTGTGGAGCCTCGACGAAGCCATCGCTCGTGTCGGACCGACACCGGAGCTTTACCTGATCTGGCAAGACGTGGTGAACACTCTCGTCACGGTATGGCGGTCAACCGCCGAGCCCGGATTCGATCCCACTCGGGCCACTCGCAATCATGATCTTCGGTGTCGTCGTGGCCAACAGGGGCTGGAGGACGTGCTCACCACAGACCTCGGACCGCCCTCGCATTGGTTGAGCATCATGATTAACGGAAGCGACCTGGGCTCCTGGTTTCGAGCCTTCGAGCAGCTCCTCGTCGTCGGCAGGCCCGACTTCCATATCACCTGTCACGGCGATCCGCACGCCGGCAACGTACTGGTTGCCTCCGACGGGACCTGGCACCTCATCGACTGGGAATGGTCCGGTGACCATCACGACTGGCGCATGATGGTCAGCCACCTGCTCGGTAGCTGGTACGTACGGGACCTCCTAGACCACGCCTCCGGCGCGGCTTCAGCGACACCCGGCCGGCTCGTGCTGGACTATGCCATCGGTGAAACCCCCCGACTACGCCAGTTCGGGATCCCGGCGGCCGACGCGTTCCGGCGGATGACGACGCCGGCCCGAACAGAGCAGGATCTCAGTGATGTTGCTCGGTACGTGGCGCTTCTTCTGCTCCGGGAGATCCCCCGAGCGGTGTTGGCTGGGCGACGTCACCTCATCGCACCACTGCTCGGCGAGTACATCCGGCTCACCACTGGCGAGCACTCGAATCATCCCGCCATCCGGCTACTCAGGGCGCCGGTCGGGGCGGCGATGTGATGCGACTCGGACTGGCACTGCCTCACTACCCGTTCTCCTTCCCGACACCGCAGCCCTCCACCGCCCGACGAGCGATCGAGTACGCCACCTTGGCCGAGGACGCGGGATTCCACCAAGTGTGGGTCTCCGACCACTTCTGGGTCGACGTCGCCACTGCAGGGCAACCGGAGCAACGGCAGGAGCCGGCTGAGTGTTGGACCCTGCTGGCCGCTATCGCGGCCAGCACCAACCGCATACGCGTCGGCTCTTTGGCCACGCCTATCGGGTTCCGGAACCCCAACCTCCTCGTACGCATGGCGGCGACTGTGAACGAACTCGCCGCCGGGCGACTCGACGTCGCCGTGGGGGCCGGGTGGAACGAGTCGGAACACCGGGCGAACGGCCTTGACTTCCCGCCGGCAAGACAACGGTTGGTATCGCTTGAGGACACAGTCGGGCTTCTTCGGTGGCGGGTGCCGGGCGTGCCCGTCTGGGTTGCCGGGAAGCGCCCGAAGCTACTTGAGGTCGCCGCGCTCGCGGACGGTTGGAACACCGCGTGGGACAGCACAATGGCTGAGTACCGGCACCGGGATGCTTTGGTGCGGCGAGCCTGCCACCGTCGTGGGCGTGACCCTGCGGCGGTTCACCGGTCTCTTGGCCTGACGACACTCATCGGCCGAGACAACGACGATCTTGAGAGACGGTGGCACCGTTTGCAGCGCTGGGCTCCCGGCGGCGCACTGGCTGACATCTCCCTGCGGAGCTGGGCACGGTCCCGCCTGGTCGGTACACCGGAGGAAGTGGCCCAACAGCTCCGTCGATGGGGCGATGCCGGGGTCGAGCAGGTCATCTGCTCTTTCGGAGCGCCGTTCGCCGTTCACGATAACCAGCAGCTTGAGCTTGCTGTGGACGCGCTGACGATCTTGTCCGGCTCGAAGGGGCCGTAGTTCGGCGGCCACGACGGACGCCGTGAGGCGGGGACTGTCGGTGGCAGATGTGCGGGGAGGAGGGATATCTCTTATCAGTCGGTTCCGGTCCACCGGCCCTCCTCGCCCCTGTCCACGTGCGGGTACGTCGCGTTCAAGGGGGCGTGTTCACCCGGCTGTTCGTGGTCGTTGCGTTCCTCGTTGGATCGCTCGTCAGACCTCTCGTTAGAACCCTCACCCTGAACAGCGAACATTTTGCGGCCAATCAGCTCGACCGATGCGGGCTCGGCGGGTGGCCGGGGATTCGGGCTTTGTAGCAGCGGTGCGGCCTTGCCGCGCAACCTTCGAGCCCTGATCGGGGGCCTGCTTACTGGGGACGTACTGCCGATCACCTCTCCGTGGGACGAGCGCCGCTGGTGGGGACGGCCAGACAGGGCGAGCCGGCGGCGGGGATGCAGGCCGTCCGGCCCGGACGGCGGACCGGGATGGCGAGGGTCGTGCTGGTTGGTGCGGACGGCCTTGCAGGACGGGGCGCGGACGGGGTCGCCCGACCGTCCGGGGACGGCGTACGGGGCGCGTACGGATCGGGCCGGGGCACCGCACTTCGTGGCGATCTCGTCCACGGCCCGAGGCGGTCAGCCAGGCCGCGTGTTCGAGTAGAAGATGATCTTGTTCAAGCAGGTGGAGATTCTGTGCAACCTGTCACCGATCGCATTGTCGGTCCACGCCGCTCCCGTGCCGTCCTAAGTCGGCACCTCAGGGGCCTGACCTGGGTGTTCAACCCGTTGAGGATCTTGTTCAACCGGGCGGCTCGGGCGACGCGAGTTGTCCGGCGCGGAGCGCGGTTTCCAATCCGAGGCCCGGATTTGTAATCCCCTAGGTGACTGGTGTTAAACGCGGGTCGATCGGTCGGTGGTCTGTTCAGCCCGTGTGTTGACGGCTCGTTGGTTGGCGTGAAGGGGGTAGTCGCTGGGCTGGCTGATCGGTGGTTCGGC
>NZ_JAASAD010000029.1 GCF_012726175.1 Micromonospora sp. HNM0581
CTCCTTGGGTGCCTTGGGCTCCGGTGGCTCCTTGGAATCCTTGGAAGCCTTGTGGGCCGGTGGCGCCTTGGGCTCCTTGGGCGCCTTGGGCTCCGGTGTCGCCCTGTGCGCCTTGGGCTCCCTGGGCTCCGGTGTCGCCTTGCGCGCCTTGGGCGCCTTGGGCTCCGGTGTCGCCCTGTGCGCCTTGGGCTCCTTGGGCTCCGGTGGCTCCTTGGAATCCTTGGAAGCCTTGTGGGCCGGTGGCTCCTTGGGCGCCTTGGGCGCCTTGGGCTCCGGTGTCGCCTTGCGCGCCTTGGGCTCCGGTGTCGCCTTGCGCGCCTTGGGCTCCTTGGGTGCCTTGGGCTCCGGTGGCTCCTTGGAATCCTTGGAAGCCTTGTGGGCCGGTGGCGCCCTGTGCGCCGGTGTCGCCCTGTGGCCCCTGAGGACCGGGCTTTCCTTTGTGGGTCTTCGAGGGTTTGCGCCAGCGCCACTCGTCGTCGAAGCTCTGCCAACCGTGTGGGCCTGAGTCGGTGTCGTTCCACTCGTCCCAGCCGGCCCAGTCGCTCAGATCGGGTCCGGCGTCATCGTGCGAGAACGTCGTCGTCTGCCAGCGGGGTGCGAGCCCAGCAGGGCCTGGGGTGTTCGGAATCTGAGCGTTGAGGCTGCGTACGTGGGCGTGGGCTGGGTGTCCGGCGGTGGCGAGGCTGCCGGCGATACCTGCCACCAACAACATGCTTCCGAGACGGGCCGACTGGGCACGCTTGATCCGTCGACGAAACGGTCGGTTGTTACCCACTCAGACTCTCCTTGAACCCCCGTAGCGCGTACGCGCTGCTGCCTACGAATAACGCCGGGTGAAGCCGGCCATCGCTGGCATCGTAAGCACCCAAAAAGGACTAGATGCACTTAAGTAGCAAAAAGGACAAAGATGATGAGTGTTCGGAATGATGCTCGGAGGGCGACAGACGTGAATGAGGTTCTGGTGGTTGTCGGTGTCCGGGACAACCCCGCGAGCGGCGCAGCCCGGTGGCAACGGACGGCGAGCGTGGCAACCTCGAAATCGGACCTCTACTGAGCAAGCCAGTTGGGTACGAGGGAGACATGCGATCCTCTCGGCGACTATTCTCAGGAGTCCCCTCGTGATCGGAACCTGGCCGCTCCTTCCCAGCGTGATTGCCCTGTTCACCGCGCTGGCAGCGATCCTGTTCGCGGGTACGGCTCTGGTTCGGACGGCGGATGAACTGGCGGACCGGACCGGCATGGGCGAGGCGGTGGCGGGGGCCCTGCTGCTCGGCGCGGTGACCTCGTTGCCCGGCATCGCCACCACGGTCATCGGGTCAGTTCGGCAGGACGCCGAGTTCGCCCTCGCCAACCCGATCGGCGGTATCGCGGTGCAGACGGTCTGGCTGGCCATCGCCGACCTGCTCTATCGCCGCTCCAACATCGAGCACGCAGCAGCTTCTTTGGAGAACGTCCTGCAGGCAGTCGTCTTGGTGGCGTTGCTCTGCCTACCCGTGGTGGCGTACGCGACGCCAGAGCTGACCGTCCTCTGGGTGCATCCGGCGAGCCTGCTGATCCCGGTCATCTACCTGTACGGTCTGGTGCTGCTGCGTCGGCTCCGCCGGGAGCCGATGTGGTTCGCCCGGCGTACCACCGACACCCGTCAGGACGAGCCGGCGACCGAGACGTCCGGCATGAGCCTGCGCCGGTTGTGGTTCCGGCTCGCCGCGCTGGCGTCGGTCGTGGCCGCCACCGGCTACCTAATCGGGCAGGGTGGGCTCGGTGTGGTTGCCGCTTCCGGCCTGCCCAGCGGTTTCGTCGGCTTCACCCTCACGACCGCGATCACCTCGCTGCCGGAGCTGATCACCCTCATCGCGGCGGTCCGGATCGGGGCACTGACCCTAGGCATCGGCAACATTCTGGGAGGCAACGCCTTCGATTCGTTGATGATCTTTCTCGCTGACGCGACCTACCGGGACGGGTCGATCTACTCCGAGGCGAACCTGTCGGGGTTGCTGTTCACCGGCATGACCACGCTGATGACGGCCACGCTGACCGCCGGACTGTTGATCAGGGAACGTCGGGGCATCGGCTTCGAAGGGGCCGCCATCCCGCTCATCTACCTGGCCACCGTAGCCCTGTTGCTGCTACGGCCCGGCTGAGATCGATGGCGGGACGGCGGCCCGTCGCCTTCGCGAGGTAGTCACCAGCGGGTGTCCGTCACACGACGAGGACGATCTTTCCCTGAGTGTGGCCGCGCTCGGACTCCTGGTGCGCGTCAGCGATCTTCTCCAACGGGTAGGTGGCCGCCAGGTGCGGGGTGTACGCACCGCGGGTACCCAGCGCAGCGCCCTCGGCGAGGACCGTCGAGTCGTTCTCGGCGTAGAGGTGTCGCACGCCGAGTTGGTCGGCGCGAGCCGCGTCGGCAATGGTCACGACACGGTCCGGGTGGCCCGTGATGGCGACGAGGTCGGCTAGGGAGCCGGAGGCAGCCGCGTCGAAGGCCACGTCCACCCCGCCGGGCGCGAGGGCGCGGACCCGGTCGGCCAGCCCCTCGCCGTACGTCGTGGGGAGCGCGCCGAGGCTGCGGAGGAAGTCGTGCTTGCCGACGCTGGCGGTGCCGATGACGGTGGCGCCACGTGCTCGGGCCATCGCGACGGCGGCGCTCCCCACTCCTCCGGCGGCGGCCTCGACCAGCAGCGTGCGTCCGGACAGGTCGCCGAGCGCGTTGAGGCCCCGGCCGGCGGTGGCGACGGCCAGACCGGCGCCGGCGGCCTGCTCCAGGGTCCAGCGGTCGGGCACGGGCGCCCACGCGGTCAGCAAGGCGTACTCTGCGGAGGCGCCGAGGACGCCGCCGAGCCCGAAGACCTGGTCACCGATGGTCACCCCGGACACATCCGCGCCGACCTGGTCCACCACGCCGGCGGCGTCCCGACCGGGTACGGCGGGCAGGTCGACGGGGAAGGCGGCACGGAACGCGCCAGACCGCAGCTTCCAGTCGATCGGGTTCACGCTGGCCGCGGCGACCTTGATCCGGATCTCGCCCGGTCCGGCCTGGGGCTCGGGGATGTCCTCGATGACGAGTACCTCGGCGGGGCCGTAGTCGTGGTATCGGGCAGCACGCATGGTAACTCCGTTTCCGCTGACTTGCTTTCTGCGGAAAGTAACACTAGGTGGAGGTACTTTCCGCGGCAAGTGTATGACGAGTCACTTTCTGCGGAAAGTGTCGGCGTGTTAGGCTCCGCCCGTGCCGGCAGAACACGAGCTCGCGCCCGACCAGGCGGAGACCTGGGAATCCCTGCTCTCGGTGCTCCTGTGGCTGCCGTCAGCACTTGAGAAGCGGCTCAAGACGCAGGGCTTGAGCCACCCCGAGTTCCTGATCCTGTGGTGCCTCAGCCAGCACGGAGACCGCACCCACACGATGAGCTCGATCGCGGAGCTGTCCCGGGTCACCCCGTCGCATCTGTCCCGCATCGCATCCCGGCTGGAGCGTCAGGGCTGGCTGGTCCGTGAGCCGGACCCGGCGGACGCCCGCTACACGACCGCCAGGCTGACCCCGGCCGGGTCACGGAAGTACGCCGAGACAGCACCTGACTACTATGCAACGCTGCGTGAGCACCTCTTCGGCCAGATGACCGCGGAGCAGGAGCGGCAGCTCGGCGCCATCACGGCTCAGATCGCCAGCTCCCTCGACCCACGCGCCACCTGAAAGCCGAAGAACCTCCGAAGGCCGACCACAACCGGCAGCGGAACGAGTCGCCCGCCCGATGGCGACGTCACGTCGCCGCCCGCCGTACGACCTCCTCGTTCGCCAGCGGACTTCGTGGATGGTGACTCAGGCACATCGGAGCCTGCATCTTGACGAAACGGGCGCCCTCCACACCGGCGTAGAACTGACCGGCCCGCATCTTGCCGATGTCCGGCACATCGGTGCCCTTCGCCCGGGCAACGTCCCGAGCCGCCTCGATCTGCACCGGCACCGTCAGTAGGCCGAAGAACTGGGTGGCGGCGTTACCGGGGATCTGATTGTGCAGCGCCTTCGGCGCCTGGGTGGCGAAGACCAGGCCCAGTCCGTACTTTCGGGCCTGCGAGGTCAACGCCAGTGTGCTCTCCGTGCAGGGGGTGACTCCACCCGACGGGGCCAGAGTCTGGGCCTCGTCCATGACGAAGAGCCCACCCAGTGGTCTGTCGCCCGCCGGGTTCTGCTTGATCCAGGTGAAGAGGGCCAGTTGCAACTGGTTGACGAAGCTCTGGCGCTGATGATCCGCCGGCAGACCGACGAAACTGATCACCGAGATCCGCGCTCGTCGGCCGGGCGGCGGAGTGAGCAGTTCTCCAGGATCGACGGGAGTACCGAGACCACCGAACAGCGGATCGTCGATCATCGCGGCCTTGAGGAGTTGGGCCATTCCCGCCCCCAGCTTGGGCGCACCGTCGAGCTGACTCACCCCGTCGGGCAGATCGTTGAGCACGTCGGTGAACTCGCGTAGGTCGTTCGCCCCGGAACGGGCATAACTGATCAGCGCCTCGCGGAGCACAGCCCTGCCCAGCCGGGCCTTGTCCGTACCGCCGTTCACCCGGGCGTGCGGGGCGAGAGTGGCGACGGCGGCGTTCACGGCGGCAGTGAACCCGTCGGCGTCGTCCAGCACGTCGGCGAACCTCGGCAGCGGCTGGAAGCTCAGCGGTCGACCGTTCTGTCGTCCGGGCGTCCAGATCACCACGTCGGTACCCGACAGGTACGCCTCGGCGTGGCCGGTGTCGTCCGGCCCCCACCCGTCCGGCGGTGCCGGCCACGCCTCGCCGAGACGCGCGAGGTCGTTGTTCGGGTCGAGGACGATCGCCGAGACGCCTCGTAACGCGCATTCCTCGACGAGCCGGCGGATGAGGACGGTCTTGCCGGATCCGGAGCCGGCGAAGATGACCGTGTGTCGTCGCAGCGCCTCGACGTTGACCCGCACGGCATCCGGGCGGCCGGTGACCGTACCGACGGTCAGGAAGGTCGGATCGAGCCCGGCGACCGGCGTGGTGACGTCCTGAGGTGCCACCGGCACGGGCGGGGCCCCCGTCAGATGGGGCTGAGTGCCGGCAGCGTCCGGAGGCGTCGTCACCCGGGTCACGGTCGGTGTCGGCAGGGGCGCCGGTGGCTCGCACGCCGGCCCCGGCTCCGGTGCGGCTGACCGCTGCGGTGATCGACCCCCCAACGCCTCCCGCAGGCAGGTGATCTCCGACGCTGGTCGCCGGTCGGCGAACCACGGACGCAGCGTCTCCAGCCCGTACTGCTCGATGAGGCGTTCCAAGGCGATCATCCGGCAGATGTCCGCGGTGGGGAAGGAAATTCTCCGACCGCCCGCTCGTTCGAACGCCGCCAACACCTCGCGGGTACGGGCACCAGTCGACCAGTCCGCGCTGCGCAGCAGGAACAGTCGCCGCTTGGCGACTCCCTCGGTGAGGCCGGCAGCGGTGACGGCGTTGCGGATCCGGTTGAGCGCGGCGATGTGGTGCGACGCTGAGACCGCCCGGAACGACCAGTGCTCCTCGTCTTCGCTCTCGTCGTCGAGGCTGTGGCGTAATCGTGCGTGCAGGGCCGGTTTGCTACTGGCGGAGAGGGGGTCGAGGCTGAATGCCTCTACGGCACCTTCCTGCTCCGCTATCCACGCGGTCAGGCCGGCCCGCAGCAGCGACGGGACTCGGGCGTCCTCGAATTGCGGGTGCGCGACAAACTCCGGGTCGGCTTCGGCGACCAGACCGGCGTACCGAGTGTCGATCTTGCCGAAGTCGTTGTCCGAGTTGTGCGGCACTGCCGTTCGGGCAGGCAGGGCCGCTTCGGCCGGGAGGTGGTCGGTGGAGTGCAGCAGGTGTTCGAGTTCGGTCACCTCGCCGTCCGCCAGGCAGGCCCGGACATGTGCGTCGATGCGCCGGAGCAGCCCGCGGGGTGTGAAGCCGACGACCTCGTCGATCGCGGACTGGTGGACCGGCCAGGTCGGGTAGGGCGGCTGAAAACCGAGCTCATCGAAGATCAACGCGAACCGCTTCTCGATCAGCTCCCGCCCGATCTCCATGCTGGGGATCTCCTTGAGCGGAGCGGCCTCCCGGAACCGGTCCTGCACCGTGTCGGTGGCCTGTTCCTTGACGCTCTGCCAGGTCTGTGGCAGGCACGACACCACGGACAACGAACGTTTGGCGGTTTCCCGCAACGCCATCAGTCCGCTGGCAACCTGCTCCAACAACAACGACGTCTGCCAGTCCGTCTCACCCCGGACGTCCTGGTTGGTGGCCTTGACGGACTGGGCGACCATCAGGTCGATCTGGTCGACCGCGATCACCGTGGGCCCCACCATGGCCAGCAGCCGCGACACGTCGCGGACCACCTCCTGCGGGGCACGCCGGCTACGCCGCAGGCCCCACTCGGCCCGGGTACCGGGTTGCTCCTCCTCGGCGGAACAGAGGAAGTCGTAGCCGACGTCCTGGGTGTTCGGCGGCTCCGCGGCGTACAGCACGAGCGCTCGGGCGACGTCCTGACATTCGGTGCCGATCGGCCGGTCCACCTTACGGATCAGATCGACGAAGGCATCGAGGGCGCTACGCGTCAGTTCGGTTTCCCCCGTGACGGCTCGGCGTACCGCCCGTGGGGCGCCGATGCGCTCAGCCAGTTCGCGCAGGAACGTCCGTAGCTGCGTCGTTCCGTTCGGTGTCGGCCTGACCAGGTCGGCGAGGATCGACATGGCGGTGCTGTGCCAGAACGCACGGGCCTCCAGCAGAGCGACCAGGAAGAAGAACCCACCGCGCTGATGCACCTGCTGGCGGACCGTACCGAGCAGATGTGTCTTGCCGGTGCCCCGTTGACCCAGAATGGCGACGCCGACGGGGCTGGAGTCCGTGCTCTTCTCCGCTTCCAGGAAGCTGTCCAGCACCGTCGTGACCACGTCGCGGTGCAGGCCATCCACATGGAACGGAGCCGGCTTCCACACGTCGTCGGGTGTCGGAGCCCAGTTGAACCTCAGCGCCGCGAGGGCCTGCCGCTCCACGTCGGTCATCATGACGAGATGGCGATGAGGTGCTTGTCCTGATTGCCGACACTCACTGCCGCGGCCCGCTCCTCCGGCCGGAGTACCTTCTGGTTCGATTCGGGAACCAGGTGCACGTTGCGTTCCCGGTTGAGTTCGATCAGCGCGGCGTCGACCTCGGCGCGGGACAGGTCGCTGAGCGCCGAACGCAGGTCGGCGAGCATGACGTAGCTGCCAGGAGCGGCAGCGAGCTTCCGGTAGGCCTGCCGCACCAAGGCGACCGGATCGACCTGCTGGTCCTGCGGGGGGCCTGACTCCGCCGGCCCTACCCGGGGCGCGACGACGGCGCTACTGTTGATCTCCAGCCGGAAGAGGTCGTCCGCCCGGACACCGGATCGGTCGACGAGCTGGCGCAGGAAGTCGAGTACGACGTAGAGCGTCCCGCCAGCGCTGCCGGCACCCCTCGGAGGCTCCGACCCCATCTCCGTGGCAGCCCGTGACCAACCTTCGTCGGTCAACGTCAGGGTGATCGGCTTCTCGGTCACCTCGATCAGATCGAGCGACCGCAGCTTGCTGCGATGAGCGGGTGTCACGCCGATGCCGGCGACGTTCTTGAGGTACGTCTGGGGCAGCGATGTCGCCTTGACCATCAGTGTGATGAGAATGCACCGCTCAACGAGGGTGAGTTCCTTTTCCGACATGCGGATGCTCCTCTGCGGCACGCGTGTCATCGCCATCCGGAGGTGATGGCCGATGACTCGAAGGGGATGGCCGTGCTTGCGGGAACGGGGGCAGCCCGCGCCCGGGCCGATTCTGCCGACGGTGCGCGGTAAGCGCAAGGTCACGTCTTTCTTGGCGGAAAGCCGACAGTACGCCAAAGTAGATCTTCAATGGTCCTGCGTGGAGCCGCTGGATCACACGTCGGTACGGAACCTGGTCAGTCGATCAGGTTCCGGCCCGTTGCCAAGAAAGAGCGGCAGGGGCAGCATGGTTGACCTGCCGGAGGCACGGTAGCCATTCCGGTTTCGATTCCGCCCCTCTCAGGAACGCCAGCCACGGAGGCGACCGTGCAGTCTGAGGTAGTCCGTTACCAGGTCGACGAGACCACAGTCGCGCTCATCGAGGTGGAACCGCCGACCGGCTTCCAGCCGGCCGGAGCCGGCGATGTCGCCGGTTGGGTGCGGGAATCCGCCGCACCGGCTGTCGCGGCCGCCCAGGAATTGTTGGAGCAGGTGAAGGCAATCTCTCCCGACGCCGTCGAGGTCAAGTTCGGTATCAAGGCGACCGGCACCGCCAACTGGGTGGTCGCCAAGGCGACCGGCGAGGCGAACTTCGAGGTCACCCTCCACTGGCATACGGTCGGCCAGCCGGAAAACGGCCCGCGGTTACGGCGTTGACGGCCGGTGTCCCGTGAACATGGTCCCTGACGACAGTTCCTGGGCAGTCGCCCTCTACCGCGGAGATCAACATATTCCGGCCGGTGCCGGCGTCGTCGTCGACACGAACCTCGTCCTCACCTGTCACCATGTGGCATTCGCTGCCGACGGCACCTTTCACGACGACATCTCGGTGGCCTTTCCCCGCGCGTCCAAGGCCACCTACTTCGACCGGCGCCTGGTCCGTCAGTGCCTGCACGACGGTATGCGGACCGCCCACGTCGACCTCGTCCTGCTCGAACTCGCGGATCCGGTGCCGGCCACCGTCACACCGGCACGGTTGCGCTGCCTGAAGCCCCTGACGATGACGAGTCGTCCCTTCTGGGCATACGGCTATCCCGCTGGCGTGACCGGCGGCACCCCGGCCAGGGGCACCGTCACCGACAGCGGCGGATGGGGACTCGTCATGATCGACAGCGGCGAGGGTGGCGCGTTGAGCAGAGGTTTCAGCGGTGGAGCCCTCTGGTCCCCGGAGTACCAGGCGGTCGTCGGGGTCGTCGTCTCCGCCGACGGGCAGGGCAAGGGGCAGGCGGTCACGCTGCACCACGCTGACGCCCAGCTACCCGAGATGAAGCTCGGAGCGCTGTCGGCGTGGCGGGTCGAGGACGCCGACGACACCGCGCTCTCCGCCTGGGGATGGACGCTGAGCAGCGACGGCGAGGCCGGCCGCCACTGGCTGCCGAGAGCACGCGGCGTGGCAGTCGACACCGAGGGCGGGGCCCGCTTCCGCGGCCGGAGCACCGCCCTACGACACCTGGTGAACTGGATCGACCAGCCGGGGCCGGCCACCCGACCACTGATCGTCACCGGCTCTCCCGGCGTGGGTAAGTCAGCTGTCCTCGGCCGGATCGTCACCACCGCTGACCGGAAGATCGCCGCGTCCCTACCCGACGACGACGTCGCGGTCCGGGCAACACCCGACTCGGTCTCCTGCGCCGTGCACGCCAAAGGCAAGACCGCCCTCGAGGTGGCCGCCGAAATAGCCCGCGCGGTCGCCGTCGACCTGCCCAGCACACCGGCCGACCTGATCCCGGCGGTACGCGAACGGCTGGAACGGCGCCCGGCCCGATTCACACTCGTCATCGACGCCCTCGACGAGGCAGCCGATCCCGACCAGGCGAGGCGGGTGGTCGACGACATTCTGCGGTCGCTGGCCCGGGACTGCGGCCGGTACGGGGCCAGGGTGCTGGTAGGCACCCGACGTTCCGACGATCGAGGTGACCTGCTCGCCTGCTTCGGCAACGACGTGGAACTTGTCGATCTGGACACGCCGGAATACTTCGCCGAGTCAGATCTCGTCAACTACGCCCAGGCGACGTTAGCGCTACTCGGCTCCGAGCGCCCCGCCAATCCGTACGCCGACCCCGCCGTCGCCACCCCGCTGGCTCAACGGATCGCGATCCTGGCCAAGGGTAATTTCCTCGTCGCCGGCCTGGTGGCCAGAGCGCACGCGCTCCGGGACAGCGAACCGGTGGACCCGGAAACGGTATCGTTCACCGCGACCGTGGCGCACGCGCTGGACGCGTACCTCGCGGGACTGCCGGCGGCGGGTTCGGCATCCGCCCGTCTGGCACTGACCGCCCTGGCGTACGCCGAAACACCGGGACTGCCACTGCGCCTGTGGCAGGTTGCGGTGACGGCGCTCGGCGGGGCTGCCACCGAGGGTCAGCTGCGTAGCTTCGCCCGTACCTCGGCGGCGAATTTCCTGGTCGAGACGGGCGGTGGCACACAGCCCGCGTACCGTCTGTTCCACCAGGCACTCAACGATGCCCTGCTCGCCGATCGGGGCCCAGGACCTTCCCGCCGCACCGACCAGCACCGGCTGGTGTCCGCATGGACGCAACTGGCCCGCGTCGACGGATGGCACGCCGCCCCCGACTACCTGCTGCGCTCACTGCCCCAGCACGCAGTCCGCGCCGGGCTGGTCGAGGGCCTGCTCACCGACGAGAACTACCTGCGGCACGCCCACCTGGACCGGTTGCTGGCCGTCGTCGACACAGAACTGGGATCGATGACGCCACTGGGGTTGGCCCGGGCCAGACTGCTGCAACGCACGCCGCTGGCGGTGGCCGCGGACCCGGCCGAGCGGGCCGCGCTCTTCTCGGTCGTCGACCACATCTACGGCCTGGACAGCGCCATCGTGGCCGATTCGGCACCGTATCGTGCCCGATGGGCGCACACCCCGCCACGGCAGGAGCGCAGTGTGCTCGACGGGCACTCGCAGGCCGTCTACGACGTCGCCGCCGTCGAGATCGACGATCGGCGCCTGCTCGCCTCCGCCGGAGACGACGGCACCCTGCGGCTCTGGGATCCGTTGACGAACCAGGCCGAACAGGTCTTCACCTGTCACGACGACACCATCCGTAGCGTATGCGCGGTCCGGACCGGTGACGGTGCCGTGTTGATCGCCACCGCGAGCCACGACGGCACGCTCGGCCTGTGGGATCCCCGCACCGGTCGCCGCCGGCACGAACTGCGCGGACACGACGACTGGGTACGCAACGTCTGTGTGCTTCCGCTGCCCGACGGTGACCTGCTCGTGTCGGCCGGCGACGACCGGACGGTACGGGTGTGGGACCCGGTCACCGGCATTCAACGACACAGGTTGACCGGGCACACCGGCTGGGTGACGGCCGTGACGTACGTGCCGGCCGGCCGGCACCTGCTGGCATCGACCGGCTACGACAGTACGGTCCGGATCTGGGACCCGGACACCGGTGACCGCCCCGAGCTGATCCTCACCGGCCACACCGGCTGGGTGACCACCCTCTGCGCGGTCGCCACGCCTCAGGGCACGCTGCTCGCCTCGGCCGGGTACGACGGCACTGTCCGACTGTGGGAACCGCTGACCGGGCGGCCGGTCCACGTCCTCGAAACCGGCGGACCGCTGACCGATCTCTGCACCGTCGACGTGGAGGACGGTCGGCTGCTGGCGTCCACTGGCGAGGACGGGCTCATCCGCCTGTGGGATGTGTCGGACTGGTCGAGCCGGCCGAGTTTGCGAGGGCACACCACGTGGATCCGAGCGGTATGTGAGCTGCGTACCGCCAGGAACCGGATGTTGGCCACCGCCGGTGACGACGGGACGGTCCGGCTGTGGGACCCGACCGGCGGCCGACCGGACACCGTCGCCGCGCAGGACCGCTTCGGGCCGGTGAACGCCCTCTGCCACGTACCCGACCGGCGGTCGACGGTGGCAGCGGGCGGCTCCGACGGGCAGGTGCGCCTCTGGGACGCCGCAACCGGTGAGCAACTGCTCGAGTTCAAGACGGACGGTGGCGCCGTCAACGCGATGTGCGTGGTGACCGACGACGACGAGTCGTTCGTCTTCACCACCGGCGAGACGAACCTGATCGAGACCTGGGACACCCGCGACGGTGCACCCGTACGGGAGATGAGCGCACACTACGCCCCGGTGGCGGCAGTCTGCCCGATCACCGTCGGTGACGAGACCCTCGTCGCCTCGGCCGGCGACGATCAGGTCGTCAGGATCTGGGATCCACACACCGGCGCCGTACGGCGGGTGCTGCTCGGGCATGTCACCCGCGCCTGGGTGACCGCGCTGGCCACCGTCGACTGCACGGGTTTCGAGGCGCTCGCCTCCGCGGACAAGAGCGGAACCGTGATGCTGTGGGCAGACGGGGACACCCCGCTCTGGACCCAACAGGGCCACCAGGATTCGGTGAACGCGCTGTGCGGCGTAACGGTCGCGGGGCGACCAGCTCTGCTGTCAGGCAGCGCGGACAGCAGCATCCGGATGTGGGATGCCGAGCGGGGCCAGCCACTGCGGTGGTTGACCGGACACCGTGGCCCGGTCACCGGGCTGAGCGTGGTGGAGATCGATGGGCGAACCGCACTCGCCTCGACGAGCCGGGACCGTACCGTGCGGATCTGGGAGCTGACCACCGGTCGCCTGATCCGGACCATCCCCGTCTACCATCCGGCCCTCGCCTGCTGCACCGACGGTGACACCCTGCTGGTTGGTCTGGACCAGGGACTGCTGGCGCTCCGGATCACCGACTGACGCCCCCGCTCGGGCGGACCTCAACCCGAGGCGGATGATCGGGTAGCCTGATGTCCCTACGGGCCGTTAGCTCAATGGCAGAGCTGAGGACTTTTAATCCTTAGGTTCTGGGTTCGAGTCCCAGGCGGCCCACCGCGTAACATGATCTCGCTGTTGACCTGCGCTTCCATGGTTCGCATGACTGAAGCGTGGCCTGGTGTGTATAGCTTGAGCTATAGTTTGCCCGTGACCAATGGGCCGGCCAACCGCTGGGCGATCAGGACGACAGGCGAAGTCCGTGACTGGTTACGGGCCCTGCGTCGGACCGACCCGGCGGCGTACCGGTCGGTGAACGTGGCGATCGACATGCTCGCCGAGACCGGCCCGGGTCTGGGGCGTCCGCTGGTCGATACTCTTCGGGGTTCGAGTATCAGCAACCTCAAGGAGTTGCGGCCGAGATCCGGCCGCGACGTCGCTATCCGGCTTCTGTTCGTCTTTGATCCCTGGTCGCAGGCGGTGCTGTTGGTCGCCGGCAACAAGGCCGGAGACTGGACGCGGTGGTACGAGAACGCGATCCCGGTCGCCGAGGTTGCGTATGAGGGCTGGCTTGCCTTCGAGGAAACGGAGGGAGGGCTGATGGGCGACTTCCATGACTGGGACGACATCCGCGCGGAGCTGCACGACGGGGACGACGACGTGCTCGATGTGGAACGCGCCCGTACCGAGGCGTGGGTCAGCGCGTTCCACCTCGCCGAGGAGCGCAAGCGCCTCGGTCTCACCCAGCGGCAGGTGGCCGAGCTGATGGGAGTCACGCCCGGCCGGGTTAGCCAGATCGAGAACGGTGATCTGGAGGCCAACGAGGTGGCGACCCTCAGCCGGTACGCGCGAGCACTGGGTGCCCGGATGCGGATCATTTTTGACTACGGCAGTGACCTCCGTCAGATCGCCTGATCTCCGCCAGCCTCAGATGACATCGCGAACGGCGAGGCCAGTCGTTCCGGTGAACCGCACCGGCGGAACCTCGGGCAAGTCGAGGTCATCGGGCACCGCCCGGCACTCGTGACCTGGGCAAACTCAGTGGTAGCGGGTCACCGGCGATCGTGGCGGTGTGGTTCGCATGGTGGTACCTCCGGCCCACGTACTTCTCTGACCTGCAGTTCTTGGTCCGTGCCGCAGTCGTCATGCGAACCGGTTGATCGAGGGTTCGAGTTCTCCTGGCCAGCAAGCGAGACTGCATGCATAATGAATGCATGGTTGCTCTCCAGATTCGGGACGTGCCGGAAGAAGTGCGAGACGCCTTGGCGGCCCAGGCCAAGGCTCGTGGGCAGTCACTCCAGGCGTACCTGCTGGAGTTGGTGGAGACGCAGGCTCGACGGCTGCGCAACACGGCGGCCCTTGATCGCTTCGCCGGCCGATCGGACGGTGCTCGCTCCCTGCCGGGGGAGAGTGCCGCCGAGTTGAATGACCAGCGGGAGCAGCGCGGACTGTGGGGAAGCGCCGCGTGATCGTGGTGGATGCGTCGGTTCTGGCCGATGCCCTGGTCGATGACGGGCCGGTCGGCGACGCGGCGCGGGCGGAGTTGACCGGAGATTCGCACTGGGCCGCGCCGAGTCATCTTCTGGTCGAGGTCATGTCGGCGATCAGAGGCAAGGTCCTCGGTGGGAAGCTCGGCCTTGCTCGGGCTCAGGAGGCGATCGACACCCTGCCTTCGTTGGTCATCGACGAGGTTGGTGTCGCGACACTGCTTGATCGGATGTGGCAGTTGCGGGGCAATGTCACGGCGTACGACGCGGCCTATGTCGCGGCGGCGGAGTTGCTGGCCTGTCCACTCGTGACCGGTGATGGCCGGCTCGTCAAGGCCAACGGCGTGCGCTGCGAGATCCGGCTGATCGCGGCGTCTTGACGGTAGCCGCCCGAGGATCATCGGCCTGACGCCCTTGGGGCGGCGACCAACCTGAGTGGAAGCGACTCACCGACGACCGTCGCACTGCGGTTCGCATGGTGGTACCTCCGGCCCACCAACCTCACCATTGCGCGAACCGGTGGGTGTGGTGGTTGTGGCAGTGCCGGTGTCGTCGGTGACGACACCGGCTGCGGTGCCGGCGTTGGGGATCTTGAACACACGCCGCGATCGGCGCAAGCAGCAGTACTGGGCTTGCTTGCCGGCGGCGCAGCCGGGCTCACTGCCACCGCTCCTGCGGCTGCTTCCGGCACGTCCACGACGGTCTTCAACTGCTACACCCAGTGGTGGAACAGGCTTGGGCGCAGAAGTGCCCCTCACCGGACGCGAAGTACAGTGGTGCCTACTACTCAGGCGTCATGCTCGTACCAGACGGACAAGAGCATGAGAATGGCCTGTGGCGTGGGCAGCACCACCACCTACAGTGGCACCGACTGCACGTACAGCGCCAGTAACGGTTGGATCAGCTACGACTACAACTGATCAAAGCCAGCACTGAGGTGAAGGAGCGCGGGTCAGGGGCCCGCACTCCTTCACCTCATGTTCGTGAAATGAGAGTCTCTCCATGAGTGTCGTGCTCGATGCGCTGGCCCAAGGCTACGGAACGTCCACCGTCATCGACAATCTCAGTGTGACGTTGCGGCCGGGAATAACCGCGTTGCTGGGTCCTAACGGGGCGGGTAAGACGACCCTGCTCCGTACGTTGGCAACCGTCATGCCACCGCGGAACGGCGTGATACGCATCGACGAGATCGAGATAGACAGCGAGCGGTCGGCTCGCCGGGTTCGCGACCGGATCGGCTATCTGCCGCAGGACTTCGGCTTCGACCCGCAGATGAAGGTTGCCGACTTCGTGACATATGCGGCCTGGATGCGCGGCGTGCCGGCGGCTCAGTGGCGACGAGCGGTCGATGAAGCGTTAGAAATGGTTGACCTCACCGATCGGCGGAAGTCAAGGATGCGCAGCCTGTCCGGCGGCATGCGCAGGCGTGCCGGCATCGCCTGGGCGATCGTGGGGCGACCGCGACTGGTGCTGCTGGATGAGCCCACGGTTGGTCTGGACCCGCGCCAGCGGCTGCAATTCCGGAAGATCATCTCAGGGCTCGGTGACACGGTCGTGGTGCTCAGCACCCACCTCATCGACGATGTCGGAGCAGTGTGCGACCGGGTGATCGTGATGCACGGCGGAGCGGCCAGGTTCGACGGCACGGTCGCTGAGCTGGAGGCCCTGGACCACGACGGCCTCCCCGGTCACTCTCCGCTGGAACGGGCGTACATGCACCTGCTGCCCGAGGGAGAGCAGGAACTGTGAGTACGGTATGGCTACACGTGCGGAACTCCCCGATCCGCTGGGCACTGCCGGTGCTCGTCGTCGTCGACCTGGCGGTGCTGTTCCTGCGGAACCGATACTGGATCGGCGTCTGGCCTGAGACCGGTGCCGCCGCGCAGGTGCCCGCGTATCTGCTGGGAATTGTCGGAGCGGGGGCGGCGGCCTGGTCGGCGGGCGCGCCGCAGCGGCACGGGCTGGAGGAACAGCTGAGGGCCGCGCGGGTCCAGCCGGTGGTTTCGGAAGCTCACCGCCTTCACGCGACCGTCATCGTCCTGCTGATCCCCTATCTGATCGGTCAGGCGGCGGCTTTCGCCGTTACCGCCCGGACGCTCCCGCCGGGCGTGCACCTCTGGCTGGGATACCTCCTGCTCGGTCTATTCGCAATTCTGCTCTCGGTTGCACTGGGATGGGCGTGCGGCCAACTGTTCGGGCCCGTTTTCGCAGCTCTCGCGGCGGCATTGGGATTCCTGTTTCTGACTGCGTTGCTGGACCGGGTGGGGTTCGTCGTGATCTCTGGTCGGCCCGAGGTGGCGGTTGATCCATTGCCGTTGGCGTTGCGGCTGGGGTCGGTCGTGGCCCTGTTGTTGGTCCTGCTGTGGCTGTCCGTCGCAGGTGTCTCGGGACGGGCTAGGCGGAGGGCATGGGTGCTGGTCCCTGCGATTCTGCCGCTCGTCGCGGTCATGTTCAGCACCAACGTGGTGGCCGACCGGAAGCCACCGGGGAACAAGGTGACCTGTGTCCAGGGGTCGACGGCCCTGTGCATCTGGCCCGAACATGAGAAGTACCTGCCCCAGATACGCGCCCTCAGTGCGCGTATCGACCTGCTGCCCGGCGCCTTCGTCCGGCCGCCGCGGATCAATGAGGTCGGCCTCCTGAAGACCCGATACATCGGGCCGGACGGGAAGGAATACCTCGGCTATGAGGAGGGGCCGCCGATCTTCTACATCCTTGAGGGCAGTCCATGGTCCTATGCTGGTGACATAGGGACCGCGATCACCGCATCGACCTTCGGATTCCAGGACATTCAGGCCTGCGACTGGCAGAAAGTCACCTCATCGGACGAGCCCCGACTCTGGGCCGTCGGCGCGTGGCTGGAGGCGTTCCTGGCCGGCGGGGGTAGCCTCGACTACCACACCAACGCTCCTGCACAGATGCAGCAGGCATGGGCCAAGGGACGGGCGGTCGCTGGCAACCCGTCCCGTGCCGATCAGTTCCGGTGGGCTGAAGGCGAGGTGAACGATCTTCGTGGGCGTTACTGTCAGCCGGGACGCTGAGGTGTCCGGACAGACGGTCCCGGTCCGGTTGTTTCTCACGGTCAGGCCGGCCCGGACCGTGCTGGCGGTCGCAGTTCTTCTGGGCGCACTCACCGCCTGGTTCGGTCTGATCGAAACGCCAATACCTACAGCAGTCGAAGAGGGCAAGGCGACCATCCCCTTGTGGCGCATGCTCACCATGGGCGTCGCCATAATGCCGGTTCTCGCGTTGCACAGCCCGCTTGCCAGCCTGGAACTGGTAGCCACCCGACGGCTTCGTTCCATGCAGCGGCTCTACCTCGCCGGCCTAGGTATCGGCTCGGCGGTGATCTTCTTGGGCATCTGTACGTGGGTTATGCAGCCGGAGATGGTCGGAGTCATCGCGCGGTCGTGGATCGCCTGGTTCGGGCTGGCCCTGGCCGCAGGAGCAACCATGGGATGGCGGCTTGCCTGGACACTGCCGTCGCTAGTGGCCATCGTGCTGTCCTACTGGGGATACACCGGGAACCAGCAATACCGGTGGTGGGAGTTCAGCGCTCGGCCACACGACGATCTACCCAGCCTCATCCTGAGCGCCACACTGCTTGCCATGGGCCTAATCGTGTACGCGGCGACACCATGGCGTCGCCGCCGCTGGAGACGCTGGCGCCCCTGAAGCCCCATGAACTCTGTGCTGCCACTCTGTTCCTGCTGGGCATTCGTCGTTTATCAGGCTGCGAAAGCGAGTTCCAGGCGTGGGAGGTGGCTGGTGCGGCGGAGTCGAGGACCTCACCGTTCCACCAGGCGTCGAGGCGGATGAGGTTGAGCGCGGTGGCTTTGACGGTGTGGTCGAGGGTGGTCTTGGCCAGTCCGCGGTAGCGGGCCCGGCGGGTGTGCTGGTCCCGGTCAGCCGCCGCACGATGTTCGCCGTTGACGCCCACAGGGTGCGTGACACCGAGGATTCGGGTCGGCTCTCGTATTCGCGCACCAGGCGGCGGTGCAGCATCAGCGTGCCGTTGACCTGCTCGACTATCCACCGTTTACGGATCGGCACGAACCTGGGTTTGGTGTCGGATCGTTTGACGACCTCGACCTCGACGTCGACCCCGAGGACGGCGCCGTGCAGCGCGAGGTCCTGTTTGAACCCGGCGTCGACCCAGGCGCGGCTCACCGTCGGGTGTGTTCGACGACCTTGTCGAGCAGCCGGATGCCGATGGCGTTGTCGGTGACCGACGCCGCGGTCACCACGACCGCGATGACCAACCCCAGCGCGTCCACGGCCGGGCCCCTCTTACGCCCCGACACCTTCTTCCCGGCGTCCTTGCCGGTCGTCGCGGCCGGGACGTGGTTCGCCGCCCGGATCGACTGGGTGTCCAACACCACCGCGCTCGGATCCTCCCGACGACCCACCTTCTCCCGAGCCTGGCAGCGCAGCAGATCGTGGATCACCTGGTCGGTGCCGTCGTCGCGCCACAGGGCGAAGTAGTAGTAAGTGGCCGACTTCGGCGGCAGGTCGTGCGGCAGGTACGCCCACTGACAGCGGGTCCGGTTCTGGTAGAAGATCGCGTTCACGATCTCCCGCAGGTCGTAGTCACCCTCACGGCCCGACACCGACACCGCGACCCGCTTGGCCTTCCACGCGTTCAGGAACGGTCCAATCAACGCCCACTGCTCGTCGGTGACATAACCCTCGATGCAGTCACCGCTTGCCGCAACGCCGGCGTGAGAACGAGCGTCACCAGCAGCGACGCGATCGCCATGACACTCATCGCCGCACCTGTCGGCATGAACTGTGCAACAAGACCAGCGATCGTTGCACCTACCGCCTGCATGGTGAACAAACCGGACGTGTGCAGCCCGAGCGCCTGGCCCCGCATGTCGTCCGGGATGAGCGCGATGAGGAGGTCCTGCAACAGCAACCCCGCGCTGAACCCCGCGGCGGCAACCGCCAGGAGGAGCGCCGCGACTGGCACCGGCAGAGGAAGTACGAAGAGGAGAATCGGAGCCGCCAGGAGCAAGCGCAGCGGGGTGACCAGACGTGACCGTAGCCGTCTGGGCACGAACCGGCCCACGATGGTGTCGCCGGCCAGCATCCCCAGCGCCGTGGCCATGAACAGCACACCGGCAGACGCCGGTGCGTACGGCACATAGAGTGCCTGGCACCCCACGATCAGCCCGTTCGGGACCCAGAGCGCGAGGTAGATGTGGCGACGGGCGGGCAAGGACCACAGTTGGCGGTTGACCCGCCAGGTTTCGCGAACTGACGGTCGTCCGGTGGCACGTGGTGCGCGGGCGGTGAGACCGAACCGCACGATGGCCGCTCCGACGAGGTAGAGACCGGCGCTCACCAGCAACGCCTGCCGGGGCGACAGGACAGCGATCAGGGCGCCGCCGAGGGCGTACCCGATGATCTGCATAACCCCGACCAGCATGTTGAAGACGGAGCGGGCGAGGATGTAGGCATCGTCCGGCACGATTTCCCCCAGCAGGCCCCAGCGCACCCCGCCGGTCACCGAGTTGACCAGGCCGAGACTGAAGATGATCAGGAACATCGCCAGGAGCGGCATTCATGGTGCGGCCAGGCTGAGCGTGCCCACCGCAAACAGGAGCGCAACCGCGACCAGCGCGGTCCGTGGCGGTAGTCGGTCTGCCGCGGAGAGCAAGGTGGTGGCGCCTACCACCTGGGCGAAGGAGGAGCCGAACAGAGCCAGAGCGGCCAGCAACGGCGAGCCAGTCGCCGCGTAGACCAGCGTGCTGAGCGCTAGTCCGCTGGCCATCGTCGCAGCGATCTGCACGGCGCTGGCCGTGAGGAGCGACCGGAAATCCGGGATCCGGAACAACTCACCATACGTACGCATGACCGGCAGTCTCGATCTCCTGAAAGAGGGAAGCTAGAGTTTCGCAAGGAGGCGAAACATGGGTGTGTGGCAGATCGGTACGGACACCCTGGCACAGAGCCGGTTCACCGTGTCCGCCCTCGCCGAGACCATCGCGAACCTCCACATCCTGGACGGGCGGGCGGCGGCCCCCGGACGACGGGCTCACTCCCGTGCCCAGATCGCCGCCTACCGAGAACGGCTCGCCGCCGATCCGGTGGTCGCCCTGTTTGTCCGGAACGTAGTCAAGGCGAATTGGATGCCTGACTTCATGAGCCCGCCGCCGAGCCCGGAGGATCGGACCTTCCACGACGAGCTCCGATCGGTTCGCCAGACGCCCGCCGTGGTCGCCCTCGCCGAAGTGGCTAATGCTTTGGGCGGCTCGGTCCCTCCGGCGCTGGCCGTACCGGACCTGCCGGACCGGGTCGCCGACCTGACCCAGTGGGTGTGGAGCCACACCGTCCGGCCGTACTGGCCGAGCCGACGGCGGATCTTCGAGGCCGACATCGTGTCCCGAACCCAACAGATCAGCGTTGGAGGTTGGGCCGCCGCGCTGAGCGGCATGCGGCAGGGAATGCGCTGGCTGGGCGACGGACGACTACAGATCAACACGTACGAGCACCCGCCACGCGACCTCGCCGACGCGCAGCTGCTGTTCATACCGACCACGGCACAACGCGGCTGGGTGGCTTGGGACCAGCCGCACCGGTACGCGGTGGTGTACCCCTGCGCCGGTCTGTTCGTCGAAGCCGGACAGACCATGGCGCCCCGCGCACTCGGTGCGCTCCTCGGCCCGGTCCGGGCCGGTCTGCTCAACCAGTTGGACACACCGAAGAGCACCACCCAGCTCGTCGCCCTGAGCGGCTATGGACTGGGTACGGTGGGCCGCCACCTCAAGATCCTGCTCGACGCGCGGCTGGTCCACCGTCGCCGCTCCGGGCGGTCCGTCCTCTACTACCGGACCTCCACCGGCGACCAGCTCGTCCGTGTCCAGACGGAAACCGACCCGTCCTCGGGCAGACGATCCGACCACTGACCGGCGGCCCTCACTGGACGCGGCCGACGGAGCGCGCTACGAGCCGCCCCGGCCGAAGACGGCCAGCGCCTGCCGTACCGCGTGCGCGAACATGTCCGGGTCGCCGTGGCAGATCCCGGACCGGCGGGGATGATTGACCACGACGTCAGTGAAACCCAACTCGTGGCAGCGACCTACCACGTCGACGAAACGCTCGACCGAGCCGTACGGATCCGGCATCGCCCTGCTCACGTTGACAAGTCTGCCGATCCGCTTCGGATCGCGCCCGGCCTGCTCACACGCGGCGGTCAGCTGCCCGACCTGACGCCGGAGCATCTCCCACCCGTCCGCCTCGGACCGCTCACCCGGTCGACCAGCGTCCCCGATCGTCACCCAGGTCTCGGCGAACCTGGCGGCCAAGCGGAAGCCCCGCGGTCCACTGGCCGCGAGCGCGAACGGGACCCGCGGACGTTGCACGCAACCCGGCACCATGTCCGCCTCCACCGCCCGGTAGTAGGCCCCGTGGAAGGTGGTGGGCGGTTACCGTCGACGGGAATCGCGACATCCTCGGGATCTGGGCCGGCGACGGCGGTGAAGGTGCCGATCACTGGCTGCACGTGCTCACCGAGCTGAAGAACCGCGGCGTCGCCGACGTGTTGATGCTCGTCTGCGACGGGCTCAAGGGCCTGCCGGACGCCGTCGCGACGGTCTGGCCGCGCACGATCG
>NZ_JAASAD010000003.1 GCF_012726175.1 Micromonospora sp. HNM0581
AAGGCGACACCGGAGCCCAAGGCGCCCAAGGCGCCCAAGGCGCCCAAGGCGACACCGGAGCCCAAGGCGCCCAAGGCGCCCAAGGCGCCCAAGGCGACACCGGAGCCCAAGGCGCCCAAGGAGCCCAAGGCGCCCAAGGCGACACCGGCGCCCAAGGCGACACCGGAGCCCAAGGCGCCCAAGGAGCCCAAGGCGACACCGGAGCCCAAGGCGCCCAAGGCGCCCAAGGAGCCACCGGCCCACAAGGCTTCCAAGGATTCCAAGGAGCCACCGGAGCCCAAGGAGCCCAAGGCGCGCAAGGCGACACCGGAGCCCAGGGAGCCCAAGGAGCCCAAGGCGCCCAAGGCGACACCGGAGCCCAAGGCGCCCAAGGAGCCCAAGGCGCCACCGGCCCACAAGGCTTCCAAGGATTCCAAGGAGCCACCGGAGCCCAAGGCACACAGGGCGACACCGGAGCCCAAGGCGCCCAAGGCGCGCAAGGCGACACCGGAGCCCAGGGAGCCCAAGGAGCCCAAGGAGCCCAAGGCGCCCAAGGAGCCCAAGGCGCCCAAGGCGACACCGGAGCCCAAGGCGCCCAAGGAGCCCAAGGCGCCACCGGCCCACAAGGCTTCCAAGGATTCCAAGGAGCCACCGGAGCCCAAGGCACCCAAGGAGCCCAAGGCGCGCAAGGCGACACCGGAGCCCAAGGCGCCCAAGGAGCCCAAGGCGCACAGGGCGACACCGGAGCCCAAGGCGCGCAAGGCGCCCAAGGAGCCACCGGCCCACAAGGCTTCCAAGGATTCCAAGGAGCCACCGGAGCCCAAGGCGCCCAAGGCGACACCGGAGCCCAAGGCGCACAGGGAGCACAGGGAGCGCAGGGCTTCCAAGGCGATGCGGGCCCACAAGGAGCGCAGGGTCCGCAGGGAGCGCAGGGAGCGGGTGTCTCGGACCTTTATGTGCGGTCGGCTGTTGCGGGCGGCTCCGGCCTGATCGAGGTGTCGTGCGACGCGGGCGACACCGCCACGGGAGGTGGCTTCGAATCGCAGGGAAGCCCCGATGTTAGTCGCCCCATCACCACGCTCGGAGTTCCGACCGGGTGGCAGGCCGAATTCGGGGGAACTGGCGGCACCGTCTATGTCGTCTGCGCCGATGTGGCTTGACCTGACCGAAACCAAGGAGAGGCGACCGGAGTTCCGGATTGCCGACCATCGAAACACAGGGAGTAGTGGCACGGTATGAAGATGCAACAGATTTTCGGTTCACTGGCTTGTGGTGCCGTGCTGCTCGTCGGGGTCTCGGCGTGCAGCTCTGACAACAACGGCGACGACAGGGAGCCACCCAGCAGTGTCGGCGCCGCCAGTAACGGGTCCACGAGCGACCCGGCGGCTTTGATCAAACAGGGGGTCGAGGAGGGCAAGGCAGGAAAACTCGATCAGGCGAGGACCACTTTCGAGCAGATTGTCGCGGTGGACGAGAACAACAAGCTGGCATGGTTCAACCTGGGCTACATCGCTCAGTCGCGCGGTCAGACCGAGGAAGCGATCAGGAGCTACGATCGAGCGCTCAGGTCGGACCCGGAATACAAGCCAGCGCTGTTCAACAAGGCTATCGCGCTTGAGAGCACCGATCGACAGGCTGCTATCGAGCTGTACCGGAAGGTGGTGGGGATCGACGACGAGGCTTCCACCGCGTACCTTCGGCTGGGCCTACTACTCGCGGCCGGCGACGACAACAACCGTGAAGCGCAGCAGGCATTCGATCGCGCTCTGGAGATCGACGAGGCGCTGGCGAAAGAAGTCCCGAATGCCTACCGGTCTACCGGCAACCGCTGAGCGGAAGCAGACAGATGACTTTCCACACCAGGTCGCCACGAGTGACCGTATTCACCGGCAGTAACCGAACGAAGTACCTTGATGAATGCCATCAGACCCTGAGGGCGCAGACCTTCACCGACTGGGAGTGGGTCATCGTCTTCAACCAGGGCAACCGCTGGCGGCCCGAAACCCCTGACTCGCGCATTCGTTTCGTGGTGCAGGATGAGATTTCCGGGGTGGGGGCGGTCAAGAAACGCGCCTGCGCGGAAGCCACAGGCGACATTCTGGTAGAGCTCGATCACGATGATCTGCTGGCTAGTGACTGCCTTGCGAAAGTCGTCGCGGCGTTCGACGACGACCCGGCGATCGGTTTCGTCTACAGCGACACAGCGCAGATCTCGCAGGATGGTGGTCGGGACGACAGCCGCTTCGCAGCGGACCACGGTTGGCGGTATCGGGACGCCCTTGTCGACGGGCGCGAGGTGCTCGCCTGTTCGGCCCTCCCGCCGACTCCGCATAATGTCAGCTACATCTGGTACGCACCGAACCACGTGCGTGCGTTCCGGCGGGACGTATACGAGAAAGCTGGTGGGTACGACGATTCGCTGGATGTCGCCGACGACGCCGACCTGATGTGCCGGATCTACCAGCTCACCGATTTCCACCACATTCCGGAGTGTCTTTATCTTCAGCGTATGCATCCGGGGAACACCCAGCGGGTGCCGGAGGTGAATGCCCGCATCCAGCAGCGTACGGTGGAGATCTACGACCGCAACATCCAGTTCAACTCCCTGGCATGGGCCAAGCGACAGGGCCTTCTTGCACTCGACCTGGGCGCGGCCCACAACAAGCCTGAAGGCTACCAGGGTGTGGACGTCCACCCTGGGCCGGAGGTTGACCTGGTCTGCGACATCAGTCAGGGACTCGACCTGCCTGACGACAGTGTCGGAGTGATCCGGGCGAGCGATTTTCTCGAACACGTACCGGACAAGGTCGCCATCTTCAATGAGTTGTACCGGGTGCTGGCCCCTGGCGGCATGCTGCTGTCGACCACACCGAGCAGCGACGGCCGTGGCGCATTCCAGGACCCCACTCATGTGGCTTTCTACAACGAAAACTCCTTCTGGTACTTCACTGACCGGCAGTACGCGCGTTTCGTGCCGGAGATCAAGTGTCGTTTTCAGGTTTCCCGCCTGGTCACCTATTTCCCCAGTGAGTGGCATCGGACGCACAACATTCCGTACGTCGCGGCGAATCTCATCGCCATCAAGAATGATGTCCGCAACGGCGGTCGGCTGGCAATTTGAGGACATGGTCACGCCCCGGGGCGCGCCGGGGCTGGCCAACCCCGGACTCGGGCAGGGTTCCGCCGCTGCGGGGCGCGTTCCACCAGGTCCTCAAACGGGGGTGCGGGATACCGCCGGGCCGGCTGCTTCGCGGGTCTTTTCCAGACCCGCGAAGAGCAGATCGAGGGTGAACTCGAACTCGGTCTGACTGTCGCACCAGCCCAAGGTGGGGTCGGTGGCGTCGTGCAGTTCGGAGGCGACCATCGCCGCCAGGTGGGGCATCTGTGCGGCCAGTTCGGCCTGCTCCGCCTCCGTGACCTCGGTATCGGCGCCCTCACGGGCGCTGAGCTGAAAGACCTCCTGGGCGAATCCGAGCGCCAAGCTGCCGAACGCGTGCAGCGCCCGGTGGGCGATCCGGTACGAGAAGCCGCCGGCGATCAGGACGGCGAGGATGCCCTCGTAGTAGCCGTACACCCCGGCGGGAATGGTTGGTCGGGAGCTGAGCAGGGCGGGTGCCCACGGATGTCGCAGTACGACCGTGCGCGCGGCGAGGAATCGCAGCCTCAGTCGGGTACGCCAGTCTCCGCCGGCCGCATTCGCGTCGGCCTGCCCGGCGGCGGCGGCGATCTCGGCGACGACGGCATCGACGAGGCCGTCGAGTAGCCCTTCCTTGCCGGGTAGGTGGTGGTACAGCGACATCGCCTCGACGTCGAGGTCGGCGGCGAGTCGGCGCATCGTCAGTGCGGCCATTCCCTCCGTGTCCACGAGCGCGATCGCGGCGGTGAGCGCCCGGTCACGGGTCAGCGGCTCTCGGCGTCTTTTTGCTCCCATGAGGCTCCCATCTTCCCTTGACCTTACAACGTATGGTTGCCTTACGACGTAAGGCTCGCTCCGACACCGGAGCCGCCCGCACCGAAGGAGCCAGCATGCACCCACTGATGCGTACCGCCCGGACGACCGGGCTGTTCTACCTCGGGCTCGGCATCACCGCCGCACTCGGGTTCCTCACCGTCCGACCCATGATCTTCGAAGCTGGTGACGCCGACGCGACCCTCGCCAACCTGATCACCAACGAATCGTTGGCGCGCCTCGGGGTGACGCTCGAACTGCTCGTCGTACTCACCCAGACCCTGGCCGCCGTCTGGTTCTACCGGCTTTTCCGGGCGGTCGACAGCACCGCAGCCGGCAGCATCGCCGCCTTCGGCATCGTCAACGCCGTCGCGATCCTCGGCAGCGCCGCCATGCTCGGCACCGCAGTCGCAGTGGCCACCGACGAGGCCGGTGGAACAGCCGAAACCGTTCAGGTGCTGTACCTCGTCAGCGAGAACCTGTGGGCGGTGGGGGGACTCTTCTTCGGCCTCTGGCTGATGCCGATGGGCTGGTGCGTACTGCGGTCGGGTTGGCTGCCCCGGACGCTCGGCTGGTTCCTCGTCGCCGGTGGTGTGGGCTACCTGCTCATGACATTCGTCGGGTACCTCGCCCCCGACGCCGGGATCGCCGGTGACCTGCTCGTGGTCCCCGCCACCGTGGGCGAACTCTGGACTCTCGGCTACCTGATCGTCTTCGGCGTGCGAGAGCGGGCACTCACCGAGACCGCACGAGCGACGACGGAAGCGCCGCTCACCGCCGCGTCGACCGTCTGACCATCCGGCCGGCATGCCGGCCGTCAGGCGGGGCCCGTCCTCTCCACCGCAGACGTCGACAAGGCACCTCAGCGGCGGGTGGGGCGCCGGCCAGGTGGGGAGGGCGGCTCAGGGCCGGAAGCGGGTAGCGCGGGCATGGGTCGGATCGTCGGCTCACCGGCGGCGACCCGCAGACGCTCACCGTGGTGCCACAACTCGACCATGGCGTCGGCATCGGCGTCAGGTAGCTCGTAGCTCGCCTGGCCGGCGGTCAGTGTCACGTGCAGGCGGTGACCGTGCCAGAGCAGGCTGAACGCGAGACGCTCGATCCGATCCGGCAACCGTGGGTCGAACGACAGCAGTTCCCGATCGTCGCGCAGGCCGCCGAAACCCTGCACCAGAGCCAGCCAGGCCCCGCCCAGCGAGGCCAGGTGCAGCCCGTCGCCGGTCTTGTCGCCGAGATCCTCCAGATCCTGGAGCACCGACTCGGCGAACAGGTCGTACGCCAGGTCGAGATGGCCCAGTTCAGCGGCGATCACGCCCTGCGGGGCGGCGGACAACGACGAGTCCCGCACCGTCCGCGCCTCGTAGTAGGCGAAGTTGGCCGCCTTCTGCTCGGCGGTGAACTCTCCCGGGCAGCGCAGCATCGCCAACACCAGGTCGGCCTGCTTGACCACCTGGTGCCGGTACAACTCCAGGTAGGGAAAGTGCAGCAGCAGCGGATAGTCGTCGTCACCGGTGTCGGCGAAGTCCCACTCCGGCCGGTCGGTGAACCCGGCGGACTGCTGATGCACCCCCCGCTCGCGGTCGTACGGCATGATCATCGCTTCGGCGGCGGCCCGCCACCCGGCCACCTCCGCCGGGTCGACGCCCAGCCGGCCGGCCGCTTCCGGGTGCCGCTCGACGGTGTCCGCCGCGCCACGCAGGTTCCGCCGCGCCATCAGATTGGTGAACAGGTTGTCGTCGACCAGTGCCGCGTATTCGTCCGGACCGGTGACACCGGCGATGTGGAAGCTGCCGTCGTCGGTGAAGTGCCCGAAGCCGTGCCACAGCCGGGCGGTGGCCACCAGCAGGTCCAACCCGGGGCCGGTGAGGAACTGCTGGTCGCCGGTGGCCGTGGCGTAACGCAGGACCGCGTCGGCGATGTCGGCGTTGACGTGCAGCCCGGCCGTACCGGCCGGCCAGTAACCGGAGCATTCCCGGCCGCTGATGGTCCGCCAGGGGAAAGTGGCACCGGTGAGCCGCAGCTCCGCCGCACGGTCGTACGCCTGCGGCAGGTGGGCATGTCGCCAACGCAACGCCGAACGTGCCACGTCCGGCGCGATGTAGGTGAGTACCGGCAGGACGTATCCCTCCGTGTCCCAGAGCACGTGCCCGTCGTAGCCGTTGCCGGTCAGCCCCTTCGCGGCAATGGTCCGGTCGCCGTCCGCACGCCCTGCCTGGATCAGGTGGAACATGGCGAAACGGATCGCCAGTTGCAACTCCTCGTCGCCGACGAGCAGCACATCGGCGGTGCGCCAGGCGCGGTCGAGGGCGGCCCGCTGCTCGGTACGCAGCTCACCGAAGCCGGCCGCACGCGCGCTGTCCGCCTCGGTCGCCACCTGTGCGGCCAGTTCCTCAGGGGACGAGTCGTCGGCAGGCGCCCACTCGAATGCCGCGAACTTGGTCAGTCGCACCTGTTCGCCGGGGCGTAGCGGCCCGGTCAGGGTCACCCGGACCCGGTCCGGGGTGGCGTCGGCGTCGGTGCTGACGTGTTGCGGTGCCGCCGATCGGTGTGCGACCGCGACGGCGACCCGTTGTCCGCTGCGCTCGGTACGGTGCACCAGTACCGCATCGGTGTCGTGGACGCGGTGCAGCTCGGCGATGAGCGGGGCCTGGATGAGCGAGGCGGCCCGGGGGTCGTCGGCCCGTTCCGGAACGTGCTCGTTGGCCAGCAGGTCCGCGCAGATCCGCACGTCGACCGGGCCGTCCAGCGGTTCCACGGTCCAGTCGACGGCGGCGACCGGGCGGCGGGTCAGCGACACCAGCCGGGTGCTGCGGACCCGCACCGCGGCACCGGCCGGCGAGATCCAGTCGGTGCGGCGTTCGATCACCCCGGCCCGCAGGTCGAGCACCTGCTCGTGGGCGAGCACCGTGCCGGTACGCAGGTCGAGCGGCTCGTCGCCGACCCAGAGCCGTATCAGCGTGGCGTTCGGCGGGCTGATGACCGTGTCACTGACCTGCGGGAAGGCGTACCCGTTCTCGGGGTAGGTCAGCGTCCGGCGTTCGTGCAGCCCGTTGAGGTAGCTGCCCGGCATGTCGACCGGGTCGCCTTCGTCGAGGGTGCCGCGGCAGCCCAACCATCCATTGCTCAACGCGAAGACCGATTCGGTTTCGCCGAGTCGATCCAGGTCGTCCCAGGTCCGTCGGATCCGCCACTGCTCGTCGGGGTCCGGCTCGTCGGGTTGCTGGTCAGGGGTGGGGTGCACGGGGCCTCCAGGACTGTGTGACGGTCCCTGTGCTGTCGACATTTCCCCGGTGGCCGGTTCACCACACCAGCAGCAACGCGCCGATCGTGCCGAGTACCAGGTACGGCCCGAACGGCAGGTGACTCGACAGGCGTACGCGGCGGCTGACCAGCAGGCCCAGGGCGACCAGCCCGGACAGGGTCAGTGCGAGCAGCAGGCCGAGCACCGGCGCACTCCAGCCGTACCAGCCCAGCAGGGCACCGGCGCTCAGCGCGAGCTTGGCGTCGCCGATACCGAAGCCCCGCGCACCGAGCACCAGTGTGGTGGCGGCGAAGCAGACCGCCAACCCGATCCCGGCGGCGACGGCGCGTAGCCAGGGTGCAGGGCCGGCACCGGTCGACGCGCCCAGCCCGAGCAGCAGCCAGGTGCCGGCGGCGGCCGGCCAGGTCAGCCGGTTCGGTAGCCGGTGCACCGCGCTGTCGATGAAGAGCAACGGAATCGCGAAGGCCAGCCACCACGCTGCGGTGACCAGTTCGACTGCGGGTGGGCGGGTCAGTACCAGCGCGGCCACCGCAGCCAGGACGGCCAGTTCGACGGCGGCGGGTGGGGCTCCGATCCGGGCGCCGCAGCCGCCGCAGCGGGCCGTCGGACCGAGCGCCGGCCAGGGGCGGTGCGGGCCGATCGCTGCGCCGCATGCGTCGCAACGGGCACGGAGGGGACTTCCTGCGGGTACGCAGTGCCGGGCGACGGCGTATCGGAGCAGGGGGGTGACCGCCAGCAGAGCCGTGGCTCGCGGCCATGGTCGGGCAGTCGGGTGGGACGGTGGGGCATCTTGCGCAACCGCCGGCTCCGGCGGAACCGGTGTGGTCCGTTGGCGGGTCACGCCACCCACCTCATGACGGAGGGTAGCGAATTAGTCGGGTGGGAATGGTGGTGGCCGAGCCTCGCGGGCGTTGCCATCTGGTTGCCCAGGTCTCGAACAACCTGCCCGGAACGGGCAGGCGAAAATCCCACCATCCGCGATTCTCGACCATATGGCACCACTGTTGGCGGGGACGGAACAGTCCGATTGCCATTTCTCACCCCATCCTGACCGGGCACTCGGATGCCCGAATTGCTGCGGGGTCGACAGCTCCATCGACCGGGCCGAGCCGGGCCGGAAGCCTGAGTGAACAACGCCGGAAACCTTCCGGTAACCACCGATCGCCACCACCATTCGTAACTCAGAGTATTCACACGAATTGCCTCTGTCGCATCGGCCGATGTCAGCCTATGCTCGCCCCTTGGATGCGATGCAACCCATGCAAGCAGCCAGGCCAGTGCATTTACAGAAGATCCACAAGAGCGAATGCGGCTGCGCTTGCTGCCGAGCCGGAAAATTCGGTCCGGTGCAGCCCGCCGCACCCCGGAGACGCCGACGACGACGGCGCCCACCGGTCGGCACCGAGGAGGCACGAGGTGCAAGCACGGCAGCTGAGCCGCCTGACGGCCGGCCTGGTCGCGGTGGCCACGGTCGGCACGGGCACCGCATGCGGCGGCACCCAGCAGACATCCACCACCGCAACACCTGAACGGAACAGACCAGCCGGAACCGAACGGGCCGCCGAGCAGGCGGCTGCCGAGGAAGCAGCGCTGGCGGCCTACTCCGGATATCTCGCGGCCTCCCGGACGGCGAGCCGGCGCAGTGACCCGCAGGAACCGCAGTTGACCCGCTTCCTCGCCGACCCCCTGCTGACCAGGGTGCGGTTCAGCCTGCGTCAGGCCCGCCAGAACGGCGCGGTGAGCGCCGGCACGTTGCGCTCCGAAGGCCCGACCGTCACCTCGATGGACCTGGACGCCACCCCACCCACCGCCGAGATCCAGGACTGCGTCGACGCAAGCGACTACCGGCTCGTCTACCTCGCCGACGACAAGGTCGTACCGGGTTCCCGCGGCTCCCGTCACCTGGCTACCGCCACCGCCAACCAATACCCGGACGGTCGCTGGCGGATCAGCACCGGCGCAGCCCACCAGGACCAGCCGTGCTAACCAGGCGGAGCGTCCGGCGGGCGCTGCTCGGCGGTGCGCTGGCGGTACTGCTGGCCAATGCCGGAGCGACTCCGGCGACCGCCGCGGACCCCGGTGCCGAATGCCCGCCGGCCCAATCGAACTGCAACGTGTGGGACGACGACCCCGGCACCCCCGGTGGCGGCGGAAACGGCGGTGACAACGGCAGCGGGGGAAACAACGGGGGCGGTGCGGGCGTCTGCCAGTGGGAGGGACGCACCATCCCCTGCTACGACGAACTGCTCGGCTGGTTCGACAGCAGTAACGGCTGCTACTACAAACTGGCCGAGTCGCCGCCCACAGAACCGGCCGACGGCAAGCTGTGGTACACCAGAAGCTGCAACGGCGGGGCTCTGGGCCAGGGAGAGCTCGTGCAGTTGGACGCGCCCCCGCCGGGTTTCGGCGCTCCGCCGGATCCGGAGGAACTGGCCCGCCGGGCATTCGCCTCGATCACCCTGCTCGCGCCGCGGGCATCCGTCGCGCCGCGCAAGGACGTCGGCCCCGGGCTTGTCGGTCTGCCGGTGTGGATGTGGGCCGAACAGGGCCCCAACCAGTTCGGTCCGTTGCGCGCCTCCGCCTCCGACCGGGGCCTGACCGTCACCATCCAGGCCGAGGTCGACCGGGTGCTCTGGGACATGGGCAACGGCGACGTCGTCCCCTGCCTCGGCCCCGGCACCCGGTACCGCCTCGACGGTCCGCACGCCGGTGGGCGATCCCCCGACTGCGGTTACCACAACGGTTATCCCGAAGCCGGCACCTACACGGTCCGGGCGACCACGCACTGGTCGGTGAGCTGGACCAGCAGCGGCGGCGACAGCAGCAGCATCAACGGGGTCACCCGCACCACCGGGCCGGTCGTCATTCAGATCAACGAGCTGCAGGTGGTGGCCCGGTGAGCACGAAAAGTCAACCGGTCCTGGGAGCCCCGCAGGCGCCGACGAAAGGTGTGACCCGATGAGCGTGGCTACCCGCAACGGCGCCTCCCCGGTGGATGCGCCGGTCACCCCTCCCCGGGTGGTCCGCCAACGCCGGGTCCGGCCCGGCCTGCTCGGTCTCGCTGTCCTGCTGATCGCCCTCGGCGGGCTGGGCTCGGCGTTCGCGGTGACCTCCGTCCGGGCGACCGGAAGCTACCTGGCGGTCGCCCGGGCCGTGGAAGTGGGCAGTGTGGTGAGCGCCGACGACCTGGTGTCGGTACAGGTGGCCGGCGGTCAGGGACTCGACCCGGTACCCGCCGCCAAACTGACCGACGTGGTCGGCATGCGCGCCGCCGTCTCACTGGCCCCCGGGTCCCTGCTGACGATGGCCCAACTCACCGACGATCCGTTACTCGGCCCCGGGCAGCAGCAGCTCGCGTTGGGGTTACGCGCGGCCCAGGTGCCGGCACCGAAGCTACGCCCCGGCGATGAGGTGCTGCTGGTCAGCACCCCGAGCAACGACAACGGGAACGTTTCGTCGTCGGGTGTCACCCGGTTCGCCGCCACCGTCACCGACGCTGTATCGACCGACGGCCGGGACGAGGTCGTCGTCTACCTGGCGCTCGGCGTCCGGGACGTACCGGCCGTGGTGGCGCTCGCCGCCCAGGACCGGATCGCGGTCGTGCTGACCAGGGCGGCCTGAGTATGGCGATCATCGCGATGGTGTCGGCGAAGGGTTCGCCGGGGGTCACCACCACCGCGCTGGCCTGCGCGTTGAGCTGGCACCGGCGGCTCATCCTCGCCGAGTGCGACCCGGCCGGAGGCTCCGTCCTCGCCGGCTACCTCGGCGGTGCGCTCGACGGCCCGCGCGGCATCGGTGAGCTGGCCGTCGGTGAACTGCGGGACGGCAGCTTGGAAACCGCGTTCTGGTCGCAGCTGGTCGACCTGGACGCCCCCCGCCGGGAACGCCTCCTGCTGCCGGGAGTGGTCGACCCGGTCCAGGCCGGTAGTGTCACCCCGCTCTGGCAACGCTTCGCCGACTTCTTCACCGGCCTGGAACGCGGTGACCCACCGTACGACGTGCTCGTCGACTGTGGACGACTACACGTCCTCGGTCCGCCCTGGCCGTTGCTGCGCGCCGCCTCGGTGGTGCTCGTGGTGTCCCGGGCTCAGCTGCCCGACCTGTCCGGCACCCGAGCCATGCTCCAGACCATCGAACGGGACTTCACCGAACACCGGGTGCCATCGGGCACACTCCGGCTACTACTGGTCGGCGGCGGACACGGCAGGAGCCAAGTCAGTAAGGCCCTTCAGGTGCCGGTGATCACCCGACTGCCACACGACGCGCGTACCGCCGAGGTGTTGAGCCTGGGTGGGACGGTGCGGGCCAACCGGCCGCTGCTGCGGGCGGCCCGTGAGCTGGAGGTGCCGATCGGCGCGCTGCTGGAACGGCGGCGGGCGCGGCTGGCGTGGCCGGTCGCCCAGGGGGTGCCGGATGCGGTTTGAACCGGTCTCGTCCGACCCGCGCCGGCAGCCACCGGGTGCCACCTCCACCGCCCCGCCCCTGCCGCCGGTCAACGGTCGGCACCACCAGCCGGTGCAGGCGCCGGTCCCGGTCTCCGCACCGCCGTCCCCACCACCCCGGCCGAAGGTCGACTTCCAGGTGGTACGCGAGCTGCGCCGGCAGCTCAGCGAACGGCTCACCAGATGGCAGCGCGGCCGGGAGTTCAGCGTCGCCGAAGAGGACACCGAGCGGGCCCGGCTCGCGGTGGAGCTGGTCGCCGAATACGCCGACGCGGTGCGCCGCGCCGGCACCCCGATGGCCGCCGGTGCGGAGCGGCTGCTACTCGACCAGGTCACCGCAGAACTCGCCGGCCTCGGTCGACTTCAGACACTGCTCGTCGACGACACGATCGAGGAGGTGCACATCCTCGGTTGCGACCAGGTACGCATCACCCGGCACGGCGGCGGAGTCGACTGGGTCGATCCCATCGCCGACAGCGACGACGAACTGGTGGAGATCCTTCAGGCGGCGGCCCGGCGGGCCGGCGCGACGGAACGCTCCCTGTCCACCTCGAAGCCCACCCTGGACCTGCAACTGCCCGACGGCTCCCGACTGGCTGCGGTGTTCCTGGTCAGCCACCGCCCGTACGCGGTGATCCGCAAGCACAACACCCTCGACGTGACCCTCGACGACCTGGCCGGTGGCCGGGGCGACCTGGACGAAATGATCGACCCGCTGCTGCGTGACTTCCTGCGGGCGTCGATGCGGGCGGGACTCAACGTCATGGTGGCCGGGTTGGCCGGTGCCGGTAAGACCACCGTGATCCGGGCCATGATGAACGAGATCCCGCCCGACGAGCCGTACGTGCTGCTGGAGGAGAGTCGGGAGCTGCTCCCGGCCCGTCGCGGCGATCGGCACCGGGCGGTGATGAGCTTCGAAGCCCGGGAGGGGCACGGTGAACGCGGGCCGGACGGCCGCCCGGCGGGCGAGGTGAGCATCGCCGACCTGATCCCGGTCTCGCTGCGGATGGGTGTACTGCGGATCATCGTCGGTGAGGTGCGGTCCCGGGAGATCGTGCCGATGCTCCAGGCGATGACCACCAGCCGGGGGTCGATGTGCACCATCCACGCGCGTACCCCGGCCGGCGTCGGCGAACGGATCGTCGAGTTGGCGCTCTCCCATGGCCGGGAGATGACCGTCGACCAGGCCCGCCGGATGGCCGGCAACGCACTCGACCTGATCGTCTACGTCACCGTGGACGACGAGACCGGCATCGGCGGGCGGAAGCACCGCTTCGTCTCGCACGTCGAGGAGGTACTGGGCGTCGGCGAAAGTAGCCGGATCACCACCACCCAGGTGTTCGGGCCCGGCCGCGACGGCCGGGCGGTCCCCCGGCACCTGCCGGAGCGTGTCCGGGATCAGCTGCTGCGGGTCGGCTACGACGCCCGGTTGCTGAGCCGCTGGATCGAGGCCGGTCAGGGTGCCTGGCGCCGGCCCCGGCAGACCCGACTCGGGCGGCGGTAAGTCGATGCGGACGAACATCGAACTGATCGCCCTGGTCTCCGGTGCGGCCTGCGTCGCCGGTCTGGTCCTGGCGGTCGTCGCACTCGTCGGCACCCGCCGCCCGCCCGGTCGGGCCCCCGGAGCGGGTCCCGGGCTGACCCGGTTCTGGCGCGGCTCCGGCACCACAGCCCGCGAACAACGCACGCATCAGGCCCTGCTCGTCGGCGCGGTGGTCGCCGGAGCGCTGGCCTTCCTGCTGACCGGCCTGCCCGTCGTGGGACTGCTGGTCGCGGTGGCGGTGCCGGGCACGCCTTGGCTGTTCTCGGTCGGCCGCGCCGAGCAGCGGGCCATCGCCCGGATCGAGGCGGTAGGTGAGTGGACCCGCCGGCTCAAGGACGTCTCCGCCACCGGTCAGGGTCTCCAACAGGCGATCATCGGTACGGTCACCACCGCCCCGGAGGAGATCCAGGAGGAGGTACGCCTGCTCGCCGCCCGGCTCCAGGCCGGTTGGCTGGCCCGCTCGGCTCTGCTGGCCTTCGCCGACGAGATCGGTGACCCGGTCTGCGACCAGGTGGTGGCTGCGCTGATCCTGCACCTGAGCGACCGGGGTGAGCGCCTCGGTGACGTACTCGGGTCGATCGCCTCGGCCGCCGCCGCCGAGGTGACGACCCGCCGGGAGATCGAGGCCAAGCGCACCCAGCCCCGCTTCGCGGTCCGCTTCCTCACCGGGATGACCCTGGCCACCATCGCGTACGGGCTGCTCAACCGGGAGTACGTCCAGCCGTACGACACGCCCTTCGGGCAGGTGGTGATGGCGACACTCGGTACCGCCTTCGTGGCGCTGCTCGCCTGGGTGCGTTCGATGAGCCAGCCACCCCGGCCGGCACGCTTCCTGCCGGCACCCGACCCGGGCGAGGTGGTGGCGTGAACCTGCACCTCACCCTCGCGGTCGTCGCCGGCGCCACGGTCGGGTTCGGGACGTTCCTGGTGATCCGCGAGTTGGTGCCGGCGACCCCCGCACTCGGCCCGGCGCTGCGCCGGCTGCACCAGCCGCCGGGAAGCTCCCGTACGGGGCCCGCCGATCGGCGGTTGGACTGGCTCACCGAGTTGTCCCGTTGGCTGCGCCCCCCGCACCGGCAACTGGCCCTGCTGGACCGCACCCCCGAGCAGTACGCGCTGTCGTTGTTGCTGTCCGCCCTGGTCGGGCTCTCCGCTCCGGTGCTACTCAGCGTCACCCTTTTCACCGTCGGCGTCTCGTTGCCGCTGGTCGTGCCGGTGCTGGGCAGCCTCGGTCTGGCCCTGCTCTGCGCGTTCGTGGCACACCGGTCGGTGCTGACCAGGGCGGACGCTGCGCGCGACGAGTTCCGGCAGGCGGTCTGCACCTACCTGGACCTGGTCGCGTTGCAGTTGTCGGCGGCCCACGGCCCGGTGCAGTCGCTGGAGCGGGCTGCGGCGATCTGCGAGGGCTGGGTCTTCGACCGGATTTCCGAGGCGCTGCGGATGGCGCAGATGCAGATGCACTCGCCCTGGGACGAGCTACGTGACCTCGCCGACCGGATCGGCATCCCGGAGCTGGGCGACGTCGGCGCCATCATGCGCTCGTCGGGCAGTGAGGGCGCGCAGGTGCACGAGACGCTGCGCAGCCGGGCCGACTCGTTACGCGACCAGATCCGCACCGACAACCTGGCCCGCGCCGAGGGGGTGACCAGCCGCCTCGACATCCCCGGAGCGTTGCTCGTCTTCGTTCTGCTCGGTTTCGCCATCTACCCGTTTCTGGCCCGCCTCTAGGCCGCCGCCAATTTAAGGAGCCCCGATGTCCGTACTCACCCACCTGCACGTCGCGCTACGGGCGCGGCTGGCCGAGCTGCGTGGCGACCGTGGCGACAGTCCGGTGCCGACCGCCGTCATCATTTTCGGCCTGGTGGCCGTGGCGATGGCGGTGACCGCGGCCGCCCTCGGCGCGGCCAACGACTGGATGGACAACATCCCGACCCACCAGGACCCGGTGGCTGACTGACCGTGGTCCGTCGCTTCTTCGCCGGTAGGTGCCGGGTGGTCGCCGCCACCCGGCACCGCCCGCTGCCCGGCGACGGTGAGCGGGGCGGCAATCCGGTCGAGTTGGCGGTGGCGTTGCCGGCGGTCCTGGTCATGGTGTTCGCCTCGATCCAGGTCGCGGTGGTGTTCGTCGCCCGGTCGACGGCGCTCAACGCGGCGCAGAGCGGGGTCAACGCGGAACGGCTGTACGAGGCCCCGGCGGGAGCCGGAGCGGACCGGGCGGCCGAGTTCCTCGCAGCCGCCGGGGACTGGTTGGTCGACTGGGACACCCCGGGGCCGAGCTGTGCCACCACCGCCACCGATGTGACCTGCACGGTGAGCGGCAAGGCCCTGTCGGTGGTGCCGGGTGTCAGCTTCTCCGTCGAGCAGACGGCGCACGGGACGGTGGAACGGTGGACCGAGCGATGAGCCGAGGTTCCGTCTCGATCGAGGTCGCGGTGTTGGCTCCGGCCTTCGTGGCGATGATGGTGCTCGGTGGGGTCGCCGGGCGTACGGCGGTGGCCAGCGCCGCGTTGGAGGTCGCCGCGCACGACGCGGCGCGGGCGGCGTCGATCTCCCGGGACACCGCCACCGCCCGGCAGGAGGCCGAGGAGGCGGCTCGCCGTCAGCTCGACTGGCGGGGGGTGTCCTGCTCCGGTACCCCGCAGGTGACCTTCCGCGGCTCGGTCGACGGCCGCGCCGCCACGTTCGACCGCGTCTTCGCGAGCGCTGTCGGGCAGAACGCCGCGGTGACCGTCGAGGTCGCCTGCACCGTCTCCTACTCCGACATCAGGCTGCCGGCCCTGACGATGCCGGACGGCCAACGGGTCACCGCGTCGTTCACGTCACCACTCGACCGCTACCGGAGCAGAGCTCTCGGGTTCGGGATTACTGAAGCAGGTTCTGCGGCGAACCCGAGTGCAGGTGGTGTGTGATGAGTGTAGCGATTGCGTTGGGTTCTCGAACCTTGTACTGGTCGCGTTGCTGGTCGACGGTGACACCAGCTGGGGCGGCGCAGTTTGGACGTCGGCTAGTCGCGCGGGATGGTCAGGAGAAGCCGGAGGAAGTGGGTATTGGCGGGGCCGGGCCGACGGTGGCCGTCTGGCTGCCATCCGTGGCTGGCGTAGAAGGTTCGGGCTCGGTGGTTGCCGTCCCAGACTTCGAGGCGGGCGGTGTGAATGTCGTTTGCTTGCCAGAGCTGGACGCTTTGGGTGAGCAACTGGGTGCCGATGCCTTGCCGCCAGTGATGGGGCCTGACGTAGAGACCGATGAGTTGGGCCACGGTGGCTGGGTCGGCGTCGATGACGGGTTCGAATGGTGGGCCGAGGGAGGCGAAGGCGACTACCTCCTCGTTGTGTTCGGCGCAGAGCAGGGTGCGTTCGGGAGAGCTGATGGTCTTGGTGTAGGCGTGGCGGGCCTCGGCGGGCCAGTTCGGGTCATCGAGGGTCTCGTCGGGTATCGCGCCACGGTAGTAGGTGTCGCGTGCCTGTCGGTGAATGTCGACGAGGACGTCGATATCACGGTCGGTGGCGAGGCGGATGCCCGACTGGGTGATCATTCGACTAATCGTGGCAGACCAGTTCAACTTGCGTCTATGAGCCTCGGCGCTGTTGCTTGGCCATCGAGCGGACCGTTCGTGCTTTGGCCGCCGGTGCCGTTACTTCTGATCTGCATGCTTGACGAGATCACGATGGTCAACGGTGGCGGTGTAGCGGGTGCTGGCTTGCACCGAGAGGCCGAACAGGTCGACGAGGCGGCGGACGTCGCCGTCGGTGGCGTGGGCTTCGTTGAGGATGCGGTCTTCGCGTATCGCGGTGCCGGACAGGCCTTCGCCGGTGACGAGCCAGATCCAGCGTTGGCCGACTGCCGCGTCTGGCCGGCAGGCGGTGCGGTAGTGCAGGAAGAAGTGGTCGTTGAGGGTGTTGGGCCAGCGGGTGTCGCGGTAGTCGAGCCAGCGCTTGAGGCGGATCAGTACCGGTTCGGCGAGGACGATGATGCGGCCGTCGATGTGCAGGCGCCCGTCGCGCAGGTCGGTGGTCCTCATTCGGCGGATGTGTCCGGGGCGCAGGCCGTGGAAGGCGATCAGGGCGACGACGGCGGCGCGGGCGACGTTGCTGGAGTTGAGGGCCTGGCGGATGGCGTTGAGGTCGACCGGGACGGGTTGACGGGCTTCGTGTTCGCCGGTCTTGACCCGGCGGGTCGGGTCGGCGAAGAGGACCTTGTGCTCCTTGAGCACTCGGAAGATCGACTTGAGCCCTTGGCCGGCGGTCGATCGGGCGTTCCCGGATGCGGGCAGGGCGTCGAGCACGTCGTCCTTGGTGATCTCTCGGAGGGTTGTGCGTCCGTTGGCTGTCCAGGCGCAAAGGGCGGGCAGGGCCCATCGAGTGTGCAGGCGGATGGTGGTCTCCGAGCGTGGCCGCCGGCGCGGGCTGGTGGAGCGGCCGTGCCGCATAACCTCGAACCAGGTGAGCAGCTCGGTGGTCATCTGCTGGGGCAGGCCCGTGATCTGGCTGTGGAACCATGTGTCGATCGCCGACGGCCGGTCGTCGATGAGCAGGCCGACGTCGGCGAGGACTTCCAGGACCGTCCAGGTGCGCAGGCCGGCGGCGCGCAGTTGGAGGACATCGGTGGCGTTGATGGGAGCGCCGGGGGTGTCCTGCAGACCGAGCAGGATGCGCACGCCCCAGCGGGCCTCATCGGTGTGCTTCTTGCCCCAACGTCGGGCGGCGGCGTAGGCGCGGGTATGCCGGTCGAGACTGTCCGCGAGAGCCTGGTCGGGAGGGGCCGGCATCGCCGCGCGACCGCAGGCGGCCAGGTTGCGCTGCGTGGGGAACAGCAGCAGTTGCTGGTGCTGGACAGGGGGCCGCAGCGGCTGGTGGGGCTCGACCGATGGTGGCCTGGGCTGGAAGCGGCTTCCGTCGGAGAACATGTTGGCCAGGAACAGCTGCTGCCCGTTGCGGTTGGCGGCGATGACGTCGAGCTTGTCCCGGCCGGTGCGGACCAGGGTGGCCTGCTTGCGGCAGAGCCGGCAGACGCCTTCGGCGCCGAGAGCGACCTCCCGGCCGCAGGTGAGGCAGTCGCCCACCGTCTCATACTTGGCACGCCAGGTGTTGCAGCCGTGGCAGCGCCAGCTGTGCAGGCGAGTCACACCCCACGCGTAGCAGTCGCGGCAGGACTCGACCGGCGGGGTGGCGTAGGGGTGGCAGCGGGCGCACAGCCCGGCGGCGAAGTAGCCGTGGCGGGAGCCGCAGCGCAGGCATGGCGGTGGAATGACCGGACCACCCGGCCAACAGGCGAAGCAGAAGTCGACCTGCGGCATGGCCACCGGGGCGATGCGGCAGGCGGTGCACCGCCGCAGCCGCGACCTCCTCATACCGGCGGCGCCGACCGGGTCCGGCCCAGCCGCGGCGCGATCGGCGTGGCGGCCTCGCCGCTGGCGACGGCTGCCTTCACGGGACGGCGTGCGGCGACCTTGTCCGCCTCGCAGATAAGCAGGTCGGTGGGCGTGCAGTCCAGCACCGCGCAGATCAGCTCGAGGTCGTCGAGGCGGATCGTGGTCGGCGTACCGGTCCACAACGCCGACATCTTCCCGGCGCTGACATCAAGTCCGGCGTCGGCCAGCATGCGCCGCAGCTCGGTGGACTTCCAGATACCGCGCTCGGCTGCCTTCATCCGCAGGTTCCACCGCATCGGATCAACCCCCCGTCGTCTCACTCAGACGTGCCGCCACCCGTTCGTTGGCCTTGACCCAGGCATGTTCGATGTGCTGGTCGTGCACGTGGATGTAGCCGGTGGTCGTCTGCAGCCACGAATGCCCGAGCAGTTCCTGGATCGCTTTCAAGTCGACGCCTCGCGCATACATGGACGACGCGCAGTAGTGGCGCAGGACGTGCGGGGTCAGTCGGCTCTGCCATCTAGGCAGCCACCTTCCCACCGCTGCGGCCAGGCCGTTGCGCAGGGCATTGGCGCCGATGCGTTCGCATCGGCCGTTGACCGGGTCGCGACGTTCGCTGGGCAGCAGCGGCGCGTGCGGATCCTCCCAGTCGTGGCCGTACTGGTGACGCACGTCAACCAACCACCACTGCAGCAGCTCGCTGACCGCGTTGATCCCGGGCACCATGCGCGCCTTCGGCCCGCGGCGGTGGCTGCCCTTGCCGAACCGCACGTGCAGCTTGCCCAGCTCGCCCAGGTCCGGCCGCCAGTCGCGGATGTCCAGCATCGCGGTCTCGGTGATCCGCAATCCGGCGCGACGCCACAGCGACGCCGCCACGTAGTCCCGGGCGGCCGGAAGGTACTTCCTGGCATGCGGCAGAGCCTCACGCCACGCGCCGAACAACGTATCCACGTCGCCGTCGGACGGTGGCACCCGGGCGTTCGCGGTGTAGGGCTTGGGCGGCCGGTTGTACTCGTCGATCGGCTGCACCAGCACCTGACCGGTCAGGGCATGGATGTCGCCCTGGTAGCGCGTCAGCAGGAAGTCGAAGAACTGCGCGAGAACCAGTGCCTTGTCCGCCACCGTCGACGCAGCCAGCCCTCGGTCCTTGCGCAGGTGCACCAGGTACCGGTCGGCGTCACCGGGCTGGCACATCCACACCGGCTCACCGAGGAAGCGAACGAACTCGAACAGCACGTACCGCTCCTTGCGGATCTGCCCGTCGGTGATTCCCGAGGCCGCCGACGCCAGGGCGTACTGATCGACCAACTCCTGCTCGAAGTCCTCCAGCTCCGCCGCCGTACGCAGCCGACGCGGCGAGTCGATGGACCTCACTACCGCCAGGGCCATGTCCGCCTCACTTCAGGAATTACTCGCCGACGCTTACAAGACCGACAACGAGTCAGCAATCCCGAAGTTCCGTCGAAGCTTCGATCGATGCTCGGGCGACCCTTATGACCAGGGCTTTCGATAGCTCAAGACAATCCGGCAAGGAAGAAACTCGTGACAGTTCCGACACGGGGATGACGGCCGGGCGCGGCGACGAAGGGCGGGTGAGCATCTTCCTCGCCGTGGCCCTGATCGGGGTACTCGCCATCATCGGCATGGCGTTCGACGGCGCGGGTCAGCTCAGGACGCTGCAACGCGCCGAGAACCTGGCCGCCGAGGCGGCCCGCGCCGGTGGCCAGGCGATCGACCTGGCCACCGCCATCGAGGGCCTCCCCAAACGGATCGACCAGGGCGAGGCCCGCCGTGCCGTCCGGAACTACCTCGCCAGCGCCGGGGCCAGCGGCTACACCGTGACGTTCCCGGTGGTCGACGGTGAAACCCTGATCCGGGTACGCGTCCAGGTCACCTACGACCGGGCGGCGCTCGGCCTGTTCGGCTTCTCCAACACCGTCACCGTTTCCGGTGAGGCGACCGCACGGGCGCTGACCGGGGTCCCCTAGGGAAGGAAGGTAGCCATGGCCGCATCGAGTGGTACCGCGGTGAGACGGGCCGGTCGGGTGCTTACCGGCTTCGGTGCGCTGGTCGTGCTCGTCGGTCTGCTTGTCGGCGGTCCGATCGCACTGCTGGCTTTCGCCGGCAATCCGCTCCCCGACCACGTACCCACACTCACGGAGATCGGCACCACGCTCACCAGCCGCGACGACGGGCAGCTCTTCCTGCGGGCGCTGGCGATGGCCGGCTGGTTCGGCTGGGCCAGTTTCGCCCTCTCGGTGCTCGTGGAGTTGGGCGCGCAGGCGTTCGACCGGCCCGCTCCCCGGCTGCCGGGGATGGGCCGGCAACAGCGGGCCGCCGCCGCGCTGGTCGGGTCGGTCGCGCTGATCCTCGCCGCCAGTCCCGCCGCCACGGCCGCCACCACCGCGTACGCCACGGGGTACCCGGGTCCGGCAGCGCCCGCCGCGGTCACGTCGTCGCCCGGGGTGGTGGCCAGTTCGGGGACGGTGGTCGGCTCGACGGCCGGCGCGCGGGCGGACCTGGCTGGTGCCTCGGTCACGGCCCCCGTGTACCGGGTCGCGAAGGGCGACTACCTGGGCCGGGTCGCCGAGCGATACCTCGACGACTTCGACGACTATCACCGGTTGGCGGCACTCAACAAGCTACGGGACGCGGACCGTATCCGCCCCGGCCAGCTCATCAAGCTTCCCGAGAAGGCACACGACCAGGGTTCCCGACCGCACGCCACCGGCCGGCTGGTCGCACCGAAGACCCGGCCCGTTCCCGGGCCGGAGCACGATGGGCCGACCCGCCCGGCACCGGCCAGCCCCAGCATCCCGGTGGAGCAGCCCGACGCGCCGGTGGAGCAGCCCGGCGACCTGGCGGAGCGCCCGGGATCCGCCACGATGCCACCCGAAGGACCGCACCCGGGGCCGCCGCCGGGCGAGACGACCGAGGGTCACGCACCGGTGGTGACGGTGGGCGCGGCCAGGGCCGGCGAGCCCGACCGGGTGAACCGTCCCCTCGCCGTGTCCGCGGTGCTGGCCGCGGCCAGCATCGTCGGCGCACAGATCGGTGCGGTCCTCGGCCTACGTCGCCGGACGGCCACCTCCGGTCACCCCACGTCCGTCGCTGCTGCTCCTCGCGAACTGCCCGTGGGCCGGCACCGCAGAGACTGATGAACCCGGGTCGGCGTGTGGGGTTCGGTTGGTGTGGCGGTGGCGGCTGGGGTGCCGCTACCGCCACAGCAGATCGGGTCTCCGCCGCTCAGGGCAGTCGGGCTTCGAGGCGTCCGTCGACGATCCGGGTGGGCAGGACCTGCTGATCGTTCGGGGACGGGCCGCGCACCGCCTCGCCGCCGTTGAGTCGGAAGGTGCTGCCGTGCCACGGGCAGACGACGCACGCGTGCCCGTCCACCTCGCGTACCTCGCCCTCACCGAGTGGTCCGCTCTGGTGGGGGCAACGCTCGAGCATGACGGTCACGTCGTCACCGTGCCGGTAGAGGATCACCGACACGTCGTCGACCTTGCGGGTGAGGAGTTGCCGCTGCGGCAGGTTGGTCATCTCCGCCACCGGGTGCCAGCCGTCGCTGATCAGGTGCAGGTCGGAGACGCTCACGTTCACCTGGGCGCCCTGCTTGTAGGCGAGATGTCCACCGAGGTACGCCCCGGCGCCGACGGCGCTGAGACCGAGCCAGCCGAGGGTACGCCCGAGGCGGTGCCGGTCCGACAGGCGAGCCGCCAGCGAGGCACCGTACAGCGCCAGCCCGACGGAGTTCGATGCGGCGTGCACCAGGCCGACCCGACGCTGGTCGCGGGCGAGCCCCGCCCAGTCGTTGAGCCCGGCGACCGCAGCCGGGAGCGCGCTGAGCGTGCCGACTGCGGTCAGGGTGGTGGCCGCCTTCCGCTGACCGGGCATCAGGTCCAGCACGGCCGCGCTGATCCACGCGCCCACTGGCAGCTGCACCATCGCCGGGTGCAACGGATGGCCCAGCCACACCCCGTGGAGCAGGTCACGGACCCGCTGTGGACGCAGCACGTTCTGCACCGTCTGCTGTAACCGGTCACCGAACCGGTCCAGGCCGGAGGCTCGTTCGATTTTCGTCAGCAACGCTCGCACGGGGAAGGACTTCCCGTCGTACGCCGTCGTAAACGGGTCGTCGGGGACGAACAGCCCGGGTGGTCAACTCAGGTTGCGCAGCGCGTCGGAGATCGCCCGGTGGAAAGTCGGGTACGCGTAGATCATGTGTCGGAGCTGACTCAGCGGTACGGCCGCGTGCACCGCCACGACCAGGCCGGAGAGCACCTCCCCGCCGGCCGGGCCGGCGGAGGTGGCCCCGATCAGCACTCCCTGGTCGGCGTCGGCGACGAGCTTGATGAAGCCGTCCTCGTCGGTCTTGTGTATCCAGCCACGGGCCGAGGACGCCAGCCGGGTGAAGCCGACCTGCACGTTGATGCCACGTTCGCGGGCCTGCTGCTCGGTGAGGCCGACCGCGCCGATTTCCGGATCGGTGAAGGTGACCCGGGGCAACGCCCGGTAGTCGGCGCGGGGCACCGATCCCGCCGAGCCGCTCGATCCGGTGGCGGCCAGCGAGCTGGCCGCGCCGACCGCGCCACCGACGACGCTTGCGGTACCGCTCGGGTCGGCGCCGCCCTGTGACCTCCGCACGTGGTCGAGCATGTCGGCGACCACGATGGACGCCTGGTACACGGCGATGTGCGTGAAGGCGCCCTCGCCGGTCACGTCGCCGACCGCCCAGATCCCCTCGGTGACGTGCAGCCGGTCGTCCACCGGCAGGTACCGCCCGTCCGCGTCGACGCCCACCGTGTCCAGCCCCAGTTCGTCAAGGTGTGCCCGGCGGCCGGTCACCACGAGCAGCCGCTCGGCGGTGAACTCCGCACCGTCGGTGCCGCGCAGGGTGAAGCCCTCGCTGCCGTGCTCGACCCGGGCTGCCTTGACCCCGGTGTGGATCGCCACCCCGTCGGCTCGCAGCGCGGCCGCCGCCGCCTCGGACGCCTCGGGCTCCTCGACGGCGAGTACCCGGTCGAGTGCCTCGACCAGGGTGACCCGTACGCCGAAGCGGGCGAACACCTGGGCCAGTTCCAGCCCGATCGCGCCACCGCCCAGCACGAGCAGGGTCCCGGGCAGCTCCTCGACCTCGATGGCCTCGTGGTTGGTCCAGTACGGGGTTTGGGTCAGCCCTTCGACCGGCGGCACCGACGGGCGGGTGCCGGTGCCCAGCACGATGCCGTGGCGGGCTTGGAAGACCTGTTCACCGACCCGTACCCGGCCCGGACCGTCGATCCGGCCACTACCGCGGACGAATCGTCCGCCCTTGTCGGTGAACCGCTGCACCGCCACCCGGTCGTCCCACTCGTCGGTGGCCTCTTCGCGGATCCGCTTCGCCACCGGTGCCCAGTCCGGGGTGACAGTGACGGTGCCGCCGAGGCCATCGAGCCGGCGGGCCTCGGCGACCGCGTTCGCCGCCCGGATCATCATTTTGCTCGGCACGCATCCCCAGTACGGGCATTCGCCGCCGACCAGGTCACGTTCCACGCCGACCACGGTCAGCCCGGCCTCCGCGAGCCGGCCGGCGACCTCTTCCCCGCCGACTCCGAGTCCGAGCACCACCACGTCAACAGTTTCCGGCTCCGCCATGCCGTCAGCATCGCGCACCAGTCCGCCGCCGACCACCCGGCCACGCCGGACTGGGGCACCCGGACCGGGTGTGGCTGCCGGACGTCAGGGGGTCGGTCAGCGTAGCCAGACCGGGGTGTCGCCGGGTGGTTCCAGCGGCGGCGGGTAGTCGAGGGTGCGGCGCGGCCCTGCCGACAGCCGCCACGGCTGGTGCACCGCCTTGCCGGCCACCGACGCCAGCTCGGGCACCCACCGCCGCACGTACGCGCCGTCGGGGTCGTACCGTTCGGCCTGCCGGACCGGGTTGAATCCCCGGTACGGTTTGGTGTCGTTGCCGGTGCCGGCGACCCACTGCCAGTTGCCCGAGTTGTCGGCGATGTCGCCGTCGAGCAGCCACCGGAAGTAGACCGCCTGCCCGTCCCGCCAGTCCAGTCCGAGCGTCTTGGTGAGGTAACCGGCGGTGATCAGTCGGGCCCGGTTGTGCAGCCACCCCTGAGCCCGTAGTTGACGCATGCCGGCGTCCACCACGGGCAGGCCGGTGCGCCCCTGTGTCCAGGCGTCGAGGGCCTGCTCGTCGTAGCGCCACTGCTCGGTCGCCCCGCGGCGGTACGCCTCGCGGGGCAGGTCGGGAAAGGCCGCCGTCACCTGGTGGTAGAAGTCCCGCCAGCACAGTTGACGGACGAACGGCGACTGCGGATCGTCGATCGCGTTGGCCACGGTCAGCGGTGACACGCATCCGAACCGCAGGTAGGGACTGAGCCGGGAGGTGGCGTCGCCGGCCATGTCGTCGTGCCGGTCGCCGTAGCCCGGGACGTCGGGCAGCCAACGCGTCAGCCGTCCGCGTGCCTCGTCCTCTCCACCGGTGACCGCGTCCGGTGAGTCTCCCGGCGGCAGTGCCGGGAGCCGCCCGACCGGCACACCGGCCGGCAACGTCACGGTTGCCGGTGCCGACAGTTCCTCCCGCCACTGCCGCGTGCTCCACACCCGGTGGTACGGGCTGAAAACCCGGTAGTGGTCGCCACCGGCCGGGGTCAGTTCCCCGGGCTCGACCACGGTCAGGCCGGGGAAGAACTTCAAGTTCAGCCGGTGGGTGTCGCATTCGGCACGCAGGCGTCGCGCCCGGCGGGCCGCGTACCGGGAGACGTCGGCGGAGAGCGCGACGGCTTCGGCGCCCACCTCACCGGCCAACCGGATCGTTTCGTGCACCGGATCGCCGTGCCGCAGCACCAGGTCGCCGCCGAGACTCCGCAGCGCCTCGCGGAGTGCGGCGAGACTCTGGTGCAGGAATCGGGTGCGGTTCGGTGACAGTTCCGCGAGTGTGGGGTCCAGCACGTACAGCGGCACCACGCGGTCGAAGGCCACGCAGCTGGTGGCCAGTGCCGGATGGTCGTGCACCCGCAGGTCGCGGGTGAACAGCACGACGGCGGTACGTCCGCTCACCGGGCTGGTCCGGGTATGGCTACCGGGCTGCCGGCGGGGGTGAGCAGGGCCCGGCTGGCCACCCCCAGCCGGCGCCGCTGCGGCACCGTGGCCCGGCGGACGAAGACGTCGTAGTCCTGGGCGGCGACCTCGTCGAGGATCCCGCCGTAGAGCAGGTATGCGGTGCGGATGCAGGCCTGCGAGGCGCCGTCGAGCAGGGTCACCCCGGGCGCGGCGGCCTGGTAGTGCCCCTGGGCGCGGGCGACCTCGTACCGGATCAACTCGCGCACCGGCTCGCTGGCCCGCCCGGCGGCGGCACAGGCCGACAGGTCCTCCCGCGTCACACCGAAGGCGGCCAGGTCCTCGTCGGGCAGGTAGGTCCGTCCCCGGGCCAGGTCCTCGCCGACGTCGCGGATGAAGTTGGTCAGTTGGAACGCGAATCCGAGCTGCCGGGCGGGCTCGCGGGCCTGCGCCGGATCTGTGCTGCCCAGGATGGGCAGCATCATCGTGCCGATGACCGCGGCCGAGCCCTCCATGTAGTCCAGCAGGTGCTCGTAGGTGCGGTACGAGGTGACGGTGAGGTCCATCGCCATGCTCTTGAGGAACGAGGCGAAGTCCTCCCGGTCGAGGTCGAAAACGGCGATGGTGTGCAGCACCGCCGGTAGCAGCGGGTCGGTCACCGGCGCGCCGTGCAGGCCGGCGACGAATCGTCCGCTCCAGTCGTCCAGCCGGGCCGCCCGCTCGGCCGGCGGTAGCGCGTCGGTCTGGTCGACGATCTCGTCGGCGTAGCGGGTGAAACCGTATAAAGCGTGCACATGCCGCCGTTTCCATGCGGGCAGTAGCCGGGTGGCGAGATAGTAGGTGCGGCCATGACGTCTGTGCAGCTCACGGCAGCTGTCGTAGGCAGCGGCGAGATCCAGGTCCACCGGCCCTCCTCTGATTCGACGCACCAATCGACGCAACTTGCGACCTTAGGGTACGCTCAGCGACATGGCCAGCGACGGTCCAACCGGTAACCTCCTTCGCGTGGTGCCTGAGCAACCGGTCGGTGGAGATGACCCGATCGCTGCCGTCCTGGCTGCCTACACGCGCGACATCGTCACGGCCGTCGACGAGACCCTGGCCGACTTCCTCACCAGCGAGATCGACGCGCTGAACAGCATCGACCCGGCGATGGGCGACTTCGCCGCCACCGCCCGAGACTGTGTCCTGGCCGGCGGGAAACGAGTCCGCCCCACGTTCGCCCACTGGGGCTGGCGTGGCGCGGTCGGTGGCGACACACCGGTCGCCCCGGTGCTGCCCGCACTGGCCACCCTGGAGTTGCTGCACGCCTTCGCGCTGGTCCACGACGACGTGATGGACGCCTCCGCCACCCGACGCGGCCGGCCTACCGCGCACGTGGCGGTGGCCACCCAGCACGCCGCAGCCGGCCACACCGGCGACTCCGGTCGCTTCGGCGAGGCCGTCGCCGTGCTCATCGGTGACCTCTGCATGGTCTGGGCCGACCAGTTGCTGGCCCGCACCGACCTGCCGGCGGACCGACTTCTTCAGGTGCGCCGCGGCTACGACCGGATGCGGGTGGAAACCGTCGCCGGGCAGTATCTCGACGTTCTCGGTGAGACGGACCCGCAGAGCTGGTCGGTCGACAGGGCACTGCGTGTGGCCCGCTACAAGACCGCCAGCTACACGGTGCAACGTCCACTGCTCTTCGGTGCCAGCCTGGCCGGCGTCAGCGGGGACGACCCGCTCACCGCCGCGTACACCCGCTACGGCCTCGCCGTCGGCGAGGCATTTCAGCTCTGCGACGACCTGCTCGGTGTCTTCGGTGACCCGACGACCACAGGCAAGCCGGCCGGTGACGACCTGCGTACCGGGAAACCAACGGCGCTGCTCGTCCTCGCCCGGGAACTGGCCACGCCGACACAGCTGCGGGCGCTGGACGGCGCCGACCGCCGCACCGACGGGCCGGAGCTCGCCCGGCTCGCCGAGGTCGTGCTCGACACCGGCGCGGTCCGGCGGATCGAGCGGATGATCGACGAACGGGTCGAGGACGCGCTGGCCGCGCTCGACGCGATCGCCGTCGACGAGACCGCCCGGACCGCACTTGTCGGCCTCGCGACCGCCGCTACCCACCGGCGGGCATGATGGTCTCCCTGCACAGAGAGGTGGTCACCGGTGCGGACCGTTGACGGACGTACTGATCAGGTGGTCGTTGTCGGGGCCGGCCTCGGCGGGCTCGCCTGCGCGCTGCACCTGGCGGGCAGTGGACGCCAGGTGACCGTGCTGGAACGTGAGGCGGTGCCGGGCGGCCGGGCCGGTCGACTCAGCGTCGACGGCTACGAGTTCGACACCGGCCCCACGGTGCTCACCATGCCCGATCTCATCGCCGAGGCACTCGCCGCAGTCGGTGAGGAGCTGACCGACTGGCTCGACCTGGTGCCGCTCGACCCGGCCTACCGCGCCTACTACCCCGACGGTTCCACGCTGGACGTGCTCACCGACACCACCGCGATGGCGGCCGAGATATCCCGGGTCTGCGGCCCCCGGGAGGCCGACGGCTACCTGCGGTTCGTCGACTTCGCCCGGAACCTGTGGCGACTGGAACGGGCCGACTTCATCGAACGCAATCTCGACGCCCCGACCGATCTACTCACCGGCAACCTGCTCAAACTCGTCGCCACCGGCGCCTTCAGGCGGCTGCAAACCAAGATCGACCAGTTCTTCCGTGACCCGCGTACCCGACGGATCTTCTCCTTCCAGGCGATGTACGCCGGACTCGCTCCGCACGACGCACTCGCCATCTACGCGGTCATCGCGTATCTCGACTCGGTGGCCGGGGTCTTCTTCCCACGCGGCGGCATCCACGCGGTCTCCCGAGGGCTGGCCGGCGCCGCCGAGAAGCACGGCGTACGTGTCCGTTACGGCACCACAGTGTCCCGCGTCGAGACGGTGCACGGCCGGGCAACCGGGGTGGTGACCACCGACGGGGAGTTCGTGCCCGCCGACGCGGTGGTGCTCAACCCCGACCTTCCGGTGGCCTACCGAGACCTGCTGCCCCCGACCCGTCAGCGCCGGCTCACCTACTCGCCCTCGTGTGTGGTGCTGCACGTCGGATCGAGCCAGGGCTACAGCCGGATCGCTCACCACAACATCCACTTCGGACGGGCCTGGCAGAGTACCTTCGACGAGGTCATCCGACGCGGACACCTGATGTCCGACCCGTCCCTGCTCGTCACCAATCCGAGCCGGACGGATCCGGCGGTTGCACCCACCGGACGGCACACCTACTACGTGCTGGCCCCGGTACCGAACCTCGACCGGGCACCTTTCGACTGGCGCGGCGACCTCACCGCCCGTTACACCGACCAGCTCGTCAGCACGCTCGAGGAACGCGGCTACGTCGGCTTCGGGGCGGGCGTCGAGGTGCTTCGGGCCATCACCCCGGCGGAATGGGCCGAGCAGGGCATGGCGGCCGGTACGCCGTTCGCCTCCGCGCACACCCTGTTCCAGACTGGCCCGTTCCGGCCGTCGAACCTGCACCGCTCACTGTCTAATGTGGTGTTCGTCGGCTCGGGTACCCAACCTGGTGTCGGCGTGCCGATGGTGCTCATCTCCGGCAAACTCGCCGCCGCCCGGATCACCGGGAAGCTCGGGTGAGCACCCGGAGCGAGGCAGTGCCGAGCTCTGCGCTCACGAACGGAGAATGGCATTGATCCCGCAGTCCCGGGAGAGCCACCTCGTCGAGTTGGTCGACGACACCGGGCGGCCCGTCGGTGAGGCCACGGTGGCCGCCGCCCACCAGCCGCCAGGGCAGCTGCACCGGGCGTTCTCCGTGCTGCTCGTGGCACCGGACGGCCGACTGTTGCTCCAGCGGCGCGCCGCAGCGAAGACCCGCTTTCCGATGCGCTGGGCGAACTCCTGCTGCGGGCATCCCAGACCGGGTGAGACGCTGACCGAGGCCGCCAACCGGCGGCTGTCGGAGGAGCTGGGAGCCGGGCCGGTGTCGCTGCGCGAGATCGGTGTCTACGTGTACCGGGCGGAGGATCCGGCCACCGGTCGGGTCGAGGTCGAATACGACCACGTCCTGTGTGGAGAATTCCACACCGACGGACCACTACGCCCGGAGCCGACCGAGGTGGCGGAGTTGCGCTGGGTCGAGCCGGCCCAGCTCGCCGCCGCGCTGCACCGCGATCCCGACGCCTACGCACCGTGGCTCGGTGGCGTACTGGATCGACTGCTGCAACCGTCGGAGGCGCCCCGGCCGCCGGCCGCCGACGCGCCGGAGCGGTCGGGTGACCGATGAGGCGCTGAGCGCGGGCGTGGTCGCCAAGCGTCTCGGAGTCGCGGTGACCACTCTGCGTACCTGGCATCAGCGGTACGGCCTCGGGCCAAGCGAGCACGTCCCGGGTCACCATCGGCGCTACACGTCGGCCGACCTGGCCCGGCTGGAGGTGATGCGGCGGCTCACCACCGAAGGTGTCAGCCCCGCGGAGGCGGCCCGGTGGGCTCGTCAGTCACCCGGCACCCTCGTGGCACGCGGTGGGCGGCGCAGACGGGACGGCGGCGGTACGACCATCCCGCTCGGTCGGGCCGGACCGGCGGCACGAGGTCTGGCCCGTGCCGCGCTGCGGCTGGACGGGGCGGCCCTCAGCGAGACGATCTCCTGTGCCATCGCCGCCGACGGGGTGATCGCGACCTGGGACCGGCTGCTGTGCCCGCTTCTCGTCGGTATCGGCCAGCGGTACGCCGCCACCGGCGAACTGATCGAGGTCGAGCATCTCGTGTCCCGCTGCGTCTCGGCGGCGTTGGGTGCGGCGGCTTCGAGTGCGGTGGCGTCCACCGGAACCGCTCACGGGCCGTCACGTGTCCTGCTGTCCTGCGCCGACGAGGAACAGCACAGCCTGCCACTGGAAGCGCTTGCCGCAGCGTTGGCCGAGGCCGGCGTAGGCCACCGGATGCTCGGTGCCCGGGTGCCGCCGGCGGCGTTGCTCGCCGCCGTCGACCGGACCGGTCCGGTCGCCGTGGTGCTCTGGTCGCAGACTCGGGCCACCGCCGACCCGGCCCAGCTCACCGCCCTGTTGACCGCTCCGAGCCGACCGGTGCTGGTTATCGCGGCCGGGCCGGGCTGGCCGGCACGGGCCCTGCCGGTCGGGGTGGTCCGGCCAGCCGACCTGACCGAGGCGGTGTCCCTCACCGTCGCCGTGAGCGGCCCACTCGGCCGTCAGGCCGCATCCTGACGGCCGCCGCCCGCCGCCCGTCCCGGCGCCCAGGGTTCCCCTCCCGCACGGAGGGCGTTCACCCGATGACCCGGCATCGGCCAGCTCCGGCCCGGTGAATTAGCGTCGGGGCGTCCGCAGACCCCGATCCCCTCTCGGGAGCGAACGAATGCGTCACCGATCCCTGCTCACATGCCTCACCGGGCTGGCGGTCCTGCTCGCCGCCGGCTGCGGCGGGAGCGGCACCCCGGAGGCCGCCGCCCCGTCCAGCCCGCCTCCCTCAGCCGCCCTGCCGCCGGAGCCGGCCCCGTCGCCCACCCGCGCGGAGCCCCCGAAGCCGAAGCTGAGGCCACTACCGAAGAAGCTGCCGACTGGTCTGGTCCGCACCACCGGCACCGCGAAGGTTGCCCTCACGTTCGACGACGGCCCGGACCCGGCTTGGACGCCGAAGGTGCTCGACCGGTTGAAGGCGGCAAAGGTGCACGCCACTTTCTGCGTGGTGGGTTCGCAGGTACGCAAGCATCCGGCCCTGTTGCAGCGGATCGTGCGGGAGGGGCACCAACTCTGCAACCACAGTTGGAACCACGACATGGATCTGGGTCGGCGTCCGGTTCCCGAGATCCGTGCCGACCTGGTACGCACGAGCCGGGAGATCCGACGGGCCGTACCGGACGCGAAGGTGCCGTTCTACCGCCAGCCCGGGGGTCGGTGGACCACCGAGGTGGTGCAGGTCGCCAAGCAGCTCGACATGCGCTCGCTGCACTGGACCGTCGACCCGCAGGACTGGGCCAAGCCGCCTGCCGCCACCATCGAGAAACGGGTGAAGCGGTCAGCCCGCCCCGGGTCCGTGGTGCTGCTGCACGACGGGGGCGGTGACCGTGCGGCCACCCTCGCGGCGTGCGCGAATCTGATCGCCGACCTCAAGCGCGACCACGGCGTCGCCAGGCTCACCTAGACCCGCCTCGGGCTGGTGTTCCGGTGCCGCTTGTCGCTGCTGCCATACCGGTTTGGTCGACCGGTACGCCATCACGTATGCTTTCGAAGCCTCCGGCGGGGCCGGATGGGAGCAAGTCCGCTCAAGTTGCGAGTGTGCAATGATAGCGGGGCCGCCCTCATCGTCTAGCGGCCCAGGACGCCGCCCTTTCAAGGCGGTAGCACGGGTTCGAATCCCGTTGGGGGCACGGTCCGGCGCAAGCCGGATGCAACACCAGCAAGGTCCTGTGGAGCAGTTGGAGTGCTCGCCGCCCTGTCAAGGCGGAGGTCGCGGGTTCAAGTCCCGTCAGGACCGCAGCGCTGACGCCGCGCACCTTGCGCGGCGTTCTGCGTATCGGGGCATGCGACCCGTCCCAGCGGCGATCCCGCAGGTTGGGTAGCATGAGCCGAGTACCACGGCCAGGTAGCTCAGTTGGTACGAGCGTCCGACTGAAAATCGGAAGGTCGGCGGTTCGACCCCGCCCCTGGCCACATAGCCTTTCGCCGGGCTATTACAACGCCGACCAGCGGAAACGCCGGTCGGCGTTTTGCTGCGCAGGTCCCGGGATTCTCACGCTCCGCCGCCCACCGGTCTTCCACTGCTCAGGTGGCACGGGTTGCGGCATGTCGCTGTCTGTAGGGCGGCCGAGGGCACACCCCGTCGACCCGATCCGCAGTCAAGGAAAGCTGCGCACCGGGGCATGAGCCGGTATGGTCCGGGCCTATGGGACAGGGGATGGCTGATCCTACCGACATCCAGCAGGACCTAGAGCGGTTCGCAGTCCGCAGCACCCTGTCCGTCGCCGCCTCCGCCGAACGGGCGTACGAGGTCTTCACCGGTCGACTCGCCGACTGGTGGGTGATCGAGTACACCTGGTCGGGTCCCGCTCTCCTGGTCGACCTGGGCATGGAGCCCCGCCCCGGTGGGATGCTCTTCGAAGTCGGGCCCTACGGGTTCCGCAACGACTGGGGGCGGGTGCTGACCTGGGACCCGCCCCGCCGTCTGGTGTTCAGCTGGCAGATCGGTGCCGATCGGGTACCGGTACCGGACCCGGCTCAGGCCAGCGAGGTCGAGGTGCTGTTCACCCCCAGCGAATCCGGCACCCTGATCGAGGTGGCGCACCGGCACTTCGACCGGCACGGCACAGCCGCCGAGGGTTACCGGCAGGCCCTGACGGCCGGCTGGCACGAGTTGCTCTCCCGCTACGCCGCGACACTGAGAACTTCACCGCAATGAACGCCGGGCCGGCACGACGGTCGGCACGGAAGGTCAGGCGGCCCGATGCCGCAGCGTCGCCACTGTCGAGCCGGCCAGGGTGAGCAGACAGTCCGGCAGCAACCCGTCGGCGACCGCCGCGCCGAACAGCGCCCGAGCGGTGTCGAGATCGGCGTTCGCGTAAGCGCTGACGAAGCGGGCCACCCACCTGGCGTCGTACCCGGCCTGGTCGATGCCGGGGAAGTCGAGCGCACAGGCCCCCGGCGGCACCGGATCGCCGACCATCGTCGCGGCCAGACACCACGCCACGTCGTACGCGCCGGCCAGACCGGCCCGGTCGACCACCGCGTCGAAGGTCCCTACCACCGCGTCAGGGTTCCCGTCGAGGGCCGAGCTGAGAATGACGGCAGCGTCATCGAACATCTGCTGTGGCGAGTCGGTCACGGACCGCACAGTACGGGTCCCGGTCAAGGAACTGTTGACTACTCTCCGCACATAGCGGAGGCGACCTGCGGATAGACCTGCCTCCACGCTCCCACCGCCTGTCACGGCACGCTAGTCTGCGCAGGACCTTCGCCCGAGGAAGGACGATCATGCACATGTCACGCGGCTCGCGGACGGCCATTCTCGCTGTCTGCGCCACGGTCCTGCTCGCCACCAGCGCCTGTGGGGGAGACCAGCCCGAGGAGTCGACCACCCAACAGGTGCGTCTCTACGGCACGGACGGCAACATGCTCAACTCCTACCCGGAGGCGTTGGAGGATCGTGCCGGCCTGGTCGACGGGATGAAGGGCACCACCCCGCTCACCCCGCTGCCAGACAACTTCAAGAACCGACTACGGTCCGTGGACGCGAGGTTGACGGACTACCTCTACGCCGCCGAGGCGTACGACGCGGTGCTGATCAGCGCACTCGCGGCGCAGCTCGCCGGTTCGACCAACCCCGCGGACATCGCCAAGCAGATCGTGGGCGTCACGAACGGCGGAACCACCTGCACCACGGCGAGTCAGTGCCTCCGGCTGGCCCGGCAGGGCACCGACATCGAGTACCGCAGCGTCTCTATCACCCGGGCCGGTTTCACGGACGCCGGCGAGCCGGCCACCGCCAGTTACGCCACCCTGCACTTCGACGGTCAACAGCTCAACGACGCCAAGACGGAGTTCGTCGGCGCCGGTGACGAGTCGACGGCCAGCCAGAAGTCACCGCCGAGGGCGAAGCGCCAGAACGGCAACTTCGCCGACCCGGCCAGTGGTGCGCCGTTGGTCCTTGGCGGTCTGCTCCCCAAGACCGGCGACCTGGCGCTGGCGAACCCACCGTTGGCGGCGGGTTCGGCCCTGGCACTCAAGGAGATCAACGCAGCCGGCGGGGTACTCGGTGAGGACGTCGTCTGGATCGACGGCGACGACGGCACCAGCCCGACCGTTGCCAAGGCGACCGTGGCCAGCCACATCGACGAAGGCGTACACGTGATCATCGGTGCGGGCGGCTCGGGCATCTCCGCAGCCGTACTGCCCGACGTGGTGGACGCCGGCCTGATCCTCTTCTCTCCCTCGAACACGGCGGCCAGCCTGACCGAGGCCGAGGACGACGGCCTCTACTTCCGCACCGCCCCGCCGGACAGTCTCCAGGGACGGGCGCTTGCCGACGTGATCCTCCGGGACGGCCCGCAGAAGATCGCCATCGTGGCGCGCGAGGACTCCTACGGCAAGGGGCTCCAGGAAGTCGTCCGGGCTGAGCTGGAACGGGCCGGATTCGGCGGCGACAAGGTGAAGCTGCTCGGCTACGAGCCTGGCGAGGACGCCGAGGCCGCCCCGATCGACTTCGGTGCGGGTGCCGAGGAGATCAAGCAGTTCGGTGCCGACGCAGTGCTGATCATCGGCTTCAGCGAGTCTGCCGCGGTGATCCGGGCGCTCGCCGACGCCGACGTACCGCTTGCCGCGTTGCCTTCCTGACCAGCCGACGCCGACGGCCGCACCGCGCCCGGTGCGGCCGTCGCTGTTTTCTGGCGTCAGCGCCCGTGTCGCCGTTCCAGGAACTCCGTCATCCGACGGTGCTTCTCCTCGTCGGTGAAGAGCACCGCCTGACTTACCAGGTCAAGCTGTGGATGCGCGGCGGTCGGGGCGTCGACGGCGATTTTCGTCAGTCGCAGCGCCAACGTCGAACCCTTCGCCATCTCGTCGATCAGACCGTGTGCCGTCGGCAGCAGCTCGGCTGGCGGGTCCACCACCCGGTTCACCAGACCGATCCGTAGCGCCTCCGCCGCGTCCACCCGCCGGCCGGTGAACAACAGCTCCTTGGCCAACGCCTCACCCACCAGCGCCGGCAGCCGGTGGGTGGCTCCGGCACCGGCCAGGATGCCGAGCCGTACCTCCGGCTGGCCGAAGACCGCCCGCGCAGAGCAGACCCGAAGATCGCAGGCGTACGCCAGTTCGGCGCCGCCGCCAAGGGCCGGGCCGTCGATCGCCGCCACGGTCGGCATCGGCAACGCCCGGATCCGGGCGAACGCAGCCGAGTTGATGGCGGCCAGGGCGTCCAGCCGACCCCGCTCCCGCAGCTGGGCGATGTCCGCCCCGCTGGCGAAGATCCCGTCGGTGCCACCGGTCAGCAGCAGCATCCGGGGGTGTGTCTCCAACTCGGCGCAGACCTGGTGCAGGGCCGCTGTCAGGTCGGCGTCGATGGCGTTGCGCTTCTCCGGCCGATCCAGCGTGACCACCAGCCGATCCGGCCGCTCCTCGACCCGCAGTCCACTCATCGTGCCGCCTCCGCCGAGCCCACGCCGTCCGGAACCGATCCGGTGGGAGAGCGCTGGGCGGGGTCGACCGCTTCGCCGTCGTCGGAGCGGACCCCGTCGGTCCACCGGTAGAAGCCGTGCCCGGACTTCTTGCCCAACCGGCCGGCGGCAACCAGCTCCACAAGCAGCGGTGGCGGCGTGAAACGGTCCCCGTACGCGGCCTGCAACGTACGCGCGATGTCCAGGCGAACGTCCAGGCCGACCAGGTCGGTCAGCTCCAGCGGGCCGACCGGGTGCCGGTACCCGAGCACCATCGCCTTGTCGATGTCGGCAGGGCTGGCCACCCCGTCGGCGACCATCCGGATCGCCTCCAGGCCAAGGGTCACGCCGAGCCGTGACGTGGCGAATCCCGGCATGTCGCGTACCACGACGGGGTCCTTGCCCAGCCGGTCGGCGAGGGCCACGGCCGCGTCGGTGGTCTCCGCCGCGGTCGCCGGTCCCACCACGATCTCCAGCAGGGCCATCGCCCAGACCGGGTTGAAGAAGTGCAGCCCGCAGAACCGCTCCGGCCGGGTCAGCCCCGCCGCGAGATCGGCGATCGGGATGCTCGAGGTGTTACTGCCCAGCAGGGCAGGGCGCAACGCCTCCGCCTCGGCGAGCACAGCCCGCTTGAGGTCGGCCCGTTCCGGTACCGCCTCCACGATCACGTCCGGTGCCGGGGCGACCTCGGCGAGCCCAGTCCGGAGGGTGACCCGCCCCCGGTTGTCCTCGGCCTGGCCGGCGCTGAGCCTGCCCCGGCGCACGGCCCGCTGCCAGATTTCGGCGAGTCGCTGTCCGGCGGCCTCGGCGCGCTCCCGGTCCACCTCGACCAGTTCCACGGCAAGGCCACTGCCGGCTGCCACGTACGCGATGCCGAGACCCATCGTGCCGGCACCCACCACCACGAACCGATCAGTCATCGCGACACCACCGCACCGTGAGGATGGGTCACCCGCTGACACTTCCGGCGCGCGGGGTCACCGCCACGCCGGGTGTCGAGCCGTACGCTCCGCTCAGTCATGTTGCGACCCTATGCAGCGCCGGCAGTGACGCCATGCGTGGGGGCGGGCGGGATCGGGTACAGACCGCCGACAACCGAGGGAAGGACGAGCAGATGAGCCAGGCACCGGAGACCGTGGACGCCGCGGGCGCCGAGGGGACCGTCGAGACGCGCGGCGACGAGCGCGTCGAACTGCTACGTGCCGACACCAACAACGACGGTCGTACCGACGTGTGGGTGGTGGACACCGACGGCGACGGCAAGGCCGACCTGTTCCAGTTCGACACCGACGGGGACGGCAAGGTGGACATCACGATGGTCGACATCGACGAGGACGGCCAGCCCGACGAGATCGTCGACGGCGACGGTGGTCTTCCCCCAGAGCAGCTTCCGCCGACCATCCACGTCTGAGGTGCGAGGAAGGGCACCCTGTCGGGAACAGGGGCCCTTCCTGACGCCTCCGTTGCACGCCCTTGCCGCCTCAGCGGTTCAGTTGCAGGGTCGCCAGGTAGTACGGGGCGTCGCGGTTGTCGACGTCGACCAACCGCCAGGGGGAGCCGTGCACCAGCTCGGCGAGTTCCTCAGGTGTACAGACGAGGTAGTCGAACCAGGGCGTACCCAGCTCGCGGTAGCGCAGTCGCAGTCGCAGCTGCCCGCCCAGGCGGCCCCGCCGTCGGTTGTGCTCGTGGTACGTGGTGTGGACCGGGTCCCGGGTGCCGTACGGGTCGGTGCCGTGGGCGATCACCTGCGCGCCGGGGCGGGCCAGGGCTGCCAGCGCGGCGAGGAAGACCGGAGCGCGTTCCCGCCCTTCCATCAGGCCCAGGTTGTTACCGAGGAGCAGGAAGGTGTCGTAGCGCCGCCCACTGACGGCGTGCTCGTCGACGGTGGCGTGCACCAGGTCGTGTACGCCCCGGCGACGGCACACCTGCAACGCACCGGCCGAGGTGTCCAACCCGGTGACCGGTGCGCCCCGCTCCTGCAACAGCAGTGCGATGCGCCCGCCGCCGACTCCCACGTCCAGCGTCGTGCCGCGTACCCGGTCGACAGCACGATGGTCGTGCGGCTGCCATTCCTGCGGTCCGTCGAGGTAGTGGGCGGCCGGTGCGCCGTTGACCAGTCCGTCGTCCCGCTCGATGATCTCGATGACCGGTCGGGGCAGGCGCCCGCCGGCCAGCGGTCGGGGGCCGGTGCCCCTCGCCACGGCAAACGCGTCGCGCAGCAGTTCCCCGAAGACGTCACCGATCCGTGGCTCCCCCGTCACGTACTTCACGCTATCCGACCGGCCGGTCGGTCACCGGGCCCGTATCCTGGCGGCGTGACAACGTTGGACCGCCTCTCAGCCGAGAAGTACATCCTCCTGACGACGTTCCGCAAGGACGGTCGTGCGGTGCCTACCCCGGTCTGGGCGGTCCGCGACGGCGATGCCCTGGCGGTGTGGTCGGCGGCCGACGCCGGCAAGGTGAAACGAATCCGTCGTGGTGGACACGTCACGGTGGCTCCCTGCGACGTGCGTGGCCGCCCGCACGGCGAGGCAGTGCCTGCTCGGGCGAGCCTGTACGACCCCGGGGCGACCAACCGGATCCGTGGCCTGATCAAACAGAAGTACCGGGTGATCGGCCGGCTGACTCTGCTCGGCAGCCGGCTACGCCGGGGCGAGGGTGGCACCGTGGGCATCAGGGTCGAGCTGACCGACTGAACGACTTCTTCGCCGCCGCCCCGAGTTGGCGGAGCGACCGTGAACATGCCGAAGGGCGGCGGAACGGATCCGCCGCCCTTCGGGTAGCTCTGTCTATCGAATGTGTGGTCAGTCCCCTTGGCGCTGCTGCGGAATCTGCCCCTGCAGAAGCGCCCTGACCTCAGACTCGCGGTATCGGCGGTGACCGCCGAGGGTCCGGATGGCGCTCAGCTTGCCAGCCTTCGCCCAACGGGTCACCGTTTTCGGGTCGACACGGAACATCGACGCTACCTCGGCCGGTGTGAGTAGCGGCTCTGGTTCGTGCGTTCGCGATGCCATCGGTCACTCCTCCACATGTATAGACATCGGCCGGGGTCCCGCCGGCCGACGCGTCTCCCATGGTCCGGCTAGTCCCCGATGTCCGACATGGGCCGAACGGCCGAACGTCCCTAGACGGACGGATGAACCATGCCCGATTTATCAGACTTTCATACCCTAGAAAGTACCTTATTCGGACTCATGATCACGGTTCGTGATGCGTCAACTACGAGATGGTCTCGTTTCTGGCACCGAAACTGGTACATTGCCGACCTAATTGCAGCGCTCCAAAAGTTGCACTGCACGCCACCGCGCGACCAACTTGTCGTAAGCCGCCGATGCTTCGTCCGCCTCACCGCGCGACAACCCGGCGAGCCCGGCGGCCACCAGTTCCGGCGAGTCGTCCCCGGCCAACGTCTCGTCCGAGAGCAACTCGACCAATCCGCCGTAGTCGAGTTCCACGATCGAGCGCGGATGGAACTCCTCGAGCCAGCGAGCTGCCTCCTCGACCGCATCCGTGATCGGCGCGTCGCCGACCGACTTTCGCAGCACCGCGAGCGCCCGGGACGAGCGGCGGCGAGCCTTGGAGATCTCCGTCCGGTAGCGCAGCGAGCGCCGGTCGGGGACGGTCACGTGGTTGCGCTCCTGCGCCTCGAAGAGTACGAACCAACGCAGCGGCACCCCCCAGGTCGCGGTCTGCTCGTGCACCCGGGGAACGCCGTGCTCCAGCACCCGGGCCCCGCTGCGCCAGTCCTCCACCACGGCCTTGGCCTGCCCGGCCAGCACCGGCGGCACGAAGGCGTCGGCCAACACCGGCGGTACGCCCTCCCGCGCGCTCAACGCCGCCTCAGCCACCCGGATCCGCAGGTTCCACGGACACACCAGCAGCGCCTCGTCGGTTTCCAACACGTACGCCTCGTCCGGCAGATCCGGTAGCCGAGTCCAGCCGGCACCAAGCGCCTCGATGACCGCGGTCCGCTGTCGGCCGGGCCCCTCGACCGGCGCAACAGCCCGCCCCTGCTCGACATACCGACGCCAGAAGGACTGGCGATCCCGGTCGAAGGCAGTCAGCGGCTCGTACACGCGCAGGTATGAAGCGAAGAGCGACGGCACGGCGCGATCCTCCCACGAACGGCAAGCCGAGCGTTGCTCGGCGTCACCGGAGGGCACTGCGCGGGGGCGGGAAACGCCCGGGTCGGGGTCGCGCAGGCCGGTAACACCGCGCTGGTCAGGACAGCGACGACGGCCCCACCACCCGCGATGAGGGCGGACCGGCCCCGCTGGCGGCGGACCGGGCCGGACCGCCCGCAGGGCGGGACGGCGACGACTGGGTGGAGCGGCGCCGCGCACGCCGAGACTAGGCTCGCAACACCGGCAGCATCCCCGCCGGGTTGACCAGGTCCGCGCCTCACAAGGGCGCCCGCCGACACAGGAGCCAGTCATGGGCGTATTCGCCACCACGGACGACCCGGCGTCCACGGGTCACGAGCAGGTCGTGTTCTGCCAGGACAAGCAGACCGGCCTGAAGGCGATCATCGGTATCTACTCCACCGCCCTGGGCCCCGCCCTCGGCGGCACCCGGTTCTACCCGTACGACAGCGAGGAGGCCGCCCTCGCCGACGTGCTCGACCTGTCCCGCGGCATGGCGTACAAGAACGCCCTCGCCGGTCTGGATCTGGGCGGCGGCAAGGCGGTCATCTGGGGTGCCCCTGAGCAGATCAAGTCCGAGGCACTGCTGCGCGCCTACGGTCGTTTCGTGGAGTCGTTGGGCGGTCGCTACTACACCGCGTGTGACGTCGGCACCTACGTGTCGGACATGGACGTGATCGCCCGGGAGACCAGGTACGTCACCGGCCGCAGCGTCGAGCACGGCGGGGCGGGCGACTCCTCGATCCTCACCGCCTGGGGTGTGTTCCAGGGCATGCGGGCCGCGGCCGAGCACGTCTGGGGCGGACCGACGCTGCACGGTCGACGGGTCGGCGTCGCCGGGCTGGGCAAGGTCGGAAAGTATCTCGTCGGTCACCTGCTGGAGGACGGGGCCGAGGTGATCGCCACCGACGTCAACCCCCGGGCCCTGGACTGGGCGCGTACCACCCACCCCGAGATCCACCTTGTCGACGACGTCTCCGCACTGGTCGCCGCCGAGATCGACGTGTACGCCCCATGCGCCCTCGGTGGCGCCCTGGACGACGACACGGTGGCGGTTCTACGGGCGAGAGTGGTCGCCGGTGCGGCGAACAACCAACTCGCGCACTCCGGCGTGGAGAAGCTGCTCGCCGATCGGGGCATCCTCTACGCGCCCGATTACGTGGTGAACGCCGGCGGTGTGATTCAGGTCGCGGACGAAATCGAAGGCTTCGACTTCGGCCGGGCCAAGATGCGCGCGACCCGGATCTTCGACACCACGCGGGAGATCCTCCACCTCGCCGAAACCGACGGTGTGCCACCGGCCGTGGCGGCGGACCGGCTGGCCGAGCGACGAATGGCCGAGATCGGTCGCTTGCGCGCCATCCACCTGCGGTGACGGCGTACCGTCGGGGCGGGCCTCGGGTGGACCCGCCCCGCCTGGTCCGCCTTGCGAACCTGGGATTCGACGCTTTCGCGCTCAATTCACCCCAGGTCAGGACCGCTACCCGCACCACTCCTTACCCGGTACACTGGGTGACGTCCTGACAACCGCAACGCGCGGTCGTGGTCGAAGGTAACCCGAGGTGCCGAACAGCGGCATCCCCATGTACCGTAAGAGCCACGAGAGATGCCTGACGTCATCGGGGCCCGCCTTCGGGCTGCCCCGCATTCTGTGCGAGGGGGTCGAGCCATGGGGCGCGGCCGTGCTAAGGCCAAGCAGACAAAGGTGGCCCGGGAGCTGAAGTACCACTCCCCGAACACCGACCTCGCCGCCTTGCAGCGAGAACTCGGCGGCAGCGGCAAGTCGGACCGCAACTTCGACGACGACTACAAAGAGTACGTCGACGATGACGAGGACGACTCCGACGACGACCCGGACAACTGGGTCCGTCCGACCCGCTGACCCCCGGTCGCATCTGAGCACGCGGCGACGCCCGCGTGCTCACGCATGTGTCCGTTACGCAGCGGCGTGCAGCACCCGACGAGCCGGGGGCCCATCACGACCGGATGACGCTCCGGCAGCGTGACGGGCCCCTCGGCACCGACAGGATCAGCGGGGGCGGTTGTTCCAGTTGTAGAACGTCGGGATGTTCTCGAAGTGATTCCAGGCACACACCGCATCGGCTCCGTCGCCACCCGCCACCTCCGCCCGTAGTCGACGGGCAGCCTCGGCCTCGTGGAGCAAAGCGTTGAGCCCGGTGGCGACCGCCCGAACCCGGTCGGCGACCCGGTCAGGTTCCTCGCCCGTCGCGGTCTCAGGCTCACGGTGACTGGTGGTCTCGGGCATGCTCCAACACTCCCTCCAGTAGGCGGATCTTGCTGTTGCGGCAGTGCTCTGTCTCCGTACCGTCGAAACGCCCCGTCTCGAAGTAGCGGTTGGCCGCATGGCCTCCGCCGCAGAAACCGAAGTACGGGCAGGATGAACGGCACGCCTCCACGCCCTCGACGAACTCACCGACCCAGGAGGTGCGCTCCGCGTCGGCCAGAATGGTGTGCAACGGGGTGGTCAACACACTGCCGCTGGAGAAGTCGCCGTAGCGGGGATCGGTGAAGCCCGCCAACTCGGGCGAAAGCACCACGACCGAACCGTCGTACGCCACGGTCGGTATCGGGTCGAGCCGGCGGGGCAGCAGGTCGCCCGCCGTGCCGTCCAGCACCGCTGCGGCGTACCGCAACGACCACTCCACCTCCCGCAGATGAATCCGGGGGTTCCGACGCCAGGCCGAGACTAACTCGGCCCAGAATCCGGTCACGGCCAGGGCGTCGTGGACGTTGTCCCGGGTGTTGACCCCCTCAGTCTCCTCGATGTTGACACCGAGCACCTCGCAACCGAGTTCGAGGAAATAGTCGTACAGTTCGGTGGCACGGCCGGGAGACGGGTCGTTGACCACCGCGAGCGCCGAGAACGGCAGCCCGTGCCGACGCAACGCGGCTACCCCGCGGACAATCCGGTCGTACGCGGGGCGACCGGCCCGGCTGACCCGCTCGCCGTTACGTTCCCGGGGCCCGTCCACGCTCACGCTCACGCGCACCCGGTAGGCGACGAAGAACTCGCACCAGGCATCGTCGATCATGGTGGCGTTCGTCTGGACGTGGTGTTCCACCTCAGATCCGAAAGGCGCCATCAGCGCCGCCAACCGCTCACGGCCAGCGGCCAGCGGCTCCCCACCGTGCCACACCACCGAGAACCGGCCCGCCGATGCCCACCGGTTCACCGAGGCGGCCACCGCCTCAGCCACCGCCACCGACATCCGCCGGTCCGTCGCCCGGAACGGCAGATAGCAGTACGCGCAGTCGAGATTGCAGAGGGTCGTCGGCTGCATCACGACGTACGACGGGACAGTGGCCAGGCCGCGCATCCCACCCCATGACCGTCCCCGCGCAGCCATCGCCCTCCTCCGTAACGGTCTTGGGCTGCCGGACGCGACCCGGCCTGGGCGCACGCCCCTCGCAGCAGTTGAGGGTGCCCTTCAGGCTAGGCCGCGACGGCCACTCGGGTGAAGCCCCGATCAGGTGGTCGGACGATCAGCGCTCAGTGATCATCCTCGGGTGTGTTGACCGACCATCCGCACCTCACCGGTGCCCTCGATGATCTCGCCGGCCTGCCAGGCGTCGACCCCACGGCCGGTGAGCGTGGCCAGTGCACGGTCGGCGTCCTCCGCCGACACGATGGCGAACATGCCGACGCCCATGTTGAAGGTCGCCTCCATCTCCGGGTCCTCGATCCGGCCCTTCGACTGGATCAGGTCGAAGATCGGCTGTGGCTTCCACGTCGACCGGTTGACCACGGCGTCCACGTGCTCCGGCAGGATCCGCACCAGATTGCCGGGGATGCCGCCGCCGGTGACGTGGGCGAAGGACCGCACCTCGGCCTCAGCGATCAGCTTGAGGCAGTCCTGCGCGTAGATCTTGGTGGGGGTGAGCAGTTCCTCGCCGAGGGTGCGCTGGCGGCCGAAGTCGTCGATCACCACGTCCAGTCGCATCCGACCCGCGCCCAGCAGCACGTGCCGGACCAGGGAGTAGCCGTTCGAGTGCAGGCCCGACGAACGCATCGCGATCACCACATCGCCCACCTCGACCCGCTCGGAGCTGAGGATCTCGCTTTCCTCCACCACACCTACGCCGGTGGCCGAAATGTCATATTCGTCGGGACGCAGTACCCCTGGGTGCTCGGCGGTTTCCCCGCCCAGCAGCGCGCAGCCCGCGTACCGGCAGCCGTCGGCGATGCCGGCGCCGATCTCAGCGACCTTGTCCGGCACGACCTCGCCGGTGGCGATGTAGTCCAGCAGGAACAGCGGCTCCGCTCCGCAGGCGACCAGGTCGTCGACGACCATCGCGACCAGGTCGATGCCGACCGTGTCGTGGATGTCCATCTGCTGAGCGATCACCAGCTTGGTGCCGACGCCGTCGGTGGAGGAGGCGAGGATCGGATGCTTGTACTTCGTGGTGTCCAGCCGGAAGAGGCCGGCGAAACCACCGAGATCGCCCATGACCTCCGGCCTGCGGGTCTGCTTCACCTTCGACTTGAGCAGCTCCACGGCACGATCGCCCGCTTCGATGGACACGCCGGCGTCCGCGTACGAGACCGCGCGTTTGCGCGCCGGGCGGCCCGCACCGGCCGTCCAGGGCTGACGGTCCCCGCCAGCGCCACTCGGGCTGCTTCCTGCGCCGCTGCGCTCGGACACGTGCGTCACGGTTCTCCCCTTTGTTTCTCGGCTGTCGCGTCGACGGTGACCGACGCCGCAGCCGGGTGATGCTACGGGCGGTGTGTGGTCGCCGACGTTTCGAGGTGGCCGAAACTACTGTCGAGTGGCGAAACAAGATGCTCGACTGGTACGTCGTCGTCCGTGCGGTTGGCGACCCGACGGCCGATCCCTTCGAGCATGTGTTTGCCGATCAGGTTGCCGACGGGCAACTCGATCGGGTAGTCCCCGTCGAAGCAGGCCCGGCAGAGCCGGGTCCTGGGCTGTTCCGTCGCGGCGACAAGGCCGGACAACGAAACGTAGCCCAGTGTGTCCGCGCCGATCGAGCGCCGGATGCCGTCGTTGTCGAGGCCGTTGGCGAGAAGTTCGGCACGGGTGGCGAAGTCGATGCCGTAGAAGCACGGCCAGGACACCGGCGGCGAGGAGATGCGTACGTGCACCTCCACCGCGCCGGCCTCGCGCAGCATCCGCACGATCGCGCGTTGGGTGTTGCCGCGGACGATCGAGTCGTCGACCACGACCAGGCGCTTGCCCCGCACGTTCTCACGCAACGGATTGAGCTTGAGCCGGATGCCGAGCTGACGCAGCGTCTGCGACGGCTGGATGAAGGTACGCCCCACGTACGGGTTCTTCACCAGGCCGGAGCCGTAGGTGATGCCGGACTCCTCGGCGTAGCCGATCGCCGCCGGGGTGCCCGACTCGGGCACCGGGATCACCAGGTCGGCGGAGACCGGGTGTTCCTTGGCCAGTTGCCGCCCGATCTGCACCCGGGCGGCGTGCACGTTCCGGCCGGCGATGGTGGCGTCCGGTCGGGCGATGTAGACGTACTCGAAGAGGCATCCCTTGGGCTCGGGTGCGGCGAACCTGGTGGACCGCATGCCTTCCGCGTCGATCGCGATCAGCTCGCCCGGCTCGACCTCGCGAACCACACTGGCACCGACGATGTCGAGCGCGGCTGTCTCACTGGCCACCACCCAGCCCCGCTCCAGGCGGCCCAGCACCAGCGGACGCACGCCGTGCGGGTCGCGCGCGGCGTAGAGGGTCGACTCGTCCATGAAGACGAAGCTGAAGGCGCCCCGTAGCTGCGGAAGCACCTCCAGCGCAGCGGCCTCGACGGACAGATCCGGCCGGCCGGCGAGCAGCATCGTGACCAACGAGGTGTCGTTGGTCGAACCGTCGGTACCCAGGCCCCGCTCGGCCACCTCACGTTGCAACTCGGTCGTGTTCACCAGGTTGCCGTTGTGCGCCAACGCGATCGTCGTGCCCGAACTGGTCGCCCGGATGGTCGGTTGGGCGTTCTCCCAGGTCGAAGCCCCGGTGGTGGAGTAACGCGCGTGCCCGATCGCGACATGCCCGCGCAGGCTGGCCAACGTCGGCTCGTCGAAGACCTGGGCCACCAGGCCGAGATCCTTGTAGACCACGACGCCGGAACCGTCGCTCACCGCTATGCCGGCTGCCTCCTGACCCCGGTGCTGCAATGCGTACAGCCCGAAGTAGGTCAGGTTGGCAACCTCTTCTCCGGGCGCCCAGACGCCGAAGACACCGCACGCGTCCTGGGGGCCGGGTCGCTGGGGATCAAGGTCGTGGCTCAGCCGGCCGTCGCCTCGGGGCACCTGCCGCTCCCTCTTGCTGGTCTGGACTGGCCTGGCGGAACCACGGGGGTCGCTCCGCATCTCTCGGCCGGGACCACATTGTCGTCGACCGACAGTGTACGCGAATCCGAGTCGCCACACACAGTCACAGTGCCGCCGCTCAGTGTCATGGACACCAGCCGTCACGGCACTTCGAGCGGAAGGTAGGCGGAAAGGTCCGCACGGGCTCCACTCGCCGTGATGCGACCCTCCGTAACTGCCCGCGCCCAGTCGAGTCGCCCCACCGCCAAACGGAGCCAGGTCTCCGCATCCATCTCCACCGTGTTGGGAGGAGTACCGCGGGTGTGTCGCGGCCCGGGGACACACTGAACTGCACCGTAAGGTGGGACACGCACCTCCACCGATCGGCCGGGGGTGCGGTCCGCGAGGAGGGCCAACAAGGCCCTGACCGCCTCACGGAGCACCGACCGTTCGGGTGCGCGCCCCGCATCGAGCGCCGACAGCGCCGCCGCGACCGAGGCAGACTTAATGTACGGAGAGGACACAACGGGACGATACGGTGCGACGATGCCAGCCGTCACGCTGGCCCTGGGTCGCGCCGATCCGGCCAGACAAGGCATAGTTGCCGACGGCGTATTCGTACCGCGATGTTCCCCCGCCCGGCACCCGCCGGACAGGGGAGGTCAGTCCGGAAGGCGGTGGACGTGTCAACACACCGACGAGCCTGGCACAAGCGGGCCGGTGTGATCGTGGCGCTGATGTTCGGTGCCCTGCTCGCCGTCCCAGCCACACCAGCCTTTGCCGACAGTCCGGACGTCCAGATCACAAATCTGCCGAACGGCACCCTTCAGTCCGGGCAACAAACGTCGATGACGTTCACCGTCAAGAACAACAACGATGTACCAACACCCTTCAAGATCACCGTTAGCACCTTCGACGGTCTGAGCTGCCAGGGCAACTGCAACATCCCCGCACAGCTGATACCAGCTGGTGAGGTGTCTGAACCTATTACGGTGACCCTGGTTGCGGGCGACGTATCGGCTGGTCAGGAACGGTCCGGCAAGGTGCGGGTTTCTGCCCAGGCCGGCGGGGACCAAGGTGGCGACGAGCGTGACATGACGGTGCGTGGCCCGAATCCGCCGCCGACGACGCAGGCGCCGCAGACGGTGAAGTCGATTTCCGGCAAGGTCGTCGACCAGGGCGGCGATGCGGTACCGAACGCGTACGTGTTACTCAAGGACAGCGCCAACAGGCAACGGGACACCACGACGGACGGTAACGGCAACTTCCGGTTCACCGGGAGCACCGACAACCCGATCGCGCCCGGACGGATCGACATCGGGGCGAGCGCTGAGAACAAGAACGCCCTGACGAGCTTCACCGCCAACGCCGGGCAGAGCATCACCGGACGTCGACTCACCCTGCCGATCGCAGCCTCCGAGAGCCCGAGCGCCAGCCCGTCGGCGAGCGAGTCGGTGGTGCCGACCGAGGACCCATTCGAGGACGAAGTCGGCGAGGAGGAGACCCCCGCCGAGAGCGCGGCCGCACAGGCCCCGGCCTCCAACGAGGACTCTGGTGGTTTCGGTAGCTTCATGCTCATCCTGCTGGGCGGCCTTTTCGTGGCCGTCGGTGTCGGCACGATCGTGCTGCTGTGGATGAAGCGGAAGGAGAACGAGGACGGCGCGCCCGACGGTGACGGTCCGGCCGGAGCGCCGGCCGGAGCGGTCCCGGCGGCCCGTGGCTCGTTCGCCGGTGCGGACGACCAGACCCGGGTGGTGAACCGGGTCGGTGCGGCACCGGACCCGACCATGGTCGGCGGGGCCGGATTGGCCAACGCGCCGACGATGATGCACCAACCGGTGGTGGATGACGTTCCGCCCGATCCCTACGGCGCACCCCCGCAGCCCTACGGTGCCGCGAGCGGACCGGGTGGCTGGTCCGGTGGAGGCGGATACGGGGACGAGCCGGGCGGGTACGGCGCTGCCGGCTACGGCAACGCTCCCTCGTCCGGTAGCGGCTACGGCAACGCCCCGTCCTCCGGTGGCGGCGGCAACAGCCCGTCCTCGGGCAGCGGCTACGGCAGTCGCGACTACGGAGCCGGTAACGCCGGCCCGGGATACCCACCGGCAGGTGGCGGATACAGCGAGCGGTTCGACGAGCCGACCGGCCGCTACCAGGGCGAGGAGACGACCTACCCGGCCCCCGCCGATCCGTACGCCACCGGTATGTATCAGCCGGAGGCCGGCCAGGGCTACGGCCAGTCCGAGCCTGGTGGGTACGGCGACTACGGTCAGAGCGCTCCCACTCGGGGCTACGAGCAGCCAGGTGAGCCGGGCGGCTACGGCACCGGCGACGCGACGCGTGGCTACGGGGGCGGTGAGCCGGGCGGCGGATACAGCCAGGGCGACCCGAACCGCGGCTACGCGGCAGGGCAGCCGGGCAGCGGCTACGACGCGTCGCCCGACGGCGGATACGACCAGCCGGCCGGCGGATACCGCCAGGAGGCCGGACACCAACGCGGCGGCTACGACCACACCAGCTACGACAGCGGCTACGACCACGGTGGGTACGGGCAGGAAGGACCGCCACGCGGCGGCTACGACCAGGGCGGCGGCTACGGTGGCGGCTACGGCCAGGAGCCACCACACCAGCGCGGCGGCTACGACCAAGGTGGATACGGCCAGGGCGGCGGCTACGGAGACCCGGCACAGGCCGGTCACAACCGGCCCGACAGCGCTCCCCAGGATCGTGGCGGTCGCCGACTCGACTGGCTCGACGACTAGAGCCTGTCCCCAGCATCAGGCGGCGGTGAAGACGCCCTTGCGGAGCAGCGGTACCACGTCCGAGCTGTTGAGGCGTACCGCGATCTCGACGTCCTCGGCGAAACCACCCTCGGTCAGCTCACGGCCGGACACACAACCACGCACTGCCGCCGGCAGGTCCGGGGTGCTGGCCAGCGCGGCCAGGGCCACGGCCGCTTCCACGGAGAGCCCGCCGGGCGCGCCGGAGAGGGCGTCGAGCACGCTGGCTGCACCGAGCTGGTCCTCCACGCAGGGGCGCAGCGAGCCGTCCGGCCACCGTTCCCCGGCGGCCACCACCCCGATCGGCGCGTTGGAGGAGCCGTACCCCTGCCGGGTCAGCCAGCGTCCCACGGAGGGTGCGTTACGAAGATTGGCCGCGACCACCGGTAGCCCGGTGGCACTGGCAGCAGCACTGATCGCCGATCCGTTCGGCGATGGCAGCACCAGATCGGTCACCACCGGTGCCCTACTCAGCGCGGCCGGCGACAGCGACCACGGATGGTCGGTGGTGACCTGCCCGCGCGAGGTCGCGGCGACCGCGCCGACCCGGCGCGCGTAGACGGCGGCCTGATCACCCCAGGGGAACGGATGTACGCGCATCCCCCGCCCCGCCGCCACCTCGACCGTGGTGGTGAACGACAGCACGTCCACCACCACGAGTACCGCGCAGACCCGGCCGAGTTCGGCCGCACCCGCCAAACCCCAGTCGAACCGGACTCCCGATCCGGGTTGGGCGGATACGGCCGCGGCCAACGCCTCAGCGCTCGTCGGGCGCTGCGGGCTGCTCGGTGTCACCGGGTTGCGGGGCGCCCGCCTCGGACACCTCAGGGCTGCCCGCCGGAGCAGGTTCGTCGGTCCCGCCGGACGGGGTCGCCGCGACGTGGCCGCCCCGGACCGGTGGGGCGGCCCGCTCCACCGGCCGATCGGCGGCCTCTTCCTCGGTCAGATCCACGAACGGCGCGGCCTCCGTCGACGTCGGTGCGGCCTGGGCCGTACCGGTCTGCTCACCGTCGAGCGAACCGCCCTGCTGGCCGTCGGTGACCGGCTCCGCAGTCGGCGGCTCGGCGGTCGCGGCGCCGGGCACGTCGGCGAGTGTCGCACCCTGGCCGACGGTACCGTCCACCGGGTCGGTCGACGCGTCGATGGCGACCCCGGTAGCTGCGGGGGCGGCCACCTCGAACGGCTGCCCGCCACCGAACAGCGCCGGCAGCGTGCCGGTGTGCGCCTCGCGCAGCTCGTCCAGGCTGATCCGGAACTGGCCGTGCACCTCAAGCGCCTCGGCCGTCGGGTCGGTGACGCCGATCTGCTCCCACGCCACGCCGTGCTCACCGCAGAGAGCGGTGAACGCCTTGTCGTGACCGCGCGGCACCGAGACGAGAACCCGACCGGCGGACTCGCTGAACAGGAAGACGAACGGCATGGAGTTGCCCTCGAACCGCTCCGGCACCACGATCCGGGCCCCGACACCATGACGCAGGCAGGACTCCACCAGACTCTGCGCGAGACCACCGTCGGAGAGGTCGTGCGCGGAGCTGAGGTGCCCCACCCGGGCCGCGTCGGCGAGCAGACCGGCGAGCTGCTTCTCGCGCGCCAGGTCAACGTGCGGCGGTACGCCACCGAGATGTTGGTGGGTGACCCAGGCCCACTCCGAACCGGAGAGTTCCACGTGCGTCTCGCCGAGCAGGAAGAGCTGGTCGTGATCGGCGCCGGAGCGCGGGACGAAACCGGACGCCACCCGGTCGGCGACGTTGTCCAACACCCCGAGCACGCCGACGACCGGCGTCGGGTGGATCGCTGCCGCCCCGGTCTGGTTGTAGAAGCTGACATTGCCGCCGGTCACCGGGATACCCAGTTCGGCACAGCCGTCGGCCAGGCCGCGTACGGCCTCGGCGAACTGCCACATCACACCCGGATCCTCCGGCGAGCCGAAGTTCAGGCAGTCGGTGACCGCGATCGGGGTCGCACCGGTCACCGCCACGTTCCGGTACGCCTCAGCCAACGCCAGCTTGGCCCCCTGGTACGGGTCGAGCCGCGCGTACCGGCCGTTGCCGTCCACCGACAGCGCCACACCCAACCCGGTGCGCTCATCGATGCGGATCACACCTGAGTCCTCCGGCTGAGCGAGCACGGTGTTGCCCAGCACGTAGCGGTCGTACTGCTCGGTGACCCAGGTTTTGTCGCAGAGGTTGGGTGAGGCGACCATGCGCAGCACGGTTGCGCGCAGCGTGTCCGGGTCGCCCGGCCGGGGCAACGTCTCCGCTCGGTCGGCCTGAAGCAGGATCAGGTCCGCCGGTTCACGCATCGGCCGGGCGTAGACCGGCCCGTCGTCCACGAGCGACCCCGGCGGTACGTCCACCACCGGATGATCCCGCCAGGTGATGTGCAGCCGGCCCGGCGAACCGTCCGACTCGGGCGCGGTGACCTCGCCGATCGCGGTGGCCCAGACACCCCACTTCTCGGCGGTCTTGAGCACCGCCTCCAGCTTCTCCGGCGCGACGACCAGCAGCATCCGCTCCTGCGACTCGCTTGCCAGGATCTCGTGCGGTTCCATCGAGGGCTCGCGCAGCGGCACCCGTTCCAGCCACACCCGCATGCCGGTGCCGGCAGAGGCCGCCGTCTCCGTCAAGGCGCAGGTCAGGCCGGCACCGCCGAGGTCCTGGATACCGACGACCAGCTCGGCGTCGTACAGCTCCAGGCACGCCTCGATGAGCAGCTTCTCCATGAAAGGGTCGCCCACCTGCACCGATGGGCGACGCTGCTCGCTGCCTTCGGTGAAGGTGGCGCTGGCCAGCACCGAGACGCCGCCGATGCCGTCCCGGCCGGTCTTGGCGCCCATCAGCACCACCACGTTTCCGGGGCCGGTGGCGTCCTTCTTCTGCAGCCGGTCGACCGGCAACACGCCCAGGCAGAGCGCGTTCACCAGCGGGTTTCCCTGGTAGCAGGGGTCGAAGACCACCTCGCCACCGATGTTGGGCAGGCCGAGGCAGTTGCCGTAGCCGCCGACTCCGGCGACCACGCCCGGCAGCACCCGGGCGGTGTCCGGGTGGTCCGCGGCACCGAAACGCAGCGGGTCCATCACCGCCACCGGCCGGGCGCCCATCGCCAGGATGTCGCGGACGATGCCGCCGACTCCGGTCGCCGCGCCCTGGTACGGTTCGACGAAGCTCGGGTGGTTGTGCGATTCGACCTTGAAGGTCACGGCAAGTTCATCGGAGATCCGTACGACGCCGGCGTTCTCGCCGATGCCGGCGAGCATCCGGTCACTCGGCGGGGCTTTCTCGCCGAACTGCCGCAGATGCACCTTGCTGGACTTGTAGGAGCAGTGCTCGCTCCACATGATCGAGTACATCGCCAACTCGGACTGGGTCGGCCGGCGGCCCAGGATGTGCCGGATGCGCTCGTACTCGTCGTCAGCGAGGCCCAGTTCGGCGTAGGGCTGGAGTTCCTCCGGGGTGCCCGCGGCGCGCGGCACGGTGTCCACCCCGTCAGCCCAGTCCCTGGCCTCCGCGACGACGGCGTGCCGTGCCGGAGCGGCCGGCGCAGCGGTGGCCGGCTGCGGCGGGGGCTGGCCCGCCTCCGGGTTGTCCCGCACCGGGTCCGGATGCGTGGTCATGACGTCTCCTTGTTACGCTCGCCGCCCGACGGGCGGGTGAGCCGACCGATGATCCCGCCGCTGACGGTCACGCCGGCGCCCCGACCAGGTGCTTCAGCACGGAGGTGAAGAAGCCGAGACCGTCGAGGGAGGGGCCGGTCAGCGCCTCCACCGCGTGCTCCGGATGCGGCATGATGCCGACCACGTTGCCGGCCTGGTTGGTGATCGCGGCGATGTCCCGCTGCGACCCGTTGGGGTTGCCGCCTACGTAGCGGGCGACGACCCGGCCCTCGGCCTCCAGCTCGTCGAGCGTCGCCGGGGCGGCGACGTAGCAGCCCTCACCGTTCTTGACCGGGATCAGCACCTCCTGGCCTGGTTGGAAGGTGTTCGTCCAGGCGGTACCGGTCGCCTCGATACGCAGGGACTGGTCACGGTTGCGGAAGTGCAGGTGCTGGTTGCGGGTGAGCGCACCGGGCAACAGGTGCGCCTCGCAGAGGATCTGGAAGCCGTTGCAGATGCCCAGCACCGGCAGGCCCCCACCGGCAGCATCGATGATCTTTTCCATGACTGGCGCGAATCGGGCGATGGCTCCGCAGCGCAGGTAGTCGCCGTAGGCGAAACCACCGGGCAGGACCACCGCGTCCACCCCGTGCAGCTGCGCCTCACCGTGCCAGAGCCGGACCGGTTCCGCGCCGGCGATCCGCACGGCCCGGGCCGCGTCCCCGTCGTCGAGCGAACCGGGGAACGTCACCACACCGACACGGGCGGTCATGGTCGGGTTTCCGCAGGCTCGTCGTTCTCGGCCAGCCGGACTGTGAAGTCCTCGATGACCGGGTTGGCGAGCAGCTTGTCGGCTATCTCGCGGGCCCGGTCCAGGTCCGGTTCACCGGTGAAGTCGATCTCGATTCGCCTGCCGATCCGTACCGTGGCGACGTCGTTGACGCCGAGCCGGGGCAGCGCGTTTGCGACGGCCTGACCCTGAGGATCGAGGATCTCGGGCTTGAGCATGACGTCGACGACGACGCGAGGCACTGGGCACTCCTGACTGTGTACGCAGTTGGGTGCCGACCCACAACGGGCGAGCGCAGCCAGCCTACCTGGCAGATACCGCGCGAGCCGCACCGGCCGGACGCCGCGGGACGCCGCTCGGTGCCGCCGCGACGGACCGGTCGGGACCGGTACGGGTTCGTTGCAATCCCGATATGGCTTCGTTGCCCTCCCCTGTCATCGACCCGGACGGGCACGCCCTGTCGGGGCAGGGCGGCGGAGGGCTGCCACCGGTCGAAGCGCTGGCCGGCGACGGGAGATCCACCTGTTACATCGTCTTGTTTCTATGAGCCTCTTGTGAAACACCCTACCGAGCCCTACCGTACATCGTCAGATGTCGATATCGAGACGTCGTGGTGGCGGATCACCCCTCGTCTGCCACCACCAGGCCGACCCGGCGGACCCGGGTCCGCGAACCCCGAAGGAGCCCCTCCGATGCGCATCCGATCCCTCATCGCGGTCCTCGCCACCGCCATGGCCGGCGTGATGGGCGCCAGCTCCGGCGCCGTCGCCTCACCCGTCACCCCGTACATCATCGGCGGGGGCACCGTCTCCTCCGCCCCATGGGCCGCCGCGGTCTTCAGCAACGGCTCGTTCACCTGCTCCGGCACGATCATCGCCCCGGAGTGGGTCCTCACCGCGCGGCACTGCCTCGGCGGCTCGATGTCGGTCCGGGTGGGCAGCGTCTACCGCTCCTCCGGCGGCGTCACCCGTACGGTCAGCGCCACCTACGGCCAATACGACGTGGCCCTGATGCGCCTGTCCAGCGCCGTGAGCACCAGCTACGTCACGCTGGCCGCCAGCAACCCGCCGGTCAACTCGACCAACTCGATCTACGGCTGGGGCATGACCTGCTACAGCGGCTGCTCGGCGTCGACCCAGCTCAAGACCGCTAGCGTCCGGGTCACCAGCACGAACGTCAGCGACGCGTACGGCGGGCAGGCGATCCGGAGCAGCCGGATCAACGGCAACGCGTGGCGTGGCGACTCGGGCGGCCCGCAGTTCTACAACGGCCAACAGGTGGGCGTGGCCTCCACCGCCGACGGCCGGAGCATCCAGAACTACGGCAGCGTCGCGTACAACCGTGCCTGGATCCGGTCCGTTTCCGGCGTCTGACGCATTGGCACCCCCGGCGGCGCGGATGGTGGGACCTGTGCCCGCCGTCCGCGCCGCACGGTTTTTCAGCATCCGAGCAGGTGAACAGGGCTCACAATGTGCCGTACCTGCGCCTGCAAGCATCGGAAACGTGCTGGTCGTGACGACGGATCAACTTCCCGGCTACGAGATCCGCCAGATCCTCGGCGAAGTGGTCTCCTCCATGGCCAGGACCCGCAACCCGTACCGCGAGGGAGTGAAGAACTTACGCGGTGGCGCGTACGACCCGATGGCACCGGACAACCTCACCCGCTGGCGTACCGACTCGGTGGCCCGCCTCGGGGAAGAGGCCCGGCGGCTCGGCGCGAACGCCGTGGTGGGGATGCGGTTCGACAGTCGCGACTGCGGCGAGATGTGGATGGAGATCTGCGCCTACGGCACCGCCGTGATCGTGGTGCCCAAGGTTCCCGACGTGATGCCTCCCGACCAGCCCCTGGTAGCGGCGGAGACCGCCCAGGACCCGGCCTTCGTGGAGGCACCCGGTGCCATCGCCGAACCGGCGAGCGCCCCAACCCTCCGCACCGCCGCCGAAACTCCCACCCGCGACTGATCGCCCCTCGGCCATCCGGAGGCCGTGCACCGGTACCCGCCGGCAGCGCCCCGCGCCCGCTACCCCCTCGGCCACGGAAGACGAAGCTGTCACCCAGCGGCGTCCTGTCAACGAGATCCCGACCGGGCAGAGGCGGGTGTCAGAGGATGGGGGGTGGGGAGTAGCCGGCGGCCTCGGGGTGGGCCTCCACGACCTTGGTGATTCTGGCGGTCACCGACTGGATCTGGGCCGGAGCGGCACCGACGAAGGCAGCGCGGTCGGCGACCAGGGCGTCGATCTCGGTACGGGTCAGGGCTAGCCGACCGTCGGCGGCCAGGCGGTCGAAAAGGTCGTTGTCGGGAGTGCCCTTCTCGCGCATCGCCAGGGCGACCGCGACGGCATGCTCCTTGATCGCCTCGTGGGCCGTCTCCCGCCCGACGTTCCGCCGGACGGCCGCGACCAGGATCTTGGTGGTGGCCAGGAACGGCAGGAACCGCTCCAGCTCCCGGTTGATCACCGCCGGGTACGCGCCGAACTCGTCGAGCACGGTGAGGAACGTCTGGAACAGCCCGTCTGCGGCGAAGAAGGCGTCCGGCAGGGCTACCCGGCGTACGACCGAGCAGGAGACGTCACCCTCGTTCCACTGGTCGCCGGCCAGTTCTCCGACCATCGACAGGTAGCCCCGGATGATCACCGCGAAACCGTTCACCCGCTCCGACGAGCGCGTGTTCATCTTGTGCGGCATCGCGCTGGAGCCGACCTGGCCGGGCTTGAAGCCCTCGGTCACCAACTCCTGGCCGACCATCAGCCGGATCGTGGTCGCCAGGGACGAGGGCGCAGCGGCCACCTGCGCGAGTGCGGAGATCACCGCCAGGTCGATCGAACGCGGATAGACCTGCCCCACGCTGTCCAGCACCCGGCTGAACCCCAGGTGCTCGGCGACCCGCCGCTCCAACTCGGCGACCTTGTCGGCGTCGCCGTCGAAGAGGTCGAGCTGGTCGGCGGCGGTACCCACCGGCCCCTTGATCCCGCGCAGCGGATACCAGGAGATCAGGTCCTCCAGCCGCTCGTACGCGATCAGCAGTTCCTCGGCAGCCGACGCGAAGCGCTTGCCGAGCGTGGTCGCCTGCGCCGCGACGTTGTGCGACCGTGCGGCCATCACCACGTCCGAGTACTCGTGGGCGTGCCGGGCGAGCCGCGCCAACGTCGCCACCACCCGGTCCCGGATCAGCTCCAGTGAGCGGCGCACCTGGAGCTGTTCGACGTTCTCGGTCAGGTCCCGGGAAGTCATCCCCTTGTGCACGTGCTCGTGCCCGGCGAGTGCGCTGAACTCCTCGATCCGGGCCTTCACGTCGTGCCGGGTGATCCGCTCCCGTGCCGCGATCGAGGCCAGGTCGACGTCGTGCAGCACCCGCTGGTACGCCTCGACCACCCCGTCCGGCACCGGCACACCCAGGTCTCGCTGCGCCCGGAGCACGGCGAGCCAAAGCTGTCGTTCCAGGCGGATCTTCTCCTCTGGCGACCAGAGGTTGACCAGCTCGGGCGAGGCGTAACGGTTGGCGAGCACGTTCGGGATCGTCGTCACCCGGCCATTCTCCGGCACCAGGGTCCAGCCCTCCGATCGGGTAGGGCCGACCGATGCGGCATGTTCTCTCACCGGTCGGGCCGTCCGTTTGCACCTCTTGGCCGCCCGACTCATGCGGATATAGCCATCTTTGCGCTGATTGTCATGACATATGTTGATCGCCCGCGGCCCGACGGACAAGTAGCGACATGTACAGCCAACGGGTAATCGAGGCCGGACAATCTTGACCGGGCGGCCATATTCAAAGAACCGTTCGGACCGGCGGAGCCAGTTGAACGCGCGACAGACGAACGGCCAGGCAAGTCGCTAGCGTTGCAGGAACGGAGATGAAGATCATCAACGGTCTGGCGAAAACACGGAGGCCGCATTGTGTTTTGTATCGAACAAGCCGACTGACCGATCTGACAACATCTACCGCCGCCAGAACGGTAGCAGTAGCGGGCAACAGCAGCGACAGCTACGTTGATGAGCCTTCGATGGATTCACCTCACTATGTGCGACGAGTCGCCCGGAATCCACAAAGGCCACCCTGCCTCACACTGAGCGGGATGCACTTAGATCGCAGCATCCAGCCCCGCCGCCACTCGCAGGAATTCGTCGACCCTCTGCCTATTCCGCCCCGGCCGAGCCAGCGCCGTCTGCGCAGGCCGAGAGGTGCACCACTGTTCGTCCCAGGGTCCTACCCGTCGCCTGCACGGACAGCGGTCTCGTTTCCAGTTCCGAGCTGACCACATGTCTGGACGGTGAACGAAAAGATGACTATGGCCAGCACGAGGTCCACCACGAACATCCTCGACGACGTGCTCGTTCCACGAGAGTCAGAGCTCTCTTCTCGCCTGATGAGGGGCCTCAGGTCCACGCTCTACGCACGGGCCGTCCCGATCCGCCGGGTCGAACTCACCGACGGCGAGACACTGCATCAGCCGGGCACTGTAGACGGCCGCGTCTATCTTATAGAAAGCGGAGCCATCTGCCTGGAGAACTATTCCCCTAATGGTCGGCGAACTATCCTCGACGTGCTGCCCAAGAACGATTACTTCGGCGAAGATTCGCTTCCTGGAATGCCGAGTCAGTACACTCCCTCCGCCATCACCCCAACCCGGCTGATAGTGATAGAGAATGCCGTTCTACACAGCCTCCTGTGCAACGGGAGCATCTTTGACGCATGGCAGTACAGCCAGGTGTTGAAAGCCCGCCGCCACCGGTCGCTCTTGCTGCAGCACGCCACCTCCGATAGTGAGGCCCGACTGGCGATGCGACTACTCGACCTGACCCAGACCTTCGGCACGGGAATCGGCCGTGCCGTTCGTATCGACCTGAAACTTCGCCACGAGGACTACGCCGCGATGATCGGCACCACCCGTTCCCGGGTAGGCATTTTTCTGCAACGCTTCACCGATCGTAAGATGATTCGAAAAGGGCCGTGCGGGGCGATCGTCGCCGATCCGCGCCGCGTCGTCGAATACATCATGGAACGTATGGGCCTACGCCCGACCGGGTGACGGGACCCTGGCCGCAGCCTCCTCGATCCCCGCCTGTGACCATGACCAGACCGGCCACAGACGGGGTCGACGAGGATCACTGCTGTCCGCTCGGCTCCACCACCGGTGCCGTGCTGCCCACGGTGGTCGCCGGTGCTGCGGGCTCTGCCGCTCGGGCCGTGGCTCGGGCCGACAGGATGGCCCGCCGACGACGCCGTTCCTGCGCGCCCCGGTAGAGGCTGCGACCCCACAGCAGTAGACCGCCACCGTCCAGGAGTACACCGATGATCGCGATGGTGGCGAAATCGACGGAGCCCATCAGGGAGTCCTGGCCGGAGGCGAACAGGATGAACTGGTACAGAAAGCCCCACAGGAGTGGGATACCGACGAAGACCAGCATCATCAGCGCTATGAAACGCCCACCGAGCCACGCCAGGGAGTACAAGCGGACGATCCGCATCTCCCGCTTCGGCACCCCCGACTGGTCCACCCGGTTTCCTCTCCGCAGCACCCGCGCCAGCACGTTGCGGAGAAAGTTCTCGGTGTCTGCCATCAGATTCCGGCAGCCGAGTGCCGTGGCGACGATGTAGTAGCCGTCGGTGCGCATGAACAGGAACGACTGCCAGATGATCCGGACCAGGTACGTGAACAACAACGCTGTCAGCAGCAGCGCCACCCACTCCGGCAGCCCGACGATTCCTTGTCGATCAGCCCACAGGGCGAGGACGAAGGACGAGGCGAGCACCCCGTCGATGAGCGTGCCGGCGATGAACGCCACGAAACGCTGCCGCTTCGGGGCCAACCAGATACCGCTCATGTCGGTCTGCACCACCAACACGTACAACTGGTTGCCGATGACGAGCCGCGACGGTACGCCGGCCGCGCGTGCCGCGACCATGTGCGCGGTTTCGTGAATCGCGACCCCGGCCAGCGTCAGAATGAACGTCGCCCAGGTCAGGGCGGCGAAGTGGATGGGGAAGAGCAGTGTCTCGCCGGGCGTCGGCAGCACGTTCGGATCGTCCACGGCCAGGTAGACACCTGCCGCGATGATCAGGACGCAGACTATGAGCACCGGGAGGCTGACCAGCCGGCGGGCCACGGTCGGACTGACCCAGTTCAGGCTGTAGCTACGCCGAGGTCGGCGAACCGGGTCGGCGGCGGCGATCGGACCGCCGACGGCAGCCGCGATGTTCTCGTCGATCTCGATGAAGCCCTCGTCACCGAGGGCATCCAGGAAGTCGGTGATGTCGGGTGTCTCGGCGTACTTCTCCTCGTACAGGCGGACCGCCTCGCCCACCGTGCTGCCGGCAGCCAGCGCCTGGAGCAGATCCAGCCCTTCGGCGGGGATCGACAGGAACACCTGCCGTTCGAGGTCGCCGATGATGACGGTATCGCCCTCCGGCCGATGGTCGAAGGGGCGTACTCGGACAAGCGTTTCTGACGGGTAGCCGGCCATGGGTCGTCCTTCTCGCTCGTTTCGCAGGCGGGTCGATGAAGGCCGGCACCCGTCCTTGTCGTCCGGGTGCCGGCCTTCAGGTTGGTCGCGTCACCGTCAGGAGACGACACACGCAGCAGCGACAGCGCTGGTCTTCACCGACTCCAGCCGGCGCACCGTGAGCTTCTTCATGAACATCACCTCCTCGCGACATCTGACAGGACAAGCATGTCTGCCACGCGAGTGATCGTCTGCTCACTTATGCGCACCGGGCGAGGGACAGGTTGGTCGTCGGCCATCACCGCCGTTCGCGGCGGCACCAGTGTCGGCGGGCTGCCGACCAACGGCGACCTGAGGGGCCAGGCCGGAGTTTCAGCGCTCCAGGATCGCGGTCACACCCTGGCCACCGGCCGCGCAGATGGAGATGAGTCCGCGCCCGCTGCCCTTGGTCGCGAGCAGCTTGGCCAGGGTGGCGACGATCCGTCCGCCGGTCGCGGCGAACGGGTGGCCGGCGGCCAGCGAGGAGCCGTTGACGTTCAGCTTGTCGGTGTCGATGGTGCCGAGCGGGGCGTCCAGGCCGAGTCGGTCCTTGCAGAACTCCGGTGACTCCCAGGCTGCCAGCGTCGCCAGCACCTGCGAGGCAAAGGCCTCGTGGATCTCGTAGTAGTCGAAGTCCTGCAGGGTGAGCCCGGTCCGGGCCAGCAGTCGGGGCACGGCGTACGCGGGCGCCATCAGCAGCCCCTCCTCGCCGTACACGAAGTCCACCGCGCCGGTCTCCGACTGCGCGAACCAGGCCAGCACCGGCAGGTTGTGCTCGCGCGCCCATTCCTCGCTGGCCAGCAGCACGGTGGAGGCACCGTCGGTGAGCGGTGACGAGTTGCCGGCGGTCATGGTGGCCCTTTCGGCGTCCGGCCCCCTAGTGCCGAAGACCGGTCGCAGCGCACCGAGCTTCTCCAGGCTGGCGTCGGGGCGCAGGTTCGCGTCGCGGGTCAGCCCCAGGTAGGGGGTCATCAGGTCGTCGAAGAACCCCGCGTTGTACGCGGCGGCGAGCCGCTGGTGCGACCGCAGCGCCAACTCGTCCTGGGCCTGCCGGTCGACGTTCCACCGCAGGGCGGTCTGCGCGGCGTGCTCACCCATGGACAGGCCGGTACGCGGCTCGGCGTTACGGGGGATCTCCGGCTTGAACGGCTGGGCCGGGCGCAACTTCGCGGCGATCCGGAGCCGTTCGCCGAGGGTCCGGGCGGAGTTGAGTTTGAGCAGCGTACGGCGCATGTCATCGTTGACGGCGAGCGGCGCGTCGGAGGTCGTGTCGACGCCACCGGCGATGCCCACGTCGAGCTGACCAAGAGCGATCTTGTTAGCGACCAGGATGGCGGCTTCCAGGCCGGTCCCGCAGGCCTGCTGGATGTCGTACGCCGGGGTGCGCGGGTCGAGCTTCGAGCCCAGCACCACTTCACGGGTGAGGTTGTAGTCCTTCGCGTGCTTGAGCACCGCACCGGCGACGACCTCGCCGACCCTGTGCCCGGCCAGACCGAACCGGGCGATCAACCCGTCCAGCGCGGCTCCGAGCATGTCGGAGTTGGCGGCGCTGGCATAGCGCGAGTTGGAGCGGGCGAAGGGGATCCGGTTACCGCCGATGACCGCGACCCGTCGAACGTTCTGCACGATCCGCCTCCTCGAAAGTGTTGCCCGCACCCTACTCGCCAGTAGGCTACGCCTATGACCGACAGGTATGCGAGCTTCGTCCAATCGGGCGCCGGGCGGGCGCTGGTCAAGCGCCTCGGGTTGCCCGATCCGCCGCGACTACGCCGGCACGTTCCCGGTGAGCCAATTCTGCCCGGGCTGGTGCTGCTCGGTGCCGCCAGCGGCGGACGGCTCACCGAACCGGTCAGCAGTGCCCTGGCCGCCGCCGGGCTCGCGCTGCGCGATCAGGCCACCGCCGTGCCCGATCCGGCGACCGGTCGTACGCCGGAGAGCGCCGCTCTCGTCTTCGACGCCACCGGCATCAGCGAGTCGTCCCACCTGCGCCAGCTCTACGACTTCTTTCATCCGCAGGCCCGGGCGGTGCAGCCCAGCGGCCGGGTGATCGTGCTGGGCACGCCCCCGGACGAGTGCGGCACGCCACGCGAGGCGACCGCCCAGCGGGCACTGGAAGGATTGACCCGCAGCATCGGCAAGGAGTTCGGCCGCGGTATCACCGCGCAGCTGGTGTACGTCACCCGGAACGCCGACGCGGGCACCTGGACCAGCCTGGAGGCGACCCTACGGTTCCTGTTGTCGGGCCGCTCCGCGTACGTCTCGGGGCAGGTGATCCGGGTCGGCGCCGGCCAGGCCACCGCACCGGCCGACTGGGACCATCCACTCGACGGACAGGTGGTGCTGGTCACCGGCGCGGCCCGAGGTATCGGCGCGGCACTGGCCCGGACACTCGCCCGCGACGGCGCGACAGTGGTGGCACTGGACATCCCCGCCGCCGGGGACGAACTGGCCGTGGTCGCCAACGAGATCGGCGGCAGTGCCGTGCAGCTCGACCTGACCGCCGCCGACGCGCCGACCCGGCTCGCCGAACACCTGGCCAGCCGGCACCGGCGGGTGGACGTGGTGGTGCACAACGCCGGCATCACCCGGGACAGGACCCTCGGTCGGATGGACGCCGACCGGTGGGCTCAGGTCATCGACGTCAACCTGTCCAGTCAGGAGCGGATCAACGACGCGCTGCTGGAACGCGAGCTGATCCCCGCCGGAGGACGGATCATCGGTGTCTCCTCGATCGCCGGGATCGCCGGTAACCGGGGCCAGACCAACTACGCCACCAGCAAGGCCGGGGTCGTCGGGTTGGTCGAATCGCTCGCTCCGACGCTGAGGAAGCGTCAGATCAGTGTCAATGCGGTCGCGCCCGGCTTCATCGAGACCCGGCTCACCGCCCGGATCCCGCTGGTGCTGCGGGAGGCGGGGCGCCGGATGAACAGCCTTTCGCAGGGTGGTTTGCCGGTGGACGTCGCGGAGACCATCGGCTGGCTGGCCTGGCCGGCGTCCGGTGCGCTGACCGGCAACGTCGTGCGGGTCTGCGGCCAGAGTCTGCTGGGGGCGTGATGGCCCGGCGCCGACGCGACGACGAGCCGGCCGACGACCTGTCGGTGGACGAGCTGATCGACGGGCCGACCGAGAACCTGACCCCCGAGATCCAGGCCGCCGTGCTCGCCGGACCGACCGGCGACGGGGACCTGGAGGCGACCCGCGACCTGTCCGGCCACGCCCCGGCCGACCCACCGGCTGTGGATTCGGTGACGCCAGCGTCCGCCGACGCGCAACGAACCGGCACCAGCGGCGGCGTTCCGCCCGTACCGACGGCACGGGCCCGGGTGGAGTTGCCCCGGCTACCGGCGGCCGGGCCGTCGTATCGGCGGGCGCTGCTGGGCGCGGTGGCGGATCTGGGTGGTCGGCGCGGTGCAACGGTGCCGGCGGTGCAGCTGGCGGTGGGTGGCGTGCCGGTGGACCAGGAGCGGCTGGCTGACTACGACCGGGTCTGCGGGTTCCGGCTCGCCGACCGGTTACCCGCGACCTTCCCGCACGTCATGGGCTTTCCACTGACGCTACGTCTGATCAGCGCCCCGGAGTTTCCGATCCCGCTGACCGGGGTGGTGCACGTGGGCAACCAGATCACGGTACGTAGGCCGGTCACCGTCACCGACCGGCTGGACTTCACCACCTGGGCAGAGAATCTGCGCCCGCACGAGCGGGGGCGGCAGGTGGATGTCGTACTCGTCGGGTCGGTCGACGGCGAGGAGGTGTGGCGCGGCGTCTCGACCTACCTCGGCCGGCAGCGCGCCCCGGACGGTGGTCAGCGGCGCGGCCACGGCGACCGACCACCGCCGCCGGCCGTCACCGCGCGCTGGTCGGTCACGCCCCGGGTGGGTACGGACTACGCGCGGGTCTCCGGCGACCACAACCCGATCCACACCTCGCGGGTGGGGGCGCGGCTGCTCGGGTTTCCCCGTCCCATTGCGCACGGGATGTGGAGCGCCGCACGGTGTCTCGCGGCGCTGGAGAGTCGGCTGCCGGAGACGTACACGGCGGACGTGGCGTTCAAGCTGCCGGTGCCGCTGCCCGGCACGGTGACCTTCAGCGCCACGGCGCTCGGCTCGGGCTGGGATTTCAGCCTGCACGACCGACGCGGCCGGCCACATCTCGTAGGCACCATTCGATGAGTGGGCCGGGCACTTGCCCGGCAGGTCGCGGAAGGGCACCCCGTTTACGCCTCGTGTGGAGGAAGGGCCCCCTCCGCACAGCTGGTGGCCTGAGCATGGACCCATGGAGGCCGCCTTCGACCTGCTCCGACACACGCTCACCTCGCCGTGGGTGTACCTGCTGCTGCTCGGGCTCACCGCGGTTGACGCGATCTTCCCGCTGGTGCCGGCCGAGGCGGCGGTCATCACGGTCACGGTGCTGGCCACCGGAGGTGAGCCGAACGTGATGCTGGTGGTCGTGGCCGCCATGTTCGGCGCCGTCATCGGCGACCACGTCTCGTACGCGATCGGGCGCGGCGGCGGGGCAGGACGGCTGGACCGGTCTCCGAGAGACAGTCGACGGCGGGCCGGCTCACAGTGGGCCCGTCGGGCGGTGGAGCGGCGGGGCGGCCTGATCCTCACCGCTGCCCGTTACGTCCCCGGTGGGCGGACGGCGGTGACCTTGGCGATGGGAGCGGTCCGCTATCCGCTACGGGCGTTCCTGCTCTACGACCTGATCGGTGCCGCCTCCTGGTCGTTGTACTGCGTGCTGTTGGGTGCCGTCGGCGGGCTGTCCTACGAAAGCGATCCGCTGCGCGGGATCCTGACCGGGATCGGCCTGTCGCTGGCAGTCACGGCGTCACTGGAGGTGGCCCGCCGGATGCGGCGCCGCGCTCGGCGCCGGGCCCCGGTGTCGTCCGATGCCGACGGGTAGCGGGCATCCCGGCCGGGCGCCAGGTCACGCCGTGCAGCAGTTGGCCGGCGCCGAGCCAGGCGACGTTCATCATCTGCGTGGCGGTCTTCTCCGGGTCGGCTTCCGGATGGTCGGCGAGCCAGTCGGCAAGTGACTCGCTCGCGCCGACGAGCGCGTACGCGACGACCTCCAGTTCGGTGTCCGCCACTTGGCGCCCTTCGGCGCGCAGCGCGTGGTTGAGCATCCCGGCGACCACCTCCACCAGCCGGGCGCGCATCACCGTCAGCTCACGTGCCAGTGACTGTTCGGCCCGGGCTTGACGGTAGAGCACTGCCCAGCCGTCCCGGTGCGCGCCGACGAAGCCGAGGAAGGCTCGCAATCCGCGCCAGAGTCGTTCGTCGGCGGGCAGGTCGGGGGCGGCGGCCCCGGCGATCGCCTCCATCATCCGGGTGCCCTCGCGGTGCAGGCAGGCGACGAATAGTTCTTCTTTGGTGCCGAGGTACGCGTACACCATGGGTTTGGATATGCCGGCCGCCTCGGCGATCTCGTCCATGCTGGCGCTGTGGTAGCCGCGTCGGGAGAAGATCCGCACTGCGGAGTCGAGCATCTGCTGCTGCCGTACGGCGCGTGGAAGGCGCTTGAAGGCGGGACCGGTGGACACCTTGCGAGCATACCTACTCGTGCGTAATGTTACGCATGAGTAGCCATTGTCCGAGAGGTGTTTTTCCATGACTGACTTCGATCCGGCCAACTTCGCCAACGTCGGCCCGAAGGAGTTCGCCCAGCTCGTCAAGAACACTCCGGAGAGCAAGCTGTCCGAGGTGATGTCGGGTGATCTGCGCGGCAAGATCCTCGACGAGGTCTTCGGGCGGATGCCGCAGCTGTTCCGTGCCGACCGGGCCGGCTCCACGAACGCGGTCATCCACTGGAACATCACCGGCGCTCCGGACGGCGGCACCGACACCTACGAGGTTGTCATCGCCGACGGCACCTGCACGGTCAACGGGACCCCGCAGCACGAGCCCCGGCTGAGCCTGACCCTGCCCCCGGTCGAGTTCCTCAAGGTCATCTCCGGCGGCACGAACCCGGTCATGATGTTCATGACCGGCAAGCTCAAGGCCAAGGGTGACCTGGGCCTGGCCGCCAACATCGCGAACCTCTTCGACATCCCCAAGGCCTGAGATGGCGAAGTTCTCGCTCGACCTGAACGAGGAACAGCGGGATCTACGCGACTGGGTGCACGGCTTCGCCCGCGAGGTCGTGCGCCCAGCCGCCGCCGAATGGGTACGGTGACGGTCGATGGCCAAGCTCAAGGCCGGCGAGGTGACCGAAACGGCGGTCCAGTCGCTCGGTGGCGCCGGTTTCCTGCGCGACCACCCGGTCGAGCACTGGAACCGCGATACCAAGATTCTCACCATCTTCGAGGGCCCCCCGGAGATGCAGCGGCTGGTCATCTCCCGGGCGGTCGCCGGGATGCAGATCCGCTGACCGCCAGGAGGTACGCGGGCATGGACCTGCCGTTCATCGTCACCACGCTGACCCGGCGTGGGCTACTCGCCCCGGGCCGCCCGATACGGGTCGCATCCCAGCTCAGCGCGCTACGCAGGTGGGGTTGGAGCATCGCCGGAGAGCTACGCCAGGCGGCGGCCAGAGACCCGGGCCGGGCCGCGATCATCGACGACCAGGGCACCGAGCTGACGTACGCCGAACTGCTCGACCGGTCCATGCGACTGGCTCGTGCGCTGCGCGCCGCGCTCGGCGTCCAGGCCGGCGACCGGGTCGCCGTACTCGGCCGAAACCACCCGGGGTTGATCGAGACCATAGTCGCCGCCACGCTGCTGGGCGCCGACGCCGTGCTCGTGAACACCGGGCTCTCCCCGGCGCAACTGGCCACGGTGGCTCAGGAGCAGCGGCTGCGGGTCCTGGTGCACGACGACGAATTCACCGAACAGACCATCGGGTTGCCGGCGGACCTGCACCGCCTCGGTGAGCAGGCCCGCAACGAACTGATCGACAACGCCCTCCCCGGCGAACTGCACCCGCCCGGGCGGGACGGCCGGATCATCGTGCTCACCTCCGGCACCACCGGTACGCCCAAGGGCGCCCGACGGCCCACACCGAACGGTTTCGGCCCGCTGGTGTCCATCATCGACCGGATTCCGCTGCACGTACGGGACCGGGTGCTGATCGCCGCCCCGATCTTCCACACCTGGGGGTTCGCCGCCCTACAGGTCTGCTTCGCCCTCCGGGCCACGATCGTGCTGCACCGACGCTTCGACCCGAGCGCCACCCTGGAAGCCCTCACCCGGCACCGGTGTCAGGCGTTGTTCGCGGTGCCGGTGATGCTGCAACGCCTGACGGAGGAGCCGGTGCCGGAGCACCGACCGCCGCTGAAGGTGGTCGCGGTGAGTGGCTCGGCGCTGCCCGGCGGCTTGCCGGCGACGTTCATGGACGCCTACGGAGACGTCCTCTACAACCTGTACGGCTCGACCGAGACGTCCTGGGCCTCCATCGCCACCCCGGCCGACCTGCGCCGGGCACCCACCACAGCGGGCAGACCACCGCACGGCACCCGGCTGGAGATCGTCGACGACGACGGTCGGCCGGTGCCCGGTGGTCGCGTCGGGCGCATCATGGTCGGCAACGAGATGCTGTTCGAGGGCTACACCTCCGGCCCTGACCGGCACGGCGACCTGCTCGACACCGGCGACCTGGGTCGGATAAACCCCGACGGGCTGCTCTTCGTGGACGGCCGCGCCGACGACATGATCGTCTCCGGTGGTGAGAACGTCTTCCCCGCCGAGGTGGAACAGTTGCTCACCCAGCTCCCCCAGGTACGCGAAGCCGCCGTCATCGGCGTACCCGATCCCGACTACGGCCAGCGGCTCGCCGCCTTCATCGCCCTGTGTCCCGGCGAGACCCTCGACGCCGAGGCGGTCCGTGAGTACGTCCGGCACTACCTGGCCCGCTTCTCGGTGCCCCGCTACGTCGTGTTCGTCAAGTACCTGCCCCGTAACGCCACCGGCAAGGTCCTCGCCCGCGAACTACGCCGCTACTACGGCTGACGCGTCATCGAGTGCCACGGCTTGCGGCTAACCGCGACGTCCCATCGGCGGGAAGGGCCTACTTGCCGCAAGCCGTGCGTCTGACCAGGGGGAATCGGCCTGGCGTACGTCCGGCCGGGCGGCGTCGCCCAGGACGGTGGCTCAGTCGAGGTTGGATCGGTGAGGGGCGTTCCGCCGGGCTCCGGTCAGACCGGGAGGGTGATCCGGCCGTCGACCGCGGCAGCGGCGATGTCCCGGCGATGGTGCGAGCCGGGCAGCGTGATGCCGCGTACCACCTGGTATGCGGCATCACGGGCGGCGGCGAGGTCCGGGCCGGTGGCCGTACCACAAAGGACCCGACCGCCCGCGGAGAGCAGGGCACCGTCGGTGGGCCGACGGACGGTACCCGCGTGGATCACGCCAGGCTGCTCCCCCCCGCTGATCACGCCGCCGGTACGCGGCCCCGCAGGGTAACCCTCGGCCGCGACCACCACCGTCACCGCGGCACCGTCACGCCACCGCAGCGGTGGATGGTTGGCAAGCGAACCGGTGGCAGCGGCGTGCAGGAGCCCACCCAGCGGAGTCTCCAGCAGCGCGAGCACCACCTGGGTTTCGGGGTCGCCGAAGCGGGCGTTGAACTCGATGACCCGGGGACCGTCGGCGGTGATCGCCAGACCGACGTAGAGCAGACCGGAGAAGGGCGTGCCCCGGCGCCGCATCTCGCTGAGCGTGGGATGCACCACGTCCCGCACGACGTCGTCCACCAGACCGGTCGGTGCCCACGGCAGCGGCGCGTACGCCCCCATGCCACCGGTGTTGGGGCCGCTGTCGCCGTCACCGACCCGCTTGAAGTCCTGCGCCGGCAGGAGCGGCACAGCCGTCTCACCGTCGGTCACCACGAACAGCGACACCTCGGGACCAGCGAGGTATTCCTCGATCACCACCCGGCCACAGTCGCGCGCGTGCGCCTCGGCGGCGGTGCGGTCGTCGGTGACCACCACCCCCTTGCCGGCGGCGAGCCCGTCGTTCTTCACCACGTACGGTGGGTCGAACAGGTCCAGTGCGGCGGCCGTGCCCGCCTCGTCGGTGCAGGTGTACGCCCGTGCGGTGGGAACACCGGCGGCAGTCATGACCTCCTTGGCGAAGGTCTTGGATCCCTCCAGCCGGGCCGCCGCGGCCGACGGCCCGAAGACCGCTATGCCCTTGGCTCGTACCGCGTCGGCCACCCCGGCGACAAGTGGCGCCTCCGGGCCGATCACGACCAGGTCGGCGGTCACCTCGACGGCGAGCCCCGCCACCGCCGCCGGATCGACCAGATCGACCGACCGCAGCTCCGCCACCCCCGCGATTCCCGGGTTACCGGGTGCCGCGATCAGCGCCTCGACCGAAGGATCATCGGCCAACCTCAGCGCGAGCGCATGCTCCCGCCCTCCACCACCAAGCAAAAGTACCCGCACGCCGAGTCATCCTACCGACCCCGCCGCGAACCTCGTTGATCATGAAGCCGTCGCGTCACGACAGGCGGCACCGCTGCCTGAACCGATCCTCTCTCGATGGGTCAGGGGAGCAGAGGCTGACGGGTCACGTTCTCCTCCCGGCCGGGGCCCACACCGACGACGCTGACGCGGGTTCCGCAGAGTTGCTCGATGCGGGCGATGTAGCGCCTGGCGTTCTCGGGTAGATCGTCCTCGGTCCTCGCCTTGGTGATGTCCTCCCACCAGCCGTCGTGCTCCTCGTAGACCGGGACGGCATGGTGGAAGTCGGTCTGGGACATCGGCATGTCGTCGACCCGCTTGCCGTTGATCTCGTAGCCGACGCAGATCGGGACGGTCGGCAGGCCAGTGAGCACGTCCAGCTTGGTGATCACCAGGTCCGTGACGCCGTTCAGGCGGCAGGCGTACCGGGCGACGACCGCGTCGAACCAGCCGCACCGGCGTTCCCGACCGGTGGTGGTGCCGTACTCGTGGCCGACCTTTCGCAGGTGCTGACCGTTGTCGTCGAACAGTTCGGTGGGGAACGGCCCAGACCCAACCCGCGTGGTGTACGCCTTACTCACCGCGATCACCCTCGTGATCGCGGTCGGCGGGATGCCGGCACCCACACACGCCCCGCCGGCCGTCGGGTTGGACGAGGTGACGAAGGGATAGGTGCCGTGGTCCATGTCGAGCATGGTCGCCTGGGCGCCCTCCAGCAGCACGGTGTCGCCGCGGTCCAGTGCGTCCCACAGCATCGCCCGGGTCTCGGCGATGTACGGCCGTAGCCGCTCGGCGTACTCGAGATACTCCTCGATCGTGGCATCGACGTCGATCGCCTTGCGGTTGTAGACCTTGAACAGCACCTGGTTCTTCTCGCGCAACGCGAGTTCCAGCTTTTTGCGTAGAATGCCCGGGTCGAGCAGATCCTGCACGCGGATGCCCATCCGGGCCACCTTGTCGCCGTAGGCGGGACCGATACCCCGGCCGGTGGTGCCGATCCGCGAGCTACCCAGGTACCGCTCGACCACCCGGTCCAGCGCCCGGTGGTGCGGCATGATCAGGTGCGCGTCGCCGGAGATCCGTAGCCGGGACACGTCGACACCCCGCTCGGCCAGGCCGTCGATCTCGGTGAGCAGTACCTTCGGGTCGACCACCACACCGTTGCCGATCACGATCACGGCGTTCGGGGAGAGCGCACCCGACGGCATCAGGTGCAGCGCGTACTTCTGGCCGTCCGGGGTGATCACCGTGTGACCGGCGTTGTTGCCGCCCGAGTAGCGGACGACGTAGTCGACCCGCTCACCCAGCTGGTCGGTAACCTTGCCCTTGCCCTCGTCGCCCCACTGAGCGCCGATGAGCACGATCGCTGGCATCTTCTCGCCTCCATAAGGCTCGGGTGCCAGGTGGCGACCGGTCAGCGAGCCCGGGGTGTCAGGCTAACAAGTAGTGACGGCACGGCCGGCAGGGGTCGCGTCGAGAACAGCAGGAGGAGCTACCCGTGTACGACGTGGTGCTGCTCACCCTCGACTCGGAGCGGGACGCACCGGGTGCCGGGTGTGGCAGCGGCGGAGCCTGCTGCGGTGGTCGCACCGAAGCCGCCAAGGATCGGAAGGAACGCTGCGAGACACCGCGCGTACCGGTGCTGGCCTGCTCTGACGCATTGACTGCCAGGGGTGCGCGAGTCGAGACGGTCACCGCCCGGTCGGACGCGGAGATCGACGAGGTGCTGGCACGACTGGACGGCCCACCACGCCCTGACGGCCTCACCTGGCCGGACCCGGACACCAAGACCCGGCTCGTGGTCGCCGTGACTGGTGACGCGCAGTTGCGCGCCGTACTCCGCCGCATGGTCCGGCGGTACGCGCCACCGCCCAGTCGTCGCCCGACGGACCTCGCCGGCAACCGCACGGTACCGGACCTGCCACCGGTCGGCGTACTGCCACTCGACCCCTCCCGGGGCCCGACGCACCGCGACCTCGCCGCGCAGCTCGGGTTGGCCCGCGATCCGGCGGCGGTGGCCGCCGTGGTGCTCGACGGCTCGCCACGCCGGCTCGATCTACTGCGCCACGACGGTGGATCGGTGACCCTAGACGGTGCGCTGATCGGTGCCGCCGACGACGACGGCATCCCGCTGCCGTGGCGCGGTCGGGTGGAGGTCGACGACATCGTGCTGTGCAACGGCGACGAACCGCTTCTCGCCTGCGCGATCGGGAATGCGGGCGGTTACGCCCGGCTCGACGACGTGACGCTGCTGGCCGGGCCCGACCCGACCGACGGGCTGGTCGAGGTGGCGGTGGCCGTACCGGTGGTCACCCGGTCGCGGCTCGGTCGGCACCGGGTCCGCCTGGAGGTCCGGCGGGCCCGAGGCCGGGCCGCGTCGGTGCTACCCCGGGACGACAGCGCGCTGCCGTACCTGGACGACGGCGTGACGGGACGGTTGACGCGTAAGCGGTCCTGGTGGACCGAGCCGGGCGCCTGGGCGGTCTGGGCGGACTGACCTGCGCCGGCCGGTGCATCGCAGGCCAGTACCGGCCGGTGGGCCTATCCTCGTCGGGAGGAATGGGGAGGACACCGTGGTGGACGACAACGCCGACCGGGTGCACGTGCCCGGCCAGCATGGCTTGCCCGAACGGGACATCGAACCACTCTGGCCACCGGAACAGATCGACGGCCTCGGTGCGCCCACCTGGGGTGCACCGCCGTCACCCGCGGACTATCCGTCGTTGACCAACGGTGCGCCGACCGCCACCGGCTGGGAGCCGCCGCCCCCGCCCGAGCCCAGCCAGGTCGACCTTGATCTGCCCTTCAGCCGGGACAATTCCACCGCACCCGCACCCACCCGTGCCGCCGGGCCGGCCGACCCGGGTCCCCAGGGTCCTGCGGACGATTCGGTGCGCCGCGCCGACACCCGTGCAGACGACGATGCGGCTTCGGCAGCAGGCCCACCACGGACGGCGCCGGTGGCCCGGTCGCAGCCGGAATCGCCGTGGGCGCACCCGCCGCAGCGGCACGGATCCGATCCGGCCCCGGCAGCCGGGACCTCGACCGGCGTGCCCCGCCGGACCTGGTCCGAACCCGCCCAACCGCTACCACCGATTCCGCAGCCGCCGACGCCCCTGCGGTCCGGCCCGCCCCCCTTCGGCGCGCCGCTGACGCCGCAGCACGGCAGCGCCCCCGTACCGCAACCTGGTAGTGCCCGGCCGGGACGGCCACCCGCTTCCGGTATGCCGCCCGCACCACCGGTGTCGTCGGCCTACCCGGAGCCGGCCTGGGACCCACGCGCCGGTGCCGCGCCCACCGCCGAGGATTTCGCCCGCCGACGACAGGTGCGCCCCGCCGACCCGGTCGCGACGACCGGGCTCCGAGCCGTGGTCAACAAGACGGGCTTGGTGAAGCTCCCTCCCGGGCGGCACGAGCTGGAACGCAAACGGGAAATCGAGATGGTGCGCCGCAACTTCGGTGGGCTGCGGCAGGTGACCGTGGTCAACCCGAAGGGTGGCGCGGGTAAGACCGTCGCCATCCTGCTGCTCGCGATGACCTTCGGCCAGAATCGCGGCGGATACGTACTGGCCTGGGACAACAACGAGACCCAGGGCACCCTCGGCATGCGGGCCCAGCAGGACTTCCATTCACGTACGGTGCGGGACCTGCTGCGGGATCTCAGCCAGTTCCAGGGAGCGCAGGGTCGGGTCGGTGACCTGTCCCAGTACGTCCGCTCGCAGGGCGAGGGGATGTTCGACGTGCTCGCCTCCGACGAGTCGGCCACCGGTGGTGAGATGCTCACCGCCGCCGCCTTCGGCGAGATCCGCGAGGTGGTCAGCCGGTTCTACAAGTTGATCTTCGTGGACACCGGGAACAACGTCCGGGCACAGAACTGGCAGGCAGCCATGGACGCCACCGACCAACTGGTGGTCACCATGTCCGCCCGCAACGACTCGGCGGAGACGGCCGCCCGGATGCTCGATCATCTTGAGCAGAGCGGACGGCACCGGCTGGTCCGGCAGGCGGTCACCGTCGTCTCCATGCCGCCGTCACGCAAGGAGATCGACCTACCTGCGATCCAGGAACACTTCGCCGCCCGTACCAGGGGTGTGCTGCTGGCGCCCTACGAGCGGCTCATCGACACCGGCGAGCCGCTGCGCTACGCGCATCTGTCGTCGGCCACCCGGGACGCGTGGCTCAGGATCGCCGCAGCGGTAGCCGAGGGCCTGTAGCGACGAAGGATCGCGGTGCCGCCGGCCCGGGCGTACCCGGGCCGGCGGCAGCACACCACATCAGTTGCTGGCCAGCGCGTCGGCGGCGGCCGGATCGCAGTCACGGAGAAACTGGGCGCAGCGAGCCGCCTCGTCCGCCTCGGCGATCGCGTCCGCTGCCCGGGACAGCACGTAGAGACAGCGCAGGAAGCCACGGTTCGGCTCGTGCGACCACGGCACCGGGCCGTGCCCCTTCCAACCGCTGCGCCTCAGCTGGTCCAGGCCCCGGTGATAGCCGGTCCGGGCGAACGCGTACGCCGACACGACCTGGCCCTGCGCGAACGCCCGGGCGGCAAGTGCCGCCCATGCCGCGCTGTGGGTCGGGAACCGGGCCGCCACCTCGGCGAACGCCTCGTCGCTGCCGGCCTGGTCGGCTGCGGCCAACGCGGAGTCGGCCTCGGTGTGCGCGGGCAGGAGCGTGGCGGGCGGCTCAGGTAGGAGGTTCTGCATCGCCTCATTCAACCCGCTTCGTGTGGTCGTTCGCGAGCGGGTCCGGCGTGCCGCTCGGCTGAACAGCCGAGAAGCCGGTCACGCCCGCGGCCCGTTGGCGTCGTCGGGGGTCGAGGTGAAAAGTGGCGGCCGGCCCCGGAGCGGGGCCGGCCGCCGTCCACACGACGTCAGAACGTCACTTGGTCATCGTGGTGCCGGTGGAGCGCAGGTGCTCGCACGCCTCGGTGACGCGGGTGGCCATGCCGGCCTCGGCGGCCTTGCCCCACACCCGAGGGTCGTACATCTTCTTGTTGCCGACCTCGCCGTCGACCTTCAGTACGCCGTCGTAGTTGCGGAGCATGTGGTCCGCCGCCGGGCGGGTGAAGGCGTACTGGGTGTCGGTGTCGATGTTCATCTTCACCACGCCGTAGTCCAGCGCCTCGCGAATCTCCGACAGCAGCGAGCCGGAACCGCCGTGGAAGACCAGGCTGAGGGGCTTCTCCTTGCCGTGCTTGGCGCCCACCGCCTCCTGGATCTGGTTGAGGATCTCCGGGCGGAGCTTGACGTTGCCCGGCTTGTAGACGCCGTGCACGTTGCCGAAGGTCAGCGCCGCCATGTAGCGGCCCTTCTCACCAAGACCGAGCGCCTCGACCATCGCCAGTCCATCCTCGACGGTGGTGTAGAGCTTGTCGTTGATGGCGTTCTCGACGCCGTCCTCCTCTCCACCGACGACACCGACCTCGATCTCCAGGACGATCTTGCCCTTGGCCGCCTCGTCGAGCAGCTGGGCCGCGATCTCCAGGTTCTCCGCCACCGGCACCGCCGAGCCGTCCCACATGTGCGACTGGTACAGCGGCTCCTGACCGGCCTTGACCCGTTCCTGAGAGATGGCCATCAGCGGCCGGACGAACTTGTCCAGCTTGTCCTTCGGGCAGTGGTCGGTGTGCAGGGCGATGTTGACCGGGTACTTCTTGGCCACCTCGTGCGCGTACGCGGCGAACGCCACCGCGCCGGTGACCATGTCCTTGACCGAGGGGCCGGAGAGGTACTCCGCACCGCCCGTGGAGACCTGGATGATGCCGTCGCTCTCCGCGTCGGCGAAGCCTTTGAGCGCCGCGTTGAGCGTCTGCGAGGACGTCACGTTGATTGCCGGGTACGCATACCGGCCGGCCTTGGCGCGGTCCAGCATCTCGGCGTAAGCCTCGGGGGAAGCGATGGGCATTCGAACGCTCCTTACTTGCCGCTGTCGGCCGTACGGCCGCTGTTCTCCGTAGGGGCCCGGCCGTGCGGCCGCCTCTTCTACCTTGGTGCGCCGGACCGCGCTGTCCTCCGCGGGCAGTATCCCGTAGCGGCACCGGACCGGCGCAACCGGGCCGGCTCACCGCCGGTCCGTCGGATCCGGTACCGCGACGCTGATCAGCCAGGTGACCACCGCCATCACGATGGCCCCCCAGAAGGCCGCCCAGAACCCGTCCACCTGGAACGGCAGTTCGAGCGCTTGGGCGATCCGGTCGGTCAACAGGAACAACAGGGCGTTGACCACGAGGGCGAACAGGCCGAGGGTGAGCAGGTAGAAGACACAACCCACGACCCTGATGACCGGTTTGAGTACCGCGTTGATCAATCCGAAGATCAACGCGACTATGAGCAGTGTGAACGCCGTGTCGTACCCGGTGCGACCGGTCACCTCGACTCCCGGCACGACCAGCGTGGTGATCCACAGCGCGATGGCGGTCGCCGCCAGCCGGATGAGGAAACCCACGGCACCATCCTGACACCGGCGACAGTCCCCGGTGGGTCGATTCGGCCGACTCGGCCGCGGCGGCGGCGTACCCTCGACGGCTCGGCGAACGGCGGTTGCCAGCATGCCGGCGGTCCAGCCCGTACGGTGGATGGGTACCCGACCGCCGACGACCCGGAGGCATCGAATGAGCCAACCCGGCGAAGACTTCGCCCCCGGCGACCACCTCAGCCCGGAGGAACGCGACCCGGAAGCCGAGCCGGCCGACGCCGTCGAGCAGGCGACCGTGGTCGATCCGAGCCAGCTGGATGTCGAGCCGCACCGCGGCCTGGAGGTCGACGACTGGGACGCCATGGAGCAGGCCCGCGTGGTCGGTGCCGACGAGGACGACTACCGCTGATCGACCTCCCGGTCGGATTCAGCCCCGGTACGGCCGGCATGTCGTCCACGCAGCCGAACGGCAGCACAGGTGCCCCGCCGACCACCGTCGGCGGGGCACCTGCCTCCGGCACGGATTGGTGTTCGTGATCCTGACCTGCGAATCGGAGGTGGCCGATGCATGGCACCGACCTGGCCGGGCCGACGACGGCGGCCCCGGTAGCCTGATCCACCGTGGCGAACGCCACAGGGGCCTGCGATCGATCGAGCGCTTCACGGAACGGAATCTTCATGGCATTGGGTGAACGGGTAGGCCATGTCCTGCGCGGCGCGGCCATCGGCGTGGCCGAGGCCGTGCCCGGGGTCAGCGGCGGGACGATCGCGCTGGTGACCGGCGTCTACGAGCGGGTCATTGCGTCCGCCGGGCATCTGGTGAACACGGTGCGGTACGCGGTGGCCGATGTCCCGCGCGGGCGCGGTTGGACGCGGGCGGGGCACCAGTTGCGGCAGGTGCACTGGGAGGTGGTGATTCCGCTGCTGGTCGGCATGCTGCCCGGCCTGCTGATCGCGGCGAAGTTGCTCGAACCGTTGCTGGCCGACCATCCGGAGCAGACCAGAGGGCTCTTCCTCGGGCTGGTCCTCGCCTCGGTGCTGGTGCCGATCTCGATGGTCGGCAAGCCGTGGCGGGGGCCGGAGGTGGTCGCCCTGGTCGTCGCCGCGGTGGCCGCGTTCGTGTTGACCGGTCTGCCCCAGGCCACCATCGAGCCACATCCACTTGTCGTGCTTGTCGCCGCGGCGGTCGCGGTCTGCGCTCTGGTGCTACCCGGGGTCTCCGGGTCGTTTCTGCTACTCACGGTCGGCCTGTACGAGCCGACGATCAGCGCCGTGAACGACCGCGACTTCGGCTACCTGGCGGTTTTCGCGACCGGCATGGTCATCGGCCTGGCGCTCTTCGTCAAGCTGCTTCAGTGGCTGCTTGAGCAGCACCGTCGGATGACTCTGGCGGTGATGGCCGGCGTCATCCTGGGCAGCCTGCGCGCCCTGTGGCCGTGGCAGTCCGACGACCGCAGCCTGCACGCGCCGGGAGACCACGTGCCGTCCATTGTGGCGCTTTTCCTGATCGGCGTCGCCGTAGTCGCGGCAATGATCATCGCCGAGCGTCGCCGGCTACGCAGGGCAGCCCGGGACCTCACCGAGGAGGCGTACGAGACGCCGCCCGTCCGCTGACAGTCAACCGCTTGGTGGCTGCCCGGCTGGCCGCCACCAAGCGGCTTGGCTCAGCGAGCCTTCTTGGTGGCCCGCTTACGCGGCGGGGTGAGCAGGTCGGCGATCGTGGCGATCGCGCTCGGGACCAACCGGTAGTAGGCCCAAACGCCACGCTTCTCCCGCTCCAGCAGACCGGCCTCGGTGAGGATCCGGAGGTGATGGCTGACGGTCGGCTGGGAGAGGCCGAGTGGCGCGGTGAGGTCACACACGCACGCTTCGCCCTCGGGGGCCGACTGGATCAGGCTGAGCAGCCGCAGCCGAGCGGGGTCGGCAAGGGCCTTGAGGACCCCCGCCAGCCGCTCAGCGTCGGCACGTTCGATCGGCTCGCCGGCAAGCGGCGAGATCTGAGGCATAGTCATTTCGGCCAACGCAGTTCCCACGTAATCCATCCTTCCACCAGCAGCATCGATCCGCCTGCATATCAGCAGATCCGAATCGGCAGACTTTTACGCCACAAGGCCGAGGTCAGCCAACGTATAGGCCGCCCGATAGGGCAATCCGGCGGCTCGCACCGCGTCGCCGGCACCACGATCAACAATAACCGCCACCCCCACGACCTCAGCCCCGGCCTCGCGAAGCGCTTCGACAGCGGTCAACACGCTTCCTCCGGTGGTGGAGGTGTCCTCCACCGCCAGCACCCGACGACCCGCCACATCGGGGCCTTCGATCCGGCGTTGCATCCCGTGCGCCTTACCCGCCTTACGGACCACGAACGCGTCCAACGGACGCCCGGCGGCGTGCAGCATCGCGAGGGCGATCGGATCGGCCCCCAGGGTCAGACCACCCACCGCGTCGTACGACCAGTCGGCGGTCAGTTCGCGCATCACCCGTCCCACGACCGGTGCCGCCCGGTGATGCAGCGTGACGCGACGCAGATCCACATACCAGTCGGCCTCCCGCCCGGAGGAGAGCACCACCCGGCCATGGACTACAGCCAGGTCGGAGATGAATTTACGCAGGTCGTCGAGGTCCCCCATGGCGATAGAGGGTACTGCGCAAGTCTGTGTGCCGCGTGTGGGGGCCACCGCGGCCAACCCTTCCGGGGGACCGACGAGCAGCGATGGACGGTCACGCTACGTCAACCATCGAGAGATATCGAGTGACATCACCCTGTTCGGCTGCCGCAGGCTCGTCCGCCAGCCGGTCAACGGTGACCGCGACGGGCACGCCGCCGGGTGTCCCGGGAGGCCACGCCCAGCAACCGACGCGGGGCGTACCGCAAGCCCGCCACGGCCAGCTTGTACCTCCACGAAGGAACACTCACCGACTTACCTTTGCGCAGGTCACGCAGGGCTTCATCGACGACATCGGTGGCTTCGAGCCAGATCCATCCCGGGGATTTCGAGATGTCGATGCCTGCCCGGTCGTGAAATTCGGTACGGGTGTAGCCCGGGCAGAGCGCCATCACGCGTACGCCGAAGGGGCGTGCCGACTGACCGACCGACTCACTGAAGTTGGTGACCCACGCCTTGCTCGCCGAGTAGGTGGATCCGGGCATCACCGCACCGAAACCCGCCACGGAAGAGACATTAATCACTGCCCCGGTGCGCCGCTCGGTCATCTCGGCCAGCGCGGCGAGGGTCAGCCGCAGCACCGCGTGCACGTTCAGCCGCAGCAGCCTGGTCTCGTCCTGGACCGACGACCGGAGGAACGGCTTGTTCAGGCTGATGCCGGCGTTGTTGACCAGCAAATCGACGGGCGGCCCGTCAGTCAGCCGTCGCTCCACCACCGCGCAGCCGTCGTCAGTGGACAGATCGGCGGTGACGGCCTCGGTCTCCACGCCGTGCTTGCCGGTCAACTCGGCGGCCTGCGCCGCCAGCCGGGTCGCGTCGCGGGCGACCAGCACCAGGTGCCATCCGTCGGAGGCGAGTCGGGTGGCGAACGCCGACCCGATGCCGGCAGTCGCCCCGGTGATCAACGCCCATCTTTCGGTCGTCCGGTCGGGCGTCACGGGCGTCGTCACCTCGGCGGGTACGGGGGCGACGGCGGCGCCCCTGGCGGCGGGAAGGGCTGGTATGGCGGCGGCGGTGGGGTCGGTGGCTGGACTGGATACACCTCCCGCCGGGGCGGCCGGCGCCGGAACCAGGCGTTGGCCGCCGGCAGCGCCAGCAACACGGCTACCACAAGGTAACCGAGCACCTGAGCGATCGAAAGGGTGGCCGTGAGCGGAATCCACCAGGACGGGTAGGCAGCCGGTACCAGGGCCAGCAACTCGGCGGTCGCCCGGTCGTCGCCGAATTCCAGCGGCGCCGCACGCTGCACGATCATGGCCGCGATCCCACCACAACCGCAGCACGTACCCAGACCGGCGACCACCCACGTCACCGTCCGGGCCGCCGGCCGGCGGGCGACCAGCCCCAACGCCAGGCCGACGAGGAGCAGACCGGCGAGAATGCCGAGCATCCCCGACCCGACGACCGAGACCCGCAGCAGAGCCACCACCGCGTCGATCTGACCTGGGTCGGCGTCGGCTGCGGCCGTCGCGCGGAACCGATCCACCGTGCCGCCGACCGACGCGAACCCCGCTACCGCTGAGGCGAGCGCGCCCAGCGCCATCACCGCAAGCGTCACCACAGCAAGCACGACTGCCGCCGGCCGGCGGACCGATGCCTGTTCGGGATGCGACACGACGAGTCCCTCCGGTAGGCGTTGCAAGCAACCTACTCGGAGGGACCATCGCAATCGGGCCTTGAGCCCGTGTCGAAATCCTGGGCGAGCCTACGAAGTCAGCGATGGCTCGCCCGGACGATCGATCACCGCACCGATCCGCGCGGAAAGTCAGCCGGGGCGATCGGTGGGCGGCTGGGTGCCGGGCTGCTCCGGGCCGTCCGAGGGCGGGGGCTGGCTGCCCGGTCCACCGGCCGGTGGTTGGCCACCGGTGACGGGATAGCCGGGCTCGGCCGGCTGCTGCGGGGTGGCCGGGTAGCCGGGAGACAGCGGGTAGCCGGGTTGGCTCGGGTAGCCGGGTTGGCTCGGGTAAGCACCGCCGGGCGTGGGGGGCTCCCACTGCTGGGTCGGCTTACGGAAGAACTCGTTGGCCTTGGGCAGTGCCAGCAGGATGAGCGCCGCCAGCAGCGAGATCAAGCTGATCACGCCGAGCAGGATGCTCACCGGGGTGGCCCACCCCGGCAGCGCCTCCTCCAGCCGACGCTGGATCTCCTCCCCACTGGGCATGTCGCCACTGGCCTCGCCGGGAGCGCTGAAGTTACCGACGAATCCGCTCAGGAGGTTGAAGCCGGAGCAGCAGAAGAGGATGCCACCCACGATCCAGGTGGCGATCCGGGAGCCGTTCCTGCCGCGCAGGTTCAGCAGCCCCAGACCGACAAGTGCGAAGGCCACCACCAGCAGGAAGATGGCGATGCCGACGCCGACGACGACGGTGATGTCGGCGATGTTCTGCGCCCCCTCGACCGTCGAGTCACGGTAGGCGTCCTCCATGACCTCACGGACGGTGCCGATGGTAGCCAGCGTGACGACCACGCTTGTCAACTGGCAGATCGCGAACAGCAACAGTAGGTAGGTGGATATCGTCACCACCCCCGGCCGCGACCGGGCCGGGGTGTTCTGAGGGTCGACCATCATTCTCCCTTCCGAAACGCGCTTACCGTATCGGCAACAGGCCACGACGGCACGGCATGACGTCGAACGGCGGTCGCGTCACAGACCGCCGACCGCCCGGATCGTTACGGTTCAGGTTCCCCGCTGCGGATGAACTGTCACCCCGTCGCTGTCCAGCCGTTCGCCACGGGCCATCTCCCAGCCCGCTTCCCCGTACGCCTCGAAGGTGAGCCTCGCCCCGCCCGGTGCCCGGTAGTCGTGGTAGCGCATGGTGCCGCTCGGGGGCAGCCCAGAGGATCCGGAAGCGGTGTACCGGGCCTGGCCCGACTCGTGCCAGTGGTAACTGCGACCGCCGGACTCCACCACCGGCGCGCCCGGCGTGACGGTGGCGTCGTGTGGTGCCGACTCCCACAACACGAGTTCGAACCCGGGACTCTCCGCCACCGAGAGTCGGCGCCGTCCACCGCGCTCGTCGAGGAGGTGCTCTGCCCACCTCCACTCGCCTTCCACCAAACGGATCGACCCCTGCACGGCGTAGGCGGCGTCACCGATCTCGACGATGTCACCGACCTCGATCCGGCGTGGGTCGCGTGGCCCGCCACCGTTTCGCCGCTGCCGCCGACCTGCTGCTGACCTGCTGCGCCACCAGCGCAACCCGCAACCGGCGCCGATCAACCCGACCAGGCGCACGGCCGCCAGGTACGCCGTCGTCCCGTCCACCCGGTCACCTCCCGAGACAGTTCGGCGGAGACGTCGACCACGATCCGGACAGGCGTCTCCTTCCGCCAACCGGACTACCGGCCACCGGTCGGCTGATCCGCTCCGCCGGAGGCGGCACCGCCCTGCTCACCGCCACCGGCCACGGGGCCACCGCCCGGGGTTGCCGGCCGGTCAGGTGGCTGCGGGACGGTCGGTGCGGCAGCCTGGTCCGGGGCGGAGCCGGCCGGGGCCGGACCGGCCACCACGTCGGGCGCGGGATAACCGGGCACCGCATACCCCGCACCCGGCACACCATGCCCGAACAGTGGTGGACAACCCGGTGCGTATCCAGGCTGCGGTGGATGGCCGGCAATGGGCTGTTCTCCGAACGGCAGTGGGTGACCCTGCGGGACGGGATAGCCGGGCCCGATCGAGGGCACCGGATAGGCCGCGAAATAGGGGTTCGGTACCCCAGGCCCCGACAACCAGGCCGATGCCGGTTCGGAGCGGGGCACGAACCAACGGTGGGCCGGCGGCAACGCCAGCAGCAGCGCCACCGCCGCCATGAGCAGGAACACCAGCAGTACGCCGAGACCCGCCAACGGAAGGAACACGTCGGAGATCATCGGCTGGTCGTACAACGCCTCGATGAAATCCGACTCCTGCCAGAACTCGTCGCCCGGCGGCGGAACCTCTTCCGGGAACGGCTCGTCGCCGTACGGTCCGTCGGACACCGCGTACGCGAGACCGAGCGGGATCAGCAACCCGCCGGCACAACCCTGGACGACACAGAGCAGCAGCTGAAGGCCACCGGCGACGAAAACGAGGACTCTGGCGGTGTTGCTGCCCCGGAGAACCCAGCGCGACGTGAGCCCCAACCAGAGCGCCAGCAGCAGCGCGGGCACACCGAACACCGTCGCCATCACGACGCTGCTGAAACGCTCGGCGCGTACCTCGTCCGGGTCAGCGTCGGGAACCTGCCGAAGTGCCTGGTCGATCGCGTCGTTCCAGTCGATCGCGGCAAACCCCAGCAGCGCTACCAGGCCGAGCAGGATCAGCGCGGTGGCCAGCTGCAACCAGAAGGCGGCAGTGACGGTGCCGGGACGCGGCGGACGTGACGGGGGCACGGCTGCCGGCGGTTCGGCGGTCTCAGTCATGCCGCGCACGGTACGTATCGATCGCAAACTCTGGCAGCGCCGTTCGGGTGGAGTCGGTCGGCTCGACAGCTCACGATCCGCCGAGCCGCTCGGCGGCGTACGCCCCGACGGTGGTGCTGCCCATGACGCAGCCGGTCATCGTGCTGATCCTGGCCGTATCACCTCGCAGCGCCACCCAGGCCGCTCTCCCGACCGCCGGGTCGAGCCGTTCCAGCAGGGTGGCGGCGTACACGCGACCTGCGGGCGTGCCTCCGGTGAGCAGCCGATCGAGCAGGTCGCGTACCTCCTCCGGGTCATCGGTCACGACCGCCGCGACGCGCTGGTACGCCTCGGTCTCGGGCAGCAGCGTGCCTGCGATCCCGACCCCACCGAACGCCAACGTGCTGGCGCGCCCGAGTTCCGCGACGGCCCTGGCCAACTCCGACGCCTTCTTGCGCCGCATCCCGAACATGTCTCCATCCTCGCCCCGGGAGCCCGCCTCCGCCCGTCGGAGGCGGGCCCGGTGCGACGGGTTCAGCTTGACGCGACCGAGAGCCCGTCCCCGCTGTCCCGCAGACCGACCCGCACCGTGTCGCCGTCCCTGACGTCGCCAGCGAGCAGTGCCCTGGCCAGTTGGTCGCCGATCGCCGCCTGGATCAGGCGACGCAGCGGACGGGCACCGTAGATCGGGTCGTACCCGTGCTCGGCGAGCCAGGCACGGGCGTCCTCGGCGACCTCCAACGTCAACCGGCGGTCCGCGAGACGCCGCCCCAGCCGCGTCAGTTGGATGTCCACGATGGCCCGCAGGTCGTCACCGTGCAGGGCGGCGAAGACCACGATGTCGTCCAGACGGTTGAGGAACTCCGGCTTGAAATGCGACCGGACCGTGGCCAGGACACCCTCACGACGCTGCTCATCGGCGAGCGTCAGGTCGCTGATCACCGCCGAACCGAGGTTCGAGGTGAGAATCAGGATGGCGTTGCGGAAGTCGACCGTACGCCCCTGACCGTCGGTGAGTCGGCCGTCGTCGAGCACCTGGAGCAGGATGTCGAAGAGGTCCGGGTGTGCCTTCTCCACCTCGTCGAGCAGGATGACCGAGTACGGCCGGCGGCGCACCGCCTCGGTGAGCTGGCCGCCCTCCTCGTAACCGACGTAGCCCGGCGGTGCTCCGACCAGGCGGGCCACCGAGTGTTTCTCGCCGTACTCGCTCATGTCTATTCGCACCATGGCCCGCTCGTCGTCGAAGAGGAACTCGGCGAGCGCCTTGGCCAGCTCGGTCTTACCGACACCGGTCGGGCCGAGGAAGAGGAAGCTGCCGGTCGGGCGGTCCGGATCGGCGACCCCGGCACGGGCCCGGCGTACCGCGTCGGAGACCGCGGCGACAGCCTCACGCTGGCCGACCACGCGCCCACGCAGCGTCTCCTCCATGCGCAGCAGTTTGGCGGTTTCCCCCTCCAACAGCCGACCTGCGGGAATACCGGTCCAGGAGGCGACGACGGCGGCGATGTCGTCCGCGCCGACCTCCTCTTTGAGCATCGCCCCGGCGGACTGCAGCCGGGCCAGTTCCTCCTCGGCGGTGGCCAACTCCGCTTTGAGCGCGGGGATCTTGCCGTAGCGCAGCTCGGCGGCACGTTCCAGCTCGCCGTCGCGCTCGGCCCGCTCGGCCTCTCCGCCGAGCCGTTCCAACTCCTCCTTGGCGGTGGAGAGCTTGGTGATGTGACTCTTCTCCAGCTGCCACCGCTCGGACAGCGCGGTGAGCTGCTCGCGCTTGTCTGCCAGCTCCTTGCGCAGTCGTTCCAGACGTTCGGCGGACGCCGCGTCCGGCTCCTTGGCCAGCGCCATCTCCTCGATCTCCAGCCGGCGTACCGCGCGCTCGATTTCGTCCACCTCGACCGGACGGGAGTCGATCTCCATCCGGAGTCGGGACGCGGACTCGTCGACCAGGTCGATCGCCTTGTCCGGCAGGAAACGGTCGGTGATGTACCGGTCGGACAGGGCGGCGGCGGCGACCAGCGCGGCGTCGGTGATGCGTACGCCGTGGTGCACCTCGTAGCGCTCCTTGAGCCCACGCAGGATGCCGATGGTGTCCTCGACGGTCGGCTCACCGACCAGCACCGGCTGGAAGCGCCGCTCCAGCGCCGGATCCTTCTCGATGTGTTCGCGGTACTCGTCGAGCGTGGTCGCGCCGACCATGCGCAGCTCGCCACGGGCCAGCATCGGCTTGAGCATGTTGCCGGCGTCCATCGAGCCCTCGCCCTTGCCGGCACCCACGACGGTGTGCAGCTCGTCGAGGAAGGTGATGACCTGCCCGTCGGAGTTCTTGATCTCCTCCAGGACGGACTTCAGGCGCTCCTCGAACTGGCCCCGGTACTGGGCACCCGCCACCATCGCACCGAGGTCCAGCGAGACCAGCTTCTTGTCGCGTAACGACTCGGGCACGTCCCCTGCCACGATCCGCTGGGCCAGTCCCTCGACGATCGCGGTCTTGCCGACGCCGGGCTCGCCGATCAGCACCGGGTTGTTCTTGGTACGCCGGGACAGCACCTGGATCACCCGGCGAATCTCGGAGTCCCGGCCGATCACCGGGTCGATCTTGCCGTCCCGGGCGCTCGCGGTCAGGTCGACGCCGTACTTCGCGAGGGCCTGGTAGGTCTGCTCGGGGTCGGCGGTGGTGACCCGTCGGTCCCCGCCGCGTACGGTCGGGAAGGCCGCGACCAGGCTCTCCTCGGTTGCCCCGGCGGCCTTGAGCGCGGTCGACACCGCGCTGCCAACCCGGGCGAGCCCGGCGAGCAGGTGCTCGGTGGAGGTGTACTCGTCGCCGAGCGGACGGGCGATCTGCTCGGCCGCGCCGATGGCGTTGACGAACTCGCGGGCCAGGGTCGGCTCGGCGATGCTGGAGCCACGGGCGGCGGGCAGCGCGTCGACGGCCCGTACGGCGACCCGGCGCAGCTCGCCGGGGTCGGCTCCGGCGGCCCGGAGCAGGCCGGCGGCGGTGGAGCCCTCGGTGTCCAGCAGGGACAGCAGCAGGTGCCAGGGCTCGACGGTGGCGTGACCGCGCTGGTTGGCCAGGGCGACGGCGCCGGTGATGGTCTCGCGGCTCTTGGTGGTGAGTCGTTCCGTGTTCATGGGCTCCCCCGGATCGGCGTGTCCACTAGGACAGACACAACCAGAGTTGAGTCTATTCCACTCAACCCTAGAGGTATGAGCTGCATCACTTTCCGCCGGATACCGACCACCAACCGTCGCCGCGCAACGGTTTCTCCGCGCCTGACGAGCGGACGCTCCGGGTCGAACTCGCCCCGGAGCGCGACTGCCTGGACACGGTGACCGTGAGCCGGGCCGGCCGCCCCTCCACCGACCTGTCGCCTCATCCAGCTCGCCTGAGTCGTGCATCAGCCGCCACGACGGCGTCACACAGGGTGGACGTGCTGCGCCAGCTCCATCCGCCCGGCACCGTGCCGGTAGCGTTACCCGGGTGCGCGTACGTATCGAACAGACCGCCTTACCAGGGATCGGTGTCCGCCACGAACTGGTGACGGAATCCGGCCGTCGGCTGGGCGTGGTCTCCCATCGCAGCGGTCGCCGAGACCTCGTTCTTTACGACCCGGACGACCCGGACGCCTGCGCTGCGGACATTCCGCTCACCGACGACGAGGCCGAGGCGCTGGCCGACATTCTCGGCGCGTCGCTCATGCTCGGCCAGCTCTCCGGGCTACGTGAGCAGGCCGCCGGGCTGCTCACCGAGCAGATCGCGATTCCGGCCTCCTCGCCGTACGTCAACCGGCCGTTGGGGGACACCAAGGCCCGGACCCGCACCGGCGCCTCGATCGTGGCCGTACTACGCGACGGCGAGGTGAACGTCTCACCGGCCCCTTCGTTCCGGTTCGCGGCCGGCGACGTGGTGGTCGTCGTCGGGACCCGACCCGGCCTCGACGGTGTGACGGCCATCCTCGCCGACGGCGACCCGGCCGGCTGAGTCGCGGATGCACGAGACCACGACCCTGCTTGTCGAAGTCGGGGCGCTGCTGTTCCTGCTCGGCCTGCTCGGGCGGCTCAGCCGCCGGATCGGCCTGTCACCGATCCCGCTGTACCTGCTCGCCGGACTCGCCTTCGGCCATGGCGGCATCGTGGAACTCAACGCCAGCGAGGAGTTCTTCGCTGTTGGCGCGGAGATCGGCGTGATCCTCCTACTGGTGATGCTCGGCCTGGAGTACTCGGCCACGGAACTGGTCGGCAACCTACGGGCTGCCGCGCCCGCCGGGCTGATCGACGCGCTGCTCAACGCGCTGCCGGGGGCGGCCTTCGCGCTGCTGCTCGGCTGGGGTTGGGTCTCCGCGGTGGTGCTCGCCGGAATCACCTGGATCTCCTCCAGCGGGGTGATCGCCAAGATCCTCGCCGACCTGGGCCGGCTCGGTAACCGCGAGACGCCCGTGATCCTCTCGGTGCTGGTGATCGAGGATCTGGCGATGGCGTTCTACCTGCCCCTGGTGACCGCCCTGCTGGCCGGCGTAGGTCTGGCCAAGGGTGGCGTCGGCCTGGGTGTCGCCGTGGTGAGCGTCATCGCGGTGCTCGTGGTCGCCGTCCGGTACGGCAAGCAGATCTCCAGGCTCATGTCGGCGAACGACCCCGAGGCGCTGCTGCTGGGTGTGCTGGGTCTGACCCTGCTGGTGGCCGGGATCGCGGCGAAGCTCCAGGTCTCGGCGGCGGTCGGCGCGTTCCTGGTCGGCATCGCGCTGTCCGGCCCCGTCGCGCACCACGCCACCGAGCTGCTGACGCCGCTGCGGGACCTGTTCGCCGCCGTGTTCTTCGTCTTCTTCGGTCTGGTCACCGACCCGCGTGGCATCCCACCGGTACTGCTGCCGGCGCTGCTGCTCGCCGTCGTGACGATGGGCACGAAGACGTTGACCGGCTACCTGGCCGCCCGACGGGCCGGGATCGCCGAGCCGGGACGCTGGCGGGCCGGGCTGACCCTCGTACCCCGGGGGGAGTTCTCCATCGTCATCGCCGGACTGGCGGTGGCTGCCGGCGGTGTCGAGCCGCGGTTGGCGGCGCTCGCCACCGCCTACGTACTGATCACGGTGGTGACCGGGCCGATGCTGGCCCGGCTGCCGGACCTGCAATGGTTCAAGCAGTGGCTACGCGCGCGGGCCAAGACCCAACGGGCGCGACCGGCACCTGTGGTCGACCAACTGTGACCGGTAACCGCCCGGTCGGGGCGTCCGGACGGCCTCCGGTGACCGACCGATGCCGAATTGCTTCCCGTAGGGGCTACCGATACTCACCGGTACCGCGTTAACGTGTCGCCCCAGCAGCCAGGGTTCGCGGCGGGCGGACGCCCCCGCGGGCGAGAGCGGAAGGTCGGCCGGTGAGCGTGCAGAAGTCACCGTTCCACGGCTTCGCCAACCCCGTCGACCCGACCCCGGCGGAGTTGCGGGCGTGGGCCTACCAACCCGATTCTGTCCCGTTGACGTCGATGCCGCCCGACTGGGACCTGCTGGTCTCCGGTGACCGGTTGGTGACGACGCTGTTCGAACTCGCCATGGACACCGACTGCCCGGCTCGCCGGTTCGCGCTGCACTGTCTCTACATCTACGCCGCCGACGGGATCCGGACGAACTTCCGGGCACACCCGAAGCGTCGCTTCCGGAAGCTCGTCGACCAGGCGGAGCGCAACGGCGACGAGTTGATGCGAACCTGGGCGCACAACAGTCGGGTGCTGCTGACCCGGCCAGAGTTGTTCGTGTACCGGGAGTGGTGCGAGGGCGGTCTGGTTCGGGAAGATCGTCGGCTCTGAGCCGGGCGTGCCGAACGGGCCGGGACCCCCCGTGGCTCCCGGCCCGCACGTCGGCGGACGGTCAGCGTGACCCGCCCCGCCCGCGACGGTGCTGGTCGCCGCGCACCTCGCCGGCACCTCGGCCGGCCCGGCCGTCCTGCGGAGCGACCCGATCGCCTCGGCCGCTTGACCTGCCGTCCCTGACCTGGTCGGAGAGGCGTCCCCTGGTGATCCGGTCGAACCGGCGCCGGACGTCCTCAGCCAGGTCGTCGAGGCGTCGCTCCGTCTCCTCGGCTACCTTTCTCGCCGCTTCCGTCACGGCTCCCCCCGCCAGATCGGAGTCCGGATTGAGATGGTTCCGCCCTTGTCTCGAAGGCTAGTCGGCGTGAGCTGCCCAGCGCACGGATTCGCCGGAACAGACACCGGTGTGCAGCCGGTCGACAACCGAAAGGGGGGTGTGGCCCGTCCAGCGGACGGGCCGCACCCCCCTTTCGGTGACAGGCGAACTCAGTGACCGGGGCTCCGACGGGGACGCCACACCACCAGGGCGGTCGAGGTCTGATTGGTGGGGACGAGGTCCCGACCAGGAAAACGGGCCAACGACTCCAGCTCGGCTATCCGCCGGTACGCGGCGTCGAGTTCGGCCTCCAGGTGAGCTACCCGCTGCTGCGCCTGCTCCAGCAGCTGCTCCAGCCCGATGATCCGCTTGATCCCGGCGAGGTTGACGCCGTCGTCCTGGCTGAGCCGCTGCACCTCGCGCAACAGCACCACGTCCCGGACGCTGTACCGCCGGCCGCCGCCGGCCGCCCGACCGGCCTGCACCAGACCGAGCCGGTCGTACTGGCGCAGCGTCTGCGGGTGCATCCCCGCCATCCGCGCCGCGACCGAAATCATCAGCACCTTGGCCTCGTACGCCGGGTCATCCGATCCGACGAACCCGTCCATCCCGCTCACCTCCGCACCGCTTCACCGATCAACCGAACCGACGCACCCGCGCGTCGAGGTGTTCCCGCGCCGCCGGCGGGGTCTGCTCGGCGAAGGTCTCCAAAGCAGCTCGGGCCTGGTCCGAGATCCGCGCCGGCACCACCACGTCGAGGGTGACCAACAGGTCACCGGTCTGTCCATCCCGGCGACTGACGCCCTTGCCCCGGGCCCGCAGGATCCGGCCGCTCGGCGTACCCGGCGGCACCCGAAGGGTCACCGGACCGTCAAGCGTCGGCACCCGCAGATCGGTGCCGAGGACCGCCTCCGCGAAGGTGATCGGCACGGTCAGGGTGAGATCGTCGCCGGTGCGTCCGAACACTTCGTCCGGGCGGACCTTCACGTGTACGAACAGGTCACCTGCCGAACCGCCGCGCTCACCCGGCTCACCCCGGCCGGCCAGCCGGATCCGCTGGCCGTCGGCCACCCCGGCGGGAAAACGGACGTTGAGCGTACGGGTCTTCGTGACCCCGCCGGTGCCGTGGCACTCCGGGCACTTCTCGTCCACCACCGTGCCCACGCCCTGACAGTTGCGGCAGGGCTCGGAGAAACTGAACGCACCCTGGTTCCGGTTGGTGGCCCCGGCACCGTGGCAGACCGGACAGGTTCGCGGCACCGTGCCGGGCTTGGCGCCGTCGCCGTGACAGGTGTCGCAGACACCGGGTGCCCGCAGCGACAGCGGCAGGGTGACGCCGTGTACCGCGTCGTCGAAGTCCAGCGCAACCTCGGTCTCGATGTCCCGGCCCCGGGCCGGACCCGGTGCGCCCCCTCCGCCACCGGAGAAGACCGAGCTGAACAGATCGGAGATGTTGCCACCGCCGAACCGGCCACCGGCCGCCTGCGCACCGCCGAACAGGTCGGAGACGTCGAACGGCACCCCGCCAGGCTGGCCGCTCTGGCGGGTGCCGCGCCGGAAGGCGCCCGAGCTGAACAGCGAGCGCATCTCGTCGTACTCGCGGCGTTTGGCATCGTCGCCGAGCACCGCGTACGCCTCGGACACCGCTTTGAAACGTTCCTCTGCCCTGGCGTCGCCGGGATTGTGGTCCGGGTGCGACTCGCGGGCCAACCTGCGGTACGCCTTCTTGATCTCGTCAGCCGGAGCGGCCTTGGGCACGCCCAGCGCCGCGTAGTAGTCCTTCTCGATCCAGTCCTTCGAACTCACCCGTACACCTCCTCCCCACCGCCGGGCCCGGTCCGCCCCGCCCGCCGGGTCTCGACGAGCGGGGCGGCCGGGTCACCGTCGCGCACTATTCCGGGTCGGCCACCGCGACCAGCGCGGGCCGCAGCAGTCGCTCACCGACCTGGTAGCCCCGACGCATCACCTGCACGCAGGTCGGCTCGGTGACGTCTGCCGACGTCTGGTGGGCCACCGCCTCGTGTCGCGTCGGGTCGAACGGATCGCCCTGCTCCCCGAACGGGGTCAGCCCGAACTTGCCGAGCGCGGCATTGAGCTGCTCGGCCACCGAACCGAACGGGCCGACCAGATCGCCGTGCTCCCGGGCCCGGTCGAGATCGTCCAGGATCGGCAGCAGCGCGGCGAGAACGGATCCGGTCGCCTGCTCGGTGACCAGGCCACGGTCACGCTCGACCCGCTTGCGGTAGTTGGCGTACTCAGCCGATACCCGCTGCACGTCGCGGGTACGCTCGTCCAACTCGGCGCGGACAGCCTCCAACTCGGCACCCGCCCCGTCGGCGGCAGGCTCGGCCGGCTCGCCGACCGGCTGCGCCGGAGCGTCCACGACCGGCGGCCCCTCGGTGGACGCGTCGCTGAGGGCGCTCGCCTCGACCTCTATCGAGTCGACCACCACCTCGGCTTCCTCGACCAGGCCCTCCGCCGGCACGTCCGGCCCGGCGTCGGCCGCGGTACCGTCGGGCTCACGGGTCTGACCGATCTTGCGGTTGTTGCGGATGACGACCCGCGGCGTGTCGCCGGTGGCCGGCTCGGACGCCGAGCCACCCGGCGCCGACCCGGTGTCATCCGGGTCGGCGGCTCGTGGCTTCTCCGTCATACGACTCCCTCATCCCTCTGCCCGAGCGCTCGGGTGGCCCGGACCCTCACTTCTTGTCCTCGTCCACGATCTCCGCGTCGACCACGTCGTCCGCACCGGGCCGTGCGCCGCCGGCCTGCGTGCCACCGGGCGCACCGGCCGTGCCGGCCCCGGTGGCACCGCCTGCCTGGGTCTGCTCGGCCTGCTGGGCGTAGAGCAGCGAGCCCGCCTCCTGGGAAACCTGCGCGAGCTGCTCGTGCGCTGACTTGATCTTATCGAGGTCGCTGCCACCGAGAGCACCGCGAAGCTCACCGAGAGCCTCGTTGAGCTTCTCGCGGTTCTCGGCCGGAAGCTTCTCGCCGTTCTCGGCGAGGAACTTCTCGGTCTGCCACTGCAGAGCCTCGGCCACGTTGCGGGTCTCGGCCTCCTCGCGACGGCGCTTGTCCTCGTCCGCGTGCTCCTCGGCGTCCCGGCGCATCCGCTCGATGTCGTCCTTGGGCAGCGAGGAGCCGCCCGTGATCGTCATCTTCTGTTCCTTGCCGGTGCCCAGGTCCTTGGCGTGCACGTTGACGATGCCATTGGCGTCGATGTCGAAGGTGACCTCGATCTGCGGTACGCCACGCGGAGCCGGCGGGAGACCGGTCAGCTCGAAGGTGCCGAGCTTCTTGTTGTACGCGGCGATCTCACGCTCGCCCTGGAAGACCTGGATCAGCACCGACGGCTGGTTGTCGTCGGCGGTGGTGAACACCTCGGAACGCTTGGTCGGGATGGTGGTGTTGCGCTCGATGAGCTTGGTGAAGATGCCGCCCTTGGTCTCGATGCCGAGGCTCAGCGGCGTCACGTCGAGCAGCAGGACGTCCTTGACCTCACCCTTGAGCACACCGGCCTGCAGGGCGGCACCCACCGCGACGACCTCGTCCGGGTTGACGCCCTTGTTGGGCTCCTTGCCGGTGAGCTGCTTGACCAGATCGGTCACAGCCGGCATCCGGGTCGAGCCACCGACGAGGATCACGTGTTCGACGTCGGAGACCTTGATCCCGGCGTCCTTCACTGCCTGCTCGAACGGGCCCTTGCAGCGGTCGAGCAGATCCTGCGTCATGCGCTGGAACTCGGCCCGGCTGAGGGTCACGTCCAGGTGCAGCGGACCGGCCGCACCGGCGGTGATGTACGGCAGGTTGATGTTGCTGGTGGTGGCGGCGGACAGCTCGATCTTCGCCTTTTCGGCGGCCTCCTTGAGCCGCTGCATCGCCATCTTGTCCTGCGACAGGTCGATGCCGTGCTCACCCCGGAAGGTCTTCACCAGGTGATCCATGATCCGCTGGTCCCAGTCGTCTCCGCCGAGGAGGTTGTCACCGCTGGTCGACTTGACCTCGATGACGCCCTCCGCCAACTCCAGCAGCGACACGTCGAAGGTGCCGCCACCGAGGTCGAAGACCAGGACGGTCTGCTCCTTGGAACCCTTGTCCAGCCCGTACGCCAGAGCCGCCGCGGTCGGCTCGTTCACGATCCGCAGCACGTTGAAGCCGGCGATCTCGCCAGCCTCCTTGGTGGCCTGACGCTGGCCGTCGTTGAAGTAGGCCGGGACGGTGATCACCGCGTCGGAGATCTGCTCGCCCAGGTAGGCCTCGGCGTCCCGCTTGAGCTTCATCAGCGTCCGGGCCGAGATCTCCTGCGGGGTGTACTTCTTGCCGTCGATGTCGACGGACCAGCTGGTGCCGATCTCCCGCTTGACCGAGCGGATGGTCCGATCCGGGTTCGTCACCGCCTGACGCTTGGCGACCTCGCCGACGAGCACCTCGCCGTTACGGGCGAACGCGACGATCGAAGGGGTCGTCCGCGAGCCCTCAGCGTTGGCGATGACGGTGGGCTCACCGCCCTCCAGAACGCTGACGCAGGAGTTCGTCGTGCCGAGGTCGATACCGACCGCACGTGCCATCTTCGCTTCCTCGCTTCGTTACGTTGAGCAGGTGACGGGACCTCCCGTCTCGCTGTGCGACGTATGCCGTCCGCAGCGACCCACCTCAAGTTGAGTGACCTTGACTCAATAGTGCCACGCTTCCGCCGATCGTCAAGTCGGGGTTGAGTCAGATCGGCGCAACTCGCCAGTCTTGTCGACCGGTTGTCTTACCTTGTGTCGGTCGGGCACGCTTTAGCGGTGACGACGCACGGCGATTCCGCCTCACCGTCCGGCGCGCCCGCCGTCGCAGCCCGCACCGGGTCCACCGGCGTCGGCGAGGACCGGCCCGCAGCCACCGGGGACGACACCCTTACGGACGCCCTGACCAACCTGCGCGCCGCGATCGGGGCGACCCGGTTTCCGCTCGCCCTGCCCTCGGCCGAAATGGCCACGCGTACCGTCGCTGCCCTCGCCGACCAACTCGACGACTACCTACTGCCCCGACTGGCCCGCCTCGACGCACCGTTGCTCGTGGTCGTCGGCGGTTCGACAGGCGCCGGCAAGTCGACACTGGTCAACAGCCTGGTGCAGGCCCGGGTCAGCGCCGCCGGGGTACTGCGACCCACCACCCGGTCCCCGGTGCTGGTCTGCAATCCGGCCGACTCGGCCTGGTTCCGCCGGGGCGAGTTGCTGCCCGGGCTCACCCGCACCAACCAGCCTGGCGACGATCCCCGCACCCTGCACCTGGTCACCGCGCCGGCACTTCCGCCGGGTCTGGCGTTCCTCGACGCCCCCGACATCGACTCCGTGGTGGACGCCAACCGGGCGCTGGCCAGCCAGCTGCTCGCCGCTGCCGACCTCTGGCTCTTCGTCACCACCGCCGCCCGGTACGCCGACGCCGTCCCGTGGGAGCTGCTGCACGGTGCCCGGGCCAGAGGTGCGGTACTCGCCCTGGTGCTCAACCGGGTGCCCGCGGAGGCGACCGACGAGGTGGCCGCCCACCTCGCCGAGATGCTGGCCGGGCAGGGCCTCGACGCCGCACCGCTGTTCGTGCTCCCGGAAACCTGGATCGACGGGCAGGGGCTGCTACCGGGCCGCAGTACCGCGCCGCTTGCCGACTGGTTCGCCCGGCTCGCCGCCGACGCGGAGGCCCGCGCGTCGGTGGTCCGGCAGACGCTGGGCGGCGCCCTGGCCCTGCTGCAACCCACCGTCGAAGGCCTGGTCCTCGCCGTCGACGAGCAGGTCACCACCGCCGACGCGCTCGACGACCGGGTACAGGCGGTGTACCGGGCAGCGAACCGGACGGTCGACCAGGGCCTGCGGGACGGCCGGCTGCTCCGGGGCGAGGTGCTCGCCCGCTGGCAGGAGTTCATCGGCACCAGCGACTTCTTCCGCACCCTCGAAGCACGTATCGGCCGACTACGGGACCGCGTCATGGCCACCCTCTCCGGCCGCCCGGCCCCGGCCGTGGAGCTACGGGACGCGATCGAGTCGCAGCTGGTCACCCTCCTGCGAGGGGTGGCCGCAGAGGCGGCCGAGCACGCGTACACCGCCTGGAAGGCACACCCCGCCGGTGCGGCGCTACTCGAACCCGACCTCGGCCGACACTCCGGCGACCTGCCGCAGCGCGCCGAGCGGCTGGTCCGCGACTGGCAGCGCGGCGTACTGGAACTGGTCCGGGCCGAAGGTGGCGACCGACGATTCGTGGCACGGACAGCGGCATACGCGGTCAACGCCACCGGGCTGGCCGTAATGATCGCGGTCTTCGCCTCCACCGCCTTCGTCCCGACCGGAATCGAGGTCGCCACCGGAGCCGGAACCACCCTCGCCGGCCAGGCGGTACTGCAAGCGATCTTCGGCGACCAGGCGGTGCGGACGCTCGCCAGAAGGGCCCGGGAGGATCTGCTGGAGCGGGTGACGGTGCTGCTCGACGACGAGGCGACCCGCTACCTCGCGCGGACCCGGCAGGCCCGACCGGCAGCCCGGACCGCGACGGCGTTGCGCCGATCAGCCGAACGGGTGGAAGCTGCCCGGCTGCGCAGTGGCTTCGCCGGCGCCGCACCGGTGCTCGACGTACCGACGACGGGCGTCGGCGCCCCAGTGACCGAGGGGGAACGGCCGTGACCGGCATGGGCGGACGCCTCCGCGAGGCGTTGCGAATCGCCGACGGGCGGGTGGACGCCGACCAGCTGATCGCCCGGCTGGAGGCGATACGGCGGTTCCTCGGCCTCGTCGACGGTCACCTGCCGGACACCCCGCTGGTGCCGGCCCGCACCCTGGTCGAACGCGCCGGGACCCGACTGACGCTCTCCCGCGACCACACCGTGGTGGCGCTGGCCGGAGCCACCGGCAGCGGCAAGTCGAGCCTGTTCAACGCGATGGCCCGGATGGAGCTGTCACCGGTCGGGGTACGCCGGCCCACCACCGGTGTCACCCACGCCTGCGTCTGGGGGCCACTCGACGGGGGTACCCGACTGCTCGACTGGCTCGGCGTGCTGCCCCGTCACCGGTTCGTCCGGGAGAGCCTGCTCGACGGCGACGACGAGTCCACGCTGCACGGGCTGATCCTGCTCGACCTGCCGGACTTCGACTCGGTCGAACACGCCCACCGGCTGGAGGTGGACCGGCTGCTCGGCCTGGTGGACCTGGTGGTCTGGGTGGTCGACCCGCAGAAGTACGCCGACCGGGTGATGCACCGCAGCTACCTCCGCGAGTTCCGCAGACACCGCGACGTGACGGTGGTCGTGCTCAACCAGAGCGACCGGCTACCTCCGGCCGAGGTGCCCCGGGTACTGGCGGACCTGCGTCGCCTGCTCGACGCGGACGGGCTGGACGGGGTACCGCTGCTGACCACCACGGTCGCCGATTCGGGGGGCCTGGAGCCGCTGCGGGCGGCATTGGAGCGCACCGTCGCCGAACGGCAGGCCGCACTGCGTCGTCTCTCCGGCGACGTCGACGCCGTCGTCGACACCCTGGACGACATGGTCGGCGAGCCCCGTACCGTGCTCGCCGCCGACGATCCCGCAGTGACGGCGTTGGACCGGGCCCTGTGCAGAGCGGCGGGAGTGCCGACCGTCGTGGCAGCGGTCGAACAGGCGTACCGGCATCGCGCCGCGGCGGCCACGGGCTGGCCGTTGCTGCGGCTGTGGCGGCGACTGCGGGCCGACCCGCTGCGTCGGCTACACCTGCCCGACCGGCGGACCGGTGACGACCCGGACGCCCTGGTCGCCGCCACCTCGGTACCCGAGCCCAGTGCGGCCGACAAGTCCGCACTGGCACTGGCCCTGCGGACAGTGGCTGATCGGGCCGGCGCCGGGCTGCCGAACGCGTGGCCGGAGGCGATGGCCACGGCGGCCCGGTCCCGCCTCGGCGACCTGCCGGACGCCCTGGATCGCGCGCTCGGCAACACCGATCTCGGCGTCGACCGTCCCCGTCTCTGGTGGCGGCTGGTCGGCGGGCTGCAGTGGCTGCTGACGCTTGCCTCGGTGGCCGGGCTGGGCTGGTTGGCCCTCGGCTACGTGGTGCAGGCACTCGGACTGCCGCAGTTGCGGCACCCGACCGTCGGTGAGGTGCCGGTACCGACCCTGCTGCTGCTCGGGGGACCACTGGTCGGGCTGGTCGTCGCGGCCGCGACCCGCCCGCTGGTGCGGTGGGCCGCCCGGCAGGCCCGTCGGCGGGCGGAGGCTCAGCTCACCCTGGCCGTGGCCGGTGTCAGTGAACAGCAGGTACTGGCCCCGGTCCGGGCCGTGATCGCCGCGCACGCCGACGCACGTACGGTCCTCGAGGTCGCCCGCCACCGCTGACCGGACGCTGAACGTTCCTGGATACCACCGATCGGCGTAGGGTCGAGTCATGGCCACGCCACAGACCCCTTACGACGCGGTGCTACACGCCGCACGCGACGTGACCAAGCTCGACTCGGCCCTCGATGCGGAAATGCTCGGTGCGGCCCTACTCGGCAGCGTCTACGAGGTCGCCGAGACGGACCGGGAGGCGGCGGTACGCGACTTCGTCGGCGGGTTCCTCGCCGCCACATCGAGACGACGGGCGGCTGCCGCGACGACGGTCCGGGCCGTCTTCGCGGCCCTCGTCCCGGACGCGGCCGGCGCGGACCGGGTACGGCCCGGCGCGACCGCACCGGCCTGGTGCGGGCAACTCGGGAAGGTGCACGTCACCGGCACCTGGGCTTACGGCGACGTGTACGGAGACCAGACCTCCTACCTGGCGACATTCGCCTACGACGACGCCACGGGAGGGCCGGAACACGCCCTGGTCGCCCTGGTCGACCACAACATCGGCATCACCAAGGACGTGTTCGTCGGCGGTCCCGCTGGGCGGATCCTGGATCAGGTGCGGCAGTTGTGCGCCGATGACGAGCTGACCTGGTTCCGGGAAGAGAGTCCGACCCGGATGCGCGATCAGGTGAGCCGTCACCTGGCCGTGACCGACCACCTGGGGCAGCTGCCGGGCGCCGCCTCACTGGCAACCGATCGGGCGCTCGTCGGGGCGCGGCTGGCGGTACTGCCGACCGCGACCGCACCGCCGCCCCGGCAGGCCGACGAACCACTACCCGACGCCGAACGAGCTGCCGAGATCCGCCGGTTCCTGAGTTCACCGGACGCCGCCCGGACCGGACTGGACTCGGTCGACGACGCCGAGCTGGCCTCACTGCACTTCTGTCTGGGGCTGCTGCTCGACCATGCGGCCACCTTCCCCGACGCCGACCCGCTGCGGTGGAGCCCCACCGTCGCCGGTCTGTTCCTGCTCGACTGGGTGCACCGCCGGGCCGTCCTCGACATGGACGACGCGGCGATGCTGCCCCGGGTGCTGCGCGCCTGGGCCGGGTACGCGGCCCACCGGCGTGGTCTGCCCGAGTCGGCGGCCATCGCCACGGACGCCGCTATCGAGGAGATGGTGCCGGAGTTCGTCCGGCTCTACGCGACAGGTGAGCGGCGCAGCCCGGCCACCGCTGCGGTGGCCCAGTTGATGGCCGACGGTATCGATCCGGACGACCCGGCGGCTCTGGACGCCTGGATCGACGCCAACCGACACCGCCTCGCCGACGACAGCTGACGTACGCCCGCACTCACCGCAGCTCCGTCCCCCCGGCAACCGGCCGGCACCGCTCCCGGAGGCGGATCCGTGCCCGCGCGCGGGCGCTGCGATTGCGCTCGGGTACGCCCGGTGGTGAGGATTCGGTGACGAGATCGGCCGGCGGAGGCGTCGGCGCGGAACCACCTCCGCTGGGGGAGACCGACGGACCTCCCGGCGCGGTGGGCTCGACACACGTCGGGGGGCCGCTCGACGCACTCGGGCCGGTCGTCGGCGTCGGCGTTGTCGGTCCGGCGGAGGCCGAAGGGGCATCCGAGGGACCCGGGTCGGCGGACGCTGACGGATCACCGGTCGGTTCGGCGGAGGCGGGTGGCGGGTCCGGGCCGGCGCTCGGCGTCGGTGAACCGCTCGTCGGGGCCGGTGACGGCGCGGGGGCCCGGGTCGGCTCGGGTGCCGGGCGAGGGGCGGGGGTGCTGGTGGGCGGCGGGATCGCCGGTGCGGCCGGCGGTGCGTCGGGGCGGCGGGCCGGCGTGTGCTCGACCGGGGTACCGACCGTCGTCAGCCGTGGCGTCGGCATCGTGGGGTCGACCGGTGCAGCCGCCGGCTCGACCGAGGGCACGGCGGTCACGGTGGACGTCGGAGCACCGGTGGGTGCCGCCGGGACCACCACCGGACCGGCCGAGGGCGTCGGGATGAACGGTGTGCCGTCATCCGGCAGTGCCGTGCTGCCGATCGTCGCGGAGCCGGTGCTGATCGCTGCGAGCAGCGGCATCGAAGCCGTGCCGACGAGCAGTGCCACCGTCAGTAGGTAACCGCGGGCGGGCCCGGTGGTTCGGACAGCGCGATGGGCACCCACCACCCGGCGATAGCCGGGTGCGCGGTGCCGGCCGAGGATCGGCGTCCCGGGGCCTTCACCTGGTTCGGACACCACGCACTCCTCGTCGTCACCTCTGGTCGAGGCCGCCCACCGGCGTCCCCGGCGGGCCTCGGAAGCTGCTCGACCCGCCGGATCAGCCTGAGACAGTGACTCTGTGTCAGCCAACCCCACACCGCGTGTCGACACGCGTATCTGGCTGAACGGTGACGAACCACCACCGGAACGGTCGTGCGTCGCTCGACCCGGCTCTCCGGTGTTTCGGGTAACGAAGCGGGCCAGACGTCGGATGCGAGGCAGGCGGGGTGTGGGGCGACTCACCTCTGATGCGAAACTGGAGTCACGGCGGCAGCGCAGCCGCGACCTCCGCGCACCCACGCGGTAGGCGCGACTGGGCACCGGCGCTCCCGAACCGGGTTCGGCCAGAATCCGGCTCATGCCGCGCGGCAACCTCTACCGGGGTCAGGCGCGGCCGCCAGGAACCGGTCCGGCACCAGCCGGGACGGGCGCACGAGTCGCGCGGCCGGGTGACCCCCCGGTGCCGACGCAGACACGACAGGGAGAGACGGATGGCAAAGGGCGACCCTGGGGCTCCGGCCCGCGGCCGGCGAGCCGCACCCCGATCCAGAAAGGCCACGACCGGCGATCCCGAGCTGGTGCAGCTGCTCACCCCTGCGGGGGAGCGGATCGAGAGCGTGACCGGCCCGGACGGCATCGAGTACCGCGTCGACTTCACCGACGAGGAGTACCGCGGCCTCTACCGCGACCTGGTGCTCGTTCGGAAGCTGGACGCCGAGGCGACGGCCCTGCAACGGCAGGGCGAGCTGGGCATCTGGGCGAGCCTGCTCGGCCAGGAGGCGGCTCAGGTCGGTTCCGGCCGGGCGCTGCGTACGCAGGACATGGCGTTCCCCACCTACCGCGAACACGGCGTCCTCTACTGCCGTGGCATCGACCCGATCATGCCTTTGGGCCTGTTCCGCGGAGTCGACCAGGGCGGCTGGGATCCGAACGAGTTCAAGTTCAACATGTACACCATCGTGATCGGGGCGCAGACCCTGCACGCGACCGGCTACGCCATGGGTGTCGCAATGGACGGCAAGACCGGTAGCGACGACGGTGAGGCGGTGATCGCCTACTTCGGCGACGGTGCCACCAGCCAGGGCGACGTCAACGAGGCGTTCGTCTGGGCCGGCGTGTTCAACTCCCCGCTGGTGTTCTTCTGCCAGAACAACCAGTACGCCATCTCCGAGCCGCTGGACCGGCAGACACGCATCCCCCTCTACCGGCGGGCCGCCGGCTTCGGCTTCCCGGGCATCCGGGTCGACGGCAACGACGTGCTGGCCACGTACGCGGTGACCCGACACGCGCTGGACAACGCCCGGCTCGGGCAGGGCCCGAGCCTGATCGAGGCGTACACGTACCGGATGGGCGCGCACACCACCTCCGACGACCCTACGCGCTACCGCATCGCCAGCGAGGTCGAGGCGTGGCAGGCGAAGGACCCGATCGCCCGGATGAAAACCTTCCTGGAACGGGAGAAGATCGCCGACGCGGCGTTCTTCACCGAGGTCGACGAGCAGGCCCGCCGCGAGGCGGTGGATCTGCGTGAGCGGGTGCTCGCGATGCCGGACCCGGAGCCCACCACCATGTTCGACCACGTCTACCCCGGAGGATCGCCGCTACTCGACAAGCAGCGTGCGCAGTTCAGCCGGTACCTGGAGTCGTTCGAGGGGAGCGTGCACTGATGGCCACGGAGACGCTCACCCTCGGTAAAGCCCTCAACGTGGGCCTGCGCAGGGCACTCGAGGACGACCCGAAGGTCGTCATCATGGGCGAGGACGTCGGCAAACTCGGCGGGGTCTTCCGGATCACCGACGGCCTGCAGAAGGACTTCGGCGACCAGCGGGTGATCGACACGCCACTTGCCGAGTCCGGCATCATCGGCACCGCGGTCGGCTTGGCCATCCGGGGCTACCGTCCGGTCTGCGAGATCCAGTTCGACGGTTTCGTCTACCCCGCCTACGACCAGATCGTGTCGCAGGTGGCGAAGATGCACTACCGCTCGCGGGGCAAGCTCAACATTCCGATGGTGATCCGGATCCCGTTCGGCGGCGGCATCGGCGCGGTCGAGCACCACTCCGAGTCGCCCGAGGCGTACTTCTCGCACACCGCCGGGTTGAAGGTGGTTTCCTGCGCCAACCCGCAGGACGCCTACGTGATGATCCAGCAGGCCGTCGCCTCGGACGACCCGATCGTGTTCCTCGAGCCGAAACGGCGTTACTGGGAGAAGGGTGCCGTCGATCTGGACGGCCCGTTGTCCGAGGCGTACCCGCTGCACGCGTCCCGGGTGGCGCGGGCCGGCACCGACGCCACGCTGCTCGCCTACGGTCCGATGGTGCGTACCTGCCTCGACGCGGCGACCGCCGCTGCTGAGGACGGCCGGGACCTGGAGGTCGTCGATCTGCGTACGCTCTCCCCGCTGGACCTCGGCGTGGTGTACGAGTCGGTGCGTCGTACCGGTCGTGCGGTGGTGGTGCACGAGGCACCGTCGAACGTCGGTCTCGGTGCGGAGATCGCGGCCCGGATCACCGAGGAGTGTTTCTACTCGCTCGAGGCGCCGGTGCTGCGGGTGGCGGGCTTCGACACGCCCTACCCGGCGGCCCGGGTGGAGGAGGAGTACCTTCCCGACCTCGACCGGGTACTCGACGCCGTCGACCGTACCTTCGGCTGGTGAGCAGCATGTCGCGGATCAAGGAGTTCAATCTGCCCGACCTGGGCGAGGGCCTGACCGAGGGTGAGATCCTCGCCTGGTTGGTCAAGGTGGGCGACACGATCGAGCTGAACCAACCCATCGTCGAGGTGGAGACGGCCAAGGCGGCCGTGGAGATCCCGGCGAAGTGGGCCGGCCAGGTCCAGGCGATCTTCCACCCGGAGGGTTCGACCGTCGAGGTCGGCAGCCCGATCATCGCGATCGACACCGACCCGGACGCTGGCCCGGTGCAGGGGTCCACCACCGGTGCGCCGGCCAGCGACCGGCCTGTCCCGTCGGCGGCGTCGTTGGCCGCTGTCGAGGTCGCGCCGGCCGAGGGTGCGGTCGAGCCGGGGCTCATCGGCGGCCCCGCTCCGGGTGGCCGTACCGCGGTTCTCGTCGGCTACGGCCCGCGCACCACCGCGGCGAAGCGTCGTCCCCGCAAAGACACGGCCCAGGTCACGTCCGTACCGGTCCAGAGCCCCCCGGCGCAGGTCGTTTCGGCACCTGTCCCGCCCACCGCCACGCCGGCCAACGGCAACGGTCGGCACAGCGGGCCGGTACTGGCCAAGCCGCCGGTACGTAAGCTCGCCCGGGACCTCGGGGTCGATCTGGGCGCGCTGACCGGAACCGGACCGTCCGGTTCGATCACCCGGGACGACGTACAGCGGGCGGCGGCCCCGGCGGTCGAGCCGTCGACGGTCACCACCTCGGTCAGCTCGGCGGCGAGCTTCGGCACGGATCGCGAACAGCGCATTCCGGTCAAGGGCGTACGCCGGCTCACCGCCGAGAACACGTCCCGTTCGGCCTTCACCGCCCCGCACGTCACCGAGTTCCTGACCGTGGACGTGACCCGGGCCATGAAGGCCCTCAACCGGCTGCGTGAGCGGCGGGAGTGGCGCGACGTGCGCGTCTCTCCGCTGCTGCTGGTCGCGAAGGCGGTGCTGCTGGCGGTCCGGCGGCATCCGATGGTCAACTCCAGTTGGGCCGGCGACGAGATCGTCGTGAAGGAGTACGTGAACCTCGGCATCGCGGCGGCCACCGAGCGCGGCCTGATCGTGCCGAACATCAAGGATGCCGGCCGGTTGACGCTGCGCGAGCTCGCCGATGCGATGACCGGCCTGGTGCAGACCGCCAAGGCGGGCCGGACCTCGCCGGCCGACATGTCGGGCGGCACTTTGACGATCACCAACGTCGGGGTGTTCGGGGTGGACACCGGTACCCCTATCCTGCCTCCGGGCGAGTCGGCGATCCTGGCCTTCGGGGCGGTACGCGAGCAGCCCTGGGTCCACAAGGGCAAGGTCAAGCCGCGTCTTGTCACCACGCTCGGCCTTTCCTTCGACCACCGGATCGTCGACGGTGAGCTGGGGTCGAAGTTCCTGCGGGACGTTGGCGATTTCCTCGCGGATCCGGAGGCGACGCTGCTCGCCTGGACCTGATACCTCGCGCGACGGCTACGGCCGGTGTGTCACGGGTTACCGCCCGGCACACCGGCCGTTGCCATTCGGTGAAGAAAGCACCGTAGGCAGCAGCCCGTGACCTAAGAATCTTAGGCTGGTGTCTCAGCTCACCTAATAATCGCTGGATAACCGAGGCGCTCTGCGCTTCAATGGAGGAGACGACGGGACGACAACCGAATAGCCAGGAGGAGAGACACCATGAGCATGATCGAGCGAATCCGCAACCGCCGCGACGCCAACCGCCGCGCCCGCGCCATCGAGCGGGCCCTGCGCTCCGCCAGTTCGCCTGCGGTCCGCGACGAGATCCTCGCCATTGCCCAGCGTCACATGCACTGACGCCACACGGCCTTATCGGCCTCCTCCAGATCGACGACCCGCCCGGGCTGACCGGGCGGGTCGTCGGCGTTACGACCGGCCACTGACACCGGGATACCGCCCCGACGCAGCGCCCGGTACGGTGGGGCTCGGTCGTCGTCCACGCTCGGGGACAGGCCGAGGTGATAGAAGCATCTCGACACCGTCTGACGACGGACAGTGACGATAGACGCTCCCCGGAAGTCCACCAGCGGGTACCGGGATACGGTGCGGGGAGCCGGCACTGCCGGTACGTCGGCACCGCCGGCTGCCCTGCCGAGATTATCGGCGACGGCGGCCGACATGTGATGGAGGAGGCGCACGCATGACGTCCGAGGGCCCGCACCGCCCCGGCCAGGAGCCGGACGAGGTGCCGCCGGGCGGCGGCGGACCGGCGCCGTACGGCGACCGACCGGCTCAACAGGACAACGGGTACGGCGCATCCGCCCCCGATCTCGGTTGGGCTCCGCCACCACCCGCCCGCCCGGACACACCCCCACCAGCCTGGGCGAACCAGCAGGGCAACGCCTGGGGTAGCGCCCAGGCGACCCGGCAGGCGGAAACCGTGCCGGGCAACTGGGAACAGGCTGCCGGCAACCAGCCGACCTGGGCACCGCAGGGGGACCAGCCACAGCAGCCGAGCCCGGGTTGGTCGCCAGCCGGACCACCACCCACATCAGACGGACCCGCCTGGGCGAACGGCGGCCAGTCCGGGCCGGCCTGGGCCGCCCAGCCCGCTACGGCGGACACCGCACAGCCGGCAGAATGGACACCGGACAAACCAGCCGCGAACCAACCCGAACGGCCTACCGGTCAGGCACCGGGGAACCAGCCGGACTGGGCCAACTCCCCCCACGTCGACGACCAGGCTCCCGGGTGGGCCTCGACCGCAGGTCAGTCCGAGTCGGCCCAACCAGCCTGGGCGCAGACCGACCAGCCCACACCCCCCCGCGAGCCGGCAGCCCGGGCCAGCGCCCAGGTGCCGGTCCCCGACGCGGGTCAGCAACAGCGACCCACCGACGGATCGTCCGGGGCCGAGACATGGCCCGCCGAGCAGCCGGAACAGCCCGGCTGGGCAGCCGGCCAACGACGAGAGCCAGGCGGCTGGGCGGCCGAGCAACCAGCGGAGGCCCGGAACCCGGGCGGTGACCGACCGGCACAGCCCGAATGGGTTACCCCCGCCCGGGAAGAGCTGACCGGCTGGACCGGAGGAAACCCCAACCCTGGACCGCAGCCGACGTGGAGCCCGTCCGCCGAGCCCCTCCCCTCCCGTACCGCCGCCGACCGGTCCGCCGTGCCGGACGTCGAGCCGTGGGCGCCCGGGGAGGCGTGGGGTCAGGCGACCGCCGCGCCCCAGACCAACGCCGAGCCCGACGTGAACCGGCCTGACGACGCGGTCTACCGGCCCGCGCCCGCCCCGGGCATCTCACCCGCCAACATGGTGCCGTTGCCGCCGCAGGAACAACGGGTGCCCGGTGCCAGCCTGGCCGCCACCCCACCCGCCGACTTCGCCCAGCCCGCACCGTTCACCGACGACCCGGCCGGATCGGCCGGCGGAACGGCATGGGGTCAGCCCGAGCCCCGACACGACGAATCACAACCCCCGGCCATCCCGTCCCCCCGGACCTCTCCGGAAGCCGAAGGCCGGTCCGGACCGCCGGCCGGTGGTGGTGTCGCGGCGAGTGCGTCCGTCCCGCTGTCCAGCCGGGTCATGCCGCCGACCGACCACCCGGTGCGCCCGGCCGGTTCACCCGCGCCCCAACCGAGGGTGTACGGCCGGCCGGCGCGCACCGAGCACACCGAGCACACCGAGGAGCCCGCCCAGGCGCACGGCGATCAGCCACCCGTACCCCGCTTCGACCAGGGGCCGGGTCGATTCGACGTCGACCCGGCCGCAGCCCGAGGCGATCAGGGGCTGGAGCGCTTCGAGCAGGTACCGCAATCCCGCTCCGCCGACCGGGAACCGCCGATGGGTGGGCTCAACGCCTTCGCCGGTCCGGTCGCTCCGGCTTCGCCGGCTGCCCCACCGGCGATGCCGTCCTTCGTCGATGCACCACCAGCCAACCGGCAGGTCAACGGCGTACGTCCGCACGCCGAGCCGGAACGGCCGGCCGACCCGTTCGGCGGCACGCCGCGTGACCAGTTCGGTGGCCCCGGCCACAACCCGTACGGCGGGCCGACCGAACGCCAGGGTGGCGCCTACGGCTCTCCCGTCCGGTCCGAGCCGGGCAGCGAACACACGACTGCGTTCCCACCGCCACCCCAGTCCGCGCCACCATGGAGCCCTGGTCCGGGCAGTGCGTCAGGCGAGGTGGAGCAGGGCCGATTCGACGCGTTCAAGCCCGTCGCCGAACCGGACGCGGAATCCCCGCCACCGAAGGTACGCAACGGACGGGTGCTCGCCGCAGTGCTTGTCGCCGCAGTGCTCATCCTGGCCGTTCCGCTCGGCCTGCTGATGCTCCTCGGCATGATCGGTGGGTCGGACGACGCGAACGCCTTCGATCCGCCGGTCGGCTCCTGCGTCAAGCGTTCCGGCACCACCGCCGTGGCTGCCGACTGCACCGAGCCGGATTCCTTCAGCGTGGTGTCGAAGGTCGAGTCGAAGGACAACTGCCCCGACCCGGCCATGCCGCATGTGGACCTCCGCAGCGCCACCGCCAACCCGGTGCTCTGCCTCAAGGCGGCGGCCGGCGGCTGAGCCCGCGTACGCGACGGCGGGGTCACGGTTCGCCCGTGGCCCCGCCGGGCAACGCTCGCACTCCGCGACAGGTCCCGCTCCCGCGGCCGTCGGGAGGGCAGGGGTGGCCGCAGACCGTGTCCGCCGCGCGGTGCCTTTTCCCGGCCTGCCGCCCCCGTCGGCCCGCCTTGCCCGGCCTGCCCCTTAGCGTCAGCCCGCCTACGTCGGTAGGGCACGATGAGGTCATGAGTGCACGTGTGCGGGCTCCCGAGCTTCGAGGTCGGGCCTGGCTGAACACCGGCGGGCGGGAGCTGACGCTCGCCGACCTGCGAGGCAAGATCGTGATTGCGGATTTCTGGACTTTCTGTTGCATCAACTGCCTGCACGTACTTGACGAGTTACGTCCCCTGGAACAGAAGTACGCCGACGTCCTCGTGGTGATCGGTGTGCACTCACCGAAGTTCGAACACGAGAAGGACGCCGACGCCTTGGCCGCCGCCGTCGAGCGGTACGGCGTGCATCACCCCGTCCTCGACGATCCTGAGCTGGACATGTGGCAGCAGTACGCGGCCCGCGCCTGGCCGACCCTCGCGGTGATCGATCCGGAGGGGTACGTGGTGGCCACCATGGCGGGCGAGGGTCATGCCGACGGGCTGACCCGGCTGGTCGACGAACTGATCGCCAGCCACGAGGCGAAGGGCACGCTGCACCGGGGCGATGGCCCGTACGTCCCGGTCGCCGAACCGGAGAGCACCCTGCGGTTTCCGGGCAAGGCGGTCGCCCTGCCCTCCGGAGGTCTGCTGGTTTCCGACTCCGCGCGGCACCGACTGGTCGAGTTGGCAGCCGACGGTGACACAGTCGTTCGTGCCATCGGCGCCGGTGAGCGGGGTCGCACCGACGGTTCCGCCGCTGCCGCGACCTTTTCCGAGCCGCAGGGGCTGTGTCTGCTGCCCCCGCAGGTGGCCGAGGTCGCCGGCTACGACCTGGTGGTCGCCGACACCGTCAACCATCTGCTGCGGGGCGTCCGGCTGGCTACCGGAGAGGTGGTGACTGTGGCCGGCACCGGCCGGCAGTGGCGGTCGACGGTCGACGACCACGCGCACGACGCCCGGTCAGTCGATCTCTCCTCACCCTGGGATCTCGCCTGGTACCAGGACAAGCTCATCGTCGCTATGGCCGGCATCCACCAGCTCTGGTGGTTCGACCCGGTCAAGCGCACCGCCGGCATGTACGCCGGTACGACCGTGGAGGCACTGCGGGACGGGCCGCTGGCGGAGGCGTGGCTAGCGCAGCCGTCCGGGCTCGCCGTCTCCACCGACGGCAGCCGGCTCTGGATCGCCGACAGCGAGACCAGCGCCGTCCGGTACGTCGAGAACGGTGTCCTGGGTACCGCTGTGGGTCAGGGTCTGTTCGACTTCGGCCACGTGGACGGGCCCGCGGCGCAGGCTCTGCTTCAGCACCCGCTTGGCGTTTGCGCCCTGCCTGACGGCTCCGTCCTCGTCGCCGACACCTACAACGGCGCGGTCCGCCGGTACGACCCGACCGCCGATCGGGTCGCCACCGTCGCGACCGGCCTGGCCGAACCGAGTGACCTGGTGCTGACCGCCGACGGTGCGGTGCTGGTGGTGGAGTCGGCGGCACACCGCATCACCCGGTTGGCGCCGGGTGCGCTCTCGGCGGCGGGTGCGGAGACCATCGACGGGCCCCGGCACCGCACCGAGCGCCGACCGACCGACCTGGCGGCGGGCGAGGTGGTGTTGGACGTCGTCTTCACCCCCGCACCCGGGCAGAAGCTGGACGACACCTTCGGTCCGTCCACCCGGCTCGTCGTCTCGGCGTCGCCGCCGGAGCTGCTGGTCGAGGGAGCGGGGGCCGGCACGGAACTGTCCCGGCGACTGGTGATCGACGGTGCCGTACCTCACGGGGTGCTTCAGGTCACCGCCCAGGCGGCCACCTGTGACGCCGACGTGGAGCACGCAGCCTGCCATCTGACCCGGCAGGACTGGGGCGTACCGGTGCGGGTGGTCGACGGCGGCGCCGGCCGGCTGCCGCTGGTCCTGCGTGGCATGGACACCGACTGACCTCCTCCGGCCGCTCCGTCAGGAGGGCACCTCAGGTGAACGGTGCGGGGGTGACCCCGGCATCGAGGAGGGCGGCACGGACGAGTTCCGCTGCCGCCACCGCGCCGGGGCTGTCGCCGTGCAGGCAGACTGACTCGACCGGGCACGGGACGGTGCCGCCGTCGACGGTCACCACGACCTGCTCGGTGGCCATCCGCACCGCCCGGCGGGCCACCTCCTGCGGGTCGGTGACCAACGCGTCCGGTGAGGTGCGCGGTACCAGGCAACCGTTCGGCAGGTAGTTGCGGTCAGCGAAACCTTCGGCCACCACCCGGACGCCGGCTCCCTGGGCGAGTTGGGCGAGAACCGACCCGGGCGGGCAGAGCACCGGCAGTTCCGGGTCGTGGTCTTCGAGTGCGGCCAGCAGAGCTGCCGCCGGCAGTTCCTCGCTCGCCGCCGCATGGTAGAGCGCCCCGTGTGGCTTGAGGTAGCGGACCCGGGTTCGGTACGCCCGACAGAACGCGTGTAACGCGCCGATCTGGTAGAGCACCTCGTCGCGCAGTGCCGCGAACTCGTACTCGATGTGGCGGCGGCCGAAGCCGGCGAGGTCCCGGTACCCCACCTGCGCTCCGATGGCGACTCCCCGTTCAGCGGCGGCGGCGCACACCCGGCGCATCGTGGCCGGGTCGCCGGCGTGGAAGCCGCAGGCGACGTTGGCGGAGGTGACCAGATCCAGTAGGGCCTGGTCGTCGCCGAGACGCCAGACGCCGAAGCCCTCGCCGAGATCAGCGTTGAGGTCCATGGAATCTCACCGTAGTGCCTGGACGGGCCTGCGCGAGCGGGGTCACGTCGTCCACCACCGCGACGACCGGGTATCCGCCGGTGGTGGGATGGTCGGCGAGGAAGACGAGTGGTTGACCGTCCGCCGGCACCTGCACCGCGCCGAGTACCAGTCCTTCGCTGGGCAGTTCCCCGGCTGCCGCGCGGGGTAGCGGCGCGCCGCTCAGACGCGCACCGACTCTGTTGCTCAACGGGCTCACCTGGTACGCCGTGCCGAGCAGCCGGTCCAGTGCTGCCGGGGTGAACCAGTCGTGCCGGGGGCCGAGCCGCACGGTGAGCCGCAGTTCCGTCGGCAATGCCATCGGCACTGTGAATTCGACGGGTGCGGGCGGTCCGGTGGGGGTGCCCAGTGGCAGCCGGTCGCCGTCGCGTAGCGGGGCCGGTCCGAGCCCGGCGAGGGTGTCGGTGGACCGGCTGCCGAGCACCGGTGCGACGGCGATACCACCGGCCATCGCGAGCCAGCAGCGCAGCCCTCGTCGGGCGGGACCTATGTGCAACACCGTCCCGCCTGGTACGGCCAGCGGGCAGCCGACGTCGCCGGGGCGTGGTCCGACCCGCACGTCAGCCTCGGCACCGACCACCGCCACGGAGGTGGCCCGGGTGGGGCGCAGGGCGCAACCGGTCAGGGTGATTTCCAGTCCGGCCGCGTGTTCCGGGTTGCCGACCAGCCGGTTGGCCAGGCGCAGGGCCATCGGGTCGAGGGCACCGGAGCGGGGTACGCCGAGATGCGCCCAGCCTGGCCGTCCGAGGTCCTGCACGGTGGTCATCGCACCGGCCCGGAGCACCTCGACGATGCCGTTCACCGGTCCACCAGTCGGACCCGAAGGCCGGGGCTGAGCAGGGCTGGCGGGTCAGCTGTCACGTCGAAGAGGGTCACCTCGGTCGTTCCGACCAGTAACCATCCGCCGGGGGAAGCGGTGGGGTAGATGCCCGCGTACCGCCCGGCCAGGGCGACCGAGCCGGCCGGTACCCGTTGCCGAGGTGTCGCCAGCCGGGGTACGGCCAGTTCGGCGGGGAGGCCGGTGAGGTACCCGAAGCCGGGGGAGAAGCCGCAGAAGGCCACCTGGAACTCGGTGCCCCGCAGGCGGCGGGTCACGCCGGGTATGTCCGTCCGCCAGAGTTCGGCGACCCTGGCGAGGTCCTGCCCGTCGTAGGACACGGGCACCTCGACGAGGCGGGCGGGCGCGACGGCGGATTCGTCCGTCCTTCCGGTGGGAGGTGCGACGGCGGTCCAGGTGGCGATCTGGGCGGCGGTGGCGGGCGGGTCCGGTACGCCGTCGAGCAGTACGGTGGCGGCGGCCGGCACGATCTCGGCGGCGACCAGTTCCCCCAGTTCGCGACGGCGCCACAGTTCTGCCCGCCATGCCTCGACGGTGGCGGCGTCGTCGGTTTCCCTTCCGTGCGCGGCGGCATCCTGCGGTGTGGCGAGGTCGAGCAGGAGGGCGTGTGTGCCGACCGGTCTGATCCGCATTCCGCCATCTTTCCGTAGTCCGGTCGCCTACGTGTCGGACGGCGTGACCAGTGGCACTACCTGAAAGTAACCTACGCTGTCGTAACCTATGGGCGTGACCACCTCAGCACGCCCCCGGCTCAAGCCGGTCGACATCGGGAAACCCCGGATGCGCGGCTGGCTGCACACGTACGCCTTCTTCGTCGCCCTGGTCTGCGGGATCGTGCTCTGTTCGATCGCCGCCGCCCGTCCGGGCTGGACCCCCCTGGTCAGCTCCGCCGTCTACAGCCTCACCGTCTGCGGTCTCTTCGGCACCAGCGCGCTGTACCACCGTCGGGTGTGGTCGGCGCGCGGCTACGCGGTCATGCGCCGGATGGACCATTCGATGATCTTCCTGTTCATCGCCGGCACGTACACACCGTTCTGTGTACTGCTGCTGGAGACCCGAGCCGCCGTCATCATGCTGTCGATCGTCTGGGGCGGCGCCCTGGGCGGCGTGGCACTGAAGTTGGTCTGGCCGCACGCCAGCCGGTGGGTCTCCGCTCCGCTGTACCTTGCCCTCGGCTGGGTGTCCGTGGCGATGCTGCCCGACATCCTCCGTCAGGGCGGCGTCACCGCACTTGTGCTGCTCGCCGTCGGCGGTGGGATCTACACGGTGGGCGCGGTCTTCTACGCGCTGCGTCGCCCCAACCCGTGGCCCACCGTCTTCGGCCACCACGAGTTCTTCCATGCCTGCACCCTGGTCGCCGCGATCTGCCACCACATCGCCATCTACTTCGCCCTGTTCGCCTGAGCTACCAGCCGAACCGGGTGTCGACGCGAGTTCCAGAAGTAGAGGGTCACGATCAGCCCGGCGACGCCGGCGAGCATCAGCGGCCACGGATGAGGTTGCGGCATCGACCGACCTACCCCGGCACGGAGATCACGTGCGGGCGGCGGGTCGCTCAGCTCGGTGGCGCGGTCGGTGGTGGCGGGTCCGGCGGCGGCGGCATCATCGCTGTCGGGTGCGAGAGGCGGTTCTCCTCCACGATCAGGGTCCGGGCCCGCTTGCGGCGGTCCTGCCAGAACCAGAGCGTGGTGAGCAGCACGGCCAGCCCGGCCAGGATGAAGACCCAACCGACCGCCCGCAGGTCGACCCACCAGACGTTGGCCCGGATGGCGAAGGTCAGGATCGCGCCGATCGCGATCAGGAAGATCCCACTACCAATGCCCATGTGCGCGGCACTCCCCCGTGCGGTTGCTCTGGGCGTACTCGAACTGGCCCGCGACGGTTACCCGTCCGCCACGGGATTACCCGTACCACGGGTTCGCTGATCGCGTCGGCTCAGGCACGGCAACAGCCGGCGGGCCTGGGGCCGCCGGCTGTTGCGTTGACACGGGCCGGGCCGGGTGCCACCACGCGTCGCGATCGGGTGCCGCCGTGGCTCAGAATGCCTCCTCCGGGAGGTCCATGATTTCCAGGTCGGCACCTTCGATGATCCGGCGGTCGGCGCCGATTCGGGGCAGGACCTCGCGGGCGAAGAACCGGGCAGCAGCCACCTTTCCGGTGTAGAACGCCTGGTCGGTCGCCGTCACCTCGCCGGCCAGAGCCGTCAACGCCACGTCGGCCTGCTTCTGCAGCAGCCAGCCGACGACCAGGTCCCCGATGGCCAGCAGGAAGCGCCTGCTGCCGAGCCCGACCTTGTACAGCGCCCGCGTGTCCCCGCCCTGCGCCTCGCCCAGCCAGCCGGTCATCACGCCAAGGATGTTCTGGATCTCGGCGAGTGCCCTGCCGAGCGCCTGACGCTCTTCCTTCAGCTGGCCGTTGCCCGCCTCGGTGGAGATGAACTCCTGAATCTCGCCGGCCACGGCCATCAGCGCCTTGCCGTTGTCCCGGACGATCTTGCGGAAGATCAGGTCGAGGCTCTGGATCGCCGTGGTGCCCTCGTACAGAGTATCGATCTTGGCATCCCGGACGTACTGCTCCAGCGGGTAGTCCTGCAGGAAGCCGGAGCCGCCGAAAGTTTGCAGCGACTCGTGCCCGAGCAGCTCGTACGCCCGCTCCGAGCCGACGCCCTTGACCAGCGGAAGGAGCAGATCGTTGACCCTCTTGGCCAGTTCGATGGCCTTCTCGTCACCGGCCGCCTCCGCCATGGCGACCTTGTCCTGCCAGGTGGCGGTGTAGAGAACCAACGCACGCAGGCCCTCGGCGTACGACTTCTGCAGCAGCAGCGAGCGACGCACGTCGGGATGGGCGGTGATGGCCACCCGCGGCGCGGTCTTGTCCGCCATCTGCGTCAGGTCGGCACCCTGTACCCGGTTCTTGGCGTACTCCAGCGCATTGAGGTAACCGGTGGAGAGGGTGGCGATGGCCTTCGTACCGACCATCATCCGAGCGTACTCGATGATCATGAACATCTGTCGGATGCCGTCGTGCTTCTCGCCCAGCAACCAGCCCTTGGCCGCCACACCGTGCTCACCGAAGGTGAGCTCGCAGGTGTTGGAGACCTTCAGACCCATCTTGTGCTCGACGTTCGTGGCGAAGACGCCATTGCGCTCGCCCAACTCGCCGGTGTTCTCGTCGAAGTGGTACTTCGGCACGACGAACAGCGACAGGCCCTTGGTGCCCGGGCCGCCCACCCCCTCGACGCCGACGGGGCGGGCGAGTACGTAGTGGACGATGTTGTCGCTCAGGTCGTGCTCACCCGAGGTGATGAAACGCTTGACGCCCTCGATGTGCCATGAGCCGTCCGGCTGCGGGATCGCCCGCGCCCGACCGGCGCCCACGTCCGAGCCGGCGTCCGGCTCGGTGAGCACCATCGTGGAGCCCCACTGACGGTCGATGAAGAGCTTGGCCCACTTCTTCTGCCGCTCGGTGCCCTCGACGTGCAGCACGTGCGCGAAGGACGGGCCGGAGGCGTACATCCAGACCGGCGCGTTGGCGCCGAGCACCAGCTCGGCGAGCGCCCACCACAGCGCCCGGGGGGCGTTGGTGCCGTCGAGTTCCGACGGCAGGTCCAGACGCCAGAACTCGGACTCCATGAAGGCCTGGTACGACCGCTTGAACGATTCCGGCAGCGGGGCGGTGTGCGTGGCCGGATCGAAGACCGGCGGGTTGCGGTCGCTGTCCTGGTAACTGGCGGCCAGGTCCTGCCGAGCCAGCCGGTCGACTTCGGCGAGGAAGCTCCGCGCGGTGTCGACGTCGAGGTCGGAGTACGGCTCCTGGCCGAACGCCCGGTCCGCTCCGAACACCTCGAACAGGTTGAACTCAAGGTCCCGAAGATTGCTCTTGTAGTGGGTCATGTGGCTGGCCCCGCTTCCGGACAGGTGTTACCGATCAGTAACCCCGACTCTATTACTCACGGGTAAGAAGCGACAACCCGTCTTCGGTAGTGACAGGAATTACACACCTGCGGTTCGGGTTCGCAGCCGCCCTCCGGTGATCACCCTTCGGCGTCACCGACCTCCCAACTCGGTACCGCGACCGTCGCCCTGCCAGGAGAGCCCGTGTACTCCATCAGAACGAGTGCGATGTCGTCGTCGAGCCGACCGTGCACCCACTCGACGAGAGCCGTCTCCAGCGAAGCGAGGCCGTCACCGACCGTTCCGTGACCGAGCAGCCGCCAGGCCCGGTCCGCAGTGGGAAAGAACTCGCCGTCCCGCCGCGCCTCGCCGAGCCCGTCGGTGAACAGCAACAACCTGTCGCCCGGCTCCAGCCGCTCGACCCTCGGCCGGACCACCGGCATGAAGCCCAGCGGAGGTGCCGGTGCCGGCGGCTCAAGAGAAAGCACCGCCCCGCGACGGAGCAGCAACGGCGCCGGATGCCCACAGTTGACGATGGTCAGCGTACCGCCACGCTCTTCCACCAGGGCAGCCGTCACGAAGTCCTCGTCGCCCACGTTGCGCGCCACAGCCCGGTCCAGATCCGTCACCACGGCCCGCAGATCGGCGCGCTCGTACGCCACGTGCCGGTACGAGCCGAGGACGATGCTCGCCAACCGGACCGCCTCCAGGCCCTTGCCGCGCACGTCGCCGATGATCATTCGAACGCCGTACGGAGTCTCGATCGCCTCGTAGAGGTCACCGCCGATCTCGGCCGTGGCGGTCGACGATATGTACCGGCCGGCCACCGAAAGAGCGCCCAGGCGAGGGCCCAGCGGACGTAGCACCGCCTGCTGGGCCACCATGGCGAGCTTCGACAGTTCGGCGATCTGCTCCGCCTGCCGCTGCCGAACCGCCGCCACCGCCACCGCGACTCCCGTACCCAGTGCGATGCCCGCCACCGCGACAGCGGTGGAGAGCGACATCGTCGGCTCGGCCAAGGCGAAGACCGCCCCCAGCACGGCGGCCGCGGCACCGACCCCGAGCACGACCCGCCAGGAAGCGAGCGCGGCGGCCATGAACGGCGCGGAGACCATCAACGCGATGTAGCTCGCCGTGGGCCCGTCCGCCACCTCGACCACCGAGACGATTGCGAGCAGCACGAGGGCCGCGCCGAGGCCGGCGCGGGATCCGGGGCTCAGCGGGCTACGGCCCGACTGGAGCAGATGCGTGCGTACATCCGACAGCATGCCCGATGTGCCTGGGGGAAAGAATGAGCCTGGCCCCTCGTACGAGACGGTTCTGGCCGCGAGGAGCCGGGGCCGGAACCGATCGCGGCGCTCCACCGGCTCAGCCGAGCACCTCGTAGCGGACCTCGATGTGACCGAGGTCGAGCGATGCGATCTCGGCGAACGCGGCCTGCGCCAGGTCCAGGCACCGCCCCTCGATGAACGGACCGCGATCGTTGATCCGCACGGTCACCGATTCACCGCTGGCCGGGTTGGTCACCCGCACCCTCGTGTCGAAGGGCAGTGTCTTGTGCGCGGCGGTCATCCCCTCCGGGTCGAACGTCTCCCCGTTGGCGGTCATCTGTCCCTGCCAGTAGAAAGAGGCGCCGCAGGATCCGGTCTCGACCACCGGACTGGCGGTGGTCTTCTTGACCGTCGGCTTCGGCGTCGGACCTACCGTGCGCTGCCTGCTACGTGACGGCGCCTGTGTGGTGCGGCTCGGCTGCGGGCTCGCCGTCGGGCTCGGCGACACACCGACGCTGGCGGTCGGCGAGGCGCTGGGCGGGTTGGTCACCGGAGCGCTCGTCCCGATGGTGGGAGTCGGGTCGATCACGACCGGTCGCACCGGCTCAGGCTCGGCGGTCAGCCGGACAGCGCCGACGGTGCTTCCGACAGCGAGCGCGACCACCACCACGGCGCTGGCCGAGAGAGCGGCCGGCGAGGTGAGTCTGCGGCTACGGGAGTGCTTACCAGCCACCTGTCGGGTCCTTTCTCGGCGGGTCGAACCGGGTCGGACCATAACGAGAAAGGCACTTCCGATGTCAACGTGATCATGTTGATTTGCCCGCAATTAGGAGGATACGTGAAGCCGATCATCCGAGACATGGTCGGCCGGGTGGGCCGCCGCTCGACCGGTGCCTGACGCAGGATGGTCACATGCCCACTGAGCTGACAAGACGCCTGGTCGAGCTGTTCGACTGGGTGGACCCCGGTCCGGGCGCGAGCCACCTGGTCAGCGACACCTCCGGATGGTGGCGGGACGCGGCGACGCTCGCCGCACTCGGACCCGCGCTGGTTGCACCGTTCCGGGCCACCCGACCCACAGTGATCCTGTCTCCCGCGGTCACCGGGCTTCTACTCGGACCGTTGGCAGCCACCGCCCTCGGAGTGGGTTTCGTGGTAGCACACAAGCCGGGTGACGGACGGCTGCCCACCGGACCCCTGACCTGGGCGAGAAGCTCCCCCGACTTTCGCGGCCGACGTGTGGACCTCGCGGTGCGGGACCGGTCTCTGGGCCCCGGCGACCGGGTGCTGGTGGTGGACGACTGGGTGGACACCGCTGCCCAGGTCCGCGCCAGCTACGAGATCTGTTCGGCCCGGGGAGCGGAACCGGTCGGCACGGCCGCCGTGGTGGCCACCTGCCCGCCGGCAGTGGCAGCCGATCTACGGATCACCGCCCTCCTGACCTCATCCGATCTCCCCTCCTGACGCCCGCCCCACCGTCCGACACCTCGCCCCGTGGAACGCGACCACCGATCAGCGGACGAAGTCCTCGACCACCGTGCAGACCCGGCCGAGCGCCTCGGCGGAGTGGGCAAGCGGACCGGGCACCATCAGCGCATGGTCGGCACCAGGAATCTCCAACACGTGCGGGGTGAGCCGCCGGGCGACCCCGCCATCCCAGGACGGGTCGGCGGTGCCGCCCACCAGAACGAACGGCGCGGTAGCCCGGCGCAGCGCGTCGACCACCTCGCCCCGGTGCAGCAACGGGGTGAGCCAGACGGCGGGCAGCCGCCGGCCGACCGCGAGCGGAGCGGCAAGGGTACCGAGCGACTTGCCGACCAGCAGATCCGTGCCCTCATCCAGGGTCGGGGAGACCTGATCGCACACCCACCTGCCGATCGTGTCGACATCGAAGTCCTCCGGCACCTGCCAGGAGATGCCGTGCAGCCCGAAACCGACCCGGCGAAGCGCCTCACCCAGGTAGAGGAAGAGAGGGTACCGGGTGTCGTACCCGCGTCCCGGGATGAGCACCGCACGTTTGTCCGTCATGGACAGCTCCTTGTCGTCGGCCACCGACCGTACCCGCATTCGCGCCCTCTCGTGACGACTCATGCAAGCTGTAGGACGGGTAGCCTCGACAGGGTGTGGCCACGCATCGGCGGTCTGTGCACACTGGCCCTCGGCGCCCCCGGTGAACTACGGTCCCGCCTCAACACGCTCGTGCTCGAAGGCGTCAAGACCGCCACCGCCGGCCTGCTCGACGACTACACCGACGAAGGCGAAGCACTCGAACACGTCGGAGAGCGGCTGGTCCTGGTGGACGACGACGATGCCTTCGTGGCCGTCGTCCAGGTGACCGGCGTCAAGGTGACCCGGTTCGCCGAGGTGCCGTCGGATTTCGGCCGTCGTCCCGGGCACCTCAGTCGACTGGCGCCGCTCAGGCTCAGCGGCGCAGCTCCGGCAGGAGGCGGGTGGCAACCTCCACCAGGACCGCCTCGTCACCGGCAAACCAGCTGCTCTCCCGTGGCCAGTGCGTGATCACATCGGTGAAGCCCAGCTTCGCCGCCCGCTCCACCTGGTCGGCGAAGAACTGGGCGCTGCGCAGCGAGAAGACCGGTGCCGAGTCCAGCGAAAGGTAGCGATCCAGGCTGGCCGGATCCCGCCCCTGCGCTGCCAGCGTCGCGTCGAGCCTGACGGTCAGCTCCGCCACTGCGGCCCACCAGTCGTCCAGCTCGTCGACGGCCGGCCCGGTGGTCACCCAACCCTGCCCGAATCGGGCCGCGATCCGCATCGACCGGGGCCCGTTGGCGGCCACCACGAACGGTGACCGAGGTTCCTGAACGCAGCCCGGACTGCTCCGCGCGTCGACCGCCGCGTACCAGTCGCCCCGCCAGGTGGTGCCGTCCCGCCGCAGAACCGTGTCGAGCAGCTCGGTGAACTCCGCGAACCGGTTCACCCGCTGCCGGGGAGTCAGCCTCTCACCGCCGAGGACCTCGGCATCGAACCCGACACCGCCCGCACCGAGGCCAAGCAGCGTCCGCCCATCGGAGACGTCGTCCAGCGCGGTAACCTGCCGGGCGAAAGCCGCCGGATGCCGGAAGTTCGGTGAGGCGACGAGCGTGCCGAGACGGATCCGGGCGGTCACCGTCGCGGCGGCGGTCAACGTGACCATCGAATCGAACCACGGCCCGTCCACCAGGTCACGCCAACCCAGGTGATCGTATGTCCAGGCGTGGTCGAAGCCCCACTCTTCGGCCCGCCGCCACCGGTGCCGAGCCACCGACCAGCGCTGGTCGGGCAGGATCACGATGCCAACCCTCATGATCACAATGGTACGGTGCGCAGCGGTCGAGGTGCGGGAAGCCGGAGAAGCGGCTCGGGACATGCACCTGCAAACGGCGGTGGAGTTGGAGCGGGTGACGGGAATCGAACCCGCACTGTCAGCTTGGGAACAACGCGACAACCGTCCCTCCTGATCTCACCCAGTCCCGGATCGTGCCGCTGACCTGCCCATAGGTCTCAGCCACATCCCAGCGCATCTCCTGCCCGGACAGCCCATCCCGGGTGGTTCCCCAACAACATCCCCAGCGCGGACACGCCCTGTGTCGTGCTGTTCCGGGGTATTTCGCACGCAACCGGGCGCCTTTTCAGCCGGCCGCCAGGCGCGTTCCGCGCCCGCCGCAAAGCGCGCATGGCAGAGGGCCGGGAACCGCATAGATACACGTGAAGCACCTACCGGATCCGGAATCGAACCGACCACCTACGCTTACCGAATCTGACGGTTCCTGACTTGTCAACGTTCACTACGAACTGCCACTGAGCTGCACAGACGCGATCGTGGAGTGGGCATCGATTGTCACCGGCAGCCGATGATCAGCAGGGGTTTTCGGGGGGTAGAACGGGGGTACAGTTGGCTGCTGCCGTGACGTCTGGCGCGGTCCTGGCTGCCTACGCAAACCGCTAACGGCAAGCACGGAGAGCGCCGAGGTAGCCGACGGCCCGGTCGGCGAACCGCCAGTTCACCACGTTGACCGCCGCGGCGGCGATGTCGCCGCCGATGGCCTGCCAGTCGCCGCGGGCCACGAAGATCCGGACCGCCACCGCGGTCGCCGCGAGCACCGCGGTCGCCGCGAGCACCGCGGTCGCCGCGAGCACCGCGGTCGCCGCGAGCACCGCGGTCGCCGCGAGCACCACCGTCGCTGCGGGCAGGATCCGCTCGGCCCGACGCGCGTAGAAATTGATCAGGGAGACGCGCCCGGTGCGCTCGATCTCGGCCACGATCTGCCCGGTGATGCGAAGCCGGAGATCACGAAGAAGACGTCGACCCCGACGAAACCGCCGGGCAGGAACGACAGCCCGGCGTGGTAGAGCAGCACCACCCGACGGCCACGGCTCGCAGCCGGGGCGACATCGCCCGGAACCGGCTCGGGCCGCGCCCGCTCGCCTCCTCGACGCGGGGAACCGTCCCGGGCAACCTGGTTCGTCAACTCCGGGGAGGTCACCGCGATCCTCGGACTCTGGGCCCGTCTGGCCAGGGAACGCTAGCGGCTCTCACAAAAGCCGGCAACGGCCGCTGTCACGCCCCTGGCAGTCGAGTCGTCTCCCTGGTAACCCTCACCGCACCGGGCCGGCCGGGTGTCCCGTGCCCGGATAGCGTTGCGAAGGAGAGTCGTGAGCGGATACAGAGCTGGCCCCCTGGTCGGTTACGAGCTGCCCGCCGGCACGGAACCGGTCGCGACGGCCCGGGCGGCCGAGGCAGCCGGGGTGGACTTCCTGGTGCTGCCCGACCGGCCCGCCGCGCCCGATGACCGGCCGGGACCGCCGGCCGCGCTGATCACCGCTTCCTGGCTGGCTACCCGAACCGAACGGATCGGGCTGGTGATCGAGATGCCGCCCGCGTACACCGAGCCGTACAACCTGGCCCGGATGCTCGCCTCGCTGGACCACGTGAGCGGGGGGCGGTCCGGGTGGCTGGCGTCGAGCGCGCCGGACCCGGCCGCCGACGCTAACCACCGTCGTGCGGGTGTCGACCCGGCGGTGAACCGGGCGGCGCGCACCGCGGAATACCTGCCGCTGCTGCGCGACCTCTGGGACACCTGGGAGGACGGCGCGTTCACCCACGACAAGGCGACCATGCAGTTCGTAGACGGCGACCGGGTGCACACGCTGAACCACGAGGGACCGCTGCTGCGGGTGGCCGGGCCGCTGAACGTGATCCGACCGCCGCAGGGGCATCCGCTCGTGCTGGCCGACGCCGGCGACCGGGGCGCGGCGGCCGACGCGGACGTGCTGATCGGCCGGTCGCCAGGCGACGACGACCGGCCGTGGTTATGGGCCGCGCGGCCGGACGACGTCCGGCGGTCGGGGCCGGACGACGCGGACGGCGCCATCGGCTGGCTAGTGCGGTTCGACAGCGCCGAGGAGTGCGTCGCGTTCACCGAGGCCGGGTTGCCGACGTGGACCGCCGACTGGCCCGCGGAACAGCCGTTCCTGCTGCGCGAACGCTTCGGTCTGAGCCGACCCGCGAACCGCCTCGCCCACTGCGTCGGCGCCCGGACCGGCCGGACGCGCTGACGCCCGCGCGAGAGCGCCGCCTCCGCGACAACGCGCCGCACCCCACGAGCGCCGACCGACAGGAGCCGACCGACGTGACCGCACGCATGATGCACCTCGGGCTGATGTTCTGGGCCACCGGCACCCACCCGGCCGGCTGGCGCCACCCGTCCGCCCGCGCCGACGCCGCCTACGACATCGCATTGATCCAGCAGGTCAGCCAGGCCGCCGAGCGGGCCCGGCTCGACTTCATCTTCCTCGGCGACCGCCTGGCCAGCGACCCGACCCTCCAGCACAGCAATCCGGCGCAGATCTCCCGGCTGGAACCTTTCGTCGCCGCCACCGCGATCGCCGCCGCCACCGAGCGGATCGGCATCGTGGTGACCGCCAACCCGACCTACTCCGACCCGTACGGCATTGCCCGGCTGCTCGCCTCCCTGGACCATGTCAGCGGCGGCCGGGCCGCCTGGAACCTGGTGACCGGCGCGGACCCGGCCGCGGCCGGCAACTTCGGCCGCACCGAGCACTGGCCGACCGATCGGCGCTACGACTGGGCGGAGGAGACCCTGGTCGTGGTCCGGGCGCTCTGGGACAGCGAACCGGGACGGCCGGTGCGGCATCGGGGCACGTATTTCTCGGTGGACGGGCCGCTCGACGTGGGCCGCCCGCCGCAGGGTCAGGTGGTGCTGCTGAACGCGGGCACCTCGGACCGCGCCCGGGAGCTCAGCGCGAGCGCGGCGGACGTGGTGTTCGCCGGCCCGCAACCGGATCTGGAGGCGCGTGCGGAGTTCTACGCGGACATCAAGGCGCGGGCTGCCCGCCACGGTCGTGCCGACGACGTGACCATCCTGCCCGGCCTGATCGTCGTGGTCGCGCCGACCACCCGGGAGGCGGTGGCCCGCTACGACGCGCTGAACGCGCTGCTGCCGCTCGATCCCGAGCGGGAACCCGGCACCCAGGTGCGGGCCGGCGGCCTCGGCGAGGGGCTACGGCACAATCGCGGTTCGGCGGCGCGGCTGTTCGGGATCGGCATACCCGACGACCTGTCCGCAGCCGTGCCCGCCGCGGAGCTGGCGGCGGTGGCACCGGAGGCCCGGCAGCGGCTGGCCGACATCACCCGGCTGACCCGACGTACCGCCACCGGACCGGACCGGATCACCTACGCGGATCTGGTGCACGCCTGCCCGACGCAGCCCGCGCACACCGTGGTCGGGAGTCCGACCGAGGTGGCGGACATGATGCAGGACTGGTTCGAGCGGGGCCTCGCGGACGGTTTCAACGTCTACCCGAGCACGGTGCCCGGTTCGGTCACCGATTTTACCGAGCTGGTGGTGCCCGAGTTGCAGCGGCGCGGCCTGTTCCGCACCGAGTACGCCGGCACCATGCTGCGTGACCACCTCGGCCTGCCGGTGCCCGCGCGCCGGCAGATCGCGGCCTGACGACACGGAAGAGGGCAGCCGATGTACGAGCAGACCGCCGAGCTGGTGCCGGTTCGGCCCGGATCCGGCACGTTCCGGCAAGCGATGTCCGCAGTGGTCGGCCCGGTCACCGTCATCACGGCGCGTGACGAGCAGGGTGAGGCGTACGGGTTCACCGCCAGTTCGGTGGTGTCGCTCTCGGAGGACCCGCCGCTGCTGCTGGTCTGTGTGGACCGCAGCGGGCGTTCGCACGACCGGCTGGTCGCCGCGCAGACGTTCTGCGTCAATGTGATCGGCGCCGACGGTCGCGATCTGGCGCTGCGGTTCGGCTCCAGGCGCGTCGACAGGTTCGCCGGGGTCGAGGTCGAGAACCTCGACTCCGGTACGCCGTCGCTGCCGGTCGCGATGGCGCGGATCCTCTGCCGGGCGTACGGGCTGCGCGACGGCGGCGACCACACGATCGTCCTGGGCCGGGTGACCGGATACGTGCGCCGCGACACCGACCCACTGGCCTGCTGGAACCACGATCTCGTGGCCGTACGGCGGGTGTGACCACTAGGCCGCCGCAGTCGTCAACACCATCGCCGGAGACAGGCCGAGGAAGCGGGTGGTGAGCCGCTCGAACGGCGCGACGTCGCCGGTGGCGAGGAATCGGTGCCGGGCCGGTTCGTCGCCGGCCGCGCGTGCCACCCGACCCTCGGCGAGCATCCGGTAGACCGTCTTGGCCGTCTCGTCGGCGCTGGACACCAGCGTGACCCCGTTGCCCATCACCAGGCTGAGCAGCCCGGCCAGGAGCGGATAGTGCGTGCAGCCGAGCACCAGCGTGTCCACGCCGCCCGCCTGCAACGGCGACAGGTAGCGCTCCGCGACGCTGCGCAACGCCGGGCCGGACGTGATGCCCCGCTCGACGAACTCGACGAACCGGGGACAGGCCACGCTGGTGACCGACAGGTCCGGGGCGGCGGCGAACGCGTCCTCGTAGGCGCCACTGGCCACGGTGGCGTGGGTGCCGATCACACCGACGTGGCCGTTGCGGGTGGCCGCCACCGCCCGCCGCACCGCCGGTCGGATCACCTCGACGACCGGCACCGCGTAGCGTTCCCGGGCGTCGTGCAGGCAGGCCGCGGCGGCGCTGTTGCAAGCGATGACGAGCAGCTTGACGCCCTCGTCGATCAGCCGGTCCAGGCAGGCCAACGAGTAGCGGCGCACGTCGGCCATCGACTTCGACCCGTACGGGACATTCACGGTGTCGCCCAGGTAGAGCAGGCTCTCGGCGGGCAGCTGATCGGCGAGGGCGCGGGCGACGGTGAGCCCGCCGACGCCGGAATCGAAAATTCCTATCGGCCTGTCGGGCACCACGCCTCCCGGTCTCAGAAGTGGTCGAGCAGCTCGGGGAACCGGGTAAGGGTGAGCACGCCCGGATCGGGGTCCAGCTCCTGGTGCTCCAGCACCCAGGTGTTCTCGTTCGGGATCAGCACCGCGCCCATGCCCACCTGGCGCGCCGGGTGGATGTCCGACTTCGGGGAGTTGCCGATCATCCAGGTGGTGGCCGGGTCGAGGCCGAGTCGGCCGAGCAACGCGCGATAGTCGGCGGTGCGCTTGTCGTCTACGATGTGCACACCGGAGAAGAACCGGGCCAGACCGGACGCATCGTATTTCTGCTGCTGCTCCGCCAGGTTTCCCTTTGTGAACACGTGGAGGTCGTGCCGGCCGACCAGCTCGCCGAGCGTGTCGGCGACCCCAGGGATGAGCTCGACCTCGCGGTCCACTAGGGCGCGTGCCAGCTCCTCGATCTGCCGCCGCTCCTCGGGGGTGCCGGGCCGTTCGCGCAGCCGCTCGAAGCAGGCGTGCAGGCTGCGCAGGAACATCGCGCTGCCGAAGCCGTGCGTGACCGCGTTGGCGCGCTCGATCTCGTCCAGCAGGGCACGGACCTCGACCCGGTCCAACGTCGGGTGGGAGAGCCATTCTATGAACACGTCGATGACATTCTCGAAGAGAACGTTGTTTTCCCACAACGTGTCGTCCGCGTCGAAGACCAGGGTCAGGCCTGGAGACCTTCTCATAACTTCCGGCTTGCCTCTCGAATGAACGTTCGCCGATTCTATCATCGCCGGACGAACACCGTGTCCCCGACCGGAAGCGTTCGGCGAGGCAGTCGGCGAGATTCCGCAGCCGGACCGAACCGGCCCGGTGCGGCACGGCCACCAGCACCGATTCGGGAACGATCAGTGGAGCGCCGACCGCGCGCAGTCCGTGCGCGGCGAGGGTCCGGCCGGAATTTACCACGTCGGCCACCGCGTCGGCGATCCCGGCGTGCACGGCGACCTCGACGGCGCCACTCATCGGCACCACCCCGGCCCGCACGCCCAGCTTGGCCAGATGCCGCCTGGTCAGGGTGGTCAGTGCAGTGACTATCCGCTTGCCGTGCCACGTCCGCGGGTCCTCGTCGGTACCGGGCGGCACGGCGAACCGGACCACCGAACGGCCGAAGCCGAGCGGCAGCAGCTCGCGCAGCTCGTGGCCGGAGTCGGCGACCAGGTCGCGGCCGGTGATGCCCGCGTCGACGTACCCTCCGGCGATCATGGCGGGAATGTCCCGGGCCCGCAGGTAGAGAATCTCGGCGGACCTGATCGGGTCGGCGCTGAACAGCCGCTCCCGGGCTGGCGCGAACGAGAACCCGGCGGCGGCGAGCAGACGGGCACTGTTCGCGGCGAGGGTGCCTTTGTTCGGCACCGCGATGCGCAATAGGGGGGTCGTTCCCGGTGCCACTCCTGCGGTTCTGCTCATGACAATTCCGCTCCGTTTCCCGGTAGGAGAAATCCGAATGCAGAGCCGTACAGGTCGAGTTCGGCGCGCAGACACTCGGCGACCACTCCGGGGTCGCGGAATCCGTGCCCCTCGTGCCGGAAACGCAGATAGCGCACGGGCACCGACGAACGGCACAGGCGTTCCACGAACCGGTCGGCGTCCCGGGGCAGGCAGATCGCGTCGCGGGCACCCTGCACGAGCAGCACCGAACCGCGGATACGGTCCGCGCAGGCCATCGGCGACCGGTCGGTGACCGCGTCGCCGATCAGCCAGTCGGCGTACCGGGACTCGAAGTCGTGGGTGGCCGCCGCCCAGGACGCCGCGTCCAGCACCGGGAAGGAGACCGCGGCGGCGCGGAACAGGCCGGGTTCGTCCACCAGCGCGCGCAGCGCGGTCCAGCCGCCGGCGCTGGTGCCGCGGAGGGCGAGCCGGTGCGGGTCGGCCCGGCCCTCGGCGATCAGCGCGCGGGCGACGGTGGCGCAGTCCCGGGCGTCGGCGATGCCCCAGCGGTGCCGCAACCGGTCCCGATACCCGCGGCCGAAGCCGGTGGAACCGCTGTACTGGACGTCGGCCACGCCGATGCCCCGGCTGGTGAAGAACGCGATGGCAGCCTCCACCCCACCGGGACGACTCCGGCTGGTCGGGCCGCCGTGCGCCTGGATCAGGTAGGGCGGGTTCTCGCCGGGTGGGCCGGTGACCCGGGGATGGCACGGCTCGTAGACGTAGGCGTGCACGCCGGCGTAGGTGCGATGCACCGGCGGCGGCAGGTGGCCGGCGGGGACGCCGGGCGTGGTCCACAACACGTCGGTGCGGCCGCCGCCGGTCAGCACGACGGCCGGCGGGCGGCCCGGTCCGGCGGCCACCGCGGCGATCCGGTTGCCCGACGCCGTCACGGACTGCCAGTCGGTCCAGCCGTTCAGATCCGGTCCCGCGGCGGTCAGGCCACCGTCGGCGCCGAGCACGCTGAGCCGGCGGGCGCCGGTGCCGTGCGCAGCGGCGAGGGTGCCGCCGGGCAGCGCGGCGACCGTGCTCGCGCCGATCCGCCACAGCGCCTCGCCGAACTCCTCGGGGCGCGGACAGATCGAGTGCCAGCGGTCGTCGTCGTCCACCCGGTACGGGTTCCACCAGCCGTTGCGGTCGCTGACCACCACGAGCGAGCGGCCGTCGACACTCCACTCGACCTGGGTCACCGACTCGTCCGGACCGGTGGCGAGGCGCCGGACGCCGGTGAGGCGGCCGTCCGTGGCGATCCCGGCGACCATCACGTCGGTGCGTACCCACGGCATGTCCGGGTGGTTCCAGCCGGTCCAGGCGACCCGGGCGCCGTCCGGGCTGACCCGGGGGCCGGTGAGGAAATCGTGGGTGCCGGCCAGGACGCGTTCCGACCGGCTGCCGTCCAGCGGCACGGCCACCAGATGGCGGCGCACGCCGCCGCTCTCGCGCAGACACCACACCTCGTCGCCGCGGATCACCGGGTCGGCGTAGCGTCGGTCGCCGCTCGCCGGTCCGAGGGCGACGACGGTGCCGTCCGGGACGTGCCGGTGCAGGCGCTGGTCGTCCCAGTGCACGAAGACCGTCTCGCCACGCGGGCCGGCGGTCCACGGGCGCCCGCCGTACTCCTGGTAGGCGGTACGGACGTCCCAGCCGGGCGGCAGCACGTCGGTGACCCGTCCCGGTGCGCTGGCGGTGAGCAGGTGGTTGCGGCCGTCCGCAGGATCGGCGGCCACCCAGCGGACCCAGCCACCGGCGAAGCCGGTCCAGTCCACGGTGCGGGGTGCCTGCGCCGCGTCCTCGGCCCGCCATCCGGACGGCCAGGAGCCGTACGGGACACGCAGGGACATGGGACTCCTCTCAGTCGACGGCGGCCCCGGCCCCGAGCAGCAGGGTGACGAACGCCGCGACGGCGTCCTCGTCGTTGCCGGGCAGCAGGTGCGCGGCTACCGCGCGTACCGCGGGTTCCGCGTTGGCGGGTGCCGCGGACACGTCGGCCGCGGCCAGCATCGGGATGTCGTTGAGCCCGTCACCGGCGGCGGCGACGAAGGTGGCACCCAGCGTCCGGGCGAGCCGGCACATCGCCGCCGCCTTGCCGGCGTGGGGCGGGTTGACCTCCACGTACCGGCCGCCGGACGCGGTGACCTCGGCACGGTCGCCGAGCACCCGCTGCACCCGGGCCACCTCGGCCGGTCCCGCCCGTTCCCCGGTTCGGACCAGGATCTTGGAGGCGGTCTCCCGGCCGGTGAAGGTGGTGACCCGGCGGACGTCGTTCCAGTGCACGGCCGCCTCGGGCGGAAAAGGGTCGCGCAGCACGGTGGCGTCCGCCAGGTCCAGCGCGTACGTCCAGGACGGGCAGTGGGCGGACAGGTCCCGCACGAGGTCGCCGACCAGGTCCGACGCGAGCCCGGCCAGCCGGACCGGCGCCTCGCCGGGCAGTTGCACGAGCGCACCGTTGCTGTACCCCCAGCACGTGGTCGCCGGGATCGCCGCCCGGACGGCGGCGGGCACGTCCCGGGCCGGCCGGGCGGTCAGGACCGCCACGGCCAGCCCGGCCGCGCACGCCTGGCGCAGCGCCGCCGCCACTCCCGGCGCCACGGTCCCGGCCGGATCGAGCAGGGTGCCGTCCAGGTCGAGGCAGAGGAGGCGGCGGCCGGCCATCAGGACACCGTGACCTTGACCCGAGACGTGTGCGCAATCCAGAAGACGGCGATCACGGCGACGCCGAGGAAGGCGAGGCCGCCGACAGTGAGCGCGGCGGCCCGGGTGCCCGCGGTGTCGCGGACCGCGCCCGCCACCGCGGCGCCGATGCCGGAGCCGACCGCGAACAGGGTGACCAACCAGGCGAAGGCCTCGACGATGGTGCCGGTCGGTGCGAGTTCGTCGGTCAGGGTGAACGCGATCACCAGTAGCGGCGGCAGGAAGAACCCGGCGACGAAGACGATGACGGCCATCATCCAGACCGGGGCGAGCGTGCCGACCAGCAGATAGGCGGTGCCGAGGCAGGCGCTGATCACGACGATCCGGGTGGCAGCCGGTGTCTTCCACGCGATCCGCCCGTTGATCAGCGCGCCGATGAACGCGCCGAACGCGGAGATGCCGAGCAGCACGCTGGCACCACCCCACACCTCGGTCTGCTCGGCGTAGGACACCAGGATGATGCTCACCGCGCCGATCGGGATGACGGTGGCGGCGATCCCGACGAGCATCAGCACGAGCAGGGGGCTGCGCAGCGGGCCGAGCAGCCCGGCGTTGGACGCCGCGCCGCGCCACTGCCGTGACGGCGGCGAGCTGGCGAACACGGCGGTGCCGGCCAGGCACAGCACTCCGGTGAGGACCAGCGCGACGACGGGCGAGGCGACCGCGACGGTCAGCGCGATCAGCAACGGCCCGGTCACGAAGATGACCTCCTGGCCGACCGAGTCCAGCGAGTACGCGCGTTGCAGGTTCTTCTCCCCCACCAGGCCCGGCCAGAGCGCGCGCAGGCAGGGTTCCAGCGGCGGGGTGGCCAGGCCGCAGAGGGCAACCCCGATCAGGACCACGGCACGGTTGTCGGGTGCCGCGGCGACCGCGATGATCGACAGCGACGACACCGGCGCCGAGACCGAGAGCACCGTGGTCTGGCCGCGCCGGTCGATCAGCCGGCTGAGCGCCGGGCCGCCGACCGCCTGCGACACGGTCAGCACGGCCAGGGCCAACCCGATAAACCGGTAGCCGATCCCGCTCTCCCGCAGGGTGAGGGTGAGTGCGAGGGCCACCATCGAGGTGGGGAGCCGGCCCACAACGGCCGCGCAGAGCAGCCGGGTCACCGCGGGCAGGCGGAGCATCGCGAGGTAGGTCAAGTGGCTTTCCGTTCGGAGAAGTGCACCGTCAGGGCGGCGAGGCCGGTGGTGTCCAGGGTGAACCGGACGTCGGCCGAACCGCTCCGGCGCCGGTGCGTGGAGTTGTCGGACAGGGGGATCCAGAGCCAGCCGTCGTCGAGCAGCGTGCGGCCGATGATGTCGACTCCGGTGAAATGCGGGATAGCGCGGGTCACGTCGGGCGAGACGTCGTGCACGTCCACGCCGCAGACCGCGCCGGCGGCATCGAAATTTACCCAACAGAGCAGGCTACGCCGGACCGACCGGGGCGGCGAGGCGTCGGTCGCCTCGTGGAGCACCACGTGCAGGGTCCGGGTCTCCTCGTCCCAGGCCACGAGCGGCGTCCGGACCGTCATGCCACTGCCTCCCCGGCTCTCATACGTACTGCAGGCGGTTTAGGCCGGTGACCGGCGGCGGGTCCAGTAGGGCGGGCCGCAGCTCGATCTCGCCGAGCACCATGTCCGGCGGGGTCGCGGCGGCCCAGGACACCACCGAGGCGACCGACTCGACGCTCATCTTGGTGTCGGCGAAGTCGTCGTCGAAGTTGCGGATGGCGCCCGGGTTCAGCAGCGTGGTGCGGACCCCGTGCGGGCGTTCCTCCATCAGTAGCACCTCGGCCACCGCACGCAGCGCCGCCTTGGTCGCGCAGTAGGCAACACCCTCCTCGAACGGGCGGACGCCCGCGTGCGAACCCATGATGACGATGTGCCCGCCGGCCGCGCGCAGCTTGGGCAGGGCCACCTGGACCACGCGTACCACCGAGGTCAGGTTGACCGCGACGGCCTCGTCCCAGTCCTTCGGGTCGAGGTCGGCGAGCCGGCCGAAGCCGCGGGTCACCGCGTTGAGGACCAGCAGGTCCAGCCGGTCGGTGTCGGACAGGACCTCGGCGGCGGCCCGGCTGACCGCCGGGCCGTCGGCCAGGTCGGCGAGGACGGGGTCGTCGTGGTCGGCGCAGGAGTTGCGGTTCAGGCAGCGGACGAGGTAGCCGTCGGCGAGCAGCCGGGTACGGATGGCCCGGCCGGTGCCGCGGTTCGTCCCGGTCACCAGTGCGATCCGCTCAGCCACGACGCACCAGCTCCATCAGCTCGCGCCAACGGGCGATGATCTCAGCGGCCGGCGCGCCGCGCCGGAACAGGTCCTTGTCGTAGGGCGTGCCGTCCGGTGCCCGCAGCCGCATGCAGTCCGGTGAGATCTCCGAGTTGATGACCAGACCGTGGTCGTCGTCCGCCGCGACCACGAGGCAGAAGTCCCACAGTTCCAGGGGTTCCAGCCGGTCGCACAGCAGGCGGTTGCAGCTCAGCGCGATCTGCCGGTACGCGGCCACGTCCACGCCGAGGTCGCGCAGGTAGTCCTCGCCGATCGGCTGGTCCTCCGGGTCGGTGCGGTAGTCGAACTTGACCACCGGCGGGTCGAACCGGTGCCCCTCCGCGTACAGGCCGGGGTACTTGCGGATGGTGGAACCGGTGGCCCGGTTCTTGACGATCACCTCGAACGGTACGGAGGGCCGATAGTCGGCCAGGTAGGTGACCGGGCCGAGCCGTTGGTGGAACACCGTGTGAACGCCGTCGGCGGCGAGCAGGCCGGACACGTGCTCGAAGAAGTCCAGCCGCAGTTCGGCCGTGCCGTCGACGAGTTCGTCGCGGTCGTACGTGAAGCTGCGCAGCGACGGGATCATCTCCACCACGCAGCGGCCAGGTTCGACGAGCCAGATCTTCTTGCTGCACCCGACGATGTCGGGGTCGCCGGTCGGCAGGGCGAGGTCGGTCACGGCGTTGCACTCCTTCAGGTTTCAGCGTTCCTGGTCGAACAACTCCCCCACCCGGGTCAGGAACTCGGTCAGGTTCGGCTCGGTCACCAGGTCGAACGCCTCGGGCAGGGTGAGCCAGCGCAGTTCGGCGGTCGGTTTCTCCGGGCGGGCCGCCTCGGGTGTGGCCGTGGCCAGGACGAAGCGCAGGTCGGCATGCTCGTGCGCGGGTTCGGTAGCGCTGGCGGGCACCGGCAGCACGGCGACCTGCCGCACCGCGCTGTCCGGCCAGGGCGTCACGTCGTCCAAGCCGGTCTCCTCGCGGGCCTCCCGCAGCACCACGTCGAGGGGGTCGCGCTCGCCCGGGTCGCCGTGCCCGCCGACCTGCAACCACGCCTGCATCCGGGCGTGCCAGCGCAGCAGGACCCGGCGGGTCGGCGGGTGGACGATCAGGGCGGACGCGGTCAGGTGCACGGGCAGGTCCCGCGACCACGGATCGCTCTGGTCGAGCAGGGCGAGCGTCCGTTCCTTGTCGGTGGTCTCGGCGGTGGTCGCGGGGTGGTAGGCGGTCAGCAACCGGACCGTCTCGTGCTGCATGGAACTCCTTATTGGAGGAGGCCTTCGTCCGCATACGGTAACCACCTGGTTACTACCCCTCACAGCAGGGCGGCGGGGCGGTATCCGGCGGCGTCCGGGTCGGCGGTCACCTCCCGGTCGATCCGTTTCACGATCCCGGCGATCTGGTCGGCCGCCGCGCCGGTGAACAGCAACCGGTTCGCCAGCAGGGCGTCCAGCTCCGTCCGGCCCAGCGGGAAGCGTTCGTCGGCGGCCAGCGCGTCCAGCAGACCGTTCTCGCCGCCGCGCGCACGCAGCAGGCCGGCGTGCCGCACGGCGTGCTCCTTGATGATCTCGTGCGCGGTTTCCCGGCCCTGCCCGGCGCGCACCGCGGCGAGCAGCATCCGGGTGCTGGCGAGAAACGGCAGGTAGCGCTGGAGTTCCAGGTCGATGACGGCCGGGAACGCCTGGAACTCGTCGAGCACCACGAGAACGGTCTCCAGCATCCCGTCCAGGGCGAAGAACGCGCTGGGCAGCGCGGTGCGGCGGACGACCGAGTCGGAGACGTCACCCTCGTTCCACTGGCCGCCGGCCAGTTGCCCGGTCATGTCGGCGAGACCACGCAGCACGACCATCAGGCCGTTGATGCGCTCGCAGGAGCGCATGTTCATCTTGTGTGGCATCGCGGACGAGCCGACCTGCCCCTCGGCGAACCCCTCGGAGGCCAGCTCGTGCCCGGCCATCAGCCGCAGCGAGGTGGCCAGCGACGACGGCCCGGCGGCCACCTGCACCAGCAGGCTGAGCACCTCCCAGTCGAGCGACCGCGGATAGACCTGGCCGACGCTGACCATCGCCCGGGTCACCCCGAGGTGGGCGGCCACCCGGTCGTTCAGCCGGCCCAGCCGATCCCGGTCGCCCCCCAGCAGGTCGAGCATGTCCTGCGCGGTGCCCACCGGCCCCTTCACCCCCCGGATCGGGTACGCGTCCAGCAGGTCGTCCAGGCGCCGCACCGCCAGCAGGATCTCCTCGGCCACCCCGGCGAACCGCTTGCCGAGGGTCGTCGGCTGGGCGGGCACGTTGTGGGTACGGGCGGCCATCACCGTGTCGGCGTACTCCGCAGCGAGCCGCCCGAGCCGCGCCAGCACCGCCACGCAGCGGCGGCGGACCAGGGTCAGGCTGTCCCGGATCTGGAGCTGCTCGACGTTCTCGGTGAGGTCACGCGAGGTCATGCCCTTGTGGATGTGCTCGTACCCGGCGAGCCGGTTGAACTCCTCGATCCGGGCCTTCACGTCGTGCCGGGTGACGCGCTCGCGCGCCTCGATGGCGGCCAGGTCCACCTGGTCGAGCACCACGCGGTAGGCCGCGACGGCCTCGGCCGGCACGTCCACGCCCAGGTCGGACTGGGCCTCCAGCACGGCGATCCAGAGGCGGCGCTCCTGCACCACCTTGCGCTCGTCGGTCCAGAGTTCCACCATCTCCGGCGACGCGTAGCGCGCGGCCAGCACGTTGGGCACGATCGGCTTCTCAGGCATGTTTCCTCATCGCTGTGGCACATGGTCGAGCGTGAGACCACGGTTGTCGGCATGGGTGACCCAGTAGTCGCGCAGCAGGCCCTTGCGAAGCAGGGACTCCGCCCACGCCTCGGCCGCCCGCGGGTCACGGGCGAACGCGAAGCAGGCGGGCCCGGTCACGCTGAGCGCGACGGCGTCGACGGCGGGCGAGGCGCGACCGGCGGCCAGCACGTCCTCGACGGGCCGGCCCTGGAACATGATCTGTTCCCGTTTGAAGTGGCTGGTGAAGGTGATCTCGTTGACCGCGTCGCAGAATCCGTCGAAGTCGTGCTCCGCGACGGCCGGGGCCAGCCCGAGGAACACCAGCTGCGCGGTGCGCCGCGCCTCCTCGGACGGGATCGGGGTGACCCGCTTGAACCAGTCCAGCTCCTGCTGGCCGCCGAGGTGCCGCCCGTGGGTGATCAGGATCAGCACCGGCCACGGCGGGAACGGCAGGCTCACCACCGGCCGGGGCACCGGTGCGGGCGGCGCGTAGCGGCTGGGCCGCAGGAACGCGGCCGGATCGGCGGCCATCTCCGGCGGGTTGCGGTGGCCGCCGTCGACCAGGAAGCCGCCGGTGGCCGCCAGCCCGGTGCTCGCACCCGAGGTGCGACCCCGGCCCAGCAGGCGGGAGAGCTCCGGCAACTCGACACTCCGGCCACAGATCTCGGCGTACGCGCGACCGACCGCGAGCAGCGTGGCCGTCTTGGACCCGAACCCGGTGTGCTGCGGCAGCGGCCTGGTCAGGCGCACGTCGACGGGCGGGCCCTCCCAGCGCTTCTCCAGCGTGGCCAGGGCGGCGAGCAGGCCGGCCGCGGTCTCCTCGGCCGCGCCGCTCACCCGGGACGCGCCGGGGACCGGCTGCACCTCGGCGATCAGGCCGGGCCGGCGGACCGCCATCGCCGCGATGCCGTTGCGGCGCAGCGACCCGGCGTCCAGGTTGATCAGGGTGAAGCTGAGGCGGGACGGCCCGGACACCCGGACCGCTCGCGGGGTCACCGTCCGCTCCCGGCACCGGCGGCGACGGCGTCGTCGTAGCGCCGGGCGGCGGCGGTGAGCCGGTTCCGGGCGGCGGCCGTCCCGGTCGTCCACAGCTCGGCGAGGGTGGCGTAGACGTCGGCGACCGCGCCGATCGTCTCCGGGTCGAGCGGCGCGGGAGGCGCCCACTCGGCGCGCGGCACCCCGTCCCGGACGTACGCCTGGACGCGGTCGCGCAGCCCGGGGTGGATCGCGCGCAGCAGCTCCTTGCAGACCGGCGTGTCGCCGAGGTAAAAGCGGTTCTCGTCCGGGGTGCCCGCGTGGTCCACGATCATCAGGCGGCGGTCGTCGTCGTACCCGAACTCGGCCTTGCCGTCGACCAGGGTGAGCCCGATCTGCTCGCAGCGTTCGCCGACGGTGGCGCAGACCCGGCGGGCGGCCGCGGTCAGCGCGGTCAAGTCGTCGGGGCCGACGCCACCGATCCGGGCCGCCTCGGCGCGGGTGAGGAACCGGTCGGTCTCCTCGAACTTGCTGGTGAACTCGACCATGTCGGCGGCGAGCCGCCCGGTCACCGGGTCGGGCGCGGGCACGTCGGCGGGGTCCAGCGCTCCGGCCGCGATCCGCCGGTGCACGGACGACTCGGGGCGCAGCTCGCGCCGGTAGACCACCTGGAGCGGGATCAGCCGGGCGGGCCCGGTCGGCCGGGTGCCGCTCAGGTCGCGGCCGAGCAGCCTGATGCGGATGGTGTCCGCGGCGACCTGCTCGACGAAGTGCGTGGCGAGCCCGGCGTCGTGCAGCAGGCCGAACGAGTGCACCGCCATCGCGCAGGAGGCGCGCCCCTTGCCCGGGATCCGGTCCGGCATCACACCGTGGTCGAACACCGAGTATCGGTCGGAGAAGGTCATCAGGGCGTCACCGGCCCGCCCCTCGGCGGGCGGCACCAGCACCCGAAGGTCCTTTGTCGACCACTGCTTCACAAGCGCCTCCGCGAGCGTCGTCACGACTACCGACAGGGGGACGGTTCACGGACGCCGGGCGTGACAGAGTGGACGGAACTTTCGCCGTCCCGGACAAGGATTCCGACGTGAGCACACTTGCCGTCGTCAACGCCGCCGCCGTCTTCTCGGGCGATCTGGCCGCACCGATGCTGACCGGTGCGGACACCGTGCTGTGCGCGGACGGCACAGTGGTCGCCGCCGGCCCGGCCGACACGCTGGCCGACGGGGTGGCGGACGCGGACGCGGTCCTGGACGCCGCGGGCGGCACGGTGGCGCCCGGCCTGATCGATTCACACGGCCACGTGACTTTCGGCGACTGGACCCCCCGACAGCAGACGGTCGGCTTCCTGGAGAGCTACGTCCACGGCGGGGTGACGCGAATGATCTCCGCGGGCGAGGTGCACGTCCCGGGCCGCCCCCGCGACCGCGAAGGCGTGAAGGCCCTGGCGGTGGCCGCGCGAGCGTCGTTCGACGCGATCCGCCCCGGTGGCATGCGGGTGCACGCCGGCAACGTCCTGCTCGAACCCACGCTGGACGAGAGCGACTTCCGGCACCTGGTGCGGTGCGGTGTCTGGCTGGCCAAGTTCGGCTTCGGCGCGTACACCGACCCGCTGGACGCGGTGCCGCAGCTGCGGGTGGCGAAGAGCTGTGGTCTGCTCGTGATGTGCCACGCGGGGGGCGTCAGCGCGGCCGGCTCGGGCGCCCTGCGCGCCGACGCGTTGCTGCGGCTGGACCCGCACGTCTGCGGGCACGCCAACGGCGGCCCGACCGCGATGCCGGACGCCGACGTGGACCTGCTGATCGCGGAGAGCGCGATGGCCCTCCAGGTGGTGCAGGCGGGCAATTTGCGGTCCACGCTGCGGCTGGTGCGGCGAGCCGCCGAGCAGGACGCGCTCGCACGGGTGGTGGTCGGCTCGGACACGCCGTCGGGGTTCGGGGTGATGCCGCTGGCCGTCCTCAAGACCGTGGTCGAACTGACCTGCCTCGTACCGCTCGACCCCGCCGTCGCGTGGGCCCTGGCGACCGGCAACGTGGGGCGGGTCTGGGGGTTGCCGGCCGGGCGGATCGCGGCGGGCGCGGCGGCGGACCTCGTCGTGTTGTCAGCGCCGCGGGGCGGGATGGCCGACGACGCGGCGGGGGCGATGCGCAACGGGGACGTCCCGGCGATCACGGCGGTGGTCACCGACGGGCAGGTCCGGGTGCTGACCAGCCGGAACACTCCCGCGCCCGCACGCCCCGCGGCGCTGACGCAGCCGGGCACGAGGCCACGCTGAACCACCACCACCTCCCGGCCAGACCGGGACGGACCCGCCCGGTCAGGCCGAAGCGAACCGACCCGGCCGGAACGCCCCGGCCAACTCGTGCTCACCACCCCCGGTGACCTCGCGCGCCGCGATCTCCCCGAGCAACGGCCCGAGCGTGAGCCCGCTGTGCGTGACGATCACGTAGAGCTTGTCCTGCCCCGGCACCGGCCCGACGATGCTGCGCCCGTCGCGCGGCATCGGGCGGACCCCTGCGAAGGCAGCCTCGACCGTGACTCCCGCCGCCGCGGGCAGGACCTCCGGCAACCGGGCCAGCACGGCCGCCGCGGCCACCCCGGTGTCCTGCGGCAGCCGCACGTCGACCTGTTGGCAACGCAGCACCAGTCGTCGTCCGTGGTGCGGCCGGATGCTCAGACCCGGCGCGTGCACCACCCGCCCCAGGCTCACCCCGGGCGGCATCGGCGACGTCTGGACCAGCAGCCCGCGGGTCAGGACGCCGGGATCGTCCGGGCCGGCCAGGGGCAGTCCGTAGCCGCGCCCGGCCAGCAGACCGGCGGTGGTCCGACCCGCGCAGCAGACCACCGCGTCGGCGGTGATCCGGTCCCCCGACACCAGCCGTACGCCGTCGCCGCCGAGCTCGGCGACGGGTGCGTCCAGGCGGACCCGCAGGCCGTGCCGCCGCCCGGCCGCACGCAGCCGTTTCAGGAAAAGGTCCGCGACGACGTAGCCGTCGTCCGGGTAGTGGACCACCGGGCCGGCGTCGTCCGGGATGCGCAGCGCCGGCTCGAGGCGGCGGGCCGCACGGGGGGTGTACTGCTCGGCGGCCCAGCCCTTGGCCCGGTACGACGCGGTGGCCTCCAGCAGCGTCTTGGCGGCCTCCGGGCTGTCGGTCCAGTGCAGGTTGCCGGCCGGATGGAAGCCGTTGCCGGGTATGTCGGCCGCGAGGCGCCGGTGCGCGGCCTGTGCCTCGTGGGTGAGAGCCCAGTAGTCCGCGTTGCCGTCGTCCACCGGGTTGACCCAGGCGAAGCTGTGCGCGGACAGGGTCCGCTCCGGCGGATCGGCACCGAGCAGCGTGACCGAGGCTCCGGTACGGGCCAGCCGGTACGCCACGCAGGTGCCGACCGCCCCCGCACCGACCACGACGATCCTCATCGGTCGCCCCGCGCGTTGTGCCGCGGGTCGGACGAGCCCGGCGTGCCGCCGGAACCGGGCGGGCCGAACGCGCGCCCGCACCGATAGCCGCCGGTCAGCGCGGCGGCCAGCGTCGCGCCGGAGCCGGGATAGCCGGGTCCCATCGGGCCGGCCGCGACATTGCCGCACGCGTACAGGCCGGGGATCGCACTGCCGTCCGCCCGCAGCACGGCACCGGTCGGGCCGGTCCGGACGCCGCCCTTGGTGCCGATCATGCCGGAGCGCACCTCGACCGCGTGGTACGGCGGCTCCTCGATCGGGCCCAGGCACGGGTTGCCGGGTTGCCGGTCGTCGCCGTAGTAGCGGTCGTGCTCGGTCTCGCCGCGCCCGAACTCCGGGTCGTGGCCGTCCCGGGCGTGGGTGTTGAACCCGGCCACCGTCCGGACCAGACCGTTCTCGTCCACGCCGCAGTTCTTGGCGAGTTCGGCGAGCGACGTGCCGTGTCGCCACCAGCCGGGCGGTGGGGCGCCGGCCGGCGTGCCGCCCACCGCGTAGCGGCGTCGGAACGCGTCGTCGAACACCAGGTAGGCGGGACTGTGCCGAAGCCGGTGCAGGGTCGGGTCGAACGCGTGCAGCGCGCGGGTGATGTCGTTGTAGTTGACCGCCTCGTTGACGAACCGGCGGCCGGTCCGGTCCACCAGGATCGAGCCGGGCAGGCAGCGTTCGGCGACCAGGTGGCGGGTCAACGGTTCACCGTCGTACGTCTCGCCCGGGTCCTGGACGATCGGCGCCCACCAGGCGTCCGACATCGCGTCCAGCGCGGCGCCGGCCGCCATCGCCATGACCAGGCCGGCGCCGCGGTTGCCGGGCGGGCTGACCGGCGCGCTGGCGGGCTCACGCAGGAACGCCCGCCGCAACACCGTGTTCCACTCGAAACCGCCGCTGGCCAGCACCACGCCGAGCGCGGCGGGCAGGTCGCCGGCGTCCGTGCGTACCCCGGTTATCCGGTTGCCGTCACTCAGCAGGCCGCGCGCCGGGGTGCCGGTGCGGAACCGGACGCCGCGGTCGTCGGCAGCGGCGACCAGGCCGGCGACCAGGCCGGCGCCGACGGCCACCACGCCGTCGCGTTCGCGGCGGGCCACCTCGGTCTCGTCGCGGGTGCCGGGCCAGCGGCTGCGCTGCCGCTCGTCGTACGTGAGGGCGGCGGTGAAGTGCGGGCCGACCCGGATCCGGTCGAGCAGGCCGGGACGGCCGGCAGTGGCGTAGGGCAGCACGTCCAGGCAGCGACCGCCGCCGGGCAACGCGCCGGGCCAGTCACTATGGTAGTCGGGCCGGTCGATGGCGGCGACCCGGACCGGCGTGTGGGACAGCAGGTAGTCGACCATCGGGCCGACGGTGTCGAGGAACAGGTCGATGTCGGCGTCGGGCACCGCGCCCTCGGTGACCCGCTTCAGATAGCGACGGGCCGCGTCGCCCGAGTCGGTGAGACCGAGGGCGCCCAGCATCGGGTTCTCCGGCGCCCAGATCATGCCACCGGAGACCGCGGTGGTGCCGCCGAGGCGGTCGGTGCTCTCCAGCACGGTGACCCGCCGCCCGGCGTCGGCCGCCAGGCAGGCGGCCAGCAGCCCGGCGCCGCCGGATCCGACCACCACGACGTCGGTGGCGTCGGAGACATTCATCGGGTACGCCAGTCGCAGCCGGCGGGTACGGTCAGCGCGGCCGAGCGAACCTGCCCGTAGTCGGCGTCGACGCCGGGGGCACGCTGTCCGAGCGCGTGTTGTTTCAGCGCCTTGAGCAGGTAGCGACGGGTGGCGATGATGCCGGTGTCGCTGCGGCCCGGGTTCTCCCGAGTGCGGTCGACGATTGGGCCCATGCTCTCCTGCACGGCGATGTCCTGCATGACCAGGCCGCGGATGCCGGAGAAGCTGCGGCCGTCACGCATCTCGCCGCGGTCCTGACCCCAGGCGTTCTCCCTGCTCCAGCCCGCGCGGATGTTGTCCGGGTCGAGGGTGGCCAGGTCGAGGCCGAACTGGCTGGCGAACACCGTCGGGTCGACGGGTCGCTCCTCGTTGTACCAGAGGTACCACATGATCGTGCGGTGGTCGTCGACCGGCACCCAGGCGTGCCAGAGCCGGTCGCCGGACGGCAGTTCGGGAACCACCGTGTAGAACGGCATGGCGAACGGCTTGACCCGGACGAGCTGCTCGCCGGTGGACAGGTGCCGGACGGCGGCGAAACGCAGCCCGTACGGCTGTTCGTCGATGTCGTCACGCGGGGCCACGTCGTCCAGCAGTTCGCGCAGGGCGCCGGCCCGGGCCTCGGTCTCGTGCAGCAGGGCGACGTGCGCGGAGTCCACGTCGGCCTCCAGGCCCTGCAACCAGTTGCACTCGACCGGGGCGATGAGGCCGAACACCTGCTCGGGCGGCAGCTTGTGGAAAGCGAAGCCGGGCAGCGGCGGCGCCTCACAGGTCGGGTTACCGGGCCAGATCCAGATGATGCCGCCGGCCTCGGCGACTGGGTAGGTGCGCATCTTGACGCGAGAGGCGAACTTGGTCAGCTCCGGCGGCTCGGACGGGGTCTCCAGCACCTCGCCGGTGACTGAGAACTTCCAGCCGTGGTAGATGCAGCGCAGCGCGCAGTCCTCGTTGCGGGCCAGGACGAGCGAGGCGCCCCGGTGCGGGCACGCCTCGGCGAAGCAGCCCAGGGTCCCGTCGGCGGCCCGGAACAGCACGAGCTTCTCGCCGAGCAGCTCGACCGGGACCGGTGCGCCGCCAGGTTCCGCGACCCGGGCCGAGCGCATGACGGGCATCCAGTACTCCCGCAGCAGGTCGCCCATCGGTGTACCGGCCCCCACCCGGGTGAGCTGGTCATTGACTGTCCTGGTGGTCATCGACGTTCTCCGTCCGTCCCGCGGGTCGGTCACTCCTCTGGTGGACGAACGGACGGGACGATGCGTGACAGCGCGATGACGTTCGGCTATGAAGTCCCTTGACGCTGACGTACTTCTATGTTGAGATTGCTTTACCCAGCCGCCGCATTCGCGAGCTGCCCAGGCTTTCCGGATAAGCCGCGCGACTCCTTCAGTGCAACCAGGAGCAGATGCTTCACGACTGCAGCCAATCGACCTTCAGCTGCCCATAGAGTGAGGCTCGATGAAAATCCGTCAGGTCCTGTTCGTCAACCTTCGGCGCATCGAAAGGGAAGGAATGGAGTCCCTGCTGGCTGCGCGCCGGCTGGGCTACGAGGTCGTGCTACTGGGCCGCTCACTGCCGGACTTCGCCGCGCCGCTGGTGACCGATTTCCACCAGGTGGACACCTACGACACCGAGTTGGCCCTGGCCGCCGCCAACGAGCTGGCCAGCAAGCACGACATCGCAGGGGTGCCCAGCTTCACCGAGATCGACGTTCAGCTCGCGGCCGCGATCGCGGCGCAGCTCGGGTTGCCGGGGATGAGCGCCACCTCCGCGCTGCGCGCCCGAAACAAATTCGAGATGAAGAATGCGTTACGAGATCTCGACGGTGTCCTGCCGGAATTTCGCCGGGTGCGGACGCTGGCCGAGCTTCGGCGGGCGGTCGAAGAAATAGGGTTTCCTGCAATCATTAAGCCGACCGGCGCCTCCGGCTCCAAGGGAGTTTTCGAACTGCGCCGGCCGGAGGACGTGGAACCGGCGCTGGAGCAGCTCGAACGAATCGCCAGCCCGCAATTCGACGCGGTGTTCCGGCAGTTCGGGGCGGAATTCATCGTCGAGGAATACCTGGACGGCACCGAGTTCAGCGTGGAGGGCATGGTCGCCGCCGGGCAGGTGCACGTGGTCGCCGTGACCGACAAGATCACCTCGGTGCCGTACCACCTGGAGGTCGACCACCGGATGCCGGCCGCGATGGGCGCCGAGACCCTCGCCGGCGTCACCGCTACCACTGGCCGCATCGTCACCGCGCTGGGCTTCGACAACTGCGCCTTCCACCTGGAGGCGAAGTGGGGCCCGAAGGGGATGCGGTTCATCGAGGTGGCCGCGCGGCCGGCCGGTGACTACATCGCCTCGCACCTGATCCCGCTCGCCACCGGCGTCGACTACTTCGCCGACCTGATCCGGATCGCGGTCGGCGAGGCACCGGTCCTCCAGCCGGACCGCGCCCTCCACGCCGGGCTTCGGTTCGTGCTGGCCGACGGGCCGGGTCGCTTCGACGGCGTGGACGGGGTGGCAGCGGTGGCCGGCGATCCGGGCTACCCGCACCTGTTCTTCGAGCACCCGCCGGGCACCGCGATCGCGTTGCCGCCGGAGAACTTCGGCCAGCAGCGGGTCGCCGCAGTCGTCGCCCGGCACGCCACCCGCGCCGGCCTGGACGCGCTGCTGGACGCGGTGCCCGGCAAGGTCACCGCCCGGATGGACGCTCCGCCGCCGCGCCGCTCCGCACCAGCACCAGCACCAGCACCAGCACCAGCACCAGCACCAGCGACGCTTCGAACCCCGACCCTGGACGGGATGTCGAATCGATGAGAGTCACCCTATTCGGGTGCGGCCGGATGGGTCTGGGCTGCGCACACTCGCTGGCCACCGATCCCGCCGTCACCCGGCTCACCCTGTTCGACACCGACCCGGACCGGGCCCACGACACGGCCCACCGGATCACGCCGTACGCGACCGGCACAGTCACCGTGGCCACCGACCCGGATGCCGCCCGGGCCGGTCAAGACGTGCTGGCCACCGCGCTGCCGTGGGCCGCCTGCCGGGACCTGATCGGCACGGCGGCCCGCACCGGCGTGCCGATCGCCGGAATCGCCCGGCCGCACCAGGACGACCTGGCCATGCTGGGCGACCTGGACCGGCCGGGCACGTCCACCGTGCTGCTGCCCATCGGCCTGGAACCGGGGCTCACCGAGCTGCTCGCCGCGGAACTCGCCGAACGCCTGGACCACACCAGGTCGGTGGAGATCTTCTGCGGTGGCATCCCGGGCACGCCGCGCGAACCGATCGGGCACGTCTCGTTCTTTGGCGGTGAGAGCGCCCACCACCTGCCGATCGCCCAGCGGGACTCGCTGGCCACCCGGCACGGCCGGCTGGTCACCGTCCCGCGCTTCTCCGGCCTGGAGGAGCGCCACTTCGACGGGATCGGCACGTTGCAGGCGTACCACGACGGGATGGTGCCCTGGCTGCGGACACACCCGGCGCTGAGCGAGGCGGACTGCACGCAGAAGACGGTGCGCTGGCCCGGGTTCGGCGAGGCGGTCACCCGGCTGGCCCAGCTCGGGCTGCTCGGCGAGGAACCGGTCGACGTGGACGGCGCCCGGGTGGTCCCGCGCCGCCTGGTGGAACGGGTGCTCGCCCCGCGCGTGATGGCCCGCCCGGCGGACACCGACCTGGTGGTGCTGGAGGTGATCGCCCACGGCACCCTCGGCGGCCGGCCGCACGGGCTGCGCGTCCGGCTCACCGACACGCACGATCCAGCGACCGGGCTGGCCGCGATGACCCGGTGCACCGGCTTCGCCCTGGCCGCCGCGAGCCTGCTGCTGGCCGGCGGCGAGGTGGGCGGCGCGGGCTGGCAGATGCCGCATCTCGCGATCCACGGCGCCGCCCGCGGGCGGCTGCTGGACACGCTACGCCGGCACGGCATCCGGATCGCCGAACTGATTCCCGCCGCGTAGGAGGCACACGATGAGCGGACCCTCGCCGACGCTCGACCTCGTCGGGATCGGGATCGGGCCTGCCAACCTGAGCCTGGCCGCACTGTTGGCCGACCGCGGCGGGCTGCGCAAGGTCTTCCTGGAACGCAAGAAGTCGTTCGAGTGGCACAGCGGGATCATGGTGCCGAACGCCCGGATGCAGGTGCACTTCCTCAAGGACCTGGTGACGCCGGTCGACCCGACCAGTCCGTACACGTTCCTGTCGTTCGCGGTCGAGGAGAAGCGGTTATACCGGCTGCTGGTCAGCGGCCGGACGCACATCCCACGCCGGGAGTTCGAGCAGTACTGCCGCTGGGCCGCGGACCGCATCGACGACCTGCGGTTCGGGGTGGCGGTCGACACGGTGGAGTTCGACGGCGACGCGTTCCTGCTGCGCAGCAACCACGGCACGATGCGGGCGAGGAACATCGTCATTGCCACCGGCTTGCAACCGTGGCTGCCGCCGTGCGCGGCCGGGCATGCCCCGGACCGGGTGCTGCACGCGGCGAACCTCCTGGACGTGCCGCGCGACCTGGCCGGCCGTCGTGTGGCCGTGGTGGGTGGCGGGCAGAGCGGTGCCGAGGTGGTGCTGCATCTGCTGCGTGCCGGCGAGCAGCGCCCGAGCCGCCTGCTCTGGGGCACCCGCCGCGGCAACCTGTTCCCGCTGGACGACAGCCCGTTCGTCGAGGAGCACTACCTGCCGAACTACAGCCGCTACTTCCATGCCCAGCCGCCGGAGCGGCGGGCTCTGCTCAACGAGCAGCAGCGGATGTCCAGCGACGGTGTCTCCGCCGGCCTGCTGCGCGAGATCTACCAGCAGCTGTACGACCTGGAGCTGGTCGAGGGCGTCGCCCGGCCGTGCGACGTGATGGTCGGCCACCAACTGCTCGGCATCGACCAGCAGCGCCACGGTCTGCTCACCACGTGGCGCTCGGCGGACGGCGAGCTGGTGCGGCGGCACGTGGACGTGGTGATCTGCGCGACCGGCTACCGGCACGGGCTGCCGCCGGTGCTGCGCGGGCTGCGCGACCGGATGCCGGACGAGCTCCCGCCGGTCCGCGCCGACTTCAGCCTCGAATGGGACGGCCCGGCGGACAACCTCATCTTCGTGCAGAACGCGGCCCGGCGCGACTTCGGCGTGGCCGACCCCAACCTGAGCCTGCTCGCCTGGCGCAGCGCGACCATCGCGAACAGCCTGCTCGGCGAGAAGCGCTTCGACACCGGCCAGGTCAGCGGCGCGGTCGACTGGGTGCACGCGGACGACCAGCTGATGACCGGCACCCGCGGCGACTGAGCCGCACACCAGGCGCGGAAAGGAAATCTCGATGATCGTCACCGGCATCCCGCGTTCGGTCGCGGACCTGAACGCCCCGGACTTCGTGCGCAGTGCCCCGCCCGGCTGGACCACGGACGCACCGCCGCCGTTCGCGGTCACCCGGGTCACGCTACGCCCCGGCGAGATCACCGCCGCGCACAGCCACCACGACACCGAGGTGTGGATCATGCTGGCCGGTCACGGCGAGGTGCGGTCGGACGGCCGGGTCGCGGCGGTGACGGCCGGGGACACCGTTACGCTGCCCCCGCTGGAACGGCACACGCTGCGCAACCTGGCGGACGACGAGCCGCTCACCTTCCTCAGCGTCTACTGGGAGGACATGCCGCGGCTGGCCGCCGCCTACGCCCCGCGCCGGGCCGCGTCGGTGGCGCGCGACGAGCGGCCCGTGCTGCTACTGCCGTCGTTCCCCACTCCGAACGGCGAACTGCATCTCGGACACATGGCCGGGCCCTACCTGGGCGCGGACTTCGCGCGGCGGGCGCTGCTCGCCGCCGGCACCCCCGCGCACCTGCTGCTGGGCACGGTCGGCCACCAGAGCCAGGTGGCCGCCGCGGCGCGCGCTGCCGGCGTGTCGTTCCACACCCTGGCGGAACGCAACACCGACGGCATCATGGCCGGGCTACGGGCGGCGGGCATCGAGTGGGACGTGTTCGTCCGACCCCGCGACGAGGTCTACCCGGCGCTGGCCCGTCAGGTGTTCGAGCGGTTGCGCGACACCGGCGTGGTCGTCCGGCGGACCGTGCCTACGAACTTCTGCCCGGCGTGCGAGGTGTTCCTGTTCGAGGCGTTCGTGGCCGGCGCCTGCCCGCACTGCGGGTCGCGGGACACCGCGGGCATCGAGTGCGAGAAGTGCGCACTGCCGTTCGCGGACGCCGACCTGGTCGACGCGTCCTGCGGCACGTGCGGCACGGCCGCCGAACACCGGCCGCTGGAGCGCTGGCTGATGCCGCTGGAACCGCTGCGGGACCGGCTCACGGCCTATCTCGCGTCGGTGCGGACCGGGCCGCGGATCGCCGCGTACGTCAGCCGCATCCTTGCCGGGCCGCTGCCGGACCTGCCGGTGAGCGTGGTCGCCGCCGACGGCATCGAACTGCCGGACAGCGGCGGGCAGCGGATGTACTCGGCGTTCGAGCTGGCCGCCCGGTTCCTCACCGCGGTCGACAGGCTGGCCCGCGATTCCGGCGCGGACGGCTGGCAGTCCTACCTGGATGAGCATCGGCCACGGACCGCGCTGTTCTTCGGCTTCGACAACGCGTACCTGCGCGCGGTGGTGTTCCCGGCGGTGCTGGGCGCGTTCACCGACCGGATCGACCTGCCGGACACGCTGATCGGCAACGAGTTCTATCTGCTCAACGGCGCAAAGTTCTCCACCGGCCGCGGGCACGTGATCTGGGGCCGGGACGCCTTCGACGACAAGACCCAGGACCGGCTGCGGCTGTTCCTGGCGGCCACCCGGCCGGAGCACCGGCGCCGCAACTTCTCCACCGTCGACCACGACGCGTTCGTGCAGCGCGAACTGGTCGGCCGGCTGGACGACTGGCTGGCCGGGGTCGGCAAGCGGGTGGCCGGGCGGTTCGCCGGTCGCGCGCCCACCGCCGGCACCTTCTTCCCGGCCGCCGAGGAGTTCGCCGGCCGGATCGCCACCCTGCACACCGAGATCACCGCCGCACTGGCCCTCGACCGGTTCTCGCCGGCCGGCGCGGTCGCCGCCCTGCTGGCCTTCCTGGAGCCGGCGCGGCGGTTCGCCGAGGACGCCGAGGACCTGCTCACCGCGCCCGCGTTGGACGGCCCGGCGCGGACCTGTGTCGCCCTCGAACTGATGGCCGTACGCAGCCTGGCCCAGGTGCTGCGACCGCTGGTGCCGGCCACCGCGGACCGACTCGCCGAGCAGATCGGCACCGTCGAGCCCACCGCCGAGCCGCGCTGGGTCACGCCCGGCACCCCCGTCCGTGTCAGCCCCCTGTTCGCCTGAGGAAGGACCCAGATGACCATCTCCGCGTACGATCTGCCCGGCGTCGCCACCGCCAGCACCGTCGCCTCGGCCGAGCTGAACCGGCGGGCCCGCGAGGTGATGCCGGGCGGGAACAGCCGCACCGCGGTCTACAGCAGCCCCTATCCGATCTACGTGCGGTACGGGCACGGCGCCCGGGTCGTCGACGTCGACGGCACCGAGCGGCTGGACTTCCTTAACAACAGCACCGCGCTGATTCACGGGCACGCGCACCCGACGATCGTGCGGGCGGTAGCCGAGGCGGCGGCCCGGGGCACGTCGTTCGGGATGCCGACCGAGACCGAGGTTGCGTTCGCCGAGGCGCTGACCGCCCGCAACGAGACGTTCGAGCACGTGCGGTTCACCAGCACCGGCACCGAGGCGGTGATGATGGCGGTGCAGGCGGCCCGCGCGCACACGCTACGGCCGAAGCTGGCGAAGATCGCCGGGGCGTACCACGGCGCGTACGACGCGACGGCCATCAACAACGACGGCTCGGGATCGCTGATCACGCACGCCACCCTGGGCATCCCAGCCGGGGTCTCCGACAACACCGTGATCATCCCGTTCAACGATCCGGAGGGCGCGCTGGAGGTCCTCGGCCGGCACGCCGGTGAGCTGGCCGCGATCCTGATCGACCCGCTGCCGTGGCGGATCGGCCTGGTGCCCGCGTCTGCGGAGTACCTGGCCGCGCTGCGCGGGTTCTGCGACGAGCACGACGTGGTGCTGATCTCCGACGAGGTCGGCTCGTTCCGGATCGGGATGGGCGGCGCGATCGCCGAGTTCGGGTACGCCGCGGACCTCACCGTGCTGGGCAAGGTGATCGCCGGTGGCATGCCGATCGGCGCGGTCACCGGCCGCCGCGACGTGATGGCCGTGTTCGACCCGAGCGCCGGATCGCCGCCACTGCCGCACTCCGGCTCGTACAACGCGAACCCGGTAAGCATGAGCGCCGGCCTCGCGTCGCTGGCGCTGCTGACGAGCGACGAGATGGACCGGATCAACGGCCTCGGCGCGGACGTGCGGGACCGGATGCGGCAGATCCTGGCCGACCACACGCCGGGCGGCTGGACGGTCAACGGCAACGGATCACTGTTCCGGGTGCTCGGCCCGAACGCGACCGGTGCCGACGGCCGCCCGGTGAACGCGGTGAACCTGTTGTCCCGCGCGCTCCTGCGGCACGGCGTGCACATCGGTGACTCGGGGCTCGGCTGCGTGTCGACGGCGATGGAGCCGGACGACGTCGACGCGTTCGCGCGGGCGTTCACCGCCGCCGCCGACGACGTCAGGGCCGGCCTCGCGCAGTAGCTGAAGTCCCGTTGGTGTTCGTCCGGCCCGGGACCGGGCGGTCGATTCCCCGAGGAGGAACAAGCCCCATGGGTGGGACAGTGCGGGAATTCGAGAGCCATCGCCGCCGGCTCCTGGCGATCGCGTATCGCTGGGTGGGTTCCACGGTCGAGGCCGAGGACATCGTGTCGGAGGCGTGGATCCGGTGGCACCGGGTCTGCGACGTACGCGATCACGGCGCGGTGCTGTCCACCATCGTCACCCGGCTGTGCAGCGACCACCTCAAGTCGGCCCGGATCCGTCGGGAGAAGTGCAGCGGCACGACCCTGCCGGAGCCGGCCGGTCCGACCCCGGCCAGCCCGCAGCACAAGCTGGAACGCGACGAGGAGATCGCCCTGGTCGCCCGGCAACTGCTGGAACGGCTGAACCCGGCGGAACGGGCGGTCGTGGTGTTGCGGCACGGCTTCGAGTACACCTATCGGGACGTCTCGGCGATCACCGGCATCCGCGAGGCGTCCTGCCGCAAGCTCTACAGCCGCGGGCGGGCCCGGCTCGCGGGTGACCGCCGGTTCCGGATCGAACCGGAGAAGCAGGCCGAGCTGGCCCACCGGCTGGTCGCGGCGAGCCGGTCCGGTGAACTGCACGCCCTGGAGCGGTTGCTGGCCGCGGACATCAAGAACTGACTTCCGAAGGGTTCTGTCGATGCGTTTGAACGTCCTGATCGTCGGTGCCATGTACCACCCCGAGGCCGAGGAGCTGCTGGAGCGGCACTTCGCGGTGACCTGGGTCGAGCCGGAGGAGCTGGCCGCGTCGCCCGCCCTGCGCACCGCGCACGGGCTGGCGGTGCGCTACCCCACGCAGATCACCGCGGAGATCTTCGACGCGGCGCCGGAGCTGGTCGCGGTACTCTCCAGCGGGCGCGGCGTCGACAACATCGACATCGCGACCGCGAGCAAGGCCGGGGTGGTGGTGGCCAACAATCCCGGCTTGGGTGGCCGACCGGTCTCCGAACACGCGCTGGGGCTGCTGCTGTCGGTCACCCGGGACCTGGGCGCGGTGGCCCGCGACGGAATGCCCGGCGCGTGGGAGAAGCGGCTCAGCACCCGGCGCGTGGAGCTCGGCGGCAAGACGCTGGGCATCGTCGGCTGCGGCAACGTGGGCGGCTGGATGGCCCGGCGCGCGTCGGCCGGTTTCCTGATGAACGTGCTCGCCTACGACCCGTACGTGTCCGCCGAGACCATCGCCGGGCACGGCGCGACCAAGGTGGACGACCTGCACGAGATGCTGGCTGAGTCCGATGTGGTCAGCTGTCATCCCGAGCTGAACGACGAGACCGAGAACATGTTCGACGACGACATGTTCGCCCGGATGAAGCGCGGCGCCTACTTCCTCAACACTTCGCGTGGTGCGGTGGTGGACACCGCCGCGCTGGTGCGGGCGCTCCGATCCGGACATCTCGCGGGCGCCGCGCTCGACGTCTACGACCAGGAGCCACCGCCGTCGGACAGCCCGTTGCTCGGCATCGACAGACTGGTCCTCAGCGCACACGTCGCCGACTTCACCGTGGAGACGAAGCACGCGCTGGCGATGTCGGCGGCCGCGCAGCTCGTCACCGCCCTGAGCGGCGAAGCCCCGCCGCACGCCCTGAACCCGGAGATCTGGGGGTCCGCTTCGGCCCGCCTTACCGGAATAATGGCATCGACATCCGCACATGCACATCGGGAGGACTCACGTTGATCTCCACGGTCGTCGGTCTCAACTGGGGTGACGAGGGCAAGGGGAGGATGGTCGACTATCTGGCCGCTGACGCGGACATCGTCGGCCGATACCACGGCGGCAGCAACGCCGGGCACACCATTCAGCTCGACGAAGGCAGGTTCACCCTGCACAGCCTGCCCAGCAGCGTCTTCCGCCCCGGGGTGCGCAACGTGCTGGGCCCCGGCATGACCGTCGATCTGGACGGGCTGCTGGCCGAGATCGACCTGGTCACCCGGCACGGTGTGGACCCGTCCGGCATCCTGCTGTCCGGCAACGCCTCGATCTGCTTCCCGTTCCACCGCGATCTGGACGCGCACGAGGAGACCCGGCTGGGCCGCAACCAGTACGGCTCCACCAAGATGGGCATCTCGCCCGCCTACGGCGACCGGGTGATGAAGAAGACCCTGTTGGTGCGGGAACTCTTCGAGACCCGCCAGCTCGCGAGCCGGCTCTCGGCGGTGGTCGAGTGGGCGAACGTCCGGCTCGAGAAGATCTACGGCGAGCCCGGTTGGGACCTCAGGGACGCCGAGCGGTGGGCGGCGGACGTGCGGGAGCGGATCGAGCCCTACCTGAGCGACACCACCGCCGTGCTGACCCAGGCCGAGCAGGCCGACGCCAGCGTGCTCGCCGAGGGGCAGTTGGGCGCGCTACGCGACATCTACTTCGGCATCTACCCGCTCTCCACGTCGTCCATCTGCCTGGCCGCGCACGCGCCGGTCGGCCTCGGGGTGCCGTGGGCCCGGGTGCGGCACACCGTCGGCGTCACCAAGGCGTTCTCCAGCTGCGTCGGCGCCGGGCCGTTCGTCACCGAGTTCGACGACGAGCGGGCCGCGTTCCTCCGCGACCGGTGGGGGGAGTTCGGCGCCACCACGAACCGGCCCCGGCGACTGGGCCACTTCGACGCGGTGGCGACCTGTTACGGCGTCGTCATGCAGGGCGCCGACGAGGTGGCGGTCACCAACCTCGACCAGTTGAGCGGCACCGGCGAGCTGAAGATCTGCACCGGCTACCGGATCGACGGCCGGGTCACGCCGGACTTCACCCCGTCGGTGGCGGCGCTGTCCGAGGCGGAACCGTGTTACGAGACCTTCGCCGGCTGGGACGCCGACATCACCGGGATCCGCACATACGACAACCTGCCGAAGCAGGCCCGCGCATATCTGGAGGCGATCGAGGCGCTGCTGCGCGTACCGGTCACCTACGTGTCGGTCGGCGCGCACCGCGACGCGCTCGTCATCCGCTGAACCCCCGCACGGAAGGAATTCGATGCTCGCAGTTCTGGCAGTAAGCGACAAACGTGACGTCGACCGGCTGGCCACGGGTCTGCTCGGGCTGGGCTGGGACGTGGTGGCCACCGAGGGCACCCGGCGGCTGCTGGCCGAACACGGCGTCGAGGTGGGGGCGGTGGCCGACCTGGCCGGCGTGCCCACGTTACTCGGCGGCCGGGTCAAGACGCTGACCGTGTCGCTGATGGGCGGCATCCTGGCCCGCGACGACCCCGCCGACCTGGCCGAGGTGGCCCAGCACGGCATCAGCCGGGTCGACCTGGTCGCCTGCAACTACTACCTCCTCCCGGCACGGGCACCCCGGATGTCGTTCGAGGAGTTCCGGGAGAAGATCGACGTGGGCGGCCCGGCGATGCTGCGGGCCGCCGCGAAGAACTGCGCGCACGTGGTGCCGCTGAGCGACCCGGACGACTATCCGGTGGTGCTGAAGGAGCTGGCGGAGGGTGGGGTGAGCCCGGAACGCCGGATCGCGCTGGCGCGTAAGGCCTTCGACATCAGCGCCGCGTACGACGCGTCGATCAGCCGCCTGTTCGCCGCGGCGGGCACGTGACCCGCCACCCGGTCCTGGTCGGCACGGTCACCCTGGACGTGCTGCACGAGGGCCAGATCGGCTCCGGCCGTGCCCCGGTCACGCTGCGCTGGGGCGGCGTGATGAACAACATGGCGTGCGCGATGGGTGCCCGGGGCGCCGGTCCCGCGCTGGTGACCGCCGACTACACGGGCGAGCTGGCGTCTGCGGTCGCCACCCATCTGGCCGGCAACGGGGTGCGGTGGACGCCACTGCCCTTCGCGGCGCCGCTGCCGCTGTTCCACGCCGAGCTGGCCGACGGCTCGGTGCGGGAGAAGTGGTTCATCGGCGGGGCGGCGATCGACGGGCTGGACCCGACCGTGCTGGCCGCCGGTCGGTCCCTGTTCGACACCGCGAGCGTGCTGATCGGCGGCACCGACGCCACGGCGCCCGCGCTGGACTGGTTGGCCGCCGAGGCAGCGAAGCGGGGCGTACCGTTCTGGCTGCTGTCCGCCGACCCGACCGAGACCGGCAAACTGCGGCCCGCCCGCCGCGACAGCGACCTGACCGCGCTGAACCTGCTCGAGCTCGGCCGCTGGGCCGGCCGTCCGCTGGACTCGATGGTCGACGTGACCGCAGCCGCCACCGAGCTCGCCGGTGCCGGGCACTGCCTGGTGACGCTGGGCGGTCAGGGCGCGCTGCTGACCGGCCCGGACGGCACGTTCCGGCAGGCGCCGCCGTCGATCGACGACCCGGCGCTCACCGTGGGAGCCGGTGACGTGCTCCTCGGCTGCCTGCTGACGGCCCACCTCGGCGGGCAGGACTGGCCAGCCGCGTTGCAGGAGGCGACCAAGCTCACCGGGGCGTTCCTGGCCGGGCCGGCATCGGCGGAACGGCCCTACCGGGTGCTGCGCGACGACGCGGGCCGGCGACCGCGCTTCACCCGCCCACGGGAGGTGCGGACCATCTGCGGACCGGCACCTCCGGCGGCGGCGCGATCGACCTCCGAAAATGGTGAAGCCCAGGTCGATGACCTGGGCTTCTGCACCGAGCCGCCTGACGGAATCGAACCGTCGACCTACGCTCCTCGACCATTGCCCTCCCCCGGCTTGTCATCAGTCGTCACGAATGATCGCTGACCTGCGAAGACGCGGCTGCCCACTGATCAACCTTTGTCGCCAATCGTCAGCCGTCGGCATGAGTTTCCGGGGGTAAACGGGGGGCAGGCGGAACGACCGGGCCACCGCCTCCCGCAACGAAACGTCAGCCCGGCCAGAATGGTGTCTACGGCGTTTGGCGGTCGGACCCGGCCGCACGGGTCGCCTGCGGCCCGGAAGGCGTCAGGGTGGGCGCCGGATGCTCAGCCTTCCGGCTCTGCCGCACGAAGGCCGCGAACGCTTGTGCCTCAACTTTGCGCAGGTCGATGGCTGCGGCTAGTACTCCAGCCCGGGATCGTTATGTAGACGGGTGTTGATGGAGTCGTCGGTGTTGACGGTGGTAGTGGCTGGTCTTGGCTCGGTACTGGTGGCGTCGTCGCCATTGACCAGGCCAGGTAGTCGTTGATCGTGGGCACAGGGTTGGCGATGAGCTTGGCGAACAGGCGGCGGACCTCCGCGACGGTCAGTGGGATCAGATCCGGCTCGTCGGATGGTGTGGCCCGCTCGCGGGCGGCGATCACGGTCAGGATCGCGTGGGCGAGCATGCCAGGGTGATGTAGCGGTACCAGGAGCCCCATCGGCGGACCTGGGGTTGGTCGAGACCAACGGTGGCCTTCGACGACTGGAAGGTTTCCTCGATCGCCCACCTGGTGGCCGCGACACGTACCAAAACCGGCAGCGGTACCGGCTTCGGCGCCCAGCAGCGGTAGAAAAGCCAGCTCACCATCGCGGATGCGTCGGCGGACCAGCAGCCAACGATGACCCGCGGTCTCGTCGTCGGGCGGGATGATCGGCAGCAACGCCCAGTCGTAGAACCGTTCGCCCTTGGCGCCGGTTCCGCCGGAGCGGCGGTTCCATGACCGTGAGGGCAGCCGATCGACGATCTGGTCGGCGCGTTGCGGGCCGATCGCCGCGACGGCCCGGATGCTCGCGCAAGGCTTCCCAGGCTCGGTGTGGCTGATCGGCCAGCAGCCCTTCCGGGAACTACGCAAGGGCCGCTACACCCCCGAGTCGATCACCCACCCAGGCAAGATGCTGCCCACCATCGCCCGATACGCCATCAACACCTACACCGACCCCGGCGATGTGGTGCTCGACCCGATGGCCGGTATCGGCACCACCGTGGTCGAGGCCATGCACCTCGGCCGTCACGGCGTCGGCGTCGGCGTCGGCGTCGGCGTCGGCGTCGAATACGAGCACCGGTGGGCGGCCCTCGCGGCGGTCAACATCGCCCTCGCTGCGAAGCAGGGCGCCACCGGACCAGGGGAGGTCTACACCGGCGACTCCCGCCGCCTCCCATCGCTACTGCCACATTCGGTGCGCGGCCGGGTTGCCCTCGTCGTCACCTCACCGCCGTACAAATCATCCACCCACGGACACGTCCGCACCCCCGGACCACGACGCGGCAAAGTCCGCAAGATCCACCACCGGTACGGGAACAGCGACAACCTCGCCTACCGAGACCACGACACCCTCGCCACCGGATTCACCGACATCCTCACCGGCTGCCGAACCGTCCTACGCCCCGGCGGACACATCGTCATCACCGCCCGCCCCTACCGACGCCACGGCGAACTCATCGACATCCCCGGCATGGCCGTCACCGACGGACAGGCCGCCAGACTGGAACTCGTCGAGGAATGCGTCGCCCTCATGGCCGGCGTCCGCGACGGCGTACTCGTGCCCCGGGCCTCGTTCTTCCAGATCAAGAACGTTGGCGACGCCATCGCCACCGGCGACCCGCAATGGATCCACCAGCACGAGGACGTGATCATCCTGCGGCTCCCGTCCGAGCCCTTGGGGATGGGCAGGTGACCGGCACCGGCAGGCTTGACGACCACGACGAGGCGGGCCGTCCATGGACGCCGCGCATGTCGATCAATCCGGCTGACCATGACGGCGGTGGGATGACGCCCGCGACCCTACGGTCCCTACCGGTCACGTTCCCGTTCGACCCGGTGGTACCCCGGGCGTTCGGGATCAGCCGCAGTGCGGCGTACCGGGCGTGGAAAGCGGGCCAGCTTCCCATCACCCCGTTGCGGATCGGGCGGAAGTTGATCGTGCGGCGCGCTGACCTGCTCGCCGCGCTCGGCATCGATGACCACGAGCCCGACGACGGCGAGTAGGCGCCCGCAGGCGACCACTGGTTGCCCCGTCGATGGAGGAACAGTGAACCGACCTTATGTACATAGGGGCCGTCCGATCCCCGGCGTGTTCCAGCGATGCGCCAAGGACTGCCCCCCGATCGGCTGCAAGAGGGGCCACAAGTGGGCGTACGACATCGAGCTTCCCGCCGACGCCACCGGCAAGCGGAAGCGAAGGACCAAGGGCGGATACCCGACCGGCAAGGACGCCCTCGACGCCCGGGACGCCGTGCTCACCGAGTACCGCAACGGCCTTCTACCGCAGGACGGCAAGATCACGGTAGCCACCTGGCTCCGTGACTGGCTCGTCAACCAGGAAGAGGTACGCGGTCTCCGAGACGGCACGGTCGTCGACTACCGCCGGCACGTCGAGAGCTACTGGATCCCGGCGATCGGTCACCTGAAGCTTACCGACCTGCACCCTCAGCACGTCACCAACACGCTGCGCACCATCCGGGCCGATCGCGACAAGGCGATCAAGGCCGCGAAGGAACTCAGGGCCCGGTACGCCGAAGAGGCGGCCATCGCCGACGAGAAGCGCAAGGCGGCAGGCAGGAAGCGGCCCGTCAAGCCGAAGAAAGTCGTCTCCTCCGGCCGTTCAGCGCGTCCACCGCCCTACGGGTTCACTCGACCTTGCGATCGGCGCTCAACGCGGCGGTGCGAGCGCAGGAAGTCTCACGCAACGTCGCCACCCTCGCCGAGCTGCCCCGGGAAACCCGTCGCCGGGTGAAGCCATGGAGCCCTGAACAGCTCGGCGCCTGGCTCGACGCGATTGGGGGTGAGCGGCTATACCCGCTGTTTCACCTCGCCGCGTTCACGGGGATGCGTCGAGGGGAGCTGTGCGGACTCAGTTGGGACGATGTTGACCTTGACGCTGGGCTGGTAACGATCGCCTGGCAGATCACGGACCTCAACTACCGCAAGGCACGAGCGGCCGAGAAGCAGAGCAAGCCGCTCCCCTACCGCGTCCGGCCCAAGACTGTGGACGGCGAGGACCGCACCATCGATGTCGATGTGGCCACCATCGCCGTCCTGCGAGCGTGGCGACGACAGCAGGTGAAGGAGAGGCTCGCGCTCGGACGCGCCTACCGCGACACCGATAACCTGGCCTTCACGAGGGAAGACGGCTCGCCCCTCGATCCGCAACTGGCGTACACCACCTTCAAACGGCTTACTCGCCGCATGGGGCTGCCCGAGGTGCCGCTCCATCACCTCCGGCACGGAGCGGCGTCGCTGCACATCGAAGCTGGTGTCGACATCGCCGTGATCTCGAAACGGCTGGGCACTCCCGGATAGGTCTGACCAGCGACACCTACGGACACCTGATCGGGACGGTGGGCAAGACGGCGGCGGAAGCGGCGGCGGCGGTCGTTCCACGCCGCCACCTTGGGTAAGCAGCCCGTTACCCAACAATCCGCCAGCAAAAACGGTCCGCCCATCGAAGGCGTTCGATGGGCGGACCGTTTCGCAGGGCTGTGAACTGCTGCGATGCACTGGAGCGGGTGACGGGAATCGAACCCGCACTGTCAGCTTGGGAAGCTGATGTTCTGCCATTGAACTACACCCGCAAGCGGGATCACTCTACCCGAGCCACCCGCGGTGACGCATCCAGGGTCCATCCGGTCGCGGGTGCGACAAGTTTCGTCGCCGCTACATATGGCCATGTTCAAATCTGTCTATATGTTGTAACGTCTGCCCCACGTTTTCCGCACGACGCGACACAACCCCGGTCGCGTCGCCAGAAAGAGGTGGGCATATGGGACTGCGTCCCGTCCTGCTGAACCGGCGCGTGGCCGGCATGGCATCGACGTCGCTCGCGCTGGCGCTCGGCGTGGCCACGATCGGCCTGCTGCCGGCCGCCACCACGACCGCTGCCCCGTCGGCGGCCGTCACCGCCGACGAGGTGTGTGACGACCAGACGGGCACCCTGGCCCGGGCCAAGGGCGGCGGCGCCGCCACACACGATCCGAACCAGTTGACCATCGCCCAGGTGCACCAGCGCGAGGCCGAGTTCGCTGACATCCTGCAGGAACGAGCCAAGCGAGTCGGCCAACGCATGCTGAACACCCAGGCTGCGGTGGCCACGGTCACCATCCCGGTGGTGGTACACGTGATCCGACGGGACACGACCCGAGCCGGCGGAAACATCCCCGACTCGATGATCCAGTCCCAGATCAGCGTGCTGAACCAGTCGTTCAGCGGTGCGACGGGTGGCGCCGCCACCGCCTTCGCGTTCCAACTGCAGAGCATCAACCGGGTGACCAACTCGTCGTGGTATCCGATCCGGCAGGGCTCGACGGCCGAGCGGCAGATGAAGACCCAGCTGCGCCAGGGCACGAAGTCGACGCTCAACGTCTACCTCGGTGCGCTCAGCAACGGCCTGCTCGGCTGGGCAACCTTCCCGCAGAGAAGCCTCAACGTGATGGACGGCGTGGTCGTGCTCAGCGAATCGCTGCCCGGCGGAACCGCCACCAACTATAACCAGGGCGACACGGGCACCCACGAGGTCGGCCACTGGCTGAACCTCTACCACACCTTCCAGGGCGGCTGCTCAGGCAGCGGTGACCAGGTCGCGGACACCCCTGCTGAGGCTTCGCCGGCCAGCGGCTGCCCCACCGGCCGGGACACCTGCTCCAGCTCCGGCCTGGACCCGATCACCAACTTCATGGACTACTCGTACGACTCCTGCATGTACCAGTTCACCTCCGGCCAGGCCACCCGCATGATCAATGCGTGGAACGCCTATCGTGCGGCGTAACTCTGCCGCAGTGCACGTACCCGCAGGTGCCAGCTCCGTGGGATGGGTGCTGGCACCTGCGACGGTCGGTCAGGCGGCGCGGCTGTGGCGCCTTCCCAGACGGGTCGGCACCGGGCGGGCGGCCTGCGGTGTGGCGCCGGCCGGGTCGAGCCACACCTGGACGGCGGGACCGGACACCAGCTCGCTCGGGCCACCCACGGACTGCTCACGGTGGGCCAGCATCGCCACGTCGACCGTGAACTCGAAAAGGCTCCAGTCGGCGTGCGGCGCGGCCCGCGCGGCCAGGGCCAGCCGCGCGACAGTGGCGTCATCCGTGACGGGCCGGGCCCGCCCGGCGACGTACGCCTCGTCGTCGCTCTCCTCCGGCGGAAACGAATGCAGTGCGTACCGGCCGTCGCGTTCGAGGTCGCGCCGCTTCGGTGAGTCGATGACGAAACAGTAGAGACCGTCATCGGTGATGACCGGGGAGACCGGGTGCACCCGGGGCCCGCCGTCGGCGCGGACCGTGGCCAGGTAACCGAAGCCCGGGCCGTACTGCTGCATGAGAAGGCGGATCCCGTCGGCGAGTCGGGGCTCGTCAGCGGCGAATTCGGACCAGGAAGCCATGTCGACATCCTATCGAACACGCGTTCGAACCGGGTAGTCCGACACGCGTGTCGCACACCGGCAGCTATGGTGTGGCGATGCTGCTCTCCGACCGCGACCTGGTCTCCGAGATCAAAGCGGGCACCCTGGCGCTCGAACCCTTCGAGCCCACCCTGGTGCAGCCCTCCAGCATCGACGTGCGTCTGGACAAGTTGTTCCGGGTCTTCAACAACCACCTCTACACCCACATCGACCCGGCCACGCGTCAGGACGACCTGACCTCCGCCGTCGAGGTCCCCGACGGTCAGGCGTTCGTGCTGCACCCGGGGGAGTTCGTGCTCGCTTCGACGCTGGAAGTCATCTCGCTCGGCGACCAGCTCGCCGGCCGCCTCGAAGGCAAGTCCAGCCTGGGACGACTCGGCCTGCTCACCCACTCCACGGCCGGCTTCATCGACCCCGGCTTCTCCGGCCACGTCACCCTGGAACTTTCCAACGTGGCCAACCTGCCGATCACCCTCTGGCCCGGCATGAAGATCGGGCAGCTCTGCATCTTCCGACTCTCCTCACCAGCCGAGCACCCGTACGGATCGGCTGTCTACGGCTCCCGCTACCAGGGTCAGCGCGGCCCGACACCGAGTCGTGCCTGGCAGAGCTGGCGCACCTGGCCCATCCGCTGAACGCCCCCGGGGTCAGCCAGGCCGGCCGAAGCTGTGCACGGGGCTGCTGTCCAGCTGCTTCATCCTGACCGGCTGACCAGCCCGGGAGGCGTGCACCACCCAGCCACCGCCGACGTACATGCCGACATGGTGCAGGTCCCGGTAGTAGAAGACCAGATCACCGGGGCGCAGCGCGCCGCGACCGACCGCCGTGGTGGCTCGACGCTGCCTCGCCGCATTGTGCGGCAGTACGACCCCGGCCCGCGACCAGGCGGCGAGCGTCAGCCCGGAACAGTCGTACGCGTTGGGCCCTTCGGCGCCCCAGGAGTAGGGCTTTCCTATCTGGGCGCAGGCGAAACTGACCGCCTCGCCGGCCGGTCCGCCCGGATAACTGGCTGGGCAGGGCGCTGGCCGCAGAGGGCCACCACCTCCCTTTCCGTACGCCCGCAGCCGGAGCCGCTGCAACCGGTCGATCTCGGCGTCGATCCGTCGCCGCTGATCCGCGAGATCGGCTTCGGTGCCGGTCAGCTGAGCGATGGCACGGTCCACCCTCACCTTGGCGGCGGCGAGTTCGTCACGTAGTTCGCTCGCGTGCCGGACATCCTGCTGCTGGACGCGGGCGTACCGGTCGAGCAGGACGAGCTGCTCGACGGCCCTGCTCGGCGACCCGCTGCCGAGCAACGTGTTGACGGCCCGCACCTGTTCGCCCTTGTAGGCGCGGACGGCCAGCTTGCCGACCCGGTCCATGGCCTCGTCCACCTGGCTCTGCAGGGGCGCGATCCGGGCGGCCAGTGCGTCCGCCTCCCGCCGCTTGCCGGCCAGATCCTGCCGGGTGGCGTTGTGCTGTTCGATGACGGGTTCGAGCCGGTTCCAGTCCTCGTCGATCTGCCGCTCGACGTCGGCGACCGTAGGGTCGGCCCGGACCGCCGTCACGCCGCCGGCAAGCAGCACGGCGGTCGCGGAGAGGGCGGCAAGGATGCAGCGGTACCAGCTGGGAGGCGGCGCAACCGTCGGTCGGCGGGGTCTACCCGACCGCGGTGACGGAGGCCGCAGGGCATGGTCTGCCACCGGACTGAGCACTCCTTCTACGGGTACCGTGCACCGGTCAGCTGACGGGTTCGGCGCGCCCTGTCGTGACCGGCACGAACTCAACCGGACCTGTTCTCCGGCTCGTCCACGAGCGATGCGGCGGTGTCGGACCGTTACCGCCCGGGCTGGGCGGAGCTGCCAGCGGTCGACGATTGCCCAGCGTAGGGACGATCGAAGTCGATACGCAACAGAGCCACGCCGTGACTGTGTGTGTCGAGATCCGACAGCAGCGAGGGCCCCCGTCGACTTGACCGGGGGCCCTCGGGTGTTCCTGCGCGACCGCTCAGCGGCGCGAGACGGATCAGCCGGGTCGGCGGAAGCCCGCTACCGGCATCGTCGTGATGGGCGAGACGTTCACCGGCTTACCGGCTCTCGGCGCATGGACCATCTGGTTGTTGCCCAAGTAGAGCCCGACGTGACTCACGTCGCTGCGGAAGAAGACGAGATCACCGGGACGCGCATCGGTGCGGGAGACCGCCTTGCCCTCGTTCCACTGGGCACCCGTGAAATGGGTGAGGTAGATGCCGGCCGCCCGGTACGCGTACTGGGTCAGACCGGAGCAGTCGAACGAGTTCGGGCCGGTGGCTCCCCACACGTAGGGCTTGCCGACCTGGGCGCAGGCCGTGCGGATGGCCGTGCGCGCGGCGTCGCTGACCACGCCGTTGATGGTCGGGCAGTTGGTGGTCCTCACCGTGGTCACCGGAAGCGACTGCTCCAGCCGCTTGATCTCCGCGTCGATCTGCTTTTTCTTCGCCGCCAGCTGCTTCTCCTTCGTCTCCTGGTCGGCGATCAGGGCGTCCAGCTTGGTCTTCTCGTCGTCGTACTTCTTGCGGATCTTCATCACGCCCTCGAGCTCGCGACGCTCCTGCGAGGCGAGCCGGTCGAGGAAGACCATCTGCTCGCCGAGTTCGTTCGGCTTCGAGTTGAGCAGTACGACACCGACCTCCTTGGACGGGCCGGTGATGTAGTACCGGGAGGCGAGATCTGCCACTCGGTTCATCGCCAGCTCGGTCTCGAGGGCCAGCGGCTGGATCTTCTTCTCCAGGGTCTTCGACTTCTCACGATTGACCCGCAGCTGGGAACGCACCTTGTTGTACTGCTCGATGGTGGGTTCCAGCTTCTGCCACTGCTTGTCGATCTGAGCTTCGATCTCGTCGACCGAGGGCTCGGCGTACGCGGGGGCGGCGAGCAGGCCGGCACCGACCGCGGCGGCGGCGACGAGGACGACCAGCCCACGGGTAGCCCTACGCAGACCACCCGGACGGGATCGTCCCGGCGCGCGACGATGGAGGGGCATGGTAGCCACCGGCAGCGTCTCCTTTGCGACCGACCGCCAGGCGTCCCGCGAGCGGAAAGGGGCGGGGACAGACGACCCATGGCGGTCGGTGCCCAACATTAGGGAACGGTAGGTGAGGAATCAAGGCGACCAACGGCTCATTCACGTCTGCGCGACGGCACGCACACAAAGGGTGTCCGCCGATTCGTTACAGTTATCTACGCCAATACAAGAGCGGACGGAGCGACACCTTTGGGGTGCCGCACCGTCCGATGCGTACGAGCTGGTCAGCCGGCGACCGGCGCACTCTCCTCGGCGCCGCCGACCCCTGCGGGTTTGACCGACCGGAGCAGGACACTTGCCACGTCGACGACCTCGACCTGCTCGCCGGCGCCCTTGCCGTTCACTCCGTCGGTGAGCATCGTCGAACAGAACGGACAGCCGACGGCGACGGTCCTCGCCCCGGTGGACATGGCCTCCTCGACCCGGTCCACGTTGATTCGCTTGCCGATGCGCTCTTCCATCCACATGCGGGCCCCACCGGCGCCACAGCAGAAAGAACGTTCGCTGTTACGTGGCATCTCGGTCAACCCGCCCTCGATCGCGCTGCCGAGCACCTCACGCGGCGGGGTGAAGACCCGGTTGTGCCGGCCCAGGTAACACGGATCGTGGTAGGTCACCCCGCCGTCGACCGGCTGGACCGGGGTGAGCCTGCCGGCGGAGACCAGGTGGGCCAGCAGTTGGGTGTGGTGCACCACCTCGAACTCACCGCCCAGTTGCCCGTACTCGTTGCCCAGGGTGTTGAAGCAGTGCGGACAGGTCGCGACGATCTTGCGTTTGGCCTTCTCCCGACCCTCGAACGCCTCGTTGAGGGTTTCGACGTTCTGCTGGGCGAGCATCTGGAACACGAACTCGTTGCCGATCCGTCGGGCCGGGTCGCCGGAGCAGGTCTCCCCCTCACCGAGGATCGCGAAGGAGACACCTGCCTCGTTGAGCAGGGTCGCGACGGCCCTAGTGGTCTTCTTTGCCCGGTCCTCGAACGCGCCCGCGCAGCCCACCCAGAAGAGGTACTCGAAGTCGGAGACCTCACCGACGCGGGGGACCTCGAATTCGAGCCCCTTGGTCCAGTCCTCGCGGGTGTTCTGCGGCGCGCCCCACGGGTTGCCCTTGTTCTCCAGGTTACGCAGCATCACGCCGGCCTCGGAGGGGAAGCTGGATTCGATCAGCACCTGGTAGCGACGCATGTCGACGATGTGGTCGACATGCTCGATGTCCACCGGGCACTGCTCCACGCAGGCGCCGCAGGTGGTGCAGGACCAGAGAACGTCAGGGTCGATGACACCGCCGGCCTCGGCGTCGCCGACAAGTGGCTTCTCCGCCTCGGCGAGGGCCAGCACGTCGACGTGGGCGAGCTGCGCGACGGTGGCCTTCTCCTCACCGGTGAGGTCCTTGCCCCCACCGGCCAGCAGGTAGGGCGCCTTGGCGTAGGCATGGTCACGCAGGCTGAGCACCAGCAGCTTCGGCGACAGCGGCTTGCCGGTGTTCCAAGCAGGGCACTGTGACTGACAGCGGCCGCACTCGGTGCAGGTGCTGAAGTCCAGCAGCCCCTTCCAGGTGAACTGCTCGACCTGGGCGACTCCGAACTGGTCCTTCTCCGGATCGGCCTCCTCGAAGTCGAGCGGCTTGCCGTCGCTCATCATCGGCCGCAGTGCGCCGAGGCCGGAGCCGGCGCCACCGGGCTTGCGCTTGAAGAAGATGTTGGGGAAGGCGAGGAAGCGGTGCCAGGCGACGCCCATCGTCACGTTCAGGGAGATGACGATGACCCAGGTCATCGAGATCGAGATCTTGACGAGCGCGGCGACGCTGACGCCGGACTCCCAGGCCGGCAGCAGGGCACCGACCGCGTGACTCAGCGGCGTAGCCCACGTGGGGTACTCGAAGTGGTCGGTGGCCACCTTGAAACCACGGATCAGAAAACCCATGACGAGTACGGCGAGGACGACCGCCTCGACGAAGTAGCCCTGCCACATGGTGGAGCCGGTGAACCGCGACCGGCGCCCTGCCCGGTTCGGCCGGTTCGCCAGCCGGATCGCGATCAGGACACCGATGCCGATCACACCCAGAATGCCGATCAACTCGGTGACCAGACCGTACAGCGTCCATCCGCCGACCAGCGGCAGCCCGCCGGTCGGTGACACCACCTCGAAGTACGCCTCGAGCACCAGTAGCGACAGCACGACGAAGCCGACCATCACGAACCAGTGCGCCGCGCCGACCACGCTCCAGCGAAGCATCCGGGTGTGCCCCGCGGTCTCCGCCAGCATGGTCCTGGTGCGGCGGGCCCGGTCACCGGACCGGGTCGGGTCGGGCTGACCCAGCCGGATGACGGCCACCATCTTCGAGACCGCGCGCACCGCAAGCCACACCGCAACGGCGGTGATGGCGGCCGCTAGGATCGTGGTGACGATCTGGACGCTGCCCATCGAGTTGGCCTCCCGGTCTGCTGCCTGTCGAGCGGCTCGGCCACCGGGGCTGTCGGTGCCGACGTCCGACCCGACGCCGCACCTGACCCGATCGGTCGATGACCTCACTCCGCTCGGTCATGCAGTGCAGCCTACGCGCAAGGTTACCCAGCAGTAACGTGAGTCATCTCGCAACCACGGGCTGCGCTGCCCTGCGCACACCTTAGGAGACCGGCGACAGCTGAACACCGTGGGGCCGCCGGCCCTGCCAGACAGACGGGCGCCGCGCTGCGGGTCAGCGCCAGCGGGAGAGCACGATCAGTGAGGCGACCATGGCGCCGAACCCGACCGCGAGATTCCAGTAACCCAGCTCCATGACCGGGTACTCCTGCTCGGAGAGGTAGTAGACCACCAGCCAACCGATGCCGAAGACGATAAGCGACACCGCCAGGACCGGCAGCCACACCGGGCTCGGCTTGTTGGTCGCCGCAGTCGTCGCCGTCGGGCGGACGTCCGTAGGCGGGGTGTACACCTTCTTCTTGCGGACCTGAGACTTGGGCACGGCGCTCTCCAGAGGGGTTACGACCTCGTCCGGCCTGACAACCGGGCGCGAGGGCGACGGTCCATGGCCAATAATGTTCGACAGCTAGCGTAGTCCGGAAGACCCGTCCGATCCACGAATGAGGTGAGACAGGTACCGGGCAGCATCGGAAAACAAGACCGCACGCCCGGGGCTACACCCCCGCACCGGGCGGCGTCGGAGCGCAACGACGAAGGGGACAGGACCGTGGAGTACACCTCCGGTGCAGCGTCGTGGCAGAAGGCGCTGCGACGACTCGTCGCCGGGTTACTTCCTCGGCGGCCACGTCAACATCGGCCGCTCTGGTCGGTCGGTGTACCGCTCATCGCCCTGGCCGCCGGTCTGCTCTTCACCACGACGGCCACCACGGCCGGGGGTACCGCGCTGCGCGAGGACCGCCGACCCCAACTGACCGAGTTGATCGAGGACCGCCGCGAGCAGGTGGCGGCGAACGAGAAGCGGGCCGCCACGCTCCGCGGCGAGTTGGAAGATCGGACGGCCGTCCTCGCCAACTCCGACGGCCCGATCCGCGAACAGCAGCAGCGGGCCGACGCCAGCCGGACCGCCGCCGGCTTCACCGCCTTGACCGGCTCCGGTCTGACCGTCGAGCTCAACGACGCACCGCAGCTCAGCAAGCTGCCCGAAGGCGCCTCGAACGACGACCTCGTCGTCCATCAGGGCGACGTACAGGCGGTGGTCAACGCGCTCTGGGCCGGCGGAGCCGAGGCGATGTCAATCATGAACGTACGTGTCCTGGCGACCAGCGCGGTACGCTGCGTGGGTAACACCCTGCTGTTGCACGGCCGGGTGTACTCCCCACCCTTCAAGATCGTGGCAATTGGCGATCCCGCCGCACTCCGGCAGGCCCTCGCCGTTTCCGAGGGAGTCCGGTGGTTCAGGGACGCGGTGAACAACTACCAGCTCGGCTACTCAGAGACCTCCGGCACCGTCACGGTGCCCGCCTTCGAGGACTCCACCACCCTGCGCTCGGCGACGGTGCCGGCGGTGCCGCGATGAGCCCACGATGAACGCGCACTCCGACGGTCGGCACCGCGACCAGGCCGACGAGCCCACCGCCCTCCTACCCAGGATCGAACGGGACGCATCGGCCGGCACCCGTGCGCCCCAAACCTGGCCGGACCCGGTGCTGCCCACCCGGTCCGGTCCCGCACAGGCACCCCCAGGCAGGTCACCAGCAGCAACTCCACGTCCCTCCGATCAGGTCGCAGCCGGCGCCCGCGCGCCGGAAAGCCAACGGCCAACCAACTCGGGCCGCTTCGACGGCACCGCGGAAACCGCCCCGCCCGCCGTCTCCGGCCGATGGGATCCACCACCGCCGGCCCTGACACCGAGCGAGCAGCAGGCTGATCCCGCCCGTGTGACGAAGCAAGGGGACTCCGCTCCGGCACATGACGCCGCCAGCCGGCAACAGGGCACCGGGAACACCGACAAGTGGCACGGCGTACCCCTCCCGTCGAGTCAACCGGACATTCCGGTGGGGCCTACGCCGTGGCACGGCGCCTTCCAGCCGACCCCGGCAACGCGACCGGCACAGGCGGACCAGGACAGGTCGACACCGAACCATCCGCGTCCCGGCCAGGCAGATCCGGGCAGAACTGCGGCGAACGGCTCGCCGTACCCGACACCCGGCAAATTCGACTGGTCCGGCGACGGGCCTACCACGTTGATACCGAAGGTCGACGACCGCGCCGGCCCGGCAAACAGCCGTCGGGGCACGGAGCCGACCAGCGTCACCCCGGCCGACACCGCCCCCGGTCAGTCGCGCCGATTGGCCGACCCGGCGGCCACCGCCATCATCCCGACGGTCACCGGAGCTGGACCGAGGGCCGTGCCCGCCCTGGACTCCACCGCCCTGATGGGTGCCGTACCCCGGCCCCCGAGGAGCGGGGCACCGTCCGGCGATTCCGATCCGCCTGCCGAGGCGCCGAAGCCACGACGCGGCGACCGGGTGGTGCAGCTTCGCCCCCACCAGACGGAGGAGGGCTACAAGAGCGTCTACTCGGAGCTGACCCGACCGTCTCTGTGGTCCCGGGTACGTACCGGTCTCCGGTTCAGCGGTGAACTTCTGATCACCTTCGGTCTGGTGGTGCTGCTCTTCGCCGGCTACGAGATCTGGGGCAAGTCGGCGATCGTCGACGCCCACCAGGGTGAGCTCAGCGAGCAACTGGCCCAGGCCTGGGCGCCGGATCCGGTGACGGATCCGACGGTGTCAGCGTCAGCGAGCCCGTCCACCAAGCCGCAACCGGCAGTGCAGGGCACACCGATCGCTGGCCTCTACATCCCCAAACTCGACAAGGAATGGGTCGTGGTCGAGGGCGTCGGGCAGCAGGACATCCGGTACGCGCCGGGGCACTACCCGGACAGCGCAGACCCGGGCCAGGTGGGCAACTTCTCCGTGGCCGGACACCGGAACCGGGCCACCTTCTGGCGACTGGACGAGCTGAGTGGGGGTGACCCGATCGTGGTCGAGGGCCGCACCGAGTGGTACGTCTACCAGGTGACCGAGAGTCTCGTCGTCAAGCCGACGCAGGTCGAGGTGGTGGCTCCGGTGCCGGGCCGACCGGGCGTGAAGCCGACCAAGCGGATGCTGACCCTGACCACCTGCAACCCGAAGTTCGACAACTACGAGCGGTTGATCATTCACGCCGAGTTGACGCGTACCCAGCCGAAGGCCGAGGGGCGCCCGGCGGAGCTGGGGACCTGACGATGTACGCCTGGATCTGGCGCAAGCTGCCCTTCGGGCTGCCCGGCAAGCTCGCCGGCAGCCTGCTGCTCGCCACCACCATGGTGGCGTTGCTGTGGTACGTGGTGTTTCCCTGGGCGGAACCGCTGCTTCCCTTCGACGACGTGCAGGTCACCCAGGACGACTCCGGCGTACCGGACGCACCGGACGGCGACTTCGGGCCCGGGGACGACGACGCGGTCGACGACGCCCCGCCGGGCGACGAGCACGACCTGCCGTACGACACCGACCGGAACAACACTCCGCCGCCGGACGAGGACGAGTGAGCCCGATGCGCGTCCTGGTGATCGACAACTACGACTCGTTCGTCTTCAACCTGGTGCAGTACCTCGGCCAGCTCGGCGTCGAGTGCGAGGTACGACGCAACGACGAGATCGAGGTGGCCGAGGTTGGCCGGGTCGGCGTGGCTGGCGTCCTGCTCTCGCCGGGTCCGGGCGCACCCGACCGCGCCGGCATCTGCCTCGACGTGATCCGCGAGTACGCCGGCAAACTGCCGATCTTCGGGGTCTGCCTGGGTCACCAGGCCATCGGCGAGGCGTTCGGTGCGACGGTCAACCGCGCTCCGGAGTTGCTGCACGGCAAGACCTCGGAGGTCCGCCACGACGGCACCGGCGTCCTCGCCGGGCTGCCTGACCCCTTCACGGCGACCCGATACCACTCGCTCGCCGTGCTGCGGGAAACTCTGCCGGCCGAGTTGGAGGTGACCGGCTGGACCGCCTCCGGGATCGTGATGGCGATGCGACACCGCACCGTGCCGATCGAGGGCGTCCAGTTCCACCCCGAGTCGGTGCTCACCGAGGGCGGTCACCTGATGCTGGCCAACTGGCTCGCCGCCTGCGGCCACCCGCAGGCGCTGGAACGCGCCCCGGAACTGGCCGCCGAGGTCGATGCCCGCCGCCGCGCCGCCTTCGCCATCACCTGAGCGTATTTGAGAAGGCCATGCCTTTTCGAACCCACTCTGGAGGGTCAGGAATCGGGATGCTCCGCTCCGCCCCGGCGTAGGTCCCGGGTGATCAGGAGCGTCCCGGCCTGGACCGTCAACGCCGTTACGCCGACGGCCTGTGCGATCCGGTCGATCCGCTTGGCGGTGCACGCTTGGAAGGCCCGATCACGGTACGGCCCGTCCGCGGAGTCCACCCAGCGGTCGAGGTCCATCGCCAGGGTGTTGCCGCAGGTGGCCCCCTCGTGGTTGCCGGCCACCCTGATCTCGATCGGGAAGAGCAGCAGAAGCACCACCACGATGGCGCCGAGCAGCGCGACTCGGGACGGCATCACCAGGGTCTCGATCCTGGATCGGTCGGTGCTGCCTCAGTCCCGATCAGGCACATGGTGCGGCAAGACTGACGTTCCGGGACCAGACCGTCATTCTCTGGAAAGCCGGAACGGCGGGGTAGGCAGAACGGAGCCGCCGCCGCCCCCACCGTCGTCGTCTCCATCCGGCGGCGGCGTGGTGGGAGCACCGGTGGTCGGCGGCGTCTGGCTCGGCGGGTCCGGGTCCTCGTCCGGCTCCGGCACCGACACGATGATCTTCACCGTGCTGCCCTTCGTCCGCTCGGTATTGGCGTTCGGGTTCTGGTCGACCACCCGCCCAGCCTGATCGGCGGGGACCTCCGGACCCAGGTCGGTGTCGACGTCGAAGCCGGCGCGTTCCAGCGTTCGCTTGGCTTCATCCTCGGACAGACCGACCACCGACGGCACCGCTACGACGTTGCCCTTCGAGACGGTCAGGATGATCTCGGTACCCTCCGCGACCTTCTCACCGGAGGGCGGGTCTACCTTCAGCACCTGCCCCTCGGATGCCGAGTTGTCGGCCTCCTCGATCTTCACCTCGAGTTTGAGGTTCTCCAGCTGCGTCTCGGCACTCTCCCGGGTGCTGCCGACAAGACCGGGTGGGATGGTCACCTCGGGCTTACCGCCACAGATGCGTACGCTCACCGTGCTATTCGGTGCGGCTCGCTCGCCGGGTGGCGGGGACTGCTTGGTGACCGTCCCCTCCTTGCAGTCCGAGGTGAACTCCGGCTCATCGCGCGCCGGAACGAAGCCGTCCTGCTCGATCCGAGCGAACGCGTCGGCCTGGCTGAGCCCGGTGACCGTCGGCACCGCGACGTCCTGCGGCTCATCACGCTCACCCAACTGCAGGGCAGCGACCAAGGCGATCACCGCGAGCACACCGAGCGCGGCGAACATGGCGATCAGCCACGACGACGCCTTCCGCTGGCGTGGATCACCCACCCGGGCGGGGATCTGCCGAGTCTGCGTCGCGCCCGTCGACGGGTAGCCCGGACCGGCCGCAGCCATCGCCACGGTCTCGTCCTCGCGCATCACCGGAGTGGCCAGCACCGGCCGGCCGGCTGCCGCGCGGAGCACGTCAGCCCGCATCTCCCCGGCGCTCTGGTAGCGGTTCAACGGGTTCTTCGACAGCGCCTTCAGCACGATCGCGTCGACCGCCGGGTTGACGTCCGGGTTCAGGTCGCTCGGGGTCGGCGGCGCTTCCCGCACGTGCTGGTACGCCACGCTGACCGGGCTGTCACCGACGAACGGCGGATGCCCGCAGAGCAGCTCGAAAAGCACACAGCCAGCGGCGTACACATCGGAGCGGGCGTCGACCGCCTCCCCGCGCGCCTGTTCCGGGGAAAGATACTGCGCCGTGCCGATGACCGCACTGGTCTGCGTCATCGTGGTGGCGCCGCTGGCCAACGCCCGGGCGATACCGAAGTCCATCACCTTGACCTGGCCGGTCTGGGTGAGCATCACGTTGCCCGGCTTGATGTCACGGTGGATGATGCCGTGCCGATGGCTGAAGTCCAACGCGGCGCAGATGTCGGCGGAGATCTCCAGCGCCCGCCGGGGTTGCAACCGGCCCTCCGCGCCGAGCACCTCCTTGAGGGTGCGTCCGTTCACGAACTCCATGACGATGAACGGAAGCGTCTCACCCGTTGGCGCCTGCTCCTCACCGGTGTCGTAGACGGCGACGATGGCCGGATGGTTGAGGGAGGCGGCGTTCTGTGCCTCCCGCCGGAAACGCATCTGGAAGGTGGCGTCCCGGGCCAGGTCGGTGCGGAGCATCTTGATCGCGACATCCCGACCGAGCCGCAGGTCACGACCACGATGCACCTCGGCCATGCCGCCGTACCCGAGCAGCTCGCCGACCTGGTACCTGCCACCGAGCAGGCGGGCCTGCGCTGTCATCGCGTCTGTCGTCCTTCGCTCGTCGTCGTCACGTCGCCGCCCGGTCGGGGCTGATCCATCCGACCGTACGCCGTATCGAACAGATCGTCTCGCCCGTCAGGCCGCAGCGCGTCGGACGTCATCGTTGGCACGGAAGCTCCGCCCGGCGTGGCTGCGCCGACGAAGTTCCGCAGTTGGTAGGAAATCACGCCGGAGCAGATGAGGACCAGTGCGCCCACCATGATGGCAAGGAAGACCATCCCGGATCGTGACCGCCGAGATACCGGGTGCGACCGCCCGGGCTGCGGAACGTACCCGGGCGGCACGGTGGCCGCACCACGCGGGTAGCCGGCGGCGGCCGGGGCGACCGACGTTGGACGGTGCTGGGCGGCCGGCGGGTGAGCCGGCGGCGGTCGGTGCACCACGGCCGGCGGGTGCGCGGAAGCCGGAGAGTGCGGGGCCGTGACCGGACGTGGCGGCTGCGGAACCTGCGCTCGGCCGGGTGCCGGCGATGCGGGCGCGGCGGAGATCGGCGCGGCCTGCCCGCCGGCCCGGGCCTGCCGGGACAGCCCCGTCTTCAGCTGCCGCGCCGCACCGGACAGCGTGGCAGCGCTCGGCCAGCGGTCCTTGGGGTCCTTCGCAAGCGCCCGCTCGACCAGCGCGCGGACCTGGGGCGGAATGTCGGAGGGCAGCGGCCGGGGGGTCTCGCGGACGTGCCGCATCGCGATGTCCAGGGGGTTGTCCCCCTCGAAGGGCCGCCGTCCGGCCAGGCACTGGTAGGCGACCACGCCGAGGGCGTAGACATCGGAGGCGGGGGTGGCGACCTGGCCGGTGGCCTGCTCCGGGGAGATGTACGACGCGGTGCCCAGCACCGACCCGGCTGCGGTCAGTTGCCCGACCAGGTCCGACCGGGCGATGCCGAAGTCGGTGAGCACCAGCGTTCCGTTGGGACGGACCAGCAGGTTGCCGGGTTTCACGTCCCGGTGCACGATGCCTTTCACGTGTGCGGCGTGCAACGCATCGGCAGCCTGGGCGACAAGCGCCATGGTCCGTGCCGGGGTGAGCCGGCCGACCCGGCCCAACGTGGCCGAGAGGGGGTCACCCTCGACGTACTCCATCACCAGGAAGGCGATGTGCTGGTCGTTGCCGAAGTCGTAGACGTCGACCACCCCCGGGTGGTTGATCGTCGCCATGGTGCGGGCCTCGCCGCGGAACCGTTCGGCGAACCCGGGCTCGTCGAGCAACGCCGGGAGCAGGCTCTTGACCGCCACCGTACGACCGAGCACCTGGTCGGTGCCGCGCCAGACGTCGCCCATGCCGCCGCTGGCGATCCGCTCGTCGAGCCGGTAGCGGTTGCCGAGCTGCACACCCGGACTGAGCATGTCAACGCCCCCCGGGGTCGGCGATGGCGGCCCGCATGATCTGACCGGCGATCCGGGCGGCCTCGGCGCTGCCGCCGTCGCCGGCCTCCTCCAGGACGACACAGACGGCGGAGATCGGCTTTCCGTCGGAGTCGAGCGCGAAGCCGATGAACCAACCGTGGTCGGGGCGGGTCGGCGCGGACTGTGCCGTACCGGTCTTGCCACCGACGGTGTAGCCGTTGATCCGGGCGTTCCGGCCGGTGCCGTTCTCGACCACGCTCACCATCATGTCCCGCAGGTCGGCAGCCACCTGACCACTCACCGGCCGTCGCAACTCGCGCGGATTGGCCGTGTCGTAGACGGTGGTGCGGTCCGGCGCCAACAGCTGACGCACCAGGTACGGCCGCATCTGGCTACCGCCGTTGGCCACCGCTGCCGCGATCATGGCGCCCTGCAACGGGGTCATCCGCACGTCACGCTGCCCGATGGAGGACTGCGCCAGCGCCGCCGGGTCGGGGCTGCCGTCCGGGTTCTCCATGCTGCCGGTCCGGCTCGCCGCCACGCTCAGGCCGCCCTCGCCGAGCCGGCCGACGGTCAGGTCCTCCTGCTCGAACCCGAACTGCCGGGCCTTCTCCTTGATCACGTCGGGACCGAGCTCTCCGCCGAGCTTGGCGAACCCGGTGTTGCAGGACTCGGTGACCGCGTTCATCAGCGTCACCTTCGACTCGGGACAGATCGACGGTGCGGCGTTGCCGATCGGCTCGCTGGAGGTCGGCGGGGTGTAGCTCGCCCCGGCCGGGATCTCGGTCTCCTTGGTGACCCCGTTCTCCAGCGCGGCAGCGGCCACCACGATCTTGAAGGTGGAGCCCGGGGGCAGCACCTCGTCGAGCGCCCGGTTGCGCAGCGGCCGTTCCGCATCCTGTTCGAGCCTGTTGTACGCGGCGGTCGCCTCGTTGGTGTTGTGGCTGGACAGCGGGTTCGGATCGAAGCTGGGGATGGAGACGAGCGCCTGCACCGCCCCGGTGGCCGGGTCGATGGCGACTGCAGCGCCCTTGGCCACTCCCCTGTTGTTGTCACGCAGCTCGTCGTACGCGGTGTCCTGGGCCCGCTTCGACAGGGTGAGCAGGACGTTGCCGCCGGCGGTGGTGTCGCCGGTGACCATGTCCCGCAGCCGGTTGACGATGAGCTGGTCGCTGGTGCCGGCGAGGAAGTCGTTCTCGGCGCGCTCCAGGGCGGTGGCCGAGCCGTTGACCGGCTCGTATCCGAGCACGTGGGCGTACTTCGCGCCGCCCGGATAGGTACGCAGGTACTTCAGCTCGCCGTCGGTCTCCTTGCTGACCGCGAGGGCGGTGCCACCGGCCTCGATGTTGCCCCTCTTGCGGTCGTACTTGGCGACCTGGACCCGACCGTTGTAGTCGCTGGTGCGGTACTCGTCGGCCTTGTATGCCTGGATCCAGTTCAGGTTGGCGAAGAGCAGACCGAACAGGACGATGACGACGACACCGACCCGACGCAAGGGCGCGTTCACGGCTTGATCACCTCCGTGGGAGCACCGTGCAGCTGCTCTGGCGGACCGGAGGGGCGGGTCACTGTGCCGCCGGAGCCACCGACCGGGCGCCGGCCGGCGTCGGAGACGCGCAGCAGCACCGCGACGAGGAGCCAGTTCGCCATCAGCGATGAGCCTCCGGCGGAGAGGAACGGGGTGGTCTGGCCGGTGAGCGGGATGAGCTTGCTGATCCCCCCGACGATCACGAAGACCTGGAGCGCGAGGGTGAAGGCCAGGCCACCGGCGAGCAGCTTGCCGAACGAGTCCCGGACCGCCAGTGCGGCCCGCAGACCCCGCTCGACGATGAGCAGGTAGATCACCAGTAGCGCGGAGAGGCCGAAGAGGCCGATCTCCTCACCGATGCCGGCGAAGATGAAGTCGTTCTGCACCTCCGGCAGCAGCAGCGGCTGGCCGCCGCCCGGGCCGGCACCGAACAACCCGCCGGAGCCGAGTGCGAGCAGCCCCTGCACCAGTTGGTACCCGTCGTCGTAGGGCTCGGCGAACGGGTCGAGCCAGATCTGTGCCCGAAGGTAGAAGTTCGCGAACGGGCCGCCGACCGTCTCACCGAGCACGTACGCGAGGTAGGCACCGCCGAAGAAGAGAATCAGGCCGATGAGCAGCCAGCTGACCCGTTCGGTGGCGATGTAGACCGTGGCCACGAACATGCCGAAGTAGAGCAGCGAGGTGCCCAGGTCCTTCTCGAAGACGAGGACCAGCAGGCTGATCGCCCAGACGACGAGTACCGGGCCGAGGTCGCGCCCGCGCGGGAAGTCGATGCCGAGGAACCGGTGACTCGCCAGTGACAGCACCTCGCGCTTACGCACCAGGTAGTAGGCGAAGAAGACGAGCAGGGCGAGCTTGGCGAACTCGCCGGGCTGGATCGAGAAGCTGCCGATGCGTACCCACAGCTTCGCGCCGTTGATCTCGGAAATGCTGGCCGGCAACACCGCCGGCAGCATGACCAGCACGATGCCCGCCAGGCCCAGGGTGTACGCGTACCGGGAGATCGATCGGTGGTCACGCATCAACGTGAGCAGGCCAGCGGCGAGGATCACCGACATCAGCGTCCAGGCGAGCTGACGACCGCCGGTGCCGGCGAAGATAGCCAGGTCAGCTCGTTCCTCAGGGGCCGCCTTGGCCAGGTCCAGCCGGCGGAGGAAACCGACCCCCAACCCGTTGAGCAGGGCCACTGCCGGTAGCAGTGCCGGGTCGGCGAAGGGTGCCAGGAAGCGGATCACCAGGTGCACGCCGAGGAACACGGCGGTGAGCGCGGCGGCCGGCACCCAGAACCCCGGGGTGATCGTGTCGAGCACCTTCGCCTCGACCATCGCCCCGTAGGCGGCTACCAGCGCCATCGCCAGCAGCAGCAGCGACAGTTCGGCGTTGCGGCGGGACCGGGCCATGCGTACGCCGGGCCGCTCGCCTGCGGTCGCGGGCGAGGGTGCCGGGGTGGCCGCTATGGTCACGATCGTCCTCGGGTGGGATCCGGCGCCTACTCGGGCGACCGGCAGGCCGCCGGATCGACCGTGGGCGTGAAGGTGTCGACCGGAGGCGCGTCGGGAGTGCTGTCCGGTGCTACGGCAGTGGCGTCGGACGGCGTACCCGTGGCTCCGGCCTGCGGTGCCGCCGAGACGCTGCCCACCTGGCTCGGCGATCCCGCCGGAACTCCCGGCGACTCCGCCGGTTCACTCGGCGTCGGGGACGGTGTGGTCACCGCCGTGGGCGTCGGGCTCGGTGTCGGCGGGCATATCGGTTTGAGGTTCACGTTGGTCGGACTGTCCATGGTCAGCTCCGCCAGTCGCCGCTCCGCGTCCGGCTCGCTCTTGGCCGGGATGCCCTGTTTCACCTGCTCCTGGGCGGCCAGCGTGAGATCGTCCAACTGGGCACCGCTCTCGGAATGCACGTTGGAGAGGTCCATCCCGGCGATCTGGCCCTGGATGCCACGGAAGACGGCCACCTGGCCGTCCTTCGTCGCGCCGACGTAGTACTGACGCTGCGTGTAGCTCCAGCCGGCGAAGGCCCCACCGCCGACGATCACCAGCAGGGCGGTCGTCATCGCGAGCGCACGCAGTGGCCGTCGGCGTGCCTCCGGCTCGTCGTCGCTGCTCGCGCTGGACTCGTCGGGCGTCGCCGGCCGGGGTGCGGAGAGCGCCGAGGCACGGGCCGCCGGGGTGGAGACGTCGGCCGAGGTGGCCATCCCCCGGTCCCGGGCCGCCGCGCCGCCGACGATCGGAGCCGCCTCGACGATGTCCCGGTCGGTGGCGTCGGCGATGATCACGGTGATGTTGTCCGGACCGCCACCGCGCAGGGCTAGCTGGACGAGCCGCTCGACACACTGCTGCGGGTCCGTGTACTCGCGCATGGTTTCGGCGATGGTCTCCGCGCTGACCACTCCGGAGAGCCCGTCGGAACAGATCAGGTACCGATCGCCGGGCAGCACCTGCCGGACGGAGTACTCCGGGTCGATGTCGCGGCCGTCCAATGCCCGGGTGAGCAGCGAGCGCTGGGGGTGACTACTCGCCTCCTCCGGGCTGATCCGGCCCTCGTCGACGAGCATCTGGACGTAGGTGTCGTCCTTGGTGATCTGCGCGAACTCTCCGTCGCGCAGCAGGTAGGCCCGCGAGTCACCGATGTGGACCATGCCCAGCTTGCTGCCGGAGAACAGGGTCGCGGTGAGCGTGGTGCCCATCCCCTCCAACTGGGGGTTGGCCTCCACCGTCTCGCGGAGTTGTTGGTTGGCGGTGCCCACGGCGGAACGGAGCGCGTCGACCAGGGCGTCGCCCGGGACGTCCTCGTCCAGTGGCGCCATGGCACCGATGACGATGTTGCTGGCGACGTCACCGGCGGCCATACCGCCCATGCCGTCGGCAACGGCGAGTAGCCGCGGCCCGGCGTAGACGGAATCCTGATTACCGTCTCGGATCAGACCGCGGTCGCTGTGGGCCGCATAGCGCAGGGTCAGAGTCATGGCCGTAATTCGAGAGAGGTGCGGCCGATCCGGATCGGCACGCCGAGGGGAACGGGGGTTGGTCCGGTGACCTTAGCGCGATCCAGGTACGTCCCGTTAGTCGAACCGAGGTCCTCGACGAACCATTGCCCGTCGCGGGGTACGAGCCGGGCGTGTCGAGCGGACGCGTAATCGTCGGTGATGACGAGGGTGGAGTCCTCGGCGCGACCGATCGTTATCTGCGCCTCACCCAGAGTGATCCGGGTGCCGGCCAACTGGCCTGCGGTCACCACCATCTGGTGTGCCGCCCGCCCCCGCTTCACCTTAGCCGGCTTGGCCGTCGCCTGGCCCGTCGACGCGCCCACCGCGCGGGGCGCGGCCACGAGCCGACCTGAGCGGGCCCCGGCGAAGAGGTCCCGGCGGATGACACCGACCACCGTGAACACGAAGATCCACAGCAGGACGAGAAAACCGAACCGGGCGACGGTGATGACGAGTTCCGGCAAGGCGGATCAGCCGTCCACGCGGAAGGTCAGGGTGGTCGTGCCGAGCTGGATCATGTCACCGGGGTTCAACGCCACGGCGGAGACCCGCTGGCCGTTGACCATGGTGCCGTTCGTCGAACCGAGATCGGTCAGGACGACCTGACCACCGTCGAAGTCCAGTCGGGCGTGTCGCCGGGAGATACCGACGTCCGGCAGGCGCAGGTTGGCCTGGTCACCACGACCGATCACGGTCGAGCCCATCTGTAGCGGATAGGTGCGGCCGTCGCCGGAGACCAGTCGGATGTTGCGTCCGCCGCCGTGTCCCTGGGGCGGACCGTAGCCGCCACCCTGTTCGTAGGACGGGTAGCCGGGGGGGCCCGCGTCGTAGCCGGACGGGCCGGCGTCGTAGCCGGACGGGCCGGCGTCGTAACCGGGCGCCGAAACCGGGGCGACGTCGCCGCCGGTGTAGACCTCCGCGGTGACGCGGAACATCCCGGTGTCCAGTCCTTCACCGCGCTCGATCTCGACGATGACGTCTCCGTAGACCGTCCAGGCCTGCTCGCCGATGAACTCCGCCTGCGACTGGGCCAGCTCCTGGGCCAGCGCGGCGGCGTACGGCGCCAGCCGGCTGTGGTCGTACGGGGAGAGATCGATCACGTAGCGGTTGGGCACCAACGTGCGCCCACCAGCGAGGATGGCCTTGTGTGCCTCGGCCTCCCGCTGCATGGCGTTGAGGATCTCCACGGGGTGAACCACCCCTTTGAAGACCTTGGCGAAGGCCCCTTCGACCAGGCCTTCCAGACGCTTCTCGAAGCGTTGCAGCACGCTCACCGGCTCCTCCTCGGGTTCCGAGGACATGATGGTATCCGTCCAGAGCGCACGCAGCTCACACGCCGCTCGGCCGGCAGGCCGCGGCCTGTTCGGACGGCCTCTGATTGTCGTGCTACTCTTTCGTCCGCCACGAACGGTAACCGCTGCGAGCAGCGAAAGCCATTCGCGGCGGTAAACAGGGTCGCGTAGCATGGCCGGGGCACACCGACGACTGGTGGTGTCCGGTTCAGATGACGCTGATCCAGGTAAGGCCACGGGGAAGTGGCGGAATGGCAGACGCGCACGGTTCAGGTCCGTGTGTCCGAAAGGACGTGGGGGTTCAACTCCCCCCTTCCCCACCACCGGTCGAGGGCCCCGCGGAATGCGGGGCCCTCGCTCTGTATCCGGGCGCGCCGACCGTCACGCTATGCTCCGATGGTTTCTGCCTCCGACGCACCAGGAGTGGCATGTGAGTGTCGCATTCGTGACCGGGTCGGGCGGGCTGATCGGCTCCGAGGCGGTCCGGCACTTCGCCGGCCTCGGTCTCGACGTCGTCGGCATCGACAACGACATGCGGCAGGAGTTCTTCGGCGAGGAGGCGTCCACCGCCTGGAACGTCCGCCGGCTGACCGACGAGCTTGGTGAGGCCTACTCACATCACAGCATCGACATTCGGGACCGGGGGGCACTCGGCACGCTTTTCGGCCGGTACGGCCGGGACGTGGCCGTGGTGATCCACACTGCGGCGCAGCCCTCGCACGACTGGGCGGTACGCGACCCGTTCACCGACTTCGACGTCAACGCCGCCGGCACCCTCAACGTCCTGCAGAGCGTCCGGGAACACTGCATCGACGCCCCGGTCATCCACTGCTCCACGAACAAGGTCTACGGCGACCGGCCGAACAGTCTTCCGTTGGTGGAGCTGGACACCCGCTGGGAGATCGAACCCGGCCACCCGTACGAGCAGGGCATCCGCGAGGACATGTCCATCGACGCCTGCCTACACTCGATCTTCGGCGCCTCGAAGGTCGCGGCGGATGTGATGGTGCAGGAGTACGGCCGCTACTTCGGCATGCGGACGGCCTGCTTCCGGGGCGGAACGCTGACCGGGCCGGCGCACTCGGCGACCGAGTTGCACGGCTTCCTCGGCTACGTGATGCGGGCCAACATGGAGCGCCGCACCTACAAGATCTTCGGCTATCAGGGTAAGCAGGTGCGGGACGCCATCCACAGCTCGGACGTGGTCTCCGCGTTCGAGGCGTTCTTTCGCGCCCCCCGTTCGGCCGCCGTCTACAACCTCGGCGGGGGTCGGCACTCGAACACCTCGAACCGGGAGGCGTTCACGCTGGCCGAGCAGATCACCGGCCAGGAGATGATCACAGAGTACGTCGAGGCCAACCGGATCGGCGACCACAAGTGGTGGATCGGCTCCAACGAGGCGTTCCAGGCCGACTACCCGGACTGGAAACAGGTGTACGACGTACCAATGATCATGCGAGAGATCTACGAGGCCAACGTGGACAAGTGGGTGCCGGGAGCATGACCAAGAAGAACGTACTCGGTGTCCTGGTCGACGCCACCGACTACGCCGGTGCCACCGAACAGGTGGTCGCCGCCGCACAGGAACGCCGACCGCTGGCACTCACCGCGCTGGCCGTGCACGGCGTGATGACCGGCGTGCTGGACCGGGCCCACAACGCCCGACTCAACTCCTTCGACGTGGTCACCCCGGACGGTCAGCCGGTGCGCTGGGCGCTCAACCTCCTGCACCGTGTTGGGCTCGCCGACCGGGTCTACGGCCCGACGCTGACCCTGCACGTGCTCTCCCGCTTCGCCGACGAGGGGCTACCTGTCTACCTGTACGGCTCGACCGAGGAGACCCTCACCCGGCTGATCCCGGCGTTGGAGCGGATGTTCCCAGCGCTGAAGATCGCAGGCGTGGAGGCGTCCAAGTTCCGTGGCGTACAGCCCGGCGAGGAGAACGAGATCGCCGACCGGATCAAGGCCAGCGGTGCCCGACTGGTCCTGGTCGGGCTCGGCTGCCCTCGGCAGGAGATCTTCACGTACGCGATGCGTCCGTTACTGGACATGCCACTGATGGCGGTCGGCGCGGCCTTCGACTACCACGCCGGGTTGCTGCGCCAGCCGCCACCGTGGATGCAGCGCGCCGGGTTGGAGTGGTTCTGGCGTCTCGGCCTGGAGCCCAAGCGGCTGTGGCGACGCTACGTGATCCTGAATCCCGCCTACCTGGGCCGCCTGTTCGCTCAGAAGGCCGGGCTGTGGAAGGCCCGGCCACCCGCTCCGGCCACCGAACGGCTCACCGAGTTCGCGGTCTGACCCGCAGAGCGACGGGCCCCGGCGTCCCGCCGGGGCCCGTTTCCCGTACCGGACTGTCAGAGGGTCAACGTCCAGGTGTTGATGTAGCCGGTGTCAGCGCCGTAGACGTCGCGGACCTGAAGGCGCCAGGTGCCGTCCGCCGCCTCGCTGGACAGGTTCACCGGGTACGTGGCGTCCACATTGTCCGCGCCGTCGAAGATGCTGCTGTTCTTCAGTCGGTAGGACGAGCCGTCCGGCGCGAGCAAGTCGATGACCAGGTCACCTCGGTAGGTGTGCACGATGTTCACCGCGACGGTCGAGCTCGACGAGGCGTTCCGGCCACAGCCGGAGATCGTGATCGAGCTGGTCACCGCCGAGCCCGCGTCCGGGATGGCCACGTCGGTGCCGTTGGTCGCGGAGCAGCCCCCGCCGCTGCCGCCGGTGACCGTCAGCGTGTACGTCGCGCTTCTGGAGCCGGAGGCCGCGGTACCGGTGACGGTCACCGGGTACGAGCCAGCCGGCGTACTGGCCGAGGTGTCGATGGTCACTGTGGACGAGCCGCCGGAGGTGACGGAGGCCGGGCTGAACGAGGCGGTGGCCCCGGACGGCAACCCGCTGGCCGAGAGGCTCACCGACTGGGCGGAGCCGTTCGTGGTCGCGGTGGTCACGGTGGCGGTCGCCGAACTGCCTGCCGTGACCGAGCCGGAGGTCGGCGAAATCGAGACCGAGAAGTCGTTGGTCGGCGGCGGAGTGCTGCCATTGACCACGTACAGCAACCGGTTCGGGGTGCCCGTGCCGACGTTCGAGATCACGTTCGGGGTGGAGTTGCCGACCAGATGGTCCCGGACCTGCTGGGGAGTCCACGACGGGTTGGCCGAGAGGACCAGCGCCGCCGCACCGGCGACGTGCGGCGAAGCCATCGAGGTGCCGCTGATGGTGTTCGTCGCGGTGTCGTTCGTGTGCCAGGCGGAGGGGATGCTCACGCCCGGGGCGAGGATGTCCACACAGGTGCCGTAGTTGGAGAAGCTCGCGGCGGTGTCGTTGCTCTGGGTGGCACCGACGGTGATCGCCGGTGCGGCCCGGGCCGGCGAGTAGTTGCAGGCGTTCTGCCGCTGACCGAGGATGTTGCCGTTGCCGGCTGCCACCGCGTACGTCACACCGGAGTCGATCGAGTTGATGACCGCGTTGTCGACTGCGGTGTTCGCCCCGCCGCCGAGGCTCATGTTGGCCACGGCCGGCTTCACCGCGTTGGCGGTGACCCAGTCGATGCCGGCGATGACACCGGCGTTGGTGCCGCTTCCGGAGCAGTTCAGCACTTTGACCGCCACCAGCCGGGTCGCTTTGGCCACGCCGTACGCCGAGCCGCCGACCGTGCCGGCCACGTGCGTGCCGTGACCGTTGCAGTCGGTGTTGTTGGAGTCGACGGTGTTGGTGCCCCAGGTCGCCCGCCCGCCGAAGTCGGAGTGGGTGGTCCGAATACCGGTGTCGATCACGTACGAGGTCACATTCGTGGCCGTGTCGGGGTAGGTGTACGAACTGTCGAGTGGAAGGTTCCGCTGGTCGATCCGGTCCAGACCCCAGGACGGGGGGTTCGTCTGGGTGTCCGCGAGGGAGACGACGTGGTTCTGCTCGACGTACGCGACGGCGGGGTCTGCCGCGATCCGGGCCGCAGCTCGTGCGCTCAACCGCAACTCGGCACCGCGGACCGCCGCGCTGTAGGTCCGCGCCGTATGCCCGCCGTGCCGGCGTAGCAGCCGGTCCACCGAGGAGTCGACGGCCGCCCGGCTGACCTCGCTGTCCTTGAACACCACGATGTAGCTGCCTTCGACGGCGGTCGCGCCGCCGGTGCCCCGGACGGTGCCGACCGGCTCGGCCGCCATGGCGGGCGTGGCTGACGCCACCATGGCCAGCGTGGCCAGGCCGACGAGCACGGATCTCTTCGGAAGAGCCATCTTCCCTTACCTCCCTCGGGTCGGCATCGGCCGTCCACCTGCTCGGGGCAGGCTGATCGATGGACGCCGATCACCGTGAGAGTAGTTGCACGTGTGCGGACAGTTGAACATGTCGGATCCCCCATAACACCGGCGAGATGGTTCCCCTACGGGGCCGGGTACGGGACGAACCGGGGGCAGGTCCGGATTCGACGCCCGGAAATCCGGGCAAGGCTGATGAACATGCAGAGCCATCTCGCCCTCCTGCTTCCGGTGGCCGCCGCCTGGTGGACCGCCGGCTATCTCGCGGACGGGCTCCCCCGCCTGAACCACGCTCGCGAGTTGCGCCAGCGCACCGGCTGGCTGCTCGCGCTGACCCTGACCGGGCTCGGCCTGACGGTGGCGCTGCCGATCGCCGGGCTGGGCACCGTCGGGCCGAGCCCGGTGGACGATGCCGCCGACGGGCTGGTGTTCGCCGCCGTGCCCGCGCTGTTGGTGGCCGGCAGCACGGTGCGCCGGTTACGGCGGCTGTGGGCCGGGGCGGGAGCCCTGTCCGTCACGGCCAGGACACCGGCACCGCACGGACTGCGTGCCGCCGCCGCCCACCCACTTGTCGGACTGCCGCTGCAGGTGACCGGCCTGGCACTGCTACCGGCGGTGATCATGGCGAGCGGTGCCGGCCGGTTCCTCGGGTCCTCGGCGACCGGGCCGGTCATCACTGTCGCGGTGCTGGCCGTGGCGGCGATCGCCGTACGCCACGCGCTGCGGCACAGCCACTTCGCCGAGCGGGCGATGCCGGAACGGGTGTCGTCACCGCGCCCGGCCGCCAGCGCCCTGCACGTATAGCAGCTCCAGGATCGCCCTGGTGGCCTCGAACCACCGGTCGAGCCAGCCAGGGGGCGGCACGCTGCCCTTCGGTGGCAACTCCAACAGCAGGCCCCGCAGCAGCGGATGGTCCACGAGGGAGCCGTCGTCCACCGTCGACCAGCCGCCGGCCGGGAAGGACGGTTCGGTGAGCGGGTTCGGGTCCAGCGACGGCAGGGTGAGCGGCGACGGTGGCTCGGTCGCCACCGGGGTCTCCCGGCCCGCGTGTTCGGTCTCCGCCGACACCACCTCGGTCAGTACGGTGTCCCGCCGGGCTCCGCGATACTTGCCGCCGAACCGCTCCGGTTTTCCCGGACCGTTCGTGAGGTTCTCCGACCCGATACTCGTCATCCGTCTCGCCTGCCTCACTCGGTTACCCGCCCTGCCGGGGGGATGTCGACCAGCGCGTACCGAGAGGTACAACGACACGGACCCGATGTGGCGACGGCAGTGGGTGGAGCACCCGCCGGCGCCTGCCGCGCCGACAGGTCACGACAGCCGGATCCCCGCCCGGCCGCTGGCCGGGCGGGGATCCGTCGTCACCGTCCCCTGGTTGTCAGGCCCGGGGGAACGCGCCGTCCCTTGTGCTGGCGACGAAAGCGTGCCAGTCGCCCGGCGCGAAGACCAGGGCCGGTCCGGCCTTGTCCTTCGAGTCACGGACGCCGACCGCCCCGGTCACGTACGCCACCTCAACGCAGTTGTCACAGTTCGGCCCGCTCTTCGAGCTCTTGAACCATGTCGCCTGCGCCAGGTTCACGGAGAATCCTTGCGTCGCCACTTCCACAACGGCTCCTCTGCCAGTCTCGCGATGTACTCCACGGACTCCTCCGGACGTCTGGCCGCTGCTCGAATGTGATCGAAGATGAAGCTGTACTTCTGTAGTTCGTCGCTCTTCTCCAGGAAAAGCCCACCCGTGGCGTTCTCCGCGTACACGACATCCGGATCACCGGGTTCGGGGAAGCTGAGGATCGTGAAGGTGCCGTCCATGCCGGCGTGCGCCCCCACCTCGAACGGCAGGACCTGAAGCGTCACGTTCGGCTGCTGTGCCACCTTCACCAACCGCTTGAGCTGTTCACGCATAACCGCGTCCCCGCCCACCGGACGGCTCAACACCGCTTCATCGAGCACCACCCACAGATCTGCCGGATCATCCTGGGTCAACAACGACTGACGGCCGAGTCGGACACGCACCCGTTGCTGCACCTGCTCCGAGCTGAAATCGGGGCGGGCGGCGCGGATCATCGCGCTGGCGTAGTCCTCGGTCTCCAGCAGCCCCGGCACCACCTGCTGCTCGTATGCACGGATCGAACTGGCCGCCGCCTCCAGGCCCACGTACGCCCCGACCAGCACCGTGCTGTAGGGATGCCACCAGCCCTTTTGCCGCGCCTCACGGGCGATCTGCACCAGCTCGTCACTTTCGGCGCCGACCACTCCGTAGATGCGGAGCATGTCCCGCACGTCCCGGGGCGTCGCGGTGGTGTGGCCCGTCTCGATACGCGAAACCTTGGAGGCCGAGCACTCCAACTGCTCCGCCACCGCCTCGATGGTGATCCCGGCGACCTCCCGCTGGCGGCGCAGTTCCGCGCCGAGCCGGCGTCGGCGGATGGTCGGGCTGCGCCGCTCGCTCACCTGTCACCTCTCCGCTTCGCGCCGCTCGACCGCCCGCCCACGGCGCGATCCTCCCGGCGAGCGTTCGCGGCGTGGGGTGGTTGCGGTCCTCGGCCGGCCGCGGCGGGCGAAACCGGCTCTCAGTGTGCCGCTCGGGTGGCGACGCATTCAAGCGCCGTTTCGTGCGAGCCCCTCACGTATAGGCAAAAGCCGACGTGCAACTTGCATGAAGCACACTCCTGATGCAGTCTGTCCGTATGACCCGGGTTACTTACCGTCTCCGATCCGTCTCCACGAGTGATCTTCACCGTGGAGAAGTGGGTCACCGGGCAGCAGTTCCGTACTGAACCGACGGATCGCGCCACCGACTCCGGCCCTCGAGACACGACCTCGTCACCGAAGTCGAACGAACCCCCATCATCCCCAGCCGGCCCTTCCCGCCGGCCGACCCTTGCAGGAGCCCATGTGCTTCCCCGCTCTGGTGACGTACTGCACGTGACACGCGCGGCGAGTGTCCAGTTCCACAGACCCATCCTGTTCCGGGTGATCCGGGTACTCGACCGGCCCACCTACGACGGCTGGCTCTGGCTCGAAGGCTACGAGTTGAACGCGGCGGGGGACGCGGTCAACCGTCGTTCAATCTTCGTCCAGCGCGCCGGTCTGCAGCAGGTCCAGGCCGCCCCGCAGCAGCGTCCACACACCGTACGATCGGCGCGCCGACCAGGCGTACGGATGCCGGTCAGAGTGCACTGAGCATCTCGAATCTCAGGTGAAAAGGATTCGGTGGGCATGCCGCCGGCATAGAATCGGTATGCCCACCCCGGCATTTCTGTAACCCCGTGCCGCCCGGACCCCAAACCTGGGATGGCCATGGTCAACGTGTCCGCGCGGGAGCCACGCCGGCCCCGCATCGCCCACACCTTCGGACTCCTGGCGCTTCTCGGCGCCGTCACCACCGTTGTGGTGCTGGGTCACGATCCCGCCCTGTCGTCCACCCGGCTGGCCGAGCCCGTACCGGCCCCGGAGATCACAGTCGTGGAGAGTGAGCCAGTCGAGCCGGACACCACATCCGACAGCGTCTGGGACGGCTTCACCCACGACGGCTTCTTCGGCCAACCGGCCGACCGCACGGCAGACTCCACCGGCGGTTCCGGGCAGCCCACGCACCCGACCGGTCAACAGGTGCCGGTCAGGGCCACGGGTCACGGCACTGCAGAGGAACTCCGCCGGTCGCTGTTCTGGTCCGGGGTGTTCGGCTTGGCGATCTCCCTCGCCGGCCTGGGGCTGGTCGGCACGAGACGCCGCATGTGGTGAGCCGGGCGATCAACTCGTTGGGCTGACCGTGGCGGTCGGCCCGGTGGTCGGCTCAACCGTCGTCGGCGATGGGCTCGGGCTGGCGGCGACCACCAGCCGGACCTCGTCGCCCTGGTCCACCAACTCGCCGCCCTCCGGGTCGGTGGCGATGACAGTCCCCTCGGGCTGGTCCGACGGCCGATACTCCACCTGATAGTCGAGGCCGAGCCCGTCCAGTGCCGCCTGTGCCGCGGCCTCCGGTAGACCCACGAGCGGCGGCACCGGCACCTCGACGGGCGCGGGACTCGTCGTCGGTGCCGGTGAGGGAGACGCGCTGGTCGGCGACGGCGAGACGGTGGTCGGTGGAGCCTGGGTGCTGGGCGAGGGTGACTCCGGTGCCGGCCCGTCGCCGTCCAGCCCTCGGCGGGCCAACCAGAACCCACCCCCGATCAGGCCGAGCAGAAGCAGCAGGAGGACGCCCCAAAGGATCGGCAGCCACCACGGGCGCCCCGGCTGCTCGTCGGCGTACCAGTCACCACCGGCCGGCTCACGGTCCACGCCCGGCCGGACCGAGGGGACCTCGGCACGCCCGGACCACGCCGCCGGACCGGAACGCTGGCTAGGGGGCAACGGCGCGGTGGCGTCCGCCGGCTCACCGACCGTACGGTCCATCGGCGCCGTCTCGTCCGGTGCACGTCCGAGTGGTGCGGTCTCGTGCGGGTCGGAGCCGGACGGCGGGATCGGTCGGGTCCGGTCGTCCGGTTGACCGTCGGTCGGCTCCTGGCGGTCGTGGCTCACGGCACGTCCTTTCCGCCGATCGGGCGGGCATCAGGCCCCTCGACGGTCAACCTAGCGGTTCTGCCGCCCATCGGTCGGCATCAGCGTGTCGGGTGCGCGTCACGGCACCGGAGCGCTCGGGTCCGTGCTCGGCGGCGTACCGCACCAGATCTGCACCACGTCGTTCCACCTGCCGACCGTCCCGCCCGGCGGTTGCTGCGACGTGACCGCACCGGAGCGCCCTGCGGGATAGCGGGGGAAGAAGCCGTCATCGACGAGTTCGTCTCCCGCGTCGTTACAAGCCGCACCGGTTAGGTCCGGTACTTCGTTGGGCGGCGCGGCTCCAGCTACGTTGATCTTGACGGTGACACCACGCCGCACCGGCGTGCCCGGGGCCGGGTCGGTGCTGCGGACGTTGGAACCACCGCCGCTTCCGAAGACGAGTTGCCAGCCCAGTCCCAGGTTCCGCAACTCCTCCCTGGCCTCCTCGAAGTCCGCGCCGACCAGGTCCGGAACGGTGAGCCCGGTCGGCCGCGCCGGGCTGGGACTGCTACTCGGCTTGGCCGGGGTGCTCGGCGCCGGTCGTTCCGCAGGCGGCGAGGTCCGGACGGCGGGTGTCGGGGTGGGGGTACCGGTCGCGACAGACGTCACCGGATCCGGTCCTGCCCGGTCGCCGGCGAGCACCCAACCACCGGCCGCTCCGACGATCGCGAGCAGTACGGCACCAGCCCCGCCGCCGACGACCAGTCTCGTCCGGTCCGGGGTGTTGTCACCACGCGCCGGCCACCCGTCCGTGGTCCCGTTCGTCATCCCGCCCACCGCCTCATCCCCCGCGACCTTAGCGAGCGGGGCCAAGCACTGTCCGTAATCATTGCCGGTCGATGCCGCGCACGACTCGCCGCACCGACCACAGGACGTTACGCTGCCCCGCATGGCCAGACAGGGCTGGGGAGGATCGATCGCCACCGCCGCCGGCGTTGCAGCCGGTGCCGGTGCCGCCCAACTGGGCTTCGGGTACGGCCTGGGCATTCTCAACTGGGTGCCTCCCGAGGCGACCGCCGGCACCGCGGCCTGGGTGGCCAGCCTCATCTGGGCGACCTGGATCGCCGCCACGTCGACGATCTTCGGTGCGGTCTGCGCACAACGACTGCACCATCGCCGTCGGGCCGCCTCCGACAGCCCGACGCCAGTCGACGGGTCGCGCACCTCCGACGCCTCGACCCCGCCGTCCGGCACCGCAGCGCCGGCCGGTCCAGCTTCGGCGACCGGGGCGACGTCGGGCGGCACAGCTGCCTCCGTCGACGAACCGCCTACCGCCACCGCCGAGCAGACCGGTGGCGGGCTGTGGGGCATCGCGCTGGCCGTGGCCGCCGGCATCGGTTCGCTGATCACCGTGTTGCTGGTCGCCGTGCCGGCCCGGGTCGCGGTGGTGCCGGACACGCCATCCCCCCGGGACATGGCCGCCGGATACGCGGCGGTCGGCGTACTGATCGGGACACTTGTCGCGATCTGGGTGCTGCGGTGCCGCGCTGCCGCCACGAACGTCATCGCCACCGCCAGCTGGCTCTGGCTGCTCGCGGTCATCGCCGTGGTCGACTCGGTGCTCGCCGGTCGCGGACTGACGACTGCGCAACTCGGCATCTGGCAACTCAGCTCGGGCAGCGACCAGTTCTGGATCCGGGACTACTTCTACTGGCCCGGTGCGGTGTTGTCGCTCGGTTCGGCACTGCTGGTCGGCGTACTGGCCGCCCGCAGCGGGGTCCGGGCAGCCGACCGGCGGGTCGGTGCCACCGTATCGGGGGCCGCGGGACCGCTGCTGGTGGCCATCGCCTACTTCCTCGCCGTGCCGAGGCTCACCTCGATCAGCCCGGAGCAGGTGTCCGCTCATCTCACCGCCCCGTACGCGGTGATCGTCGGCGTCGGCGGTTCGGCCCTGGTGGCGGCGCTCGCCCAACGATCGGCCCGGGTGGCGCGGAACCGGTCCAACGGTCCGCATACCGCCCCGGCGCTACCCCGGCAGCGGGTGGGAGACGGGGACGAACTCGCCCGCGAGTCCGAGCCGCAGGCACGTCGGGATGCGTCGAGCACCGGCCGGCCCGGTAAGGCGGCCGGCGGCGGAGCGACGCAGGTACGCACGTCGGCGGCGCCGAAATCCACCACAGCACAACCGGCGGCGGTCAAACCGGCAACGCCGAAGTCCACGGCACCGCGACCGACCGCATCGAAGTCCGCGGCGCCGAAACCTGTCGTGTCGGGGTCGGCTGAGGACGGTGAACCTGGTGCCCCGCCGTCCGTGGCGTCGACCGGAGATGACGAGACACCGGATGGCGCAAGCCGCCGCCCTCGGCAACAACGGCGTAGCCGTTAGTGCTGGTCCGGCCCGGCCGGTCGACTCAGTCGAGTGGCCAAGTGTGCACCGGCTCGTTCGTGCACTGAAGTTGCGTGTAGCGCTGGAGCATGTGGTGCAGCGCGGCCCGGCGGTCCAGACCGAGGTGCCGCTCTGCCGCCCACACGGTGGCGGTCTGCCAGACCGCGCCGTTGCGTCCGGTGCGACAGCGTTGCTCGATGATGCCGAGCAGTCGGTCCCGGTCGGCTGCGGCGACGCCGAAGCCGTCGAGGCCGGCTGCGGCGAGCGGAAGCAACGTGTCGAGCACGAGGGTGGTCACCGGCACGTCGCCCTGCCGGGGCCAGTGCACGACCGCGTCCATGCCGCGGCGGGCGGCTGCGTGGAAGTTCTCCTCGGCCGAGCTGAAGGTGAGCTGGCTCCAGATCGGCCGGTCGGCCTCGGCCATACCCCGGACAAGCCCGAAGTAGAAGGCGGCGTTGGCCAGCATGTCGACCACGGTCGGACCGGCCGGGAGCACCCGGTTCTCCACCCGTAGGTGCGGACGGCCGTTCATGATGTCGTAGACGGGCCGGTTCCACCGGTAGACGGTGCCGTTGTGCAGCCGCAACTCGGCCAGTTCGGGAACGCCGCCGGCATGGAGGACCTCCACCGGGTCCTCACTCTCGCAGATCGGCAGCAGCGGCGGAAAATAGCGGACGTTCTCCTCGAACAGGTCGAAGATCGAGGTTATCCACCGCTCGCCGAACCAGACCCGGGGCCGTACGCCCTGAGCCTTGAGCTCGTCCGGTCGGGTGTCGGTGGCCTGCTCGAACAGGGCGATACGGGTCTCCGACCAGAGCTGCCGGTCGTAGAGGAACGGCGAGTTGGCACCCACCGCCACCTGGGCGGCGGCGATCGCCTGCGAGGCGTTCCAGTAGTCGGCGAAGCTGTCCGGCGCCACCTGGAGGTGGAACTGGAGGCTGGTGCAGGCTGCTTCCGGCGCGATCGAGTCATTGTATGTGCTCAGTCGCTCGACGCCCCGGATGTCGAGCTCGATGTCTTCGCCCCGGGCTCCCACTATCTGCTCGTTGAGCACCCGGTAACGCTCGTTCGTGGAGAGGTTCTCCGCCACCAGGTGTCGCTCGTTGAGCGTGGGCAGAATGCCGACCAGAACGATCCGGGTTTCCGACCGCGCCGCGCGTCGGTTGGCCCGGTCGAGGCTGGCGGAAAGATCACGCTCGTAGTCGGCGAAGCCGTTGCCGGATATCAAGCGTGGGTTGGCGTTGAGTTCCAGGTTGAACTGCCCGAGCTCGGTCTGGAACGACGGGTCGGCGATCGCGGCGAGGATCTCCTCGTTACGCATGGCTGGTTCAGCGGCCGGGTCGACCAGGTTGAGCTCGATCTCCAGCCCGGTCATCGGCCGGTCTGCGTCGAAGCCGAAATCGTCCAGCATCAGCGCGAACACGTCCAGGCAGCGCCGGACCTTCTGCCGGTAGCGGACTCGATCCTCACGGGAGAAAGCGGCTCGATCGACGTCCCTGCCCATGCTTCCTCCCGGCGCGCGGCGCCACGGAACGGTGCCGGTCCGCAGCGCACTGTGAACCTTACTCGTTGGGAGCGCCGAGCCCGGCAGTGCGCGGATCGGTCCACCAGCGAGGTCAGCCCGGGCGTGGCTGTCCGTCGCGTCGGTCCGACCAGGTCGGTCGCCTCTGCTGGAGTATCTACCCAGCCGCGCCGTCTGTTTCCCGGTGATGTCCGACGAACAAGTTGTGACAATTTGCACCAGTGGTCGGCGGACCGCAAGTGGCACCGCCCGGACGGCCGACAGGCCCGCACGGTGCGGGCGCGCGGGCCTGTCGGAGCGTACGGATCAGGACTGCCGGATGGCTTCGCCCTCGATCTCGATCTTCACCTTCTTGCCGACCAGGACGCCGCCCGACTCCAGGGCGACGTTCCAGGTCAGGCCGAAGTCCTCACGATCGATCTCGGTGCTCGCCGAGAAGCCGAAGATGTCCTGACCGAAGGGGCTACGGCCGACGCCCTCGAACTCCACCTTGAGATCGACCGGACGGGTCACGTCCTTGATGGTCAACTCGCCGGTCAGAACGAGCTCGTTGCCTTCGTGCGACTTGACACCGGTGCTGCGGTACTCCAACGTCGCGAACTTCTCCGCGTCGAGGAACTCGGGGCTGCGCAGGTGCGCGTCCCGGTCGGCCTGCGCGGTGTTGATGCTGGCGGCCTGGATCGTGGCGGTGACCGTGGACTCCAGCGGCTCCTCGGCGATGGTGATCGTGGCACTCGCGTCCGCGAACTCGCCACGGACCTTGCTCACCATCATGTGCCGGGCTACGAAGCCGACCCGCTTGTGCGCCGCGTCCAGCAGGTAGGCACCGGCCGCCGGGATGGTGAGGCCGTCCCATTCGCGGGTAACCGGTTCGGTGCTGCTGGTCATGAGTAACTGCCCTCCGGGAGAATATCGTTAAGTAGCCCAATGGCTGCGTCGGCAACTATAGCCTCAGCAATATTCCTTCTGTCAAGTATTGGTACGATGGACCCGTGGAAGCGAACACGTTCGACGACCCTCGGATCACGGCAGTCGGCCTGCTCTTCGAGGTGCACGCCGGGCTGGCCGCCCGATTCGCCGCCCAGCTGGAGAAGCACGGTCTGTCACCTGTCGAGTTCGAGGTGCTGACCAGGCTCACGAGATCACCCGCCAACCAGCTACGGATGACCGATCTCGCCGCCCAGACCTCACTGTCCACCAGTGGCGTCACGCGGGTCGTGGACCGGATGGAACGTGACGGACTGATCACCCGTCGTGCCTGCCCCTCCGACCGGCGCAGCTCGTACGCGGTGATGACGACCGCCGGTCTACGCCGGCTCGACGAGAGCCTGCCCGGGCATCTGCAGCTCATCGAAGACTGGTTCACCGGGCAGCTCGACCCGACCGCACTGGACGCCCTGCTCGACGGCCTGCGCCGGGTACGTGATGCCGTACACCCCGGTGCGACCGCCGGCAGCCGGTCAACCGCGCCGGGTGAGGCACCGGCCGACTGCGACGAGCAGGGGGCCGAACCGCACGGATCGGGCGACCCACCGGGCCGATGACGCACCGCCGCACCGCGCCGCCACCGCCCTCGACAACTCGCGGACCCTGCGTGTGCCCGAGATCATACGAGGGTCACGACAGCGGCAGAAAGACCGGCAGAACCACCAGATCAATCGTCGGTATCTACTCAATCCGGACGGGCCGGCCGGCAGCACATCGCTAGTCTCGCAGCAACGGGGGCACCGGCGCGGGCGACGAGCGAGGGGTGTCAACAGGGGGCTTCCTCGCCCGCGCCATCCCCGCCGCCGGTGGCCGCGCGAAGCCTCACCACCCGTCCGCTGTCGAGCCGTCGCGGGACACCGACAGCGCGGAGAGTAGTTCCTCCTCGTGTCTCAGCAGCCGGACGCCGCCCTCCCGGCAGGCCACCGACAGACGATCGAGCACGCCCGCGTCGGAGCTGCTGACCGCCAGACCCACCAGAGCCTCCACCACCGTGCGTCGGTCCCGCCCGGTCTCGTCGGGCTCTGCCGCCGCCGCGAACCACTCCACCGCGGCTTCCCGGTCCCCCCGATGCACTGCCAGGTACCCCTCGACAAGAGCGCCAGTGCCGTCGAGTGGGCGCAACTCGGCGAGCACCTCGACAGCTTCAGCCGCCCGACCGTCCTGGGCGAGCGCCAGACCCAGTGTCCCCAGCACCTGACGCCGACCACGCGGGGTGCTTAGGTCACTGACAGCCGTCAACGCCCGGCGAGCCTCGTCGACCGCGTCGGAGTACCGGCCCTCCAGGCGGAACACCTCCGCCACGGTGCCCCGAGCCAGCATCCGCAGCTGCTGCTCCGCGCACTGGCCACCGAGCCGGTCCACCACGGCGAGCCGGCGACGTGCCGCGGCAAGATCGCCCTGTCTGATCTCGTGCCACGCCAGCTGATGCTGCGCGATCGCCATCTGGCAGGTCAGGCCATGCTCGGTGGCCACCGCCAGCACCGCCTCCGCCTGCTCCCGCGCAAGGGCCGGACGTCCGGTCATCGCCAGCAGGACACCCAGCACCGTCCGTGCCTCCAACTCGCCCGGCACGTCGCCGAGCTGACGGAACTCCGCCAACGCCGCGCGGGCCGTCGGCAGCTCGGTCGCGGCCGCACCATGCTCCCCGGCCAGCATCGCCACACCGATCGCGGCCCGTGCGCGCAGGCCCGCGTCGGCGTCGGCAGTACGCGGATCGGCAAGCAGGCGAAGCAGCCACTGCCGGCCGGTCACGTCCCGCCCGCGGAGCCGCCACCACCGGGGCAGACTCACCGCGAGGCGCAACGCGGTCAAGGGATCGTCGACCGCCGCGTACATCAGTGCCGAGCTGATGTCGCCGGTGACCTCGTCGAGACGGTGCGCCGCAGCGTTGGCACCGGAACCCGTCCACCCTGCTCCGCACCGCTCCACAAGCCGAGTCACCACCCGGGCGTGCCGCCGTCGGATCACCGTCGACTCACCGGCGCCTGACGCCTGCTCGACGGCGTAGTCCCGAACGGCGTCGACGAGCCGGAACCGGAGCGATCCACCACCTCGTACGCTCAGCAGCCCGAGATCCAGGAAGCGGTTCAGCAGCGGCACCGGATCGACGCCGGTACCGGCGAGCATCTCCTCTGCCAGCTCCACCGACCACCGGTTGCTGAAGGCGGCGAGCTGGCGCAGCGCCGCCCGTTCCTCGACAGCGAGCAGCCGGTAACTCGTGGCCACCGCGTCGCGCAGGGTCTCCACCACCGACGTGCGGGCCTCCTCGCCCGGTGGCCGCGCATCCCATCCGCTGTGCGCCGAGGTGTCCAGATCCAGGACCCGGTCGCCGTACCGGTCGAGCAGCTCGGTGAGGTCGAGCAGTCGACCGCGCGCCGCCATCAGCTCGATGGCCAGCGGCAACCCACCCAGCCGACGTACCAGTGCGGCAAGTGCCGGCAACTCGGCGTCAGCCGGGGGTTCCCGCCGTACCTGGGCCAGTCGCCGGGTGAACAACGTGACGGCCGGGTATCCCGAGAGGGCGGCCAGGTCCGCGTCGCCCGGCGGCGGCACCTCCAACGGTGACACCGGGCGCACCCACTCGCCTGGCAGCCCGACCGGATGTCGACCGGTGACCAGCACCCGCAGCGACGGCGCTGCGGCGACGAGCCGTCGCAGCGTACCGGCCACCGGGTCAGGTGACCGTTCCACGGCGTCCACAAGCAGCAACGCCCGACGGTCACCGAGCCGCGCGGCCAGCTCGGTGACCCGGGCCACACCGAAGACGGTCAGCACGGCGGCGAGCACGTCGGCCTCGTCCGACCCGGCACCGGTCAGCACACCGGCGACACCGCCGGGACAGGCCGGAGCGGCGGCGTGCACCGCCGCGAGCGCCAGCGCCGTCTTACCAACCCCGGCCAACCCCACCAGGCTGACCACCCGGGGACTACGCGGATCGGTCAACTGGCTGGTCAGTTCCGCGACGTCGTGTTCCCGGCCGACCAGCTCCGGTGGTGGTGGCAGTCCCAGTGGCGACTGCACCCCGGGCCGAGCCGCCGCCGGGCCGTTACCCCGGGCGGCGGCCAGGAATGTCGCGCGGGCGGGGCCGGTCAGCCCGAGCGCCCCGGCGAGCAGTTCGACAGTGGTGCGTTGCGGTCGGACGGAACGGCCACGTTCCAACTCGCGGACCGTCCGTACCCCGACTCCGGCACGGGTAGCCAGCTCAGCCTGGGTGGCGCCGGCAGCCAACCGATGTGCCCGCAACAGCTCCGAGAGACCCGCGTGCGACGGACCGAGTTGACGATCATGCCCGGGAGCCATGAGCACGGACAATACGGGCCAGCACCGACATCGGATACGGGATCGTCAGCCACCCGACGACGCCGTACCCACAGCCGCCTGTCACCGCAGTGGGCCTACGACAGTCGATGGGACCGGCAGGGCGTTCCTGGCCGGCACCGGCGGAGCCGGCCAGGAACCCGCCTCTGGCTCACATCCCCAGGTCGCGGGCAATGATCATGCGCTGCACCTCGGAGGTACCCTCACCGATCTCCAGAATCTTGGCGTCCCGCCAGAACCGGGCCACCGGGTACTCGTTCATGAAGCCGTATCCACCGTGGATCTGCGTCGCCTCTCGGGCGTTGTCCACCGCAACGGTGCTCGCGTGCAGCTTGGCGATCGCCGCCTGCCGCTTGAACGGCTCACCAGCCAGCATCCGGGCGGCGGCGTCGTAGTACGCGAGCCGAGCGGTGTACGCCTTCGTCTCCATGTCTGCGATCTTGAACTGGATCGCCTGGTAGTTGCCGATCGGCTGCCCGAAGGCATGGCGCTCCTTCGCATATTTGATCGACTCGTCGACGCAGCCCTGGGCGAGCCCCACAGCCAACGCGGCGATGGCGATCCGCCCCTCGTCGAGGATGCGGAGGAACTGGGCGAAACCCCGGCCGCGCTCACCGAGCAGATTCTCCGCCGGCACCCGACAGTCGTCGAAGGTCAGCTCGTGGGTGTCCGAGGCGGTCCAACCGACCTTGGAGTAGCCGGGCGCCACGGTGAAGCCGGGCGTCCCGCTCGGCACGATGATCGAGGACAGTTCCTTGGACCCGTCCGGCCGGGTACCGGTGACGGCGGTGACGGTGACCAGAGCGGTGATGTCGGTGCCGGAGTTCGTGATGAACGCCTTCGATCCGTTGATGACCCATTCACCGGTCGTGGCGTCCAGTACCGCCCGGGTCTCGGTGCCGCCCGCGTCCGAGCCGAACCCCGGCTCGGTCAGCCCGAACCCGGCCAGCGCCTCGCCGCTGAGCAGCCTCGGCAGCCACCGGGCCTGCTGCTCGTCCGTCCCGAACCGGTAGATCGGCATCGCGCCGAGCGACACCGCCGCCTCCAAGGTGATCGCCACACTCGAGTCGACCCGGGCCAGTTCCTCCAGCGCCAGGCAGAGAGCGAAGAAGTCGCCGCCCATGCCGCCGTGCTCCTCGGCGAAGGGCAGGCCGAACAGCCCCATCTTGCCCATCTGACGAATAATCTCGTACGGGAAGGTGTGCTGCTCGTAGTGCTCGGCGATGACCGGTGCGACCACCTCGCGGGCAAAGTCCCGCACGCTGTCCCGCAGCGCCTCGTGTTCCTCGGTGAGCCGGAAGTCCATCGGGTTCCTCCTGTGTGGACGACCCGTCGGCCGCTCGTGACGCCGGGACGGGTACGTGCTGGTGCCGGGACGGGCGACTCAGACCGGGGTGACGCCGTGCCGTCGCCGGGAGAAGTGCCGCTGTTTGCTGCGGGCGGCGCCGAACCGGCGCACCAGTTCGGCACGCAGTTCCTGCGGCTCGACGATCGCGTCGACCACCAGTTCACTGGCGAGCCGGACGATGTCGATGTCCCGCTCGTACTCCTCGCGACGGGCGGCGACGAACGCGGCCCGCTCGGTGTCGTCCTCGATCGCGGCGATCTTGTTGGCGTACACCGCATTGACGGCGGCCTCCGCGCCCATTACCGCGATCTTGGCGGTGGGCAGTGCAATCGTGGCGTCCGGCTCGAAGCCTGGCCCGGCCATGGCGTACAGGCCAGCGCCGTACGCCTTGCGAACCACCACGCAGATCTTGGGTACGGTCGCCTCCGAGACAGCGGTGATCATCTTCGCACCGTGCCGGATGATGCCCTGCTTCTCCACCGCGCTGCCGACCATGAAGCCGGGCACGTCACTGAGGAACAGCAGCGGCACGTTGAACGCGTCGCAGAGCTGCACGAAGCGGGTCGCCTTGTCGGCCGAGTCGACGAAGAGCACCCCACCCTTGAACATCGAGTTGTTGCCGATCACACCGACGACCTCGCCGTGCAGCCGCCCGAAGCCGACGGTCAGTTCCTTGGCCCACAGCGCCTGGATCTCGAAGAAGCTGTCCTCGTCGAGTAGGCCCTTGACGTACCGCCGCATGTCGAACGCCTGGCGCTCGCTCGCCGGCACCAGCGCGGCAAGGTCCACCTTGGCCGACGCTCCGACGGCGGGGGCGGTGGGTGGCTGCTGCGTCCAGTTGCCCGGCAGGTACGACAGGTAACGCTTCACCACGTCGAGCGCCTCGGTCTCGGTCCTGCAGAGGAAGTGCCCCACGCCGGACTCGGCGCAGTGCACCCGTGCCCCACCCATCGCTTCGAGGGTGGTCTTCTCACCGGTGACCATCTCGACCATCCGGTCCGAGCCGAGATACATGCTGGCGTTGCCCTCGACCATGGCGACCACGTCGCAGAACGCCGGAATGTACGCGCCGCCGGCCGCGCTGGGACCGAACAACGCGCAGACCTGGGGAATCGAGCCGGAGGCACGGACCTGGTTCCAGAAGATCTTCCCGGCGCCACGCCGCCCGGGGAACAGGTCGACCTGGTCGGTGATCCGGGCACCCGCCGAGTCGACCAGGTAGACCATCGGTACGCCGGTGTCGTAGGCCCGCTCGATGATCCGAATGATCTTCTCGACGGTACGGGCACCCCAGCTGCCGGCTTTGACCGTGGAATCGTTGGCCATCAGGCAGACCGGCCGGCCGTCGATGGTGGCCGAGCCGGTGACCACACCGTCGGCCGGTAGCCCGTCTGCGAGGGCATTGGCGTAGAGGCCGTCCTCGACGAAGCTGCCCTCGTCGACGAGTAGCGCGATCCGCTCCCGCGCGAACAGCTTGCCCTTGGCCGCGTTCGCCGCGTGGTACTTCTCCGCGCCGCCGGCACGAACTCGTTTGCGCAGCTGCTCCAGCGCCTCACCGTCGAGCGTCATCGCGGCTCCCCACTCCAAGCAACCTGAACGATCGTTAGGCTACCCCACCCCCACCCACCCCCGCACCACCCCGAATCCTCAGCGTCGATCATGAGGTTGGCGGCAGTTTCGAAGATCAACCCTGCCGCCAACATCATGATCAACCGGCTCTGGGTGGGGGGTGAGGTGGGTGGTCAGTGGGAAGTCAGTCGGGTACGGGGGCCGGCGCGGAGGACGCCGGAGGGAAGTGTGCGGGCAGTCAGGTGCTCGGCCAGCTCGGCGACCTCGATCAGGGCGTCCAGATCGATCCCGGTGTCGACACCCATGTCGTGCAGCATGTGCACCGCCTCCTCGGTGGCCAGGTTGCCGCTGGCCCCGGGCGCGTACGGACAGCCACCCAACCCGCCGACACTGGCGTCGAACTCGGTGACGCCGAGTTCCATGGCAGTCAGCAGATTGGCCAACGCGGTCCCGCGGGTGTTGTGGAAGTGCAGCAGCACCGGGACGTCGGCATCGCGGTCGCGTACGGCGGTGAGCAGGTCGCGGACCCGTCGGGGCGTACCCATCCCGGTGGTGTCACCGAACGCCACCCGGTCGGCGCCGTCGCGGACCACCCGGTCCACGATGGCGGCCACCCGCGCCGGATCGATGTCGCCTTCATACGGGCAGCCGAAACTGGTCGCGACGATCACCTCGGCGCGGGCACCGGCACCGTGCAGCAGGTCGACCAACGCGGCGATGTCGTCGAGCGACTCGTCGGTGGAACGGTTGACGTTGCGCCGGTTGTGCGTGTCGCTGGCCGAGACGACCACCTCGATCTCGGTGAAGCCGGCCGCCAGGGCACGCTGCGCGCCGCGCGTGTTCGGCACCAGCGCCGAGTACCGCACCCCGTCCACCCGCTGGGCCCGTCGCCACACCTCGTCGGCGTCGGCCATCTGCGGAACAGCCCGGGGATGCACGAACGACACCGCCTCGATCCGACGCACACCGGTGCCCGAGAGCGCGTCGAGCAGCCGCACCTTGGCGTCGGTCGGGATCGGTGTCTCGTTCTGCAAACCGTCGCGCGGCCCGACCTCACGAATGGACACGTACGTCGGCATCTCCGCCATGCGGTCACCTCGCTGTGACACTCACCTGTCGCTGACAACCCCAGCATGTCACGCGCACCATCGGAGCCGTCGATCCGGCGGTCGGGCCGAATCCGGCGTACCGGTCGGCCCGACCGCCGGATCGACGGTCAGCGCAGGCGGGACACGATCGCGGTGTCGTAATCGCCGGAGAGGAACTCCTGGTTCCCCAGCAGCTCGGCGAAGAACGGCAGATTGTTCTTCGGACCGGCCAGTTCGAAGGCAGCCACCGCCTCACGGGCTCGGAGAATAGCCTCGCTCCGGTCCCGGCCGTGCACGATCAGTTTCGCCATCAAGCTGTCGTAGAACGGGGTGACGGTGTTGCCCTGGACATAACCGGAGTCGACCCGTACTCCCTCGCCGGCCGGCTCCACCCAGGTGCTGATCGTCCCCGGGCCGGGCAGGAACCGCTTCGGATCCTCGGCGTTGACCCGTAGCTCGATGGCGTGACCGCGCGCGGTCACGCCATCCGGGTCGAAGGTCGGTGGCAGGCCGGCAGCAACCCGCAGCTGCTCCTCCACCAGGTCGATGCCGTACACCAGCTCCGTCACCGGGTGCTCGACCTGAAGCCGGGTGTTCATCTCCAGGAAGAAGAACTCGCCGGTGGCCGGATCGAGTAGGCACTCGACAGTACCGGCGTTGCGATAGTCGACCGCCTCGCCCGCGCGCACCGCAGCGGCCAGCAGGCGGGAGCGTAGTTCCGGTGAAACCGCCGGGGAGGGTGACTCCTCCACAAGCTTCTGGTTACGCCGCTGCACCGAGCACTCCCGCTCGCCCAACGCCAGCACCCGACCGTCGGCCAGGCCGAGAATCTGCACCTCGACGTGCCGCACCCGGGGGAAGAAACGTTCCAGCAGCACCGAACCGTCGCCGAACATCCGCTCCGCGAAGACCCGCACCTTGTCGTACTCGGTGCGCAACGCAGCCTCGTCGACGGCCACACCCATACCCATGCCCCCGCCACCGGCGGCAGCCTTCACCATCACCGGGTAGCCGATCTGCTCCGCCGCCGCAACCGCCGCCGCCAGGTCGGCCGCCGGCTCGGTGGTCCCGGCCGCCACCGGCACACCGGCCCCCGCCATCAGGTTCCGCGCATTGATCTTGTCGCCCATCGCGCTTATCGCCTCCGCGCCCGGACCCACCCAGATCAGCCCGCCGGCCTCGACGTCACGGGCGAAATCGGCGTTCTCCGACAGGAAGCCGTAGCCGGGGTGAACTGCCTGCGCGCCGGTCAACCGCGCCGCGGCGAGGATCGCCCCGGTGTTCCGGTAACTCTGTGCCGGGTTGGCCGGCCCGACACAGACAGCCTCGTCGGCCTCGGCGACGAACGGCAGGTCGGCGTCGGCCTCCGAGTGGACCGCGATCGCCCGCACCCCGAGCCGCCGGGCGGTACGGATGATCCGGCGGGCGATCTCGCCCCGGTTGGCGACCAGCAGCGACTCGATCATGCTTCCTCCGCGTCCAGATGGTGGGATCGCGTGCTAGCGAACCACGCCGCCCGAAAGTAAGGAAGGGTGACAGCGAGCCAGATGTGATGGAGCACCGCCAGCAGGACGGATCAGACGGCGTGGATCAGGCGGGCTGCGTGGGAGCGAGCAGCGCGGCAAGCGTTGCGGCGCGCAGCAGCTCGGCCCGACGCCTGTGATCGACCTCGCCACCGAGGAACGGGGTGGAGTTCATCAGGCCGAACGCGGCGTGCGCCAGCACCCGCGCCTCACCGTCGGGCAACCCCGGGTGCAGGGCGGTGAGCACGGTCACCCACTCCTCGACGTAGAGCCGCTGAAGTCGACGGATGTGCCGCCGGGGCTCCTCCGGCAGCCGGTCCAGCTCGTGCAGGTGCAAGGCGATGACAGCCGGGTTGGCGAGTGCGAAGTCGACGTGGAAGTCGATCAGCGACTCCAACGCGGCCCGCGGGTCGCCGGGATGGGCCGCTCGGCGTTGCCGCCCGCCATCGAGCAGACCTTCGCTGACCGGCGTCAACGCGGCGACCAACATCGCCTCCTTGCCGGCGAAGTGATGGTAGAGCGCCGGACCGGTCACCCCGGCAGCCGCGCCGATGTCGTCCATCGACACGCCGTGGTAGCCACGAGCGGCAAAAAGACCCACCGCGATCTCAAGAATCTCGTCTTTGCGGGATCGGCGTCGTCTCGCCCCTGTGGCCCGGCCGGTTGCGTCCCGGGCCTGCTGCTCCACCGTCACCGGGCCAGCGTAGACCCGAGCGTCGTCAGCACGGATCGTGGTTACCCGCCGGTCCGACTGCCGGGAAACGAACCTCACGTCAAACGTCGGCCGAGGCCGCCGAGGGCGCAGCGCGAGTCGGCGCCACACCGGCGGCAACACCGATGTCAGGCGTGGCACAGGTGCGCCCCGCGCAGGTGGCGCGCCCGACCTGGACAGGCACATCGATGCTGCAGCGCCCGTCCAGGTCAGGAGCGGGTCACCTCGGGTCAGGGCCCTGGACGACGGGAGCGCGGACCAGGTTGCCCCACTCGGTCCAGGATCCGTCGTAGTTGCGCACCTTCGGGTAGCCCAGCAGGTGCCGCAGTACAAACCAGGTGTGGCTGGACCGTTCGCCGATCCGGCAGTACGCGATCACGTCGTCCTCCGGCGTCAGCCCGAGCTGGTCGGCGTAGATGCCCCGCAGCTCGTCAGCTGACTTGAAGGTGCCGTCGTCGTTGGCGGCCGACTTCCACGGCTTGCTCACCGCGCCCGGGACGTGACCGCCGCGCAGCGCACCCTCCTGCGGGTAGTCCGGCATGTGCAGCATCTCGCCGGTGTACTCTCCCGGCGACCGCACGTCGACCAACGGCCGGCCGGCGTCGACGTGCGCCGACACCTCCTCACGGAACGCCCGCACCGGCGCGTCGTCGCGCTGCGGGACCGGATAGTCGGCCCGGGACCGGTTCGGCTTGTCACGGGTCAACTCCCGCCCCTCGGCGATCCACTTCTGCCGGCCGCCGTCGAGCAGGCGCACATCCTGGTGACCGAAAAGCGTGAAAACCCAGAGGGCGTACGCGGCCCACCAGTTGAAGTTGTCGCCGTAGAAGACGACCGTGTCGTCCCGGCCGATGCCCTTGGCGGCACACAGCTCGGCGAACCGTTCGGCGTCCAGGTAGTCCCGGGTCACCTGGTCGTTCAGCTCCAGATGCCAGTCGACCTTGACAGCTCCCGGGATGTGACCGCTGTCGTAGAGGAGCACGTCCTCGTCGGACTCGACGACCACGAGACCGTCGTCGCCCAGGTGCTCTGCCAGCCAGTCGGTGGTGACCAGTCGCTGCGGGTCCGCGTACGACTGGAGACGGGGATCGGGATCGTTCGGCACAGACATGGTCCCCAAGGTACGCCGCGCTCCGCCCACCCGAACGTGTTCCCGTCGAGCGGGAAGCATCGGTCTACCCAGCCTCCACCGTCGACGGGAAAACGTGCGGTCAACGCGTCGGGGGTGCAGGTGGGAGCGAGGTGAGGGTGGGACGTTTGGCGGTGCGGGTGTCGCCGGAGGATCGGCCGGTCAGTCGGCGCCTGATCCAGGGAGCCAGGTGTTGACCGGCCCACCGCAGATCGGCGGTGCGGGCGGAAAGCCACGGGGTGGGCGCAGGGTGCGGCGGAACGAGCAGCCACTCCTCGTCGCAACCGACACCGAGCGCGGTCAACACCTGGCCGGCGACGCGGCGGTGCCCGGCCGCAGAAAGGTGCAACCGGTCGGTGCTCCACAGCATCGGGTTCAGGTACGTATCGTCGGCGTGCAGGTCGACCAGGATGGCGCCGTGCCGCTCTGCGGTATCCCCCACAGCCTGGTTGAGCAGGGCGACCCGGGGCGCGATCAGCCGTTGGCCGGGCAGCCGCGACATCACGTCGGCGAACCGGAACAGCAGCACGTCGGCGCCGCTGCTACGCAACCGGCCGACCACCTCGTCGAAGCGGGAGACCAAGGCGTCCGGGTCGAAACTTCGCCGCAGCACATCGTTACCGCCCGCCGCAAAGCTGATCAGATCGGGCTTCATCGCCAGCGCCGCCGGCACCTGCTCGGCCACCACGCCCGGGAAGGTCCGCCCCCGGATCGCCAGATTGGCGTACGCGAAGTCGGGACCGGTGTCGGCGGCGAGCCGGGTAGCCACCAGATCGGCCCAGCCTCGGAAACTGCCGTCCGGGTAGGCGTCGTCCAGGCCCTCCGTGAAGCTGTCCCCGACCGCGACGTAGCTACGCCAGCGCAATGCTCACCCCTCCGCCGTCCGGACAGGGAAGGAACCCTGCCTACCACCGGAAGTTTTGCATCGGCCACCTGGAAGTGGTGCCCCGCGCCGGGGAACGTGGTGTACCTCATCGACGCTCCACGGGCCAGGGGACGCGGCTGAACGGCGTCGCCGGTGGCGAGCCCCACGCGTCGTGGTGGTCGGGCGACGCCTGGCCGACGGGTACGTCGAGCTACGCGACCGGGTGACCGGGGAGTGCACTGAGCTGACCGTGGCGGCCCTGGTCGAGAAACTGTCAGGTGGGGACGTGGTGTAACCGTCAGGTGACGGGGGTACCGCACTGCGATCAGCTCAACTGTCACCCTGGAGGGCTCTCATGACCGGTTACCGGGTCGCGGACGTGATGACCAGGCAGGTGATCTACCTGCCGGCGGAGACCACCCTCGATGAGGCGGCCAGGGTGATGAAGGAGGCCGACATCGGTGACGTCGTGGTCACCGACGGCGCCAACCTGGCCGGCATCCTGACCGACCGCGACATCGTGGTACGCGCCGTGGCGGAGAATGCCAGTGCGAACGCCACCACGATCGGTACGGTCGTCACCCGCGAGGTCGTCATGATCGAACAGTTCTGCACTGCGGGCGAGGCCGCGTCACTGATGCGCGAACGTGGTATTCGGCGCGTCCTCGTCTGCGACAACGAGCGGAAGCTGGTAGGCATCGTCTCCCTCGGTGACCTCGCGATGCAGCTCGACCCCACGTCGGCCCTCAGCGAGATCAGCCAGCACTCACCGACGGTGTAGGGAAGGGCACCTCCCAGACTCCTCCGGTAGAGCAAGGCGCCCACCCAACGCTCGACCCGGCCCACCGGCCGAGCCGGTAGCCTGGCGGGATGCCCGAGATGCCGAGCAAGCTGGCCGAGATCGTCGAGGAGTTCGCCGGAGCACCCCGTGACGTGGTACTGGAGATGCTGCTCGAATTCTCCGACGCCGTGCCGCCGCTGCCCGCCGGGCATCCCGGCAGTGCGGGGATGGAACAGGTCGTGGAGTGTCAGACCCCGTTCTTCCTGCGCGTCGAAGTGACGTCAGAGGGCACCGTCGACACCCTCTTCGACTGTCCGCCCGAAGCACCCACCACCCGGGCGTTCGCCGGCATCCTCGCCGAAGGGCTGGCCGGTGCCACCCCGGAGCAGGTTCTAGCCGTTCCCGACGACCTCTACCAACGGATGGGCCTGACTCAGGCGATCAGCCCGCTCCGGGTACGCGGCGGCACCGCCATCCTCGCCCGACTCAAGCGGCAGGTCCGCGAGCGGACGGGCTGACCCCGCACGACAGTCGTCGATGTTTCACGTGCAACGACATCGAAGTTGATCGACGGTTAGGCCGGCCTGGCAAGGCCCTCCACCACCCGGGCTCCGGGCAGCGCGGCCAGCGCCGCACCCGGCAACGCGAGCTTGCTGTGTCGAACACCCGAACCGACAACCACGTACGGCATGGCCACCACCCGCGTGTCGACCAGGATCGGCCACTGCAACGGCAGCCCGATCGGCGTGATCCCTCCGTACTCCATGCCGGTCAACTCGACCGCGTCGGCCATCGGCGCGAAGCTCGCCTTGCGGACGTCGAGCGCCCGCCGGGCCACCCCGTTCACGTCCGCCCTGGTGGTGGCGAGCACCAGGCAGGCCGCGTACCGGGTCACCCCCTCGCGTTTGCCGGCCACCACCACGCAGTTGGCCGACTCGTCCAACCCGACGGCGTACGCGGCACAGAACTCGGCCGTGTCGGCGAGTTGAGCGTCGATCGGTGCGACAAACACCTCGTCGACGCCCACCGGCGAGTCTGCCGGCCACTGGGCGAGCGCGGCGGCGACCGGCGGCGCCAGCAGATCGGTACGGGTAAGGGCAGGCTCGGTCTTCAGCGTTCCCATCACGCCTGTGATCGTCGCATCCGGTGCGGTCTCCGGGGACGCCGACGGTGCCTGGACGGCGTCCTGGCATCCGACCGGCGGGGCATCGGACACTCAGCCCTCGGTGGTCAGGAAGCCGTGCCGCTCCAGCATCGCCCGGTCCCGGGAGGCAGCCATCTCCTCCGCCCGGACGGCCTGGATGCGTCGCACCTCGACGTCCTCCAGGGCGTGCCGCACCGCGAGTCGGATCACCCCGTAGAGGAAGACGAACCCGCAGACGTACAGGAGGCTGGTGATGACGAACGTGAGCATGGCTCGACGGTAGGGCGGACGTGAACCCGAGCAGGTGCCATCGCGTCGCTGTTCGCTCGTACGTGTCGGACAGGTAGTCGACCCAGGTCCGCCGACCGGCGCTCCGACCCGGAGCAACCCGACGAGCTCACCGGCCGCTGAAACTGGGTGGAAAGCCCTGGTCGTGAGCGCGCCGACGGACACCGGGGCCGACCTACCTCACGCGGACTCCAGCGCCCCCCCAACCCTTTGGCCAGGCCGGACAGGTGCTGGTCGGCCAACAGATGCCCGGCCGTGATGACCAGCGCCAAGGGCCACTCGATCACCTGGAGCGCGGTCAGTACACCGATCCCGGCGTAATACGTGAGCTTGTCCGGCGGCGGAACCGCCACCTCCCCCAGCCACGGCACTTCGACCCGGCGGGTGAACGCCTGCACCGTCTCCCGGGTCCCACTGAGCTGTCGTGTCAACGAACTCATCTCGCCCTCCCCACAGCGATCACGCCCACCACGGATTCCTCCGCCGCAGCCGTCCATGCCCGGCCGAGCCGGAAACTTTTCCCAGCTCCGAGGGGCATAAGGGACGTCCGGCCGGGAAGCCAGGCCGCCGGACACGAACGGTAGGAGGCAAAATGCGGTTTGGCGCCGTCGGAGTACCTCCGGTGGTGGAAGCCGCCTCCCGCCGTGTCGGTGCCACCGCGACCCGACTCGCCCGAGCGGCCGGGCTGACCAGCCGGCGGGTGTGGTCCCGCCCCGGCCGGCACCACATCGAGGTTCACGGCGTCTGCCAGGACGGCGGCGACACCCTCGCCCGCCAGGTCGAGACCGCGCTGCAACGGATGCCCGGAGTCACCTGGGCACGGGTGAACGCGCCATCCGGTCGGGTAGTCGTGGCGGTCGACACACCGGGACCGAAGGTCCGCGAACTGGTCGCCACCATCGCCCGGGTCGAACGCACCTGCCCACACGAACCGGACCCGGAGATCCCACCGCCACACCCACCCGAGGAAGGACCACGGACCCCGCGTACCCTCGGCGCCCTGGCCTCCGACGCGCTCGGCCTGACCATCTCCGCAGCCACCCGGATCCTGCCCGTCACCCCGGTCCCCGGTGAGATCTCCGGTCTGCTCAGCGCCATCGACCTGCACCCGAAGCTGCACACCCTCGCCGGTCTGGGACTACGCCGCGATCCCCGCGCCGATCTGCTCTTCCCCCTCGCCGAGGCAGTGGTGCAAGGCCTCACCGGGGGCTGGACGGGGATAGTGCTCGACGGCGCACAGCGGATCGTGCAGTGGGGCGAAGGGCTGGCCCAGTTGCGGGCCTGGGAGAAAGCCGAACCCCGGCTCACCGGTGAAGCGGACCGTGCCGTCGCCCGTACCTCCGACCAAGAGCGACCCTGCCCGAAACCTGACGGGTCCGTCGAGCGGTACGTCAACCAGATGCTCACCGGCGGCGCTGCCGCCTTCGCGGCGGCGACGCCAGTGGTCGGCCCGAAACGTGCCGCCGCTCTCGGTCTGTCCGCGCTGCCCAAGGCCCCGGGCAGCGGGCGCGAGGGCTACGCGGCCCAACTCGGCCGGATCCTCGCCCGACGCGGCGTCATAGCGATGGACCGCAGCGTGCTCCGGGAACTCGACCGCATCGACACACTGGTCCTGGACGCCCGGATAGTCGGCTCCGAACGAGGTGTCCTCGCCGATCTCGCCCCGCTGCCCGGCGTCGACACCTCCCACGTTGCTGCCCAGGCGTTCACCCTCTTCGAACCGGCCGCGCCGAACGACGTACACCAGCTCGACGGTTGGCGGCTCGGCCCACTGGACCAGCTCGACGTAGGCGACCCCGGTGACACCGACGACAGCCGAAGACTCCGTGAACGTGGCGGCACCCTGCTCGGCTTGGCCCGGGCAGGCGCCCTCGCAGCCGTGCTGCGGGTGGAACCCGAGCCGGCACCCGGCGTAGAAGCCCTACCAGCCGTCGCCCGACAGGCCGGTCTACGACTCGTCGTGGCGGGCGGCGACCCGCTACGGCATGCCTGCGCCGACGCGTTGATGCCCGGCCAGGACCAACTCACCGATACGGTGCGCGCCCTGCAACGGGAGGGTGCGGTGGTGATGCTCGTATCAGGCGACCGCTCCGCGCTCGCCGCCGCGGACTGCGGGCTGGGCTTCGCCGACCCGGTCGATTCACCGCCGTGGGGTGCGCACCTGCTTGTCGGCACCGACCTGCGGGTCGTCGCCCTGATCATCGAAGCGGCCGGGGTAGCCCGGCGGATGGCCGCGCAGAATCTGCGGATCGGCCTGGCCGGCACCGGACTCGGCGCGCTGGGTGCCTTCACCGCCGACCCGGCCCTGCTGCCCGGCCGTACGCTCGCCTCAGTCAACGGCGCGGCGGCGCTGGCCTTCGCCCACGGTGTGTGGCGGGCCGGTCGGCTGAGCGGGGGGACCACTGCACCCGCACCTGCGATCACGGCCTGGCATCTGATGCCAGTGACCACCGTCATCGACCAGCTCGGTACGGGCCACAGCGGGTTGACCGATTTGGAGGCCCAACGGCGGCAGGCCGGCCGTCCAGGTGAGGCCGCCGGACCCGGTGGGCTGCTCCGCGCCTTCGTCGACGAACTCGCCAACCCGCTCACCCCCGTGCTCGCCGCCGGGGCGGTGCTCTCCGCCAGCTTCGGATCGCTTGTCGACGCCGCCCTGGTCGGCGGGGTCGTCGGTGCGTCCGCACTGGTCGGCGCCGTACATCAACGCAACACCGAGAGGTCACTTGCCGAGTTGCTGTCCCGATCCGCAGTGACCGCCCGGGTCCGTCGCGACGGGGTCGAACGGGTGATACCCGCCCACGAACTCGTCCCCGGCGACGTGATCGTGCTCGAATCCGGTGACGCCGTACCCGCCGACTGCCGGGTGTTGACCTCCGTCGGGCTGGAGGCCGACGAGTCCTCACTCACCGGAGAGTCGCTGCCGGTAACCAAGACCAACCAACCGGTGATCGCCGCTGCCGTGGCTGAACGCTCCTCCATGGTCTACGAGGGGACCAGTGTCGCCGCCGGCCGTGGCGATGCCGTGGTCGTGGCCACCGGCACCGACACCGAGGCGGGACGGAGCCTCGCCCTCGCCAGGCAGGCTCCACCGGACAGCGGGGTCGAGGCCCGCCTGGGGCGGCTGACCCGAACAGCGATTCCGCTGGCCGCCGGTTCGGCTGTCGCGGTGGCGGGTGCCGGGCTGCTGCGGGGCGTACCACTTGCCCAGACGGCCGCGACCGCCGCGAACCTGGCCGTCGCGTCGGTGCCGGAAGGGCTGCCGTTCCTGGTCAGCGCCGCGCAACTGGCGGCGGCCCGGCGGCTTGCCGAACACGGCGCGCTGGTCCGCAATCCGCGCACCATCGAGGCACTGGGCAGGGTCGACGTGCTCTGCTTCGACAAAACCGGCACCCTCACCGAAGGGCACCTGATGCTGGCCGGGGTGGGCGACGCCAACTCGTACGCCTCAATCAAACACCTCGACGACCGGCTGCGACGCACCCTGGCGGCGGCGTTGCGTGCCACCCCGGCGGCCGACGACCCTGAGGAACTCTCCATGCAGACCGACCGGGCGGTGCTGCGGGGCGCCCGCTCCGCCGAAGTCACCGAAGAGGACGGGGCACCCGGCTGGCGGGCTGCCGGTGGTCTGCCGTTTGAACCGTCGCGCGGGTACCACGCCAGCGTCGGGCAGACCGACGGCGGATTGCTGCTCAGTGTGAAGGGTGCACCGGAGGCAGTCCTACCCCGCTGTGCCGCGAACCGTGTCGCCGGCCGCGACGAGCCGCTCGACGACGCCGGGCGTGCCGAACTGCACCGGTTGTTGGGCGAGCGGGCTGGTGCCGGGCACCGGATCCTCGCCGTCGCCGAATGCACCGTCACCGACCCGGACCTCACCGACGAGGGCGTACGCGGCATGGTCTTCACAGGCTTCCTGGCCATCGCCGACGGGGTACGCGCCAGCGCTGCGCCGGCCGTCCACCGGATCCGTCAGGCAGGTGTACACACCATCATGATCACTGGTGACCATCCGGCGACCGCCGAGGCGATCGCCGCCACCATCAGCGACGGAGTGGCTCAGCGGGTGGTCACCGCCACCGAACTTGACCAGATCGACGACAACACCCTCGCCGAGCGGCTGGCCGGCACCGATGTGGTCGCCCGCTGCACCCCAGCGCACAAGGTACGCATCATCCAGGCGCTGCAGAAGTGCGGACGTACCGTCGCGATGACCGGTGACGGCGCCAACGACGCCCCTGCCATCCGGTTGGCCGACGTCGGAATCGCCCTCGGTCAACGGGGCACCCCGGCGGCGCGCGCCGCGGCCGACCTGGTCGTCACCGACGACCGGCTGGAAACCATCATCGCCACCCTGGTCGAAGGACGGGCGATGTGGTCCTCGGTACGCCACGCGTTGAGCATCCTCGTCGGCGGCAACCTCGGCGAGATCGCCTTCAGTGTGCTCACTGCCGCCGCCACCGGCCGGGCCGCCCTCAACGGGCGACAACTGCTACTGGTCAACCTGCTCACGGACATGGCGCCTGCGCTGGCCATCGCGGTGCGTCCGCCCAGCGGGGACCACGCCGACGGGCTGCTCCGCGAAGGTCCGGACAGCTCACTGGGCCAGACCATGACCCGGGAGATCGGGTTGCGGGCCGCAGCCACCACCCTCGGTGCGACCACGGGCTGGATGCTCGCCCGTTACACCGGCACCCGTCGACGTGCCGGAACCGTCGCCCTGGTATCCCTGGTCGGCACCCAACTCGGTCAGACGGTACTGGCCGGCGGCACCAGTGCGACGGTGCTCGTCTCCACCGCCGCGTCCTTCGGTGTGCTGGCTGCGGTGGTGCAGACCCCCGGTTTGAGTCAGTTCTTCGGCTGCACCCCGCTGGGACCGGTCGGCTGGACGATCGCCACCGGCTCCGCGCTCGGCGCAACCCTCACCAACGGTGCCCTGACCCGGCTTGTCGCACGATCCCCTCAGGACGAGGGGGATCAGCCCGAGCAGGATCAGCCCGACGATCAGCGCGTCGAAGGCGACCGGGCAGACGACCAGCACGACGAAGGCGAACAGGCGACCGTACCGGCCGACGGCGGACAAGCAGGCGCACACTCGGAGAACACACGGACCGGCGCAGGTTCGCAATGACCCCGGACTTCGACAGTGCGGCTGACGCGATCAGCTGGGCGGACGATGTGACGCTATCCGACTACGCCGCGTGACCATCGACCGGTCTGAAACCTGTCCACCGCGCATGTCCCGGTTCACAGCCCTCAGCCTTACGGCCCGGCCGGCGTGCGATATCCGTCGTCAGGAGGCGGGATGCCAGGTAGCGGCGGCGCGGCGCAGCCGGTCGTTGACGGCCCGACCCACCCCCGTGTCCGGCACCGGCTCCGCGACGATCCCGGTGACCCCGGCGGCGTCAAGGCGGTGCAGTACGTCGAAGAGGCGGGCCGCCGCCTCGGTCAGGTCACCTGAGGCGGAGAGCACCTCCACCGCCGCCCAGTCACCCGCCGGCCGGTCCCGGAACGCGAGGTACCCGCACTCCGCGCCACCGATGCCCGCCGGCTCCGCGCCGGACACCAGCCGCAACGGTGTACGCGGCGCGTAGTGTGCGGCCAGTGTGCCCGGCGCCACCGGTTGCCCCGAACTGCCGGGCCGCACCGCCACCGGGCCGGTCACCTTCTCCAACTCCTCGACCGGCAACGCGCCGAGGCGCAGCACCACCGGATGGTCCCCCCGGGCGTCCACGATCGTCGACTCGATCCCACAGCGGGTCGGCCCGCCGTCGAGCACCATCTCCACAGCTGCTCCCAGCCCGCGCACCACGTGCTCCGCACGGGTCGGACTGAGCTGGCCGAACCGGTTCGCGCTCGGTGCCGCCACCGGTACACCGGCAGCGGCGATCAACCGTCGTGCGTCCTCGTGGTCCGGCACCCGTACCGCCATGCTGTCCAGCCCGGAGGTCACGATCGGTGGAATCCCCTCCGGCCGGTCCACGATCAGCGTCAACGGCCCCGGCCAGAACCGGGTGGCCAATGCGGCCACGGCCGACGACACCGGCCCCACGAGCACCTCCAGGTCCGCCACGTCGGCGAGATGAGTGATCAGCGGATCGAAGCTCGGCCGCTGTTTCGCCTCGAAGATCCGGGCGGCCGCCCGCGCGTCCAGGGCGTTCGCCCCCACCCCGTAGACCGTCTCCGTCGGAAAGGCCACCAACCCACCCGTACGCAGCACGGCAGCCGCCTCGCCGAGGTCACCATCGGCAGGCAAGATGCGAGGAGATCCGATGCTCACGCTCCGACGCTAGCCTGCCGCCAGTTGACCGGCCCACGCTCCCCGGTGCCGAACGTCGCCGCAGCGAGCCCTGGACGTGCCATGACGGGTGATGTCGGCGGTCGTCACGTGGCCGGAGTCAGCGGTGGCCGAGCAACTTTCGTGCCATCGCCGCCGGATCTGCGAGTACAGGCACAGGAAACCCCTCACCCGTTCAAAGATGGTGGCCGGAGGTACCACCATGCGAACCACCCCGCCACCATCCCTGGTGATCCACTAACCCTGACTTCTCCAGGGCGCAGACTCGGACGGCGTCCGGCAACCCGGGCCCTGAGCAGCCAAGGCCGCTGACGTATGCGGCCAAGCAGGCTAAACTAATCGCTTAGCTAAGCGAGGAGGTCGCGCCATGTCGGCTGAGGCCGTGCACTACAACATGCACGATGCCAAGACCCACCTGTCGCGCATCATCGAAAGGGTGGAACACGGCGAGGAGATCATCATCGACCGGGCGGGCACCCCCGTAGCAAAGGTCGTACCGCTGGTCCGACGGGCCAACCGCACCGCCGTCGGTTCCCTCGCCGGCCAACTGGACCTCTCCGGCGACTGGGACTCAACACAGACCAACGCCGAGATCGCCGACGACTTCGGCATCGGCGCATGAACCTGCTGCTGGACACCCACGTCGCGCTCTGGGCAATCACCGGCGACCCGACCCTCGGCACCGAGTTGCTCGACCGACTACGCCACGACCCGGACATCTTCCTCTCCCCGGTCACCCTGTGGGAGATCACCATCAAACAGAGCACCGGGAAACTCGCCGGACCCCCTGACCTTGCAGAGCGGGTAAGAGACATGGGCTTCCAGGAACTCCCGGTGACCCACGCCCACGCCATCACCGCCGGCCGCCTGCCATCACATCACCGCGACCCCTTCGACCGCATGCTGGTGGCGCAGGCAATCACCGAAGGGCTGACCCTCGCCTCCCGCGACGCGTCGATAGCGCTGTACGACGTGGACGTCCTCAAGGTGTGATCGGGCAGCTCGGTCCACGCCCGATACCCGCGAAAGGCCCAGGCCCCACTCGCCACAGGCCGCCCACCCATTCCGAGCGGCACCGGCTACCAACCCCGGCGCAAGCCCCTGGGCGGGCCTGCAACTTCGCGGGTCTTCGCCCCTCCGTCTGGGTATGCGGTTCGGTGGGTCGGAGGTACCACCAGGCGAACAGCCCCGCGACGATCGCCGGTGACCCGCTTCCCCTCAGGATGGCCGCCCCAAGGGCATCAGGCCGACACCACGATCCGTGCGACTGCGGGAGCGTTCGCCGAGCCGACGCTCCGCAGCCTCGACGCCATCGACCTGGCCATCGCCCACGTGCTGCCCGGTGAGTCCGGCACGGCACTGATACAGAGTTCGGCCACTCGTGCGGCAGCGAGGCCACTACATCGGCCGACCTGCCTGCGTCTCCGCGACCTTGCACCCATCCCATCACCGTGTACGGGTTGAGCGGTTCATCGGTCGGCGAGCCCGGCGATCCACCACCTCAAGGGAACTCTTGGCCACGCGCTCGGTAGGCGCGCTGCCGACATGCCTGTGAGCAGTACTTACGCGGGCGTCCGGAAGCGGACCGCTGCACTGCGTTGCCACAGAGCCGGCATGTTACGTCACGCTTTTCGTAACGACGATGCTGGATCAGGGCTTCGATGCCGTCGAGCACGGTTCGCAGGCCGAACTCGAAGGAATCCTCCGGCTCGTCGAAGCCGCCCGCCTCCCAGAGCGACGAGAGCGTCGGATAGCCATCGAGTCGGGCGTAGAGCGCGTCGCGGGCACCCCACCAGTCCTGCTCCGAGACGCCGCTGCGCTGCTCGGTGTTCGCCACCTCGACCAGGCGTGTGGCCTCGGCATCGACGAACCGACTGACGAGGCCGACGACGGCGATGGTTTCAGCGGGCGCGAGGCCGGCGTCGGCGACTGCGCTGAGCAGATCTTCGTAGTGGGCCACACCGTTGGGGCCCGGTATACGCCGCGTGCCGCGCACCTGGGTCAGCCAGGGATGCCGCCGACGTAGCTCCCAGCCCGCACGAGCCAGTGCCGCCAACCGATCCCGCCACCCGCCGGCGGTCGGCACGGCGTCGGCAACCTGTCCGAGGACGGCGTCACACATGAGGTCCACGAGCTGGTCCCGGCCGGGCACGTGGCGATAGAGGGACATGCTGGTGAATCCGAGCCGCGCACCGACCTTGCGCATGGACAGCCCTTCGAGCCCGTCGGCGTCGGCCACGGCGACGGCCGCCCGCACGATGCGGTCCACGGTCAACCCGGGTCGCGGCGGCACCGGTTCCCCGGGTCGCCACAGCAGCTCGATCGCGTGGTCGGAGTCGCCCATCTCCGCGGTCGCCATTCGCATCCTCCCGCAACGCCTGACGCTGTTTACACTATAAACTTCGAGAGAAAGGGGGTACGTCATGGTGGAATTCATCGTCGCCCCATCGGGAGACGACGCCTCCGCAGGCACCGCGAAGCGACCGTTCGCCACGATGAGCCGGGCCCGAGACGCGGCCAGGCAGGTGGACGGTGACGTCGTGGTCCTGCTCCGAGCGGGCACCCACGTGCCGACCGAGCCGCTGGCGCTCACCGCGGCTGACTCCGGCATCACCTTTCAAGCGTACGGATATGGCACCGACGGTCAGGAGAAGGTCATCATCAGCGGTGGCCGCGAGGTCACCGGTTGGCGCGTCACGGACGACGTCTGGCTGGCGGAGGTGGGGGAGCTGAACGCTCGTCAACTGCACGTCGATGGCCGCAGAGCCGAACGCGCCGGCATCGACCGCCTGCCCGGCGAGGTGACGACAACCTCCACCGGGTACGTCGTGGACTCACTGGCCTGGCAGAGTCCAGCCGACGTCGAGTTCGTCTACCGGGGGGTGTACCCCTGGGCCGAGGCCCGCTGCCCGGTCGCCACGGTGACGGGCGACGGGCCCGTCAGGATCACCATGGCTCAACCCGCCTTCGCCTGGGCCAACGACCTTTACAACTCCTCGTACGAAGGGCACACCTCCCACGGACCGGGCTTGCCGACTCGGCTGGAGAACGACGCCTCGTTCCTCACCGAGCCCGGCACCTTCGTCCTGGACCGCTCCCGGGTCGGCCGCCACCTCCTGCGCTACCTGCCCCGGGAGGGCGAGCATCCACAGCACACGGCTGCGGTCGTCCCGGTCCTCGAAACGCTGCTGGTGGCCAGCGGTACGGCCGAGGTCAACCTCCGCGGCTTGACGTTCGCCGATGCGACATGGCTGCGGCCCGGCGACCAGCGGGGATTCCTGCACTACCACGGCAACGGCTTCTATGAAGGCGGCCCGATCAATAAGATCACGTTCGGCGACGGCGCGTGGGTCATGGTCCCGGCCGAATCGTCGCTCATTCCGGCCTGCCTCCAGTTCGACGACTGCGCCCGCGTGGAGATCGAAGGGTGCCGGTTCACCCGGCTGGGCGCGGCCGGTGTCGGGTTCTCGCGCGGTTCCAATCTGGCGGTGCGAGGCTGCGGCTTCGACACCCTGTCAGCCTCGGCGATCACCGTAACCGACGCCAGCACGGTCCTGATCGCGGACAACCGAGTCCACCACGTCGGACTGGAATACTCCGGTTCTCCCGGCATCTCCATCATGGGAACCCACGGCTGCACCGTCGCGCACAACGAAATCACCGACGTGCCGCACTGTGGCATCGTCGCCGGCACCGGCGAGGGCACCCGCATCCTGCACAACCACACCGCGCGCACAATGGGTGTGCTGGCGGACGGAGGAGGTGTCTACCTCTCTGGATCACAGGGCACCTCGGCCGAGAACGGCGCGGTGGTCGGCGGCAATCTCATAGTCGATACGCGTACGCCGTACAACTTCGGGCTGTATACCGACTACGGCGCGGCGTGGGTCACCGTCGAGGAGAACGTCGTGCTCCGCGCGGACAACACCGCGGTCCTGACCGTCTCGCCACCGCTGGAGCATGTCGTCTACCGCAACAACTACTGGGATGCCGATCCGGTGGGCGCCGCTGACCCACCTGCCGGGGTGACCTACGAAGGCAACGCCACTCTCCCCGACGAGGACGAACTGAACGCCGCGACGGCAACCCTCCAGGCGAAGGCCGGACCACGAAGGACGTCACCATGAGGCGGGAGGGACGCCAGCGCTAGCTATGCTGGCCCCAGCCGCACGAACCCGCTTGTCGAGGGTCAAGGGTCAGAGCCCCTCGGCCTGCGGCTTCGCCACAACAGCGGCGGGTCGCCGGACTTGACCAGGGGGCGCTACAAACGGTAGGCGTTGCGCCGATGGCGGATCGAGTGGATCTCCACGACTCGTTTTGCCTCGTTGATCCGGTAGATGATCCGGTAGGTGCCACGCCGAGCGGAGTGAAAACCGTCGAAAGGTTCGTCGAGAGGCTTGCCTACCCGATACGGGTTGATCGCGATCGCCCGCTGGATGGTTTCCGTTGCCGCGATCGCCACCTCCAACGGCAGGTCCTCGTGCAGGTTGCGGCGAGCCTGCCGGGAGAACATCACCGTGTACGGGCTGAGCGGCTCGTTGGTGTGATCGTCCACCCGCTTGCCGCCTCGAGGCATCAGTCCGCCCTGCTTCGACGCCGCTCCAACTCGGCACGCACCTCGTCCATCGAGAACGTGTCGCCAGCTGCGAAGTCCTCCCGTGACTGGCGCAGGTCTACGAGGGCTTCGTCGTCGGACAGCAGGTCGAGCGTCTCTCGCATCGACTCATACTCGGCCACCGAGATCAGCATCACGTCGGCGCGGCCGTTGCGGGTGATCGTGAAGTGGTCGTGCTCCCGTGCGACCCGGTCGGCGAGTTCGGCGATCCGAGCTTTGGCTTCGGTGATGGGGATGGTCTCCATGACGACCACAATAGCGACCGGTCATAATTATGACCAAGTGAAGTTCGTATCGCGGCTCAGCCCCTGCCCGCTCATTGGGCTCCGGTACCTGCACGGCGCTGACATCCACGAGATCATCCAGCGCGTGGTTCCCGCCAGGGGACGAGGTCGAAACCTGCCTCGCCCAAGCCCTCGAACTCCTTCGGCACCAAGCACACGACGTCTACGATCTGGCCGCACATGGCGGCGCTACGGGATCCGGTCGCCGGACCCGCCCCGGTGTGAGGGGGATCGGGTCCAGGGCGTGGTAGCACGACCAGAGTATCGGCCTTGAACTGCGGCTTTGCGGCTCGCGAACCTCTCCGTTTGGGTATCCGTTTCGGTGGGCCGGAGGTACCACCATGCGAACCGCACCGCCACGATCGCCGGCGATCCGCTGACCCTGAGTTTGCCCGGCTCGCGGACCTCAGGGCGTGCGCGATGAGTCCGAGACGACCCGCCGGACCGCCGGCCAGTCGCCATGGCCTGGAACTCGTCGACCTCCCTGGTCGGCGAACAGACAGCCCGGATCACGCCAGGAGCTAGAACCGTAGAACATTTAGTTCTACACTCGTGTCCATGGAACGCATCGGTGTCCGGGAGTTGAACCAGAACACGAGCCAGGTGTTGGCTCGGGTGAGTGGCGGCGAGACCGTCGAGATCACCGACCGCGGACACCCGATCGCCCGACTTGTTCCGGTAGGCGACGACAGGTCGATACTGGCCAAGTTGGTAGCGGCAGGGCGAGCCGTCGCCCCCACCGGCCGCGGCTCTGTGCCACTTCCACCGAAGCTCGGTGACGAAAAGGTGGACGTGGCCGCCTCGCTCGCTGCGATGCGTGACGAGGAGCGCTGGTGATCTATCTCGATTCGGCTGCCGTCGTCAAGCTGGTTCGGCAGGAGATGTGCAGTGCCGACCTTGTCTCCTGGCTCAACACGCACGACGACATACCGCTGGTCTCGTCCGCTCTCGTCGAGGTGGAAGTACCCAGAGCGCTGCGCCGATCAGCCCCGCAAGCGTTGATCGGAGTGCCGGCCGCCGTCGGACGGCTGTTCCGACTGGAGATCGACAGCACGATCCGTGCGACCGCAGCCGCGTTCGCCGAGCCGACGCTTCGCAGCCTCGACGCCATCCACCTGGCCACCGCCCAGGTGCTGACCAACGAGTCCGGCACAGCACTCACCGCCTTCGTCACCTACGACCGGCGGCTGCTTGAATGCGCCAAGGAAGCAGGACTACCTGTAGCAAGCCCCGGTCAGAACTGATCCACAAACCCAGCACCCTGGTGCAAGGTCCGGCCGCCGTCCGGCAGCGCGACCACGACATCGGCCGTGGCCTGCGTTTCCGCGACCTTGCACCCCTCCGTTTGGGTATCCGTTTCGGTGGGCCGGAGGTACCACCATGCGAACCACTACGCCACGATCGCCGGTGACCCGCTACAGCTGACTCTGCCCAGCTCACGAGGGTCCGGTGGTGCCCGATGAGCCCGACCCGCCCGTCCAACCGCCGGTGTGGTTCGCCGATGCGGAAATGATCAACCCGTTCCAGCTCCTTCTCGATCTTCATGACCATGCCGTCGCTCGGACGCCGGAATCCGGACGCGTTGCCGCACTGACGGAGCTGGCGTTGTCCGCTGCAGTGGTGTCCTGGTGGACTCGCTGGCATCCCCGCCGCGCTCGGCGACCAGCCGGACCAGCGTGCGGAACTGGGCGGGCTGCAACCCCGGCACACGGAAAGATCCACTCCGGGCGGGCTGCCGTGATCACCTGCACCCGGGCATACTGTCGCATCGTCCTTAACAGGCAGACGCCAGGGTTACGAGACGTCTATTAGCTTGATTTTTAGCCTGTGCGGCGTGGGCGGGGACTGCTCGAGGTCTTCGGTTTCTTCCTTGCGTTCGCGCTGATGTGCACGTCGTGTCGTTAAGCGGGTTGCTTGTTCGGTCGGCCTGGTGGTCGCCCTGGGCCTGGTCGGGAGGGTTTCGGCGCGCTGGCCAGGCAGGCGGTCTTCGCGCGGAGGTGCCGGAACCCTCGGCGGACGCGGGCGGGTGAGAGGCGTTCGGGCGGTGTTGGTTTCTCCCAGGGGCGGCGCAGGTCACCGGTGAGGCCGCGTGCCAGGCGCAGCTGCGCGTAGACGGCCAGAATGAGCCAGGTCCACCGGTCGGCGGCTTGTGGGGTGCGGATCTTCGGGCAGGTCCAGCCGAGGGTCTGTTTGAGCAGCCGGAAGGTGTGCTCAATGTCGAAGCGGCGCAGGAACGCCTGCCAGAGCCGATCGACGTCGGCGGGTGTGGCATCCGTCTCGGACCACCACAGCCACACCGGCTTCGGGATCGCGCCGCTGGGCAGGTGATTCACCTCCAGCCGGATCACGGTGCCTTCGATGAGCGGGAGGTCGCCGGTCTGGTCGATCCAGGCGTTGCGGTGCGTCAGCCGGGGATGCAGCCGGTCCCAGCTGCGGGCGGTGGCAGCGCCGTAGAGGCGGGTGTCGGTCACCGTGGTCACCTCGGGCGTGCCCAGCTCGCGGGGTCACCGAAGATGAACTCGCCGCCATGGCGAGGTGGTCGACCGTTCGTGCCCGGCCGTCGGGGCGGGGCCGCGCGGCGCAGCACTCGATCGGAGCGCATCCGGCCCAGCACCTGCACCGGCAGGTCGCGCAGCAGGTATGCCAATCGGGGCGTGTCGTAGCCGGCGTCGGCGACGACCAGGATGTGGGGATCACCGGTGCGCCACTGCCCAGCGGCGCCGGCGGTGGCGTTGCTGCTGGTTGTATAGATGCTGACCAGAGCGCAACCGGCCTCGGGCAACGACCATCGAGCTCCAGACACCGCCGGGCCGCCTGCCTCTGACGCTGCGTCTGCGCCACCACCGAAGTCGCTTCCGTTGAAAGTCGTGACCGGGGCGAACGAGGCGCAGCTGGTTGGGGCCGCCGACGGTCCAGCGACAAGCCAGGTGTCGGTGCCCCTCCGGCGAAACGGGCAACGCAAGCGGATGACGGGACGCGCCGAGCGGACGGCAGACGTTGTAGCCCGGCTGCGGGCCGAACGTCCCCAGGCCAGCCTGGCGGAGCTGGCTGTGGCCGCCGGCGTGTCCGAACGTCACGTCCGGCGCCTTGCGGCGGACAGGCTTGAGGACGCGACAACCAGCAGATGGCTCTTCTTGGAGTTCCTAACAAATGATCCTGGGTGATCATCGGTCTCGGCGTCTACCGCGTCGACTTCCTCGCCGCCGGACTTCCCGCCACCGCCTGGCAGCGAATGTCTGCCGGCCGGGGCGCGAAAGGCCACCGCTACTACGACTGGGCCTTCATCGCCCTGCCCCACCCCACCGACGCTTACGGCGGGCACCACTGGCTGCTGATGCGCCGCAGCCACCGCACTGGTGGGCTGGCCTTCTACCGCTGCTGGTCACCGCAGGTCGTTGCGCTCGGCACTCTCGTCGCGGTCGCCGGCCGCCGCTGGAAGATCGAGGAATCATTCCAGGCCGCGAAGACCGGCCTCGGCCTCGACCCGCACCAACACCGCCGCTGGACCTCCTGGCACCGCTGGAGCACCCTGGCGATCCTCGCCACGCGTTCCTCGCCGCCGCGACCGCCGGCCACCGCAACCGCTACCAGCCGGTCGGGCTGATCCCTCTGACCATCAACGAGCTACACCCCCTGTTCCACACCCGATCATCGAACCCGCCCGCCGCCACTGCCACCCGCTACTCTGGTCAATCCGCCGGCGCCGCCACCAAGCCGGAGCCATGACCAACCACTACACCCGACAAGCCCTTGTCGAGCCGTGATCACGATCCCCGGCTGGAGTATTAACCGCAAACGCGATAGCCGGGCTCACCTCTGATCGGCGTCACCGCCCACCGAAAGGCCAGCATGCATAATAACGAGTCCAGCCAGCAGCGCAAGAATAGCCAGCACTATGAATGCTTCCTTCAGTCCTTCATTCAGGCCGAATCCCAGTAGTGCAAGCCCACCGATGGTGGCTATAAATGCCCCCAGCCGCGTCGCGTTGTCCACCCTAAGTCTTCCTCTCGAATTCCGACCTGAAGCCGTCTCCACACCTACTTGCATTCCCGGTTAGCGCGAAAGCCTGGGTTAGCGCAATGTGCCCCCTGTACTTGTAATCCCCCAGAGAGGCGCGCGGGAATACCGCCTTCCAATCGCTCGCCCAGCGAGGACTTACGACCGTGTCTTCGTTATTTGCGAGTATGCAAACCGGTCCTCCGCTTTTGGAACCTGACCGCCATTGTGCATTGACTGTCGGATTTCCGTCACACTGACTTGCTAACGCATTGAAAAATGCGCCCACGGAGGCGCGGTCGGCATTTCGTCTGCCGGACCATCCCGTGTAACTGGAGCATATGCCAGCGACGTAGGCTCCTAGCTTGGGTGAAATTTCATTGGAATCAAACCTTTGCACTAATTGGTCAGCCAAACGGCCGATTGTGTTCCAGTCATGCTCGGCGATGTCGGGGAATCTCCCAAGAGTGGGCCATAACCAGCGCCCATTCGCCTCCAGATCATACGCTGCAGCTACCACCGCAAGCCCCACGTCTCCATTCTGCACTCGCTCGGCCCTGCCCTCAACCTGCCGAGGCATCGCCTTGGCGATCGCGGACTGAACAATGTCCGAACCCCGCTTAGAGCAATCTAGGCGCGCCCGCTTACATTCGGATGCGAAACTGGAGTCCAGAGCTGCCTTCAGAACTTGCAAGCGATCGTCCATGACCGTAGCGCCGGACGTGTTGGGAGGGGCGATAGGAGCGTGCAGTATTAACCACGCGGCCGGCGACAGATCGAATGCGGCAACGGCAGGCAACGCCCCGAAGGACTGACCAACGATGCCGACTAGCTCCTTCTTTTCGACTTCAAGAACTGCGGCCAAGGATGCCTTGTATTCGTCCTTAGTCCACATCCTGTACGAGCAGTCTTCAAGAGCAGGAGGGGCGAACTCGCCGACCATTCCCGCCGCGAGCCCTCCGACAAAACCGACGAGGCTCTGTCGGCAGTCACCCCCCGGGGGCTCGGCAGTCCACGGCTCTCGGAGCAGCAGCACATCATGCTTCATGATCTCCGACGGCAAGCCGAGTGTGTCCGCTCCACTTCTCGTAAATAGGTCGACACCCGGCCCTCCCAATTCAACCAAAACGAGCCCTTCAACCTGGGAGCCCGCCGATATAACCGCATATTCAACAGCCCTTTTCGAGCCGGTCAGGGCTGTCGCGCAACGGACAAATTCGGCGTCACACAACCGAGCGTCGAAGCTTGGCACTGACGTAGCGCTAGGAGGAACTACTTTCTGTCCTGGCCCATTGAGATCAGCGCCAATAACGGCAGCCAAGAGGGCCCCGGCGAGCAGCGTGGAAACGACAGCGATCCACCGAAATGGGGAAAGCCCCCCGACGCGACCAGCGCGTCGGGGGACAACCGCTAAATCTTTGTTCATAGATCGGATCAGTTTCTCCCGCTAGCAGGAAGCGTTGCTGTTCGTGGATGCGCAGGACTCGGTGTTCTCGTAGAATCCGCTGTAGAACGATACGCGCTGGAAGTCGTTCGCGTAAAAGCTCCCGCCCTGAGTGCGAGCAGCAATCCAGTTGAAGGCACCCTCGCGAGTGGCGCTCGGCTTCGCGGTAACGCCGGACCCCCAGTTGAAGCTCATGTCACCAGGCGACGAGTTCGCTATCGAGACGCTGTAGTTGTCGCAATCCAGGAAAGAAATGCCGGCGGATGCACCAAGGTAGCTGACGCTCAGATTCAGTGGCGTCGAGTTGCAGTCGCCTTTCCGTGAACCAGTGGCAGGTGCCCAGTCCACCCAGTGATGCAATGGAGTGGAGGTTGATGCATACGACTTGATGCCGAAGCTGGAAACACCATAGTTGGGACCGGAGATGTCGTAAGGCGTGACTCGGGCCTTGCGCTGATACGCCCAATAGTCGTAGGAGCCGTCGCTCTCTCCCGTCATCTTCGACTTCGACCAGGTCGCCAGCATCTCACCAACCCGGGCTTTTACGATGTACTGACCGCTGCCCTGAAGGGCGAAAGAAGCGAAGCCTGGGCCGTCAGGAAGCACGACGGGAGATTCGTCGAATGCTACTGTTCCTTTGACGCTTGCCTCCAGCACATCCTGGTAGCGCCCGTCCGGGCTGCGCTTGACATCCTCCCCGAGGGTCACCTCGTCAATCCGGTAATCCCTCGGTACAACGATCTCGACATCCTTGAAGGTCGAGTCGTCCGACCGTTCCAGCTTGAGATAGTCGACGTACTCGGAGTCGTAGTACAGCCCGTCTGATGCTGCACGCGCAAGGAACTGCTGGCGCAGGCCGGCGCCCTGCCTCCGGTCGCTCCTTGCCTCCTGATATTCGGCGCCGATCGTCCGTTTGACGTTTGGCGTCGTGTTCATCTTGAAGGTGACGGATGACTTGACCTTGACGTGTGGATCGCTGTCTCCAGCGGAAGCCGATCCAGAAGCCGGATAAGCGACGATGCCGAGAGCGGCAACCGTAGCGAACACAGCGGACCGATAGCCGGAGCGCCGCAGCCGCGTTACCATACTTCTTGTCCTCATGCTGCCCCTTCGTAGCGTGGACATCGTCGCGGCTGCGGGATGCCCCCCGCAGCCGCGACACACATGAACTTCCACGTCGTGGAAGTTCCATTCTGTTTCCGAGACTAGACGTTGAGTAAGCGCCCTTCAAGACCGTGTGGACAGAGTGGGGCCAATCCGGGCAGGCCAGTGCGTGTGGCGACATTCCGGCCTGTCCCGAACGTCGGCAGGCGCGTCTGCGGCGCCGCAGGTGCCGACTCACGATGTCACGCTGCCGCATGATTCGCTCGATGCACTTGCGATTGACCCGCACGCCCTGGTCGTGCAGCCGTCACGATCTGCCGGGGACCTGGGAGCGGTGGTCAGTTCGACTGACTGGGAATGAGTCGGACCAGTCGCGGCGTGGAATTCGTGGTTCGGATGATGGCGGGCAGCGGCGTCGAGGACGGCGTCACCTTCAGCGGGGTTGGTCAGCGAGGCGCTTGGCAAGGGTCACGGCACTGCTCGCGAACTCGCGGGCCACGGCTTCTCGGTGCCGGGCGGTCTGGGCCCGCCACACACCACCTCGGCGGCTGATGTCGACGAGCCGACGCCGCCGACGCCTCCGTCCAGATCGGTAGCCCGTCTGGGCGAATGATCGCTTGGATTTCGCGCCGAAGTCACGGTTCTTTATTGAGAACCAGGCGTCGATGACCTCGCCCTTCACCGACACGGTCGTCTCGGTAAGCCGATCGCAGTCGAACAGCTTCCCCGTCGAGGATCACGGCGGCGGCGCGACGCAGAGCGGTGTGCAGGTCGCTCGCCTCATCGGCGAGGACCGTGATGCCTTCGTCGCGGTAGCGGTAGGCGGTTGCCCGGGAGATACCGAACCCGGCGGCGAGGAGGGTCATGTCCTCGGCCTTGCCGAACCAGACGAGCACCATCAAGGCCTGGTAGAAGCAGGTCAACGCCGCCGTGCCACGGCCTGTGCCGTCGGCGCGGCGGTGTGCGTACAGCAGCCGGGCGAGGTGCTGCACGAGTTCCATCCGGCCGGCGGCCCAGGGGTCGGTGCCAGGTAGTGGCACACCGCGCACCACAAGCGGCTTGGGCAAGGGCGATCATTCCCCACCACGGTGTGGAGGCTTCGGTGCGCCGGGGGCAGGGGCATCGGTGTTGTTCGGAAGTATTGACCGTTTTGTCGTCAGCCTTATGGCTGAACTTGGCGGGATTATGGAATTGAGGCGTTCGGAGAATCTGACAGGGGCCGGTTTGGGTGTGTAGGGCCTCTGTGGTCGGCTTGTGGCGACGGCATCCGTGCGGGGGCGGTGGTCAGCTCGGCTGACTGCGAGGATGTCGGACCGGTCGCGGCGAGAAACTCGTGGTGCGGATGGTGGCGGGCGGCGGCGGCGAGGACGGCACCGGCTTCAGCGGGTTGGTCAGCGAGCCTTTCGGCAAGGGTGATTGCGGCGCCTGCGAACTGGCTGGCGACGGCTTGTCGGTGCCGGGTGATCCAGGGATACCCCGCGTGGGCGGCGAGGGGTCCGCGGTAGGCGGAGATCGCCAGGCGGAGGGCGGCGATGCTGGCTGCGGGGTTGCTGGCATGGTGGGCTGCGGTGATGGCGTTGCGCATGGTCCATAGGTCGACGTCGAAGGCGTCGGTGTTCAGGGTGTAGTGGTGTCGGCGTAGCCGCAGGTAGGTGTTGTCCCCGCTGATGGAGCGGAAGATCTGGCGCAGGTTGTAGGTGTAGGTGTGCAGCCGTTGTGTGGCCAGGCGGTGCGCCGGTTCGGGGAGGAGATCGCCGAGGATGTCGTGCTGGTAGGCCGATCCTCCGCACACGATCAGATAGACGAGGAACTCCATCGCCTGTGGGCGGACGTGCTGCCCGTCGGGAACGCCGAGGATGGTCGGTGTGCCGAGCACCTGAACCCGGATCCGGTTCGCTCCGACATCGGCCTGCCGGCCCAGGGGGTGAGCGGGGACGCGGCTGCTCGGCGGTTCAGCGCCTTGACCGCTTGCAGGAGTGATCGCGGGAGGGTGCTGCGGTTGCGAGTCGTTCATGGCGGGGTGCCCGTGGCCGCCCTCGACGTCGCGTGTGAGGACTCGCTGCTCATTGACACAACGGTACAGACCCGTCGGCCTATCGCGGTCCGGTCGAACGCGTACCGACTGCTCGGCGTCGGGCACCTGGCCGTCGGCTCTGCCGAGGGCTGCTACGGGAGATCGATGCCGATTGCTTGGGCGTACTCGGCGAGGATGCCGCCGGCTTCGGCGAGCAGCCATGAGCCGTCTCGGAGCTTGACGATTCCTTGGGCGTAGTTGCCCAGTGCGCGGTTGACCAGGGGGTTGGTGGCTCCGGTGGTGAGGGCGCGGAACTCGGCTCGAGCGTTCTCGGCGTCCTGGATGACGACCTTGGTCAGGTCCTGCTGTTGGCCGATGGAGACGTGCAGGTCTCGTAGCGCGGCGGCGATGTCGGGCAGGGTCACGGTTGGTACCTCCGGGTGAGCTCGGCTGCGGGATCAGGGCCGGCAGTGATGCGGCGGGCGTTGATGAGTTGCGGTCGGGTCGCGCCGGGTGTTCGTCGGGGTAGGCGGCCGTAGCGGGTGAAGGTGGCGGCGGCTTGCTCGTTGGTGGGGCAGGGGCCAATGAGCTGGCAGCGCAGGCAGTAGCCGGTGGCGCTGGACGTGACGTGCTCGTCGAGCGCTCGCTGCGCGGCCGCGAGTTGGTCGAGGGCCGCTGCGGACAGGTAGACGGTGGCGGCCATGTCAGTCCTGCGGCTGTGGGAGGGCAGCGACGCGGGCGAGGACGCGCCGGAAGCGTCCGGTTCGGCAGGGCGAGGGCATTTCGATGCCTTCGACCCACACCCACTGGCCGTCGTACCAAAGGCTGAGGTCGAGGCGGACGCAGACGATCCGCAGCCGAAGTGGGTCGCTGCCGTGCTGGTAGTCCTGTTCGCGTAGGTGCACGACGTCGCCGGGCGCGATGGCGACTACAGGTGTGACCGGCGTGGGGGTCACAGACCGCTCGTCCAACTCGTCCGGCCGGGATACGGGCGGGATCTGCGGCCTCCGCAGTCGGGGCAGTTCAGTGCCGACCCGCACCGTCGGCACCATCGGGACTTGACCTTGAACAGGAACAGTCCGGCAGCGAAGCCAAGCATCGCGACCACCACCAGGACGAGGGATGGAACCACCGCGTTGCCTCCCTGACTCGGCCTCTCGACGGGACGCAGCCCGCTTCGGGTGACGGGCTGCGTCCCGTCGAGAGGCGTCCGAGGCCGGACGAGCGGTGAGCCCCCCTGGGAGCACGAGCCCACCGTCGTACCGCGCGGCTTTCATGGGCCGCACCGGCCTGACATGCTCATGCCCATAGCGCCTATGCACTAGTGAGAATGCAAGGATTGCATTCGCATGCACGTCACTTGCCTGGCCTGCCTGAGGGTTGCATCCGCACGGCGGGCACACTCTGACTACGACAGGAGCGAAGGGACATGGAGTTGTCAGCTCGACGGCAACCGCCCACCGTGCGCCTCCGGCGGCTCGCGGCGGAGCTGCGCAGCCTGCGCACCGCAGCCGGCCTCACCCGCGACGAGGTAAGCGAGCAGACCGGCATCAATCCCGCCACCCTCTACCGCATCGAAACGGCCAAGGTCCGCCCGCAGCGGCGCACCCTGATGGCGATGCTGGACAAGTACGGCGTCACCGACGAGGACAAGCGCAGCGAGCTGATCGCCCTGTCCCGCCAGGCCGCACAGTTGGGCTGGCTCCAGGCGTACGAGTCCGAGCTTCCCGAGCTGTACACCACGTACATCAGCTTCGAAGCCGAGGCCCGATCGGTCCGCAACTACGAGTCCCTCTTCGTCCCCGGCCTCCTCCAGACCGAAAACTACGCTCGGGCGGTGATCCGCGGCGTCCTACCGTTAGCCACGGACACTGACGTTCAGGCCCGGGTAGACGCGCGGATACAGCGACAGGTTTCACTTCGCAAGACGGAGCCGCTGCGTCTCTGGGCAATCCTCGACGAAGCCGTCCTGCACCGGCAGACCGGCGGCGCTGAGGTCATGACCGAGCAACTGGAAGCCCTGGCGGCGGCAGCCGAACAGCCGCACGTGACTCTCCAAGTCATCCCATTCAAGGCCGGCGCCCACGCCGGCATGCCGGGCTCGTTCGTCGTCATGGACTTCCCCGACCCGGCCGACCCCGCCTTGGTCTACGTCGACAGCATGGCCGGCGATCTGTTCCTGGAGCGCGAGGCAGACGTACGCCGCTACGCCACCACGTTCGAACACCTCCGCGCCACCGCGCTGGACCCCACCAACTCGATCAAACTGATCAAGGCCCAAGCCGCCGTGATCGACCAACAAGGAGGTACGGGATGAACCAAGCTGACGCGTCCCGCGCCCAGTGGAAGAAGAGCAGCCGATCGAGCGGGAACGGTCAGTGCGTCGAGGTCGCCGACTTCGACACCACCGTCGCGCTGCGTGACAGCAAGGACCCCTCGGGTCCGGTACTCGTCTTCGAGCGCGCCGCATGGGCGAGTTTCTTGGCGGGCGCAAAGTGCGGCGTCCCGCGGTCGTAGCAGGGCGATCCGGGTGGCAGTAGGCGCGGCACTTGCGCCACCAAGTCGGTCGTCCGCCGCACTGACCAAGATCGCGCGTAAACCTCATGCTCCCGCTGCCATCGTCGGCTCCGCCTGAAAGTTCAGCCGACATCGACGGCCATCAGGTCGTCATCTTCTGGGGCCGTCGCGGAAGCTTCGCCCCGCCCCACAGGCAGCCCGGCTGAGCGAACCTGATGCCGTCTTGCTCATGGTCATCCGTAAACCACCACGCTGGAAGGCGGTACGGACCGGCCTCGCGCCCCTCGATGCTCTCGGACGTGAGAAGGCAGGCGATCGTCTGATCGACTAATTGGACGTAGGTGGCGAGGACGCTCCGGGCGATGCTTGTATTCAACGTCCGGCCCGACCATCGCGCCTCGCCGCTCCGCCGGCCGGGACCCGCGTCGCTGCCCATGCCTTCGTAGGACGGCGCTGCCATCTTGTTTGGTAAGACCCGGTGCGCCACGCCGTTGCGTAGCTCGATGAAGTCGTCCAAGCGCTTCGACATGTCGTCGTAATTCTCGACGGCGCTCAGCTCAACAGGGGATCCGAGCCGCTTTCCAACAGCGCCGTCGAAGAAGGTGAGGATCAACGCGCCGGGAAGTTGGAGCGGGGCAGGACACTGCGCCGTTGCCTGAGCCAAGGTTCGCGCGGCCTTCGACTGCTTGTTCCGCCAGCCCAGCCGGCCGACAGTCTCCCGCTCGCTCACGGGGAAACTGACGGCGGTGCCGACCTCGTACACCAGCCGCTCCCATGTCGATACAGCCAGCATCACCACCAGCGGGTTCAGCACCCCCCCCCCGCGGCTGATCACCACCGCCCGGACGTTCATTGTGAATCAGCACGAGATCTACTGCGTCGCCCAGCGCTCCACGAGCCCTCAGGCATGCACGCACTACTGGTGGTAGAGCGGCAACCTTCTCGTTAGTCAAGTCACCACGGATCGATCCGAACGACATCGGAGCATGATTCCAGGTCCCTGCCGATCGTGTGAGCCCGTGCTCCTGCCGGCCGTGTCCGTCCTGCTGCGTTCAGTAGACGTTGGTGGTGACTCCTTGCGGCCTCACCTGACATCACCACGACTCATTACCGGCCTGCCCTTATGCCAGCACCACGGCCGCGAAGTCTACGCCTCCGCTTCCACCCACCCTGATCTCGCTCATGGAGTACACCTTGACCACGCATCACGCCTCTTCCGCAAGAAACGCAAGCGCCCTCGCTCTCGCGAACCCCGAACCTGACGGATCCGGCCTTGACCTCCCGCTGCGGGTCCGGCCGACTCTCCCACTTGGCCTCCCGCTTCAAGAGGACCCCCGAACGGACCCTCTGGTTCGGCTCACAGCCCAGTTCAGGGCCGCTGTCAGCACCGCCTGTCGTGCTGCGACAGACCCTCCGACTGGGTCTCTCCCCCCTGGGTTGGTGGTGACGCATGCCTGACCAGCTGCTTCGGGTCCAGGCTCAGCTCACCGACCGCGACCTCGTCCTGCTCGGCTGGCTGGCCGACCACGGCGTGCTCACCTCCTTCCAGATCGCCGAAGCCCTCTACCCATCGGTCGACTACGCCCAGGAACGCCTACGCGCCCTGGCGCAGAAGTTGGAGGTGGTGGACCGGTTCCGGCCGCAGAAGCCCGACGGCGGCTCCTACCCCTACCACTACGTCCTGGCGCAGCTCGGCGTCGAGGTCGTCGCCGCGCAGCGCGGCGAGGACCTGCCGCGTAAGGATCAGGCCCGGCGTAGGCGGTGGCATCTGACGAGGCGGGCGAACCTGCCGCACCTGCTCGGGGCCAACGGCTTCTTCACCGCCCTGGCCGGGCACGCCCGCACCCATCCCGGTAGCGAGCTGGTGCGCTGGTGGCCGGCGGGACGCTGCCAGCAAATGGGCGCCTTCGCCGAACCCGACGACGACGTCACCGTGCGCATCTACCAGCCGAGGTCACGGCCGGACGGGCACGGTATCTGGGTCGACGGCCACCGCAGGGTGCCATTCTTTCTGGAACACGACCTCGGCACCGAACGGCCCCTATCCCGACTGGTCGACAAGATCGACGGATATCGGGACCTCGCGCACGTTACCGGCCGGATCTGGCCGGTGCTGTTCTGGCTGCACTCCCCAGCACGCGAGCGGCACCTGCACCAGGAACTCGCCGCCGCCGGGACCATCTACCCGGTGGCCACCGCCGTGCACACCGAGGTCACCGGCATCAACCCCGCCGAGGCGGGGTGGTGGCTGCACCGCCACCACGGGGCGCCGATGCGCCTGGCCGACCTCCCCGCCGCCGACACCCACACCGAACAGGCCACCTGACCCACAACGACAACCCGACCCTGGTGACCGGACACGCGCCCACACAGGCGGCGTCAACGGCCATCACGCCGCTGAGCCCGGCGGGCCAGCGGACGCGACGGCTGCTTCCCGAACCGCGATGACGGCGGCGGCCGGCAAAGCGCGGCCAGCGATAGCCGCAGCCACGCCTCTCCCGCCCGACGGGCGCGGACCATACCTCTGCACCCGCCGCGACAGCAACGCTTCGAAACTGTCAGCCGCTCTCTGGCGCCCCGTGTGAGTTTTCGTAAGTCGCTGACAGTCCGCATCGCTTCCCGGTGACAGCGCTCGGAGGTATCGTCCCCGCCCCTCACGGAAAGCAGAGCGACCCGTCACGAGTCGCCCTTCCGCATCAATCGGATCGATCGCGCGATTCCGCGCAGGAAAGGAAACCGCATGAACGAAGGACTCCGACTCCCGCAGCTTCACACGCTTTTCGGAGGACCGTGGCCGCCGCGCCGTATGACGACGAAAACGCCGTCCGGAGCTATCCTGACGACCCGCATCCCGGTACCGCCACCAATAACGGCGGTGCGAAACACATCCCCACCAACGAAAAGGACACGACGATTCCGATGCGTATCGCACGCGTCGACACCATTCCCATGACCGCCGAAGACCTCGACAACGCCGCCGAAGCCCTCGCCGTTCTCCTCAACCACTTCTGGCGCGAACACCCCAACCTCGCCGCCTGAACCCCCTCGCCCAACGCCGACGGCGGCCCACCACCGGGCGGGCCGCCGCCGGCCACCCCCACCGCAACCCCGCACGGAGGAACCACCTCATGGCAGGCAAGCCCACCCCCACCAGCCCACCGACGCGGCGCGGCCGACGCGCCCCCACCGCCACCCAGCCGGAAGGCTCGACCGGCCCGTGCCGGGTGTGCATCTACATCCGACGCTCCACCGACGACGAACACCAACCCTTCAGCCTCCTCGCCCAACGCACCGCCCTGCGACGCTACGTCGACAACAACCCCGGCTGGGTCATCGTCTACGAATTCGAAGACGACGCCTCCGGCGCCACCACCGACCGCCCCGGCCTCAAAAAGGCACTCGACGCGGCGAAAGCCGGCCTCTACGACGTCCTACTCGTCTACCGAGTCGACCGATTCAGCCGCAGCCTCGCCCACTTCGTCGACCTCGCCGCCACCCTCGACGCCGCCAACGTCCGAGTCGCCTCCGCCACCGAACCCGTCGACACCGGCGGCGCAGTCGGCCGCATGATGCTGCAATTCCTCGCCGTCTTCGCCGAATACGAACGCAACATGATCATCGACCGAGTGAAAAGTGGCATGGCCGCGAAAGCCGGCAAAGGCCAATGGGCCGGCGGCACCCGCCCCTACGGCTACCTCGTCAACCCTGACACCCAACGCCTCGTCCCCCACCCCGACCAAGCACCCATCCTGCGGGACATCTTCCGCCTCTACACCCGCGACCGACTCGGCACCCGCGCCATCGCCACCGACCTCAACGCCCGCGGTGTCCCCAACCGGACCGGCAAGAAGTGGTCCGGACACACCATCAACCGGATCCTGGACAACCCCGCCTACCTCGGGAACATCGCCTACCGCGACGTCTACGTCCCCGACGCCCATGAGCCGCTCATCGATCGGGACACGTTCCGCCGCGCCCAGGACATCGCCTCCGCCCGAGGCGACGCCCAAACACAGCGGGCCATGTCCGACTCGGACTACTACCTCACCGGCCTACTGACATGTCCGCGATGCGGACAGCGCTACATCGGCACGTCCGCCAAAGGCCGCACCCGCCGCTACCGCTACTACACCTGCTTCACCCGCACCCGATACGGCAAACACGCCACCTGCACCGCACCCCGGCTCCCCGCCGACGACCTCGACCACATGATTCTGAAAGCCCTACTCGACTTCTACACCACCGCCGAACCCGTCCTCACCGCCATGATCCAACGCGCCCACACCCAACACGACACCACCAACGACGACCGACGCGCCGAACTCACCGCCACCGCCCACCAGATCACCACCACCGAGAACGCAATAGACCGGTATCACACGGCGTTCGAGAACGGCACCAGGGACGACGCCACCGCCGGCCCGCGCATCCGCGAACTCCGCCAACGACTCGCCCAACTCCAAGCCCGGCACACCGAACTCAACGCCGACCTGACGGCCCAGCCCGAGCCCCCGCCGCCCGGCACCGTCGCCCGCATCCGCGACCACCTCAGCACCATCATGACCAGCGGCACCGCCACCGAACGCAAAGCCGCCATCGAGACCCTCATCGCCGAAGTCCAACTCACCGACCAGGGAGTCGTACCCGTGTTCAAGATCCCCACCGACACGACAATGCCCCCGCCCGAAACGGGCGGGGGCACCTCAGAAGAACCACCGGTTCGCACAATGGTGCGGTCGGTGGAGCCCAGGGGACTCGAACCCCTAACCCCTGCCTTGCAAAGGCAGTGCTCTGCCAGTTGAGCTAGGGCCCCGTGACGGCGTTACCGCCGCAGCTCGGGACGGATATTGTCAGCGCAGATCCGGCGAGGTGGTGGCCTCGTGCCAGAGGGCGCGCTCGTCGTTGGCTTCCTTTACCTTCTTGGTCACCACCGCAGCCAAGCCGACGACACCGGCCAGGATCAACAGCTTCTTGAACATCGGGGCTGCCCCTCACGCTCGCCGTGCCGTCGGACCATGTGCGGTGGGGCTAGCTGGAATCGAACCAGCGACCTCAGAGTTATCAGCTCTGCGCTCTAACCGACTGAGCTATAGCCCCGCGTAGCGACGAGCAAGGTTAACCCATCCGCCCAGCGCCCCCCAAATCGGGGCCGGGCCGGCAGTCAGCCTCGCTGTCGCCCCCTGAACCTACCCGAGCACCGGGGGCGGGTACACCGGGTTACCGCCCCTGACGGACCTCCCGCTCAGGCGGCATCCCGGGGCCCGAACGCCGGCCCGCACCACCGGGAAGGCTGGTGCGGGCCGGCGTGGAGATCCTGTCAGTCCCGCTCCGCGAGGGTCAGCTCGATGCCGCCCACCAGATCGGCGCAGACGTTGTAGACGAACGCTCCCAGGGTGGCCAGCGCGGTGAACAGCACGACGTTGACCAAGCCGATCAAAGCCGAACTGAAGATCACACCGCCTGCGGTGATCTGGAAGCCGTCGGTGCTCTGCCCACCACCGGCGTTGACCAGGTCACCGAGGCTGTCGTTAACGCTGGCGAACACGCCCATCGCGTCCAGTGCGAGGTAGAGCACCGAGGTCGCCACGACGATCACGATGAACAGCACCACCGAGACCGCGAAGGCGAACTTCATCACCGACCACGGGTCGATCCGCTTGAGGTTCAGTCGAGCACGACGTGGTCCGCGTGAGGCGGCTGAACTCACCGAGGTACGGGCGGCGCGTACCGCCTCGCCGACCCTCGCGGCGCCGACCGCCGTACTGACCCCTGGGGGAAGTCCGCCACCGCTGGCCGGGCGGCCGAGCCCGATCGGCCGGGTGGCGTCCGGTTTCGGACTGGTCCCTGCCACCCGTGGCTGGGTGCCGGTTGTGCTGGTGTTGATCGCCGGCAGGACCCCGGTGGCACCCGTAGCGGACTTGCCCGCTGCGGCAGCCGCCAACGGACTGGGCGAAGGCTTGACGACGGGGGTCGTGGGTGGCTCCGTGGTGCTGCCGTCCTCGATCGGTGTCGCCTCGGTGGCGTCGCTCTCGGCGGCGTCTGTCGGCTTGTCGGGCGGTGGGGCCATTCCGGGAGCCCGGGTGAATTTCGGGGCAGGCGCGTCGGCGGGGACGGTGGCCCGGCCCACGGCCGCGCGGCCGGTCGGTGGCGTGCCGCTCTTCGCGGCTTCCTCGTCGACCGGGTTGGCCGAGGTCCCCGCGTTCCCCGACTTCGCCTGTGTCTCCGTCATTCAACTAGTCCTGTTCGTCAGGCTCGTCGGCATTGCGAGCAATCGCCACGATAGTCACGCCGTCCGGAAGGTCCATCAGCTTGACCCCCATTGTGTTCCGGTCACGCGTACGGCGTACAGGCTTCACCGGAGTCCGGATGACGCCACCGTTGCTGGTGATAGCGAACAGCTCGTCGTCCGGGTCGATCACCACAGCGCCGACCAGACCACCGCGTCGCTCGGTGATCTTCGCAGTCAGCACACCCTTACCTCCCCGGCCCTGCACCGGATATTCCTCGATCGGAGTACGTTTCGCGTACCCGCCGTTCGTGGCCACCAGGACGTCCAGGCCTTCACGGACGACCTCCATGGCCAGCAGTACGTCCTCCTCGCTGAAGCGCATCCCGATCACGCCGGAGGTCGCCCGCCCCATCGGTCGCAGCGCCTCGTCCGTGGCGTTGAACCTGATCGCTTGGGCGTTCTTGGAGACCAACAGCAGGTCGTCGGTGGGGCCGACGAGTGCAGCACCGACCAACTCGTCCTCATCGCGCAGGTTGATCGCGATGATTCCGCCGGACCGGTTGGAGTCGAACTCCTCTAGCCGCGTCTTCTTCACCAGGCCGTTCTTCGTCGCCAGGACCAGGTAGGGCGCTACCTGGTAGTTCGGAATTTCGATGATCTGTGCGATCTGCTCGTCCGGTTGGAAGGCGAGCAGATTGGCCACGTGCTGACCCTTGGCCACCCTACTGGCCTCCGGGAGCTCGTACGCCTTGGCCCGGTACACCCGCCCCTGGTTGGTGAAGAACAGCATCCAGTCGTGCGTCGAGCAGACGAAGAAGTGGCTGACGATGTCGTCCTGCCGCAGCGTAGCCCCGCTGACGCCCTTGCCGCCGCGACGCTGCGAGCGATAGAGGTCGACCTTGGTCCGTTTCGCGTACCCGGTCCGGGTGATCGTAACCACCACGTCCTCGCGCGCGATGAGGTCCTCCATCGAAACCTCACCGTCGAACGGCACGATCTTGGTCCGACGGTCGTCGCCCCATTTGGCGACAATCTCACCCAGCTCCTCCGAGACGATTCGACGCTGCCGTTCCGGCTTGGCCAGAATGTCCTTGAGGTCGGCGATCTCCACTTCCAGCTTGGCGAGATCGTCGAGGATCCGCTGCCGCTCCAGCGCGGCAAGCCGACGCAACTGCATGTCCAGGATCGCGGTCGCCTGGATCTCGTCGATCTCCAACAGCCGGATCAGGCCCTGCCTGGCGTCCTCCACTGTGGGCGATCGCCGGATCAGGGCGATCACCTCGTCGAGCGCGTCCAACGCCTTGGACAGACCGCGCAGGATGTGCGCCCGTTCCTCTGCCTTCCGCAGGCGGAACGCCGTCCGCCGTCGGATCACCTCGATCTGGTGCTCGACGTAGTAACGGATGAACTGGGCCAGATTCAACGTGCGCGGCACCCCGTCGACCAGCGCCAGCATGTTGGCACCGAAGGTTTCCTGCAGCTGGGTGTGCTTGTAGAGGTTGTTCAGCACCACCTTGGCGACCGCGTCGCGCTTGAGCACGAGCACGATCCGCATACCGGTACGCCCGGAGGACTCGTCGCGGATGTCGGCGATTCCGCCGAGTTTGCCCTCCTTGATCAGTTCGGCGATCCGCTCAGCGAGATTGTCCGGGTTCACCTGGTACGGCAGTTCGCTCACGACAAGCGCCGGCCGACCCCGCTTGTCCTCCTCCACCTCGACCACGGCCCGCATCCGGATCGAGCCGCGGCCCGTGCGGTACGCATCTTGGATGCCCGACTGTCCGACGATCAGACCGTGGGTGGGGAAGTCCGGACCCTTGACGATCTCCAGCAGTGCTTCGAGGGTGTCGGCCTCGTCGGCCTCCGGGTGCTCCAGGCACCACTGCACCGCCGCGCCGATCTCACGCAGGTTGTGCGGTGGAATCTTGGTGGCCATGCCGACCGCGATGCCCTCGGAGCCGTTGATCAGCAGGTTCGGGATCCGCGACGGCAGGATCGTGGGCTCCTTGGCCCTGCCGTCGTAGTTGTCCTGCAGATCGACGGTGTCCTCGTCGATGTCCCGCAGCATCTCCATCGCCAGCGGGTCGAGTTTGCACTCTGTGTAGCGCATCGCCGCCGCCGGGTCGTTGCCGGGCGAGCCGAAGTTGCCGTTGCCGTCGACCAGGGGGTAGCGCAGCGACCAGGGCTGGGCCATTCGGACCAACGCGTCGTAGATGGCCGAGTCACCGTGCGGGTGGAACTGGCCCATCACGTCGCCGACGACCCGGGAACATTTGACGTAGCCCCGGTCCGGCCGGTACCCGGAGTCGAACATCGCGTACAGGATCTTGCGGTGGACCGGCTTGAGCCCGTCCCGGACGTCCGGCAGTGCCCGCCCGACGATGACGCTCATGGCGTAGTCGAGGTAGGAGCGCTGCATCTCCACCTCGAGCCCGACCGGCTCGATCCGGTCGTGCGAGGCGACGGCGGCCGGCGCCTCGGGGAGCTCGGACTCGTTGGGTGTGGACTCGGGGGAATCGGTCACTTTTAACCCTTATCAGACGGAATATCACTTTTGCGCTGTGGATAACGGCTGTGGATACCGGCCAAGCTGTGGATAACTCTGTGGAGGGTGCCGGGTCGGCGTGTTCCGGCCCGGCACCCGCCCGTCAGATGTCCAGGAAACGGACGTCCTTGGCATTGCGCTGAATGAACGAGCGGCGCGCCTCCACGTCCTCGCCCATCAGTACGCTGAACAGCTCGTCGGCGGTAGCCGCGTCGTCCAGGGTCACCTGGCGCAGCGTACGGGTCGCCGGGTTCATCGTGGTCTCCCACAGCTCCGGGTAGTTCATCTCGCCGAGACCCTTGAACCGTTGGATGTCGTCCGGCTTGGCGTTCGGCTTCTTCTGCTGACGCAGCGCGATCAGTCCGTCACGCTCCCGGTCGGAGTACGCGTACTGCGCATCGTCACCCTTCCGATTCCACTTGATCTTGTACAGCGGTGGTGCGGCCAGGTAGACGTGACCCAGTTCCACGAGCGGGCGCATGAAGCGGAACAACAGGGTGAGCAGCAACGTCTGAATGTGCTGGCCATCGACGTCGGCGTCGGCCATCAGCACGATCTTGTGGTACCGCAGCTTCTCGATGTCGAAGTCGTCGTGGATGCCGGTGCCGAGCGCGGTGATCAGCGCCTGCACCTCGTTGTTCTTCAGCACCCGGTCGATGCGTGCCTTCTCCACGTTGAGGATCTTGCCGCGGATCGGCAGGATCGCCTGGGTACGCGGATCGCGCCCCTGTTTGGCCGAACCGCCAGCCGAGTCACCCTCGACGATGAACACCTCGGACTCGCGTGGGTCGGTGGACTGGCAGTCGGCCAGCTTGCCCGGCATCGAGCCGGACTCCAGCAGTGACTTGCGCCGGGCCAGCTTACGGGCCTGCTGGGCGGCGATCCGGGCGCGAGCGGCCTGGGAAGCCTTGGTGATGATGATCTTTGCTTCGGCCGGGTTCCGGTCAAGCCAGTCCACCAGCCACTCGTTGCAGACCCGCTGCACGAAGCTCTTCACCGGGGTGTTACCGAGCTTGGTCTTGGTCTGCCCCTCGAACTGCGGGTTGGTCAGCTTCACCGAGATGATCGAGGCCAGGCCCTCACGGATGTCCTCGCCGGAGAGCTTCTCGTCGCCCTTGAGTAGCTTCTTGTCCGCGCCGTAGCGGTTGACGACAGTGGTCAACGCGGCCCGGAAGCCTTCCTCGTGGGTGCCACCCTCGTGCGTGTTGATGTTGTTGGCGAAGGTGTAGACGGATTCACCGTACGACTCGTTCCACTGCATGGCGATCTCCACCGCCATGCCCTCCTCCTCGGCACCGAACTCGATCACCGTCTTGTGGATCGGGGATTTCGAGGCGTTGAGGTGACGGACGAAATCGGCGATGCCGCCGTCGTACTTGAACGTGACTTCGCGAAGCTTGCCCTCCTCGCCCTCGGCGACCCGCTCGTCGAGCAGGTGGATGGTCAGTCCGCGGGTCAAAAACGCCATCTCCTGGAGCCGGCGATAGATCGTCTGCAGGTCGAAGTCGACGGTCTCGAAGACGTCCGGGTCCGGCCAGAAGGAGACCGCCGAACCAGTGCGGTCCGTGGGCTCGCCCTTCTCCAGCTCGGTCGGCTTGGAGTTGTGGTACTGCTGCCGCCAGACGAAGCCATCCTTGTGGATCTCCACGGCCATCTTGGTGGAGAGGGCGTTGACCACGCTGACGCCGACGCCGTGCAGGCCGCCGGAGACCGCGTACGCCTTACCGTCGAACTTGCCGCCCGCGTGCAGGACGGTCAGGGCGACCTCGACGCCCGGCTTCTTGAGCTTCGGATGCAGGTCGACCGGGAAGCCACGGCCGTTGTCGGTGACCCGGACGCCGCCGTCGGCGAGCAGCACCACGTCAATGGTGTCGCAGTAGCCGGCCAACGCCTCGTCCACCGCGTTGTCGACGACCTCCCACACGAGGTGATGGAGGCCGCGTTCGCCGGTGGACCCGATGTACATGCCGGGCCGCTTGCGGACCGCCTCCAAACCTTCGAGGACGGTGATCGACTCGGCGCCGTACTGCTGATTGTCCTGCGCTGCCACCCTCGGCCACTTTCTCGCGCCCGGCGTGCCCAAGGGCACGTCGAACGCGGGTTCGGCGGGCAGTCCGACGTCGGCACGCAGACCGGCACCGGGAACAATTCCGGGGTACGGGTCGAACGCGCCGGTCGCCGAGGTTACCCGCGGATCGCGATCGGCTCGACCCGAGTCGGACGGATGATCGCGGGCCCGCGCCGGACCCGTGACCCGTCACTCCGCACCGGGCCTTCGTCTCACGACAATCTTACTGTGCGCGGGCGATAGAACCACCACTCGGCACCCCTTCGCGGCGGCTCAGATCTCCGTAGCGGGCCGAATCGCGCTGTCTGCGACTCCCCCTACACGCCACGGCATGATCAACGAATCTGTCGCGTGACGGCGCTGCCGGCACCGGCAGCGAGACGTGGGCGGTTACGGTCGATACGACCCGGGACGGGCGATCCCCTGACACGCGGGTTGCCGGAGCGGCCTTGATCTTTCAGCGTTGGAACCGGACGATCGACCCGATCCACTCGCCCGTGCCTTGAGAGGTGACACCTGTGGGCCTGGACAACGTCGCGGTCCAGTGGCCGCGGACCGGCCGCTTCTACGACCCGGTCGCACCGGCCGAGTTCGTCGATTTCGGCGACATAGTCGACGTGCCGGAGATCTCGGCCCCGACAGCTGCGCTCGCCGAGTTGATCGCAAAGACAGGTACGGTTCGGGCCACCGCGTACACCGAAGTGGTCGATCTGATCCTCGGCCTCGACGGTGTGCTGTACGCCACAGACGCCGCCGCCGAGGACGAGGATCCGGTGATCGACCCCGACGGGTGCGGATGGATCGCGGGCGGCGTCGAACGGTTCGTCGCCGCGCACCGCCCGCACGGTGAGGCGGTCACCTTCGAGTCGGTGGGTACGGTGCTGCGTTCACTGCTCGCCGACGGCCGCCTCGCCGAGCAGCAGCTGCGTTGGTTGGACAGCCGGCTGGACGCGCTGCGCGACGACAGCGGTGCCGCGCCGCAGTGGACCTTCACCTGCGCGGAGCTGAGCGTACTGGCCGCCTTCTACCGGCGTTGCGCCGACAACGGCTTCGCCGTCTACGCCGAGTCGGCGGCACCCAGACGGACAGCCCAGACGTAGCCAGCCCAACCGCGCCGGATGCGACGCCACCGGACGCTCCGGCGCGGGCCTTGGGTCAGCCATAGGTGTCGCGGGGTCCCCGGCCGCGTACCCGGCGAGGGCCCCGTGACCAGGACGGAGCCGCGGGGCCGTGAATGTGCAGTTTGCGGACCACGTTGTGACCGACCTCACGGGCGATCTGCTGCAGCAGCGAACCTGCGAGCAGCCGTAACTGCGTCGCCCAGGCGGTGGAGCGAGCCTCGACGGTCAGCTCCCCGTTCTCCAGCTTCACCGGACGACTGTGCTGGGCCACATCCGCGCCGACCACGCGTTCCCAGGCGCCGAAGACCGTGGCCTCGGCGGCCGGTTGTTGCCAACCACGAGCCTTCACCAGCCGGTTCAACACCGCACCGAGGGGTTGTGGGTCCCGAGGGTCCGGGCCAGGGCCGGAATAGCCGCGCAGCCGACGATCACGGTCGCCGCCACCGGTCGCGGCACGCCGTCGGGGCCGGCCGGCGGCTTCGCGCCGTGCCTTCGCCGCATCCAGCACCGCGCGGGCCAACTGCGGCCCCGAGGCACCCGGACCGCCGCCGGAATCCACCGCTGGCACTCCGGCGGCCGAGACCCCGTTGCCCGCTGCGGGCTGTGCCGGCTCAATCGACACGGCGCACCGCCCCCTCTGTCACCTGGTACCTGGTACCGCGCAGGGCAGCCGGCACGTCGTCAGCGACCGCGCAGGTCACCAGCAGTTGACTGGCGCCGCAGACGAGTTCGGCGAGCCGGTCCCGCCGACCAGCGTCAAGTTCGGCGAAGACGTCGTCGAGGATCAACACCGGTTCGATGCCGTCGTCACGCAGCAGGTCGTAGCCAGCCAGCCGCAGCGCCAGCGCATACGACCAGGATTCGCCGTGGCTGGCGTAGCCCTTCGCCGGCAGCGGGCCGAGGGTGAGGAGCAGTTCGTCGCGGTGCGGGCCGACCAGGGTGGTGCCGCGTTCGATCTCGGCCGAGCGGGACTCCCCCAGAGCGGCGGCGAGCAGCACCGCGAGTTCCTCCCGGTCGGTGGTGGCCACGGCGAGGTCCACCGAGGGCCGGTACGTGATCCCGGCCGCGCCACGGCCGGCGGCCACCGCGTCGTACGCCTTCGTCACATGCGGTGCCAGAGCGGACACCAGTTCCAGCCGCCCGGCGAGCAGTTCGGCGCCGTGCCGGGCCAGGTGGGTGTCCCAGACGGCGAGGGTGGACAGGTCACCGCCCCGAGATCCGCCGGTCTTGCGGGCAAGGTACGCGGTGCGCAGCAGTGCGTTGCGTTGCTTCACCACCCGCTCATAGTCCGCGCGTACCCCCGCGTACCGGGGTTGGCGTAGCACCAGCAGGTCGTCGAGGTAGCGGCGGCGTTCGGCCGGGTCGCCCCGGACAAGTTCGAGATCCTCCGGTGCGAAGAGCACGAGCCGCAGCGCCCCCAGCACGTCCCTGGCCCGGCGGGCCGGAGAACGACCGAGGCGAGCCCGATTGGCCTTGCCCGGAACGATCTCCAGCTCCACCAGGAGTTCGCGGCCCTCGTGCACCACCGCGCAGCGGATCACCGCGGCGGCGGCGCCCATCCGCACCAACGGGGCGTCGGTGGCGACCCGGTGGGAGTCGAGTGTCGCGACGTAGCCGAGGGCTTCGACCAGGTTCGTCTTGCCGACGCCGTTGGCACCGATCAGGACGTTCGGGCCCGGTTCGAGGTCGACGCCGATCCGCTCGTAGGAGCGGAAGTCGACAAGTTCGAGCCGGCGAACGTACACGGGTCGCGGTGCCGGTCAGGGCTTGCGTACGGCGTGCCCGCCGAACTGCTGCCGCAGCGCGGAGACGGCCTTCAACGCCGGGGAGTCCTCCTGGCGGGAGGAGAACCGGGCGAACAGTGAGGCGGTGATGACGTTCAGCGGTACGGCGAGACGGACCGCCTCGTCCACGGTCCAGCGTCCCTCGCCGGTGTCCTCGGTGTAGTCGCTGAGCTGGGTCAGCTCGGGGTCCTCGTCGAGCGCCCGATCGAGCAGGTCCAGCAGCCAGGAACGGACCACGGTACCCTCGCGCCATGACTTGATCACGCCGGGCACGTTGGTGACCAGTTCGGAGGCGGACATCAGCTCGAAGCCCTCGGCGTAGGCGTGCATCAGGCCGTACTCGATGCCGTTGTGGACCATCTTGGCGTAGTGCCCGGCACCGACCGGACCAGCGTGCACGAAACCGTACTCGCCCTCGGGCTTGAGCGCGTCGAAGATCGGAACGAGCCGGTCGACGTGTTCCTGCGCGCCGCCGACCATCAGGCCGTAGCCGTTCTGTCGGCCCCACACCCCGCCGGAGACGCCCACGTCGACGTAGCCGATGCCGAGTTCGTGCAGCCGCTCCGCTCTCGGCGCGTCCTCGCTGAACCGGGAGTTGCCCCCGTCGATGATGAGGTCGCCCTCGCCGAGCACGGCGGCGACCTCGTCGATCGTCGCGTCAGTGGCCGTAGCCGGCACCATCACCCACACTGCCCGTGGCGCGTCCAGCTTCTCGGCGAGTTCAGCCATGCTCGCGACATCGCTGCGCTCCAGGTCGTGGTCGAGACCGACCACCTCGTGCCCGGCGGTGCGCAGTCGTTCACGCATGTTGCCGCCCATCCGGCCGAGTCCTACCAGGCCGAGCTGCATCTTGGTGCCCTTTCGTGGGTGCGGTTTGCCGTGCCGGTCAGCGGGACACGCGGATCGGCATGATGAGGTACCGGTACCCACCGATGAGCTCGCCATCCTCGCCTGCAGGTGAAATCACCGCGGGCTTGAAGGCGTCGACGAAGTGCAGCACGGCGAACTGGGTGCCGAGGTTGGACAACCCGTCGATGAGGTACTGCGGGTTGAACCCGATGGTCAGCGGCTCGCCAGTGTAGGTGGCTTCCATCGCCTCGCTGGCCCGGGCCTCCTCGGTGCCACCTGCCTCCACCACCAGCCCGTCGGCACTGAAGCTGAGCAGCACAGGGGTGGCGCGCTCGGCGACCAGGGCGACCCGCTTGACCACTTCGATGAGGGTGCTGACCGGCACCCGGGCCTCGGCGTTGTGACTGGCCGGGAAGAGCGACCGGACAGGTGGGTAGTTGGCACCGTCGAGCAACCGGCTGGTCGTACGCCTGGTGCCGCCGGAGAAGCCGATCATGCCTTCACCGGCTGCACCCTGCGACAGAGCCAGGACGACCTGGCCGCCTAGGGGGCCGAGGGTCTTGGCGGTGTCGTTGAGCGTCCGGGCGGGTACCAGAGCATTGAGGTTCATGTCCGGGTCGTCCGGGTTCCACTCCATCTCGCGCAGGGCCAGCCGGTACCGGTCGGTGGCGAGCATCGCCAGGTTTCCCCCGGAGATCTCGATGCGTACGCCGGTCATCATCGGCAGCGTCTCGTCCCGGCTGGCGGCGATGGCGACCTGGGCCACCGCTGCGGCGAACGCGGCCGCCTCGACGGTGCCGGCGCTGGCCGGCATCTCGGGCAGCGTGGGGTAGTCCTCCACCGGCATGGTCGGCAGGGTGAACCGGGCGCTGCCACAGACAAGCTCGAGATGCGCGCCGACGGCGGCGATGTCGACGGGTTTGGCCGGCAGAGCCTTCGTGATCTCGGCGAGTAGTCGCCCCGATACCAGCGCAGCGCCGTCGGCGTCGCCCTGCACCTCCACGGTGACCTGACTACTGACTTCGTAGTCGAATCCGGAGACCTGCAGGTTGCCGTCGGTGACACGCAGCAGGACCCCGGCCAGGACCGGTACCGACGGCCGGTTCGGCAGGCTCTTCGCGGTCCAGGCCACGGCCTCGGCGAGCGCGTCGCGCTCCACTCGGAACTTCATCAATGCCTCCGCGTCGACGTCGACGTCGTCAACTCTCTCATGCCGGACGCTGCCCACCGACCCGCTGGCGTGCGGGTACCCCTCGAACCTTAGGGCGCGAGCCTATCGGCTGTGTGCCCGACCCCGTGGACCGTGTCGCTGCTGACGGGCTCGTCCCGACAGCTGTCGACCGATCCACAGGAAGTCCAACGGTGATGATTGGTTTTCGTTCTCTTAGAAGAGATAACCCATCGTCTTCATCGCACCTGTGCAAACTGTGGAAAACTTGGGTTTGGGCAGGTCAGATAGGTTTTCCAGCGGTGGGTTTGCTGTGGATGAGGGTGGGTAAAACCCCGCTGGTCGTCCACAGGCGGTCCTCGGGCGTCCGGTTGTCCACCGTCGTCCACCGGTTGTCCACCGGTAATCCACCGACTTTCTCCCCAGACCTGTGGATTACCGAGGGGGGCCTGCCCGCCGTCATCCCCAGAACCTTCAACAGCTTTCCCACAGGCGGGTGGCTGTCGGTGGACAACTCCGGTGGTTATCCACCGCCGTCCACAGGAATCCACAACGTTGTCCCCAGGGTTTCTCCACAGGCTGTGGGTAACCGGGCGTCGACAGCTCGTGCTTGTCCACCGCCGGTGGACAACAAGCTGTGGACAACGAGTGGCGGACGGTACGGACACGCCTCCGATGGTGTGGCCTACACCTCGTCGAGGGTCGACCCGGTGCACCGAAGAAGGGCCAGACCGTGACCGGCCGGGCCCTCACCGTGATCGTGCGGCAGCCGCGAACTTCAGGTGTTCTGCTTGATCCGGTTGGTCAGCTCGGCGATCTGGTTGTAGAGCGAGCGACGTTCGGCCATCTGTTGGCGGATCTTACGGTCGGCGTGCATCACCGTGGTGTGGTCCCGACCGCCGAACGCCTGGCCGATCCGGGGCAGCGACAGGTCGGTCAGCTCACGGCAGAGGTACATCGCGACCTGGCGGGCGTTCACCAGTACCCGGGACCGGGAGTGTCCGCGTAGGTCCTCCAGGCTGACGCCGAAGTAGTCGGCGGTGGAAACCATGATCTGGTCAGCGGTGATCTCCGGGCCGGCACCGTCCGGGATGAAGTCCCGCAGCACCTCCTCGGCCAGCGACAGCTCCACGTTCGACCGGGTCAGGCTGGCGAACGCGGTGACCCGGATCAGGGCCCCCTCCAGTTCCCGGATCGAGTTCGACACCCGGGAGGCGATGAACTCCAGCACGTCCGGTGGGGCGAAGAGCCTCTCCTGCGCGGCCTTCTTCTGCAGGATCGCGATCCGGGTCTCCAGGTCCGGCGGCTGGATGTCGGCGAGCAGGCCCCACTCGAAGCGGGTCCGCAGCCGGTCCTCCAGGGTCGCCAGCTGCTTCGGGGAGCGGTCGGAGGTGATCACGATCTGCTTGTTGGCGTTGTGCAGCGTGTTGAAGGTGTGGAAGAACTCCTCCTGGGTCCGCTCGCGGTTCTCCAGGAACTGGATGTCGTCGATGAGCAGGATGTCGACGTCGCGGTAGCGGCGTTGAAAGGCGCTTGTCTTGTCGTCCCGAAGCGAGTTGATGAAGTCGTTCGTGAACTCCTCGGTCGAGACGTACCGGACCGAGCGGGCATTGCCGAGCGTGGTGGCGTAGTGGCCGATGGCGTGCAGCAGGTGGGTCTTGCCCAGCCCGGAGCTGCCGTAGATGAACAACGGGTTGTACGCCTTCGCCGGTGACTCTGCGACCGCCACGGACGCGGCGTGCGCGAAGCGGTTCGACGAGCCGATGACGAACGTCTCGAACATGTACTTCGGGTTGAGGCGGTTGCCGGTGCTGTCCGCGCCGGTCGGCAGCCGACGATCGTCCCGACCAACCGGTCGGTGGTGATCCGGGCCGCTGCGTCCTGGACCGCTGTCGGTGACTCCGTCGGTTGGCATCGCCCGGATCACATGCTGATCGCGAGGTGAGACACCGGAGTCGTCGCCGTAGCGGGGCGCGAAGCCGCGTGCGCCTGTGGCCGCTTGGTCCAGGTGCCCGGCCTGTTCGATGAAGCCAGACCGCTCTGACGGCCGTGGCGAGCTGCTCTGCGTAGGAGGGACGGAGTCGGCGAATCCGGTGCCGAAGAGGCTTTCCTGCCCGCCGGTGCCAGCGGTACGGGGTTCGTTATCGACGGGCGTCGGGTCCGGCGGCCGGTCGAAGCGGCCTGGGTGCGGCTGCTCGGGAATCAGCGGGAGCTGTCGGCCGTCGGGGCCGTACGACCTGTCGTCGCCCTCGGCGGAACGGGGGTCCACCGGCTCCGACTCGGGAACGCTTCGGTAGACGGTGCCGGTGGCCCGCCCGTCCTCCGGTACCCGGACGGTGACGGCGACCTGGACCGGCCGCCCCAGCCTGCGGGTGAGCGCCTCGGTGATGGCCGGGCGCAGCCGGGACTCGATGACATCGCGTGTGAAGGTGTCCGGCACGGAGAGCAGGACAGTGTCCTCGACGATCGCACGTAGCCGGGTCAGCCGCAGGTACGCCCGCTGTTGAGCGGAAATGATCTCGTCAGCGAGTTCGTCGGTCGTCGCCGTCCACACCGCGGCAAGGTCGGTCGTACCGGCCACCGTCGTGCCACCCCCTCGCCTCTGCTACCGGACGTCGCCGTTTCCCGGTGGCCCGTACCGGCGGGCGAGCTGACGCCTCCCGCCCGACCGCCACACCCGGTCGTTCTCCACAAGTTATCCACAGCCTGTGTACCGACCGATTGTGGCCGCCCGCCGGGCGCGGGTCGGACCTGCCCCCTGCCGTGGCCGGGCACTGAAGCGGGGTTCACCGTGCCGAACGATTCACTACCGTGTCCGGTCTTGCCTGCCGGCGACATCGGCGAAACTCCGACGCTGACCGCAATCGGGCACGGTAACAGCGTTGTCGGCGCGTCTTCAACCGCCGACGCGGGTCGCCCCTGTCGGCATCCGTGAAAACCACCGCTTCGGTCGTCCTCCGCCGCAGCTCACCGCCGCACTGGCCGGGTTTGACGCTGATTGCCCCCCACCCTAGGCTGGAGGGGCTGCTCTTACGCCCTCTGCTAGGGTTATGGGTGCTCGCTGCCCATGGCCGCTCATCGCTCAACCGAGGTTACGCGCCGCTGGGCAGCACCGATCGGGGCCACCAGTGGCGGCCCGGACCACCACGTCTCGGCGATTCAGTCGTCCGGGGCGTCCGACAACGGAGAGCCTGACGTGAGCAAGCGCACCTACCAGCCGAACAACCGCCGGCGCGCGAAGACCCACGGCTTCCGGCTGCGCATGCGCACCCGGGCCGGCCGCGCCATCATCTCGACCCGTCGGGCCAAGGGCCGCGCCCGCCTGTCGGCCTGAGGCCGGTCAGGTCCGCTCCGGAGGACGTGACGTCGTGCTGGCGGCCGCCCATCGACTGCGGCGCAGCAGCGACTTCGCCGCAGCGGTTCGCGGTGGCCGTCGAGCTGGTCGAGGGGCTCTGGTAGTCCACCTGACTGTGCCGGGCACAGCCGGATCCGACAACGCAGCGCCGAAGTCGGCGCGGGACGAGGCGGAGACAGACTCCGCGCTGGTATCCCGCGCCGGCTTCGTCGTTTCCAAGGCTGTCGGGCCGGCGGTGGTTCGCAACCGGGTCCGCCGTCGGTTGCGGCACCTGACCCGGGAACGCCTGATCTCGCTGCCTGCCGGGAGCACCCTCGTGGTGCGCGCCCTGCCGTCTGCGGCTGACGCCACATACCAGCGGCTCGGCACCGACCTGGACGAGGCACTTGTCGCCGCCCGGTCCGGCAGGACGAGGCGGCCACGATGAGCGCCGAGCAGACACCGTCGCGTCCGGCTACCGCGGGTGCCCGGGTGCTGACCCTACCTATCATCGCGTACCGTCGGTGGATAAGCCCGGCGTTGCCGGCCCGCTGTCGGTTCTACCCGTCGTGCAGCGCCTACGCCCTGGAGGCCGTGGTCCGGCACGGCGGCTTCCGGGGAGCCGGTCTGACGGTTCGGCGACTGTCACGCTGTCACCCATTCCATCCTGGCGGCTACGACCCGGTGCCGGAGCCGGGCAGTCGCCGACCTGCCGACGTGACTGGAGCCTGAGAATTGAGTCTCGACTGGATCTACTACGCGATCTCGTGGATCCTGCTGGCCTGGCACTCGGCCTGGGACGCCATCGGTGTTCCGGACAGCACGGTTCTCGGCACCAACTGGGCGTGGATCCTCGCCATCGTCTTCCTGGTGGTCACGGTCCGGGTGATCCTGTTCCCGGTCTTCGTCAAGCAGATCAAGTCGCAGCGGGCGATGCAGGCGCTCCAGCCGCAGGTCAAGGCTCTCCAGGAGAAGCACAAGGGTGACCGGGAGACGCTTCAGAAGGAGATGATGGAGCTCTACCGGAAGGAAAAGGCCAACCCGCTCATGGGCTGCCTTCCGATGTTCCTCCAGATTCCGGTCTTCCTCGGCCTCTTCCATGTGCTGCGCCGCCTCAATCCGGACCCGGCGAAGAACAACAAGGACATCTACGGCTGGACGGTCGACCAGTTCAACAGCGCTTCGGATGCGACTCTGTTCACCGCGCCGATCGCCAGCAAGTTCGGCTCGACCGCGGCGGAGCTGGCGCAACTCGGAGCCAACGGCACCGTCGTGAAGATCATGGCCGGTGTTCTGGTGCTGGTGATGATGGGCACCACCTACCTCACCAGCCGTCAGATGATCCTCAAGACGGGCTGGGCGGAGGATCCGCAGCAGCGCATGATCCAGCGCCTGATGCTGTATGGCATCCCGCTGTCCCTGCTGGTTTCCGGCGCCATCTTCCCGATCGGTGTGATCATCTACTGGGTGACGAACAACCTGTTCACGCTCGGCCAGCAGCAGTGGGTGTTGCGCAAGTTCCCACCGCCGGTCACCGCGACCAGCGCCAAGCCGGGCAACTCCCCACGTAATGGGGCGCAGCCGGCGAAGTCGAGCGGGCTGTTCGGCCGGAGCAAGTCAGCTGCCGCACCGCCTCCGGCAGCGCCGAAGATCGCTGGTCCGAAGCCGGGTGCCAAGCCGGTCAACCCTAAGAAGGGTCGCCCGGCCAAACGGCAGGGCTGAACCGTCCGGGCCGCCGCTGGTCTCCCGGCGGCGGCCCGCTACTCGACGTGTGACCGGCGCCAGAGTGCGAAGCGCCTCGCGTGCGGCGGCGGACGGGCGAAACTGCCCCTACAGACGTGCCCGTGGGCACCGGCGACGTCCCGCCGGCCCCGGGAAACCAGCGGACCCGAGGTCCGGCCAAGCGAGTACGGAGATGACACCGTGACCGACACCAGCACCCCCCGCGCCGAACAGCCCCTGGACGACGCGGAGCCGAATGCGGCGGCTCCGGTCCAGACCGCGTCGGAGAAGACCGATGCCGAAGCGGCACCGAGCAAGGCTGCGGGCGAAAGCGACCTGTTCCGGCAGAGCGAGATCGCGGCCGACTATGTGGAGGGGCTGCTCGACATCCTCGACTACGACGGTGACATCGACGAACTCGTGTCGGGTGGCCGGCCAGTGGTAGAGGTCGTTGGTGGACGCCTACAGAGCCTTGTCGGTCAGCGCGGCGCCACCCTTGAGGCACTTCAGGAACTGGCCCGGCTCGCGGTGTTCCGGCAGACGGGCACGCCGAGCCGGTTGTTGCTCGACGTGGGCGGTTACCGCGCGACAAGGCGTAAGGAGCTGGCCGCAGTCGCCCGTAATGCCGTCGAGAAGGTCAAGGAGCACGGGGATCCTGTGCGGCTGGAGCCGATGTCCGCCTTCGAGCGCAAATGCGTCCACGACGTGGTCAACGCGATCGACGGGGTGGAAAGCGAGTCCGAGGGAGTCGAGCCCAGTCGCCGGATCGTCGTCCGTCCCGCGGACTGACAGGTGACTAGAGACGACACCAGCGGCGGTGCCGCGTCCGGCCCGGGTGGTGCACCGCCCGGGCCGCCGGCTGTCCCACCTCCGTCCACCGTGGCCGTGCTGCCACCGGAACTGGCCGAAGCAGCTCGCCGACTCTTCGGCGTACGCGTCGATGTGGCGGCCGGCTACGCCGAACTGCTCGCCACCGATGGTGTGGTACGAGGCCTGATCGGTCCGCGCGAGGCGCCTCGGATCTGGGATCGTCACCTGCTGAACTGCGCGGTGGTAGCCGAGTTGATCCCATCCCGCGCCTCGGTGGTCGACGTGGGGTCGGGTGCGGGGCTGCCTGGTCTGGTGCTCGCCATCGCCCGGCCCGATTTGATGGTTACGCTCATCGAGCCGTTGGCTCGCCGTACCGCGTTCCTCGTCGAGGCGGTGGAGAAGCTCGGGCTCACCGCATCCGTGCGGGTGTTCCGCGGTAGAGCGGAGGAGGCGGTAGCGGTGTCGGACGCCGTACCCGCGGATGTGGTCACCGCCCGGGCGGTGGCGCCGTTGGACCGGCTGGCAGGCTGGTGTCTGCCGCTGACCGGGACCGGCGGCCGGCTCCTTGCGCTGAAGGGCGCGTCGGCTTCGGGGGAGATCGCCGAGCATGCGGAGGCGGTTCACCGCCTCGGTGGCGGTCGCGCTGTCCTGCGCCGCTGTGGCGAGGGCGTCGTGGATCAGCCGACGATCGTGGTCGAGATCGTTCGGGAGCGTCTCGTTGGTCAGGCGACCCGGTTGGCGTCCAGCAGGTCGCGGTCACGTCGGCGCTGAGCCGGAGTGTCGCTCTGCCGGGTAGGCACCCGGACGGCCGGTACACGCATGTCGTCGATGGTGGCGTGTCCCTCCCTGGGCGAGTCGACTTCTCTTCGACGTGCGCCCCAGGGCCGGTCGGTTACCAACCCGACATGGACCGGCCGCGCCTGTGCGCCGTAGGCTGGGCCGCGCGTCGATAGAGTGGAGCGGACGGCGATGGATCTCCCTCCGGGCCCCACTGCTCCCTCCGGGCGGTACCTCTGCGGAAAGCGCGAGTGGCCCGGTTGACGGGCGCGGGCCGACCATCCGAAGCGGGCAGGGATGACAGGTGCATGACGACGGCAGGTACGACGATCCTTCCGTGATCGGGTCAGCGGATGACCCTGTTTCACGTGAAACCGACTATCCGAACTGGCGGCCTTCCGAGGTTCAGCAGGCCCGACCGGAACCTGGCCGGAACGCGCCCGCGCCCGACGTTCCGTGGTCGGCAACCAGCGGCAGCCAGGATGACGTGGACGCAGGTGGCCGCCCAGTCAACGTGTCCCCCGATGCGCGGGTGATCCCAGCCCGCCGGAACGCCTCCGCGTCCGCGCGCTTCGAGGCGGCGCCAGTGCAAACCCCGACATCCGGCATAGTGCCGGATGCCCGGCCGGCAGCTGACTCGCCTGTACCCGCGGACGGGTCCTACACGTCAGCTGCGACCGAGTCCGCGTACGTTTCACGTGAAACCCCGACACGCGAAGAGGATGACCCACCGTTGGCAATGGAGGCGATGCGCGCCGTGCAGATCCTGAATCCCAGTGGCGAGGTGACCATGCCTCGGCCTGACCGGACCCGGGTCATGTGTGTCGCGAACCAGAAAGGCGGGGTAGGGAAGACCACGACAACGGTCAACCTTGCAGTGGCATTGGCCCTGCACGGCAACCGGGTGCTCGTTGTCGACCTCGACCCGCAGGGCAATGCTTCGACCGGGCTGAACGTGCCGCACCACACCGGTGTGCCCGACGTCTACGACTGTTTGATCAACAGTATGCCGTTGGAGGAAGTGACCCAGGCGGTAGAGGGCATTCCCAACCTCTGGTGTGTACCGGCCACCATCGACCTGGCCGGTGCCGAGATCGAGCTGGTGTCCGTGGTGGCCCGCGAGTCGCGGCTGGACCGCGCCATCACCGCCTACCCGGGGCACTTCGACTATGTGTTCATCGACTGCCCGCCTTCACTCGGCCTGCTGACCGTCAACGCGTTGGTGGCCGCGCAGGAGGTGCTCATCCCGATCCAGTGCGAGTACTACGCGCTCGAAGGGCTCAATCAGCTCATCAACAACATCAATCTGGTCCGTCAGCACCTCAACCCGCGGCTTGAGGTTTCCACGATCCTGCTCACGATGTACGACCGCCGTACTCGGCTCGCTGACGCGGTCGAGCAGGATGTCCGGAACCACTTCGGCGATAAGGTGCTGCACGCGGTCATTCCCCGTAACGTGCGGGTTTCCGAGGCACCCAGCTACGGCCAGTCGGTGGTGACCTACGATCCAGGCTCGCGGGGCGCCACGAGCTACTTCGAGGCCGCGCAGGAGATTGCCGAGCGGGGCGTCAAGGAGCCGGTGAGCCGAAATGCGTAGTGCGTACGAGGCGCTGGGAGGCGTGGTATGAAGAACCGTCCACGGGGCGGTCTGGGACGAGGCCTGGGGGCGCTCATTCCGACCGGACCAGCGCCGGAAACTGGTGCTGGTGTCGGTTCACTGAAGGCGGAAACGAGTGGTGCGTCGGCCGTCGCGGCACCGACATCGCCACCGTTACCGGCTTTGACGATCGAGCCGGAGCTGGATTTGAGCCCGGTGCCCGGTGCGCGCTTCGCGGAGATATCGGTCGACTCGATCGTGCCGAACCCGAAACAGCCTCGTCAGGTGTTCGACGAGGAGGCCCTGGAGGAGTTGAAGACCTCCATCCAGGAGGTCGGCTTCCTTCAGCCGATCGTGGTGCGGCAGCTCGACGGCGAGAAGTTCGAGCTTGTCATGGGGGAGCGCCGGTGGCGAGCAGCCCAAGCGGTCGGGCGGGACAACATCCCGGCGATCGTGCGCGACACCCGGGACGACGCGATGCTGCGGGACGCGCTGCTGGAGAACATCCACCGGGCGAATCTCAACCCGCTGGAGGAGGCAGCCGCCTACCAGCAGCTGCTGGAGGAGTTCGGGGCCACCCACGAGGAACTCGCCCGACGCATCGGTCGCAGCCGGCCCCAGATCTCGAACACCATTCGGCTGATGAACCTGCCAGCACCGGTACAGCGGCGTGTCGCCGCCGGCGTGCTGTCCGCCGGACATGCCCGCGCACTGCTGAGCCTGGACGATCCGCAGACCCAGGAACAGCTGGCGTTGCGAATCGTCGCCGAGGGCCTGTCCGTCCGTGCCACCGAGGAGATCGTCGCGCTCGCCCTCAACGACGGACCGGGCAAGAGGGAGTTGGCGAAACGTCGGCCGAAGCCACATGCACCGGCGCTCACCGACCTGGCCGATCGCCTCTCCGACCGGTTCGACACCCGGGTGAAGGTGGACATCGGTCGGAGCAAGGGAAAGATCACGATCGAGTTTGCGACGGTAGACGATCTGGAGCGGATCGTCGGCATCATCGGCGTGGAACGCGAGGAGTCGGAAGACTGATAGCCATCTGAAAGGGCCGCCTCGCCGCGCTTGGGCGAGGCGGCCCTTTCGTGTGCTTGCCGGGTGAGCCGAGAGGCCTTGTCGGGCCATCGCAAACCCCGTGGGGCTTGGACCGAACGAGGCCGGAGCCGCGCGGCCTTGTGGCGTCGGGGCGGGGGCTGGCGCGTCGGGACGACAACAACAGGCGGACAGGTGTGGCCGACACCGGAGTCGGCTCTGACGCCACCGACCGACGCCCACCTCGGGCGGTAAGCGTGTGCAGGGAGACGTACCCGCCCACGGCGATCCTGGCGCCGTTCTCCGTCCGTTGGCCACTCGTGGTTGGTGGTGCTCGTGCTCGTCGAGTCCACCCATCGCGCTCCGGCATACATCTCGCCTCGACCAGCGGACCGCTGGCGTTGGTGATCTGCACCCGATCCGGAGGCCGACATCCGATCCCCTGCCAGGGGCGTGAGGGCCGACGTAGGTGGAGAGCGGGCCGGACGGTTGAGGACCAGCAGGAGGGAGTAGCTCTGCCGGATGGGAAGGCGGCTGTAAGGACAGAATGAACGTGGCCCAGCGTTTCACGTGAAACACCCAGCTGCGGAGCAGGCGGATCGGCCCCGGTGCGGGCGGATCGTGGCGACAGGGATCGGCGGCCAGCTGCGGCGGCTACCCGGCCAGACGCTGGTGTGGAACGGGCAGACTCGGGGCGGCCTCTCCGGTCAGCTCGGCAGGGGCGACCGGCGGCCTCGCTCGACAGCCGGAGTGCCGCTGACTGGGTCTGGTGACGGCAGCGATCACAAGCCGTCTGCGTGCCGCTGACCAGTCGAGGTGGCTGCCGTTTCACGTGAAACGGCGACTACCTCGAGCGCGGGACGGCGACGTCATGCCGCCGATTCGACCGACCGGCGGACCAGACGCGGACCCTGACGTTATCCACATCGGTTGTCCACAGGTTCGCATCGTTTCACGTGAAACATGGGCCGAAACTCCTTGTCAAACTGGGAAAGCGGGACAGTGACGACGCCTCGGCTGCCTGTGGATAACTCTGGGGGGAACCATCCGACGGGCCCACCTCCTCAGTCGGGCGCGCCGGAAAGTCGAGGGCGGCTCGGGTAGGGACAGCGGTCCCGAACTTCAGTTAGGGTCAGCGTCGTGCACGACACCCCTCCCGCAGTTCCAGACTTCACCCAGTGGCCGTCCTTTCCGTTCGAGGGCGACCTCCGGGTCAAGCCGCTCGCCGACCCGGTCTCTGTCGAGCCGCCCCGCAAGGGTGAGGCTCACCGAGAATGCACCGCCTGCCTCGCGCCCGATGACGCCTACATCTGGGTCGGTGAACGATGGCGTGTGCGTGCCATGGACCGACCGACGGGCCTGCCCATGGTCCTCATTCTGGAGTCACGGTCCCACCTCGACCTCGGCGACCTACCGAACCTGCTCGCTGCCGAGCTGGGCGTGATGACGGTACGGCTCGAACGAGCCATCCGTTCACTCGACGGAGTAGCCCGCGTGCACGTGAACCGGTGGGGAGACGGGTCTGCTCACCTCCACATGTGGTTCCTCGCCCGGCCGTACGGTCGACTTCAACTCCGCGGCACCTTCCTCTCGCTCTGGGACTCGATCCTGCCGCCCATCTCGGAGGATCAGTGGCGGGAGAATCTCGCTCTGGTTGCGGCCTGGCTGGCAGAGTTCGGCGGACGGCCGCTCGCCGAGCCACCCCGCATCCAGTGGCAGACGCCGTCCAGTCTGACCGCGCAGTCGACCTCGCCCACCGATCCGGCGCCCGCAGAGGGAAGGTCACTGCTGGACGCCATCGGCGAGACGGCTGAACCACCCGACGCGCCAGGTGCCAGCATCAGCTCGGGCCCGCCGGACTCGGTGGAGCCGGCGAGGCGACCGGTGCCGGAAGAGGGTACCGGCGCTGCGGCGCAGCGTCCGCCAGAATCGGAGGCTGCCGGCACGACTCGACCTGCGCCAACGACGCCGCAGGTCTTCGAAGTCGCGGAGACCCACCCGGAGCCGGTGACTGCCGGGAACGACCCGCAGGTCGATACCGCGCAGACCAGACAGCAGCACACCACCGGGCCGGTGAGTGCCGAGCCTGAACCAAAGATCAGCGGCTCGCAGCGCGGGTGACGAGATGGCCGATCATTCGTCCGAAGTCGAGACCGGCAGCCTGTACCGCGAGCGGCAGGAGCGAGGTCTCGGTCATACCCGGTGAGACGTTGACCTCGAGCACGTGCGGCTGCCCGGTCGAGTCGACGATCACGTCGACTCGACTGAGATCACGCAGGCCGAGAGCGGAGTGGGCGGCCAGCGCGACGCGGGCCACCGATTCCGCGGCTGAGGGCTCCAGGCGGGCCGGGGTGTGCCAGGTCGTCCGGCCGGCGGTGTAGCGAGCCGCGTAGTCGTACACCCCGTTGCGGGGCACGATCTCCACCGCGGGTAGCGCCTGCGGGCCGTCGCCGAGGTCGACGACGGAGACCGCCACGTCCATGCCGGGAACGTACCGTTCGACGAGGGCCGTCGAGTCGTACGCGAAACAACCCACCATGGCGGCCGGCAGTGAAGCCGCGTCCCGCACCACGGCGGCGCCCAGGCCCGAGCCGCCCTGGGCGGGCTTCACCATGAGTGGCAGCCCCAACCGGTCGACGATGCGGTCAAGCACAGCGACCGCGCCGAGTTCACTGAACCGGTCGTGGGGCAGGGCGACCCAGTCGGGGGTGGCGATGCCAGCCTCCCGAAGTACGGCTTTCGCCGACGGCTTGTCCCAGGCGAGACGGGAGGCCCGTGCGTCACAGCCGACGTACGGTACGCCGCACAGGTCCAGCACGCCGCGCAACGACCCGTCCTCCCCGGTGGCGCCGTGCAGGGCGACCACCACGGCGTCGGGTGGATCGGCGGTGATCGCCGGCAGCAGGGCGACGTCAGCGTCGCGGAGTTCGGCCTGCATCCCGACGGCGCGCAGCGCGTCGAGTACCCGGCGCCCTGAGCGTAGCGACACGTCCCGCTCGTACGACAGACCACCGGCGAGCACGAGCACGTGGAGATCGGTGGTACCAGGGCCCGGCACGGCGGGTTCTTCGGCAGCGGTGACACCCATGCCGGGCATCATGCCAAGTCTGGCCCTGGCGCGTCCCAGCCGGTCCGGCTCCGCCGAGACGTGCCGGCCTCGCCCACCGCCCCGAACACCCGCCGCATGGCGATGTCCTGTTCCATCACGCTGGCCAACCGGCGTACGCCTTCCCTGATCCGCTCCGGCGCGGGGAACGAGAAGTTGAGTCGCATGTGGCAGTTACCGCTGCCGTCGGCGTAGAAACCGGTGCCGGGAACGTAGGCGACTCGCGCGGCGATGGCCCGGGGCATCATCGCCTTCGAGTCCAGTCCCTCGGGCAGCGTGGCCCAGACGAACAGCCCACCGCCAGGGACGGTCCAGCGGGTGTCGGCCGGCATCAGGTCCTCCAGCGCCGTGAGCATCGCGTCCCGCCGCTCCCGGTAGACCTCCCGGTAGACCTTCAGCTGCTCACGCCAGGGCATGGTGCCGAGGTACGTGCTGACGGCAGCCTGCGCGTACGCACTGGGGCAAAGGATCTGTGCCTCGCTGGCGATCACCAGTTTGTCCCGTACCGCGTGCGGCGCGAGGATCCAGCCGACCCGCAGCCCCGGGGCGAAGGTCTTGGAGAAGGTGCTGAGGTAGAAGACGCCGTCCCGCCGCCGCGCCCGCAGCGGGGCGGGCGCCTCGCCCTCGAAGCTCAGCTGGCCGTACGGGTCGTCCTCGACCACCAGCAGCCCGGCGCGTTCACAGATGTCGAGTACCTGCTCCCGCCGCTGCTCGGTGAGCGTCACACCGGTCGGGTTCTGGAAGGTGGGGATGGTGTAGAGGAACTTGACCCGACGCCCGGCCCGGGTCTGCTCCGCGATGGCGGTCTCCAGTGCGGCCGGGATCAGCCCGTCCTCGTCGATCGGTACGTGGACCACCTGCGCCTGGGCGGCCTGGAACACTCCGAGCGCACCGACATAGGTCGGCCCTTCGGCGAGCACCACGTCACCCGGGTCCAGGAAGAGGCGGGCCACCAGGTCGAGCGCCTGCTGCCCCCCCACGGTCACCACCACGTCCTCCGGGGAGGCGCCGCAGGCGGCGTCGATGCCGGAAAGGGCCATCACCTCGCAGATCCGCTCACGCAGCTCCAGGGTGCCCTGGCCGATGCCGTACTGCAGGGTGGTGCTGCCCTGCTCGGCAGCGAGCCGGCCGAGCATCTCACCGACGGCGTCCAGGGGCAGTGCGGCGATGTAGGGCGCACCGCCGGCGAGGGAGACGACCTCCGGTCGACTGGCGACCGCGAACAGAGCCCTGATCTCCGACGCGGTCATGCCCCGGACCCGGCGGGCGTACCGGTCGGTGTAGTCGTCGAGTGTCGTGCCGGTCATCACATCACCCCGATGGCTGCTCGGACGGCTCCGGTCCCGGTTACCCGGGACACCGGCGACCATGGCGGTACGGCGCGCCGGATGTCGATCCTAGCCGCCGTGCACCGCCCGGGGCGTCGTCGATTTCTCCTGCGTCCACATGCCGGGTCACGAGCCGACCGGGCCACTCGAGGCGGACCTTCACGCTTAGTCTCCCCTGGCGCCGACCGGCGGCGTACGATCGCTCCTCGGGGGCAGCAACACGGCGGTGCCGTTCTTTCGCTGTTGCGGCGGTGCCAGTCGGTTCGTCGCAGCGGCGGAACCGCCCGGGCCGGTCCCACCTCCGAGCCTAGTGTGGGGAAGCGCAAATGTCGCGACGTCTGGTCAGCCTGACCCTGGACACCCTGGAGGATCTGCCTCGTCCCTGCCGCCAGTGCGTGTACTGGGAGCTCGATCCGGTTTCCGCGGACCGAGCCTGCGCTGCCGGCGACCCTGGGCTGGAGAAGGAGGCGTGGGTCTCGCAGACTCTGCTCGAATGGGGTTCCTGCGGCAAGCTGATCTACGTCGACGGCATGCCTGCCGGGTTCGTGATGTATGCTCCGCCGGCCTACGTCCCCCGGTCGATGGCCTTCCCGACGTCTCCGGTTTCCGCCGACGCGGCACTGTTGATGACCGCGAACGTCGTACCGGCGTTCACCGGTGGTGGCCTCGGTCGGATGCTGGTGCAGGGGGTCGCGCGGGACCTGACCAAGCGCGGCATCAAGGCGATCGAAGCGTTCGGCGATGCGAAGTTCGGTGACTCCGCCGATCCGAATGGTGCGTGTGTGGCACCCGCCGACTTCTTTCTCTCGGTGGGTTTCAAGACGGTCCGACCTCACCCGCGGTATCCGCGGCTACGGCTGGAGCTTCGGACAGCGTTGAGCTGGAAGTCCGACGTCGAGTACGCGCTGGAGAAGCTGCTCGGCTCGATGAGCCCGGAGTCGCTGCTGCGGCCGGTCAGACCGGCACCCGCGACCCGCTCCACGGCCGGCTGAATCGCGCCCGGCGCCCTGACCGGCCGTCCCCGAGCGGACACCCGGGTTCACCACTGTGCGTCCGGCCGGGTTGTTCCTCCGCCTGACCGGACGAGGCTGCTCAGTCGACCACGGTACCGGCGGCGACAGCTGCCCGCAGTTCGCTGACGTCGATCGAACCGGTCGGTACGTCGCGTTCGATCGGCAGGTACATCCGCTGCACCGCGGCAACCATCGCCTCGACGAGGGTGTCCCGGAACCGGGGAGCGATCAGCCGTTCCCGGTCGGACGGCGAGGTGAGGTAGCCGACCTCGACGCGGACCGCCGGCATCCGGGTGATCCGGAGCAGATCCCACGCCTTCGCGTGGGTGCGGCAGTCCCGCAGTCCGGTGCGCGCCACGATCTCGCGCTGGACCAGCCCGGCGAGCCGTTCCCCGGTCGCCGAGGTCACGCCGTTGTCGGTGCCGTAGTGGTACGTGGCGACGCCCTCGGCCATCGGGTTGGGGTGGCCATCGGTGTGCAGCGAAACGAACACGTCGGCGCCGAGTGAGTTGGCCAGATGCGCCCGGTCGAGGTCAGGCAGACAGGTCGCCGGTGCCGGTCCTCGGGTGAGCTGTACCCGTACCCCGGCTGCGGCGAGGCGTCCCTCCAGCCGGCTGGCCAGATCGTGCATCAGGTCAGCCTCGGTCCAGCGCAGCGGGCCGTCCGCCACCACCACGCCCGGGTCGGTTCCGCCGTGGCCGGGGTCGATCACGACGGTTCGGCCTACGAGTGTCGGTCCGGACTGCCGGATGGCGTCGGACTCGCGCAGCCACTGCGGCCGTCCGCCGACCACCTTCCGGCCGAGGCGACGCAAAGAGTCCATGGTGTGCGGGCCGCAGGTGCCGTCCGGCACGAGCCCCACCTCGCGTTGGAACTGCGCTACCGCCCGGGACGTGCGGATGCCGTAGATGGCGTCGGCCCGACCGGTGTCGTACCCCATCTCCATCAGCCGTTCCTGGAGCGACCGGACATCCTCGCCGGTGAGTGGCACCGGCACCGCGTGGTAGAGAGTGCGGGCTCCCAGCCGCCAGCGGGCGGCGTCGAGGGCCCGCCAGGTTTCCGCACCGACGCGGCCGTCGACGCTGAGACCGCGCGACTGCTGGAATGCGCGGACCGCCCGTTCGGTCGCCGGGTCGAACTCGTCGCTGTGCGGACCGGTTGCCTTCGACAGCAGGTCGAGGCTGGTCAACACCGCTCGGATCTCGGTCACTGCGGGTCCCCGGTCACCGGGACGGATCGGACGCACGCACGACCCCCTCTGCACGGTCGGTGGCTGCCGGGCCCCGCCGACGGGTGCCGTTGGCGGGGACCAGGTGCTCACCGGCGTCCGGCGGCCCCGGTTCGAGGTTATGCGCTCGGCGATCCGCTGGGGTGGCGGGCGGCAAAAAAGCACGTCGGCCCCGTACCGGTGGGTCCGGTCACGGGGCCGACAGCGACGTCGTCGCTGGGAGAGTCAGAGCGCCGATTCGATCAGCTTCACCAGTTCGCCCTTGGGCTTGGCACCGGCGATCGACTGCACCGGCTCGCCGTTCTTGAAGACGGTGAGGGTCGGCACCGACATCACCCGGTACGTCCGGGCGGTCTCCGGATTCTCGTCGATGTTGAGCTTGACGATGCTCACCTGGTCGCCCATCTCACCGGCGATCTCCTCCAGCAGCGGCGACACCTTACGGCACGGTCCGCACCATTCAGCCCAGAAATCCACCAGGACCGGCTTGTCGGACTTCAGCACATCCACCGCGAAGCTCGCGTCGGTGACCGATTTGGTTGCTCCCACTGTTGACCCTCCTCCTCCGTTGTGTCTGGTTCAGCTCCTGGGCAGCGTGGCGATGAAACGTTCCGCGTCCAGGGCGGCCGCGCAGCCGGTCCCGGCCGCGGTGATCGCCTGCCGGTACGTGTGGTCGACCAGGTCACCGGCGGCGAAGACACCGGGGACGCTGGTCCGGGTGCTGGGGGCCTGCACCTTCACGTACCCCTCGTCGTCCATCTCCACCTGACCACGGAACAGCTCGCTGCGTGGGTCGTGGCCGATCGCCACGAACACGCCGGTGACGTCGAGCACCTTGGCCTCGCCGGTGTGGACGTTGCGTACCCGTACGCCGACGACCTTGCCGTCGGCACCGAGTACCTCCTCCACCACGGTGTTCCACTCGACCTTGATCTTTTCGTTGCCCAGTGCCCGTTCCGCCATGATCTTGCTGGCCCGGAACGAGTCACGGCGGTGCAGGATCGTCACCGAGTCGGCGAAGCGGGTCAGGAAGCTCGCCTCCTCCATCGCCGAGTCGCCACCACCGACGACGACGATGTGCTGGTTGCGGAAGAAGAAGCCGTCACAGGTGGCGCACGATGAGACACCGTGACCGAGATACTCCTGCTCACCGGGCACGCCGAGCGGTCGCCACGCGGAGCCCGTCGCGAGGATCACGGCCCGGGCCCGATACACGGTTTCACCTACCCAGACGGTGCTCACCGCGCCGGGGTGGCCGGTGTCGGCCAGCTCGACCCGGGTGACGTCGTCGGTCAGGAACTCGGCACCGAACCGCTCGGCCTGCTTACGCATGTTGTCCATCAGCTCGGGGCCGAGGATGCCGTCGGCGAAACCGGGAAAGTTCTCCACCTCGGTGGTGGTCATCAGCGCACCGCCGGACTGCACACCCTCGATCACCAGCGGCGTGAGGTTGGCACGCGCCGCGTAGACCGCCGCGGTGTAGCCGGCCGGCCCGGAGCCGATGATGACCAGGTTGCGGACCTCGTCCACTGCCGTCTCCCAATCGTGTTGACTGTCGTCACCGGCGCACGGGCCGATGCCGATCCGAGTGCCGACGCGGCGGCAACTGATGTACAGAACGCCATCGTACGAAGCGGGAATTCCCGAGCCGGTCACGCGGTGGGTCAGGTCACGTGGACGGTCAAATGTCCAAGGACCGCAGGATCACCCTACCCGCGTACGGTAACGGGCGTCCGAGCCGGACCCGGGCACACCGCACTCCGGGCCGCTCACCCATGCCCAGCTCGTGCCGGAGGCATCGGTGAACTGGACGACCAGCGCCGGTTGCCCCTGGAAGCGGGCGTACTCGACGATATCGAAGATCAGTGGTCCTGCGCTGTGCTCCGCGCCGATCTCCGCCAGGCAGGCGCTGAGCGCCGCCTGCCCGCCCAGCCGGGTCAGGTCACCCGGGCCAGCCAGACGCTCCTGGCTCTCCGCTCCGGGTCCCGGGTCAGTACCGCTGGAGAACTCCTTGATGCTCGGTGTCGTCCGGGCCAGCACCTCCGGCGTGTAGTCGACGTCGCTACGTTGCGGCGGGCCGACGACCTGGTACGGTGCGCCGGACGCTGCGGAGGAATGCTCGGATGCGGAGAGAGTCCCGGGCTGCTCGGCGGAGTCCTCGGGATACGCGTGCCGGGCCGTGGGACTGACGGCCCGGTCGTCCAGTGCGGTGTCGGTGGCGGCGTCTTCCCCCCGACCCGGCTGCAACAGCTGGAGTACGCCCAACCCGACCACGGCGGCGGTGGCGAGGGCAACCGGTCCGGAGAGGCGGGCCCAGCGGCGACGTCGGTGGCCCGGACGCGACGATGAAGTCCGATCCTGCCCCGGACGCAACGATCCCGGGGGACGACGCGACCCGCCCGGCTGGGCCGGCACAGGCGCCACCTTGCCGCCGTTCGGTGCCGATCCGTGTACGTCGCCGGTTTGATGGCGGGTCTGCCCGGTGGCCGCTGCCGCGTGTTCCGTTGCGGGTACGACGACCGGATCCGCAGCGGCGAGGGCAGCACTGATCCGGTCGGTGATCTCGGACGGAAGCGGCAGCGTCGGCTCACCCCATCCGGCGAGCTCGGCCCGGACGCTGTCGACGGCCGGAGCCAGGAGAGCGTGGGCCCGGGCCCACGCCGGGTCCTGCGCCACCCGGCGGGCGACCTCGGCGTGCTCGGCAGTGCCGTCCAGCGCGCCGCCGAGGTAGTCGGCGAGCAGGTCATCGTCGACCTCGCTGAACTCCCCGGTGCTCACGCTTCCTCCTGATGGTTGGCGGCCGGTCGGGACCGTCCCGACCTCGATCGGACGCCCGATGGTTCCTTCGGGTTCCCGCGGGTGACCTCCGGCACGTCCGAGGGCGGGTCGGCGGCCTCCGGCCCGTCGCCCGATCGCAGGTGGCCGAGTGTGACCGCGAGCCGGGCACGGGCACGGGCGCAGCGACTCTTGACCGTTCCTTCAGCGACTCCGAGGATCCGCGCGACCTCGGCGACCGGGTAGCCCTGCACGTCGACGAGGACGAGAGCGGCCCGCTGCTCCAGCGGCAACGCGGCAAGGGCGTCCCGGACGACCATCGCGGTGTCGTGGTCGTGTACCGGCGCGGCCGGTTCCACGCCGCCGGTGGCCGGACCGTCCTCGGGACCGCGCATCCCGTCGGGCAACGGCACAGTCGGGTGGGCCCGCCGTCGACGGATCCGGTCGAGGCAGGCGTTCACCACGATCCGGTGCAACCAGGTGGTGACCGCCGAGTCGCCTCGGAACCGGCTGGCCGCCCGATGGGCGGACAGCAGCGCGTCCTGCAGGGCGTCGGCGGCTTCCTCACGGTCGCCGAGGGTACGCAGGGCGACCGCCCAGAGCCGGTCCCGGTGCCGGCGGAACAGTTCGCCGAAGGCGTCCCGGTCACCGGCGACGTGGGAGTGCAGCAGATCGAGGTCGCTGACCCCGGCGTCCACCGGAGCGGCACCCGTGTGGTTGCGGCCGGCGTCGCGTACCTCCATCACCCGCCCCGGTGGCTGCCGCCGTGCCGACGTCTCATGACCCCTGGACCGTGATCTCCTGGACCCCGACCTTGAAGCCGCCGCCGTTCGGAGGCAGCTCAGTGATCCAGAACAGCAGGTAGCGGTACTTCTGGTCGGCGTCGAAGCCGTCGAAGGTCATCGTGGAGCCGTCATGCTCCTCGAAGGGCTGCCCGATCTTGTTTTTCAGGTAAGCCGTGAGGACCTGGTCGTCACCCGAACTGGACGACGGGGCGTCGATCGTGCCGGTGAGCAGTTCCGCGGAGGCACCCCGGCCGGAGAGGTTGACCTGTACCGACTTGACGGTCCGCTCGGCGCCGAGGTCGATCCAGACGCCCATGCCCCGCTTCAGGTTGCCGAAGTTGCTCCGGTTGTAAGTCTCAGTGGACCAGCCGTCGTCCTGATCGCCGTCGAAGACCTTCTCGGCGTCGCGCACCTCGGTGCGGTCGCTGCTGTCCGGATCGATGATCCGAGCAGCGCTGATCTCGAGGTTCCGGACAGCGGGCGCTGCTGGCTCCTCGCTCACCGGTGCGCTGGAGGTCGGCGCCGCGACCGGGTTGGTCTGTGGGTCCCCGTCGTCGCCGCCGAGGGTACTGATCCCGATCAGGAGCCCGATCAGGGCCACCGCCAGCAACCCGGCGATGCCCAGGGCGACCTTGCGACCGCCGGCCGCGGCCAACGGTGACGGCTCTTCACCGGTCTCACCCGAGAACCGTAGCGGGCCGCTGTTGTCGAGATAGTCGTCGTCGGGAACGTCGAGCCGGGCCAACTCTGCCGTCAGCACGTCCGATGGCGGCGGGGCGATCTCGGCGTCGAGCAGGTCCATGGTCAGGTCGTCCAGGTACGCCGGCACACCGGCCCGGACCTGACGGGGAGCCGCGACGGCCCCGTTGGCGTCGCGGACCGCGTCGGGGATGGCTGCCCGTCCGTGTCCGGCGGTGGCACCACGCAGCGGTGCCTCGGCGTGTGGCCAGTAGCCGGTCATCGCGAAGTAGAGGATGCCGCCGACGGCGCGGACGTCGCTCTCCTGGCTGTCGTCACCGTCGGTGCGGGCGTCCGCGAGTACCACCCGGCCGTCATCGCTGATCATCACCGTGCCGGGGTGCACGTTCCCGTGCACCATGCCGGTGGCGTGCACGGCGGCCAGGGCGCTGGCTACGGAGTTGCCGACGGCGGTCGCGCGGGCGGCGTCCAACACCCCACCCGCCACCAGGTCCCGCAGGGACTGACCGTCGACCCACTCGCGTACCACGTAGGCTCGCACGGCCTCGTCGATGGCGTCGTACACGCCGACGAGGTTGGGGTGGACGACCCGGCTGGCGGCGACCGCGGCCTGAAGCATCTCGGTGGCGGACTCGCCCCCGGGGTAGCGCATGACGACCGCGACGGGGCGGCGCAGCACGACATCGACCCCACGCCAGACCAGACGGCCCGCGCTGTCGTTGTTGATGTGCTCTACGAGTTCGTAACGTTCGGCGAGGATCTCACCGGCCGTCGGAGCACCGAAGGTCATGATTGGCGGAGTGGTCTCGTCCGCGTCCTGACCCTCGCCGACCTGGGTCACCCGTCCTCCTTCGGTGATCGTGTCGATCGATGGACCCGCGCTGCTGGGCATCTGCTTCCCGCTCCGCCTTCATCTGGTACCGGCCGACCGGACGCAGCACGGTCCCACGTGCCGGTGCCTGCCGTACCCGTCGAGTGCGACCTTACCCGGGATGGCCCGGTCCCCGACATGTCATCTTCCCGCCGTCCGGTGACGGCGAGGTCAGCGGAGAGCGGACTCGTCCCGTTACCACCGATGTCGACCACGTTGCTGGAACATGTACCAGCCAATCTAGAGGCTGATCACGAGCGGCTCCGGCCGGGGCGGGACCGTTCGAATCAGCGGGTTCGGTAGCTCCGGATTCCCCGTCGATCGTCCGGGCATGCTCGGCCGTACGGTTGGTTATCCACAGGCTGTTCCGTCAACTGAGCGGCGGCGCGCGGAGTTATCCACAGCCGCGTCCCCAGCCTGGTGATCGGCGGTCACGCTCGGTGCAGGTCGGACCGGCCCGGTTCAGCGGCCGAGCCGGCGGCGGACCATGCCGACCACCTCGGTGATCTCGGATATCCGCAGCACCGTCGCCAGGCCGAGGTAGGTACCACCGATGGCCGCGCCACCGACCAGCAGCTGCACCATCGCCTCCCACCACGTCGGCGTGTCGCCGCCGGGTAGGAGGATGATCACCAGCAGGCCCACCAACGCGGCGCCCACGGCGGCGACGCCCACCCGGCCGAGGGTACGCAGGATCTCTCCCAGCCCGATCCGACCCACCCTGGGGCGCAGCAGCCAGGCCGAGGCCGTGGCGGCGGCCAGGTAGGAGACGGTATTGCCGATCATCATCCCGGCACCCGTGAAGCTCGGAGCGAACAGCAGGAAGAGCGCGATCTGCACCCCGACCCGCAGCGCCACCACCGGAATGTTGATCAGCGCCGGCAGCCGGGTGTCGGGCAGCGCGTAGAAGGCGAAGGTGAAAAGTTGACTGATCGCGAACGGGACCAACCCGATCGCGGCGACCAGCAGCACCGTCGAGGTGGCGACCGCGTTGTCCGCGGAGAAGGCCCCGTAGCGGAAGACCACCACCGAGATCGGGGTGGCCAGGACCGCGTAGCAGACGGCGATCGGAGCGAGTACGGCGCTTACCGTTCGCGTACCCCGGCTCAGGTCACTTGTGAAGTCGAGGAAGCGGCCGTCGGCCGCAGCGGAACTCATCCGGGGCATCAGCGCGGTGATGATCGAGACCGCGATGATGCCGTGCGCCATCATCAGCAGCAGGAAGACGTTGTTGTAGATCAGCAGGCCGGCGTTCTCCTCGCCCGCCGCCCGGGTGAGCAGGTTGACCACCACGAAGAGGCCGAGCTGGTTGACCGCCACGTAGCAGAACATCCAACCGCCGAGCCGGGCCAGCTCGCGTAGCCCGAGTTCCCGGAAGTCGAACCGCAGTTTCCAGCGGAAACCGACCTTGCGCAGCGCCGGCAGCAGTCCGGCTGCCTGTACCGCGACACCGAGCAGCGTCCCGCCACCGATCAGCAGGACCTGGTCCAGCTCAACATCGGCGGGCTGCCGGGCCTGGGCACCGAACACGACGATGTACGTGCCGAACGTGGCGATAGCGACCAAATTGTTCAGGATGGGTGCCCACATCGGTGCCGCGAAATGGCCCCGGGTGTTCAGGATGGCGGCGATCAACGCGCTGATGCCGGTGAAGAAGAGCATCGGCAGCATCAGGTACGACAGCCGGGTGACCAGGCCCGTGTATTCGGGGTCTTTGCCGCTGGCGTAGAGGCTGGTGAGTACCGAGGCTCCGCTCACCGCGATCAGCACGGTCACGGCCAGTGCGATCACCGCCAGGGTCAACAACCGCTGCGCGTACGCCTGGCCACGGTCCGGGTCCTGCTTGCTCCGGCGGATCAGCACCGGGATGAGCACGCTGGTCAGGATGCCACCGAGCAGGAATTCGTACACCTGCTGTGGCAGGAACATGGCGGTGGTGAAGACGTTGCCGATCAGGTTGCCGAGGGCGGCACCGATCATGAGGTTGCGGAGGAAACCCGTACCGCGACTGACCAGACTGCCGATGGCCATGATCGCGCTGTTGGCGGCGACGCTGCTCTCGGCCACCTGTTCCTGAGGCGGCGCGACCGCCTCGGCTGCGGGCTGGTTGAGCGGTTCGGCGGAGATGAATGTGGCTCCGTCACCGGGCCAGCCGCCGGGCGCACCGCCCTGCTGGGCGTTCGCGCTGCGGTAGAGCCCGCCGCTCATCTGCTCCTCCAAGGGGTACGCCGGAGCCGGCACCGGCCCGCACGCCACAGAACCTTAGTCAACCCCGGCCCGTTACCCGCGCCCGGCGGAGGCAATGCCGGTCAGGACCGATAGGCTGCGGATCCGATGTCCGAAGCCGCCGCATTCCACGCCACCGACCGCCGCGATCTCACCGCCGCGCAGCGCAACGCCGTCGCCGAACTGCTCCGGGTCTCCCCGGTCGCCGATGAGTTGGGTCGCAGGTTCGCCGCCGCCGGTCACGAACTACACCTCGTGGGCGGCTCCGTACGCGACGCCCTGCTCGGCCGGCTCGGTGAGGATCTCGACTTCTGCACCGACGCCCACCCGGACCAGACCCTCGACATCGTGCGGGGCTGGGCCGAGGCGATCTGGGAGACAGGTCGCGAGTTCGGCACCATCGGCTGCCAGCGCGGCGGTCTGCGGCTGGAGATCACCACCTTCCGCGCCGAGTCGTACGACCAGGTCAGCCGCAATCCGGTGGTCGCCTACGGCACCAGCCTGGTAGAGGATCTACGACGGCGGGACTTCACCGTCAACGCGATGGCCGTGAGTGTCCCCGAGCACCGGTTCACCGACCCGTACGGCGGACTGGCCGACCTGGCTGCGAAGATCGTCCGTACCCCGGGCACGCCCGCCGAGTCGTTCGGCGACGACCCGCTGCGCATGCTGCGGGCCGCCCGCTTCGCCGCGCAGCTACGCTTCGCGGTGCACCCGGACGTTCGAGCGGCGATGACCAGGATGGCGACCGACCTGGATCGGATCACCGCCGAGCGGATCCGCGACGAATTCACCAAGCTGCTCTGTGGCGCAGATCCGATCGCCGGCCTGCGGCTGCTTGTCGACACCGGGCTTGCCGAGCGCTTCCTGCCGGAGCTGACCGGGCTGAAGCTGGAAATCGACGAGCACGCCCAGCACAAGGACGTCTACGAGCACACCCTCACCGTGGTCGGTAACGCCGTCTCGTACGAGCAGGACGGACCGGACTTCATCCTCCGGATGGCGGCTCTCATGCACGACGTGGGCAAGCCGGCGACGAAGGCGACCGGCCCGGACGGGCGGGTCAGCTTCCACCACCACGAGGTGGTCGGCGCCCGGATGACGAAGGTACGGATGAAGGCCATGCGCTACCCGAAGGACGTGACCGCCAAGGTGACTGCCCTGGTCGCGCTGCACCTGCGTTTCTACGGCTACGGTCGGGGCGAGTGGACCGACTCGGCGGTGCGCCGCTACGTCACCGATGCCGGTGACCTGCTGCCCCGGCTGCACAAGCTGACTCGCTCGGACTGCACCACCCGCAACCGGCGGAAGGCAGCCCAACTGGCGGCGGACTATGACGCCCTGGAGGAGCGGATCGCCCGGATCGCCGCCGAGGAAGATCTGGCCCAGGTCCGACCCGACCTGGACGGTAACGCGATCATGGAGCTGCTGGGGGTGCCGCCCGGTCCGGTGGTGGGACGCGCTTGGAAACACCTGAAGGACCTGCGGCTGGAGCGCGGACCGTTGGACCGCGACACGGCTGAGGCGGAGCTGCTGCGCTGGGCCCGCGAAGAGGGCGTCCGCGACTGACCTACCGGGCGGTCCCGGCTCGACGGCCGACGAGACTTCCCGGCGGGCGGTGGCGGAGCTGCGTGCGTACTTCGCTGGGGATCTGACCGACTTCGAGGTGCCGGTGACGGTGCCGCGTGGCTCCGGTTTCGAGCGGGCGGTGTGGCGGGAGATGACCCGCGTCCCGTACGGGGAGACTCTCACCTACGGTGAGGTGGCCCGGCGGACGGCGAGGGCCGGGTCCGTGCGGACCCGGCCCTCGCCGGTGCTGTTCGTGGTCGACGTGTCAGCGCTCGACCTCACCGGCGATGAACGCCTCGACGGCGGCGTGCGCGTCGTGGTCGGCGTACTGCACGGGCGGGGACTTCATGAAGTACGACGAGGCCGACAGGATCGGGCCGCCGATCTTCCGGTCCAGTGCGATCTTCGCAGCCCGGACGGCGTCGATGATGACGCCGGCCGAGTTCGGCGAGTCCCACACCTCCAGCTTCAGCTCGGCGTTGAGTGGGGTGTCGCCGAACGAGCGGCCCTCCAGGCGGATGTACGCCCACTTGCGGTCGTCCAGCCACGGCACGTGGTCGGACGGGCCGATGTGCACGTCGCTCTTGGTCATCTCGTGCGGCACCTGGGAGGTCACCGACTGGGTCTTCGAGATCTTCTTCGAGACCAGTCGGTTGCGCTCCAGCATGTTCATGAAGTCCATGTTGCCGCCGAAGTTGAGCTGGTACGTGCGCAGCAGCTCGACCCCCCGGTCCTCGAAGAGCTTCGCTAGCGCACGGTGCACGATGGTGGCGCCGACCTGGCTCTTGATGTCGTCGCCGACGATTGGCAGGCCCGCGTCGGTGAACTTCTGCGCCCACTCGGGGTCGGAGGCGATGAAGACCGGCAGTGCGTTGACGAACGCGCAGCCGGCGTCGATCGCGGCCTGGGCGTAGAACTTGTCGGCCTGCTCCGAGCCGACCGGCAGGTACGAGACGACCACATCGACCTGCGCGTCGCGTAGTGCCCTGGCCACGTCGACAGGCGTGGCGTCCGACTCCTCGACGATCTCGCGGTAGTACTGGCCGAGGCCGTCGAAGGTCGGGCCACGCTGCACGGTGACGCCGGTCGGCGGCACGTCGCAGAGTTTGATGGTGTTGTTCTCGCTGGCGACGATCGCCTCCGCGAGGTCCATGCCCACCTTCTTGGCGTCGACATCGAACGCCGCGACGAACTGCACGTCAGAGACGTGGTAGTCGCCGAAGGTGACGTGCATGAGACCCGGGACGCGGTCGTTGGGGTCGGCATTCCGGTAGTACTCGACGCCCTGTACCAGGGACGAGGCGCAGTTACCCACACCGACGATGGCGACGCGGACGGAGCCCATCGCGTGTGCCTCCTTCTTCTTTGTCACGGCCGCTCTGTCCTGGTCTCACCAGGCGGAGGCGGGCTTTTGTCTTGTCGTGGGCCGCCGGCCGTCCCGTCAACCGGGACCGTCGGGGCACGGCCGGAGCGCTCATTGGCGATGAGCTCCTCCAGCCAGCGGACCTCACGCTCACAGGCCTCCAGGCCGTGGCGCTGCAGCTCCAGGGTGTACGCGTCGAGGCGCTCGGCCGCCCGGCCCAGCATGTCGCGAAGGCCCTCGCGACGTTCCTCGATCGTGCGGCGGCGACCTTCCAGAATGCGGAGTCGGGTCGCCCGGTCGGTTCGGGAGAAGAACGCGAAGTGCACACCGAAGCCGGTGTCGCCGTATGTTTCCGGCCCGGTCTGTGCGATGAGCTGGGCGAAGCGCTCTTTTCCTTCCGCGGTGATGGTGTAGACCACCCGACCTCGTCGGCTGGTCAGCGCGGGAACCTCCTCGGCGGTGGCGGGTGTCTCGTCGGCCTCGGTGATCCATCCCGCCGCCTGCAGCCGGCGCAGGGTCGGATAGAGCGAGCCGTAACTGATGGCGGCGCGGATCGCCCCGAGCTTGGCGGTGAGCTCCTTACGTAGCTCGTAGCCGTGCATCGGTGCCTCCTGCAACAGGCCGAGGATGGCGAGTTCGAGCACCGGCCACCCTCCCTTTACCCTGTGCGTGGAGCGCCAACCACCACGATGTATCGGACCGATACATCGCACCGTAGCCTCTCGTTCCAGTCTGGGCAAACTCCCGATGCGATGTGTCCCAGTCACGGATCGTCACGGTGGTCGCCTCGCCAGAACAGACCGCGTACCCTTTCCCGCATGCGTACGCAGCGCCAGGTCGTCGACTACTCGCTTCGAAAGCGAGCGGCGCTGCGTGAACTTCTCGCCGGCCGAGCCGGCACCTATGACCTGTGCGATGCGTCGCCCTACCTGAAGAACGCGGCTCGGTTCCACGGCGAGCCCACCGAGGAGCGGTGTCCGATCTGCCGCAGCGAGAACCTCACCCGGGTCCACTACATTTACGGAGACGAACTCAAGCAGTCGGCCGGCCAAGCCCGTAGTGTGGCGGAGCTGGCCATGTTGGCGATGACGCTGCGTGAGTTCCAGGTCTTCGTGGTGGAGGTGTGCCTCGGCTGCGACTGGAACCATCTCGTCGAGCAGTACCTGCTCGGGCGGGATGGTCTGACCGGCGTCGTCGACGACGACCCGGAGCACGGTGAGGCGAGTGGCATGACCGCCGACGGAACGGGTGTGCGGCGAAGGCGAGAGGCGCGACAGTGATTCGAGCTCGATCGGCCAGCCCCGGTCGCGTGCAACGCGGATGGGGCGACCGACAGCTTGTAGGTCTGAATAGTCCGATTGATGCGGATCTGGCACTGGTGCCACGACACCCCCGTGTCGGGTGCCCAGGTGTCACAACTCACGGCAAACCGGTGGCGGCGCGACCGCGCCCCACCGCGACGGCAGGGTGTGAGGAATGAACTCGTACGGCGATCCCAGATCCTCGCGCGGCCAGGGCTGGATTCCCGGCCAGGACGACTCGGGGCAGGCGGACGACGCGTACCGCCGCCCGGATGGTGAACCGCGCGGAGTCAACTGGTCGACCGGGCCGCAGACACCCGGCCCGTCGGCCCGCGCCTCGGTCGGCGGACGCGCCTCGGTCGGCGGTTCGGCGACCGTTCCGCCGCCGACCGGCGCCGCCGGGGCGGCACCGGTCAACCGGCCCGGCTCCGGTCGCGCGTCGGTGCCGGTTTCACCGGCCGGCCCCGGCCGTGCCTCGGTGCCGGTCTCGCCAGCCGCCCCGGGCCGTGCCTCGGTGCCGGTCACACCCACACCGGGTCGCGCCGGCCGTGCGTCGGTGCCGGTTTCACCGGCCGGCCCGGGTCGCGCCTCGGTCGGTGCCGCAGCTGTGGGCGCGGCATCGGCCGGTCGGGCCAGTGTCGGCTCGGCGTCCGTAGCCGGTGTCGGCGGTCGCGCCGCAGTGGCCCGGGCAAGCGTCGGCGGACCCGGCGGACCTGGCGGACCCGGCGGACCGGCCGGGTTCGGTCGAGGTGGCCGGGACGCGGGTGCGGCAGCCCGGGCCCGTAAGCGTAAGCGAATGAACATGCTGATCGCTGGATTCGCGGTGTTCATCATGCTGGCCGGCATCGGCGTGGTCGGGTTCACCTACTACTCGACGAACGTGGTGCTGCCCAAGGAGATCCCGCTGCCGCTGTCCACCGAGGTCTACGCCAAGGACGGCAAGACCCTCGTGGCCAAGCTCGGCAACGAGAACCGCACTTTCGTCACCATCAACGACATTCCGCAGCATGTGCGCGACGCCGTCGCCGCCGCTGAGGACCGGAACTTCTACCGGCACTCGGGCGTCGACTACAAGGGCATCGCCCGGGCCGCCTGGAACAACCTCTCCGGCGGTGACAAGCAGGGTGCCTCGACGATCACCCAGCAGTACGCCCGCAACGCCTACGAGAACCTTCAGGACGACAGCTACGCGCGGAAGGTGAAGGAGGCGATCCTCGCCTCGAAGCTGAACGACAACTTCACCAAAGACCAGATCATGGAGAACTACCTCAACGTGATCTACTTCGGCCGTGGCGCGTACGGCGTCGAGGCGGCGGCCCAGACGTACTTCAACACCACCGCCAAGAAGCTGACAGTGGCGCAGGGCGCGGTGCTCGCCGCGTTGATCAAGCAGCCCGAGCCCAGCGCCACCCACCAGGGCTTCGACCCGGACGTCAACGAGGTCGACGCGAAGTCCCGGTGGGAGTACGTCATCAGCGGGATGGTCGAGGAGGGCTGGCTGAACACCCCGGACACGCCGGAGCGACCGACCGAATACCCGAAGGTCCAGAAGTCGAAGGAGAACAACGGCTTCGGCGTCGCCACTCCCAAGGGCAACGTCATCAACTATGTCCGCAAGGAGATGGCTGAGTGGGGCATCTGTACCGAGTCCGGGGAACCAGACAAGCCCACCTGCGTCAATGAACTGCGTGAGGGTGGGTACCGGATCACCACCACCATCGACCCGAAGATGCAGAAGGCGTTGGAGGAGGCGGCTCAGCCGGACCGCAAGGGCTCGGTGCTCAGCCCGCAACCCGACAACCTGATGGCGGCGGTGGTCTCCGTCGACCCGAAGACCGGGCGGGTGCTCGCCTACTACGGCGGCGACAGCGGCGCGGACTTCGACTACGCCGGCCTGAACACCAACCAGAACGGTGACCTCGTCGGCGGGCATCCGCCCGGCTCGTCGTTCAAGGTCTACACCCTGGCCGCGGCGATCGACGCCGGCATCTCGGTGAAGTCGCGCTGGGACTCGACCCCGTTCAAGCCTGAGGGCAGTGACTACGAGGTCCAGAACGCGGGCCGGAACGCCAGCTGCGGCAAGAACTGCACCCTGCAGGAGTCGACGGTGCAGTCGTACAACGTGCCGTTCTTCCACCTGACCGAAGAGATCGGTGAGGCGAAGGTCATCGACATGGCCCGCCGAGCCGGCATCCGCACCATGTGGACCGTGGACCCACCTGAGCCGTACGACCTGACCAAGCATGAGCCCGAGGACCTCGGACGCAAGAAGTTCGACCGGGTGATTGGTTACGGCCAGTACCCGATCACCGTGCTGGACCACGCCAACGGCTTGGCCACCCTCGCCAACCAGGGCAAGTACAACAAGGCGCACTTCGTCCGGACGGTGGAGAAGCAGAACAAGGCCACCGGTGAATGGGAAAAGGTGAGCGGCACCGGCGAGAAGCTCAAGCCGCAGCAGGTGATCCGACCGGAGGTGGCCGACGAGGTGACCGCCGTGCTCAAGGAGATCCCCGGCAAGAACAACGCCAACCTGGTGAGTCGCGAGGCTGCCGGCAAGACCGGAACCTGGGAGTACAACGGCACTCCGCGTAACGCCCACGCTTGGATGGTCGGCTACGACGAGAACGTGGCCACCGCCGTCTGGATCGGCAGCCGTGACCCGAAGAAACCGACGATCGTCGACAACAACGGCAAGGACATCGGTGGTGGCAGCTTCCCGGCCGCGCTGTGGAAGCGGTACATGGACGACGCACTGAAGGGCTACGACCCGTCCGACCTGCCCGACGTCAGCGGTGTTGGCGACCAGGACGCCGGCAACGGCGAGGCACCCGCGCCGCCGCCCACGTCGGACGGCGACAACCAGCAGGATTGCAACCCGCTCGACTTCTTCTGCCAGATCACCGGTGGTGGCAACAACCGCGGGGACGATGGGGGGAACGACGGCAGGAACGACGGCGACAACGATTCCAATCAATCCGAGGATGACCAACGGTCGGGTGGTGGAGGCGGCGGTTTGCCGTTGCCTAGAGCGACATTGCGGGAGTAGCTTCCGCTTCGACGATGGGCGGCCGGCGAATCTCCGGCCGCCCATCGTGCTCTCCAGTTGCGGTACGTCCATGTTTCCGGTGCTCGGCAGTACTGCGGCGTGCCGCATCTGACGAGCGACGAGCGTTGGTCAACGAGCGTCGCTCGGCGGTCCAGAGGCTGACGTGCCGACGTGACAGGCGGAAGCACCTCAGGAATCGCTGTGGTTTCGGCTTCAACGCTGTCGCCGGATACGGCAGGATGCACGGTCATGAGCACGAAGTCGACGCCAGGCATCGATGAATCGGGTGCCCCCGATCACCCGTCCCGCTCCGACGGCTTCGTCCGTGGGCTCTCCGGGCTGATCGGTGGTCCGCTGGGTGACCATGCGGTAGCCCGCGACCGCCCTGTCGGCGCGGAGAATCGGATTTGGACTGCGGTGCGGATCGTACTGGCGCTGACCTGCCTCACGCTGACCCTGCACTGGGTGCAGAAGTCGCCCTGCCAGGACGGCGCGTGGGTGGACAACGAGCAGTACACCCGCTTCTGCTACACCGACGTGCTGGCGCTCTACTACGCGGAACGGCTCAACGAGGGGGCGGTGCCCTACCGGGATCACCCGGTCGAGTATCCGGTGCTGACCGGCTACTTCATGGGTGCGCTCGGCCTGCCGGTCCACTCGGCCGGTGAAGGCAACCCCGACATGAACCAGGGCCAGTGGTTCTACAACCTGAACGCGATCGTGCTCGGCGCGCTGGCGGTGGTCACCGTCGCGGTGATCCTGGCGCTGCGCCGTCGACGCCCGTGGGATGCCGCGCTCTTCGCTCTCGCCCCTGCCCTGCTGCTCACCGCCACAGTCAACTGGGATTTCCTCGCCATCGGGCTCGGCGCGTTGGGCCTGCTGGCCTGGGCACGCTCCGGGGCGGGCCGGAACGGTACGCTGCTCGTGGCGCTTTCCGGGGTGCTGCTCGGGCTCGGCGGCGCGGCGAAGATGTGGCCACTGTTCCTCCTCGGGCCGATCCTGGTGCTGGCGATACGTGCGAACCGGATCCGAGCCGCGTTGCTGTCGATCGGCACTGCCGCGGTGACGGTGGTGCTGGTGAACGTGCCGGTGGCGATCCCGTACCGGGACAACTGGGACCGCTTCTTCGAGCTGAACACCACGCGTCCCATCGACTGGGGCACCTTCTGGTACATCGGCCGCTACCTGGACGGGAAGTTCGGCGACCCGGCCAGCATCGGACCGTTCCAGTGGCTCGACGCCAACATTCCCACGCTCAACTACGTGTCGTACGCCCTCTTCGGACTGGCCTGCCTCGGCATCGGTGTGCTGGCGCTGCTGGCGCCGCGCCGTCCCCGACTCGCCCAGCTCGCCTTCCTGGTGGTCGCCGCCTTCCTGATCTTCAGCAAGGTCTGGTCGCAGCAGTTCGTGCTCTGGCTGCTGCCGCTCGTGGTGCTCGCCCGGCCCAGGTGGGGGGCGTTCCTCATCTGGCAGGCCGCCGAGGTCTGCTACTTCATCGCCTTCTACGGTCAACTGCTCGGCGCGTCGACCGGCACGCCGGTGTTCCCGGAGGGCGTCTTCGTCTTCGCCGCGAGCCTGCGTCTGGCCGCCGTGGTCGCCCTGGTCGTCCTGGTGGTACGCGAGGTCCTCAACCCGGAGCAGGACGCGGTACGTAGCACCTACACCGACGACCCGGACGGCGGCCTGCTCGACGGTGCCCCCGACGCGCCCTGGCTGGACCGGTGGCGAAGCCGCCGCCCACCCGCCGAGCAGCCCTCATCGCCCGCCGCAACTGCCGCGTGAACCGGTGACCGGCACCCGTTCAGAGGCGGAAGACGACGACGTCGTCGATCTCCTCGCGGGTGATGCCCAGGCCGTCGACCGGTGCATCGACGCTCACCTCCCACGGGGTTCCGGCGATCTCGGAGCGGAGCACCAGGACGTTGTGTACGCCCAGGGTGCGCAGGTAGTCGACGCTGGTCTGGTCGGGGAAGGTCATGGTGATCCGACGTACGTCGTCCAGCTGACGCGGAGTGAAACCGCTGCCTCCGTTGACGATGTCCTGGAACCGCGTGGTCGACCACAGCATGACCGGCTGGTCGTGGTTCTGCCCGCTGGGCAGGACGAGCAGCGGGCCGTCGACCGAACGCATCGCTGCCGGCTGCGTCGGCACCACCGGGTGGGGTGTCATGTTGGTGCCCTCGGCGACGACCAGCAGCAGCGGCACCAGGGTCGCCAGGCGCAGCCAGGGGCTGGGCCAGGAGGGGATTCGTTCGGCGGAGATCTCCCGGACCCGCTCGGCGAACGCGCTCACCGCCCCTGCCGCGAGAAGTCCGAGCAGCAGCGTGGCCCACAGCATCAAGCGGCTCGGTGTCCGGATGCCGCTCCAGCCGGGTAGGTGGTCGAAGAGCGGAGCGTAGGTGAAGTGACCCCCGAAGAACTCGGTGCCCATCGATAGGATCATCGCGACCGTCACCCCGGCGAGTAGCAGGAGCCGTTGCCGTACCTTCCAGATGGAGAAGAAGAGGCCGCCCAGGGCCAGCGCGTAGAGCACGAAGCCGGGTAGCAGGGTCATCTCCGGAGGCCACGGCAGCATCGACCGGGCCCCTTCGTGCAGCCCGCCCCAGAGGCGGGACTCGGCAGGGGCGGTGACGAAACCGGTCGCGGGCGGCGAGAAGATGGCGATGTCACCGATCGTCCGCTCCGCATTCGGGTGCAACTGTGTGACGGTGAAGTACGGGATGGCCATCAGCACGCCCACCCCGCCGAAGACCAGCCCACCGATCAGGTCGGCGACGAACAACCGCTGGCCGAAGGGGCGTCTGAGTCGCCAGAAGATCCGTTTCGCGTACCAGAGGACGACGGAAACCAGCACCGTACCGGCGAGCACGTACGCGAACGGCAGTCCGATACCGAATCCGAGGCTCAGCTGCCAGGCGGCTACCAGCCAGCCTGCGTACACCCAGCCCACGTGCCGGCGCTCCGGTCGGTATCCGTGCCGGAGCGACCAACCATGCCCTCGGGCCAGCAGGGCAAGCGCCAACGGAATGCCGCCGTTGGAGACGACATGCAGGTGGCCGGCCTGGGACAGCAGCCACGGCGCGTAGGTGTATGCGGTACCGACCACCGCGGAACCCGTGCGGCTCGCGCCGAGCTGCCGGGCCAGCACGTACGCGCCGAAGGTGGCGAGGGCGTGCGCCAGCACGAACATGATGTTGTAACGGACCAGGGCTGCCTCGGGACCGGTACCGATCATGCCGGCTGGTGCGTACCCGAGCAGGGTGTCGGAGAAGGCGAAGCTCCACCGTTCGGGGAAGAAGGCGTTGGCGTGCCAGAGCTGGGCCGGCTCGGTCAGCAGGATGTGCCCGGACCAGGCCATCTGCCAGGCCTGGAGGCTAGGGTCCCAGTAGTCCTGCGGCAGTGTGTGTGCCGGGTAACGCAGCGTCGGCCAGGTCATCAGCACGGCCAGGGCCACCGAGGCGACGGCGGCGACCGTCCACTCGTGGATCAGCAGCCGACCGATGTGCCGGCCCAACCGCCCGTACCGGGTCAGTACCGGCTCGGGTGCGGGCCCGAAAGCGGCCCACGGGTCGGGCCTGCCCCCGGCCTCCACGGAGGTGCCGGCGGGTTTGCCAGTGTCGTCCGCCTGCTGCCGGCCCTCGGCCCTTCGCGGAGCCTCGCCTTTCGACGCCTCGTCCTCGTATCCGTCCTGGTCGTCGGCGGCACTGGCCGACTCGTCGTTCTTCAGGGCAGCCGCCGGACCCGTCCGGGTGCCGGCATTCCTGCCAGGAGCATCGTCGGTGCCGGTGCGTCGTCGCGTGGTGCGAGCCGTGTCGGCCGGATCGTTCCCGGTGAACGCACTCTGGTCGGCATCGTTGGCGACGCCCGGCGGGACGGCTTCATCCGGGACGGGCCGACTCTGCGGTTCGGCGCCGGGTGCCGGCTCGTCGGTGGCCCGGGCATCGTGGGAGGTCGGCTTGGGACCGGGGGCGGACTGGTCCGTGGTCATCGTGCTCCGGTCTTCCCGTCCAGTTGCCCGCGCAGGAAGGCGATGTCGCTGCCCTGCCCCTCGACGCCGCCGGGTGTCTCGACGATGACCGGTGCGTCCGCCGCGCGGATCACCGCGACGAGGAGTTCCGGGTCGATGGTCCCGCCCGGCAGGTTGTCGTGACGATCCCGCCCTGATCCGAACCTGTCCTTGGAGTTGTTCGCGTGCACCAGGTCGACCCGACCGGTGATCGCTTTCACCCGATCGACCAGACCGAGCAGTTCCTCCCCGCCGGCGTACGCATGGCAGGTGTCCAGGCAGAATCCGACTTCGTAGTCACCGACGGCGTCCCAGAGCCGGGCGAGCGCGTCGAGCCGTCGGGCGCAGGCGTTCTGGCCGCCGGCGGTGTTCTCGATGAGCAGCGGAAGCTCGAAACCTCCCGACTCGGTCGCGTACGACAGGGCCTTGCGCCAGTTGTCGAACCCGATGGCCGGGTCGTCGCCGGCGTTGACGTGCCCGCCGTGTACCACCAGGCCCTTGGCGCCGATCGCCGTGGCCGCCTTCGCGTGCGCGAGCAGTAGCTTGCGGCTGGGGATCCGGATGCGATTGTTGCCGGTGGCGACGTTGATGACGTACGGCGCGTGCACGTAGACGTCGACCTCGGCGTCGTTGAGCGCTGCCGCATCGGCGCGGGGCTGCGGTGCCTGCCAACCTTGCGGGTCGGCGAGAAAGAACTGCACGGCGTTCGCCGCTCGGGCGGTCGCCTCCGCCAGCGGGTCGGTCGGATCGACGTGGGCTCCGATACGCATGCAGGCGAGCCTACGTCCCGGTACCGACGACCGGGGTGACGCCTGCTTTCCGGCCGCGTCACCGGCACCGATGGCGGTCGTTGGTGTTGTTGGACCGGCTGGTCGAGTCGACCCGACCAGAGCTGCTAGGGGAATTGTCGGTAATTCCAGGATTTGCCCCCGTAAGCACGGTCCTCGCGATAACGTCGGGTAACAACGGAATAAAGCTCCGCGGGGCGTCTCCGGTCCAACCTCATCGGTGTGGTCGTTCCTCCCCAGGTCCCACCCAAGGAATGCGGACCGGGCGCCCCGCGGCCCGTGGCCGGGGGTCCGCGCCGACAGCGACGTCGGTGTGGACCCCCGGTTCGTCGTTCACGGGTCACCTCGGTGATGGTGATCGTCCGGGCCGGGTATTCTGGTCCGGTTGTCCGTACAGGCCGGGTCCTCCCGGTACCGACACGGGCCACGACGCACGACCTCCTGCCACGGAAGGACCGTGGCCGCATAGCCCACAGGAGGTGAGCACGTCTTGCGTCATTACGAGATCATGGTGATCCTCGACCCCAGCCTCGAGGAGCGCACCGTCGCCCCGTCGCTCGACACGTACCTGAACGTGATCAGGACCGCGGGTGGGTCGGTGGAGAAGACCGACGTGTGGGGCCGCCGACGCCTCGCCTACGAGATCAACAAGAAGGCCGAGGGCATCTACGCCGTCATCGACCTCCAGGCGACGCCGGAGGCGGTGGCCGAGCTGGACCGCCAGCTGCGGCTCAACGAGTCCGTGCTGCGCACGAAGGTCCTCCGGCCGGAGATGCGCTAACAAACCCACCCCGGCCCCATCCGGATCAGCCTCACCGTCACTGTCGGAGGGTTCTGCGAACCTGTACGACGGAACGGATGAGCGCGCGAGGAGTTGGTCATGGCAGGAGACACCACCATCACGGTCATCGGCAACCTGACCGACGACCCCGAGTTGCGGTTCACCCCCTCCGGTGCCGCAGTCGCCAAGTTCCGGGTCGCTTCGACGCCCCGGTTCATGGACAAGGCATCCGGTGAGTGGAAGGACGGCGAGCCGCTGTTCCTCTCGTGCACCGTGTGGCGACAGGCTGCGGAGCACGTGGCGGAGTCGCTACAGCGCGGCGCCCGCGTGATCGTCTCGGGTCGGCTGCGTCAGCGGTCGTACGAGACCCGCGAGGGTGAGAAGCGCACCGTCATCGAGCTGGAGGTCGACGAGATCGGCCCGTCACTGCGCTACGCCACGGCGAAGGTGCAGAAGATGTCCCGGTCCGGCGGCGGTGGCGGCGGCTTCGGTAGTGGTGGCGGCGGTGGCCAGGGCGGCGGAGGCAACTTCGACGACCCCTGGGCTTCGGCCGCACCGGCCCCCTCACGTTCGGGTGGCGGCAACTTCGACGAGGAGCCTCCGTTCTAATGGCGCCGAGCGCCCGTGATCGTAAACCAGGAGCAAGAGCAATGGCGAAGGCTGCGGCACTGCGCAAGCCGAAGAAGAAGGTGAACCCGCTCGACAAGGACGGGATCACCTACATCGACTACAAGGACACCGCGCTGCTGCGCAAGTTCATCTCCGATCGCGGCAAGATCCGTGCTCGGCGGGTGACCGGCGTCACTTCGCAGCAGCAGCGGCAGATCGCCCGTGCGGTCAAGAACGCCCGTGAGATGGCGCTCCTGCCGTACACCGCGACGGCCCGCTGAGAGAGGCACCGACATGAAGATCATCCTGACTCAGGAGGTGTCCGGGCTCGGTGCCCCGGGCGACATCGTGGAGGTCAAGGACGGCTACGGCCGTAACTACCTGCTCCCGCAGGGCTTCGCGATCGCCTGGACCAAGGGTGCGGAGAAGCAGGTCACCCTCATCAAGCGGGCCCGATCGGCCCGCGAGATCCGCGACCTGGACCACGCCAACGAGGTGAAGGCGCAGCTCGAGGCCCTCAAGGTCAATATGAAGGCCCGCGCCGGTGAAGGTGGCCGGCTCTTCGGCTCGGTCACCCCGGCCGAGATCGTTGACGCTGTCAAGGCGGCTGGCGGCCCGGCCCTCGACCGGCGGCGGCTGGAGGTCACCGGTCACATCAAGTCGATCGGCTCGCACCCCGTGCGAATCAAGCTGCACCCCGAGGTGACCGCCTCGTTCAGCCTCAACGTCGTGCAGGGCTGAGACCCGGCCGGCGAACGACGCGGGGCCCGCACCGACGGACGACGGACGGTGCGGGCCCCGCGTCGCTGTGCGTCAGCGACCCGGTCAACCGATGGGCTCACCGGTCACCGCGCTGATCATCACCGTCGAGAGGCCGCCCCCCACCACGGCGGCCGCGAGCGCCACAGTGGTGGGACGCCAGGTCGTACCCACCCTACGAAGCAACGTCGCGATCGCCACGCTGCTGGCCAGGGCCATGCCAAACCGTGGCATCCCGCCCACCATTGCGCCGAACGCCCGCGCCCGAGGTGACTCACACCCACCACCACTGATGTCGGTCACACAGCCCACCGGCGGCGCCCCGTCCAGGGTCAGCAGCCAGACGAAGACCACAACCGCGGGTAGGACGTAACAGGCCGCAGTGTAGAGCAGGGGCAGCCAGGGACCACCTGGATCGGGGTCGAGCAGGTCGTCTTCCAACCGGCGGTTCCAGCTCGTGTCGCCCACCGACTCGATGCGGCGGCGTACCGCTGCCATGCCGACTGGTTGAGGCTGCTGGACCGCCGCGGTACGACGCCGGGGTGCCGAGCGGGGACGCGGTGCCGTATAGCCCACCACCGGCGAGCGGGGCGCCGACGCGGACGTGTCCACCCAACGCGGATCGTCACGGGCCAACCGGGTATCCGGCCAGGAGGTGTCCGGCTCCGGCTCCGGCCGGGTGCCATACGACCGCTGTTGAGTGTCAGGCGCACCACCTGACCGTGGGCGCTCCGTACGATCCCAGTGGTCCGGCTCGGAGTAGTCCTCCCACCTGTTCCGGTCCGGCTGTCTCCGTCGATCGATTTCGGGATCACGGTCCCACTGGCCTGTGTTGTCCGCCTCCGACCACTGCTCGGAGGCCGACGATTGAAGCCACTGGCTCGTGCTGTCGGCAGCCCACGGGTCGGCCGGGCCGGCGTCGGCTCGACGATCCGGAGCGCTCCGTGGCTCCCAGGCGTACAGGCCAGAGGCGTCCCACGGATCGACCGCAGGACGTCGTGGTTCCGGCTGTGGTTCCGCTGCCCGCTCCCACGGTTCCGCTGCCCGCTGCCAGGGATCCACGGCCGGACCTGGTGCCGGCTCTGGCGCTCGCCGTCGACGTCGTGGCGTCGGATCGACGGCTGGTTCAGAATCGGAGGTCTGCTGATCCTCGTCCTCCAGGCCGGACCAGGTCACCTGGCGGCGGCGGGACTGCGCGCGGCGCGGCCGACTCTGTGGCGCCGCACCCGAGACCGGGTCGTTCTCGGCGTCCGCGCGACGGCTGCCGACGTACCCCTCCTCCTGCGGTCGGTCGGAGGTCCACTCGCGGGTGTGGTCGGACTGCGGAGCCGCTGCGGACGACGAGGCGATGGCGCGTGACGGCGGGTCACGCCAGTCAGACTCACGAGAATGTTGCCGGCGGTCACTCCGGTAGACCCCTGACGATCGCCGGCTGCCGTCGCCGTAACGCGGCCGGTGATCGTCGTCGTCCGGCGCAGCATGTCGACCGCCACCGTCGACGCTGCTGATGCCCGACTCCAGCGCCCAGCGCGGCAGATACGGCTCGGCGGGCTCCTCCTGGCCACGCTCGATCGCCCGCCGACGACTCGGGGTGCGGTAGCGATCGACTGCCGAGTCGTAACGTTCGGCCGGTGACTCCTCGACGGGCTCGGCCCACGAAGCGATCGGTCGCCGCTGGCGCGGGCCATCCTCCCCGCGTGTCCAGTCCCGGTAACTCACGGCTGGAGCGTGACCCTTCTCAACCGAACGTACAATCCGCTGTCCAGGTGTAGCCGTAGGCCACCGATCTTACGGGAGGTTCAGGACAAAGCCCTACCCGGGATTTTTTCCACAGGCTGTGGAAAGGGTTTACGCAGGTCAGGTGCTTGCAGCGCAGGGTTTTCCCTTCGATATCCACACCCTGTACACACGCTGCGCACATGGTTGTCCGCCTGAGTCCACAGGTTGTCCCGAGGCTCGTCCACCGCCTCGGTTGAGCGGCTGACCTCGGAGTCCGTATCGTTGCCACGACCTGCCGACCCGATGGCCCCCGATCGAAGCGGCCGGTCGACGTAGTCGCACCCCGGGCAGTGTGCCTGGGACCGATCCGACGCAGTGGAGGGGGGCCCGGTGTCGGTCACCGACGACAGGCGATCGGAGCCATTCCAGGGCGGCGGTCAGCAGCCCGGCAACGGGCCACGTGACGGTCAGTTCGACAAGACCCCGCCCCAGGACGTGGCCGCGGAGCAGTGCGTCCTGGGTGGCATGCTGCTGTCCAAGGACGCCATCGCCGACGTCGTCGAGATCCTCAAGACCAACGACTTCTACCGGCCCGTGCACGCCACCATCTTCGACACGATCCTGGAGATCTACGGCAGGGGCGAGCCGGCCGACGCGATCACCGTCGCGGCGGCGCTCGCCGACTCCGGAGATCTGGCCCGGGTGGGTGGTGCACCGTACCTGCACACGCTGATCGCCAGCGTGCCGACCGCTGCGAACGCCGCGTACTACGCCCGGATCGTCAGCGAACGCGCGGTGCTCCGGCGCCTGGTCGAGGCCGGTACCCGGATCGTCCAACTCGGCTACGGCACCGCGAGTGGCGGCAGCCGGGACGTCGACGACATCGTCGATCTGGCCCAGCAGGCCGTCTACGACGTCACGGAGCGTCGGGTCAGCGAGGACTTCGCGATCCTGGCCGACATGCTGCAACCGACGCTCGACGAGATCGAGGCGGTCGGTGCCCAGGGTGGCGTGATGACCGGCGTACCGACCGGCTTCACCGACCTGGACCGACTACTCAACGGACTGCACGCCGGGCAGCTGGTCATCGTGGCCGGACGGCCTGGTCTGGGAAAGGCGCTGGCACTCGACACACCACTGCCGACCCCGACCGGCTGGACCACAATGGGTGCGGTACGGGTAGGCGATCAGCTTCTCGGCGCTGACGGTGAAGCCACGACCGTCACCCACGCCTTCGAAACGCGCTACGGCAGGCCCTGCTACGAGGTCGAGTTCTCCGACGGTTCGGTCATCGTCGCCGATGCCGAGCACCTCTGGACGACGACCGCCAGAGCCTCGAACCTCCGACAGGAGGAGTTCGGGCGGCGCTACCGGGGGGATGCCTCGGCACGCACCGAGGTGGCAGCCGTACACCGGGCCGTCACCACCGGGCACATCGCTGCGACACTGCGGCATCCGGTCGACGGGCGCGCGAACCACGCAGTGACGAACGCTCGTCCGCTTTCCCTGCCCGTCCGTGCGGACCTGCCGATCTCCCCTTACACGCTTGGGGTGTGGTTGGGCGATGGGCAGCCGGTAGGCGCGCAGTCCATGTCGGCGGCTCCGGAGGTCGCACGGTACGCCGAAGGCGGCAGCGTCGACGTCGCCTCGGACGGTGCCGTTCACGGCTCGTCGTGTCGCCGGTCGCCTGACTCGTTGTCCCAGCTGCTTCGAGCCGCCGGTGTCCTGCACGACAGGCACATTCCGCAGTGCTACCTCCGCGGGTCGGAGGGGCAGCGGCGGGAGTTGCTGGCTGGTCTGCTCGACGCCGACGGTACCGTCACCCCGTCTGGGCACGTGCAGTTCACCACCGCCTCGGAGTGCATCGCCGAGGACGTGTACGAGCTTGTCGTCAGCCTGGGTTACCGATGCTCGATGAGCCGTCGGCGAGTCGACGGCGCTGCCGAGAACTCGACGGCCCTCACCGTGACCTTCTCGGCCTCGGACGAGGTGTTCCGGCTGGCCGGGAAGCGGGAGCTGCACGCGATACGCCGGCACGCGGATGCCCCGGTCCGGCACATCGTCGATGTGCGACGGGTGCCGAGCGTCCCTGTGCGGTGCGTCACGGTCGACAACGATGACCACCTCTACCTGGCCGGCCGGTCGATGATACCCACGCACAACAGCACTGCGAGCATGGACTTCGCGCGTAACGCCGCGATCCGCGCCAACCAGGCGTCCGCGATCTTCTCGCTGGAGATGAGCAAGGTCGAGATCGTCATGCGGCTGCTCTCGGCCGAGGCGCGGGTGCCGCTGCACGTGTTGCGGAGCGGGCAACTCTCCGATGACGACTGGACGAAGCTGGCCCGCTGTATGGGCGAGATCAGCGAGGCGCCGCTGTTCGTCGACGACACCCCGAGCATGAACCTGATGGAGATCCGAGCGAAGGCTCGCCGGCTCAAGCAGCGACACGACCTCAAGTTGATCGTGGTCGACTACCTCCAGCTGATGACCTCGCCGAAGCGTACCGAGAGTCGGCAGCAGGAGGTCGCGGACCTGTCCCGAGGTCTCAAGCTGCTGGCCAAGGAGGTCGAGTGCCCGGTGATCGCGGTCAGTCAGCTGAATCGTGGCCCGGAACAACGCACCGACAAGCGCCCGCAGTTGTCGGATCTGCGGGAATCTGGCTCGATTGAGCAGGATGCAGACGTTGTCATACTCCTACATCGCGACGACTACTACGACAAGGAGTCGCCGCGCGCAGGCGAGGCGGACTTCATCGTCGCCAAGCACCGGAACGGTCCTACCGACACGGTGACCGTTGCCGCTCAGCTGCACCTGTCGCGCTTCGTGGACATGGCGATCGTCTGACCGGCCAAAGTCGGATCCCTACGGCCAGCACGACCGGGATGCGGCGGGCTGACCGGGCCGACAGGTCGGGCGGCCCGGTCACCCAGAGATGTGCTGCTCAGCCGAACATGTCGTCGAGGAAGCTCTTGCGCTTCTTTCGGCGGTAGTGCCCGTGGTAGCCGTAGTGCTGCTGGCTGTGGCCGTAGGCAGGAGCCGGAGCCGGGTAGCCGTGCGGCGGTGGCGGCGGTGGTGGCACGGCGCCGTAGCCCGGCTGGTGCTGCGGCGGAGGTGGCGGCCGGTAGCCGCCCGGTTGGGGCGCGTGCTGGGCCGGCGGCGGGGCGACGGGAGCCTGCTGTGCGCTCCAGTTGGCTTCGGCCTCGAACAGCTTCTCCAACTCGCCTCGGTCGAGGAAGATCCCCCGGCACTCGCCACACTGGTCGATGACGACGCCACTGCGCTCGTACTGACGCATTTCTCCGTGACACTTGGGACAGGTCAGGCTCATGACCCGACGGTACCTGGTCGGCCTACGCGGTCGCGGTCAGCGCTTCGGTCACCTCGTCGTCGGAGACCTCGTGGAAATCGTCGTAGTACGCCCCGACAGCGGTGAAGGCAGGCGGTCGCTGGGCACAGATCACCTGGTCGGCCTCGGCGGCTAGCATCTCGTACGCCTCCTGGGCACCGACCGGTACGGCGACCACCACCCGACGGGCACCGAGACGGCGGGCCACCTGCACAGCGGCCCGGGCGGTCGCCCCGGTCGCCAGCCCGTCGTCAACGATGACGGCGGTGCAGCCGGCCAAGCTGAGGGCCGGACGCCCGGCCCGGTAGAGCTGTTCGCGCCGATCCAGTTCCGCCTGTTCCCGACGCTGCACGTCGGTGATGTCGTCGTGGCTGAGCTGGCCGGCGACCATGTCGTTTACCACGCGGACGCCAGCCGGACCGAGCGCGCCGAAGGCGACCTCGGGAGCCCACGGCATGCCGAGCTTGCGGACCACCAGCACGTCGAGTGGTGCGCCGAGGCGTTCGGCGACGACCCGGGCAACCGGCACGCCACCGCGTACCAGGCCCAACACGACGACGTCCGGTTCACCGATCAGGGCGGTGAGGCGGTCGGCGAGCGTCCGGCCTGCCTCGGTGCGGTCGCGGTAGCTGGTCATGTCCTCAGGTCTACGCCCTGCGGGCTGTCTTCGGTGGCTGGTTGGCGGATCCCGGCGATGTCGAGTGCGGCTGCCCAGGCGAGAAACGCCACCGGATAAAGCAGATACCCGAACCGTGTGCTGGGCATCAGCAGGATCGCCGCGAGCAGCCCGTACCCGCAGACGAGCGACGCCGTGCGGGCCGTGCGCGGCGGGCGGCGGACGAGCCGGACAGCGATCCCCACTGCGGCGGCGACCAGCAATGCCGCAGCCACGCCCCGACCCGCCGGCAGGGCATCCGCGATCAGGCGACCCGGGAAGGGGGACTGCGCCGGGCTGGAGACCAGGCCGAGCCCGAGGGGGAAACGCAACACGTTCTCCGCCAGGGCGGTCCGATCCACCACCAGGCTGGGCAGCAGCGCGGCGGCAGGTAGGCCGAGTGCACCGACGGCGACCCGTAGCCCAGCCCGTCGGCGGACACCCCAGATGACCAGGACGGCGGCGACCGGCCAGGCGAAGAGTTTGAGCGCACCGGCGAACCCGACCGCGAGACCCGCCGAGCCGGGGCGTCCGGTGGCGGCGAGCGCGAGGGCGAGCAGACAGAGGGCGAGTACGGGCAGGTCGTCGCCGCCGGTGGCAAGGGTCAGCGCGCAGATCGGCAGGACAGTGGCTGCCTGTACTCCGCGTAGCACGGCGGCCTGGTTCCCGGCCGTCTCGGCTGCACTGTCGGATCGGCATAGGGCGCGGACGGCGAGCAGGAGAGCGAGGGTGGTGCCGATGGCGAACCAGACCCTGGCGTCGCTCCACCACGCGTCGGTGGCTACGCGGGGCAGGCCGAACAGTGCCATCGCCGGTTGGTAGGGCGTGTAGCCGAGCAGCTGCTCGTCGGGCGGCAGCGCGGCGATGGCGTCCGGTCCCAGGTAGGGGGTGCCGGTCTCTGCCAGCCGCTGCCCGGATTCCTCGACGACGAGCACCTCCTCCTGCGCCCGGTCGGTGCGTCCCGCCGCGCGCTGGACGCTCTGCCACACCAGCGGCAGCAGGGCTACGGCGGCCCAGTTCAGGACGGTTACCAGCCAACGTGCGGGCAGCCCGGCCAGCGGTGATCCGGGCCGGTACCGCCGCAGCAGGAGTTGGCCGAGCGCCATGATCGCCGCGCCGAGGTAGCCGAGCACGGCGAGACCGCCCCAGGCCCGGTGTGGCGGGAGGGTGGAGGTGGCCGCGGTGACGGCGGCGAAGGCGGCAGAAGCAGCGTAGAGGCCGAGGTCGAGTGCGAGACCTCCGGCGGCGGTGTCGATCCGGCGCCACCACCACCCGGGACGGCGGCGGGTCGGGGTGGTGGTGCTCACCCGGGCAAGTCTGTCAGGCGGGCTGGTGGCGGCCCCGGCCGGCCTGTCGCCGCCCGTGCGGTAGCCGAACCACCGCCCCGGCGTCGTGCAGGGCGACCGCCAGGCAGCCGCTCCGGCCACCGGTACCCCGCTGGAGGGTGGAGAGCAATGTCCCGGCCGCTAGTGGGCGGGCGAAAAGATGACCCTGGCCGGCGGTACAGCCCAGTTCCCACAGCACGTGTCGCTGCGCCTCCCGTTCCACCCCCTCGGCGACCACGGTGAGATCGAGGCTGCGACCGAGATCGAGGGTGGAGCGGATGATCGCGGCGGCCTCGGCGGATGACTCCATGGCGGTGACGAAGCTCCGGTCGATCTTCAGCTGGTGCACCGCGACTCGGGAGAGCAGCGAGAGCGAGGAGTAGCCGGTGCCGAAATCGTCCAGGGCGAGTCGGACGCCGGCTTCACGCAACCGGGTGAGGACCTTGTCGACCACGTCGAACTGGCTGAGGGTGAGGGTTTCGGTCAGTTCCAGGATCAGCCGATCAGGCGCCAGGTCGTGGGCGCGCAGCCGGGCCAGGACCGAGTCGGGGAACCGGGAATCGAGCAGGCTGCGGGGAGAGACGTTCACCGTCACGGGTACGTCGAAGCCTGCGTCGCCAAAGGTGCCAGCGGCGATCAGGGCCTGGTCGAGGATCGCTTCGGCGAAGGCGGGCAGCAGGCCCGAGCGCTCCACGGTCTCCAGGAAACGCAGCGGGTCGATCATGCCGTGGGTGGGGTGGTGCCACCGGGCCAAGGCTTCGGCGGCGATGACCTCACCGGTGCCGAGGTCGACGATCGGCTGGAACCTGACGGTGAATTCGTGGTCGGCCACGGCCCGGGTCAGGTCTCCGCCGAGCGTGAGGCGACCCAGGTCGGCGGTGTCCCGGGCGGAGGCGTAGCTGGCCAGCCGTTGACCTGCCCGCTTGGCCTGGTACATGGCGACGTCCGCGCGGCGAAGCAGTTCGACCATGCCGCCGCCGACGCCAGCGACGGCGATGCCACCGCTCGCCTCCACGTTGATCCGCATGTCGTCGATGTCGAAGGGTTCATGCAGTGCCGCCAGCAGTGCCTCGGCTCGATGCGCGGCCACCGCGGGGGCGGGCAGGGCGCGTAGGAGTACGGCGAACTCGTCGCCGCCGAGCCGGGCGACCAGGTCCTCAGCGTGGGCGGCGGCGCGTAGCCGTTCGGCTACGGCGGACAGCATCCGGTCGCCTGCGGTGTGGCCGAGGGTGTCGTTCACCTCCTTGAAGTGGTTCAGGTCGACCAGCACCAGCGCGGTCACTCCGTCAGCGTGCCGTTGGGCCAGGTGGTCGTTGCCTGCGTCGAGCAGGTGGCGCCGGTTCGGCAGGCCGGTGAGCGCGTCGTGCGTCGCGTCGTGCGCGTGTGCCTGGGCCACCCGGGCGAGTTCGGCGTACGCCTGGGCGTTGCGGATGGCGGTACAGAGCGCGGAGGCGAAGGTGTGCAGTGTGTAGTGCTCGCGCTCGGACAGGTTCACTGGCCCGCGGAAACGCAGCCGCAGCACGCCCACGTCGACGATTTTGTCGTGCCCTTCCAGGCGGACGGGGATGACTGCACCCTGGATGACGGTGGGTTCGTCGGTGGATCCGTCGTAGCTGACTCCGTCGGGACCACCGCGTACCACCCGGTCGTCGTCGCGTAGCTCGACCTCCACCTCGTCGGCGGAGAAGAGTTCCGCGGCCCGGGTGACCGCGGTGGTGAGGACCTCATCCAACTCGACCACGTTGAGTGCGTCGGTGGTCTGGGCGAGACGCTGCCACACCTGCTGCTCGGTGCGGGAGCGGATCCTCGCCGAGTAGAGCAGGTGGAGGCTGAGCACCGACGGGGGCACCGCTAGGAGGAGCCGCACGTCGATGTTGATGAGTAGCACCGTGCTGATGATGACGACGAGGCGGGCGATGGCCGCGCTGATACGCATCCCCCAGTCCTCGCGGAACAGAGCACGCAGAGAGGTGCCGGTCGCCAGGGAGATGACCGGCAGGGTGACAATTTCGTCGAGCAGCACGGCAACGAGGTAGGCCACCGCGAGGGGGATCGCGGTAGCCGTGAAACCTGATCCGGTAGCGGACCATTCGAACATTTCGAGTATCAGGCCTGCGGCGGTGGCCACGAGCATGTTCTTGCCGATGCCGAACGCCTTCTTGATCGGCGAAATGCCGGCCACGGTGGTGGCGATCGCCATGCCGAAGCCGGTGGCGAGGACGACCACGGAGGCGGGTGACACCGCGAGCCCGATCACGATCGCCGTCTCGGTCCAGGCGATGTCGTGGTTGGTGGAGCGGATGCGAACCCTGACCTTGACGACGTAACCGACCGCGACGAGGGAGATCAGGGTGGCCCAGGTGACGGTTGCCGTGATCGCGTCGTAGCTGGGCAGGTGAGCGACGGAGACCGCACCGGCGAACCCAGCCAGAACGACGACGAGACCGACGAGCAGCAGGAGCCGCTGTTCGGTCCCGGTCTGTCGGGCCTGCAGAGCCAAGCATCATCCCCATTCGTCACCGGGGCGTTGCGCTCCGCAAGCGTACTCGCCGCGCCCCTGGCCGCGGCAGGAGGATCAGCTCCATTCGTGCGAGTTCATCTCGACCTCCAGCTGAATCTGACTGCTTCGTTCTGCCAGACACTAGGGGCGCTTAAGGTCGTTTAACTATAATTCATGTCTTTATGCGCATAATAGGCCAATATGGAGAGGTGGAATCACGTTCCGTCTCACCCTCTTGACTGACTGTTCAATAGCGGGCGAGACTTCCCCTGCCCGTACCTGGAATGTTGGTCGATCGAGTGTGTCCGGGAGTGTCATTCGTCCACGCCGCTTCGGTCGAGCCGAGCAGCGGCCGAGTGCAACATACCGGGTGGCGATGGCGCTGAGCTGCGCACAGTGATCTCTTGAATGCGGTCGGGCATATCTACGATGCCTCCGGGCGCATCGGCGCAGTGCAATGTCGGATGGGACAGAACGACTGTCGTACGACGGGGATAGGCTCGCGACCGTGACCGAACCAGCCCAACTCACCCACGTCGACACCGCTGGCGCGGCACGCATGGTCGACGTTTCCGCCAAACAGGTCACCGGTCGTGCGGCGACAGCCGCCGGTCGGCTGCGTACCACCCGGCAGGTCATCGATCTGCTTCGTGGTGAGGGGTTACCCAAGGGCGATGCCCTGGCGGTCGGGCGGCTGGCCGGGATCATGGGCGCCAAACGCACTCCCGACCTGATCCCGCTGTGCCATCCGATCGCCCTGCACGGCGTCACCGTCGAGCTGGTGCTGACCGACGACACGATCGAGATCACCGCCACCGCCCGCACCGCCGACCGCACCGGGGTGGAGATGGAGGCGCTGACCGCCGTCGCGGTCGCCGGGCTGGCACTGGTCGACATGGTCAAGGCCGTCGATCCAGCGGCCAGCATCGACGCGGTTCGGGTGCTGCGCAAGGAGGGCGGCAAGACCGGTCCGTGGGAACGACCCGAGGACCGCACGTGATCCGCGCCCGGGTGGTGGTTGCCTCCAACCGTGCCGCCGCCGGTGTCTACCCCGACACCAGCGGACCGCTCCTCGTCACCGGCCTGCGGAAGCTGGGCTGCACGGTCGACGAGCCGCTGATCGTGCCGGACGGCGATCCGGTCGGTCAGGCGGTCTCGGCGGCTGTGGCGGCCGGCGTCGACGTGGTGCTCACCAGCGGTGGCACCGGGGTCACCCCCACCGACCGTACGCCCGAGGTGACCCGGGTCCTCCTCGACTACGAGATCCCCGGCATCGCCGAGGCGATCCGCGCGTACAGCCGCGACAAGGTGCCCACCGCCGCGCTGTCCCGCGGGTTGTCGGGTGTGGCTGGCCGCACGCTCGTGGTCAACCTTCCCGGTTCGACCGGCGGGGCGCGGGACGGCCTCGCAGTGCTGGGACCGATCCTGGCCCACACCGTCGATCAGTTGCGCGGTGGCGACCACCGGACGGCCGGTTAGGCTCGGCCGGTGAGAACGGAAACCGCCTCCACCGACGAGATCTCCGCGTCGCCGCCGGCCCCCTGGGCGCACGCCCGATCCCTCGTGTACGCGGCCGGCCTGGCCGCCGTGCTGCCCGCCGTCGAGCTGCCACTCGCCGAGACCGACGGGCACACCCTCGCCGAACCGCTCACCCCGCGAACCGACCTGCCGGCGTTCCCGACGTCGAGTGTGGATGGCTGGGCGGTGCGTGGCACCGGCCCGTGGCGGGTCGTCGGGCGTGTCCTGGCAGGTGGTGCACCCGCCCCGTTGACCGAGGACGGGACGACGGTCGAGATCGCCACCGGGGCGATGGTGCCGGCGGGCGCCTCGGCGGTGCTCCGGGTGGAGGAGTCGACGCGTACCCCGGAAGGGTTCGTCGACGGCGTGCCACGTTCCTCACCGCAGTGGCGGCAGCCCGGTGAGGAGGCCACCGTCGGTGAGGAGCTGCTGCCGGCCGGGACACCTGTCGACCCTGCGGTGATCGGCCTGGCCGCCTCCTGTGGTCTCGACACCCTGCGGGTACGCCGGCAGCCCCGGACCGCGCTGCTGGTCTTCGGTGACGAGCTGCTCACGGCAGGCCCGCCGGGTGCCGGGCAGGTCCGGGACGCGCTGGGCCCGGCGGTGCCGGGTTGGCTACGCCGGTACGGCTGCCGTGTCGACTCGGACGACGTGGTGGGTCCGGTCGCCGACACGCTACCCGCACACGTGGCCGCGATGCGCGCAGCTCTGGAAGTTGCCGATCTGGTCTGCACCACCGGTGGCACCATGCACGGTCCGGTTGATCACCTGCATCCGGCGCTCGCGGAGCTGGGCGCGGAATACGTGGTGAACACGGTCGCGGTGCGTCCGGGCTTCCCGATGCTGCTGGCCCGGCTGGTCGGTGCCGACGGGCGGGTCCGGTTCGTGGCCGGATTGCCCGGCAATCCGCAGTCCGCAGTCATCGCGCTGGTGTCACTTGTCGTCCCGCTCCTCGCGGGGCTCGCCGGTCGGTCGTTGCCGACCCTTCCGCACGCCGTCCTCACCGGGCCAGTCGCCGGTCGAGGCGACCACACCCACCTGGCGTTGGTGCGGCTCGATCGGGTCGCCGGGACAGCCCACCCGGTCCGGCACGTCGGTTCGGCCATGTTGCGTGGGCTCGCCGCCGCCGACGGGTTCGCGGTGATCGACCCCGGCGGCACCGGTTCGGTGGGTGACCGGGTTCCGGTCGTGCCGCTGCCGCTGCTTCCCGGGGAGCGGGCATGGTGACCGTCATCAGCACCGTCACCGGCCGGCCACTTGACCTCGCCGCCCACGAGGTGGCGGTCGCCGATCCTCGGGCCGGTGCGGTGGTGTCGTTCGCCGGGGTGGTGCGCGATCACGACCACGGGCGATCGGTGGCCAGCCTGGAGTACGAAAGCCACCCGAACGCCGAGAAGGTGCTGCGGGAGGTCGCCGCCGAGATCGCCGCCGACCCTGACGTCTACGCCGTGGCGGTCTCGCACCGGATCGGCCCCCTGACCATCGGGGACGTGGCCCTGGCGGCGGCGGTCAGCACCGCGCACCGGGCTGCCGCGTTCGCCGCCTGTGCACGGCTGGTGGACGAGGCGAAGGCCCGGCTGCCGATCTGGAAGCGGCAGGTCTTCACCGACGGCACCGAAGAGTGGGTCAACTGCCCCTGAGCGGTTCGACTACCGCCGTCCGTACAGCATCGAAATGCGTACCGACCGGTCGGTGTGGAAGGCGGGTTCCGCTCCGGGTCGCCAGGGCAGTGCGGCGACGAGCAGGATCAGCGCCAGCGCCAACGAGTTTTCCATGAGAGCACCGAACAAGCCGTCCTGATAGTGGGATACCTCCGGCAGTTGGTGCTCGTACGGCCAGATCGGGGAGATCAGGAAGAGCAGGTAGAGCCCCACGGCGGCGATGCCGTGGCGGAACCCGGTCAACGTCGGGTACCAGATCGGTGGGCGGAGACTGGAGACTCCCGGCGGCCCTCCGTACGACGCGGGCGTGGACCGTACCGCCAGGCCCCGGCTGGCATCGTGTCGACGGATGGCGGCGTCGGCCAGAACGATGATCGCCGGGATCACCCAGACTAGGTGGTGCGTCCAGGAGATCGGGCTGATAACGTTCGCGGTCAGGCCGACAAGCGTGAAGGCGGTCAGTTCGTCGCCGTCGGAGTGGGCGTTCGACGCCCGGGACAGGCCGAGTGCCAGCATCAGCACGGAGAAGGCCAGCCAGAGCAGGCCGGGGGTCTCGATCGAGTCGTAGAGCCGGGCCAGCAGGCCAGCCAGGGACTGGTTGGGCGTCATGTCGGCGGCGCCCACCCGTTCGGTCTGCCACAGCACGCTGCCGAAGTAGTCGCGCGACTCCGCGCCGACGATGCCGAAGCTGCCGATGGTCACGGCGACGGTGGTGCCGATGGCAGTCCAGGCGACCCGCCACTGTCGAGTGATCATCAGATAGAAGATGAACAGGGCCGGGGTCAGCTTGACAGCGGTGGCCAGGCCGATGCCCACGCCGGCCCAGGCGCCGCCGTAGACGAACCGCAGCAGCGGGCCGTCGTCCTCGGCCTGGTGGGTGCCCCGGCGAGACCGCCAGCGCAGTGCGATCAGGTCAGCCAGGATCAGGGCGAACAGCAGCAGGTTGACCTGCCCGAATCCGATGGTTTCCCGGGTCGGTTCGATTGCGACGGCCAGCGGCGTGGCGATGGCCACCGTGTACCACAGTGGCCAGCCCAGCCGGTCCACGATCGGGCGGAGCAGTGCGGCCAGCACCACGGCGAGTGCGGCGATGCTGACCGCGGCGTTGACCAGACCGGCCAGGGTGACGGGCAGATGTGCCATCGGCAGCATGGCCAGCCCGGCGAAGGGAGGGTAGGTGAAACCCAGGGTCGTGTCGGGCGCGACGAACTCGTACAGCTCGTGACCGCTCGCCCACCAGACCACCGCGCCGTGGTAGATCTTCATGTCGAAGAAGTTGTACGGACGCCCGAAAGCACCGATGGCAAGCCATGCGGCGTAGGCGACGGCGGCGACGATGCCCGCCCGTACGACTGTCCTACGATCGATCCCACGCGTTGCGCGACGGACTGTGGCGAGGCGGTCCAGCCCTCTACCGACGATCGTCGGCATGGCGTGGCCACCCCCGTACCAAGGTTGTCCTACCCGTCCAGGTCCGGTACGGAGCCTAGAACGGCGCCTCACGTCAGTGCCTCCCGCGTTATGCGACCGTGTCCGATCCCACACATTGTCTTGATATTTCTACCGCGTTTACGCCTACCGGGCGGTTCGGGTAATTCGCGGCCTTAGCCGGGGTGGGGGTGGTTGGATCGCAGCTCAGCGGGGGCGAGGTGGACGCGTAGCGCTCAGCCCGGGAGTCGTCGAGCGGTGGCGGCGGACCGCATGGCGATCCGAGCCTCCCGGCGGGCGGTCCGGACAGCGCGGCGCACCGACCGTCGCGAGTGGCCGATCCGGTGACTGGCTCGCCAGTGTAGGCCAGGTTTGCCTTCCGTGTCCGCTGCGGCGAGCAACAGCCCACCGAAGAGACCGAGGTTCTTCAGGAAGTGGATCTGGTTGCTCTGCTTCGCCGCCGGGTCGTCGTTGCGCCAGAAGGGATGCCCGGCGAGGGTGACCGGGATCAGCGTGCCGGCCAGTACCAGGGCTGCCGGCCGGCTGAACCGCCCGGTGGCCAGCATCAGACCGGCACCCAGCTGCACGGCCGAGTTGGCGCGGATCAGGGTTTCGGTGTCCGTGGGAATTCGCGGGTGCGTCCGCTCCAACAGTGGTGTCACCCGGTCGGTGACCGGCTTCGCGGTGGGGGTCAGGCGGCCGGGGTCGGCGAAGTTGCGGGCGCCGCTGACGACGAAGATGCCGCTCAACATGGCGCGGGCGAGGGATCGTACAGGCGTCATAGAACAGTCATACCCTGTCCGGGACGTTACCAAGCCCCGCTACGGGGTAACTCGATCGGTCGAGTCCGTCGGGTCACGGCACGCCAGGCCGGAGAACCATCGCGGTTGGAAGGCCGTCCGAGGTACCCTACGCCGCGTGACGACCCTGCGGCTGCGACCCGAGGAGCCGGCTGATACCGGCGCGATCCGCCGGGTGCTGGCCGCAGCCTTCGCCCGGCCTGACGTCGCCGTCCCGCCGGAGGTACGCCTCGTCGACGAGCTGCGCAGCAGTGACGCGTGGCTGCCCGAGTTGGCGATGGTCGCCGAGTACGGCGGGGAAATAGTCGGATGTGCCCTGCTCACCAGGGTGCTGGTCCACTCGGGATCGGCCAGCACACCAGCGCTCGCGATGGGCCCGGTCGCCGTGGCACCGCACCGGCAGCGGATCGGGCTCGGCACGTCGGTGGTGCAGGCCGCCCTGGAAGCGGCGACCGAACTCGGTGAGCGGCTGGTGGTGGTGCTCGGCGACCCGGCCTACTACCGGCGCTTCGGCTTCAGCCGTGCGGACCAGTTGGGCCTGACCAGTCCCTGGTCGGGCCTTGGTGAGCCGTGGCAGGCGTTGATCCTGCCGCCGGCGACCAGCGGCGAGCCGTCACCTCTTCGGGGCGAGGTCATCTTCCCGCCGCCGTGGTCGAAGGTCTGACCTCTTTCCTCTCACCGGCAGCGATGTGGCGGGCAGCCAGGGGGTTGGCTAGCATCGAGCATCTTTCGGCTACCCGCACCCCGAATCCGGAGGCTCCGACCCGATGGCCCGTGTCCTGCTGCGCTCTGCCAAGGACCCCTTCACCCCGGTCAGCCCGGAGCATTCCCTCGCGTTGTACAAGCATGGGATATTCGGGCGAAATGTGGGGAACCTTGTCTTCACCGAGTCGGTGCACAAGCTGATCAGCGTGCCGAGGAACGAAATCGTTTCGAATTCCTTCCTGAGCGAACGTCCCGGCGTCGACCAGGCGTACGTCGACCGGATCAACGAGCAGTTCGACATGTTCGTGGTGCCGCTGGCCAATGCCTTCCGGCTGAGCTTCCTGGACAACCTCAAGCGGCTCACCTGGGTGATCGAGCGGCTGCGTATCCCGGTTGTGGTGATCGGCGTCGGCGTCGCTGGCGGCTCGGGAAGCCTCGACAACCCGTTCCCGCCACCGACCGACGAGCTGCGGGCAGCGGTGAGTCGGTTCGTGCGCGCGGTGCTCGACAAGTCGGCGACAATTGGCGTACGCGGTGAGTTCACCCACGCCTACCTCGCCGAGTTGGGCTTCGGTGACGACGTGGTCGATGTCGTGGGCTGTCCGTCGCTGTTCCGCGATGGCCCGGATCTGCAGATCACCAAGCGGGCGGCTGAGATCACGCCGGAAAGCCGCTTCACCATCAACATCTCGCCGTACGTGCAGCTGATGGACGAGGTCGCGACCCGGCACGCGAGACGCTACCCGAACATGATCTACGTACCGCAGGGTGACGAGGTACTCGAGCTGCTCCTGTGGGGGACTCAACCGGAAACTGTACGACCGGGACTGCCGCACCACACCGGCCACCAGCTCTACCGGGAGGACCGCATCCGGTTCTTCGTCGACACCTGGACCTGGATGCGCTACCTCGCCGAGCGGGACTTCTCCTTCGGCACCCGGATCCACGGCAACATCGCGGCGCTGGCTGCCGGCACGCCCGCCTACGTGCTGGCACACGACAGCCGGACCTTGGAGCTGGCCCGGTACCACGAAATCCCGCACAGCCTGCTACCCGACCTGACCCCGGAGGTCGACGCCGCAGGTCTCTACGCTCAGGCCGACTACAGCGCCTTCAACGCCGGGCAGGCGCAGCGCTGGGACCGCTTTGCCAGCTTCCTGGAGCGCAACGGTATCGAGCACATCTTCCAGCCGGGGAAGGCCAACCCCGATTACGACAAGCGGCTGGATGCCGTGGGACTGCCGCCGGCGGTGACCACGTTGATGACCACCGAGCCCGAAGCCAGGGCGCGGATCACCGCCCGGGTGGCGGAGTTGTACTCCCTGGGCGGCCTCCGCGCGCTACGCAGGGCGCACAAGCCCCAGTACCCGTTTCCGCACACTGTCGCGCTGCCGGAGCGTCTGGTGCCCGGGGAGCGGCGGCCCGCGTCGGCCGTCGTGCGGCGTCTGCCGGTACCTATGCAATCCGCGCTGCGGCAGAGCCGCGCGCTCGCCCGTCGATTCCGCCGCCAGCCCTGAGCGGATCTGGCGTGCCGACCTGAGAGCGCGACCGGGTCGCGGGGGCGACTTCAGTAGCGGACCGGTATGCATCCGTGAACTGTCGACCGGTGCGCGGTGGCGCAAGAGCGGCAACAACGTGGCGCGGCTTCGTCGAGCTGACGAAGGAGCCACCCGGCGCTCGCCGTGGGAAGCTGCCTCAGGCGGGTTGGGTACGCAGGTAGCGGCCGAAGTGCGGGACGGTGAAGGCGACCGTGCCGCGCTCCCCGGAGTAGATCAGCCCCTTCTTGATCAACGCATCCCGGGCCGGCGAGAGGCTGGCCGGTTTACGGCCGAGGGCTCGGGCGATCTCCGAGGTCGGCACCGCCGCGTCCATGTCGTCCCGGCCGCCGCCGTCGTTCTCCCCTTCGACGAGCGAGAGCGTCGCCATCGCGCGCATGTACTCCCGCTCGGCGGGAGTGGCCCGCTCGAAGCGGGAGCCGAAGAAGCCGACGGCCAGCTCTCCTTCGGCCTCAGGTGCGGCGACGCGTACGTCGGCCGGGGTGATCGGTGACCGGGGCGCATGGTCCCAGGTAGCCTTCCCGTACGCCTGCACAAAGTAGGGATACCCGCCGGACTTCTCGTAGAGCAGGTCGAGGGCCTTCGCCTCGTACTCGACGTCCTCCCGCTCGGCCGGCGCGCAGAGCGCGTGATCGGCGGCGAGCCGGTCGAGGCGGTCGATGCGTTGGTAGCGGAACAACCGTTCGGAGTACGACTTCGCCGCACTCAGCACCGCCGGCAGGTGCGGCAGGCCGGCACCGACCACGATCAGGGGCGCGCCGAGCTGCGACAGCTCGTGGCAGGCGGCGCAGAGCGCGGAGACGTCCTCCGGCCCGAGGTCCTGCATCTCGTCGATGAAGATGGCGACGCCGGTGCCGACGTCACTGGCGACGGAGGCGGCGTCGGTGAGCAGCTCCACCAGGTCGATCTCGATGTCCCCGGAGTCGGCCCGCCCGCTGGCCGCCGGTACGTCGATGCCCGGCTGCCAACGGTCGCGCAGTTTCGGAGCGGCCCCACCCCGGCCGGTCGGAGCGCCCCGGTCGGCGAAAGCCTTGAGGACCCCGAGGAAGGCGTCGATCCGCTCCGGTGCCCGGTGTCTCGGAGCCAACTCACGGACTGCCATGTGCAGCGCGGCGGCGATCGGTCGGCGCAGCGACTGATCCGGCCGTGCTTCGATCTTGCCGCTGCCCCAGAGTCGGTTGATCGCCTGGGAGCGCAACGTGTTCAGCAGGACGGTCTTGCCGACGCCACGAAGCCCGGTGAGCATCAGGCTGCGTTCCGGTCTGCCCCGTGCGATGCGTTCCAGCACGATGTCGAAGACGTCCAGCTCCCGCCCCCGCCCGGCGAGCTCGGGCGGACGCTGACCGGCGCCGGGCGCGTACGGGTTGCGGACCGGATCCACGCATCGCAGAGTATCGGGCCCTCTAGGAGAGAGGCTAGACATGGATAGACGGCGCTACCGGCGTGTTGCCCTCGACCGAAAACTAGTGCCGTCTAGCCTGCAAGCTAGACGGCACTAGTTTTGGCGATCGTTCGTCAGTCCCGCTGCCTCAGGCAGAGGACGAAGTCGAGCGAGTCCAACTCGCTGTCGTAGAAATACCAGTTGGTGTAGCCGTCGACCGCCGCACACTTCTCCTCAGCATCCCGCTCACCGCTGGTCTTACCGTCGAAACGACGCAGAACCTCGTACGACGACGGTGCACACTCACTCAGCAGCAGCCTGGGCTCGCCACCGGCTGCCGCGTCGTTTCGTACGCACTCCCCAGCCTGCACGAAGCGGGGATCCGCGGCGGCTGGATCATCGGGTCCGATCTCCTCGTCCCGCGCATCCGGCTCGGCGGCGGCCTCTGTCGGCGCGGCCACCGGAGTGGATGTCCCACCGTCCCGTCCGACCAACCCGCCGCCCCGCCCGACCAGATAGAACGCGGTCGCACCGCCCAGCGCCAACACGACAGTCGCGGTCAGGACCACAAGCAGCCGACCGCGCCCCCGCTGCGGTGGCGGTACCGGTGTGCCGGCGTACCCGGTCTCCGGATCGTGCCAGGCGGACCGCGTCCAGGACTCCTGGGCAGAAGCACCACCAGGAAACCCGTCACCGTAGGGCCGACCGGACTCGTGGATCCGGCCCGGATCATGCGACGGCGGCGCACCGGAGGACCGACCATGGCCGTACCACTGGTCGGGCTGAGGCTGGTGCCACGGCTGCGGGCCCGGTGGTCCGTAGTTCGCCATGCAAGCCCTCCCGAGCCGTCGGTTGAAGCCGTGAGTGGTCGTCCACCAACGACCCGCAACGTCACCGTAGTGCGTAGAGGAGATCCCCGGTGCCACAAGTCGTCCGGCCGGTCGGCACCCGACCGGCCGGACCTCAGATGAGACGCAGCTGGCGATCCTTGGGCCGCCGGGGGCTCTCGCTGTCGCCGAGGCGTTCGAAAAGACCCGGGTCCACCACGTCGAGGAACGGCGACGGCCGGCAGTCCCGCTCCGACCCGTGCCGTACCCGGCGCCCGGCGTGGCTGACATAGAGCCGGTCCTGGGCACGGGTCAACCCGACGAAGAAGAGGCGCCGCTCCTCGGCCACCGCCGCATCGTCGGGCGTGGTGCCGGGCCAGCGCAGCGGTAACAACCCATCCTCAGCACCGACCAGGAAGACCACCGGAAACTCCAGCCCCTTCGCGGCGTGCAGGGTCAACAGGGTGACTGCCTCGGCACGCGGGTCGAGTGCGTCCACCTCCGCCCCGGTCGAGAGCTGCGACAGGAACATCTCCAAGTTGTCACCGCACCGACGGGCCAGCGGCGTCAACAGGTCGACGGCGGTCCGGACATCCTCCGGGCGTACCCCGCCGGACCCGTCCAGGGTCGGGGCGGCGAACCGCTCCGCGAGCACCTGACCGGCGAGGCGTACCCGGGCGGGAAGGGCACCGTCGACGCCCGTGGCATGCCGCAGTTCGTGAGCGATCGCGGCGACTCCGGGGCGGTCCCGTAACCGGTCGTGTGAGCGCTTCTGCACCGGGATGTTGGCGCGAGTCAGGGCATCCACGATCGGCGCGGCCTGAGAGTCGGTGCGGTACAGCACCGCGATGTCCGAGAAGGACAGGGCCGTCGCCCGACCGTCGATCCGGCCCGAGTCCAACGATCGGTGGGACAGGCCGCCGACCAGTTCGTCCACGGTACGTACCACAAAGTCGGCCTCGTCGGCGGGGGACGCGGCAGCGTACCGGCCGACCATCGGGGCCTCCGGGTCGAGCCGGGCCGGATCCAACCGGCGGCCACGTACGAGCGACGACGGCGCGATGGCCTGCACCGCTGCGGCCAGGATCGGTGCCGAGGACCGGTAGTTGCGGTTCAGCCGCACCAGCCGGGCATCGGTGAAGTCCTGCGAGAAACGCAGAAAGTACCCGACGTCGGCGCCACGGAACGAGTAGATCGCCTGGTCCGGGTCACCGATCGCACAAAGGTTCCCGTCGGGCGGACTGAGCAGGCGCAGCAGCTCGTACTGCACCGCGTCGACGTCCTGGTACTCGTCAACGAAGATCCACCGCCACCGCTGCCGGTACCCCTCGACCAGTCGCCGGTCCTCGCGTAGCAACGCCACCGGCAGAGTGAGCAGCTCGTCCAGCTCCACCATGCCCTGCTTGCGTAGCAGCGCCATGTACCGGGCCGGATCGTCCCCGGCCTCGTTCCGGGCGGTCGCCCGGTCCGCGTCGTCGGCGATCCGGAAACCCTCCGGTAGCCCGGCTGCCTCGGCGTTCTCGCGCAGGATGGTCAGTCCGAGCGAGTGGAAGGTACCGACCGTGACCGCCTCGGCCACCGGCCCGAGCAGTCCGTCGAGGCGGTTTCGCAGCTCCTCCGCTGCCCGCCGAGTGAACGTGATGGCCAGACACTGCTCGGGAAAAACGTTCAGCTCGGCGCAGAGGTACGCGATGCGGTGGGTGAGCGTACGCGTCTTGCCGGTACCCGGACCGGCGACGATCAGCAGCGGGCCCCCGGGGGCCGAGGCGGCCACCCGCTGCATCGCGTCGAGCCGGTCGAGCAGGCCGGTGCCGACCTCCTCCATGCCGGCGAGCATCGGCTCGAACGGCTCGTGCGGAGAGGGTGCCGGCGCGATCGGCGGTGCCGGGGCGGCCGGCTTGCGCTTCGGCTCGGGTTTCGCCGAGGGGCGCTTCGCCCCGGCCGTCGGACTCGTCGCGGCGCTCATCTTCGCAGTGGACTCAGGTGCGCGTCGCGGAGCGGGCACCGGTACGTCGAACAGTGTCTCCTGCCCAGCTGACACGCCGGCAGGGCCGCCCAGCTCGGTCGGGTCGAACAGAGTGATCACGCCGTACTCGCCGTCGTAGCCCGGCACGCGGCGCACCTCACCGCGACGGAGCCGACCGATGCCCTCGGCGAGCAACCCGCCGCCGGCCCGGCCGATGTCGTCGAGCGGAACGCGGGTCAGGATCTCCAGCTCGGGGCCGAGCGCGGCAACCAGATCGGTCAGTTTTGCCTCGACCCGCTTGGAGCGTGGACCGACCCTGTTCAGCTCGCCGAGAATCTCGGCGAGCTGGATCAGGTGGGTCACCTCGGGTGCGTGCCCCGGCCGGTAGCCTTCAGGTCGGTCGGCCAGATCCTCGACCCGACTGAGGACGCCCACCGTCAGTGGCTTGCCGCACTCCGGGCACCGTCCGCCGGCCTCCCGGGTCTGCTCCGGTGCCCAGTTGACCCCGCACAGCCGGTGGCCGTCCGCGTGGTACTTGCCCTCCTCCGGGAAGAACTCGATCGTGCCTGCCAGCCCGGCACCGGTGCGCAGCGCCTCCCGGATCCCGAAATAGTCCCGGGACGAGGCGAAGACCGTGGCCTCCCGGGCGAGCGCGGGTGGCGAGTGCGCGTCCGAGTTGGAGACCAGCCGGTAGCCGTCCAGGCTACCGACCCGCCAGTTCATCTCCGGGTCGGAGGAGAGCCCGGTCTCCACCGCGAAGATGTGACCGGCCAGATCGGCGTAGCAGTCGGCGATCGCGTCGAAGCCGGACTTGGAGCCCAGGGCCGAGAACCACGGGGTCCAGATGTGCGCCGGTACGAGATAGCCGTCGGCGCTCGCCTCCAGCGTGATCTCCAGCAGATCCCGCGAGTCCAAACCGAGGATGGGCCGACCGTCGGAGCCGAGGTTGCCGATCCGGCCGAGCGCCGCGTTGAACCGACCGACCGCGTCCAGGTCCGGTAGGTAGATCAGATGGTGGACCTTACGTGTCCGGTCGTCCCGCTTGTAGATCGTGGAAATCTCCACGCTGAGCATGAACCGGACCGGATCGCTCTCGGCCTGGCTCGCCAACCGGGGTGGCAGTCGACGGGAGATGTCCCGTTCCGCTTCCGGTGACAGCCGGTACAGACCCGGTTCGGCCGGGTGCAGGGTCTCGCGCAGGTGGTCGTACCAGGCGGGGTGGGTGAAGTCGCCGGTGCCGAGGACCGCGATGCCCTTACGCCGCGCCCACCAGCCGAGGTTCGGCAGGGTCAGGTCGCGGCTACAGGCCCGCGAATATTTCGAGTGGATGTGCAGGTCCGCGACGAAAGGCGGAAGGCCACCGGAGGGTACGGGGCTGAACGGGGGCACGCCGCATCCTGCCACGCCGGTCATCCTCCCGCGCGACGCCACGCTCGGAAGGTGAGCTGCGCTATGCCGAGCGAAGCTCGACGAGGGTGACCTGAGGCTCAGCCCCGACCCGGACCGGCGGCCCCCAGAAGCCGGCCCCGTTCGTCACGTAGACCTTCGTGCCGTCCACCTCACCGAGCCCGGAGACGACCGGTTGTTCCAGGCCCACCAGCAGGTTGAAGGGGACGAGCTGGCCGCCGTGGGTGTGGCCGGACAGTTGCAGGTCGACGCCGTACCTCGCCGCTTCGAGCGCGGCCACCGGCTGGTGCGCCAGCAGCACCACCGGTCGGGACGGATCACGGTCGCCGAGCGCGGCGTCGTAGTCCGGTGGCGCGGAGACGCCGGTGCCGACGGCAGAGACGTCGTTGACGCCGGCCAGATCGATCACCCCACCACGGGCAGCTATCTCCAGACGTCGGTTCTGAAGCACCCGCAACCCGAGCCGGTCGACCTCGGTCACCCACTCCTCCACACCGGAGTAGTACTCGTGGTTGCCGGTGACGAAGTAGCTGCCGTGGCGTGACCGTAGGTCCCGCAGCGGTGCCGCGTCGTCGCCCAGCTCGGCCACCGTGCCGTCGACCAGGTCGCCGACCACGGCGACGATGTCGGCGTCCAGCCTGTTGATCGCGGCCACGATCCGTTCGGTGTGCGCCCGTCCGGTCAGCGGTCCGATGTGGATGTCCGAGACGGTGGCGATGCGCAGGCCGTCCATGCTGCGGGGCAGCTTCGCCAGCGGGATCCGTACCCGGTCCAGTCGGGGCGGGCCCAGTGCGGTGCGTACGCCGTAGCCGACCAGACCGGTCGCGGTGAGCCCAGCGAAGATCGCGGCGCTCCGGGCGAGCAGCAGGCGGCGAGCCGGGTCGTGGTCGGGGGCTACCCCACCGTCGGCCGGTCGATCCGTCGGCCGGTCCGGCGTGGACGGCCTGTCGACGTCGGTCGATTCGTCGGTCGACGGTTCGGGGACGGGCGCGGCGGACGGAGCGACAAGGACCGGCTCCGCAGCGACCAGACCTGCCCGGCGGCGCAGCACCAGCCGGGTCACGAGCAGGGGGACCTCGAACGCGACGAGTAGCACCAGCAGGTAGAACATCACCGCGAGCCAGAGGTAGCCCGGCCAGGCGAGCCAGTACATGCCAGCCCGGGTGCCGACCATGGTCGCCGGCACGAGCAGGGCCAGCACCACTGCGGTCACCGCACCGACCCGCCGCCACAGCCTGCTGGCCGTGGTGTCCTTCACCAGACGCTTCCACAGGTAGAGGTGGATCAGTCCGGTGATCACGGCAAGCGTGGTCACGAAGCCGAGTACCGCGAACACGAGTGGATCCCCCTCAGCCGCCGGCGAAGGGAGGCAGGACGTCGATCGTCGCCCCGGCCGGCAGCGGCTTCTGCCGATCATGACAGGTGACACCGTCGATCAGGAAACTCGACACCGCCAGCACCGGCACCAACCGGCTGCCGTGCCGCTCGGCCAGCTCAGCCACCAGATCGTCGAGTGAACGGCCGGCGTCAGCGGTCTCCTCGGCCCGACCGGCCGCCGCCCGAGCCCCGGCGAAGTAACGCACTGTGAGACTGGCCACGATCAGCCCCCGATGGCAGACATCGGCCGGGTCGGCTGCAGGAAGGAGGGATCGTCGATGCCGTGCCCGGCTCGCTTGGTGAACGTCGCCGCCCGCCAGCGCCGGGCCAGCTCGTCGTCGTCGGCACCCGCCCGCAACGCGCCGCGCAGGTCCGACTCCTCGGTGGCGAACAGGCAGTTGCGGATCTGCCCGTCGGCGGTGAGCCGGGTCCGGTCGCAGTCGCCGCAGAACGGCCGGGTCACCGTGCCGATCACACCGACCCGGGCCGGGCCACCGTCGACCAGCCAGGTTTCGGCGGGAGCGTTGCCGCGTTCGGCTGGATCCTGACTGAGACCGTACGCGGCACGCAGCGTGGTCAGGATCTCGTCGGCGGTGACCATGGCGGCGCGGTCCCAGCCGTGCTGTGCATCGAGTGGCATCTGCTCGATGAACCGCAGCTCGTAGCCGTGGTCGAGGGCGAAACGCAGCAGCGCCGTTGCCTCGTCGTCGTTGACGCCGCGCAGCAGAACAGCGTTGATCTTGACCGGGGTGAGCCCGGCGCTGGCCGCGCCGGCCAGGCCGGCGAGCACGTCGGCCAGCCGGTCCCGGCGGGTGAGCCGGGTGAAGCGTGCCCGGTCGAGCGTGTCGAGCGAGACGTTCACCCGGTCCAGACCGGCGTCGCGCAGGGCGGCGGCGAGCCGATGAAGGCCGATACCGTTGGTGGTCAGCGAGATGCGGGGACGCGGATCGAGTGCCGCGACGGCTTCGACGATGTCGACCAGACCGGGACGGATGAGCGGCTCACCGCCGGTGAACCGCACCTCGTCGATGCCGAGTCGGCGCACCGCGACCCGGATCAACCGGACAACTTCGTCGTCGGTGAGCAGTTCCGGCCCGGCCAGCCAGGGCAGACCCTCGGCCGGCATGCAGTAGGTGCAGCGCAGGTTGCACTTGTCGGTCAGGGACACCCGCAGATCCCGCGCGACACGGCCGTAGCTGTCGACGAGGCCGGTGGACGGGGGCAGGCTCACCCGTCGACGGTAGCGCGGCCCGCCCCACGTAGGGCGTCCCGGGCGCTCCTGGTGACCGAATCGCGGTATGCCGCGCCGAAGAGCGCGGTGTGCACGAGCAGCAGGTGCAGCTGGTGCAGTGGCAACCGGGCCCGCCACCCGTCGGCCAACGGCCAGCTCTCCTGGTACGCCGCCACGATTCGGTCGTGGTGCGGTGGACCGCCGAAAAGTGCCAACTGGGCCAGGTCGGTCTCCCGGTGCCCACCATGTGCCGCTGGGTCGACCAGCCAGACCCGGTCGTCGTGCCCCCACAGCAGATTGCCCGACCAGAGGTCACCATGGACACGGCTGGCCGGCTCGTCGCCGCCGAACTCGTCGACCCGGTCGATGACCTGCTCGACCAGGGTGGCGTCAGCCACGGTGAGTGCCCCACCGTCGACCGAGCGACGCAGGTACGGCAGCAGCCTGGCCCGCGCGAACCACTGTGTCCAGGGACCGTCGTCAGGCGTGTTGTCGGCTGGTAGCGCACCGATGAACCCCGGCCACCGGGCACCGAAGGCCGGCGCGCCCGCCCGGTGCAGCTCGGCCAACTCCCGGCCGAACCGGGCTGCTGCCTCCGGACCAGGTTCACCCGGCTCCACCCACTCCAGGACCAGCAACTCCGGCGACACGACAAGCACCTCCGGTACGGCGACGGCAGCGACCTCGCGGAGCCAGCGCAGTCCGGCCGCCTCGGTGGCGAAGAACCCCTCCGGCGCCGACGAGCCCCCGTGCTCCGGCCAGGTCTTGGCGAATACCGAGTGACCGTCGTCCAGGGTGAGCCGCGAAGCCGCGCAGATGTCACCGCCGGACACCGGCGTCTCCCGGATCCGCTGGTGGGTCAGGAAGGCGGGCAACTGCTCCGGATGCGCCCGCAGGTACGCCAGATCCATTTCCGCAACCTATCGTTCCGTTCGCCGGAGCCGGGTCAGTCGATCGAGTGTGAGCTGCGGAACTACGCTCCGTAGCTGTGGATAGGGGGCGTGTCGTCCACAGGGGCAGCGGTGCGGGACGTCCGGCTCGCAGGCTGCCTGCATGAACTCGACCGAGCTGCCCCGCCTTTCCGTACGTTCTCCCGCCGACCTCATCGCCGCCGTGCCGTACCTGCTGGGTTTCCATCCCGCCGACAGCATCGTGGTGGTGGCGCTGTCCGGTAAGCGGATCGTCTTCGCCGCACGTGGCGACCTGCCCGGCGACACCGACCCCTACGAGCCCGGTCGCCACATCGCGGCGGTGACCGCCCGGCAGGGCGCCGACGCGGCCACCGTGGTCGGGTACGGTCCGGCGGCCCGGGTGACCCCGGCGGTGGATGCCGTCCGGGCCGCGTTGGCCGAGGCAGGGCTGGCCGTGCTCGACGCACTGCGGGTCACCGACGGGCGGTGGTGGTCCTACCTCTGCGAGGAGCCGGAGTGCTGCCCGCCGGAGGGCACCCGATACGACCCGCAGGCCAGCGCCGTGCCGGCGGCGGCGGTCTTCGCCGGTCAGGTGGCCCTACCTGACCGGGCGGCGCTGGCCGCGCAGGTGGCTCCGGTCGGTGGGGAGGCGATGCGGCAGGCGGTCGAGCGGGCGGAGCGACGACTCGACGACCTGGTGGCCAGCGCGCCCGCCACCGACCTGCTCGGCGCTCGGGCCCTGCGGGCTGCCGGCACCGCGGCGTTGCGGACGACTCTGCGTCGCCACCGCAGCGGCGAACGGTTGACCGACGACGAGGTGGCCTGGCTCTGTCTGCTCCTCACGAACCTGCCGGTACGCGACCACGCCTGGGAGCACACCGACGGACGGGAGGAAGACGTCGCCTTCTGGTCCGAGGTGCTGCGCCGGGCCGCACCACAGCTGATCGCCGCTCCAGGTTCACTGCTCGCGTTCGCTGCCTGGCGGGGCGGGCAGGGCGCGCTGGCGGCGATGGCTCTGGAGCGGGTACTGACCGAACATCCGGACTACTCACTCGCCGTGTTGCTGGACGACCTGCTCCGCCGGGGAGTGGCCCCGTCCCAGCTGGACGGTTGGCCGGCTACCGGACTACCGAGAGCGCGGCGTCGGGCGAGGCGGCGCGCACGACGGCGTCCGCGGTGAGCGTGCCAGATGCTCGCCGCACCAGCATCGCCCGGGACGCCCCAGCCCGGTCGGAGCTGCCCGAGATGCTCGCCTACCGTTGGCGGCAGGCCGGGGCACAGGTCACCCGGGAATCCGGTGTCCACCGGTGTAGACGTTCATCGTCCGTCCCTGGAGGAACCCGACAAGGGTCATCCCCGCCTCGGCGGCCAGGTCGACCGCGAGAATGCTCGGCGCGGACACCGTTTCGCGTACCGCCCAGTCCGCCACCTTGTCGACCGCGTTGTGGCGGCCCACGTCCTCGCGCAGCACCACCAGTTCACCGTCGGGATAGAACAGACCGGCGGCGTGCAGCCCGCCCCAGGCACTCGTCGTGTGGAAGTGCCGGGTCGCGTCGGTGGCAGGATCCGGTACGCCGGGAGCGAGGGCCACGTCTACCACGTTGTAGGTGTTCGGGCTCTCCGTGCCGGCACACAACTGTGCGGTGGACACGTCCGCCGCGGGCTCCTCCGCAACCGTACGGGCGGCTAGCGTGACGCCATGACGGCGTACGGGGCGGTGGTGCTCGCGGGTGGCGCGGGACGTCGGATGGGTGGCCCGGACAAACCGGTGTTACCGGTCGGCGGGGTGCCGATGCGCGAGCGGGTGCTGGCCGCGGTTGCCGACGCGTCGCCCCGGATCCTGGTCGGCCCCGGACCGGCGATCATCGGTGTGCGGCTGACCCGGGAGCAACCGCCGGGCGGCGGGCCGGTGGCCGCCGTCGCGGCCGGGCTGGCCCTGCTCGACATCGAGGTGCCCGCCGTCGCGCTGCTCGCGGCCGACCTGCCCATGCTGACCCGGCTCGCCGTCGGGCGCCTGCTGGACCACCTGCACAGCACCGGCATCGACCCGCTCAGGTCGGATCGACCGGCGAGCTGGCCAGCGCCGGACGCCGAGGCGGAGAGCACCGGTACGTCGGGTACCGGTTCGCCGGGTGCGGTCACCTTCGACGGGGCCTGTTACCTGGACCGGTCGGGGCGGCGGCAAACGTTGTGTGGCGTGTGGCGGCCGGCCGCCCTGCGGGCTGCTCTGGAACGACTCTCGGCCCAGCGGAACGGCGACGTGACCGGGGCGCCGCTGCGGGATCTGCTCGCCGGACTGACGGTGCGGGAGGTGACGTGGCACGGTGCCGGTCCGGAGCCATGGTTCGACTGCGACACTGAGCGTGACCTACGCCGGGCGGAGGAGTGGACGCGATGACGGTGCTGGACGACTGGGTCACGGCAGCCTGTGCTGAGCTGGGACTCGATCCGGAGCAGGTGCCGGTGCCGACCGTGCTGGATCTGGCCCGGGACGTGGCGCACCAGGTGTTGCGGCCCGGTGCGCCGGTCTCCGCGTACCTGATCGGTCTGGCTGTCGGGCGCGGCGCGGATCCGGCTGAGGCCGTGGCCCGGCTCTCCGGGTTGGCGGCGACCTGGCCGGTCGGGCTGGGCGGCGAACCGCATGCCCAGGCTGACCCGGCCGGCCCCGACTCCCGCTGACGGCCCGGAGCGTTGTCTGATCACGGTCCGCACCGAGATCCGTCCGGCAAGCTGCTGGGTAGGGTGACCGGAACGGACGGAGGCGATCATGACGGCTGACCACCCCTCGACGCTGCCCGGCACACCGGCGCAGCACGAGTCGGTCCTGCTCGACGAACCGAGCACGGCCGACCTGCGGGCGAAAGTGACCCAGGCGTGGCGGGAGTTCGCCCGGGCGCTGGCAGAGCGACTGTCCACGCTGCCGCCGCGCGCGGAGGTGGCGTTGACCCTCGACCCGACCGCCTCCGGCACCGACGACGCCGTGTACTCCGTCCATGTCGAGGTGAAGAGCGACGGCCGGTTCGCGGCTCGGGCGGTGGGCAACACCACTCTGCCGGCGGGCTACCGGCTGGACCGCGCCGCGGTCGCCGACATGGTCGCGCTGGGCTGGTCACCGCCGGGCGTGGTGGACGGATCGGGGGACCATTTCGGCTTGGACGCCACCGCGGACGCCGCCACCCGGCTGGCCACGCTGCTCTCGCGCACCCTGCGCGACATCTACGGCGCCCCTCATCCGGCGTTTCTCGTCTATGCGATCTCCGACGGCGAGGGTGAGCCAATCCCGGGGGAGGCTCTGGGGACCGCCCGCAGCGCGGCGAACCTGGCGCGGGAGATCGGCGCCGAGTTGGAGAAGGCACTGGCCGCCACCGACGAGTCCGAGGCCGGCACGGAAGTGCTGGATCTAGCCGAGCGGGTGCGAACGGTCGTGTCGACGATGCTGAAGTCGGACTCCGACCGGCTCCAGGTGGACTCCGACGGGGACATCAACATCCGGGCAGGCTCGGCGATGGTCTTCGTCCGGGTACGGGACAATCCGCCGCTGGTCGACGTCTTCTCACCGGTGCTCACCGAGGTCGAGCCGACCGAGCGGTTGTACGTCAAGCTCTCCGAGCTGACCAACCGGATGCCGATCGGACGGCTCTACTGTGCCGACGACACCGTGTGGGCGTCGATCCCGGTCTTCGGCCGCAACTTCCAGCCGACCCACCTGATGCTGGCGGTGCAGGTGATGACCGGGCTCGCGGATGAGCTGGACGATCGCCTGCACGGCGAGTTCGGCGGCAAGCGGTTCTTCGGCGAGGGAGACAAGCCGGGCCGCGGCGAGCACCGCACCGGCATGTACCTCTGAGGGCCGGTCAGTGCCCGTCTAGCAGGTTCGCCCCGATCTCGACCGAGCTGCGGTGGAGGCGGGTGGGGCCCGGAAACCCCGAGAAACCGGACCCCACCCGCGTGGGAGGAAGGTTCAGGTGGCGGCGATCCAGGCGAGGCTCCGCTCCGAGGCCGTCGACGGTGCGGCCCTCGATCAGGTAGGTGCCGACCAGTCGTGGCTGGTCGGCAAGGTCGACAAGCAGCAGGCGGGGCGAGCCGGCAGGCCCGAACGAGCGGAGCGCGTCGGCCGGGCCCGGCGGGTCGGTCTTGACGAGGTCGGGTTCGTCCGCGTCGGCCTCGTGGTCGTTGGTCGTCGAGTGACCCGGGTCTGCCTGTGGGTCGCCGGTGGCGCCGGGCACCCCGGCGGAGGTGCGAGCCGCCGATTCGGCAGCGTCGGCCGACAGAAGATCGCCGGCGCGCCCCATGGCATCGGGTAGGCCGTGGGGGCCGACCGACGCGGTGGCGGCTGCGCGCAGTTCGGTGAGGGCGTCGGGGCACGAGTCGAAGGTGACCAGGCTGACCGGCACATCTGGTGCTCCGGTCGCGCCGGACCTGGTCGGCGTGGGCCGCGATCCGGCCGGCTGACCGGCGATCAGCGCGAGCAGGACCAGCGATCCGCCGGCGGTGACTATCCTGCTTCCCCGTTTCATGCCCGATTCGACGTGGCCGGTTCACGTCTGGTTCCGTCTGCGGCCTGAGGGTTCGGGTCAGCCGGTGGAGGGGCCCACACCGGGAGATTCGACGAGCCGGGAGAGCACGATGGTGCTGCGGCTGGACGTCACGAACGCCTCGGCCCGCAGCCGCTCCAGCGCCTCTTCGAGGTGGGCGATGTCGGCGGCGCGCAGGTGTACCAGGGCGTCGGCCTCCCCCGAGACGGTGTACGCGCCGACCACCTCGGGATGGCGACGTACGGCGGCGCTGATCTGGGCCGGGGTGGTGCGGCCGGCGCAGAACAGCTCCACGAAAGCCTCGGTGGTCCAGCCGACCGAGGCTGGGTCCACGATGGCGGTGAATCCCCTGATCACCCCGGCGGACCGCAGCCGGTCGACCCGCCGCTTCACCGCCGGGGCGGAGAGTGACACCCGGGTGCCGATGTCGGCGTAGGAGGCACGGGCGTCAGCGATCAGTAGCGCAATGATCCGCTGGTCGACGGCGTCGATCTGCAATGTTCCGCCTCTTGAAAGCAATGTTTGCGGCTGTTACCAAAGTTCTACGATACCTACCCTTGGTCATCGTGAACCAGCAGCGAGTGCCGCGAAAGCGGACATTTCTCATGTGCTCCCCCGAGCATTTCGCGGTCGAGTACGCGATCAATCCGTGGATGGACGTGACTGCGCCGGTCGACGCGGAGCTGGCAGTGAAGCAGTGGGACCGCATGCGGGAAACCCTCGTCGGCCTCGGGCACGAGGTCCACCTGTTGGTACCCGAGCCCGGCCTGCCCGACATGGTCTACGCGGCCAACGGTGCGTTCATGGTCGACGGCACGGTCTACGGGGCGCAGTTCAGGCACCAGCAACGGGCCGCCGAAGCGGCCACCCACCGGGCGTTCCACGAGTCGCAGGGCTGGCGGTTCATCGCGCCGAACCAGACGAACGAGGGCGAGGGGGACTTCGCGTACCTGCCGGAGGCCCACGGCGGGCTGATTCTGGCCGGACACGGTTTCCGCACCGAACTGCCGGCGCACGCCGAGGCGCAGGAGGCACTCGGTCGGCCGGTGGTCTCGCTGCGACTGGTCGACCCGCGCTTCTACCACCTGGACGTGGCACTCGCCTCGATCGACGACGGCAACATCGTCTACTACCCCGGTGCCTTCTCGGCTGCCAGTCAGCGGGTGCTCGCCCAGCTCTTCCCGGACGCGGTGCTCGCCGACGACGAGGATGCTCTCGCCTTCGGACTGAACCTGGTGAGCGACGGTGCCAACGTGGTGCTCAACAGCGAGGCCACCCGGCTCGCCGGCCGGCTGAAGGCGGCCGGCTACACCCCGGTGCCGGTGGAACTGGCCGAACTCAAGAAGGGCGGTGGCAGCGTGAAGTGCTGCATCGCCGAGCTGCGGCTCTGAGCTCCGACTGAGCTGCGAGGCCGTCCCGTCATGAGTGGCCTCGCAGCATCTTCCCGACTCAGCCGAGCGTGGACAACTCGTTGACCAGTACGTTCGAGATCACCTGGCCGTCGCGCTGCACCTCGCGTAGGTACCACTTCTGCTGCGGCGTACGCGGCTGGTTGAACTGCCAGGCACCACGTGGGCTGTCGATCTGCCCGATCCGACCCAGCGCGAGGTTCACCTCCTGTGCGGTGGGTGCCGTGCCGGCGAGACGGATCGCCTGGTCGAGCACCTTGGCCGCGTCGTACGAGGCCATCGCGTAGGTGGTGGGTGAGGTGTTGTGTTTCTTACGGTACGCCGAGGCGAACCGCCGGTTGGCGGCGTTGTTCAGGTCGGCGGAGTAGTTCAGCGCGGTGCGGATACCGAGCGCGTCGCTCGCCGGCCGGATGTTCTCCAGCACCGAACCTTCCGTGAGGAAGCCGGGGGCGTAGATCTGCCCCTCGAAGCCGGCGTCGCGTAGCTGCATGATGAACTCCACGGCCGCCGTGCCGGTGTAGAAGCAGAACACCACCGACGGGTCGCCGGTCAGGGCGCGGTTGATGTCCGAGACGAAGGCGGTTCTGCCGGGGCTGCTGCTGCCGGAGGTCCAGACGACCTCCGAGGCGATCCGTGGATCGGACTCGCCGAACTCCTCACGGAAGCCACGCAGCACGTCCTCCACACCGACGACCCCTTCGGGCAGGATCGTCGCGACCCGGTCGGTGTCGGTGAGCTCGTCCTTCAGGTAGCGACCGAGCGCCCGGCCCGCCTCGTCGAGCACGTACGACGTACGCCAGATGTAGACGACGCTCTGCAGGCTCGGCGGGGATGCGTTGGAACCGATCAACGGGACCCGGGCCTGTTCGACGATGTCCCGGATGCCGAACATGACCGAGGGATTGGCGACTCCGGTCAGGGCGAGGACACCCTGTTTGATCAGCTCCTCGACGGCAGCCTGTCCGGACCTGACGTTGTCACCCTCGTCGGCCGTCACCAGGTCGACCGGGTGGCCGCCGAGGCGCCTGTCGTTCAGGTCCAGGTACAGCTCGAAGCCGTTGCCGAGCTCGTCGCCGATGGCCTTGCCCGTGCCGGACTGTGGCGCGACGAGCCCGATCTTGACCGGGGTCTCGGTGCCGGTGACCTCCGGTTCGGCGTCGGAGCCGCACCCGGCGACGAGTCCGCTCGTACCGAGCGCGGCCAGCAGCTGGAGTGCGCGCCTGCGGTTCATCTGCGACACCGGGTTCCCTTCGAGTTTGTAGCCGGGCGCATCCGCCCCTTCGGCGTTCTACCTGCTACGCGACGCTGCGTCAATGGCTAGTGATCTTCGTGTAGAGACCGCAACGCGGCGGTGACCTCTGGCCACGCCGACGAGTCGGGTCCGATAAGACCAAAATGCTCGCAATCTGGCAGCTCAATCAGGTGGATTCTGCCACCCGCAGCACGGGCGGCAGCCACATAACTGCGAGAGATGTCGATGGGGACATGCTGATCCAGCGTGCCGTGAATCACTACCGTGCGTGGCCGCGGCGGGACCAGGCTCCGTGGATCCGCGGTCGCGTACCGCTCCGGCAGGTCGGCTGGTCCGCCGCCGAGCAGCGCGGCCACGGCACCACCGTCCAGGTCCAGCCGGTACGCCTCGGCCAGGTCGGCGACCGGCGCGAGAGCCAGGACCCCGGCGACCTCCCCGGGGGCGTGGGCTGCCGCGTACAACGCGAGATGCCCGCCCGCCGAGTGACCGACCAGCACCGGCGGTGCGGCAGCGACCAGCCCCGGCAGGGCGGCCTCGGCCAGCCTCGGCAGCGCCGAGACCCCCGCCAGCACGTCGGTCAGAGTGCCGGGCCAGCCACCTCCGGGCTGCCCCGTCCGCCGATACTCCAACTGGGCGACCGGGTATCCGAGCGCGGCCAGTGCGCTCGCCAGCGGCCCGGTGTGCCGCCGGTCGTACTCCGCCCGCCAGAAACCACCATGCACCACGACCACCAGCGGCCGGGGCGCCTTTGAGATGGCCGGGCGACGCAGGTCGGCGATCTGGTCCGGATGCGAACCGTACGCGACGCTCACGTCCGGTTCGGGTGCGGGGCGGGTGAGCACCGCCCGAGGATCGGAGGGCATCGGGCGACGGTAGCGCGGTCCACGGGCCTGCGTGGGACGGGTGTCCGGCCGGGCCGACGCGCGTCCACCGGTACCGCTGGGTAAAGATGGAGGGCATGACCGAAGCGCGCTCCGCTGGACAGAACGACGAGCCCGATCGGGAGGGCACCGGACACTCCGGGACGGTGGTGGTGGTCGGACCAGACGGCCGGCCTGTCGGCACCGTGCAGACCGACGAGGGGCTCGGCGAGGATCCGTCGCGTCTGGTCGAGCAGCCGGCCAAGGTGATGCGGATCGGCAGCATGATCAAACAGTTGCTGGAGGAGGTGAAGGCCGCTCCTCTCGACGATGCCAGCCGGCACCGGATGCGGGAGATCCACAAGCGGTCGATCGTCGAACTGAAGGAGGGACTCGCTCCCGAGCTGCGCGAGGAACTGGAGCGGATATCGCTGCCGTTCTCCGAGGACCAGGCACCGAGCGAAGGTGAGCTGCGCATCGCCCACGCTCAGTTGGTCGGCTGGCTGGAAGGGTTGTTCCACGGCATCCAGGCCGCCCTGGTCGCACAGCAGATGGCAGCCCGGGTACAGCTGGAGCAGATGCGCTCCGGCCGGCAGGCGCTGCCCAGCGGACCCGCCGGGGCGGCGCTGCCAGGCATGCCGGGCATGGGTCAGTCCAGTGGTGAAGGACACAGCACAGGGCAGTACCTCTGATCCCGCCGTCCGGACGCGGCGCTCGTCGCACCGCGTCCGGACGGCTCAGTCCGCCCCGAAAACCTTCTCCAGGTACGCCGCCACACCGTCGGACGAGTTCGCCGGGGCGACCTCGTCGGCGATCGCCAGCACCTCCGGATGCGCGTTGCCGACCGCCACGGCCCGCCCCGCCCAGGTGAGCATCGGCAGGTCGTTCGGCATGTCCCCGAAAGCAAGCACGTCCGCTGCGGCGATGCCGAGGCGATGGCAGTACCAGGCGAGACCGGCTGCCTTCGTCACCCCCGCCGCCGAGATTTCCACCAGCCCGGAGTACGACGAGTGGGTGGCCTCCGCGAGCCCGGTGAGGGCGGCGGCGACGAGCCGGGTGAACCGGTCCGGGTCCTGCTCGCCGGCCCGCGCGAGCAGTTTCACCGCTGGTGCCGACAACAACTCCTCGGCCGTCCGCACGGCCCGGATCGCCTCCTCGTCGGCGTCCCACCGCAACGGGTAGTGCGCCTCGTGACGCATCTCCCGGCCGTCGACTATCTCCACGGCCAGACTGACCTCCGGCACCTCGGCACGCAGGCGGCGGACCACCTCGGCGAGCAGCTCCGGAGCCAACGGATCGGCCCGCAACACGTCGTCGGTGGTCGGGTCGTAGACCACCGCGCCGTTGGCGCAGACCGCCGGCAACGGCTCGGCCAGCTGTTCGTACACCAGCCGGAGCCAACGGATCGGTCGGCCGGTGACCAGGACGACCGGCGTGCCCCGGGCGCGGATCCGGGCCAGAACGGCTGCGGTACGGGAGCTCAGGGTGCGGTCGTCGCGCAGCAACGTCCCGTCGATGTCGGTGGCGATCAGGTGTGGAGTGGGAACCATCACCGGGACAGTAGCCGGTCGAGGTAGACCGCAACCCCGTCGTCGTCGTTGCGCAGGGTGATCTCGTCGGCCGCCGCGCGCAAGCTCGGGTGAGCATTGGCAACGGCCACCCGCCCCCATCCGGCCCACTCGAACATCGGCAGGTCGTTCGGCATGTCACCGAAGACAAGCACGTCGGCGGGGTCCACGCCGAGATTCTGCGCGACGACGCTGAGCCCGGACGCCTTGTCCACCCCCGGCGGGCAGATTTCGATGAAGCCAAGACCTGCCTGGGTGAGCGTGGCGCGGTGCGGTTCGGCGATCTCCCGGGCGACGGCCAGCAACTCGTCCACGTGGTGGTCGGCGGTACGGGCGAACGCCTTGATCACATCACCGGCCAGGCACTCGGCGCGGCTGCGTACCTCGAACGCGTCCTGGTAGGGCCACGCAGGATGGTAGTCACCCCACAGCGGGGCGTCGTGCTCGTCGGACGCCTCGACCATCACCGTCAGTGGGCCCACCGCAGCCTCCAACTCAGCGAGCAGGACGGCCAACACCTCGCAGGAGAGGCGCTCGTCCCGCAGCACCACCGGCCCCTCCGGATCACTCTGGTCGACCACCCGGCCGCCACCAGCCAGCACGAGGAAGTCGGCCGCGCGGATGTCGTTGCGGGTGAGTTCGGTCAGCCGAGGGCCCCGACCGGTGGCCCCCACCACCGGGATGCCGGCCGCGCGTACCCGGTCGAGGACCTTGTGGGTGAAGGCCGACACGGTGTCGTCGCTACGGACGAGCGTCCCGTCGAGGTCGGTGGCTATCAGTTTGGGCAGGCCCGGGCGGTTCATCGCTCCTCCTTCGCCCGCCGCCGTCGCGACCAGCCGTTCACCTCGTCGAACGGCGACCCGGCGAAATGGCGGGCAGCCACCGTACCTCGCAGACCCGGTAGCAACCATGGCTTCCAGGCGAATCGGGCGCCAATGGACGACGCCCCGTAGGTGACGTTCGACCTGGTCCGCCGGATCAGCCGGGCGGTGCCTCCCGGGCGAAGGGCACCGTCGGGGTGACGGTGATGTCGGCGGGTGGACGTTCCCCCTCCGGCTCCGCGTCCCCGAGCGGCAGTCGGCTGCCCCGCCGTGACCCCTGCGGTGCCGCCGCTGATCCGACCGGCCCGGGCGCGGCGCGCAGCAGCGCCACGACGAACAGCCCGACGGCTACGAAGGCGACGGTCAGGCCGCGCCCGTACTCGACGTCGAGAGTCAGCTCCGGGTTGAACAGCATGGTCTCACCGAGCGAGTCGTCAAGTGACGTCGTGGTCGCCACCAGCAAGGCGAGCAGACCCGCGGCCAGGGCCAGACCGGCGACTCGGGCATTCGCCCGAACGGAGTCGGTGCCGCGCACCGCGAGCGCCACCGTGGCACCGAGGGCGAGCAGCCCGACCAGGTACGCGGAGCCCATACCCAGGTCGGAGACATCGCTGATCACCTGGAGCGGTGTGTTCGGATCCGGCCCTGCGTCGGGAACGGTGATCGTCGCCCATTCGCCCAGCAGCGATGCCAGGGCCGCCACCCCACCCAGCCCGGCCGACAGCAACGGCACCCGGTGGTCCCGACCGAGCCCGCCGAAGGTCCGCCGGAACCGCCCAGCCGCAGCGGTCTCGTCTCCCGCGCCCCACTCGATGACGTTCGCTTCGTCGGACCGGTCGTCCTGACGGGGGATAGGGAGGTCGTGGGTCATCAGACACCTCTACTGGTGGCCGGGACGCCGCGCGTCCACCGCGCGCCGCAGGGTCCGGTTGGCATCATGTCACAGCCGGGACGCGACGCAGAGGAACAACCACGGGACCCGGGGGGTGGTCGGTCGCCTCCCGGCCCTACGTGGGCTAGCGTCAGGTGTATGCCTATCCGTACCGCTTCCGCACGCTGGCAGGGCAACCTCACCGAGGGGTCCGGCACCATCCGCACCGGCAAAGGCGGGCTGGAGGGGAACTACTCCTTCAAGTCCCGCTTCGAGGAGGGGGAGGGCACCAACCCCGAGGAGTTGATCGGCGCTGCGCACGCCGGCTGCTTCTCGATGGCCTTCTCCAAGGCGCTCGCCGATGCCGGCACGACGCCGACCTCCGTGGAGACCACCGCCAAGGTGCACCTCGACAAGACCGACGCCGGGATGACCGTGACCAGGATCGAGCTGGACACCGTCGGTGAGGTGCCCGGCATCGACGAGGCACAGTTCGCCAAGCTGGCCGAGGCCGCCAAACAGAACTGCCCGATCTCCCGCCTGCTCTCGCCCGGCGCCGAGATCACCCTCACCGCCCGCCTCACCTCCTGACCGTCGTGCGGACCGGCACCCACGTGCCGGTCCGCCGCTCCCGGGGGTGCCGGGTCGCAGGCAGCCTGGGGGAGAATGCGGACGTGGCGGTCGAGATGGGACGTGAGCGGTTCGAGGAGCTGGTCGGGGATGCGCTCGACGAGGTTCCGGAGGAGCTGCTGGCGTTGATGAGCAACGTGGTGATCCTGGTCGAAGACGATCCGCCGCCCGGGGAGGACCTGCTCGGCCTCTACGAGGGACACGCGTTGACCGAGCGAGGCTGGGACTACGCGGGCGTACTGCCGGACCGGATCCTCATCTACCGCAACCCGATCCTGCGTATCTGCGAGAACGACGACGACGTCGTCGAGGAGGTCGCGGTGACGGTGGTGCACGAGATCGCCCACCACTTCGGCATCGACGACGCGCGTCTGCACGAGCTGGGCTGGGACTGAGGGCTCTTACGCCAGGTTGCGGGCTGGCCCTACCCTCTCGGCAGGAAACGGCGAGCAGGGAGGAAACATGCGTAGCGAGCTGTTCTCGGCAGCGAATCTGGAGCAGGAGTCGGCGCAGCCCGGGATGCGGTTGCAGAACTCCAAGATGTTGAAGATCGAACTCGACGGCGAGGCGATGGCCCGGGTCGGATCGATGGTGGCCTACCAGGGGCAGGTGCAGTTTCAGGCCCTCGGTTCCGGCGGACTGGGCAACTTTCTCAAGCAGAAGCTCACCGGTGAGGGCGTACCGCTCATGAAACTCACCGGACGCGGCGACATCTTCCTCGCCGACTTCGCCAAGGACGTGCACGTCATCGACCTGGAGCCGGGCGATGCCCTGTCCATCAACGGCTCCAGCGTGCTCGCCTTCGACGCCACCCTCCGCTACGACATCAAGATGGTCGGCGGGGCGGGAATGGCCTCGTCCGGCCTGTTCAACTGCGTCTTCACCGGGCACGGCAGGATCGCCGTCACGACCAGGGGAACCCCTGTCGTACTCAACGTCGACGCCCCCACCTACGTCGATCCGCAGGCCGCGGTCTGCTGGTCTGCTGGTCTGCAGACCGGCTACCACCGCGCCGAGCAGATCGGGCTCGGCACGCTGCTCGGTCGCTCCACAGGTGAGGCGTACACGATGAGCTTCGCCGGTCACGGCTTCGTCGTCGTGCAGCCCTCAGAGGAACCGCCGATCATGGGTAGCGGGCAGGAGGACCAGGGCGGGGTCCTCGGCAGCCTGTTCCGATAGGTCGCGCCCACCGAGACCCGCCCCGCGCCGGAACCGGCCCCCGGTGGGCCCTTCAGGTCAGCTCGCCCCCGCGTAGGCGGGCGAGCCAGGCAGCGGCGTCGGTGTAGTCCGCGTCGGAGAGGCCCACCGGCGCGGCCACCGGCCGCTCCCTGGCCGAACCCTCCCATCGGTGCCGAGGGTAGGAGCCGAGGAAGCGCACGTCGGCACAGACCCGACGCAACCCCTGCAACGCCTCGCCCATCCGTACGTCGGCGACGTGACCGGTGCAGTCGAGGAAAAAGACGTAGCGACCAAGTGCCTCACCAGTCGGTCGGGACTCGATCCGGGTCAGGTTGACGCCCCGCACCGCCAACTCCATGAGCACGGACAGCAACGCGCCCACCCGGTCGTGCGCGATGTAGATGGCGAGTGACGTGACGTCGTCGCCGGTGGCGGGCGGAGGCGGACCGGGCCGCGCCAACAGCACGAAACGGGTCACCGCGTCCGGATGATCGGCGATCTTGTCCGCCAGTACGGCGAGCCGGTGCCGGGTGGCCCCGATGGGCGCGCAGATCGCCGCGTCGTACTCGTCCCTGGCCGCCCCGGCCGCCGCCGCCCCGTTGGACAACACGTCCACCACGACCGCGTCGGGAAGATGCGTACGCAACCAGCCCCGGCACTGGGTGGACGCCTGCGGGTGGGCGGCTACGCTGCGCACCGACGGCAACACAGTTCCCGCGCGTGCCCCGAGCACGAACTCCACCGGCAGGATCACCTCCCGGGTGATGACGAGCGGTTCCCCCTCGGCCAACTCGTCGAGGGTGATCCCCACCGCGCCACCGATCGAGTTCTCCAGAGGCACCAGAGCCGCGTCGGCGTCGGCGGACCGAACGGCCTCCAGCGCCTCGCCGACGCTGCGAGCCGGCGTACGGCTGCCGCGCTCGGCGGCCGGCACGGTACGCAGTGCCTGCTCGGCGAAGGTGCCCTCGGGCCCGAGATAGACGAAACGGGTGGGCGGTGTTCCCGGCATGCGCTCAGCCTACGCACCCGGAGCCGGCGACGAGCCCGACGGCGAGGCTGAGAGCGTCGACGGCGTCAACGGGGGGACCGGCACCGGAATGCCGCCGCCATCGCTGCCGCAGGCAAGCGTCTGGATGCCGGTGGGGCTGGCGACCCGCACCTCGGCCGTGCATACGTCGGTGCCGGCGGTCACCAGGCTCAGTGTTCCGGCCCGATCCCGGGTGACCACCTGCAGCGGTTCGTACCCGGCCACATCGAGGGTGGTCAGATGCCAGTCGGCGGCACACAACGGGCCAGTTCGGACGCTGACCCGCGCACTGTCAGGCAGCAGGCCGGCACGACCACGTACCAACTCGGTGATGCTCTTCGCGGACGGCTCCCCGGCACAGGTGACCGCGTTCAGCCCCGGGTCGGCCGATGGAGCGGTCGGGACAGCCCCCGGGAGCACGCCGAACGACGGGGTGACGGGGCTGGTCGGGCTGCCCGGTGTCCGGGTGGGTGCGCGCGTCGGCAGACCACCGCCGTCGAGTACCTCTGGGGGCGCCCCGCATCCGGCGACAAGCAGCGCGGTCAGCATGGCGACACCGAGAAATGGGCCACCCGGCTTGAGGGTCCCGATGGCGCGGGCACGGGAACCGGTGGTCGACCGGGCGGGGCCGGGGTGCAACGGCGTGGTGGACGGCACGGGGTGGTCCTCACGGCGGGAGACTGGGATGGCGGGGGCCGAGCCCATGGTAGGAGGAAGTCAGACCTCGGAGAAGAAGGTGAGGGATCCGGCCACCGTGCCGTCGGCGACCACAGGGGTGGAGATGGCGTCCACGGTCGCGTCGGGTGCGTCCTTCATCGCCGCCTTGATCCGCAGCAGGCCGCGGGCCAGCCGGCCAGAGGTGAGCGCCAGCAGCGGCGGGATCTTGTCGATCTCAGGCTCGGCCAGCTCGCCCCGGTAGGCGGTGAAGTCCAGCAGTCGCAGACCGCCGTCGAGCAGCGGGAAACCGATCACGTTCTCCGGTGCGCCCAGCTGAAGCAGCTCACAACCAGCGGTGGAGACAGCCAGCACGAGGGTTTCGGCGTCGATGAGCAGACAGGGCTCATGGGCACTGGACACCGTGGCCGACCACCTGTCGATGTTGTCGCACCCAGGCTCTGTCGGTGTCCCCCCGGCGGGCGCGAACACTTCTGAGAGCGAGAGTTCGACGTGGGCCACCGAGCCTCCTATGCGCACCGACGATACGTCCACGCTAGCCGGTCGCGGGAGCGACCGCCGACCGTTTCAGACGTACGGTGCTGTCGGTGTCGATCAGTGCCCGGTCGGCGACGGAGCGGACCGGTGGGAGCCGAGCCGTTCCGGTCGCAAGACGTCGCCGCTGACGTTACCGCCGGCCGGTCGGCTTGTCAGCGGCCATTCGGCCGTCCTCGTACCACCGGTAGTCGGCTGCCGGTGGGTGGCTGCCGTTTCCCCAGGTGCCGGGGTGCGCGGCGACCCGGGACAGCTTCTCGGCGGTGGCCGGGCTGATCCGGTTGCCGCCGGCCACCAGGAGCCGGTCGAGTTCCCGATGGGTCGCCATGAGGCAGTCCTTCGGCAGGCCGTAGACGCTGATCACCCCGGAGCCCACGAAGGTGAGCACCGGGGTCACCGGGATCGGGTGGCCGACAGCCGCAGTAAGCGCCTTGCTCGCTCGCCGGGCGTCGCGTCGGGCCTCGGCCACGTAGGGCGGACGCTTGCCGTTGATCTGAACCACGTCGGCGGCGACCAGGACGCGGGCGCGGCCGTGGTCGGCGATGGTGACGGCGAAGAGTCCGCTCGGGCCGATCGCCAGGAACCCGGCCCGATCGTCCGCGTGGTCGTCGAGCAGGACGTCCGCCGGGTCGGTGCGGGGCCAGTCGATGACGTGCCAGGCCGGCCCGAGATGGTCGAGCTGACCGAGAGCGCGGGCACCGGCTGCCTCGAGCCGTCGCGCGCCCCGCTCCGCCCGACGGCGGCGGGCCCATTCCAGTGGAGACGGACGAGGAGTCGCGACCGCCCCGGAAGACTCGCCCCGGGGGTGCGGTACCGCCACTGGCGGCAGCGCCCTGGCGGACGGTACGGCTCGACGTGCGGGGAAGACAGTCATCGCGACCTCCGGAAAAAGGTCCCTCGAAGTTACGTTCTCACTACCCTACGTCGCCAGTCCCGGTGGTCGGCAAGCCGGAGCGCCGGAATGACTGCGGATGAATGCCATATTCACCCACGGTTGTTTTACCGGATGCCGCCAAACCTTGCCCTACGCTGCGAGGGTGGGCCACTACGTGGACAGTGAAGTCGGCCGGCTCGGCACAGTCCTGTTGCACCGGCCGGGGCCGGAACTCGCTCGGCTCACCCCGCGCAACAACGACTCGTTGCTCTTCGACGGCATCCCGTGGGTGGGCCGGGCCCAGGAAGAGCACGACGCCTTCGCGGCAGCCCTGCGGGAACGTGGCGTCGAGGTGCTCTATCTGACCGACCTGCTCACCGAGACGCTTGCCGTGCCGCAGGCCCGGACCGAGCTGACCGACGAAGTGCTCGACTCGCCGCGGCTCGGCGACACCCTGCGCACCCGAATCGCCGCGCACCTGGCGTACCTCGACCCGGCCGCACTGGCCGGCGTGCTGGTGGCCGGTCTGGCCCACGAGGAGTTGCGGCTCGGACGGGACCGCCGTAGTGGCCTCGTCCACACCCTGATGGACCGGCACGACTTCATCATCGACCCGCTGCCCAACCTGCTGTTCACCCGTGACTCGTCACTGTGGATCGGTGACCGGGTCGGTGTGACAAGTTTGGCGATGCCCGCCCGGCAGCGGGAAACCACGCTCACCGAAGCCATCTACCGCCACCATCCCCGGTTCGCCGGCACCGAGTTCGTCTACCAGCCGCGCCTGGAGCCGCTGGAAGGCGGTGACGTGCTGCTGTTGGCAGCCGGCGTGCTGGCCGTCGGCGTCGGCGAGCGGACGACCTCTGCCGGCGCCGAGCGCCTGGCGCGGCGGGTCTTCGCGGCCGGGTCGGCGCACACCATCCTCGTCGTACCGATCGCCCAGGAACGGGCCACCATGCACCTCGACACGATCTGCACGATGGTCGACACCGATGCGGTACTCATGTACCCGAACGTTGCCAGCACCCTGTCGGCGTACACCGTCATCGCCGGCGCCGACGGTGAGGACCTGCGGGTCGACGGGCCGGCACCGTTCCTGCGGGCCGCCGCCGCCGCGATGGACCTGGACCGGCTGCGGGTGATCGACACCGGGCTCGACCCGGTGACCGCCGAGCGGGAGCAGTGGGACGACGGCAACAACACCCTGGCGCTCGCGCCCCGGCTCTGCGTCGGGTACGAGCGAAACGTCGAGACCAACGCCCAGTTGGAGCGGGCCGGCATCGAACTCGTCCCGATCGCCGGATCGGAGCTGGGCTCCGGGCGCGGTGGCCCTCGCTGCATGTCGTGCCCGCTGCTGCGGGAGCGAGCGGGGGCACCACACGAACATGTCAGGTAGCGCGGGGGCCCTCCGGCCGGCAGCTCAACGCAGCGTGAGTTGACGGCCGAGCAGCCCCTGCCGGGACCTGCGGGCGTCGGCGTCGAGCGGTCCGGTCTCGGCCAGGGCGTCGGCGTACCGCTTCGCGAAGTCGGCGACCGGCTGTTCCCAGTCACCCGCCGGAATCTCCTCGGGCAGATCCCAGACCGGTACCAGCCGCCCGTGGGCCCGGAACATGCCGGCGAGGCGGGTCTGGCCGCCGAGGGTCAGCGAGCCGGCCGCACCGAGCCGGGCCAGCGCGTCCAGGGCGGCCTCCTCGCCCTCGGGCAGCACCCAGCGGACGTGCGCCTTGTCCGTCACCCGGCACCAGTACGCCGCCCGAGCGGCCGTCAGCCGCACCGTCGGATAGATCGCCGCGTTCGCCCGCTCCAGCGAGGCTCGCACGGTCGGATCCTCGGCTGCCTCCGGAGCCAGCCAGAACTCGAACCCCTCGTGCAGGCTGATCTCCAACGGGCCGTCGACCAGGATGTCCTGCAAGCGGGGGCCCGGTCCGGGCAGCGGCGGCACCGCGACCTGCGCGCCGGGGGCGGTACGCAGTGCGCAGAGCAGCGACTCGGCCAGGTCGCGGGAGACGTCACCGGAATGAAGATGACGCTGCAGCCCGATGAAGATGTGACCGTCGTTCCGGCACATCGCGGGAGCGGCCATCGGCAGCACGGTGGCCAGTGTGACCGGCCGGTCGCCGTGCTCGTCCACGAGCGTCGGGGCCAGCCGCAGCGGGGCGGAGGCGGCCGGGACGAGCTCTCGCAGGGCGATCCATTCGGGCTCGTCGACAAGCCCCTCGAAGGGGCGGGGAACGAAGACGTCCCGGATCCGTTCCCGCTTACCGGACGCGGCGGCGGACCTCTGGTTCTTTCGACGCTTGCTCACGGCGACACAGCCTAGAGCCATCCGGTGGGCGGTGGGGGTCGGACCCACCCATGCCCTGACAGCGGGTCGACCTACCGAACGCAGCCGGTGGCCGCCAGCGCGGGCCGGTCACCCACCGGGTCGAAGTCGGCCCAGACGCTCTGCCCGAGCCCGTCGCGTTCCACGCCCCAACTGGTAGCCAGGCCGGAGACGATGTGTAGGCCCCGTCCGTCGGCAGCGTCCGGGTCCGGTGGGCGGATCTGCGGGACACCCGCAGCCCCGCCGTCGGTGACCCGAAGCCGGAGCTGCGGACCCTCGGGTGTCTGGCGCAGCCGCCAGGCGACCCGGACCACGCCACCCGGTAGCGGGCCGGCATGCCGGACCGCGTTGCCGACCAGCTCGGCCAGGACCGCCACCAGATCAGCGAGCATCGCCGGGGAGACGGCCCCGGCCAGCTCGGCGGCGAGCCGGTGCCGGGCGATCCGCGCTCCGCTGGCATGGTGTGGCACCACCACGCACCACGACTGTTCGACAGCTCTCGTCGCCACCTCTACCTCTCTCCCGCCCGTGACCCCCACTGTCACCTGCGGGGCAGCCGCACCTCTGCGACCGTACCCCCACCGCTTCTCGGTCGAAGGAATACCCACCCATTCTGCTGTTCAACGATCCGACGGACGAGATAGAGGCCGAGACCGGTGCCGGGATACCGACGCCGGTCACCGGATTCGCCTTGCCAGAACCGGTCGAAGGCCCGTTCCACGTGCTCCGGACGTACACCGATGCCCCGGTCGGCGACCCGGAAGCAGACGGTCCGGTCGTCGGCGCCCGCGGTGACGTCGATCGGGGAGTCGGGTGGGGAGTACTTGCCGGCGTTGGTGACGAGTTCGGTGAGCACGGTGGCCAGGCTCTGACGATGCCCGATCGTCCGCGGCAACTCGGTAGGTACCTCGAGGGTCGTCCGTCGACGCAGATCCGCAGGCAGGTCGGCGAGCGCGCCCCGCAGCGTCTCGGCAAGATCGAAGGGGGCCGGCGGCCCGTCGCCAGGCCACGCCTCGGCTGCGGAGCAGAGCAGGCGGTCGAGCAGCCGGGCCAGCTCGTTGGCCCGTTGGCCGATGATCCGGGCCGCCTGCCGCCGGTCGGTCTCGCCGAGCGAGTCCCAGTGGTCGGTCAGGGTGTCCGCGAAGCCCTTGATCACAGTCACCGGGGTGCGCAGTTCATGACTGGTGACCGCCACGAAGAGATCCCGTTCGTGGTCGTGCCGCTGCTGATCGGTGATGTCATGGAAGGTGACCACCCGCAGGGCGCCGTCACCCGGCAGCGCACCCGAGGTGATCCGTAGCCAGCGCCCATTCGGTAGACGATGGTCGAGAACCTGTCCGGACGGCGGGAGGGGAAAGGGCAGCGGCTGGTTGATCGCCTCTGCGGTGGACCGACCGGTCACCTGTGCGGCGGCCGGGTTCCAGAGCCGAACGTGGGTCTCGCGGTCGATCACGGCCAGCCCGTCGGCGAGCGCCGCGACCACCGGCCCGTCGCCGTGCACCGGCAGGCCGCTCTGGTCGCCGTACATGTGGGCGATGCAGGAGCCGACGAATCCGACCACCACGCACTGCTCGTCGGTGGGTGTCTCGTCGTCGGCTCGGTAGAGCGCATGCAGACTTCCGACGGTGTGGCCGCCGATCTCGGCCCGGGAGACGACCATGCGGCACAAGCCGCGCTCGGCCAGTTCACCTGCGAGCGGGCCGGTGAACCGATCGGTTCGTACGCACTGCACCCGGGGACCGGCGAGCAGGCAACTGGTGGTGGGATCGTTCGCGGGCAGCGGTCGGCCGACGGTCCACTCGGCGGCGCCGGTGGCGGCTATCACCCGACCGCCGGTGGGGGCGAACTCCACGAACGCCATCCCGGCCGCCCCGAGTGCCGGTTGGGCGACCCGGAGCAGTTGATTCAGTACCGGCAGACCCGCGTCACCGGAATTGATCATCTCGATGACGTCGGTGTGCCCGGCGAGGAGAGCCGAGTAGTCGATGCGGTCCGGCATGAGCCGAGTGTGCCTGCCTCCCGTCTTGGGCGGCAGACCCGGCCAGGTCGTGTTCACCGACGTAGCCGGGCGATAGCCTGCGCCGGGCGGTCGGTGATCACACCCTCCACCCTGCCGCCAGCGCGAGGTCGAGGTCGGCCGGTTCGTTCACGGTCCACACGTAGATCTGGTTTCCGGCCGCCCGCAGCGCCGGCACCAGAGCGGGGCGATCAGACGCCGCTCCACGTCACCGCCGAAACGGGACGGATGTCTGGTCTCCTGGCCTGGCACGGCTCGCGGCTACAGCACCCGGCCCGGCTGCCCGTCGGAGCCGAGCACCGGCCGTCCGGCCGCCGCCCAGTCGCCCATTCCGCCGGCGACGTTGCTCACCTGTTCCCAGCCGTTGCGGAGCAGATAGGCGACGACCTGGGCGGATCGTCCGCCGGAACGGCAGATGACGGCCACGTCGCGGTCCGTCGGCACCTCGGCCAGACGGGCCGGTAGTTCCATCATCGGCAGGTGGTGGGCGTTGGGGGCGTGACCGGCGGTCCACTCGTCGTTCTCCCGGACGTCGAGCAGGTACGTCCGATCGTCGATATCTGAGACGGTCACGGTGGGTATCTGGGGTCCGATCACGGGTACCAAGCCTAGAGCCCCGGTGCGTGGCTGCCAGCAAACCGCCCCGCGGTCTCCGGCCGGGCCGCTCCAGCGGCCGGTCAGAGCCGGGTCACTTGCGAGAGGAAATCACCTCGGGGTTGTGGAAGACGAACTCGGCGAGCTCGTCCTTCCGGATGGCCTGGAACATTTCCAGGGTCTGTTCGCTGAGCGCCTCGGTGCCGTTGCCCTTGGCGTTGTAGGTGCCGCCGTTGGTCTTCAGCATGATCAGCTCGTTGCCGGTGACTCCGCGCATGGTGAACACGAAATCCTCCACCGGCACACCCCCGGTGTCCAGGATGAACGCCTTACCGGCCGCCTTGACCAGCTGGTTGAGCTTGACCGGGTTGGTCAGACTCCCGTCCTGGGTCGCCTTCTTGGCCATCGCCTTGATCAGCTGCTGCTGGTTCTGTTGGCGGTCGTAGTCGCTGTTCTTGAGGCCGTACCGTTGACGGGAGAAGTCCAGGGCCGCCCAGCCCTCCATTTCCTGGCAGCCTTTCTTGTGCACCACTGGGGTACGCGGCTTACCGGTCTTCTTGGCGTCCGCGTTCCACATCGGCTTGCCGTCGACGTACGACATGTGGATCGAGGTGACGTCCTGTTTCGGGCAGATGCGCACGGAGCCGAGGGCGTCGATCACGTTCTTGAAGCCGCCGAAGTTGATGATCGCCGCGCCGTCGAAGCTGACCCCGGTCATCGCCTTGAGGGTCTGCGCCATCAACTGGGCGCCGCCCTCCCAGCCGCCGCCGTTCTGCGCGCCGGCCTGGAACGCTGCGTTGATCTTACCGACGCCACCGGGATAACGGGTCTGCTCGAAGGCCGGAATCCGCGCCTCGGTGTCACGCGGGATCGAGATGAGGTACGCCTGGTCGTGGGTGGCCGGGATGTGCAGCACGATGATGCTGTCCGCACGCACGTCGTCAGCTGCCCACCGCTCTCGGGCATCGACGCCCAGCAGCAGCATGTCGATCGGGCCCTTGAGGTCGGATCCGCCTTCGGCGGAGGTTTTGCCGGCGCCGCCGAGCAGGTTCTGCTGGGAGATGCTGCCGGTCGCCTGACTGATCACCGCTTTGCTGCCGACGATCGCCACACCGCTGGTCATCATCAGTGCAGCGCCGAGAATCACGGTGAGCCGGGCCCAGAGCGGGTCCTTTCGCCGAGAGCGACTCTTGCCGTGGCCGTCCGCGCCGCTGGGTGGCTGGGCGACGGACGCGCGCGGCGGCTCAAGCAGGGAGGGGCTCTGAACCGGCATGCGTGCTCCAGCTCGTTACGCAGAAGGGGGCGGAAACACTTTACGTTCGCGTTCTGGTGCAGGCGAGTTCGCGTCGTGTCCAATTCACGTTCTCTACCGCGTCATCCTGCTGAAATGACCGATCGTCCACAGCTAAGTGGACGATCGGTCGTCGTCGCTCGTGCTCAGCCGTTGCCGGTGGTCGATTGCTCGTTGGCCCGCATCCAGTCACCCATGGTGTCCCCGGCCATCGCCCGGTACATGGTCAGTGCCTTCTCCCGGTCGGAGACGACCACCGATTCACCGTTGATGTTCTGGCTGCCCAGGTGCGGGCTGGTGACGAAGGTCAGGTTCTCGCCGCGCAGGTTGCGGAACTGCACCGCCATGTCGGTGAGCGAGAAACCGGCGTCGACCGTGACCGCCTCGGTCACCGACTGGAGGAAGGCGTTGAGCTTCTTCGGGTTGGTGAGCGTGCCCGTGCTCGCAGCCTTGTCCATCAGTGCCCGGAGGAATTCCTGCTGGTGGCGCATCCGGGCGAAGTCACCGTCGGGAAACTGCTTGCGCTGACGGATCCAGTCCAGGGCTTCGGCACCGTTCATGGTGTTGGTGCCCTTGGTGAACTTCCGGTACGGCTTGTGGATCGAGGTGATGGTCCGCTCCACCTCCAGGTCCACCCCGCCGAGGGCATCGGTGACCTGCTTGAATCCGGCGAAGTCGATCGCCATCACGTGATCGATGTGCACGTCGGTGAAACACTCGACCGTGCGTACCGCCAAGGGCAGTCCACCGAACGCGAACGCTGCGTTGATCTTCCGTCGTTGGCCCGTCTCACACCCCGCACCGGCGCTCTCCGGGATCGGCACGTACAGGTCCCGGGGGATGGAGACGAGGTAAGCCTGCTCGTGGTCGGCCGGGACGTGCATGACGATGATCGTGTCGGCCCGCCACTCACCGGCCCGGTCCATCGGTGCGTCCGGATCCCGCGAGTCGGTGCCCACCAGCAGGATGTTCAGCGCGCCGTTCACCGCCTTGGCCGGCCGGCCACCGGTGATCTCCGAGAACGGGTCCGTCCGGGCCATGTTGTTGTCGAGGCTACGGGCGTAGAACCAGGCACCCGCCCCGCCGACCAAGGCCAGCACCAGCACCACGACTCCGGCCACCAGCGCGACACGGCGCCACTGCGGTCGCCTTCGTGGCGCCGGACCGCCACCGGGACCGCCCGGACCGAACGGACCCCGTGGTCCTCCCGGGCCGCCCGGAGAAAGCCGCTCATCGTCGTACGCCGGCTGCCGTCGGGTGTCGCCCGGCCTGCCCGCCCGGCCTGCGCGTCCCGGGCCCGGTACGGCCGCCCGGCCGGCGCCGCGATGCAGGTGGAGGGCCGGTAGCGCGGCGGAGAAGGTCGCTGACATGTAACTCAATGTACGCAGCGCGAGCCAGTCTCGCCCCTACCGATGGTGCGCCGCCGGTGACAACTACCCCAGCCGCTTGCGGAAGTGCTCGATGGTGCGCCGCAGCCCCTCCTCGGGAGCGACGGTCGGCTGGTAGCCGAGCGTCTTCCGGGCGAGGGCGAGATCCGGACGACGCATCTCCGGATCGTCGGCGCTACGCGTGACGTAGGTCACCTCAGATTGGCTGCCGCAGAGCGAGACGACCGTTTCGGCCAGCTCCCGCATGCTCATCTCGTGCTCGGTGCCGCAGTTCACCGGCCCGCTCTCGGTCGAGTCCAGCAGCAGCAGGATGCCCCGCACCAGGTCGGCGACGTAGCAGATGGAACGGGTTTGGTCGCCGGTGCCGTGCACGGTGATCGGCTCGCCGCGCAGCGCCTGGGAGATGAAGGTCGGGATGGCCCGCCCGTCGTCCGGTCGCATCCTCGGTCCGTAGGTGTTGAAGATACGCACGATCGCGGTGTCCACGCCCCGGCTGCGGCGGTACGCCATCGTCGCGGCCTCCGAGAAGCGCTTCGCCTCGTCGTAGACGCTGCGGATGCCGACGGGGTTCACGTTGCCCCAGTACGTCTCCCGCTGCGGGTGCTCCTTCGGGTCGCCGTACGCCTCGGAGGTGGAGGCGAGCAGGAACCGGGCACCGTCGGCGGCAGCGCGTTCCAGCAGGTGCAGGGTGGCCACCGAGCCGACCCGCAGGATCTCCACCGGCAGCTTCTCGAAGTCCGTCGGGCTGGCCGGCGAGGCCATGTGCAGGATCGCGTCGAACCGCTCCGCCAAGGCCGGGTGGTTGGGCAGCCCATCGGAGATGTCGGCCTCCACCAAGGTGAAGGTCGGCTCGTCGAGCAGGTGCGCGACGTTCCCCCGGGACCCGGTGACGAAGTTGTCGAGAGCGACGACCGTGCAGCCACGCTCGATCACGGAATCCACCAGGTGCGACGGAACGAAACCGGCACCGCCGGTGACCAGGACCCGGTGACCGGGACCGAAGCGCTGCTCAACCTTCATGACTGGTCAGCCTAAAGGAGGGGGTTTACGGACCGTCGTAACGGTCACGCCAGTTCCCGGTAGCGCCCCCGATGGTGCAGCAGGGGCTCGGTGTCGTCGGTCAGCTCCACGCGCTCTACGGTCGCCTCCACCAGCAGACCCCAGCCGTACTCCCGGGCCCCGTCGAGGCGGCAACCGGCCCAGCCGCCCGCGTCGTTCGGCACCGGCCCGTAGGGCGTGTCGAGCCAGTCGCCGATGGCGAAGAGGCCGCCCGGCGAGGGAAACAGACCGGCGAATCGGTCGGCGAGCTGCCGGTGGGGCGGACCGAGCGGGGTCACGGCGAAACAGCCGGCGGCCTCGACCGCCGCCCACAGCTCCGACTCGACGTCGACCAGCCCGAGCAGCCGGCCCGGCTCGCCCTCCGCGACGAGCGTCGACGACACCGTCAGTCCTGCGGGCCCGGGCGCCGTCCAGAGGGTCACCGGCGCGGCGAGTCGGCCTCGCAGCCGGCGTACGGGCGAGCGGTTCTCGGCCGGTGCGGCGAACGGGTCGGTGTGGTGGATCCGGGCACCCGGCTCATGATTCACGTGAAACATTGTGACCCCCCGTCCGCCCGGTTCAACCGACCCGGGCCGGTCCGTCGTGAATACGGCCTGTCGCCGTATCCCCCGGATGTGATATCACGACATGTCGCATCCGGTGCGGCGTCAGCGGCGGGGTGTGACCATGGCGAGCAGCTCGGGTTGACGGCGGTCCAACACGTCGCCCGCCAGGTAGGTGCCGAGCAGCAACGCGCCGACGCCATAGGCCACGCCCAGCGGCAGGCCCAGCCAAACCCAGGTGTCGCCGAGCAGACCCGCAGCGAGCACCATCGGGACGGCGAGCACGCCCGTGACAATCATGGCCAGAATGGTGAGCAGCCCCTTGACCAGCCCGGCCCCACTGTTCATCGCGAACGGGTTACTCGTCTCCGGCAACGCGTAGGCGCCGAGTACCGAGACGAACGAGTTGACCGCCAGCCCGGCACCGTAGGTGGCGACAAGTGCACCGGCCATGAAACCGACCCACGTCGGCTCACCGAGCACGAGTGCGATCACCACGGCCACCATCGCGAGCAACGGCAGCACATAGAGCGAGAACGCCGTCGCCCGAGCGCGCAACTCCAGCCGACCCGGGACCCCGGACACCACGTTCGCCGCGTACGCGCTGCCGTCAAACCCGAACTGGTTCGCCAGGGTCACCGCGGCAAGGAGCCCGACGAAGAGCATGGAGAGACTGACCAGCACCGGTGACGACTCTCCGGCAGGGCTGAAACTTTGGTCGCTGTCGAGAGTGAAGCCCTGCCCACCGAAGTTGACCATCACCGGTACGAAGAGACCGACCACCGCAATGGTGATCAGGTTGGCGCGGCGTCGGACGTCCCGCCACCAGTAACGCGCTTCCCTGGCGACCAGGGCGCCAAAACGGTCCCGGTGAAGCCAGCCGACAGCCCGGGGGAAGAGTTGGGCCACCGAGCCGCCGGTGACTCCGGGTCTCGCGCGGGCCGGTCCGCCGCCCACCGCGCCCACCGCGCCCACCATCGCGGACTCCAGCGAGCGTGACCACCAGGCCAGCAACGCGACGATCGTCACCACGGTGATCAGCAATTTCACGGGTGCGGCCCAGGGGCGACCCTGCGCCACGTCGATACCCGCCGTCCACGGGGCGCCGAACGGGGTCCAGCCGATCACCGTCGCCACCCCGACGAGCCGATCCCAGTCGGTGTCCTCGAGGGCGGCCAACCCGGCGAGCTGCAACGGACCGAGTAGGGCGGCGAGTACCGCGAGCAGGACGGCAGCCAGGTCACGCACCCGGCGGGAGCGCAGCATGGTGGCGAATGCGCTGGTCACCGCCCGGGCGGCTGCCACGCATAGCAGCAACCCGCAGACCACCCCGACGACCGTGACAAACGCGGCCGACCAGCCGCCGAACACTGCGGCGGTGACGACCAGGCCGGAGAGGGCGAGCAGCACGGCGACCGCGGGTACGCTCACCAACGCCGCCGCGAACAGTCCCGTGACCAAGGTACGTCGGGACAGCGGCAGCAGCGCGAACCGGGCCGGGTCGAGGGTCTCGTCGACGCCGAAGAAGACAAGCGGCAGCAACAGCCAACCGAGCACCGTCAACCCGCCCGCGAAGGCGGCGACCAGCAGGGCGTACCGGTCGTCGCCGACCAGCCCGGGAGCCGCCAGACCGAAGAAGGCACCGACCGCGAACCAGAGCCCGACCAGTGAGCCGACCAGGAACAGCGCCACCCGCCAGCCCTGGCCGTGAAAATTGTTGCCCATCACGCGCAGCTTGAGCCGGACGAAGTGACGCGCCGACACCGGCCGCACCGGGCCCGCCGGTAGGGTCACCGGGACAGCCACGCCAACTCCTCACCGGTTGCGGTACGTCCGCCCACCACCTCGACGAATACCTCCTCCAGCGAGCGGTCACCGCGTACCTGCTCCAGCGTGCCGACCCGCTTGATGGTGCCTCCGGCGAGGATCGCCACATGTGAGCAGAGCCGCTGCACGACCTCCATGACGTGGCTGGAGAAGACCACCGTCCCGCCGCCGGCAACGTACCGCTGCAGGATGTCCCGGATGAGCGCCGCCGAAACCGGATCGACCGCCTCGAACGGTTCGTCGAGCACCAGCAGCCGGGGGCCGTGCAACAACGCACAGGCCAGGCCGATCTTCTTCCTCATACCGGCGGAGTAGTCGACGACGAGCGTCCGGCCGGCATCGGCGAGAGCCAGCACGTCGAGCAACTCCGCCGCCCGCCTGTCGACGACGGCCGGGTCCATGCCGCGCAGCAGACCGTGGTAGGCGAGCAGCTCGGCTCCGCTGAGCCGGTCGAAAAGGCGTACCCCGTCGGGCATGGCGCCGAGCAACTGCTTGGCGGTCACCGGGTCGACCCACACGTCGTGGCCGAGCACCCAGGCGCCGCCAGCGGTGGGGCGCAGCAGCCCCACCGCCATCGACAGGGTGGTGGTCTTGCCGGCGCCGTTGGGTCCGAGTAGCCCGTAGAACGAGCCGGCGGGAACGTCGAGATCAACGCCGGTCACCGCGACCTTGCCGTCGAAGCTCTTGACCAGGCCGCGTAGCGCCAGCGCCGGATACTCAGCAGTCATGCGCCGACCGTATCCCGTGCCGGCCAACCCGCCGCCCCGCCCGAAGGAGGAGCCGCAGCTCATCCCCGAGTCGGAGGCCGCAGTCGCGCCGGTGACCGGAAGCATCGACGCGAACCGACACCCCCAGCCGGTGACAGGGAATCGTCGCAGTGACCGCAGACGCAGGGGAAGGGCCTCTCCTCACGAGCGGAGGGCGTCGGGGGCGTGCAGGCGGAGCATGGTCCGGCCGATGTCGGCAGGGGCGCGGCGGCGGGTGGCCATCGAGACCGCGATCATCACCGTGAAAGCCAGCGGTACCGTCCAGGCGGCCGGCTGGGCGACGAGGGTTGCGGGCCAACCGGTCATGGCCGGGCCGAGGACGACGACCAGGACCGACGTCACCGCGGCACCGCCGCCGACGAGGATGCCGACGGCCGCACCCGCATCGGTAAGACCTCGCCACCAGATGCCGAGCACCAGCAGTGGGCAGAAGCTGGACGCCGCCACCGCGAACGCCAGGCCCACCACCTGCGAGACGTCCAGACCCGAAACGTTGAGGGAGAGGACCGTCGGCACCACCCCGGCGATCACTGTGGCCAGCCGGAAGCCGCGCACCGAACCCCGACCGAGCACGTCGGTGGAGATCACCCCGGCGACGCTTGTCAGCAGCCCGGACGAGGTGGACAGGAAGGCAGCGAACGCTCCTGCGGCGACCAGTGCAGCCAGTAGGCGGCCGGTGGTTCCGGCGCCGAGCGCCGCCGCGGGTAGCAGCACCACCACCGCGTCGGTCTGCCCAGTGACCAGCAGTTGCGGTGTGTAGATCCGGCCCAACACGCCGTAGATGGTGGGTAGCAGGTAGAAGACCCCGACCAGCGCCAGCACCACCAGGGTGGTCCGGCGTGCGGCGGCCCCGTCGGGGTTGGTGTAGAAGCGCACGAGCACGTGCGGCAGTCCCATGGTGCCCAGGAAAGTGGCCAGGATCAGCGAGTACGTGCCGAACAACCCCCGGTCGTCGGAACCGGCGTCGCTTGGTAGCAGCCAGTCGGCGGCCCCGTTGGCCACCCCGGAAACGTCCGGCACCGGTTCGCCTTCGGTGAAGCTCAGCTCGTCACCGGGTCGTACCTGCAGGGTCTGGCCGTCGGCGAGGGTGAGCACGGCCTGCTGCTCGACCACGACGGTGGTCGCCGTCCGGAACGTGGCCCCGTCCGGCGGGGTCACCGCCGGACGGCCGTCGGCCTGCCACTGCAGGGCCAGGAACATCGCCGGTACGGCGAGCGCGGTCAGCTTCAGCCAGTACTGGAACGCCTGCACGAAGGTGACCGCCCGCATCCCGCCCAATGCCACGTTCGCGGTCACCACGGCGGCCACCACGAGCGCGCCGACCGGGTACGGCGAGCCGGCAAGCGTGGCCAGTGTCAGGCCGGCACCCTGCAACTGAGGCACCAGGTAGAGCCAGCCGATGAAGATCACGAAGACGGTGGCGAGGGTCCGTAGCCGGCGGGACCCGAGCCGCACCTCACAGAAGTCGGGCAGGGTGAACGCGCCGGACCGGCGCAGCGGTGCGGCCACGAACAGCAGCAGGGCCAGGTAGCCGGCGGCGAACCCGACCGGGTACCAGAGCACGTCCACGCCGTACTTGAGGATCAGCCCGGCGACGCCGAGGAAGCTCGCCGCCGACAGGTACTCGCCGCCGATCGCGGCAGCGTTCCAGGTGGGGCTGACCACCCGGGAGGCGACCAGGAAATCGGAGGTGGTGCGGGCCAGCCGCAGCCCGTAGAAACCGATGGCGACGGTGACCAGGGTGACCGCCACGATCGCCGGTACGACGAGATCGTTGCCCACGTCAGCGCTCCGGCCGGTGGACCAGGTCGGTGAAATCCTGCTCGTTGCGTTCGGTCAGGCGGACGTACGTCCACCCGACGGCGACGAGGAACGGGAACGAGAGCACCCCGAGCAGCAGCCACGGCAGGTTGACGCCGAGTACGGTCATCCGGCCGACGGAGGGTGCGACGGCGAACAGCCAGGGCAGCCCGCCCAGCCCGACCATCACCACCGCCGACAGCTGCAGGGCCAGCGCCAGCTGCGCGCGGACCAGACCGCGGACGAGCGCCTCACCGACCCGGGTCTGCTGGGTCAGTTCGGTGTGGGTGCCGGCGGGCCAGCGCGACCGGCGGGACACCTCGGCCAGCACCACCCGGGTACGCGGCGGCGGCCCGGAGCCGGGCGCGGCCGGGGACGGCGCCGGCCGGCCGGATTCCGGCAGAGGATCCTCGGCGGCCATCTCGGCAGTCTCGTCCGCCGGACAGGAATGTCAAGCGGGCTGTGGATATCTTGTGGATAACGAGGTGGAGCTGTGGACAACCGCTGGCCCGGGGCGGCAGGCGCCCCCGGGCCATGCCGTCAGCTGGTCGGATGACCAGATCGGCGGTCATGGGACCCGATGCGGGCACGGTGAACCGGTCAGCGGCTCCACTCCTGCTTGGCGGCGCGGACCAGCTTGTCCTTCAACTCGCGGGTGTGCCGGCGGCTCACCGGCAGCTCGGTACCGTCGACCACCACCACGTAACCGGAGTTGACCAGGCGCAGTTCGGCGATCAGCCGCAGCCGCACCAGGTACGACCGGTGGATCCGGACGAACCCGGCGTCGGCCCACCGTTCGGCGAGCGTGGCCAGCGGCACCCGCACCAGGTGCGACCCGTCCGCTGTGTGCAGCCTGGCGTAGTCGCCCTGTGCCTCGACCCACCGGACAGCGGACCGGGGCAGCATCCGGGTGGTGCCGGCCAGCTCGACCGGGATGGTGGGATCCACCTCGGCCCGGGCCAGCGCGGCGGGATGGCTCGGCACGACCCGGGAGCCGACCACGCGGCGCAGCGCCTCGGCCAGCCGCTCCGCACGTACCGGCTTGCGCACGTAGTCGGTGGCACCCACGTCGAAGGCGTCGGCTGCGCCGTCGTCGTACGCGGTGACGAAGACGATCGCCGGAGGCCGGGCGAAACGGCGCAGCACCCGGGCCAGCTCCATGCCGTCGAGGCCGGGCATCCGGATGTCCAGGAAGACCACGTCCACGTCGTCGTCTCGGAGCACCCGCAGTGCCTCGGTGGCGTCGCCGGCAGTGTGCAACCGGGCCACCCGAGAATCGGCCCGCAGGTGGTACGCCAACTCGTCCAGCGCCGGTGGCTCGTCGTCCACCGCCAGCACCCGCAGGAAACCGGTGACGGGGGTCGGGCCGGCGCCGGTCACGAACCGGCCCGTACACCGGGGTGGAACTTCGGCACCCGCATGCTCACCTTCGTGCCCGAGCCGACACCGGTGTCGACGACCAGGCCGAAGCCGTCACCGAAGACCGAGCGCAGACGCTCGTCGACGTTCGACAGGCCGACGTGCTGTCCCGGATCGTCACCCGGGTCGCCGCTCGACCCGGCCAGTTCGGCGATCCCCGCGGTGAGCGTGGCGGGATCCATGCCCACTCCGTCGTCCTCCACCGTTATGTGGCATTCGGCGCCCGCGTCCCGGGCCTCGATGCTCACCATGCCCGTGCCCGGCTTACGCGACAACCCGTGGCGTACCGCGTTCTCGACAAGTGGTTGCAGGCACAGGAACGGCAGGGTCACCGGCAGCACCTCGGGGGCGATCTGAAGCCGCACCTGGAGCCGGTCACCGAACCTGGCCCGTTCGATGGTCAGGTAGCGGTCGATCGAACGCAGTTCCTCGGCCAGCGTGGTGAACTCCCCATGTGCCCGGAAGGAGTAGCGGGTGAACTCGGCGAACTCCAGGATCAGCTCCCGGGCCCGCTCCGGATCGGTGCGGACGAAGGAGCCGATCGCGGTCAGCGCGTTGTAGATGAAGTGAGGGCTGATCTGGGCACGCAGCGCGCGTACCTCGGCCCGGGCCAGGCGTTCCCGGGACGAGTCCAACTCGGCCAGCGCCAGCTGGCTGCCGGCCCAGTGCGCGGTCTCCAGGGTGGCCTGGACCAGACCGGGTGCCGGTGCACCGTCGGTGACGGCGACAAGCGCACCGGTGATCCGGCCCGACGCACCGCCGAGTGGTGCCACCACCGCACCGCGGACCGGGCAGTCGATCCGGTCGCAGGTCAGCTCCGCCTCCCCGAGCACGGTGGAGCGCTCGGAGGCGATCACCCGCCGGGCGGCGGCACGCAACTGCTTCCGGTGGTGCGCGCCGCGTCCGTCGAGCGCGAGCAGGTCGGCGGTGTCGGCCAACGCCAGCCCTTCCGCGCCGACCAGGGTACGCAGGTGACGGGCGGCCTTCGCCGCGCCGGCCGGGTTCAGCCCGGCCCGCAGCGGTTCGGCCGCCAGCCCGGCGGTGTGCAGCACCTCGTAGGTGGCCCGTTGCCCGGGGGTGGCGATGCCGCGCCGCCCCCGCAGCCGGCCGACCGCGTACAACGCCCCGGCCAGCACGCTGACCAGGGAGAAGACGCCGATCACGGCAGAGATGCTGCCACCCACGTCGACGATCCTGCTGGCTGCGGACGCTGCGGGGAAGGGGTGGGCGCCGGTCAGTACGCACCCTTGCGGGCGACCACCACACCGACGGTGCGCCACAGGATGCTCAGGTCGTACGCCAGCGACCAGTTGTCGACGTAGTACAGGTCCAACCGGACAGCCTCGTCCCAGGAGAGATCGGAGCGGCCGGACACCTGCCACAGCCCGGTCATACCTGGGCGCACCAGCAGCCGGCGTCGCACGTCACCGAGGAAGTCGCCGTCGTCGGCGGGCAGCGGACGGGGCCCGACCAGCGACATCTCACCCTTCAGCACGTTGATCAACTGCGGTAGCTCGTCGAGCGACGAGGCGCGCAGGAAGCGGCCTACCGGGAAGACCCGGGGGTCCTGCTTCATCTTGAACAACATGCCGTCGGTCTCGTTCTGGTCGACCAGGCTGGCCAGCCGGTCCTCCGCGTCGACGTACATGGTGCGGAACTTCCACACCCGGAAGGTGCGACCCTCGTGACCCACCCGGGGCTGACGGAAGAAGACCGGACCAGGGTCGGAGACCCGGATGGCGATGGCGATGGCGATGAAGACGGGGATCAGCGCGAGCAGCCCGAGGCCGGCGGCGACCCGGTCCATCATGCTCTTGGCCAGCAGTGCCGGCCCGGACAGGGTGGGTTCCTCGACATGCAGCAGCGGCAGGCCCTCGATCGGGCGGATGTGCACCCGGGGACCGGCGATGTCGGTCAGTTGCGGTGCCACCACCAGATCGACTCCGGAGCCCTCCAACTGCCAGGCCAGGCGGCGCAGCTCACCGGGCTCGGCGCTGGCCGAGCCACAGACCGCGATGGTGTCCGCGCCCATCTCGCGTACCAGGGCCAGCACGTCGCGGCCCGCGTACACCGGGACCGGGGTTTGTACCCCCTTGGCCGCCGCGTACCCGTCGGTGATGTGGATGGCGACCGGAACGAGCCCGGCGGCCGGGGTGCGGGTGACCGCCGTGTACACCTCCAGGCATTCCGGCAGGGTACCGACGAGCACCATCCGGTGCGCCGCCTGCTGGATGTTACGTCGGACGGTGTGCAGCACGAAACGGGCCAGAATCCGACCGAGCAGGATGAGCAGCAGCGCCAGCAGCAGCGCGGTGCCGACGGTGAACCGGGACAGGTCGGTCTTGGTGGCGAAGGCGAGGAACGACAGTGCCGCACAGACGGCCACCCCGGCCCGGATGACCCGTTTGAACTCGTCCGGCCCGAGCCCCAGATATCGTCGGTCGTAGGCGCCGTTGAACCAGAGAATGGCCAGCCAGCCGAGCGGCAACAGCAGGAAAGCGACCGTGTAGAACCAGGTCGGGTCGTTTTGGGCCTGGTGGAAACCTGCGGTGGCCTGATCGAAGGTGCGGATCGCCGTGTGGCTGGCGAAGGCCACCGCAGCGAAGTCGAGGAGCAACAGGATCGCCGTGTAGGGCCGATGCCATCGCGACACCCGCCGCCGGGCTCGGGCCCACGCCGATCGGGGTACGCCGTTCGGGGACGGCGAATTCGGCGGCTGGATCTCGAAGCTGTCGACGTGCCGCACGAGTCTGCTCCGGCCTTCGTTGGTAACCGGGCGCTGGAGGCTAGCCGTCACCTCACCCATGTCCTCCCGCATCACCCGCAGCGTTCACTCGCCGTGACCGCCCGGGTCGCCCACCGTTCCAGATTCCCACGCGAGTTCCGTTCGTCGCCGACCCTAGGGTCATTGCGCGGCGGCCACCTACCGCCTGGGATCTGGCCGGCCCCATGCCATTCGGAAGCCGGGGACCGGGCCACTATACCGATGGATGGCGGCCCGGGTAGAGCGCCGGACCGGTGGTTGCGCACCGCCCGTCCGGTTCCGCTCCGTAATCAGTGAGTGGTGTTACTCACCGTACGAGTCGGGACAACCGTCGGTCAGCGAGCGGCTTCCCGCCCGTCTGGCACGTCGGACAGTACTGAAGGCTGGAATCGGCGAACGAGACCTCCCGGACCGTGTCGCCGCAGACCGGACAGGGCAGCCCGCAGCGGGCGTGCACCTTGAGGCCGGAGCGCTTCTCGCCCTTCAGCTCCGCCGCCCGCTGCCCCAGCGACCGGGTCACCGCGTCGCCGAGCACCCGCCGGGTCGCCGCGTGCAGGGTCGCCATCTGGTCGTCGGTCAGCCGGTCGGTCAACGCGAACGGCGACAGCTTCGCGGCGTGCAGGATCTCGTCGGAGTACGCGTTGCCGACCCCGCCGAGCACCGACTGGTCGGTGAGCACGCCCTTGACCTGTCCCCGCCGCCCGCGCAGGGCGCCGGTGAAGGTGGCCAGGTCGGCGGAGAGTGCGTCCGGGCCGAGCTTGGCCACCCCGGGCACCGCCTGCGGGTCCGTCACCAGGTAGGCGGCGAGCTTCTTCTGCGTACCCGCCTCGGTCAGGTCGAAGCCGGAGCCGTCGTCGAGGCGTACCCGGATCGCGATCGGTCCCTTCCCGGGTCGCAGTGGAGCGGCCGAGGCGAACGCCTCCCGGTAGTGCAGCCAACCGGCGCGGGCCAGGTGGACCACCAGGTGCAGGCCGCCGTCGAAGACCACGTCGAGGAACTTGCCGTACCGTCGGGCATCGGTCACGGCCCGGCCCGCGACGGCGGTCGGCGCCGGATCGTAAGTCTTCAGGGCGCTGATCGCGGCTACCTCCAGGCGGTCGACCCGTCGACCCACCGCGCGTTGTCGCAGGTAACCGGCGAGCGCCTCCACCTCCGGAAGTTCGGGCATCGTCCAACGGTAGCCTTCTTTTCCGTGAGAATCGTGGTGGCGCACAACCGGTACCGGGAAGCTCAGCCCTCCGGTGAGAACACCATCGTCGACGCCGAGATCGCCCAGCTCACCGCGGCTGGGGTGGAGGTGCTGCCGTTCCTGCGCAGCTCCGACGAGATCCCTACCATGCCGAAGACGGCGAAGGCGCTGCTGCCGATCTCCCCGATCTACGCTCCCCGCGCCCAGCAGGAGCTGGCCCGGCTGCTCACCGAGCACCGGCCGGACGCGCTGCACCTGCACAACCCGTACCCGCTGCTCTCGCCCTGGGTGGTGCGGACGGCGCATAAGCACGGCGTGCCGGTGGTGCAGACGGTGCACAACTACCGGCAGGTCTGCTCGTCGGGGGTGTACTTCCGCGACGGCGCGATCTGCCAGGACTGCAAGGGCCGGGCGTTCGGCCTGCCGGCGATCAGGAACCGCTGCTACCGGGGTTCGGCCGCGCAGAGCGCCCTGATGGCGACGACCCTGGCCGTGCACCGCCCCACCTGGCGCTCGGTGGACCGGTTCATCGCGCTCACCTCACAGATCGCCACCCACCTGCGCGAGTACGGCATCCCCGACGAGCGGATCGTGGTCAAGCCGAACGGCATCCCCGACCCCGGCCGCCCCGCCCCGCTCGGCGAGGGCTTCTTCTTCCTGGGTCGGCTGTCCCCGGAGAAGGGCCTCGGCCTGCTGCTGGACGCCTGGCGGCGACACCCCGACGGCTCCCTCGGGCCGCTGCGCATCGCCGGGGACGGCGAGCTGCGTCACCTGGCGGAGGCCGCCGCCGTCGAACGCGCCGACGTGACGTACCTGGGCCCGCTGGACCGCGACGGCGTACGGGCCACCATGGCCCGGTCCGCCGTGGTGGTCGCCGCCTCGCTCTGGCACGACGTCCTGCCGACCGTGATCATCGAGGCGATGGCGAGCGGGCGGCCGGTCCTCGGCACCGACCTGGGCGGCATCCCCTACCTGGTGGGGGCCGACGACCTGGCCGGGGCGGTCGGCTGGGTGGTGCCCGCCGACCCGGCCGCGATGGCCGCCGCCCTGCCGGTCGCGGCGGCCGGTGCCGCCGCCCTGTCGGCCCCGGCCCGGTTGCGCTACGAGCGCACCTTCCACCCCGACGTGGTCACCAAACGACTGATCGACGTGTACGCCTCGCTCGCCTGAGCGTCGGTGCGGCGAGCGATTGCGCTCCGTGCGCCGCTCAGAGAGACGCCGGGTTGGTGTCGCGCGGTCAGTCGGCGCCAGGTAGCCAACTCCTGGACTGATGGGCGGCTGCCTTGACCGCCGACAGCCAGAGGACTACGCCGAGTACCGCTACTCCCGAGAGGCATGTCCATACCAGGCTCGGCGAAAACCGGATGTAGCCTTGTTGCATTTACAGGAATGGTGGCGGGTCCTGGCTGGGTCCGTCAACCTCATCTCAGGTGGCTGACCTGCGCCGATGTGGTGCGTACCGACGTCAGCGGAGGCTGGCGCGGGCGGAGAAGGCGATGCTGGCGAGCAGGAAGCCACCGTTGACGATGGTGAAGGCCACCACGACCCAGAGAACCAGGGCCGGGGCGAGGGCCAGCACCAGAGCCGCCACGAAGATCACCGCGCCGTAGTCGCGGATCAGCTTGACCAGGCGTACGGGCGGGCTGGTCGAGGTGACCATGCTGGCCGCGTTCGGACCAGCCTGCATCACCGAGGTGACGAGGTTGACCATCCAGGTGCCGGCGAACGCCGCCACCAACCAGGTCGGCGTTGCCGGCCGCTGCGCCACGGCGGTGGCGGACAGGGCGGCGACCAGGGCGATCTGGGCGGCCACGTCGCACAGCACGTCGACTCGGGCGCCCGCCGTGCTGCCCTGGCCGGTCACCCGGGCCAGCTGACCGTCGGCGCAGTCCAGGGCGTACGCGATCTGCCAGCCGAAGAGCGCGACCAGCCCGACCACCGGAGCCGGCACGTCCCCGGCGGCGACCGGGCCGGCGAGTGCGACCACGGTCACCGAGGTGGCCAGCCCGAGTAGCAGGTTGGTGATGGTCAGTGCGGTCGGCCGGAGCCCGAGACGCTGGGCGATCAGCGCGAAGACCGCGCCGATCCACTGGCTGACCGACTCGCTGAACAGGCCACCGCCCCGGTTCACCCGGTGGAAGTCGGCGACCGTGGGGCGGGACGGGTCAACCAAGGTGCTCACGAAGGGCGTCAACGTAGTCTCCCAGCCGGGTACGAAGGTCGTCGGCGGACAGCGCCAGGTGTTCGAGGATCGTGTAACGGTCGGGCCGGGTACGGGGGGCGAAGGCCACCGCGTCGACGAACTGCGTGTCGGTGAGCCCGAGATCGACCGGTCGGGTGGACAGCCCGTGCCGGTGCAAGCAGCGGGCGAGCTGGCCGAAGCGTTCCAGGTCTCCCCGCAGGAAGGTGCAGAAGAGTGCGCCGAGCCCGACCTGCTCACCGTGTGCGGCGGTGCTCGGGAAGAGGTGGTCGATGGCGTGCGAGATCTCATGGTCGCCGCCGCTCGCCGGCCGGCTCGAACCGCAGATCGACATCGAGATGCCGCCCAGGATCAGCGCCTCAGCCAGCGTGATCAGGAACCCGTCATCAGTGATCTTGCCGGGGTGGTTGACCAGGGCCTCCGCCCCGGTACGGGCCAGCGTCACGGCAAGCCCGTCGATGGGCTCACCGCGTACCTGGTGAGCCAGTTCCCAGTCGGCGCAGGCGCTGAGATTGCTCACCGCGTCGCCGATGCCGGCCTGAGTCTGCCGGTCCGGTCCGTTCTCCACGAAGTCGAGGTCGACCAGTACGGCGATCGGGATGTGTACCCCGTAGGAGCCCTTGCCGCCCTCGTGGGACAGCGACGCCACCGGAGAGGCGATTCCGTCGTTGGCGAGGCTCGTGGCCACGGTGACCATCGGGATGCCGTAGCGGGTGGCGGCGTACTTGGCGGTGTCGATCGTCTTTCCGCCGCCGATGCCGATGACGGCGTCGTAGTTGCGACGGCGCAGCTGGTCGCCGAGCTCGTTGGCGGAGTCGACGCTGCCACCGGCGACGGTGAAAACGTCGGCAGACCCGAGTGAGGGGCGGCACAGCTCGACGATCTTCTCGCCCTGACCCGGGCCGACCACCACCGCGACGTCGCCGCCGCTGGAGATCCGACGGTCGGCCAGCAGCGCGCCGAGGTCGGCCACCGCGCCCCGGCGGACCTCGATCGACAGCGGTGTCGCGACGGTACGGGCTAGTAGCGGCACGCGATCTCCCGGGCCCGGGCCAGGTCGGTGTGGTTGTCGACCTCGACCCACGCCACGTCACCGATCGGTGCGGGCCGTACCTCCCCGCCACGGTCGGCGAACTCCTGGTAGCCGTCCTCGTAGTACAGGTTCGGGTCGCGCTGCCAGGTCACCGCCAGGGCGTCGGCGAGCGCCTCGGCGATGTGCGGTTCGATCAGGGCGGCCCCGATGTACTCGCCGTACGCCTCGGCCGGGTCCATGAGTTTGGTGATCCGGGTGAGTTGCCCAGCCGCGTTGAAGGTGGTTTTCATCTCCTCCTCGGCCAGCGGCTTGATGGTGTCGATCGCCAGCAGCAGGCCGGGCCCACGCTCGCTCAGCAGGGTCTTCTCCACGCTGACCGGGTGCACGGTGTCGCCGTTGACCAGTAGAACGCCCCGGGGGAACCAGTCGCGAGCCAGCCAGAGGGAGTAGGCGTTGTTCCACTCCTCGGCCTTGTCGTTGGGTACCAGCGTGATCGTGACGCCGTACCGGTGTTCGAGGTCTGCCTGGCGTGCGCGGACGGCGTCCGCGGCGTAGCCGACCACCACCACGACCTCGGTGAGCCCCACCGCGGCCAGGTTGCGCAGCGCGATGTCGAGGATGGTGATCTCGCCGTCCACCGGCACCAGCGCTTTTGGCAGCGTGTCGGTGTACGGGCGCAGCCGACGGCCGGCGCCAGCTGCCAGCACCATTCCGACCATGCCAGCATCAGTTCCTGTTCTCGCAGCGTTCACCGAAGGAGGATAGCGCCGCCCGTGTCGGCGCTGCCGCCGGTCAACCCTGGCCACCGCTCGCTACGACCGGCGCCGGCGCCGGCGAAGGGCACACCCTTCCGGGCCGTCGCACCCGCCGTGCGGGCCCGGTCACCCGACCGGTGGCTCAGGATGCGGACATCGCCGTGCCTTGCGCGTACGTCCCACTGCCGGCCGTACGCTGAACAGCCATGACCGTCGAGCAGCTGATCTCCTTCGCCCGTGGCGCCCCGTCGCTGGACATCGTCGATGTCGAAGGGCTCAAGGCCGCCGCCGTACGCGCCTTCGACGCCGACCCCTCCGGGGTGACCGCGTACGGCACCTCCGTCGGTTACCTTCCGCTCCGGGAGTGGATCGCCGAGAAGCACGGTGTCGGGGCGGACCAGGTGCTGGTCACCAACGGCTCGTTGCAGGCCGACGCCTTCCTCTTCGACCACCTGGTCCGCCCGGGCGACGCGGTGGTGGTGGAACGTCCCACGTACGACCGCACCCTGCTCAACCTGCGGAACATGGGCGGTGAACTGCACGCCGTCACCATCCAGCCGGACGGGATGGACACCGCCGAGCTGCGCAAACTGTTGGAGTCCGGGGTGCGTCCCAAGCTGGCGCACGTCATCCCGAACTACCAGAATCCGGCGGGCGTGACGTTGTCCCTGGAGAAGCGTCGCGAACTGCTGGACCTGGCCGCCGAGTTCGGCTTCACGATCTTCGAGGACGACCCGTACGCCGACATCCGGTTCCGGGGCGAGGCGCTGCCCTCGATGCTGTCGATGGACACCCGGAACGTGGTGGTGCACGCCTCCAGCTTCACCAAGACCGTCTGCCCCGGGGTCCGGGTGGGCTACCTGGTGGGCCCGGCGGACCTGATCGGCGACATCGCGAAGAAGGCGACGAACCTCTACATCTCGCCAGGCATGGTGTCTCAGGCCATCGTGCACCAGTTCTGTGTGTCCGGGGACATCCGGCGTTCGATCGAGACGGTCCGGGCGGCCCTGGGTGAGCGTGCCTCAGTGCTCGCCGAGTCGCTGCGTCGACACATTCCGCAGGCCCGGTTCGTGCAACCCGACGGTGGCTACTTCCTCTGGGTCGAGTTGCCGGAGGACGTCGAGGTCGACCAGCTCGCGCCGGCAGCCGCCGAGCGGGGCGTCGCGGTGGTCAAGGGCAGCGACTTCGTCGTGGATGGGGGGCGGCACGCACTCCGGCTGGCCTTTTCGGCGGTCACCGTGGACCGGATCGACGAGGGTGTCCGGCGGCTGGCTGAGGCCATGGAGGCAGTACGCAGCTGAATTTCTGTCGGATTTCCGACAGAACGGCGATGTTGGCCGGCTCGGGTCTCCCGTTCAAGCAAGTCGGGGCCCACAATGCTGCGAGCGTTGTTCACCACGCGTACGCACAACCCCCGCCCCCAAGGCGCCGGGCGGGCCGGATCGCCTCCAACCCCCCGAACGCGATCCGGTCCGTCCGGCGCCGCCCGGCCATGATCGCTGCGGCGGCGTAACCTGCAAACGCAGCCGGCGGGGGAGGGCGTGATGACGGAGCGGACACAGCGCACCGAGACGACATCCCCGGCTGCCGCTGCCGACAAGTCCCCGAACGCCGACGGGGGCCGGGCCCTGCGGCCTCGGAGCTGGTCTCCCGTACGGGCGGTGACCCGGCGACGCAGCCCGGACAGGACGCGAACCAACCAGATGTCGGCCGACCGCCGTCAAAGCTCGGTGGTCGACTGCGCGCTCTACCTCGACGGTCAACGGCAGGCGGGCGACTGGGCATACGCCGACGCGCTGGCTGCGGCTCGCAGCGCCGAAACGGGTTTCGTCTGGCTCGGTCTGCATGAGCCGGAGCTGGTCGAGATGACCGAGATCGCCAGCACCTACGGGCTGCACGAACTGGCCGTGGAGGACGCGGTGAAGGCGCAGCAGCGTCCGAAGCTGGAACGTTTCGGCGAGGTCAGTTTCCTGGTGCTGCGCACCGCCCGTTACTGCGAGCACACCGAGCTTACGGAGAACTCCGAGGTGGTGGAGACCGGGCAGGTGATGCTCTTCATCGGCCCGCAGTTCGTGATCAGTGTCCGGCACGGCGACGCCTGCCGGCTCGCGCCCGTACGGGAGGAACTGGAGGCGCGGCGGGAACTGCTGCTCAACGGTCCCTGGGCCGTGGCGTACGCGATCACGGACCGGGTCGTCGACCTCTACCTGGAGGTCGCCGACAAGCTCGAAGACGACATGGACGTACTGGAGACGGAGGTGTTCGACCGTCAGACCAGTGGCCGAATCCAGCGGATCTACCAGATGAAGCGGGAACTCGTCGAGTTCAAGCGGGCGGTGATGCCGCTGCAACGACCGCTGTCGACGCTCACCGCGCAGATGAACCGGGACGTACCCAAGGAAGTACGCCGGTACTTCCGGGACGTGCAGGATCACCTCAGCCGCACCGTCGAGCAGGTCAACTCCTACGACGACCTGCTCAACTCGATCCTGCAGGCGCGGCTGGCCCAGGTGACCGTCGACCAGAACAACGACATGCGAAAGATCGCGGCTTGGGCGGCCATCGCCGCCGTGTGGACCGCGATCGCCGGCATCTACGGCATGAACTTCGACTTCATGCCGGAGTTGCGGATGACCTACGGCTACCCCGTGGTGCTGGCCCTGATGCTCAGCATCTCGCTGGCGCTCTACCGCTGGTTCCGCCGCAACGACTGGCTCTGACTGCCCTCCTTCTCCCCGACACGCTGGTGTGCCGCCCGCGCCGGCCATGAAGTTGCTGCCACGGGACACCGGTGGACGTGGCAACGACCTCATGGCCGACCCGAGCGTCGGCAAGGACGGGCGGAAAGGGTCAGGCGCGGGTGTTGGGCCTGTGGTTGGTGGCCTTGCTCAGATCGTCTGAGGGACGGCCGGCGCTGGTGCGGGCACCGTCGGCAACCGAGGGGACCTTCCCGGTGGCGGCGACGCCGGACGGCGCGGTGGAGGTGGTGGAGGTACTGTCGCCTCCGGCCACGATCGAACTACCCGCTGCGGTCGCAACCTTGCCGGCACCGGCCGGGCCGCTCGTGCGCACCTCGATGGTCTCGACCTCGTCACGCATCGGCTCGAGTGCGGCACCCGCGTCGTACTCGGCCCACTCCTGCTGCTCGCGGTGCCGGCGTAGGGCCATCGCCCCGGCCAGCCCGGCCACCGTACCGGCGGCCAGCAGGCCGATCATGGTCCCGCTGCGGCGGGACTTCTTCTTCGCCTTCATCTTCTTCGCCTTCTTGGTGACCGCGGCCTGCTTGGCGGCTGCGGCCTTCTTGCCCTTGACCGCCCGGTCGGCTGCGTCGGACTGCGCATGGCGTACTGCCACAGCGAGCGGCGCGAGGGCGGCGGCTGTCGTCGCGAGGCCGCTCGACGCGCGGTCCCGGACGACGACGGCGGTCGGTGCCACCGCGCCACGGGCCGCCTGGAATCGCGGGCCGACCGTGTCGCCGGCACCCCTCGCGGCATGTGTGGCGGCCTGCCTCAGGTGACCGATGCTGCGGTTCAACTCGGCCCGGGCCATCTGCGCCTGGCTCTTGCGCCGCCAGTTTCCAAACACGATCCCACCTCCTGGGAGTTGTTCTGTCTCATCCTCCACCTTCGGATGCCTCCGCATGTCCAGATCGGGCACATGGGAGGATCCGCATGGAACTGACCAACGAGTGAGGAGTACCCGTGGCCGAGGCTGTCTACGCCACCCTGCACACCAATGCCGGCCCGATCCGGCTGGAGCTCTTCGGCAACCACGCGCCGAAGACCGTCCGCAACTTCGTCGACTTGGCCGAGGGCACCCGTGAGTACACCGACCCGCGTACCGGCCAGCCGGGCAGCGGCCCGTACTACGACGGCACCGTCTCGCACCGGGTGATCAGCGGATTCATGATCCAGATGGGTGACCCGACCGGTACCGGCCGCGGCGGTCCCGGGTACACCTTCGCCGACGAGTTCCACCCCGAGCTGCGATTCGACCGGCCGTACCTGCTGGCGATGGCCAATGCGGGCCCCGGCACCAACGGCTCGCAGTTCTTCATCACCGTCTCGCCGACTCCGCACCTGAACAACCGGCACACCATCTTCGGGCAGGTGGCCGACGAGCAGTCCGCGAAGACCGTCGAGGCGATCGCCAACACCCCCACCGGTCCCAGCGACCGTCCGCTCCAGGACGTCGTCATCGAGCGCATCGAGATCGAACGTTCGGCCTGACCCGCGCCGGGTCCGGCCCGCCGGCCGGAGTTGGACACGGCGGGCCGGGGCCGAGCCGGGCGAAGGCGACCCGGACAGGCCGGAACACGCCTCGACCCGTACGAGTGACGGCTCGGGGTACCTTTGCTCGCATGACTGAGCGCTCGGGTGCGTGGAGCCAGCGATGAGCGAGTCCCCGCCGACCACGCCTGCCTGCTACCGCCACCCAGGCCGGGAGACGTACGTCCGCTGCACCCGGTGCGACCGGTCGATCTGCCCGGACTGTATGAACGAGGCGTCGGTCGGCTTCCAGTGCCCGGAGTGCGTGTCGGAGGGACGTCGGAGCGTGCGGCCGGCGCGCACCGTCTTCGGTGGTGGGATCGCCGGCCGGCACGGCTACGTGACCAAGACTCTGATCGCTGCCAACCTGCTGGTGATGCTGGTGTCGATCGCCTCCGACCGGGGTGGGGACGCAGCAGCCGGCGGAGGTGGCTTCGGTGGGCTGATGGGCGGCAGCACCCCGTTGACCGAGTGGGGCGCGGTGCTGGGGCGGGCGTTGTTCCTCGACGGCACCGTGGGCGGAGTCGCCGAGGGCCAGTGGTACCGCCTGGTCACCGCGATGTTCCTGCACTACGGCCTGGTGCACCTGCTGCTGAACATGTGGGCGCTCTGGGTGCTCGGTCGTTCGTTGGAAGCGGTGCTCGGGCCGCTGCGTTTCGCTGCGCTCTACTTCGTCGCCGGCTTCGGCGGCAACATCGCGGTCTACGTTTTCAGCGCCCCCAACCAGATGTCGGCGGGAGCGTCGACAGCCATCTTCGGCCTCTTCGCGGCGACCTTCGTGATCATGCGACGGCTGGGTCGGGACACCTCCGCCATCCTCCCCATCCTGGTGATCAACCTGATCTTCACCTTCACCGTGCCCCAGATCTCCATCGCAGGTCACCTGGGCGGGCTGGTGTTCGGTGCGCTCATGGCGCTGGTGCTGGCCTATGCGCCGCGGTCGCGCCGGACTGCGGTGCAGGTCGCCGGCGGTGTGATCATCGTGATGGTGCTGCTCGGGATGGCCCTGGCTCGTACCGCGCTGTTGGTCTGAACGCCGCCGCCCGACCTGATGCCGGCGGTATGGGCACCAGGGCCGGTCGCCCGCCGAGCGGAGAACATCAACAGCACGACCGCTGCGGCCGCCAGCTTGACGACCGGCCGGGCCGGTGGTATCCGCCACTGCTGTGCGAGCGTGTCGTACGCCACGGCACCAGCATCCCAGCGCCGTCCGGGCACCGGCACGCGCCCGGACGCGGGTCGGTTCGGGCGAGGCAGAGGTGCTGGCTCGGGTGGGCGTAGGATCGGAAGCACCCAAGTCACCGGGGAGTAGACATGAGTGACGCGGTTGTCGTCGGTGCGGTGCGCACCCCGGTCGGGCGACGCAAGGGCGGTCTCGCCGAGGTGCACCCGGTGGACCTGTCCGCACACGTGCTGCGGACCCTGGTCGAACGCACCGGCATCGACCCGGCCCAGGTGGACGACGTCGTCTGGGGCTGCGTCTCGCAGGTGGGCGAGCAGTCGTGGAACGTCGCCCGCAACGCCGTACTCGCCGCCGGCTGGCCCGAGTCGGTGCCCGGCACCACAGTGGACCGTCAGTGCGGCTCCAGTCAACAGGCCCTGCACTTCGCCGCAGCGGCCGTACTCTCAGGCCAGGCGGACCTGGTCGTCGCGGGCGGCGTCGAGTCGATGACCCGGGTGCCGATGGGCTCCAGCGGCACCGGTGGGAGGCCGTTCAGCGACCAGATCCTGACCCGCTACCGGGGAATCGAGGGTGTCGCCGAAGACTCACCGCTCCCCTTCAACCAGGGCGTGGGGGCGGAACTGATCGCCCAGCGTTGGCGCCTGTCCCGAGCCCAGCTCGACGAGTTCGCCCTGGCCAGCCACGAGAAGGCCGCCGCCGCGCAGGACGCGGGCGCGTTCGATGCCGAACTGGCCCCGGTGACGCTCGCCGACGGTGGCACGTTCGCCGTGGACGAGGGCATCCGGCGGGACACCTCGCGGGAGAAGCTGGGTGAGCTACCCACGCCGTTCCGCCCCGAGGGTGTGGTCACCGCCGGGTCGGCCTCGCAGATCTCCGACGGTGCCGCCGCGCTCGCGGTCACCACGAGCGAATGGGCCAGCCGGCACGGTCTGCGCCCGTTGGCCCGCGTGCACACCGCGGTGACGGCCGCCGACGACCCGGTCGCCATGCTCACCGCGCCCATCCCGGCGACCGCGAAGGCGCTGCGCCGCGCAGGGCTCGGCATCGAGGAGATCGGGGTCTACGAGGTGAACGAGGCGTTCGCCCCGGTGCCGCTGGCCTGGCTGGCGGAAACCGAGGCCGACCCGGATCGGCTCAACCCGCGAGGCGGCGCGATCGCCCTCGGGCATCCGCTCGGTGGCTCCGGTGCCCGGATCATGACCACCATGCTCGCGCACATGCGCGACAACGGCATCCGCTACGGCCTGCAGACCATGTGTGAGGGCGGTGGAATGGCGAACGCCACCGTCCTCGAACTTCTCTGACACCGCCCGACCTCGCCTCCCGCCGAGGTGATGGCCGGGTGGAAATTGCAGAAAGCAAGGTTCGGGCCCGAGTCACCGTGGGGACAGGGTCGTTGGGCAAGACATGGACGTCTTCTCCCGAACGTTCCTCCCTGCCGCCGCCGAGGCCGGGGTGGCGGTGCAGACCGCCAGCCGACACATGCCGGTGTTCCGTCGCTGCGTGGGCTCCGGCGACGCCACCGTCCTGGTCGCCCGGTGCAGCCGTCCCGACCGGCCGGTCCACGGGGAATATCTGCTGCTGCTCACCCACCGGAGGCTGGTCGTCACCCGACAGACGCGGGTGTTGCACCGGCTCCGCCTGCACCTCAACACGGAACTCCGCGAGCTGAGCCACGTCACCTGGAGCCCTGACCCACGACTGCAGTGCGTAGAACTGGCCGCCACCGCGATCGACGGCATCCGCGAACGCTTCCTGATCCGCACTCAGCGTCCGAAGCAGGTGTGGCACCTGGACGCACTGCTCAACCACGCCTTCCGCACCCGGGTACGCGTCCAACAGCCGCGGATCGTGGCCACCGTCGCCGAGACACCGACCGCCCGCCCGGCCACGTTTCAGCCCGTGCCTGCCCGCTGACCGGGTCTTCTTACCGGATCCGAACACAGCCTGACCCGGCCGGGTCCCGGTGATCGGCGATCATGGCTCAGTGACCGCCGAGAACCCGCAACGCGGGCTGGTCCTCGTGGTGGAGGACGAACCGAGCATCGCCGACCTGGTCCGGCTGTACCTCAGCCGGGACGGCTTCGGCGTACACGTCGAACGGGACGGCAACGCGGGCCTCGCGGCGGCCCGCCGGCTGCGTCCGGTGGCCTGCGTGCTCGACATCGCCCTGCCGGGACTGGCCGGCACCGAGATCTGTCGGCGGCTGCGAGAGACCGGCGACTGGACCCCGGTCATCTTCCTGACCGCCCGGGACGACGAGGTCGACCGAGTCGTCGGACTGGAACTCGGAGCCGACGACTACGTCACCAAACCGTTCAGCCCCCGGGAACTCGTCGCCCGGTTACGGGCGGTGCTACGTCGGGCAGCCGGCCCGCCGGGCAACGCCGGGCAGCCCGTGGTGCTCGGCCGGGTCGCCGTCGACCCCGAACGTAGATCGGTCACCGCCGACGGCGCCCCGGTCCAGCTGACCTCCACCGAGTTCGACCTGCTGGCCCACCTGATGAGCCGGCCCGGCCGGGTCTTCTCACGGGAGGAACTGCTGGCCGCGGTATGGGGGTACGCGGCGCACGCCGGCACCCGTACCGTCGACGTGCACGTGGCGCAGGTCCGGGCGAAACTCGGCGGAGCCAGCGTGATCAGAACCCACCGCGGAGTCGGGTACGCGGCAGATGGCTGATCGTCCCGGCCGTACGCTCACCGCTCGCGCGGTGCTGGTGACCTGCGCGGTGGCCCTGGTGTCGGTACTCGTCACCGCGCTGGTGGCGGTGCCGGTGGCGGTCCGTGCCGCCGAACAGCGTGAGCGGCAGGCTCTCGCCGCACAGGCGCAACTCGCAGCCGAGTTGCTGCGGGGACGACCCGGTCGGGTCCGTGAACTGGCCGGCGAGCGATTCATCCGTCAACTCGGCAACCAGGGCACCACCATCTACCTGATCTCGGGCGGCGAGGTCGACCGTGCCGGTCTGCCGCCTCAGGTCATCGACCGCGTGTCGGGCGGGCGGAACATTTCCGGCAAACGCCTCGTCGAGGGGCGACGGGCGCTCGTCGAGGGCCGGGCACTGGCCGGCGGCGACGGAGTGGTGCTGACCCGGCCGGTCGGGGCAGGAGTGTGGCGTCAAGTGCTTCGCGGCCTCTGGCTGCCGCTGCTGGCGGGGCTTGCCGCAGGCGCGGTCGCGGGCTCGCTGCTCGCCCGCCGACTGGCCCGGCCGATCCGCCGGGCGGCCCTCGCCGCGGCCCGGCTGCGGGCCGGTGACCGCAACGTCCGGGTGCCGGTCGAGTCGCCGGCCGAGGTGGCCGACCTGGCGTACGCGCTGAACGGGCTGGCCGGCGCGCTCGCCACGAGTGAGGGACGGCAGCGGGAGTTCCTACTTTCCGTCTCCCACGAACTGCGTACCCCCCTCACCGCAATTCGAGGCTACGCCGAGGCGTTGGCCGACGGGGTGATCGAACCGTCGGCGGTCGCCGACACCGGCCGGATCATGCTCGCTGAGGCGGAGCATCTGGACCGACTGGTCGCCGACCTGCTCGCCCTGGCCCGTCTGGAGGCTGTCGACTTTCCCCTCGAACCGGTGCCGGTGGATCTGGCCGGTCTGGCCGTTGACGCCTCCCGGACCTGGGCAGCCCGTTGCTCGTCAGTCGGTGTGGTCTTCCGCACGGAACTGCCGGGACAGCCGGTGCCGGCGTACACCGACCCGGGGCGCATCCGGCAGGTGATCGACGGACTCCTGGAGAACGCGTTGCGGGTGGTGCCGCCGGGCGCGCCCCTGGTGCTGGCGGTCCGCCCGGCCGGTGTCGACCCCACCGCCGGTGGGGTGGTCGAGGTCCGAGACGGTGGACCCGGACTGACCGACGACGACCTGACGGTCGCCTTCGAACGCGGCGCGCTGCACCAGCGCTACCAAGGGCTGCGGAAGGTCGGCAGCGGGCTCGGGCTCGCGTTGGCGGCTGGTCTGGTCCGTCGACTCGGCGGTGAGATGGCGGCTGGGCACGCCCCGGAAGGCGGGGCGGCGTTCACCATCCGGCTGCCGTCATCCCTTACCTGACTCGAACCTTGGCCTGACGGTCGGCTCATCCGGCTGATCCACGCTCAGTGGGTGGATCCGTGCCGGCCTTGTCCCGGTCGGACGGGATCCGGCACACCAGCACCGACGAGAGGATGAGGCATGGCACGCAGGGGATCCTTGACCGCCACCGGCGCACTGCTGGTGGCGGTCGCGTTGGCTACCGCCGGCTGTGGGATGGGCCGAGCCGAGCGGGACGCGGCGCAGGAGAGCGCCGTCGAGGTCGTCGCCGCGATGGGGGCGGAGGGCCTGGCGCTGGCCGCGCTCGGTCTCGACCCGGGGGATGTGGAAGCCGAGCCGGATGCGACCGCGCCGGTGGAGCCGACCCCGAACGCGGGCACGAAGCGCGAGGAGCGGGTCGAGCAGTGGCGCAAGCGGCAGGGGGCCCGGGTGCTGCTGCGCAAGAACGCACTGCACGGTGAGGCGGTGGTGCAGACCAAGGACGGCGGCACGAAGACCGTCGCGGTCCAGCGCGGCGAGGTCACCGCCCTCACCGACGACCGGATCACGGTGAGATCGACCGACGGCTTCACCCGGACCTGGACCTTCACCGAGGACCTGCGGGTGATCGAACGGCGTAAGTCGATTTCAGCCACGGACATCAAGGTCGGCACGAAGCTGGGCGTGGCCGGCGCCATGAGTGGCGACCAGGCACAGGCCCGGCTGATCGTCGTCCCCTTCGACCAGACGTGACAGTGGGACCGCCGGGTCCGATGCCATGATCAACCTCGATCGTCGCCGGGCCCGGTGGGTCCGTCCGCAGCCCGGTGCGGAGCTTCCGTGGCTGAGCGGAACGAGTGCCGCGACACCTTCGGCCTGGGTCTCAGAGCAGGGATCGCCGTTGGTGATCGTCGCCATCCTGCTAAGTTGCCGGGCTAGGCTATGGCCGACACATTGCCCGCCCTCGTGGAGATTCCCGTGAAGCTGTCGATCCTCATGCCGGTCTACAACGAGGAGGAACGCATCGCGGATGCCCTCAAGCAGGCGCTGACGGTCGAGTACCCGTGCGACATCGAGCTCGTGGTGGTCGACGACGGCAGCCGCGACGGCACCGGAGAAATCCTCGGTCGTGCCGACGACGCACGACTGCGGGTCATAACGCACCAGCGTAACGCGGGCAAAGGCGCGGCCATTCGTACGGCGGTGGCCAACGCCGACGGCGAGTACATGGTGATTCTCGACGCCGACCTGGAGTACGACCCGCAGGACATCCCCAAGCTGCTGGCTCCGGTGCTGGACGGCCGAGCGACAGTTGTCTACGGCAACCGCACCTTCGGCAGCCACAGTGCGTACAGCTTTTGGTACGTGATCGGTAACAAGGGTGTCACCATGGTCGCGAACGTGCTGTTCAACTCCTACATCGGTGACCTGGAGACCTGCTTCAAGCTGATGCCGGTGGCGCTCTACCGATCGTTGGACGTCCGTTCCCGCGGGTTCGGTATGGAGGCCGAGGTGACCGGCAAGCTGCTGCGTCGTCGCATCCGGCCGTACGAGGTGCCGATCAGTTACCGGGCCCGAGGCCGTGAGGAAGGCAAGAAGATCACCTGGCGGGACGGGGTCGAGGCACTCTGGATCCTCGGCCGCGAACGCACCCGACGCACCCCTGGCACCGCACCTCGTTGACTGTCCGTCCGGCTGCCGCAGGTCACCCGCCTCCGGGTACGTACGGCACTGCTCTGCGAGCAGAGCCCGTACGTACGCCGAGTGCTGACCACACACCACGTCTCGTAGCAAGCCCGGGAACCTCGTCCCGGTGCCCGGTGCCCGGTGCCCGGTGCCCGGTGCCCGGTGCCCGGTGCCCGGTGCCCGGGCACGTGCACCGTCCAGGTGTCCCGCACGATCACACACCGGCTTGGACGAGGGCGACGACTGCGTGCGGCCGGTGGCCGTGGTGCCCGGTCAACGCCGGGTGCAGGGCGTCCCGGTCCCGCCCGTCGACCGTCGCGGCGGTCCACCCGTTGACGGCGAACCGCGTTGCCACTCCGCCCGGCCCGCCGTGGGTGACGGAGGAGTTGTCCACCACGATCGCGGTCAGGTTGCCCAGACCGACCGAGCCCGCGTACGCGATCGCCTCGTGGTTGGATCCCTCGTCCAGTTCGGCGTCGCCGAGCAGCACGTACACCCGGGGTCCGAGCAGACCCTGGGCGCGCAACCCCAGCGCAGTGCCGACACCCAGCCCCAGCCCGTGTCCGAGAGAACCCGAGCTGATCTCCACACCGGGGATCAGGGTACGGTCCGGGTGGTCGCCGAGCCGGCTTGCCGGTCCGCCCTGGTCGTCGAGCCAGTCGGCTGGGAGGAAGCCCTTCGCGGAGAGCAGCGCGTAGTGCCGGCGACAGCGTGCCTCTCGGAGAGCAGAAACCGATCGCGTTCGGGGTCGTCGACTGTCGCTGGACTGACCCGTAGTACCCGGTCGTAGAGCACCTGGAGCACGTCGAGGGTGGATAGGACGTTCGCACCGAACTGCCGGCCTGCGCGTCCGCGCTGCAGTAGTGGTGCGAGCGGAGCGCGCCCGTCGATTGGCGCGGCGGCCTCGGCGACCCGGGCCGTGGTGGCGATTGAGGTCATACGGATAACCTGCATGTTGAAGCTAGGTTCACCTCAAGGTGCGTGATGCAGGAAGCTCTGACGATCGGCCAACTCTCCGCCCGCAGCGGGGTGGCACAGTCCGCCCTGCGCTACTACGAACGGCTGGGGCTCATCCGGGCCGAGCGGACCAGCGGCAACCAGCGCCGCTACCACCGCGGCGAGCTGCGCCGGGTGGCATTCGTCCGGATCGCTCAGCAGGTCGGCATCTCGCTTGAGGAGATCCGTGCCGCGCTCGACTCGTTGCCCGCCGCCCGCACCCCAACCGCAGAGGACTGGGCCAGGCTCTCCACCGCCTGGCGGGCCCGACTGGACGAGAAGATCCGGCTGATGAGCCGGCTCCGCGACGACCTGGACACCTGCATCGGCTGCGGCTGCCTGTCGCTGCGCCGCTGCACGCTCTACAACCCGGGGGACAATCTGGGCGGCGACGGCTCCGGAGCCCGCCTCGTGCTGCCCGACTAGCCAGGCGCCAACCGAGGCGCGGGCGCCGCCGAGGCAAAGAGGCCTGCGGCGTCGATGTCGGTTCCGCGGACCGTCAGCGGGCATGCCGCCCGGGCTCAGGCGACGGTGAGCAGCACCTTACCGACGTGTTCGTTCGCTTCGACGAGCCGATGCGCCCGCGCCGCATCGGTGATCGGCAGCCGCCGGTCGACCACTGGACGCACCCGACCCGCCTCGACCAGCGGCCAGACCTGCTCGCGTACCCCACTTACGATCGCGGCTTTCTGCGCCAACGGCCGGGACCGCAGCGCAGTGGCCGCGACCGTACCCCGCTTGGCCAACAGTGCAGCGAGGTCCAACTCACCCCGGCGACCTCCCTGCATGCCGATCACCACCAGCCGCCCGTCCGTGGCCAGGGCCGCCACGTTCCGACCCAGATAGGACGCGCCCATGATGTCCAGGACGACGTTCGCTCCCCGGCCGTCGGTGGCCCGACGGACCTCCTCGACGAAGTCCTGCTCCCGGTAGTCGACGAGCAGGTCGGCGCCCAGATCGCGCAACCGTTCGTGCTTGGTGGCCCGGGCGGTAGCGACCACCGTCGCGCCGAGCGCCGCACCGAGCTGGACCGCGAACGTGCCGATACCGCTGCCACCACCGTGCACCAGGAGCGTCTCTCCCGCCGTCAGACGGGCCACCTGCACCACGTTCGACCACACCGTGGCCGCCACCTCAGGCAACGCTGCGGCGTCGACCAGGTCGACGCCGGACGGAACCGGCAGTAGCTGCCCGGCGGGCACAGCCACCCGTTCGGCGTATCCGCCGCCGGCCAGCAGCGCGCAGACCTGGTCACCCACCCGGACGCCGACCACGCCCGACCCGATCGCGCTCACCACCCCGGAACATTCCAGCCCCGGATAGGCGGACACACCCGGCGGGGGCGGATAGAGTCCCTGTCGCTGTAACAGGTCGGCCCGGTTCACCGCGGTGGCCCGGACGTCCACGACCACCTCACCCGGCTCCGGCTGCGGGTCCGGCACCTCACTCCAGGTCAGTACGTCAGGTCCGCCAGGCTCCGTGATGGTGATCGCTCGCATGGCCCAGTCATACCCGATCCCGGGTCGGCTCCACCCCGGTGCCCCGGACCGCCCCCGACTTCAGGTGAACCGGTGTACCGGGTAGCTCCAGCGTTCATCGATGTACGCGGCGTGGCAGACTAAGGCACGGTCGCGCACCGCGTGGTCCGGGAGGGTTCGCCTAGTGGCCGATGGCGCTGGTCTTGAAAACCGGTAAGGCAGCGATGTCTTCGTGGGTTCGAATCCCACACCCTCCGCCGTCGAGTAGATCTCCTGCGATACGGATCAGCCCCGGTTGCTGTGCCGGGGCTGATCCGTACTGAGAGCGGTCCGGAGCGGTGCCGCCGGCAGCAGTTCGAGGGTGGCGCGGGCTTACTGTAGCGGTAGGCGTCGTTCGCTGGTCCCACGGCGGGGCGGAGCGCCACCCCCAGAGTCCTGTCCAGGCGAGCGCCACGAGCAGCTTTCGGCAACGCGGGTGGCCCCGTTCGTTGCTCAGGTGCTCTGCGGGGGGTGTTTCCGCTTCTCATCGTGGATCTTCTCGTCGGCGAGCCGGTCCAGTGCGCGGCGGCGTTCGTCGCGCAGGGCCGCGTCGTCACGTCGACGCAGCGCATCGACGATGGCGGTGATGAAGTCGTGCCAACGTCCGGCCAAGAGACTCCTTCGCTAGTTGTCGCAGGGTGACAACCGCTGTGAGGTGCTCTCGGTTACGGCGGACCTGGTGCCGGTTTTGTCGAATGTCGGCGCGTCACAGGGTATGAAAGGGGCGCAGAACACTACTTTTCCCGGAAGGACCTGTGCCGATGACTTTGGAACGTCCCATCGCCCCCGACCCGTACGAGCTGTTGCCGACGGTCGCCTCGTTTACGCTGACGAGTGACGATGTCAAGAACGGTGAGCCGATGGACGCGGCTCACGCGCACGGTAGTGCCGGCGGCGACAATGTCTCCCCGCATCTGGCCTGGTCGGGTTTTCCGGCCGAGACCAGAGGGTTCGTGGTGACCTGTTTCGATCCGGACGCACCGACCGGCAGTGGCTTCTGGCACTGGGCGCTCGTCAACCTGCCAGCCGCAGTCACCGAGCTGCCGCGTGGGGTGACCGACGACGACCTGAAGGGCGCGTTCAGCGTGCGCAACGATTACGGCGAGCACGGTTTCGGTGGTGCGGCACCGCCGCCCGGTGATCGTCCGCACCGGTACGTCTTCGCGGTGCACGCCATCGACGTCGAGCGGCTCGACGTGACCCCGGATGCGACTCCCGCCTACGTCGGGTTCAATCTCGCTTTCCACACGCTGGCCCGCGCCACCACCCGCCCCACTTACCACATAGCCGGCTGAACCACCCGCAATCTCAGTTGATCATGAGGTTGGCGGCGGACCCGATCTCGGGAAGTGCCGCTAACCTCATGATCAACGCGGTGGGGTCATTCGGTGGAGGTGCGGGCCACGGCGAAGACGGACTGGCCGAAGGGTGGGAGGACGAGCTGCTCGGCGGCCTTGGTGGCGGGGAGAACCAGGGTGTCGTAGACCTTCACCATCGGGCCCTCCTTCGGCATGAGGCGGAACACCTTGGTGGCCATGAAGTAACCGATCAGGCCGAGCGCGTTCGCGTAGTGGATCTTCTCCACCCGCAGGCCCGCCTCGGTCATGGCGGCGGCCAGGGTCCTCTTCGTGTATCGCCGGACGTGGCCGGTGGCGATGTCCGCCGGGCTCATCGCGAACTGGAACGCCGGCACGATGATGACCACCGCGCCGCCGGGCCTGACCAGTTGACCCATGCTGCGCAGCGCTTCGACATGGTCCTCGATGTGCTCCAGGACGTTGTAGGAGACCGCGGCGCTGTAGTCACCCCGTTCGGAGTTGGGCAGCAGCATCTGGCGGACCTCGATGGAGGGCCGGTCGGCGAGGCGCTCCTTGAGTGCGACCAGGCGATCCGGATCAGCCTCGGTGGCGGTGAACCGCGGGAAGTGTTCGCTCCACGCCAGGGCGTAGTCGCCCAGGCCGCTACCGACCTCGATCGGGTTGTCACCCAGGTAGGGCACAGCCAGCTCGACGAACCAGCGCCGGTGGTTGACCGCCGTAGCGAGGCCCTCCAGGACCTCGGACTGCACGCGCTGATCCCCAGTAATTTCTGCCATGCGTCGTTTCCTCACGATGCGACTCGACCCGCGCCGGGACCGACTGAGTGAACCATCCGCCCGGACGGCGGGGACATCGGGACCCGCGATGGCCGATTAACGGTAGGGGGTTGGCTGCACGATCGGTGGTGGCCAGCGAACCCGGCCGATACTACGCCAGCACCCGGCACACCGCACGACGCCCACACAGCCCGACTACGCTGTGAATACAGTCCCTGACGGGCTGATCGGCGGGCCGGTTCAGCTGCGGATGCAGCAGCCCTGGCAGACCTTCGGCTGGGGCAGGGTGAAGGCGAGACAACAGGTGCGGCGCTGCACGATCGGCTCCCCGTTCGGCCCGGGCACCAGCTCCACCAGATCGGCCAGGCCGAGCGTGTCGAGCAGCGTGTGGATCGCCTCGACCGCGGAGCCTGGCAGGTTGTCGGCGGCACGCAACAGCCCGTGGGCGATACCGGAGGCCGCCGAGCCGAGGAGCGTACGGGCACCGATGCGGACCTCGCGCTGGATCGCGGCGACCACCGGCGACAGGTGTCCGTCCAGCAGGGTGGCGCGCAGTGCGGTGAGCAGTTCCCGCTCGTCGGCCACCACTCGGACCTGAGGCAGCCCGGCGAGCGCCAGCGGATCGTTTGGCAGCACCGCGATCGGAATCGACTCGCGTAGTCCCACGGTAACCAGGGTGCGCCGGTCGGTGAAGTGGATCAGTGTCTCGGTGTGGTCGAGCAGCGGCACCCGTCGGGCGGCAGCCCAGCCGAGAACCACCGGCAGCATCGCCCAGTAGCTGTACGCCTTCCAGGCGAGGGCGGCGGAGGCGTGCGCGGAACCACCCCAGAGGCGGCCGGCCGAAGAGAGCAACTCAGACAGCCCGGCACCGGTCAACGACGTCGCCGGGGACCAACCGGTCTCGTCGACGACCAGGATGCCCGGGGCGAGCCCGGGGAGGACGTCGGTGCCGAACATGGCACGAAGTGTCGCGGTGACCGGAGCCAAGGGTGTGGTGGCGGGGTCCTGAACGGGCAGCACCGCTGTCACCTGCTCCACCCCCGCGTCACCTGTCCGTCCCGATCCTGAAGTGTCCATGGCCGCACTAAGGCTAGCCTAACCACACTGTCGGGCGCAGGGAAACCCGAGGATGGGTGGAAGCAAGCGAATCGGTCGCTTGTGAGGGTGAAAACTACACACGGTGTCGTTATGGGGACTCGGGGCAGAGTATCGACAAGAGTCGTCCTTCAGTCAAGATACTTGTCCACTAACTGCCAGATCGGTGTGCGAACGGCCACCCAACGTGAAACTTGGTACTCCCGGCCACGAGGAAGCTGATGACGACCTCACCGCTCGATCGGGCTGCCGACTCCTTCGCCGCCGAACTCGCCCGGCACCGTACGGAGCGGGGGCTGACCAAGAAACAACTGGCCACCAAGATGGGATTCGACCCCTCGTACGTCAGTCACGTCGAGGGCCGCCGGCACCGACCGACCGAGGACTTCGCCCGCCGGGCCGAAGCCGTCCTGGAAGCCAGCGGTGCGATCTGGCAGCGCTTCAAGGAGTACGACGACCTTCGCCACGCCCGCAGTGAACGCAACCACCGGGAAAGCATCCTGCCCGGCCAGTGGATGCCACCCGGCACCGGTCTGATCGTCGAACGCGAAACCGCAGTCCTCACCCACACCGAAGACGCCTACCGTTGCGTCATCCGCCGTGAGCTGTACAACGCAGGTGTCGAACCCGTCACCCGCTACCTCATCCGCATCGCAGTGGACCGCTACCCCAGCGACCCGGGCCGCTCCAACCGCCACCACCGGGAACACCCACTCAGCTTCGCCGAGCTGCAACTGGCCGCGAGCCGTGAGGAGTTCGGTGAGCGCGAGAGCATGCACTGGCGAGCCAAACACGACCGGGACGCATTCAAGGAGGTCTGGCTGCTCTTCGAGAACGGCGAACGGCGATTCCCGCTCTATCCCGGACACCGCGCCACCATCGAGTACGCCTACACCGTCGGGCAGGACAAATGGGGGCCGTGGTTCCAGCGTGCGGTACGCGTACCGACCCGGCACCTCGCCGTCCGCCTGGACCTGCCGGTGACACTGGACCCGCAGGTCTGGGGCGCGGAGACCTCTCTCTCAGCGGAGGAAGGCCCGCTGCGGACGGCAGTGAACCGACGCGACGTAGGCGACCGGGCGATCTTCGACTGGGCGACCGACGACCCGCCACTCAATGCCCGGTACCGGCTGCAGTGGCGGTTCCGCGCCCGATCGGAGCCCGAGGCGGAAGGCGGCCGCGTCCGGCCGTCAGACCGGATGCGCGGACTCGGCATCGTGCAGCGCGGTGCTGACCTGCTGCGTCAGCCGGCCCGACCCTTCGACCTGCCACGAGAGGAAACAGCCGCCCGGGAGACCGTCGACCGGCTGGTCACCGCGCTGGCCCGACTGGACGAACTGCATCCCTTCACCAAGGGTGTCGGGATCGCCGCACCTCAACTGGACATCGACCGAGCCGCTGCGGTGGTCCGCCCGCCGGACCGCACCGCCGAGCCAGTCGTACTGCTCAACCCCCGGGTGGTCGACGCGGCACCACACACCGACGAACAGTACGAGGGGTGCCTCTCCTTCTTCGACCATCGCGGGTTGGTGCCGCGGCCGCTGCGGCTCGATGTCGAACATGAGCGGTTCGAAGGCGGTCGGCTCATCACGTCCTTCGAGTTCGGCATGGCTCGCTTGGTCGCACACGAAATCGACCACCTCGAAGGTCGGCTCTACGTCGACCGGATGGCGCCGGGGGTGCCATTGGTGCCGATCGAGGAGTACCGCGAATCCGGCCACCCCTGGCGCTACTGAGCCCTCTACACGCGCTGACCGACGCGGGACGTGGTGCTCGGCCGCCCGATCGGGGGACCGGGGTGCGTGCCCCAGGGGGCAGGGGCACGCACCCCGGCTCGGGGGGAGTAAAGCTCTACAGGTTGCCGAACGTGTCGTAGCGGGTCCGCTGCGGCGGAACACTGTCCGCGGCGAGTACCCGCAGCGTGGCACGTACCATCGGCGCCGAACCGGAAACAAAGCAGTCGTGGGTCGTCCATGGCCCGTATCGGGCGACCACGTCGGAGATCTCGCCCTGCTCTCCGTCGAAATCCGGGTCGTCGCTGCACGCCGGAGTAACCGAAAGCCACGGATGGGCGCAGACCAGTTCCCGTAGCCGGTCGAGACCATACAGGTCAGCCTCGGTCCGGGCGCCGTAGAAGACATGCACCCAGCGCGCCCGGTTGTAACCGGCCAACTCCTCGACGAGCGCCTTGACCGGGGCCAGCCCGACGCCACCGGCGACACAGAGAATGTCCCGCTCCGAAGAACGGTCGACCGTCATCGATCCCATCGGCGCGGCGATCCGCAGCAGATCGCCCGGCCCGGTGCGGCGGACCAGGGCGCCGGAAACCCAACCCGCGGCATCGGCCGGCGTGCGGACGTGGAACTCCAGCACATTGTCGTCGTTCGGAGCGTTCGCGATCGAATACGTACGCCACACCCGCGGATGATGACGCGGCACCTCGAGGCTGACGTACTGACCCGCTTTCCACGTCAACGGATGCTGCAACGCCCGGCAGGTGAGAACCGCCGTGTCCGGGCCGTATCGCTGGTGGGTCAACACCTCGGCGTGCCAGAACGGGGGATCGTCGTCCGCTGCCGCCCCAGCCAGCATCCTCTCGGCGATCGCCGCGTACGCGTCGCGCCACGCCTGGTCGTACTCCAGGTTCCAGCCGTCGCCGGCGATACTGCGCAACGCGTCCAGCAGCGCGACGCCCATCGTGTCGTAATGGGCTGACTCGACATGATATTTTCGATGATCCCGGCCGAGCGCACGAAGGAACTCGTCGAAGCCCTCCGGATCGTCCACCGTGTGGATCGCCGCGATGATCGCCTCGAGCAGCCGATCGCCCTGGCCCGTCATCTGCACCGGGAAAAGCTTGCGCATCTCGGGGTCGAGGAGGAAAAGGCGGGCGTAGAAGTGACCGCTGAGCCGTACCCGGTCCTCTTCCACGAGAGTCCAGCTCTCCTTCAGCAGCCGCGCGAAGTTGTCCACCGGGGCGCTCCCTCTTCTGACGGCGGATCGGGTGCAGACAGAATCTCCACCGAGCGTGCACGGAGGTCGCACAGACTGTGCGATCGCATCATGAGTGCGGCTCGCCGGAGTGCGGACGGCACCGGAAGCGCCTCCGGTCGGGCAGAGTGGCCCGGTGACCGTTGAGCTCACCCGCCCGGTGTCCCGCCGGACGCTCGGCACCGAGACGATGCTGGTACTCGGCCTCTCACTCGGGCAGTCGGCCGTGTACGCCGTCGTGTCGATCATCGCGAAGTTGACCGCGGAAGGCGGCCTGTCACGGCAGACCGCAGCGTTGAACACCTCCGCCTCGGCCCGCCCCTACCTGGACCTGACCTACCAGCTGCTGGGCATCGTCTTCGCACTGCTACCGGTGCTGTTCGCCGTACACCTCCTGGCGCGGGACCCCGGCGACCCGGTACGCACCCTCGGCCTGGACGTCACACGACCCGCCTCCGACCTGGCCCGGGGCGCCGGACTGGCAGCGCTGATCGGACTCCCCGGCCTGGCGCTGTTCTGGGTGGCGGCCCAGCTCGGCATCAACGCCACCCTGGTGCCGGCCGCCCTGCCCGACCTGTGGTGGACGGTGCCGGTGTTGATCCTCGCCGCCTTCCAAAACAGCATCCTGGAAGAGGTGATCGTGGTCGGCTACCTGATGACCCGGCTGCGTCAGCTCAACTGGCGGGTGGGGGCGATCATCGCGGCCAGCGCCCTGTTGCGCGCCTCGTACCACCTCTACCAGGGGTTCGGGGCGTTCATCGGCAACGCGGTGATGGGCGTGGTGTTCAGCCTCTTCTACCTGCGTACCCGCCGGGTGATGCCACTGATCGTGGCCCACGCCCTGCTGGACATCGTCGCCTTCCTCGGCTACGCCCTGCTACCCCGAGAATGGTTCACCTGGCTCTGACGTGCGCTCCCACCCGCCGCGGCATCTTAGATGATCAATTGGTTGGTGGCGCGATTGTGCTCAACCGGAGCTTGCGGCGGTGAAGCGGGCCGGGCGGTAGAACGAGGTGGCCCGCGCGGCCAAGCGTTCGACCACCGCCGAGTTGCCGGCCGCCGCAGCCACCGCCACAGCGCCCGGCAGCAGCCGCGACGCCAGCCGCAGCGCCAGCCAACCGCCCACCTGCGCGGTCAGCGGGGCCGCCAGGCGCCGGGCCGCCTCGACCGCCCGGAACCCAACCTCGTCCTCCGTCCCCTGCGCCGCCAGCGCCACCCCGACCGCCGACCGCGCACTCGCCAGATCAGGATGCACCCCGGTCAGGGACAGCAACTCCACCGCCCGGTCCGGATGCGCCGCATCACGGCCGTACACCGCCGCCAGATGCAACACCAGATTCGCCTGCGACCAGAGCGCCGCCGCCAGTTCGACGACCGGCGCGGAAACCCCGGTCAGCGTGGCGGTTGCCCCACCGACTCCGGCCTGCCGAACAAAACGTCGAGTGGCCAGCCGGGCCAGCCCGTCCGCACCCACCCCCGGGTACAACTCCCGTAGCCGGCGGACCCACTCGGCCGCACCAGGCCCGAAGGTCTCCACCGCGGCCAGGGCCAGCAACTCCGGCGCGAAGCCCGGATGATCGAGCAACCGCGCGACGAGCACCCGCAGACTTGACCCCGGCGTACGCGCCGAAGCGACCGGATCACCCGTGGCCGCCCTGTTCCTGGTCGTGCCGCCGGCGGCCGATGCGCTGGTGGCCATCCCACGGGTCGCCTTCTTCGCGGCCTTCCGGGCCGACTTGACCGGTGCCGCCCCCGCCGCCGTCCCGGCGGTGGCTGTCACCGGAGCAGCCTCGCCCACGCCGGCCCCCGAACGCCGCGTACCCCTCCCCGACGCGCGGCCTGTCTGCTCCGGCGCCGTCCCGTCGCTCGCCTGGGCCCTTCCTCGTGCCGTTGTCATCCTGGCCGCCGCCTTCCGTGGAGCCCTGCCCGCATCGGCTACTGCGGGGCGGATCGTTCCCTGCCCGGGACCTGACTTCCCGGCGTCGACGGAAACGGTGTCGGTGGCCAGGGAGACCGAATCGCCATCGGTGCTCCCAGCGCTCGTCTCCGCGGCGTCGACGCCTCGGGTGTCGTTCGTCTGAGCATCGGTGCCAGAGTCGGTAGATCCAACCTGAGCTGGCTGCACCCCCTTGCTCCTGACAGTTCTCCGACGGGCGGTTCCACCCCCGGCCGGAGCCGTGTCCGTTCCGGCGCGGTCGACCTCCGTCGCCGCCGGCACGCCAGCACGACCACGACGACCCGACGCAGGTGCCGCCGTCACGTCCCCGGCACTCTCGGCGGTCGGCGACCCTGTCCTCCCGACATCCCCGGAGCCACTTGCGAACGGCGGCGAGGGCGTAGCGGCAGGCTCGGACGCGTCCTGGCCGGCACGGCGTGGCTGCGGCTGCTCCGCCACCGGTGGCGGCTGGAAGAGCACGCCCGGCGCCGCTTTCGACCGCCGAGGACGGGACCCGACCCGGTCCTCCTGTGCCTCGGGAGACGGCGGAACCGGCGGTGGCGTGAAAATCGCCTCCGGGGAGCGTCGACGGACTCCCTCAGCAGGCTCACGGCGGTCGTACTCGCTGGGCGGCTGCTCCTGCATGTCGATGGAGCGTAGTCCTGATCACCCGAATACACAGCGGGAGGCGTCACCGAGCCGCTGGCCGCAGCACGTTCCGGTAGTCGCTTTGCTCCCGACCGGGCGGGGCCTGTATCCTCGGGCGCGGTGGTCTGCGGGCCACCTGGGAGACTTCGCCTAGTCTGGTCTATGGCGCCGCACTGCTAATGCGGTTGGGGTCTTAAAGCCCCTCCCGGGTTCGAATCCCGGAGTCTCCGCGCGAAGGCCGGGTGTGTAGACTGGCCGAGCACCAGCGCCCGTAGCTCAACGGATAGAGCATCTGACTACGGATCAGAAGGTTAGGGGTTCGAGTCCCTTCGGGCGCACAAACGATCACGGCCGTGACCTGCGGAGACAAGGGTCACGGCCTTTTTGTTTCCCATTTTCGGCCCTGAAAATCCCATCTGTTGGGAGCGTGGTGATCGGATGGTGATCGCGTGTCGCAAGCGTGTTGCGTCCACAGTGGAATCCGGTGTTGAGCAGGACTTTGACCACGCGCATCGAGGCTGGACCCGCATCCCCTTCCGGTTACTGTCCGTGACGCTTGCGGGAGTGTTAATCGTCCCGGTCGGAGCCGCCACGGGGCTGTGTATCCCGGTGCCCGGTGCGCAGGCCAGTGGGCGGGACTCAGCGGATGACCCTCCAGCCGGGTGATCACCCGGCGGAACTCGGGCGAATCGCTACAGGTCCAGCAACGGCGACGCGTTGCTTCGGCCGGGCCTTACCCCCGGAACTTGGACACGGGGTTTATGCGGCCTGTGGATGGTAGCTGATCTTTCTTGGATCCGCTCGTAGGTGATCGGGGACTGCTGCCCGAGCCGGGAGTGACGGCGGACGGTGTTGTAGCGGTGCAGCCAGCGGAAGCTGGTGAGCCGCGCGTCGCGTTCGTCGGTGGACGCGCGGCGGCCTTGCAAGGTCTCGCGTTTGAAGGTCGCGTTGAACGACTCGGCGAGGGCGTTGTCGGCCGAGCTGCCGACCTTGCTCATCGACTGCCGGACCCCGTCCGCCGCGCAGGCGGCGGCGAAGGCCTTCGATGTGTACTGGGCTCCGTGGTCGGAGTAGAAGATCGCGCCGGCCAGACTGCCGCGGGTGCGCCGGGCGGCGTACAGGGCGTCGATGATCAAGTCGGTACGCAGGTGGTCGGCGATCGCCCAGCCGGCCAGCCGACGCGAGTGCAGGTCGATGACGGTGGTCAGGTAGAGGAACCCGCGCTCACCGACCGGCAGGTACGTGATGTCGCCGACTTAGCGCTGGTTGACCGCAGGCGCGGTGAAGTCACGGCCGATCAGGTTCGGGGCCTTGGCCGCGGCCGGATCCGGGATTGTCGTCCTGGTCCGGCGGCGCAGCCGCAGGCCCTGCACACCAATCGAGCGCATCACCCGCTCGACGCGTTTGTGGTTGACCAGGATGCCGTCGTCGCGCAGCTCGGCGGTGATCCGCGGTGCCCCGTAGGTGTTGTCGGTCGCGTGGATCGTGCGGATCTGCCGGGCCAGCACGTCATCGGCGGCCTGCCGGGCCGCTCGTGCGGGTGCGGTGGACGTCCAGTAGTAGTAACTCGACCGGGCCACCCCGAGGATCTGACACAACCGCTTCGCGCCGTAGCGCTCATGGTGGTCGGCAACGAACTGGAAGCGGTTCACCAGCGCGTCCCCCCGGCGAAATACCGGGCCGCCTTCCGCAGAATGTCCCGTTCTTCTTCAAGCTCCCGGACCCGCCGGCGCAGCTCGGCGTTCTCCGCCTCCGCCGAGCCCGGCTTGGCCGTCGCTGCCGTAGGCCGTCCGGATCCGCCGTCACGGCGCTGGTCATCGGCGCGGACCCAGTTACGCAGCGTCTCCCGGTTGATCCCGAGATCGGCGGCGATCACCGCGATCGTGCTGCCCGGCCTCGACCGGTACAACGCCACCGCGTCGGCCTTGAACTGTGCGGGATAGTGCTTGTTCGCCATGCTGTTCCAGGACTCCTGATCTACCCGGACCTCACGATCCAAGGTTCAAGTGTCCAAGATCAAGGGGGAAGGCCCAGGATCTCGGCGTCCTTTTGCCGGTCGCTCGTCGGCAACAGCCGCAACAGCGCCAGAGCGTTGGTCACACCGAGATAGGCCAGTCGCAGTAACACAACCGATCATCCTCGCGGAGCAGGACGCATCGAGCCTCACCGAGGTCCGATCGCCGAAGCCAGTCCGGATCCGTCCTGCTCACGTCGGCAGCGAGATGGCTGTGGCTAGGGTGGATGGGGTTTCGGCACGCGCAGGGTCGGCAGCCGGTACGGCAGGGTCGGTTCGAAGAGTTTCAATTGGCTTGCCAATCGCAATAGTTACATGATCCTATGTCATAGCGGATGCCGGGATCGGCCAGCGTCAGCACGGGGGGATCTACATGCTTCACACCACGACCGAGCGCACAGACCAGCCAACGACCGTCCACACGGAAGGCTGAGCTGCTTGGGTCAGCGATCAATCGCCAGTCCCTCCGCATCCCGTACCGGCGACTGGCTTGCCTTGCTGCAGCCAGCCTGCGACGGCGCGCGTTTGCGAATGGTGGTTTTCGCCCACTCCGGTTCCGGCCCCAACGCCCTGCTGCCCGCGGTGCGTCAGGTACCCGGTGACGTCGAGATCGTCGGCGTGACACTGCCGGGCCGGGAACGCCGTTTCCGGGAGCGGTTCACGGAGCCGTATCCGGACGCCGTCGCCGGCGCCATCGCCGCGGCTCTCCACGAGCTGGATCCACTGCCCACCGCGTTCCTCGGGCACAGCCTCGGCGCCCAACTCGCCATGGCAGTGGCCGGCCGGGCGCCACGGCTCTGCCAGGCCCTGCTGCTCTCGGCCTGCCCGCCGGCCACGCCGCTCACCGGGGGGCCGCTGGGCGCCGACCAGGTCGTCCGGACCGTGGAGCTGGCCGGTGGGGCCTCCCGGGAGATCCTTGACGAGCCGTCCCTGCGTGACTGGACGATCGAGGTGCTCCGCACCGATCTCGAACTCGGCCGGCGGCTGGCCGCCGAGTCCGTGTCCCTGCCGGTGCCGCCGCTGGTCGCGGGCGGTGCCGACGACGAGCTGGTCACCCCACCGGAACTGCGGAGCCTGGCCCGGCAGCGCGGCGTGTCCACCGGTCCGCGTTTCCTGCCCGGTGGCCACTTCTATCTGCTGGACGAGCGCAATCGGTCGGCGTTCCGGTTGCTGATCGATGACCTGCTGGACGCGGCACGCCGCGGCGCCGACAGCCGGCCCGCTTCCTTCGGCACGTTGCACGAGCTCCCGGGCTTCCAGCCGGGCTTCTCGACACACGTGACGCTCGAGGGGCTGAACCCGGCCGGATCGATCAAGATCCGGACGGCGCACCAACTGCTGCGCGAGGCCGAGCAGGATGGTCGACTGGGGCCGGGCGCCCGGATAATCGAGTCCACTTCGGGCAACCTTGGCGTCGCGATGGCCGCGCTCTGCGCTCGCCAGGGCTACCGTCTCACCCTCGTCATGGATCCGAACGCCAACCGGCGGTCGATCCGTGTGGCTGAGCAGTTCGGCGCCACGGTCGTGCGGGTAACCGAACGCGACGCGGCCGGGGGCTACCTGGCCACCCGAATCCGCTACATCCAGGACCGGGTGGCCGCCGATCCCGGCCTCATCTGGCTCAACCAGTACGCCAACCCGGCCAACCTCCGGGCGCACAGCCGGTGGACAGCGCCTGAGTTCCTCGACGCTTTCGGAACCCCGGACTGGCTGTTCGTCGGAGCCGGCACGACCGGGACGCTGATGGGCTGTCTGGACGCCATCGAGACGCGCGGGCTGCCGACCCGGGTGGTAGCGGTGGACTCGGTTGGCTCGCTGCTGTCCGGCGGCCCGGCACGCCCGCGCATGATCCCTGGCCTGGGAGCGTCCCGGATCCCGGAGATCTTCGACCCGGCCCGGGCGTTCACCATGGTCGCCGTCGAGGAAGCGCATGCCGTCGCGGTGTGCCGGCACGTGGCCCGGCATCACGGCCTGCTGCTCGGGGGCTCCTCCGGCAGTGTGCTCGCGGCCGTGTGTCTGCTCCGCGACGACATCCCGCCGGGCGCGCGTGTTCTGGTCGTCTCCCCCGATATGGGGGACGGCTATCTGGAGACCGTCTACGACGACGACTGGGTCCGGGAAGCGTTCGGCCCGAAGGTTCTGGACGCCGAGGACCTCAGCTACATCCGTCCGGCCGACTATGCGGGAGTAACCGGTGTCTGATCTGCAACTTCTCGGTGGCGCGGCGATCGGCCGGCTGCTGGACGGCTCGGAGGAGGCGGTGGTAGAGGCGGTACGCGTGGCGTACCTCGCACATGACCGGGGCGAGACCGTGAACCCGGACAGCCACTTCCTGCGATTCCCGCACCGGCCGGAGGCGCGGATCATCGCGCTCCCTGCATATCTGGGCGGATCCACCGATGTCGCCGGCATCAAATGGATCTCGAGCTTCCCGGCCAACCACCAGGCCGGGCTCCCGCGCGCGTCGGCCGTCCTCGTGCTCAACGACATGCGCACCGGAATTCCGTACGCGGTCCTCGAATCGGCCCGGATCAGCGCCGCACGGACCGCGGCGTCGGCGGCACTGGCCGCCTCGGTCCTGGTGGCCGGCTCGCCGGCTACCGTCGGTTTCCTCGGCGGCGGCCCGATCGCCCGCACCATCCACCGCTATCTCGGTGCGATCGAGCTGACCGGCGGCGAGATCCGATGCCATGACGCCCGCGGTGACGTCGCCGAGGCGATGGCCTCCGGGATCCCCGCGGCGCACAGCACCGACGCCGCCGCGGTATTGGATTGCGACCTGGTGGTCCTGGCCACCTCGGCCGGCAAGCCGTACATCGGGCCGGACACCGTGTTCCGGGCCGGGCAGACGATCCTCAACATCTCACTGCGCGACCTGGCGCCGGAGATCCTGCTCGGTGCGGACAACTTCTTCGACGATGTCGAGCACTGCATGAAAGCCGACACCAGCCCACACCTGGCCGAGCAGCTCACCGGTGGACGCGACTTCGTCACCGGAACGTTGGCCGACGTGCTGCTGGGAAGGCGGTCGCGTGACCCCGGCCGTCCAGCGGTCCTCTCGCCGTTCGGCCTGGGAGTGCTCGACCTCGCGGTCGGCGACTACGTCTACCACCGCGCTGCCGACGAGGGCCTGCTCACGACCGCGCCGGACTTCTTCGCATGATCGTCGACAGAAGCCGGCTCGGGTCGTACGCCGACCGGCCGCTCGCCGCGTCCGCCGCCGCGCTGCTGCTGGTGGCCCGGGTGCATGCCGACACCTCACGAGTCGCGGTGCGGCTCAACGACGTCGTCCTCGCGGCCGATCTACCGGGTGACCGCCCCCTGTCGTCGCTGCTGAACGACGCCGAAGTGCTGCTGAGTAACGCCGAGGCGGCGCTGGACGGCGCCGGCGGACCGCTGGACGCGTCCGGCGGTTCGCTGATCGTGGCGACCGCGTCGACCGGGCCGGACGGCGTGCACCTGACCGTCACCGCCGGCGGCGACCGGGTGCTCGGCCATTGGGTGCGGGCCCTCGACCTGCTGCGCACCGCCCCGTCCGGGCCGCTGGCCGAGGCTGACCTGCGCGACGACGAGGAACGGGACCGCCTACGGGCGGTGAGCGCCAACGAGACCTCGATCAGGCCCGGCACCATCACCGAACTGTTCGATCAGCAGGTCGCCGCCCGGGGCTCCGCGGTGGCGATCGTCGACGGCGACGGTCCGGTCACCTATGCGGATCTCGGCCGGGCGTCGGAGGCGATCGCCACCCGGCTCGTAGGCCTGGGCGCCGGCCCCGGGCGTCCGGTCGCGGTGCTGCTGAGCAAGGGCGCACCCATGATCACCGCGCTGCTGGGGGCGCTGCGGGCCGGAGCGGCGTACGTGCCCGTCGACCCGGCCAGTCCTCCGGCTCGGCGGGCCGCCCTGCTGCGGGACGCCGGGGCCGCGGTGCTCGTCGTCGACGACGGCTTCCACCGGCTGGACCATGAAGGTTCAGTTCCGGCCGACGCGGCGTACGTCATGTACACCTCCGGCTCCACCGGCCAGCCCAAGGGCGTCGTGGTGAGCCATCGCGCGGTGGTGAGCCGAGCGATCGGAGCAGACTACGTCACGGTGGGCCCGGACACCCGGCTGCTGCAGACCGGCTCGGTGGCCTTCGACGCCGCTACGTTCGAGATCTGGGCACCGCTGCTGAACGGCGGCACACTGGTCTTCGACGGCGACCGGGTGCCCGACCCGGATGCGCTGCGGTCCGCCGTCCGCCGGCACGGCATCACCACGGTGTTCTTCACCACCGCGCTGTTCCACCAGCTCGTCGACCTCGACCCGGGCTGCTTCGGCGATCTCGATGTCCTCATCGGCGGCGAGGCGCTGTCGGCCGCCCACGCGGCGCGCGCCGTGGCCGCCTGCCCGCGGGCCACATTCGTCAACGGTTACGGCCCCACCGAGAACACCTTCTTCTCCACCGTCCATCGCGTCAAGGCGCCGATCGCCGGAGAGATTCCCATCGGCCGCCCCATCGCAGGTTCACGAGCGGTGGTGATGAGCTTTGAGGGCCGCCCGCAGCCGGTGGGGGTGGCCGGTGAGCTGTGGCTCGGCGGCGCCGGTGTCTCTGACGGTTACCTGGGTCTGCCGGAACTGACCGCGGAACGCTTCGTCGCCGGGACGGACGGCTCGCGCTGGTACCGCACCGGTGACCGGGCTCGCTGGTCGGACGACCTGCGCCTGGAGTTCCTGGGCCGGCTCGACACCCAGGTGAAGCTGCACGGGCACCGGATCGAGCTGGGCGAGATCGAGGCCCGGCTGCGGGAGTGCCCCGGAGTGCGGGACGCGGTCGTCGTCGTCCGGGACGGCACCCTGGCCGCGTACTGCACTGCGGAAGCGCCCATCGATCCGGCCGACCTACGACGCCGGCTCGGTGAGAACCTGGCCTCCTACATGGTTCCGGTGTGGTGCGAACGCGTCACGGCATTTCCGCTGACCGCCAATCACAAAGTGGACCGCGCCACGCTCGCCCGGCGCAAGCCGGAGTCGCAGCCGGCTGACGGCCCGCTCTCCCTGGCTGACCGGGTGTCGCGTGTGTTCGCCGAGGTGCTCGGCGTGCCCGTAGTCGAGCACACGGACAACTTCTTCGACCTCGGTGGCACCTCGCTGCTCGCCATGCGGGTCTGGAGCCGCCTGCGGGCGGAACTGGGCCGCGACTTCGAGGTCCGGCACGTCATCGACGCGCCCACCGTCGCCGGCCTGGCTGCCGTGCTGGCCCACACCACCGACGGTCCACGGCGTCCCTCCCTGATCCCGCGGCCACGAACCGCCGGCCTCATCGAACAGGAGCAGCAGTGAACACCCTGTCCTCCGCCCAGCAACGCGTGTGGTTCTCCTACCGGTGGGAAGGGCCCAGCTCGACCTACAACGTTCCGGTCTCCGTCCGGATCACCGGGCTCCTCGACCGGCCCGCGCTGCTCGCAGCCCTGGACGACGTGATGCGCCGTCACGAAAGCCTGCGTACCCGGTTCGAGGAGGTGGGCGGCGAGGTGGTCCAGCTGGTGACGCCGCCGGACGCCTACCATCTCGAGGTCGTCCACACCGGCACCGAGGACGCCCTAGCCGAGGCGGCGCGACGGCCGTTCGTGCTCGAGTCGGAATCCCCGGTGCGGCTGATCCTGGCCGAGCTCTCCCCTCAGTCGCACGTGCTCGGTCTGGTGATGCACCACATCATCTGCGACGGATGGTCCCTGGACGTCCTCCTTGACGACCTGGCCACGGCGTACGCGGCCCGCACCGCGGGCCGGACGCCCGAGTGGCCGCAGGAACCAGTCGGCTACGGCGCGTACGTCGCGTGGCAGCGCGAACTCCTCGACAGCGTCGGCGCCCCGCAGCTCGCCTACTGGAAGGCGCGGCTCGCAGGGTTGCCGGCCGAGCTGCCCCTGCCGTACGACCGGCCCCGCCCGCCAGTGGCCGACACCCACGGCGATCGGGTGCGGTTCACCGTCGCGGCCGACGTGACCGCCAAGTTGTCGGCGCTGGCCCGGCAGCACAACGCCACCGTGTTCATGGTTCTCCAGGCGGCGGTGGCAGCGCTGCTGCACCGTCTCGGCGCGGGCGCCGATATCCCCCTCGGCACGCCCACTGCCGGCCGTACCGAGGAGGCGCTGGCCCGTACCGTCGGACTCTTCGTCAACTCGCAGGTGACCCGGGCGGATGTGAGTGGCGATCCGTCGTTCACCGAGTTGTTGGGCCGAGTGCGTGAGGACGTCCTCGAAGGACTGTCTCGGCAGGATGTGCCGTTCGAGCGGATCGTCGAAGCGGTCCAGCCGGCTCGCTCGACCGCTCGGCACCCGCTGTTCCAGGTGGGCGTCGAACTGGCGGCCGAGGCGCCCCGCTGTCCGTTGCCCGGACTGGACGTCACAGTCGCGCTGCCGGACATGGACGTCTCCAAGTTCGACCTGTCTCTCGTCTTCCACGTGGGGACCGAGATCGCGGGCACCGTCGAGTACGCCACCGCGCTGTTCGACCGGTCCACGGCGGAGGCGCTCGCCGAGCGTACGCATCATCTGCTGGCGGCCGTGGCCGCTGATCCGGACCGGCCCGTCTCCTCGGTGGAGATCCTGACCAGCGCCGAACTGGCCGCTTTGGAGAGCTGGGCCGGGCCCCAAGTGGAGCTGCCCTCGAAGACCGTGCTCGACATGTTCGAGGAGCGGGTACGGCTGATTCCCGGCGCTGTCGCGCTGGTCGCCGGTGAGCGCGAGTTCACCTTCGCCGGGCTCAACGCCTGGGTGAACCGGTGCGCGCACGGCCTGCTCGCGGCCGGCGCCGGCCCGGACATCCCCGTGGCATGCATGCTTCCCCGCACGGCCGAGGCGATCGCTTTCTGGCTGGCCGTTGGCAAGTCCGGCAGCGTTTACGTGCCGATCGATCCGGCGCTGCCCGAGGAGCGGATTCGGACTGTGCTCAGCGGCTCCGGGATCCGGCTGGTCGTCACGACCGCCGACTTCGCGGCGAAGGCCGACCCGGGCGACGGCACCGTGACCACGATCCTCGACCACCGCCAGGACGGCCGCAGCGAGGCCGACCCGACCGACACCGACAGGCCCGAGCCGCTACGCCTCGACCATGCGGCGTACATCATCTACACGTCCGGTTCGACCGGTGAGCCCAAGGGCGTTACGGTGCTGCACCGCGCGCTCATCAACGAGTGGATCTTCCACACCGGCGTCACGTTCCCGTCGCCGCGGCACCCGGAGGAGCGCCGCCGCGTCCTGCTCACCGCGGCACTGGCGTTCGATACCTCATGGGAGGGCGTGCTCGCGATGATCGCGGGGCACGAGCTGCACCTGGCCGCCGAGTCGATCCGTCGCGACCCCGCTCAGATCGTGAGGTACGTCGCCGATCAGGGCATCGACCAGCTCGACGTCACGCCGAGCTTCGGCCAGCAGCTGCTGGCCGAAGGGCTGCTGAACCTGCCACGCCCGCCGGCCGTGCTGATGCTCGGCGGCGAGGCGGTGCCCGACGCCCTGTGGGAAGAGTGCCTGCGGGCACCCGCCACGAAGGTGTTCAACTACTACGGGCCGAGCGAGTTCTGCATCGAGGCCAGTGGCTGCGCGCTGGATCAGCACCCGCGGAGCACGATCGGCCGGCCGCTGCCGAACACTCGCATCCTGGTCCTCGACGAGCACCTGAACCGGGTGCCGGTCGGGGTTCAGGGCGAGCTGTACCTGTCCGGGGCCAACCTCGGCCGTGGCTATGCGGGGCAGGCGGCGCGTACGGCGGAACGGTTCGTCGCCAACCCGTACGGCGCTCCGGGCGAGCGCATGTATCGCAGCGGTGACCTGGCCCGGTGGACCGCGGAGGGCTTCCTGATCTTCGGCGGCCGTTCGGACGACCAGGTCAAGCTGCGCGGTTTCCGGATCGAGCTCGGCGAGATCCAGCGACGGATCCAGGAGCACCCGCAGGTGGGTGAAGCGGCGGTGGTGCTGCGCGAGGACCAGCCGGGCGAGAAGCGGATCGTCGCGTACGTCGTCGGGGAGGCCGGGGGTGCGGAACTGCGGCCCTGGCTCGAGGCGCGGCTGCCGGAGTACATGGTGCCGTCCGCCTTCGTCACCCTGGACGCGCTGCCGCTGACCCGCAACGCCAAGCTTGACCGGGCCGCGCTGCCCGAGCCGGACTTCGCGCCGCTGGCGACCGGACGCCAGCCGGTCACCAAGGTGGAACAGCAGGTAGCCGCACTGTTCGCTGAGGTGCTCAAGGTCGACGCGATCACGCTCGACGACAACTTCTTCGATATGGGCGGCCATTCGCTGCTCGCCACCCGGCTGGTCAACCGGATCCGCGGGGTGCTGCGCAAGGACATCGACCTGATGGCCCTGTTCGACGTTCCGACCGTGTCCGGGGTCGTCGCGAACCTCACCGATCTGCCCGCCGACGAGGCGCGCCCCAGGCTCGGCGGCGCGGCCCGATGATCATCACTACCGAAGGGGTCCGCCGGTGACGCCCGAGATCGACGAGTGCTTCGACCTGCTCAAGAAGGAGCACGGTCCCGACTCGATCGCCCGCGTCGAGGAGATGCTCGAGCCGCGGCGGCGTGCCGACATCCGGCACCCGTTGCAGCAGGAGGCGAAGTGGATCCTGCCCGGCATTCCCCAGGTGCCGTGGCACGACCCCTACGCGTACCCGGACCTGCTGCCCTTCGTGACCACGCTGGAGCAGGCGCATCCGCTGATCAAGGCGGAGCACGAGCAGGCCTGGGCGGCCCGGCGGCCGAGCTTCTCCGACTACCAGCATTACAAGGTGCGCCAGGAGGACTGGCAGGCGCTATATCTCTACCGGGACGGTGCTCTGGTCACCGGTTCGGCGGCGGTCGCGCCGACCGCCTACCGGGTGGTGGAGGAGCACGCGGTACGAACCGGGATCATCTGCCCGCTGCTGGAGTCGCACTTCTCCACCCTGCTGCCGGGTGCCAGCATCGCTCCGCACTGCGATCTGTGGAACTTCAGCATCAATCTGCACCTGGCCATCGATATCCCGGAGGGCGCCGCGATCCGAGTCGCCGACGAGACCCGCAACTGGGACGAGGGGCGCTGCCTGCTGTTCGACTACTCGTTCGAGCACGAGGCGTGGAACCACGGCGACCGTACCCGGACGTGTCTGCTGGTCGACCTGTGGCATCCCGACACCACCCTTCCGGAGCGGGCCGCTCTGACCACGCTGATGACCGAGATCCAGAAGATGATGGCGACTTAGGCGTGGACATCGATCTCGCGGATCCCGCCTTCTTCGCCGAGCAGGACTTCGTCGCCTACTTCCGCCGACTGCGAGAAGAGTCGCCGCTGCACTGGAACCCGGACGGCAAGGAACCCGGCTTCTGGTCGCTGACCCGATACGACGACTGCGCTCGTGTGCAGAAGGATCCGGTGACGTTCAGCTCCGAGGTCACCAACACGCTCGGGCAGCACCGGTGGACCGGCGACCACGGGGCCGGGCGGATGCTCACGCACACCGACGGGCGGCGACACACCGAGCTGCGCGGAATCGTCGGCCGCGCGTTCACGCCACGGGCCATCTCGGCGCTGGAGCCGTACCTGCGCTCAGTGGTCCAGGACACCTTCGAGCAGGCTCTGGAGCAGCGGCAGGTGGACTTCGTCGAGACGATGGCGATGCTGCCGGTCGCCTCGATCGCGGCGCTGCTCGGGGTACCCCGCGCCGACTGGCTGATGGTCCTCAAGCTCACCACCGCCGCGTTCGGCGCCGCCGACCGCGAGCTGGGCATGTCGCGCGACGCCCGGGTCGCCGCCGCGGCGGCCCACACCCAGCTCCTGCTCTACTGCCAGGACCTGATGGAGGACCGGCGTCGTCAGCCACGTGAGGACATCGCGACGCGGCTCGTCCAGGCGCAGGAGGACGGCCGCCTCACCGAGGAGGAGGCGATGCTCTTCTTCGACTTGCTCCTCCTCGGTGGTAACGAGACCACCCGGCACGGCGCGGTGGGCGCGCTGCTGGCCCTGATCGCGCACCCGGAGCAGTGGGCAACGCTGCGCCGGGAGCCGGCGTTGCTGGACAGCGCGGTCCAGGAAGTTCTCCGGCACGTGTCGCCCAGCCGCCACGTGCTGCGCAGCGTCACCACGGACATCGAGCTGTACGGGCAGACGATACGCGCCGGCGAGCAGATCGTGATCTGGCATTCGTCGGCCAATCGGGACGCCGCGGCGTTCGACCGGCCCGATGAATTCCGGCTCGACCGTGATCCCAACCCACACTTGGGACTGGGCTCGGGCACCCATTACTGCGTCGGCGCCTCGCTCGCCACGCTCGAACTCCGGCTGACGCTCGAAGCCCTCTCGGCGATGGTCGGCTCGGCACGCGTACTGGAGCCCCCGGTTCCTCTCGCGTCTACGGTTATCAATGGATTCAAGCAAGCGATGGTGGAGCTGACGCCCTCATGATCGATCAGGCAACCGACACCGGCGCGGTGCCGGAGACAAAGCGGCGTGCGCTTCTGCGCAACCGCAACTTCATGCTGCTCTGGGGCGCCCAGACGGCCGGCGAGGTCGGCTCGCAGATCACCACCATCGCGATCCCCCTGCTGGCGCTCGGGGTGCTGGACGCCAGCGTGTTCGAGGTATCGCTGCTCACCGCCCTGGCATGGTTCCCCTATCTCGTGTTCTCCCTGCCCGCCGGGATCCTGGTCGACCGCTTCGACCCCCGCCGCCTCATGATCGGCTGCGATGTCGGCCGTCTGTCGCTGCTGGCGGTCATTCCCATCGCGTTCCAACTCAACGTGCTGAGCATCGGCCTGCTCGGCGCCCTCGCCTTCCTGTCCGGCCTGCTGACCGTGCTGTTCAACGTCTGCTATCAGACGTACCTGCCGCGGGTCGTCCCCGAGGACCAGCTGGTCGACGGCAACGGCAAGATCGCATTGAGCACCGAGGTCGCCGAGCTGGTGGGGCCGTCGACCAGTGGCCTGCTCGTCAGCCTCGTCGGCGCGGCCCGCACCTTCCTGGCCAGCGGCCTGGCTTATCTGCTCAGCGCCGTCGCCCTGCTTATGATGCGCGGCAGCGCACCGCGGGCGGTCGAGGACGAGGACGAGGACGACGCCCCGCTGCGGGTGCAGATCATGGGCGGGCTGAAGTTCATCCGCAACCACCGGATCCTGCGCAGCATCCTGGCCACTGACACGACCTCGAACTTCTTCGTGATGGCGTCCGGCGCCCTTGAGGTGACCTTCCTGGTCCGGGAGCTGGACCTGTCGTCCAAGGCGGTCGGCCTGGTTTTCACGATCAGCGCACTGGGTGGCATCACCGCGGGACTTCTCGCGGGACGGCTGTCGGCCTGGATCGGCGATGCCCGCATCATCTGGGTGGCCATGCTCGTGCCCGGCCCTCTCTATTTCCTGATGCCGTTCTCCCAGCCCGGTCCGTTAGGGCTGGTCACCTTCGGCCTGGGCCTGGCCGCGTTCTCGGCGAACGTCGTGCTCTACAACACCGCGGCGACCTCCTTCCAGCAGCGGATCACTCCGGAGCGGCTGCTGGGCCGAGTCAATGCGACAAGCATGTGGGTGTCCCTCGGTGTGGTGCCGATCGGCGCGCTCACCGGCGGCTGGCTCGGCACCCAGTTCGGGCTGCGGACCGCCTTGTTGATCTGCGTCGTCGGTACTTGGAGCGCGGCGCTGTGGGTCTTCTTCTCGCCCTTGCGGCGCATGCGTGACGCATCCGAGGCGATGGAGCCGGAGACGGCATGACTCTGCTGGACTGGTTCCGGCGCAGCACCGAGGCATACCCGGACGAGGTAGCTCTCGTCGCCGGCGGGGCGGAGTTCACCTATCGACATCTGGACGCGTGGAGCGCGACGATGGCCAGTGCGCTGGAACGCCGAGGCGCCGGCGGGCGCCCGGTCGGGCTGCCAGCGGTACGTGAGCCCTGGGTGTACGCCGCCTACCTCGCGATCCTGCGGTGTGGCCTGCCGGTGGTCCCGTTCGACCCGGCCCGGCCGTCCGCACACGTACAGCGGGCCCTCGGGCTCGCCGACGTCGGCGTGGTGCTCGACGACGGCACCTCGCTGCCCTCCGGGCCAGACGGTGTGCCGCAGGCGGACGGACCGGACGTATCCGACAACGACGTCGCGTACATCCTGTTCACGTCCGGCTCCACCGGGACGCCCAAGGGCATCCCGATCCGTCACCGGCACACCGAGGCGTTCCTGCGGCACAGCATCGATCACCACGCCGCCGGTCCCGGCGCTCGGCTGTCGCAGACCTTCGGCCTGACCTTCGACCCGTCGGTGTTCGATCTGTTCGTGGCGTGGGGAAGCGGGGCCACGCTGGTCGTGCCGGACCGGGCGCAGCTCCTCGACCCGGTGCGGTTCGTCAACGACCAGCGAATCACTCACTGGTACTCGGTTCCGTCCCTCGTGTCGGTGGCTCACCGCACCGGCAACCTGCTGCCCGGCAGCATGCCGGCGCTGGTCCGCAGCCTGTTCGCCGGTGAACAGCTCACCCTCGCCCAGGCCGCCCTGTGGGCGGATGCGGCACCGGCCTCGACGGTTGAGAACCACTATGGGCCGACCGAGCTGACGGTCACCGTGACCGGCTACCGGCTGCCCGCCGATCGGGAACGCTGGCCGAGTACCTCGAACGGCACGGTGCCCATAGGGCCGGTCTATCCGCATCTGAGCCACCGGATCGATCCGGACACCGGGGAGCTTTCGGTAGGCGGGCCGCAGCGGTTTGACGGCTACCTTGATCCGGCCGACAACACCGGCCGATTCGAACCACCGGCCGAGCTGCCGGTCCCGGCGGAACACCGGTACCGCACCGGGGACCGGGTCGCGATCGAGGACGGCGTGCTGGTCCACCTGGGACGCCTGGACAACCAGGTCAAGATCGCCGGTCAGCGGGTCGAACTGGGCGAGATCGAGGCGGCCGTACGGGAGCACTGCGGCTTCGCCGAGGTCGTGGTCGTCCCCGGCCAGGTGCTGACCGCCGTGTACGCGGGCGAGCCGGCCAGTCCGGCGCAACTCCGCGGCCGACTACGGGCCCACCTGCCTGCTCACATGATCCCGAAGCGGTTCGTCGCGTGCGTACGGCTGCCGCTCAACGCCAACGGAAAGATCGATCGCGGCGCCTGCGCCGCGATGTGACCTCGCCTGTCCCTCAACCTCAACCGAAGGAACCGTGAACCGATGGTGAACCCGTTCGACGACGACACACTCACGTTTCTGGTGCTCGCCAACGACGACAACCAGCACTCGCTCTGGCCGAGCCGGCATGCGGTTCCAGCCGGTTGGCGCGTCGTCCACGACGAAGACACCCGCGAGAACAGCCTCGCCTGGATCGAGACGCACTGGCATGACCTGCGCCCCGCCGGAGCCGCCAAGTGACCGCGGCGACCGAGACGATCTTCGTCCGCGACGGCGTCACCGCGCGGGACCAGCGCGTCTTCGTCACCAAGATGGTTTTCGCCGGAGTCCTGCTCGGTCTCGGCGTGTTCCTGGCGACCCGTGACGGGGTGCTGCCCATCGTGCTGGGCGTCTTCCTGATCGGCGCGACCTACACCCATATGGTCGAGCTTCAGCACCAGTGCCTGCACCACTCGGCCATGCTGCACCCCGCCGACCATCGGCGGTTCGGCTTTCCGCTCGGTGCGCTGATGCTCGTATCGTTCAGCCACTATCGGGTACGCCACCTGCAGCACCACCGCTACCTCGGCACCGACCAGGACACCGAGTTCTTCGGGTTCGACACCCGGCAGCCGCTCACCCCGGGCGCCCTGTTCCGTGGTCTGTTCGACTACATGCGCCTGGTGCACGCGGTCGCCGACATGGTGCGCTGCTGGCGCGGTACCTGGCGGTACACCGACGGGCAGATCTCCGAGCGGATGCACCGACATGTGATCACCGAGTACCGCGTCCTGTCCGTCCTGGTGCTGGCGGCCGGTGCGATCGCCGCGGCCGGGCACTGGCGGCTCGTGCTCCTGCTCTGGGTGGTCCCGCTGCTGCTGGTCGCCACCCCGCTGCACTTCCTGGTGGAGCTGCCCGAGCACATCGGCTGCGACAACGACAGCCAGGACGTGCTACGCAACACCCGGTCGATCACCGGCAGCCGGCTGTCGAACTGGTACACCAACGGCAACAACTTGCACATAGAGCACCACGCGGCGATGGCCGTTCCGATCAACCGGCTGCCCGAGCGGCACGCCGCCGTGCTGGCGGCGGCCGCCTACACCAATCGCACGTACTGGGAGTTCTACCGTGGGGTGCTCGCTCAGGTCGTTCGCGGCGGGCGGGGCACGGCATGAACGACGTACGCGATCGCCTCGCGCCGATGTTCGCCGAGGTGCTCCTGCTGGACGAGGTGGGTCCCGACGACAGCTTCTTCGACCTGGACGGCGACTCGCTGGCCGCGGTGGAGCTGATCCGGGCGATCGCTGGGCAATTCGGCGTCACCGTGCCGATCGGCGACTTCTTCGCGGCCCCCACCGTTAACGGGGTGGCCGCACTGCTCGACACGGCCGATCCGGAGAAGAGCATTGGCGACATCCCCCGGCCGGATCCCGTTCCGCTGTCGCCGTCCCAGGAGGGCATCTGGGTCACCGGGATGCTCACCGGGTGGGCCGGGCAGTACAACCTGCCGGTGGTGGTGGGCGCGGCGGAGGGCGTGCACCTGCCGACTCTGGAGGACGCGGTCCGGGACGTGATGCGGCGGCACGAGATCCTGCGCACCCGCTTCCCGGAGCACGACGGTGTTCCGTACCAGGACATCCTCGATGTCGATGCCGCATTCCCCGGTATCCGGCGCACCACCCGGACCGTCGCCGAGGTCTCCGGCGAGGATTTCGACGTGACCAGCGAGGCGCCGCTGCGAGTGGTGCTCGCCGACGACGGCCTGGTTCTGCTGGTGCATCACCTGGCCGCGGACGGACCCGCGCTCGTCACCCTGATGCGCGATCTCGATCTCGCCTACGGGGCACGCCGGCGCGGCACCCCGCCGGAGTGGCCCGGTCCGGCCACGCAGTACGCCGACTTCGCGGTGTGGCAGCAGCGCTCGCTGGAACGCCGTGGCGACGCGGCAACCAGCTACTGGCGGGAACGGCTGCGCGGTGCGCCGCTGGAGATCCTCCTGCCTTCGGCGCGGCCTCGGCCGTCGCTGCCGGGCGGAGGTGCCGCCACCGTGCCGCTCCGCCTGGCACCCACCCTGCGCGAGCAGACCGTGGCACTCGCCGGTGCCGCCGGCGTGACTCCGTTCCTGGTCCTGCAGACGGCTTTCGCGGCAGCGCTGGCCGAGGCCGGTGCCGGGACCGACATCGTGATTGGCACACCGTTCTCCGGGCGTACCCATCCGGATCTTGAAGAGGCGATCGGCCTGTTCGTCAACCTGGTGGCGTTGCGTACCGACCTTTCGGGGCAGCCCAGCTTCCGGGATTTGCTCGCCCAGGTGCGCGCGGCGGACCCGTTCCGGCACGCGGACGTCCCGTTCGGGAAGGTGGTCGAGGCGGTCGCCCCGCGCCGTCGCTCCACGGTGCCGCCGGTGGTGCAGGTGTCCCTGTCGCTCGACGGCGGTGGGGTTACCCGGCTCGCGTTGCCAGAGATCGGCGAACGGGCCGATCTGTCACCGCTGAGGTCCGCCAAGTTCGACCTTGGCCTGGTCCTGGACAGTGACCAGGCCGGCGGCTTTACCGGGTGGATCGAGTACGCGACGGAACTCTATGACGCGGCGGCGGTCGAGGATCTGCGGGACCGCTTCGCAGCCCGCCTCGAGAACAGCCTCACCGACCCGGACGCCCCCATCCCGGCTGGATCCTGACGCTGCCACTCGCGCGGTGTCCGGCCTTCGCCGCCGGGCACCGCGCGAGGCGTCACGCAGATCCGTCACGCAGATCCGTCACCGGTCAGCTGACCGGCGCGCGCCAGCCGGATCAGGTAGGCATCCAAGAGTTCATCACCGACCGGCGTGGGCGTCAGGCCGGCCTCGGCCAGCACAGCCGACGTTGCGCTGCAGTCGTGACTGTGCGCCACCGTTACCTCGTCGTCCCCGGCCGTCTCCAAGTACCAGGACACCGCCTTGACCGGTCCGTCCGGCCCGGCGGCGTCCCGAATCCGGTTGCGCCACTCGCCGAACGGCACTTCGTCGATCCGGTGCCCCAGACGCCGGGCCCGGTCGAGGACCTGCCCCAGGCTGGTCGGCGCGGTGCCCACCAGGTGGTAGCACTCGCCCGCCGGAACGGCGGCGAGAGCCAGATGGACGATGGCGGCCGCAACGTCGTTCACCGGGATCAGCGCATCAGCGGGCACGGGTCCGTCCTTGGGCGCCACACCGATGTGGATACACGCCTGCACGAATTGCCAAAATGCGTCGTTGCGCGGCCCCGCCCCCGTCTCGGTGCTACCGCTGATACGGCCGGGACGATGGATGGCGACCGGCACACCGCGGGCGCCGGCCGCCTCGACGAGGCGCTCGGCGACCCACTTGGTCCGCTCATAGCCACCGAAACCGACCAGCTCGGCAGGCGTCCGGGTGTGCTCGGTCACCGTCTTGCCGGGCGACGCGGGAACGAGAGTGTCGATCGTGGACACGTAGTGCACCGACTTGACGCGGACGGCGGCGGCCAGACGCAGCACCTCGACCGTGCCCTCCACGTTGGCCGACCGCAGCGCGGCGTAGTCACGCAGGAAGCTTACCGTGGCTCCGTTGTGCACGATCGTGCCCACTTCGGCGGCGAGCTGGTCGTACCGCTGCGGTGCGAGACCGAATTGTGGTCGCGCCAGGTCGCCGGCGCGCGCGACCACCCGCTCCATTCCATCATCCAGCAGCGCGAATTCCGCCATCGCGGAACGCAGACGCGCCGCGGCTGCCTCGTCCGACTCGGCGCGTACCAGGCAGTAGATCCGCGCGTCGCTGGTGTCGAGCAGTCGGCGCAGCAGGAAGGCGCCGAGGAAGCCGGTCGGGCCGGTGAGCAGAATGTCACCACCGGGACCGGCGGGTCGGGCGCCGGACGGGTCGATGTCAGCCGGGAGTACCGCGTCGCGGCGCATGCCCGGCAGCACATCACGAACGGAGACTCCCGCGCCTGCGGCGAGCAGTGCGGGTGTCGGCGCTGCGAAGACCACGGCCGGGGTCAGGTCGACACCGGTTCGCTGCTGGATCGCGCGGATCAGCCGGAGCACCAGCAGCGAGTGGCCGCCGAGATCGAAGAAGTCGTCCTCCGGTCCCACCTCCGGTAACGCCAGCACCTCGGCAAAGGCATCGCACAGCGCCCGCTCCCGGTCGTTGCGGGGCTCCCGCCCAGCCGAACTGCCCGGGGCAGGGGCGGGCAACGCGGCCCGGTCGAGCTTGCCGTTGGGGGTGAGTGGCAGAGCGGGCAGCGGCATCAGCGACGACGGGATCAGGGCTGCGGGCAGCTCGCCGGCCAGCGCACCGCGCACCTCGCCGGCGGTGGCCGGCCCGGTCCAGTAGGCGGCCAGCGACGGCGAACCGGCCACCGGCGCCACGACGACGGCAGCGGCGTTGACGCCCGGGATCGAGCGCAGCGCATGCTCGATCTCGCCCAGCTCGATCCGGCGGCCCCGGATCTTGACCTGGTGGTCGCTGCGGCCACAGAACTCGAGCTGGCCGTCGGACCGCCGGCGGACCACGTCGCCCGTGCGGTACATGCGGCTGCCCTGGCGGGGGTCGAACGGGTCGGCCACGAAGGTCGTCGCGGTACGCCGCGGGTCGCCCAGGTACCCCTTTCCCACGACGACTCCGCCGACGTAGAGCTCCCCGGGCACGCCCAGCAGCGCGGGCCGCAGAGTCTCGTCGAGGACGTACAGCCGGCTGCCCCGGGTCGCCCGGCCGATCGGGGTGCGCGGTCCGTGCACCGGGTCCTCCGACCGGATCACCGCGTGGGCGACGTCGTCGGAGCACTCCGTCGGGCCGTACATGTTGACCAGCGGGATGTCCGGATAACGCTCGGCCCATCGCCGGCACGTCGACGGCGGCAGCGCCTCGCCGGTGACCGCCAGCCTGCGCAACGCGAGCTGGGGAAGGGGATGACCGGCCTCCCAGTCGTCCAGCGCAGCATCGAGAAGGCTGGGCACCACCTGAAGCATGGTCCAGCGTTCCCGGGCGGCCAGGTCGAACAGCGCCATCGGAGCGCGGGCCACGTCGTCGGGAACCGGGCGTACGGTGCCGCCGAACAGCAGCGGCGTCATCGTCTGCCAGACGGAGATGTCGAAGGTAAGCGGCGCGGTCGAGGCCATCAGCTCCGGCCCGGTGATCGACAGGGCCTCCGCCTCGCCGAGCATATTGTTGATCATGCCGTCGGCGCGGACTAGCGCGCCCTTGGGCCGGCCGGTCGACCCCGAGGTGAAGATAACGTACGCGGTGTCGTCGGCTCGCTCCTCGTTTGCGCCCGGCGCTCCGCCGTCACGCCCGATGGTGAGTGGCTCGGGGAGGCCTGCGGCAGCCGCTAGCTCCAGGCCCGTCTCCCGGGTAGCCGGAACGGTGAGCAGCAGGCCAGCGCCGGTCTGCTCAAGCAGCTCCCGGTTCCGGCGTACCGGCGCGGCCGGATCGAGGGGCAGATAGACGCCGCCGACCTCACGGATCGCCAGCAGGGCGGTCACCACCTCGGCGCCGCGGACCGCCAGTGACGGCACGATCGTGCCGCGACCGGCGCCGGCGGCGCGGAGCCGCGCGGCGAGGTGACTCGCACGGGCCACGAGACCGGCGTAGGTCACCGCCTCGTCGTCGGTGACGATCGCTGCGCTGTCAGGCTGCCCGGCGGCGACCTCTCGGACCCGTCGCACCAGACCCGCATCGATGTCGGGATGGGCGGCACGGTGCGGTAGACCGTCGAAGTCGTCGCCGCTCAACGGCAGGTGACCGACGCGGACGCCGGGGTCGCGAGCCACGACGCCCAGGGCCTCGACAGTCCACCGGCCGAGCCGGAGGACGAAATCCCGGTCGTACGCCGTGTTGTCGTAACTGAGCTGCAAGACCGGACCGGTGCCGGGCCGCTCGCTGAAGTCCCAGCTGAGATCCAGCTTGGCCCCCGACAGGGGCATCCGGACCGGGGTTACCTCCAAGCCGGGCAGGCCTGGGACACCATCATCCGCGCGGTGGTACTCGACGCTGAGCTGGAACAGCGGGTGGCGGCTGCCGCGGGCCGGGTTCACCGCCGAGACGATCCAGTCGAACGGGATCTCCTGGTTGGCGTACGCGGTCAGGGCTGCCTGCCGCACCTCGTCGAGCAGACCGGTGAACGGCTGCGCGACGTCCACCCGAGTACGGATCAGCAGCGGGTTGTTGAAGAAGCCGACGACTTCCTCGAGGGCCTCGTCATGACGTCCGGCGACCACCGTGCCCAGCGGGAGGTCCTGACCGGCGCCGATCCGGGAGAGCACCGCGGCGACGACAGCATGCACCAGCATGTACGGTGTGGCCCGCTCGCGCCGGGCCAGCTCGCTCAGGGCCGCCCAGTCCGGGCCGGGCACCTCGAACCACGTGTCGTGCCGATCGTCCACGGCATCCGGGGCGACGGCGTCTCGTGGAATGTCGATCTCATGGGGCATCCCGTCCAGCACCGTCCGCCAGTGCTCGAGCATCCGGTCGCTGTACGCGGTCGGCGCGTCCTGCTCACCGAGCAGCTCGCGCTGCCAGGCGGCGTACTCTGCATAGGTGACCGCCGGGGCCGGCCGATCTAGCCGGCCCAGCCGGTGGGCCTCGGCGAGGTCGCGCAGCAGGATGGTGTCGGACTGCCCGTCGGTGGCGACGTGGTGCAGTAGCAATAGCAGCACATGCTCGTCCGGCCCGGAACGCACCAGATGCGCCTGGAACGGCACCTCGGCGGTCAGGTCGAACGGCGTGCGGGCTAGTTCCGCCACGTCGGTGCCGTCCGGGTGCCGCCGCAGCACGGGGCAGCGGGGGTCACCGACCGGCAGCACTTGCTGCCCGAGGTCGCTGAGCAGTGTCCGCAGCACCGCATGCCGCTCGACCACGGCAGCGACCGCCCCGGCCAGGACGGTCTCGTCCAGCCGGCCACGTAGCCGGAAGGCGAGTGGGACGTGGAACGCAGTATCGGCCGGATCGGCACGGTGCAGAAACCAGAGGCGCCGCTGAGCCGCGGAGAGCGGGTCAGTCAAGACCGATCGCATCCATGTACTTTTCGGCCTCGCCCGGCGCGGGGAGCACCTCGGTGGTACGGGCGTAGACGCCCTGCACTCGGAACATGAGCTGGTGATCGATCAGGTAGCGCCGCATGGCGACGTGGTCGACAGCGCTGCCCTCGCACCAGCGTTCGAGTACGACGTTCACTGCCTTCTCGTCGTACGTGCTCCCCGCCTCGAACGACTGCTCGACGATGTGTGCGAGAACGGCGTGCCGCCGGGAGCGTTTCGACGGAAGGCTGGACAGGCGGCCGTCCTGGACGAAGCGGTCGATGTCTTCCTGGGCGGCCGGGGCGGCCTCGGCCCGCAGGAGGTCGCGCAGCTTCTCGTAGTCGACGCGAAGGGCGCCGGCTTCGCCGGTGAGCAGTCCGAGCGATTCCAGGCGGGCGGTCGCGGCCAGTACGCCACGGACGTCCACTCCGGACCGAGCGCCGATCTCGTCCCTGTCGGAGGCCCCGAGCACCACGGCTGCCAGCACTCGGAATCGCTGTGGATCGGCGAGGGCTTTGATCACGTCGGTTGCTTCCACCGGGCGATCATATGTTATCCGGTCGGTGATTCCGAGCGCTGCGGCTGCCCGCTCGGAATCACTGTGGATGGTCAAGAACTCGATCACACCGGTCGCTTCGACCCGCAACCACCGACGGACCGACATCGACGCGAAACCCACCACTCGTACGCCTCAGGGATTCAGAACTAGGCTTGGATCATGACCGCTCACCGGCGCTCGAGCCCGCCCGGAAGCAATCCGGCGCTGTCCGGGAAGTTCGAATTCGGCTGGCCCGACTTCCACGAAGAGTCACTCCGCGCGATGCACACCGAGCCTCGCTGGCTCTCCGACTGCCTGGAGGAGGCGGACGGAGGCATGTTGCTCGGCGCGCTCCAGGTGTCATGGCCGCGTCGCGCCGGAATCCCTCGCGGTCTTCTCGGTGATCGCGTCCGGGCCGCGGTACCTGGCCCGTCCGAGCGCGTCCTTGTGGTCGGCAGCACGACGCGATATGTGGGTGGCGCACTGGTCCGGGAACGTACCGACCCGTGGGCGTCGTCGGCGGTCCTGCGCACACTCGCTCGGCGAGCCGGCGATCTAGCGGCGGAACAGAAGGCGACGCTGGTGGCGCTAGCCGTGCCGCACGGCCAGGTACCGATCCTGCAGCAGGCCTGGCCGACGGCCCGCTGCGCACCGTGCGACCTGTGGGCCACCATCGATCTCGCCGGAGCAACTACCCCGGCCGCCTTCGTCGCCACTCTTCCCCGGGAGGTCCGCTACAACTGGCGCCGGGACCGGGCCCGATTCGACGCGAGTGGCCTGACGCTGGACCGGGAGGCGTGCAGTGACGAACTGCTCGACGAAGCGGCGGGCCTCGTCGCGGACGTGGCCCGCCGCAACGGCGTCGACGACGATCCGATGCTGGTGCGCTGGCGGCTGGACCAGTGGTGCCGGCATTCCGCCGGCCGTGTCCTCTGCCTCACCGTGCGCGACGGGAAGGAACTGATCGGCGTGTGCTTCGTGCGGGTCACCGGCGACCTGGTCGACGCCTTCGAGGTCGGCCTGCACGCGGAACATCCGGCACGCCACACTGTGTATGCCACCATTGTGTTCCGCGCGACGGTGGAGTTGGCGACGGAGTGTGGTGTGGATCGCGTCGAGCTGGGCATCGGCCACCCCGAGACCAAGGCCCACCGGGGCGCCTCGCTGACCCGACTGTGGAACGTGGTCACAGGCTACCCCCGATGAGCCTTCACGGGTAACGGCCTGTGACCCTGCGTAGCGCATGTCCGCCAGACGGTTCGGTCGTGCTCGATGTGGAGGATGACCAGGGCTGCGGCGGCGGTGCCGATATTCCGGGCGCAGAGGCCGACGTGCGCATGGCTTCGAAGGTCCCGGTGTTGGGGCCGTGCGGCCGGGATCACGAGCAGACACATGCGATACCGACTCAGCCTGGAGATCCGCGTACGTCGATCATAAGGTGTACCGATGACGGACCGGACGAAGTGCTACCTTCACGGACTAGGTACCTGGATAGTCTCCGATGCGGCCAGCGCTCGGGCCGCGCTCGCAGATCCGAGGCTGTCCTCCCAGGTGTTGCAGACCAGCTTCCACCTGCCCGCCGCAGCCCGCGAGGAATATGCCGATCTGTTGAATATCCTCGGCCGCTGGTTCGTCATGCGCGACGGCACAGAACATCGGTCGGCCCGTAGCCGGGTCGGTAGCCTCTTCGCCCCCGCCCGATTAAGGAAGATCCACGGTGCCCTCGAAGACGTCATCCGGAAGTCAGTCGAGGAGTACGTGCTCGGCGGTGGGGGGGATGCCGTACGCGGTGTAGCCAACGTGGTCTCGGCCCGGACGATTGCTCTCCTGGTCGGGTTGCCGAACACGGATGTGTCCGAACTGCACCGGTGGGCCCGCGCGATTGCAGACTTCGTTGCCGCCTCCTATCGAGCGAACCTTGCCAAGGCGGCACAGGAAGCGATGCGCGAAATAGGTGAGGCCCTTGCTGGCTCAGTCACTGCACGAGATGTCTGGCAGCAGGCAGCAGACAATGACGAGGAGCGGCTGGCTACTTGTTCAATGCTTCTGTTCGGTGGTCTGGAGACGACTTCCTCGCTGATCGGAATGTCCATCTGGTACGCATTGCAGAACGGCTTGCTGCCACGGCTGGTGAAATTGGACGAGGCCGAGGACGTGGTTGAGCGGACCCTGAGTTTTCGGCCGCCGCTCGGCCATGTGGCGCGGGCCGCGGCTACCGATCTGGAAGTGGACGGTTGTCTTATCCCCGCCGGAGATCCAGTCTTGGTCTCGCTCACGGGAGTCGATCCGATGACTGTTACCTCGCCGCCGCATCTCGCGCCGGCACACGTAGTCACCGACCGGCGAATCGGGCACCTGGCTTTTGGCTTCGGCGCACACTATTGCATCGGGGCTGCCCTCACCCGGTTGGAAGCTTCGCTGACACTCAGACAGCTTGCGCTGAGCTGTCCCGAAGCCAAGCTGGGCCCATTCTCATGGAGCAAGAACCGCACCTATCGGGGCCTGAGCGAACTGACGCTCCGGGTATCCCCCCCGATCGTACGAGAAACTGCGTGAACGGAAGCCAAGCTCGCAGCGCGTGAGGAATGGGACGGTGCGGGTGAGGATAATACTGTCCGCGCTGGTCCGGCCGCATGTTCGTATTCGTGGAGGACTCCGCCGAGTCGGTCGTGGCGGCGGATGCGGAGCCGCCCGAGGGCCGCAGGTTTCGGTGATCGGGTCGGGCAGTCCAATGGCATGTGAGGTGAGGCGGTGCCAGGATACCTGCTGATCCGGACCGGGCTGCGGCACGGGGACGTCGGCTTGCGCGTCGAACTACATGCGGCCGAGCCAGTCTGGACGATGGCTGGGAGGACGTCGTCGAGGTGTCGTTCCTCGGCCGTGCCCGGTCTGTTGGTGAGAGGGCCGGACGACGTTGCTCCAGAGCCGTCACGCTACCCCTGGGGGACTACCGGGTCCGTTCTGTGGCGTCGGTATGCAGGACGGGTTCGACGACGAGTCCCATGATGGTGAGCCTCCCTTGGACCAGTACCTTCTGGCCAGTTCCGGCGGGGAAGGACCGCATTGTTCGGACCGGTACGTAGCGCCGTCGCCGCGCGCCACCACCGCACGTACCGGTAGAGCCAGCCCTGGCCAACAGCCTCAACGCCTGGTTGACGAGACGTATGTAGAACTCGGCCCCGTCGAGGAGCCGCTGGCGGTAACTCTTTGTAGTGGTCGGCGAGTAGGCGTAGGGGTGATGTGCTGTGAAGAACGGATAGATGTACGGACCCCTGCGATTGGGGTCAGGGACGTGGGTTCGGCGGAGAAAGATGTCGTCGGCTTACGCCCATCGTTCGCCGCTCTCATCATGTGAGACCCGAAGATTCGCGGACCAAACAGTGATGGATAGTTGCAAAACGGGTAACCTTGTCCGGTGACCGCAAGTCCCTGACCTCAAGCGATTGCGGCGCTAACTACGGATCAGAAGGTTAGGGGTTCGAGTCCCTTCGGGCGCACTTCACGATCAAGGCCGTGACCAGCGGAAACGCCGGTTGCGGCCTTGATCGCTTCCCAGCATGTGTCGTGATCGTCCGCGATGTGGACGTCTGGTGCTCCGCTGGTGCTCCTCTGTTTCGGCGGGGATGTTTCCCGTTCTATGCCACAACTGTCAGTAACGGCCTGCTGGTGTGCGGCGGGTCCGGGCGAGCTGTTCGGTTGGGGGCCGTGATGCGGGCGTGCGGTGCGGGGTCGACCCTTCCGAGTTGTCCGCGTGGCGAGCGTGGGTTGGAAAGGGGGACCTACGGCTGGGCACGTTTCGTTATGTGGCGCGGCCCGCTGGCTGACCCGATCGTGTTCGAGGTCAGTCTCTGCGTAGGGCCTGTGCGATCTGCCGTGCCGCCTTGGGAGCGCCGACCGTCACGACCACAGCAGCCGCGGTGATGGCGACACCGCCGATCACCATCATCTTGTTGGATAGCTTGTCGGAGAGCGAGCTGAGCAGGTTCCTGCTCTCGGTGTCCTTCGCACCTTCCATCTGCAGAAGCCGCATCAGCAGGTCGAGCACGTACCGCTGCTGCTCCCATTCCAGGTCTTGCGCGAGCACGACCCGGAAGATGTCCCGGGTGTCCTGGCAGGCGCGGTGGAACCACTCCTGACTTTGGCTGTTGGCGCCGAGCGTGGCGTGGTGATGCCGTTCTAGGACGTCGAGGGCGTCAGTGGCAAGTTCCCGGAAATTGTCCATCTTCCCGATGCGTCGGCGCACCACGTCGATGTCCGTGTGAGGCATCGTGGACGCGATGTGCAGCAGTTCGTTCCCCTCGTACGTGTCCGCGCCGGGACCGGGGATGGCCACCTCGACTTCCTCTTCGCCCTCGTCGCCCACGCAGCTCCCCCGATCTGACAGACAGCACCGATTCCACAGCAATGCGCGGGCTAGGTGATCCGGCTCCTCGCAGGACAGAGTGTACGTAGAGCAAGCCCGGACACACGACGTGAGACGCGCCCGTAGGGGTGTTGTGTCGGCTATACGGCTCGTTGACCTGTGGGCTGTTTGAGCGGCTGGGCTTGGGTGGCCGGTCAGCTCAGGAGCACGGCATCGTGGAGGATGAGGGCCGACCACGTCGTCGTGCCGGTCGTGCCGTGTTCGGGGTCGATGAGGGGTGATGTCCCGCCACCGGGTTTGGTGGAGATCACATCGAAACCTGGGAGGAACACCAGCGGTCCTTATCTGCGCTGTGCCGCGGTGCTATCCAGCACCGGCGTACCCTCTACTGTGAGATCGGCTGAGGTTGAGCTTGGGGCATTATCGAAAGTGGCCGAGCCGGCCTCCTTCCCGAGCGGCTAGCTGCAGAACCTCGTCAAGCGCATGGCGCACCTCATCGACAGCGCGGCCGGGGTATACGTCTTTCGTCAGGTTCTCGTCGGTGCGTAGCCGGTTCACCATGGGTGCGATCCGGTGCTCGTAGAGCCAGGCGAAGCTGGGGTAGAACTCGTATCTGGTTCGCTCCTGTGGTGTATCGAGCGCTGCGGCGACGCACCACAGCAGGTCCGCCTGACACACCGAATCGATCACCGGATCGCCGGGAGCAGGCGGCGTTCCGAGGGGCAGGTCGTCAACGAGGTCGCCTGGGAGGTCGGGGCGCAGCGCCGGCAACATCGAGATCAACTGTCGGGCGGCTGCTACCAGTCCGCCCCCGACAGGCTCTGTGGCTGTGTTGGTGAGAACGACGTGGCGCCTGGCCGCTTGGACTTGGGCGTGACGCAGCCAGGACACGTAGACGATGGTGTCTCCCGCGGGGCGTAGCGCAAGCTTGCGGATGACCCACCATTGGTCTAGCCGCACGGCGAGCGCTATGACCGCGAGGATCCGGGCGGCGATGGCGAGTCCGCGCTCCGCAGCAGTGTTCGTCAGTGCTTCACCATTGACATACAGCCGGTGGTAGAGGCGAGCCAGCATCGTGACGACATCGTCGACGAGCTGTTGGGTGCTGAGCGTGACCGCGATAGCGGCGACGGCGGTGGCCCGGTCGAGCAGCTGCAGCAGGTCCTCGCCAGCTGCGGCGGCGTCTTGGGTCAGCAGGCCGAGGCCGTCGCGTTGCAGACCAAGCACGAGCAGTCGCAGTGCGGAGGTGTCGTTGCGCCGGATAGCCTCGGTGACCGCGGTATCGAACTGCTCCTGCCCGACCTGCCATGTCAGCGCCGCCACCGGCCCGGACGCCAGAGCCAGCCCTTGGTACTCGCGCCGCAGGACGTCCATCAGGTCTGCGAGCCTGGCACGTTCCTCCTGCCGCACCATGGCCACGTGGGGCGCGATGAGCCCGACCAGATCCGCGGAGCGCCACTTGCGAGTCTTTGTGCCTTCGCGCACGTACACATCTCCACCGCGCAGAACTGTCGTCGGCGTGCCGCCGTCGTTGGCCACGAAGTCCGCCTTGACCACCGGGAACAAACCGTCGCCGCGCCGCCGCAGGCAGACGAGCACCACCGTGCTGCCGTCGACGGTGTGCACACCTGATGAAACCGACACCTGACCTTCGAGGTGTTTAGTCAGCATGTCGTGTAGACGGGACGCGTCGTAGTCGGCGGTCTCGATGAGGGCCCCGCTGGGTGCGCCGACGCCGTCGACACCGATGACCAGGTATCCACCATGTGGGCGGGACAGCATCGCGGCGCAGTCCTTTACGAACTCCAGTCGAGCCTTCGTTCCCTTCGCCAGCGATCGCTCCTGCTTGAAGTCGAGTCCGTCGAACTCGGTCTGCAGCGCGAGCAACTCGTCGAGCCGTTCACGGTCGACTCTCCCGTCAGCAGCGGGTACCGGGTCCATCTACGGTCGTCCTCTACTTCCATTCTCGACTGCCGAGGGTCGAGCCCTTGTTTCTATTCAGGGATCTGGTTTGTGGGGGTGTGGGCACCACTGTGCCCGACGGTGTGGGAGCCGGCGTGGACGGCGGTGGTGATGGCGTCGGGTAGCGGGGCGTGGCGGGCGAGGTCCAAGGCAAGAGAGCCGAGGAAGGCGTCGCCGGCTCCGGTGGTGTCGACGACCGGGACGGCAGGTGCCGGCACGGTGCCGGATCCGTGGGGGTGCGTGAAGGCGGCGCCATTGGGGCCTGCCGTGACGACGACGGTAGGTGGGCCGAGGCGTTGCAGCGCGGCGGCGGATTCGAGCGGGTTGCCGGCGGTGGTGCGCAGGATGGCGGCGGCTTCGTGCTGGTTGACCACGAGGACGTCGAGTTCCGCGAGCAGCCGGGGGTCGAGGCCGGGGTTAGGGACGAGATTGCCAACGAGGATCGGCGCCCGGCGGTGGCTCAGCAGCGTGGTCACGGGTTCGGGTGGTAAGTCGAGCTGCACGATCACGGCTTCCGCGGCGAGGCTGGCGGTGGCGCGGTGGATGTCGTCGGTGGTGAGTTCGGTGGCGGGTGAGAGTGCGAGGGTGATGTAGCTTTCGCCGTCTGGGGTGACCTCGATGATGGCCGCGCCGGTGGTGGCGTCGGGGACGAGCCGGACATGGCGGGTGTCGACACCGGCGTCGGTCAGTGCTGTGGTGATCTGGTATCCCCAGGTGTCTGCGCCGACGTTGGCGATCAGGGCGGCGCGCCCGCCATGGCGGGCGGCGGCGATCGCCTGGTTGAGGCTTTTGCCTCCGGCGTTGGCGGTCAGAGGCGAGCCGACGGCGGTGCGGCCGGGTCGGGCGCGGTGGGGTACATGGACGGTCAGGTCGATGTTGGCCCGGCCGACGAAGACGACATCGACCCTGTTGCCGGCACCGCTGCTGTCGGTCACGAGCTCGCCGCGGAAGCGGCCAGGGCGGCATGCAACTGCTGCACTCCGGGCTCGGTGGCAAACGCCGCGAGCTGGCGGCCTGCGATTGCGACCTCGCGTTGGATGCGTGCCGAGCGGGTGAGGTTGGCCAGGTTGAGCGCGGCGAGGGCGGCGGCAGCGGCCAGCTCGGGTTCATCGGCGGTGGCGTGGGCGACGGCGGTGCGCGCGAGATAGCGGCCCCGTTCCCGTCGGTACGTTTCCGGCCACGCGTCGAGAGCCTCGCCGAAACACCGGACGGCGGCGCCGGGGCGACCCAGCCGAAGCCAGCCCTCGCCCTCCTGCGCGCTGATGTATCCGGTGGTGCAGAACGCGCCGAGCCCACCGCCGTCTGATCCGGTGGTGGCAGCGAGGTGGCGGGCCTCGTCGATGGCGGCCCGGAACGAGCCGGTGTCACCGTCGACCGTGTGCCCGTGGGCGCGTTGCACCGCCGCGAACGCGCGCACCTGCTCCCGGGTGCTGCCGGCGCGTTCGGCGGCACGGGCGAGCCCGAGTACGCGGTCCTGGTCGGTGGCGTCGCTGGCCCGCTGTGCCATGCGGGCGAAAACGTAGGCGGTGAACTCTATGTCGCCGGCTTCTTGGGCCATGGTCAATGCTTGGGCGAGCCACCATTCGCCGGCGTCGCGGTCGCCCATATCGTCGCTGAGCCAGCCGGCGAATTCCGCCCACCGGGCCTCGGTACTCAACAGCGCATCGCGCAGGCTGCCTCGTGCGGCTCGGCGGTAGTCGGCGATGTGGCCGAGCTGTTGGCGGGCCGTGGGGAGGATCGCCGCGGCACCGACCCGGTTGTCGGACTCCACGAGCACCGACCGCAGTACCGCGAAGTGCTCCACGACAGCCGGATCAACCTGCGCCGCCCGTGTCGCCACGACCAGCGGTTCCGCACTCGCCAGAGATGCCACTACACCACCGGGGACCGCCTGTAGGAGCGCCCGGCGGCTGACCTGAACCTGCCGGCATCGCCCGTCTGCCACAGTCGTCACGATATCCGTCTCCCCTGCGGGCTGGCCGTATGCGCCGACTACCAGGGCGGTGCCGGCTGTGGTCAGGGCGGTGGTGAATGCTGCTGTTCCCCTGGCCCGACGGTACTTCTGTTCAACAGCAACGACCTGGTCATACCCGGCGGTGAGAGCGCCGCCGGTGTCGAGAGCCTCGTCGCAGCGTTTCCAGAAGGCCCGGTCTGGACGCTGGCGTCCAACTTCGGTGTTCGCGATCGTGCTGCGGCCGGTGAGGATCCTGGGCGCCAGTGAGTGCTGGGTTTGGCCGGCCGCCTTGCGGTACGCAGCCAACTGCTGGCCAAGCGCGCGCCACGCTCCGCTAACCTCGTTCGGATCTGCCACCGTCGCCTCCCCGGGGCCATCGCGCCTCGGACGGCTGAGTGAGATGACCGAGCGCCGACCAGAGGCGGTCTTCGATGTAAATGGTTACCCTACCGTGCGGTCGTGGCTGCGTAGGTCGTCTACCCGCCGTCGCTGGTAGAGGGTTCCGTCGCGGGCCGTGGCCCGCGGCTCTTTCATGTCGGGGTTTCGGAGCGACGTGTGCGGGCGCGCTTAATCAGCTGGTCGTAGCAGCGGTGGAAGGGTTGTCGGCCTTGCGGGCGCAGTGCAGGCAGCGTCGTGGGCACGCCGATTGTGGTGTGGCGCTGATGAGGCCGCTGGCCTGCAGGATCGTGGTAACCGTCTGCTCGAAGGTGTGGGGTTCGGGGATGATGGTTTCGCCGGGGACGTTGAGCAGGTCCCCGTGCGTGTACCAGCGGCGCATCTCGTCCGGGGTGACGGGGATCGGTTCGTCTCGGTTGAGGTGGCGGCGGATGGTCTCGTCGATGGAGACGTCCAGGTAGAACACGGTGGCCGGACCTGGGTGGTTGTCGAGGAGTTGGTGCAGCACGGTGGCATAGCGTTCGGTGTGCAGGATGCCTTCCAGGATGACGTGGTAGCCCAGGTCGAGGGCGGTGCGGGCGGTCGCGGTGATGAACGTCGGGGCTACCGGGTCGATGTGGGTGCTGTCGTGTTCGCGGAGCAGGGTTCGGCGGAGGTAGTCCTGCTCCAGCAGGGCGGCCCCGCGTCCGTAGCGGCGCCGGACCTCGCGGGCGGCGGTGGTCTTCCCGCTGCCGGAGTTGCCGCGGATGATCACCAGCGTTGGCGCGTTATCGGTGGCGTGCGGTTTGTTCATCCGGTGGTCCTTCAGGCGGAGGCGGGTTGGCGGGGCAGTGTCGTGGCGTGCGCGGGTGTGCTGTCGTAGCCGGCGGCTTGGAGGGTGAACAGCTCGGCGTACCGCCCGTCAGCACTCATGAGCTGGTCGTGGGTGCCGGTCTCGACGAGGCGGCCGTGGTGCAGGACGTAGATGCGGTCGGCGTGCCGGACGTTGGCCAGCCGATGGGTGATCAGAATGGTGATGCCGGTGCCCTGCCGGTCGCGGATGGCCTGGAAGAGGGCGTCCTCGGCGCGGGGGTCGAGGGCGGAGGAGGGCTCGTCCATGATGAGCACGTCGGCGTCGCGGAGGAACCCGCGGGCGGCGGTGATGCGCTGCCACTGCCCGCCGGAGAGGTCCTGCCCGCCGGCGAAGGTGCGGTCGAGCAGCGTCTCGTACCCGTGGGGCAGGTCGGTGATCATGTCGTGGGCTACCGCGCGGCCGGCGGCTGCCTCGATCCGGTCCTGCTCCGTCGTGGTGCTGATGTCGCCGATGGCGATGTTGGTGGCGGCGGTGAACGGCCACTTGTGGTACTCCTGCGTGACGACGCCGATCCGCGTCCGCAGCGCGTCGGTGCCCCAGTCGTCGCCGGGCCGTCCGTTGTAGCGGATGGTGCCGCTGGTGGGGGCGCGGAGGGTGGCGATCATGGTGGCGAGGGTGGACTTGCCGGAGCCGTTCTCCCCGACGAACGCCACGGTCTGCCCGGCGGAGATGGTCAGGGTGACCCGGTCGACGGCGGGGGTGTCGCGGTCGGGGTAGCACAGGCTCACCGTTTCGACGTCGATCTCCCGCAGGCGCTCCGCGACCGGCGCACAGGCGGACCGGTCGGTGGGTGGTGGCAGGTAGTCGGCGGCTCGGGTCATGAAGCCGGTGTAGTCGCGGAAGTGCTGCCCCTCGGTGTAGACGCGGTCGATCTGGAAGGTCACCACGGCCAGCGAGCGTTGCGCGGACTGCACGGCGATCACGCAGGTCGCGGCGGCGGCGAGGGGGATCTGACCGTCGATGAGCAACAGACCGAGCAGGACGTAGACCACGGCGGTGGCGATCCCGCCGATCATCGCGCCGACGGTGGTGGTCGTGGTGACCCGGCGGGCCAGGGCGAGTTGGATCCGTGTCTCGACGTTCATGACCCGGTCGTACTGGTCGAGCAGGAAGTCGCGGAGGCCGTAGGAGCGCAGTTCGGGGGCGGAGTCGCGTTCGGCCATCAGCCGGTGCAGCAGCCACAGCCGGCGGCGGCGTACCGACCCGGCGGCGTAGGTCTGGTAGCGCAGGTGCCCGGCGCGCAGTGCCGCCCAGCCGTTCGGGACGGTCGCCACCAGCAGGGCGAGCAGCAGCAGTGGGTGGACCACGACCACGGCGACCGCGACGGCGATGACGCCGGCGAGGGCGGCGAGGAGGTTCATCGACGCCTGGACCAGGGCGGTGGTGGAGTTCGCGCCGCGGGAGGCGCGTTCCATGTCGTCGGCGAACGCGTCGGCGTCGAAGGCCTCCAGGCGTACGGCGGTGGTCACCTCGAACAGCCCGCGTTCGACCTCCCGGTCGACCTTCGGGGTGAGGCCGTTCTGGGCGTATCCCATGGCGGTGGCCATGCCGGCGCGCAGCGCGGTGGCCGCCGCGAGCGCGGCCAGGGCGGGTAGCGCGGCGGTCACTTTGTCGGCGGTCGGGCCGCTGGCGAAGAGTTCCACGAGCACCCGCTGCGCCGCGAGGAGCCCGAACGCTGACATCACCCCGGCGACCACCGTGGTCGCCGCCACCACTGACGTGCGCACCCGGTCGGCGCGCCAACTCACCGTGAGCGCGGCCCAGACCAGGCGGGGTAGTTCGGAGAAGACGGCGAACAGGCCGGCTTGTGCTCGCGCCCGCACGCCGGTCTCCCACCACACCTCCCGCAGCTCCGGCAGCACCGAATCCCGCTGCGGTGGTGCGGGACGGGCGGGCGTGCGGTCGGGGTGGTCGGTTTTCGGCATGGCGGTACCTCCCGAAGGTGAGCACGGTGGTCGGTGGTGATGTCTCGATGCGAACGGCGGGAGCGGAGGTGTCCCGTTGGCGTTCCGGGCTGGCGCAGCTGACGCTTCGCCCTTCCGGGCGGTGGGTCTCCGGTCAGGTGACTCGGACGCCGTCTTCGAGGTAGTAGCTGCGCCCGTCCGCACGGGCGTTCAGCGCCTCGGTGATCCGGCGGGTCAGCAACGGCGGTAGCCGCTGGGCGGCCTGTGGCGGGTCGGAGAAGGCCCAGCCCTTCAACTCGCCGGGCGGCACCACGATCCGGTCTTCCATGCGGGGGTCGAGGGTGCCGCCGTCGTAGATGACCATGACGCCCTCGGTGCGCCCGGCGCGGGCCGGTACCCAGTCCACAACCAGCAACCGACCCGGTGCCAGGTCCAGGCCGAGTTCCTCCCGGCACTCCCGGATCGCAGCCTGGTACGGCGACTCGTCAGCCTCGACGCACCCGCCAGGGATCTCCCAGCCGGCCTTGTAGACCGGCTCGACCAGCAGAACCCGCTCATCCGCGTCGGTGATCAACAGCCCGGCGGCCATCCGCTTACGGGGCAGGCCAGCGGTGACGTCGCGGCGTTCGGAGGGCATGCAGGGACCGTAGGACGCCGGCCGGTCGACACGCCCGCAGCGCCGTGCGCCGACATTGTCGGCAGATGCCGACACAACTCCGACACCACCCCGACCGCGTCCGCGTCGCGGTCCCGCCCCGCTGACGCGGGCACTGTGAACTGGCCATTCACCCATCGGGGGCAGCCGCGCGGGGAGTCCGCAGGGTTCAGGAAGTGTCACCGGGAGCAGCTACGGTGTCGGCTCATCGTGACTGTGGCACCGGGGGTGGCAGCGATGGTCGACCACGACGAGATCGCCGCCGCTCGCCGCGCGCTCGGTCGCCACCTCGCCCACCTGCGTAAGGACGCCGCCCACACCCAGCACGGGTTGGCCCGGCTCGTGCAGTACGGGCGCAGTTCGGTGGCGAACACCGAGACCGGCCGCCAACATCCCGAGCGGTCCTTCTGGTCTCGCTGCGACGCGGTGTTGCGCACCGGTGGCGTGCTGACCGCCGAGTACGACCGCATCGCCGACCTGGCCCATCAACACCGCCACCGCCCGGCGCCCCCACCCGCTGGCCCCGGCGCTGCCACCGACGCGGCAGCCGTGTGGTGGGAGCACGAGGAGCGCATCGCCGCCCGCCGGTCCGCGCTGACCGTGACGGCCGATGACGACGCGCGGCTGGCGCACCTGGAGCGCGAAGTGCGGCAGGCGATCGGTGACAATGAACGGCTCCCGGCGGCCACGCTTGTGTCCCGGCTGCGTCCGCTGCGGGTCAGCGTCGACCAGCTGATGGCGGCCCGGCAGCACCCACCGCAACGCGCCCGGCTCTACACCGCCGCCGCCCACCTGTCCGGGCTCCTCGCCGCCCTCGCCCTGGACCTGCGCGCCTTCCCGGTCGCGCGCGCCTACGCCGCCGAAGCTTTCGACCTTGCCCACGCCGCTGGGCAACCCGACACGCAGGCCTGGGCCCGCGCCACCCAGAGCTTGGTCGCCTACTACACCGGCGTGCACCGCGACGCGCTCGCATTCGCCGAAGACGGCCTACGCCACGCCGGTTCCGGCCCGCATCGCCTTCGCCTCACGATCAACGGGCAGGCCCGGGCGCTCGCCCACCTCGGCGACCGCCGGGGTGTCCACCAGGCCGTGGACCGTGCGTTCGCCCTGCTGCCCGAACACCCGGCGGACGGGCAGGTCAGCACCAGCCTCACCCTCGGCCCGTACTGCCCGACCCGGGCCGCCGCCAACGCGGCGACGGCCCACCTGGTCCTCGGCGACACCACCGGCGTCATCGACCACCTCACCGCCGCTGTCGCGGCGTTCGACACGGCGCAGCTGCGCGGTCCGCAGGCGCTCAGCCGCCTCGATCTGGCCACGGCCCACGCGCGGGCGGGCGACCTCGACCACGCCGCCGGGCTGGCGCTGGAAGCACTCAGCCTCACCGCCGAGCACCGCTTCGAATCGGTCTACCAACGCACTCGCCAGTTCCTCGCCGCCGCCCACCCCTTCGGCCGTCACCCGCGACTACAGGACGTCGCGGACCTGTTCACCGAATTGACGCATCCCGGCAGCCCGCCACCACCGGGCCTACGATCGCCGACATGAGCAGCCGGGAACTGGCCAGCCTGCGGCAACGGTGGACCGCCTACCAGGACCTGACCGCACTCACCGAGCACTGGTACTGGCGTCCCGGCTGGCGCGCCGGCCGCCACTTCTACACCTGGCACCTCACCTTCCAGGAACAGCCCGACCTCCACCGCCCCGTCACCGACCTTCAACACAAGCTCCAGCTCCCCGCACTGGACGTGGTGCCGATCGACGGCCTGCACCTGACCATGCAGGGCCTCGGCTTCACCGACGAGGTGCCCGACGGCGACATCGAAGCGATCGTCACCGAAGCCCGGCAACGGTGCGCCGGCCTGCCGCCGCTGGACCTGTCCCTCGGCCCAGTCGACCCCGACGCCGAAGGAATCGGTCTGCTCGTCCGACCCTGGAGCCCCGTCGAACGGGTCCGCGCCGCGATCCGGGCCGCGATCGCCGCCGTGTGGCCAACCGTCCCCGAACCAGCTGACGGGTTCCGGCCCCACGTCACGATCGCCTACAGCGGGGCACCTGCCCCCACCGCCCCCATCCGCGCCAGGCTGGCCGAGTTGCGGGACCTGCCCGCCGTGACAGCGACGGTCAGCGAGGTGTCATTGATCGCCCTCCACCGGGAGCACCGCACCTACCGATGGTCGACCCGGGCAACCGCGCCCCTGATCGGTCAGTGCCCTCAACGCGTTGAAGCGGAGGCAGGTCGTGGCGATCAGTAGCTCGGACATCTCTAGGGTTCTCTTGGCCTACCTTGAGTGCTATCCGGACGAGGCCGTGGCGCTGTCTGAGCCGGTGAAGCTGCTGGCTGAGGGAGAGGGATTCGCCTCGCGCCGAACCTTCCCGATGCATGTGACGGTTGGCGCTCTCCTGGTCCGCGGCGGCACCGAGGTGCTGCTTGTTGATCACCTCGCCTACGGGATCCTCCTACAGCCGGGAGGACACCTGGAGCCGACCGACTCCACGTTGATCAGCGCGGCGGTGCGTGAGCTGGTAGAGGAAACCGGTATTGATCCCAGCGAACTCGTCCCAGCATCGCAGATGCCGGTCTACGTCGAGTACGGCAGAGTTCCGGCGCGGCCGGCGAAGGACGAGCCGGAACACTTCCATCTCGACTTCGGCTACTCGTTCTTGACGGCGCAGGCGGACGTGGGGCGTATCCAAGAATCGGAGGTGGGAGGTGCGACGTGGTATCCCCTCTCCGTGGCTGAGCGGCTTGTCGGCCCTCGCATCGCGCGGGCGATGACCGCATTGACATGAAGCGATGACGGCCCAGTGGCCGTCACGTTACTCATCGCCGCTCATGCTGAGGCCGGCGGTTGCCCGACCGCGACAGGCAGACCGCCGGCAGAGTCGTACGCCGTCAACTTTGCCAATAGGCCAGGACAATCAGGTCTGGGAGCGCGGGGGGATGGCGGGTGCGGTCATGGTCAGATATCGGTAGCCGATTTCGGTGAGCCTGTCGGCGTCGAGGCAGTGTCGCCCGTCGAGGACGAGCGGTGAGCGCATGGTGGGGGCGAACTTGGCCCAGTCGAGATCGCGGTAGTGCGACCACTCGGTGGCGACCACGATGGCGTCGGCGTCGTCGAACACGTCTTCGACGCGATCGGCGAGGTGCTCGGCCAGGGTGGGCTGTTCGCGGCGGAAGCGATCGGCGGCGACGGGGTCGTGCAGGGTGATCCGGGCACCGCGTTCGAGGAGCAGATTCGCGATGTCGATGGCGGGTGAGTCACGCAGGTCGTCGGTGTCCGGCTTGAACGCGAGGCCGAGAATGCCGATCTTGCGACCCTTGATGATGTGGAGTTCGTCGAGGAGCCGGTCGACGACCTTGGTGCGCTGGCGGTGGTTGACGTCGCGGGCGGCGGTGACGATCGGCATGGCGAGGTGGTACTCGCTGGCGGTGGCGATGAGCGCTGCGGTGTCTTTGCCGAAGCAGGATCCGCCCCAGCCGATGCCGGGGTTCAGGAAGCGGGGGCCGATGCGGGCGTCGAGGCCGGTGCCGCGGGCGACTTCGCGGACGTCGGCGCCGACCTTGCCAGCGATCGCGGCGATCTCGTTGATATAGCTGATCTTGAGGGCGAGGAAGGCGTTGGCCGCGTACTTGATCAGCTCGGCCGAGGCCAGGTCGGTGGAGACCAGCGGCACGGCGCTCATGCCGGCAGGGCGGGGCAGCACGGTGGGCGGGGTGAAGGACTGGTTGAGGATGGGTCGGTAGAGCTGGTTGAGGACGTCCAGGCTCTTCTGGTTGTCGGAGCCGATGACGATGCGGTCCGGGTAGAGGGTGTCAGCGAGCGCGGTGCCCTCGCGTAGGAACTCAGGGTTCGAGGCGACGGCGAATCGACCGTCGGGGCGGTGACCGTGGTGACGTTCGTAGGCCTCGCGCAGGATCGCGTCGACCCAGTTGCCGGAGCCGATCGGAACGGTGCTCTTGTTCACCACGACGGTGAAGTCGCCACGCAGGTGCTGGGCGACGCTCTCGGCGGCGGATCGCAGGTACTGCAGGTCGGGGTTGCCGTTGTCGAGTTGCGGGGTCTGCACGGCGATGAACACGACGTCGGCGTCGGGTACGCCGACGGCGTAGTCGGTGGTGAAGGTCAGGTGGGAAGAGGCCTGCTCGAGAAGCGCTTCCAGATGCGGCTCGTAGATCGGGCAGTGACCGCCGCGGAGGGTGTCGATCTTCTGCTTGTCGAGGTCGATGCAGGTGGTGTCGTGGCCCAGGAAGGCCAGGCTGACGCTGGTGGTGAGACCGACGTATCCGGTGCCGACAACACAGACCTTCATTGAGCGTTTCCTCTCGCCATGAACGATACCGACGCGTGGTGATCCGGATTGAGACGTCAGCAGTGCCGCTGACCAGCGCCTTCGGCGCGCCACCATTTTGCTGCGGTGAACAGCCGGCCTGAAGGCCGTGGCCCGCCTGCTGCCCGCCGGAATGATACCGACCGGAGGCGGGCGGCGGGTCGTGTCGAACTGGACATTCGGGTCAAGAAGCGGCGGCTCCGCTGCTGTTCAGATGTCCGAGCAGGGTGTCTTTCTGCCCGAGATAGTCCCGGTTATCGGGGGTGACGAAACCGGAGAGTGGGACACGGTCAACGGTGATCCCGGCGGTACTGAGGGCGTCGATCTTGTGAGGATTGTTGGTGGCGAGTCGGGCTGAAGCGACGCCGAGCCAGGCCAGAGCGCTTGCGGCGGGTCGGTAGTCGCGGGCATCGGTGGGTGCGCCAACGGCGGCGTTTGCAGCAATGGTGTCGTAGCCCTGGTCCATGAAGGTGTAAGCGCGGATCTTGGTAGCAAGCCCGATGCCGCGGCCTTCGTGGCACAGCATGTAGAGCAGGATCCCGTAGTCGGATGCGCCGATCATGCGCAGGGATGTGGCCAGCTGGGGGCCGCAGTCACATTTGAGGGATCCGAGCAGGTCACCCGTGGCGCAGGCGCTGTGAATCCGTACCAGCGGATTCTGTTGGCCGGCGGGCTGAGGGCGGTGGACGGCGGCGAGCACCTCCTCACGGCCGGTCTCGGGGCCGAAAGCATGCAGTTGGAATTGTCCGTACGCGGTGGGGAGGTCACAGCTGGCGAGCCGAACGGTAGTCGTCATCTCGTTTCCTTCGCAGCGGTGCTGTCGGGTGTGGGCTTGTGGGCGATGAGCAGGACGTGTTCAGACATGCCGAGGAGTGAGGGTTCTGCCTCGACCCGGCGGATCGCCCGCAGGAGGAGGTCGCGACGGTGTGGGTCGCGGAGGCGGTCGGCGAGGTCGGGCAGCAGTTTGGCGGCGCCTTCGACCGCGAGCAGGGCGTGCGGGCGCAGGCCTGCGGTGGTGGCTTCTGCAGCGAGACCATTCGGGTTGTGGAAGTAGCCGGTGGTGAACAGCCGTCGATCACCGGTCGGGTTGCGGTGTTGCCCGTCGCGAAGATGTCGGGCCAGGATCGCCTCCACCGCCGGGTCGTCGTAGAGGTTCTTGGCGAGGTATTCCCAGGTGGTGTAGTAGCGGGACGTCGCTGCGGCGGCGACCACGCCGCCTGGGACAAGTACGCGGTACGCCTCGCCCCAGGCGCGGGCGCGGTCAGCGGCGTTGGTGAGGTGATACAGCGGTCCGAGCAGAAGAACTGCGTCGCAGCTGGCGGAGCCGAGAGGCACCTGGCGCGCGTCCCCGCGCGAGATCGAGGCCAGCGGCGACTCGGCGCGGGCGCACGTGGTGGCGGCTTGCTCCAGGTGCAGCGGGACAGGGTCCACGAGGTGGACGCGGTAGCCGTCCGCGGCCAGCTGAAACGCGTACGCGCCGGGTCCTCCGCCGACGTCGGCAACCGTTCCGGCTGGGGGAAGGTGGCGGGCCAGGATGTCGCGGGTGCGCAGGTACTCGATGTGGCGGCGCGGGTCGTTCAGGCGTCCCTGCTCGGCCCCGTGGGCGTAGAAGGCGAGGACCTCCGGAGTGATGCTGGGCGCTACGGTCACGTCGGGAGGGTGGAGATTCACGCTGCTGCCTCCGGTGCGCCATGCTCCAGGTCCGCGAGGAAGCCGTCCTGGAACTGTCGACGCAGGCGGGTCTGCTGTGCCGACATGATCGGGCCGCGGAAGCGGTCGAGAATCGAGGCGACGCTGCCGCCGATCGCCGGGCTGCTGCCGATGGCGCTGAGCAGCTTGAACTGCATCACGAGGTAGACCGGCGGACATTCACCCGAGCTGCCGAGCCGCGCTGGGGACCAGAATCCGAGGTGGTAGTCCAAGCCTGCCAAGGTCAGGCACCGGTTTGCGAGATCCATGTTGGTTCGCAACAGGGCCATCTCGTGGGCGGTGATGTCCCGGAGTAACGCCCTCAGCCTGAGGAGACCTTGCCGGCCGGGTTCGGATAGCCAGGTGAGGTTGTTCAGGTTCGCCGCAACCTGGCCGGGCGGCAGCAGTCCCGGCCGAGTCCACGGAGGCAACGCCGCCGGGCTGCCGGTGAAGCACTCCCGTAGCTGTGCGTAAGCGCCGGCGGCCACCTGATGAAGTTGGACGAGGAGGCGCGCGCAGGCGGTATCGAGGAGAAAGTCCCAGTCCGGAAGAGCGATCTTGAATCCGACTGGGCCACCTGCAGCGGACAGATCTGCGTCACCCGCCAGATGGCAGCCGGCGGGCAGCGGCTGCGTACGGGGTGCGTCACGCATGAGCTGGGCGGCCAGGTGCGCGATGGGGTCCACCAGCGCCCGTCGTCGGTTGAGGTCGTCTACCTCGCCCAGCGGCACGATCGAGGCGTCGCGGTAGGCGGCGGCGGGCCAGCAGTTGAGGTGCCAGTGCATCCGCTTGTCCCACCACTGCCCGTTGTCGCGGTCGACCGTGTACGGGTCGTGGTTCGTGCCGATCATGAGCTGCGCCCCGTCGAGGTCGAACCGGCGCCGAGTCGAGGAGGCGTCGACGTAGCCGACGAACTGCCTACAGAACTTGAGCAGCGCCGTCAGCATGGCCTCGGGGACATCGCTGACCGACGACGCGACTACTCTGTCGTCGCCGACTGTGGCAAGCAGCATCATGTCGTAGACGCTGTGCGGGAATGCCTTGTCGATGACCGCGAGCCGGTCCCCGGATCGTCCGGCGGGATATTCGCGCAGGATGTTGGCGCCGTAATGGTCGCGGTAATGCTGGCTGAGGTTGCGCACGTCCGGTGGCGGCGCGGCGAATCTCGGCATGGGAAGGCTGGGAATGACCGGCAACGTCATCGCCGACTCCGGGTAGAGCGGCCCGAACCGGTCCGCGACCGGGCGACGAGTCGTGACGGCGGTCATGCCGGCATACCGGACGCGATGGCGTCGCCGGCAGCAACGCCCATCATGGCAGCCTGCACGATGCCCTGGGCGATCCCTGCGGCGTCGCCGACCACGTAGATCGGCAGGCCCCGCACCTTGCAGTCCTCGTCGACCGGGACCCGGTCCCACAAGAACTCGACCTCAGGCCCGATCACGAGAACATCGTCGACAAGGTCATCCACGGACAAGCCGGCGTCGGCGTGGTCCAGAATCGAGCCCATGACCCGGCGGAGGCTCTCGATAAGGCTGACGTGCTCGGCGCCGGTGAACAAGCTGTCAAGCCGGGCGGTAGTCAAGTCCTTTACGGACGGCTCGAACGTCACTGCCGCAGCCAACTCCGGCCAACTACGCGGCTCGGCCGTCTTGTTCATGAACGCGCGCAGACTCTGCGCCACCGGCCGGCCTCCGCTGAGCCGCCAGTAATCGGACAGGATCTCGGCCCGGACTTCGGTGCTGGTGCCGGGTCTGGCGAGCTGGCACAACAGGCCGAAGTTGGCTGCCAGTGAACGCCCCCCGGGAAGGCGTTCACTGGTTTCGTGCCCGTCGAGAGTGATCACCTCCCGCCCGAAGGAGCGCTGGTAGTTGGTGAACTTGATCCGGCCACCGTTCGGGCCGCCGCAGAAACAGAACGTCTTCGTCTTACGGTCCACCCGCTCTAACTGGGTGATCTTCAGATCGGGGTGCTCAACGCCGATCGCGGCCAGCACCTCGGCCCTCGTCTCGAGACGCACGCCGAGCGACATGTCCGGCGCGATCGTCTGCACCCCGAACGTCGTCAGGAGGTTGTGAGTGCTGGTCACCCCGTGCCGGCCCGTGGCCAGCACCAGACGTGCCGTCTCGACGGTGACGAGGCCAGCGTGGGTCGCTACCGCCAGCGTCAGGCGGTCCCCCTTCAGGGCGACGGTGACAAGTTCCGACTTCTCCCAGACGGCCAGAGCGTCGTTGCGGAAGCCGTACAGCGCCGTGAGCATGTCCCGGACCTGCGTCTCCCCCAAGACCGCGACCGGGTACTCCCGAATGGCCAGGCCGTTCCCGGCAAACGCCTTGATGACTGGCGCGCCAAGCCTCGTGCCACTCAGAATGGGTGGCTCTAGCAGTGGAGCGGTCAGGAACTGGAAAGCGCGCTCGCACAGTTCGTCGGCGCGGTCCTCACCGAAGTGATCGATCAGGCGGCGGCCGGATGGCAGCAAGCTCAACTTCACCCCGTCTCCGTAGTGCACACAGCCGCCAAAGCCACTGATCACATTGCAGATCCCGGCGCACCCCGTGCAACGCAGACCTCGGTCGACCGGGCACGGCCGATTCCGCATCCCCCGCCCGGCCTCCAACAGCAGCACCCGTAGGTCCTGGGCCTGGCGCACGACCTCGTGGGCACAAGCCAGACCACCTGGGCCAGCGCCGACGACGACGACATCGATGAACATTGCAGACATTCCTTCCAACAGTCGCAGGCGATCGGAAGCGAACAGCCATCCCCGCCACCGGACGCGCTGCATGTCTGCGGCTGGCCCAGCAGATCGGCAGCAGCCGCGGCCAGCTCGATGATCACCACGTAGGGCAGCGAAGGTGCCGTCCGGGCAGCTATGCCCGGACGATCCGCCCGGGCCTTTCGGGGAAGGCTCACTTACAGTCGCCGACGTCGGGTGTTGTCGGACAGGCATGTCATCGGACTATGACAATCCACCGACACCCGCTGCCGTGACCGCATCCCCCGCTTGGCCTTTCGGTCCGACCGCGAACCCGGAGTGCTCGGCAGGGTTAGCTGCTCGTGCCCGTGCGACGATGCATCTATGAACCACAGCAGCGCCGGCTTGGTCATCTGGGACGTTGACGGGACGCTCATCCCCGCGGACTTGCGTTGGCTGACGCGCGCGATCGCTCGTGCGTACGGCATCGCGGAGTCCGAGGTTGTCTTCCCTGACAAGAAGGTGCATGGGTATACGGACGAGTCGATCGCCGTGGACACGGCGATCGCTTCGGGCGTGGACCCGTCAGCCGTGGAGGCGGGCATACCCGCCTTCCGTCAGGCCATCGCCGCGGTCATGCAGGAGGGTCGGCAGGAGTTGGCTGAGGTCCAGCCGCCGTATCCAGGTGCTGCGGCGAGCATCGCGGAGCTGCACGAACGTGGCTTCGTCCAGACCGTGCTGACCGGCAACCTACGTTCGGCCGCCGAGGTGAAGCTCGACGTGGCGGGCTTGGACGGTTTTCTTGATCTTCGCATCGGCGGGTTCGGATCGGACGCGCGAGATCGCTTTCAGCTTCCAGAAGTCGTGGCTCAGCGCTACTCCGCGATCTACGGTGAACCGCTGGATTCCGCTCGAGTGATCGTCATCGGGGATGCGCCCAACGACATCGCTTGCGCACGTCACGCCGACTTTCGCGTCGCTGTCGTCGCTCACCGGATTGGACGCCAAGAGCTGGCGTCCTACGAACCTGACCTGGTACTCGACAGTCTCGACCCGACGACGGTGGTGGTCGCCGTCATGTCGCTACTGAGCTCGGGCGGGTCGCCTGCTGCCCGTTAGGCGGCCATCTGCTCATCGAGTTCGAGGACAACCCGCTCGTCGCGCCATCGGGCCAACCGCTGCCGGGCTCGTTGAGCTCGAGCGATGCCTCGATGGTTTCCACCTGCTTTCAGCTGATCGTACGTGTTGCCGAGCAGGGTGCAGGATTGCTCGAGTTCGCCGGCCCCGGCGTAGGCGCTGGCGAGGTCTACGGCTGCCGCCAACGCGACGTTGGCGTTGGCGTGGTCGTGTTGCAGCATCTGTACCGCACTTTCCAGCACGGTCACCGCCTGGTGGGGCTGACCGAGAAGGAGATGGCACGTGCCCGCGTAGACGTGGAGGCGAGCGCTGCTCCAGTCGCTGTAGAGGCCGACACAGTCAACGGGCGACAAGTCGTTGACGAAGCCGCTCCCATCGGCACCCATGCCGGTTGGGAGCAGCGGCTACAGGACCGGGGCTATCGGCTAGCCGGGCACCGCCTCGTCCGCATCACGACGACGACCTCCTCCACCGGCTTCCAGTGACGTAGTTCAAATCCCGGCTTGAACGCCACCAGACGCGCCCGCTACCCGCCCTCAGGAGCGAATCGCCTCAACCTCTAGATCAGCCGCCGAGACGTCGCCCTGCCGGCTCGACATCGGCGGCGTCGATCTAGAGTCTGAAGGCTCCTGGCCTGGGGACTTCGGTCGCGCTCGTTGGATGGTGTGCCGGAGCGCTGGCGCCCCGTCCTGGGCGAGGCCGCTCTCATGCGGTGCCCAGTAGTCAGTCGGGTAGAGCGATTCGGTCGAGCAGGTCAGGGCAGCTCAGCCTCGTGCAGCAGATCGAGCAACTCAGACCCATCGTCGATGACGATGTCGGGTTCGCTCTGCGCCATGGGCTAACCCGGTCGGTGGGGGACGGCTGTATCAGGACCGGCGCCCGGCCCCAGCGCCGCGGGCGCAGGCGATCTCACGGTGGCTCGTGTCGCCGATGAACCGGCACTTCCGGATCGGGGCTCCGGCCGCGTCCGTCGTTGATTGGTTGTGTTCCCGCGCCACCGGTCTCTACGCTTCCACGGTCCTTGTGGACTCTGAGGCGGAGGGTGGCTCGATGTCGCTGACCGACACCATTGGTGCCGATTTGCGGGCGATGGCGGCGGGGGCAGACCGGTCGCAGCAGGAGATCGGGGCGGTCGACCAGGCAATCGAGCAGATCGCCGCCAGGGCGGTGGCCTCAGGCTTCGTGGGCATCACGGTGGGGCTGGCTCGGGTACGGGAGGTACTCGGGCAGGCCCGGTCCCAACTGACGGAGGCAGGTGGCGCTCTGGGTGAGGCGTCGCGGTCGGTGGGCGCCGTGGCGCAGCAGCCGTCGCCGCAGGAGACGATCACCGCGCTCACACCGGTGCTGGCCGCGCTGACCACCGTGAGCGGTCATGTCACTGGGGCTGCAGCCGCCGTCGACGAGGCGCGACGGCTCGTCACGGCGGTGTTGCAGGGAGGGCAGCCCGGTCCGACACTGGCCCGGCTGCAACAGATACTGCAGATCCTGGCGACCCTTCGAAGCCGCGGGGTGGAGGCCCGGCAGCACGTCGACACGGCGTTGGCGCAGGCCCGGCAGGTCGGTGACCTGGGAAACTAGTCGCGGGCGGCGGCGAAGGCACCCGACCGCCCGCTACATTTCCCTCCGATCTCGACCAGAACGCAACCAGCTCAAACGCAGTCCTGCCCGGTGACGTCACCACCTCGCCGGCAGATACGCCCCGGCCCGTGGGTCCGGACTGGGTACCAGTCGACCCCGGTACATTGCCGGACAGCGTGCGGCCGGGTGCTGGTCGTCTGCAGGCACGGCCCGCTGGTAGCACCCGTCCCACGTTGGGGCTGTTCAACGGTGAAGAGGTTTTCTTCTCCGGCGGCGGTGACCGGTCCCTTGCCGCTGACCTTGACCACGACCCGCTACGCGGTCCTCCCGTCACCTTCTACGACCACGCGGAGTCGAAGGCCGCGGCGCGGATGCGCCGCACCGGTAGCGTCGAGGCCGATCTGGCGGTTGACAACACGGTCTGCGGCACAAACGACCGCGACCAGGCCTACCCCTGGACCTGCGACAAAGTCCTACCCGCCATCCTTCCGCAAGGAAGCCGCCTGCGCGTGTGGGTCACCCGAGACGGCGGAGCTACATGGTGGCACCGTGTCTACACCGGCACCGGAGAGAGGATCACCCGTTGATGCTGCTGCGTGACTACCACGGCCATTCCTACGAACTGACCAACCCGCAGGAGGCGGGCCGTCGTTTCGACGAGCAGATCGAAACGATCATGCCCCATGGAGGCTGTGGACAGACGATCACCATCGGGACCGGCGATCTACCCGTACTACGCGTCGACATCGACGTTGACGCCGGCCGGGCAGCGGTGCGATGGCTGCCTGACGGTGGTTACGTCGCCGACCAGGAACCTGACAAAGCGATTACGGTCTACGAGTCTCCCGACACCGGCCTGGTAGACATCTCCGCCGACCTCGTCCGTACGACGCCGGCCGCCGCCCGCGCCGCGGTCGTCGAGTACGTCGTCACCCGGCAGCGCCCCACGAACGTGAACTGGAGCGAGGCGCGGCCTTCATCCTGACCCATGGCCTTGATTCGAGTAGCAACCAGATCCTCACGCCTGTAGGCGTTTGGTTCCGTCTTAGCACCGGCCGGCGCGCGAGCGTGCCAGGTCATTCTGAGTGCGCGGGCGGCACGACGGGGCTGCCTGGCGTCGGAGGTGTCCGTGGTCTAGAGCCCAAGCTTGCCCTCCGGAGGCCCCGCGAACGAACTGCCGGACTACGGCGACGCGGCGAGGCGGAAGCGACGGCCGAACTCCGGTTCACCGACCCCGCTGGAGTCGGACCAGCCTCGCTAGCTAGCTCAGCTTCCGGATGCAATGGGCGGTTCATCGACAGGCAGAACTGCGCCGCGAGCCATGCCGGTATGCAGTGCGCTCAGAAGCCACGCACGATCGGTGTCGCTTCGCGGTCTGGTGAAGTAAACCAGCGTGGTGTCTTGTAGTAGTGATTCACCTACCTCCAGGCCGCTGGGGGTGGCAACGATGACAGGGAGTGGGTCGCGGTCGGCCGCCGTAGCTAATGCTTGCGGCGGATCCTGCATCGTCCACTCAGTTGTCCGGATTCCGTGGGCGGTCAGGTGATCCCGCACGTACTCGACCTCGGCACGCAAGGGACCAGTCACCACGATGACGGGGCCGGACTGCTTTCTGTGCAGGACCGCCTCTGTCATCGCCGCCAACCGTGGATCTGGGCCGAGGCCTTCGAGAGAGTCAACAAGGCTCCATGCCATCTTCACGCGGCCCTGGTCGTCCCGGCTCGTAACCTGCCCCTCACTGATCAACTGCATGAGTGCCGAGTGCAGGGCGGGTCGGCTACGGATGCCGTGTCGCTTGTCCAGCAATGTCGCGGCCTGCTGAAAGATCGCGCGTTCACCGTCGCCGAGCGTCACCACATAGTCTTCTGGACTGACGTGGCTCTTGCTGCTCATGGCGATTACCTCAGCCAAGGTGAGCTGAACCAGCTCGGGATGCTGGAGCCACGAGGGCGTGTCCTCTTGTGCGTTTTGGTCAACCACGATGGTCTGACGAGCCCGGTCGACGATGCCGATGACGGCGGCCAGCGTGGCACTGTCGGGCCTCGGAAGGCCATCGAGGAGGAATAGGGCCAAGGGAAGCGACTGCAGCGCGAGCCGTACAGGACCGCGCCGGACGTTTGCCGTGGTCGTGAGGAGAACCCCGTGGTCGTGGTGGGGCTGGGTCGGCGAGAGGCTGGCAAGCTCCAACGCCAGGTCAGGGTCCAGATCGCGTAGCGGTGTGGCGGCGTGGTTCCTTAGCAACACCATGGCCCACTGCGCGAGTAGCTCGCGACGCGAGGACACGACCAGGACGAGACCGGATTCAGCGGCGCGGGCAATAATGTCCGCCAGGATCCGCGTCTTACCGGAACCGGCCGGTGCGTGCAGCACTATATGACGCGCGTTGCGGACGCGGTCCAACCGCTCGGCGAGCAGGATATGAGCAGGTGTGCGAGCGGTCATTGCACCATCCTGACCCTGCGCTGCAGCCACACACGGGCATTCATGACAAGGTCAACTTCATCCGGTGTTACCGCGTCGCGGAAGTGAAAGACTTTGTTGCGGACATCCCGCACGGGTTCAAGCATGGAGAAGACCAACTCGCGACTGCTGCCGAAGGTGCGGCTGAAGTCCCGACCGAACCGCTCGGGACTGTTGATGACGGAAATCAGCTCGCCGAAGGTCAGATCCTCTAGACGCGCAGCGGCGGTGCCGTTGGCGTCTGCGGGCCGAGCTGCTGCAACAAGAGCGCGGAGCTCATCCTCGGTAGCGCACGCCCGCTGAGCCAGGTAGCGCGTCGCCAACTCGACGTCGCGTACGATCATGAACTGCCTTGTCGCGGTCCAAAGGTAGCTGTTCACGTCGGCGGCAGTGACGACCGCAAGCAGTCGCTCCTCATCACCGACCAGGACCGCCCCCTTCTGGTGGAGCGCATCCAACGCGTCTTCGACCTCAGAGCCGGATCTGACGAAGGCCAGGTCTTCAAGGAAATCGCCGACAGGGTAGGACAGAGGGCTGTCCTGCCGGCGTACGACGCCGAGGTTCAGCGCAAGTGACCGGTAGCTGAATACGCCCACCACCACGCCGTTAGATGTCACCGGCACCTGATCGAAGCCGTGATGGGCCATCATCGTGAGCGCGTCCGAGACCGACGTCGCGATCTCGAAAGTGGCCACCTCCTGATCAGTCGGCACCACCTGACCCACACGCAGGAAGTTGTGCTGCGGCGTCGTGCGGCTCAGTCGTGCCACCTCCCCAGCAACTCACTGCTTCGCGCTGAGCCTACTGGGACATGCCATTTCGTCCAGCCCCGGCCTGCCTAGCGGCTCGATGACACAACTAACTCGGAAGTAGAGCTACTTCCTCCCGATTAGGGCCGCTTCGCGTAGCCGGCCGTGACCTATCGCCAGTTCTCATAACCGAGGCGTTGACCGCGGTCGGCTGGCAACCCTCGGACTGGATGCGGGAGCGAGTACCGCGTCCGACGGGCAGGAAGGAGCCGGATCACCGATAGCATCGCGGCGACCAACCTGCCGCACGACCCGCCCGTGCCCGCACCCTCGGCGAGATGTCCGTCGGGGAAGAAGTTGTCGACGCAGGCGTGACAGGCACCGTCCCCGCCGTGCCTCTGGATCGACGGACGATACTCCGCCGGCCGCGGGGGGGCGCTGAGTCCGGTACTCGGCGAGCTGATCGCCGTCGGCCTCAGCTCCTGGGTCGTCGCGGTGGGCAGGTAGAGCGCTGCCGTCGTGCGGGGACCTGCAGACGGCTGTCGAACGACAGCCGCTGTCCCGGACGAAAACACCTTGAAAGGGCTCTCGTCTCGACCTCGCCGTCCTGTCGGTGGCCGGGCATACTATGGCCTTTCTAGCGGTCTCCCGCCAGCTCTGGAATTGCTGGAGGAAGGTTGTCGATCATGGATGCGGGTCCTGACCTGATCCCGCTGGCCGAAGGCGTGGCCACCTTCGGCGGTGGAAACGCGTATTCTTGGTACCGCAGTCAGGCGCATCGAGGCGGCACTGTGTCCATGGGCGGCCAGCGAGTGCCGGTAGTGAAGGTCTCCGGTCGATGGATGATCTCCAGGGCAGAGGTCGCGCAGGCCGTGGAAGCCGAACGGCGCGCGAGAGTCGCCTGCAGCGCCTGGACCAGCCGAAACAAAAGCCCTCCGCGTGGACGAAGGGCTTGCAAAACAGTACGAGCTATGAGACTTTGTATTCGGTGGGGAAGGTGGGTTACCCTTCCTCCTACGGATCAGAAGGTTAGGGGTTCGAGTCCCTTCGGGCGCACAAGATCAAGAAAGCCTGACCTGCGGAAACGCGGGTTAGGCTTTCTGCTTTTCCGTCCCTTGTGGACGTTTGGCTGCTCGGTGGCTGCTCGTCCGACGAGCGTGCCCTACGTCCCGCCGTTTCCCGGGTAGTCCACACGTGTCCGGGTGGGTCCGACCGGCGGCAGCGTGGAGAGCGATCGAATTGATAGACAAAGTTCGATTGCGATGTTCTGTGGGGCAGGTTGGTCGCGAGTTGCCATGACCAAATGGGGAAGGCGCGCGGAGGTGTGCGCTCGTGCCGCACGATGGTCGCCCGTGTGCCGCCGTTAGTCGCGGCCGGGACACCTGCGCCGCCCTCACGTCACCGGCGGTCAGTGGCCCGCTCGGATCGACCGCGCACCGGCGAGCTATCCTGGTGGATGCGGTGGCTCTGCGCCACCCGTTTCTCCTGTCGCCCGCGGCCCACGCCCCCTGCGCGACACCGAGGGACAAGGGCCGAAAGCTCGTCGCAGAAGATGATCACCGATGGCGGATGCCGTACCCCCTCGGTGGTGGCGTGGGCACCACGAGGGAGAGACGGACATCGTCATGAGCAAAAACTCGCAGGCCAAGAGACTCGCCCAGAGCTTCGACATCTCGTACTCGGAGGCCCTGGGCGTCATCCGGGACGAGTCGGAGCTGGCCGAGGAATTGGCCGACTACGAGAACACTTCGATCCGTGCCGCGATGGAGAAGCTGGCGGCGGACTATCCGATGGTGCGGGCGAGAGCCGCCCAGGACGGCGTGTCCTTCCGGACGGCCCTCGATCGGATCCGGGACGAGCAGGCCCGGCAGCGCCGGTTCGGCGACGCGGCAGCCTCGTTTCCCACCGTGGAGCAGCTACTGCGCAAGGCGCTGGTCGGTGCCTGCGACGACCTGACCGACGAGCCCGTTCACCGCGACGGCGAGGACGACCTCGAGGTGCACGGCCTGTACTTCGACGAAGTGGACCTGCCGGACTACGTCGACGAGATCGAGATCGACGTGGTCACCCCCGTCCTCGACACGATGATCTGGGACGAGGCCGAGGAGCTGGAGGGCGAGACCTACGTGGGCACCGTCAAGGTGCGCGCGGAGGTGAGCTTCTCCGGGTTCATGCACCGAGGCGACACCTACGCGCACGAGGGCGAAATCACGGTGATCGTGCCGGACTGGAACGAGCGGACCTCCCAGGTGTCGCTCCGCCGGCAGGTGATCCTGGAGTTCAACGCGACCGTCATCCCGGGGGCCGAGTCGGTCGAGCTGGAGTTCGTCTCCGCCATGACCGACGAGTTCCCGCCCGACCCGCACAGCATCGGCGTGTAACCGACCCGTGAGCGGCGCCGCCTCCGCCCTCGCCGGAAGGCCGGTGGAGGTCCGGCACCACCGCGAAGGACACCGAGAACCTCCGCGCCAAACTCAAACGCCTCGTCGTCCGCCAGATCCTCACCGAACCCGAAGCGGGCCTGTTCACCCTCGCAACGCCGACGACGTCCACGTAACCCCCACCACCAGGGCCTCTAACGAACCGTCAAACCCATATCGGACATAGCCTTCCGAACCACCCTCTCACTGGACGTTTGTTTCGCGTTCGGATCAGTAACGACGGATTCATGTTCCGGCCTCGGTAGCCATAATGTCCGACCCGACCAGAAATAGACGCATCCCGTCCCGCTGGATCCTGACCGG
>NZ_JAASAD010000030.1 GCF_012726175.1 Micromonospora sp. HNM0581
GTGATCAGGTGGAGGCGTACGCCACTGGGATGGCGCGGGCGTGGATCAGTGGTGTCGACCTGGACTGGGCGGCCATCCATCCGGGCGGGCGGCAGGTCGACCTACCCACCTACGCCTTCCAACACCAGCACTACTGGATGCACGACACCGGAGCCGACAGGGACGTCACCGCCGCCGGCCTGCTCGACGCCGAACACCCGCTGCTGTCGGCCGTCACCACCCTCCCCGACACCGACGGGCTCATCGCCACCGGCCTCCTGTCCCGACGTACCCACCCGTGGCTGGCCGACCACGCGCTCGGCGACACGATCGTGCTGCCCGGCACCGGCCTGGTCGAACTCGCCGTCCGCGCCGGTGATCACGTCGGCTGCGGCCGGTTGGCCGAGCTCACCCTCCAGACCCCGCTGGTCGTCCCCGACGACGGTGGCGTACAGGTGCAGGTCGCTGTCGGCGCGCCCGGCGACGACGGCGCGCGACCCGTCACCGTCTACTCCCGGCACCAGGACGCACCGTGGACCGGGCACGCCGTCGGGCTGCTCGTCCCGGCCTCGCCGACCTCCCTCGCCGACCCGCCGACGCCGTGGCCGCCGGCCGCCGCCACGCCCGTCGACCTCGACGGACTCTACGAGCGGATGGCCGACGCCGGCCTCGTCTACGGCCCGGTCTTCCGGGGCCTGCGAACCGCCTGGCGACACGGCGACGAGGTGTACGCCGACATCGCGCTGCCCGACGACGTGACCGACGCCGACCGGTTCCACCTGCACCCTGGCCTGTTCGACGCGGCCCTGCACGCCATCCGCCTCAGCCGAGGCGAGGGCCCGCCCGCCGTCCCGTTCGCCTGGACCGGGGTGACCGTCCACGCCACCGGCGCCACCGCCCTGCGGGTCACCGTGACCCCCACCGGGCCCAACCAGGTCGCCCTCACCCTCGCCGACACCGCTGGCGCACCCGTCGCCCGGGTTGACGCCCTGGTGCTCCGGGAGATCGACACCGGTCAGCTCGTCGCCGCCCGCAGCGGCCGGCAGGAGCACCTGTACCGGGTCGACTGGACGCCGGTACCGTTGCCCACCACTCCGGTCACCGGCCGTTGGGCACTCATCGGCGCTGACGAGTTCAAGGTGGCCGCCGCGCTCGACACGGCCGGCCTTCCCGCCGAAACGTACACCGGCCTCGACGCTCTCACCGCCGCCCTGGACGCGGGCCACGCCGCACCGGACGTGGTGCTTGTCGCCGGCGTCCAACCCGACTCCCGGGACCTCGCGGCCGGCGCCCGGCAGGCCACCGCGCAGTTCCTCGCGCTGCTGCAGACCTGGCTAGCCGACGAGCGGCTGGCGTCGTCCCTGCTGATGGTCCTCACCCACGGCGCGCAGGGCCCGTCCGTCACCGCCCCGGCCGCCGCGGCGGTCTGGGGGCTCGCCCGCTCCGCCCAGTCGGAAAATCCGGGCCGGATCGCACTGGTCGACCTCGACAACCACGACGAGTCGGCACAGGCCCTCCCGGCCGTGCTGGCCGGCGGCGAACCGCAACTGGTCATCCGCGAGGGCGTCGCTCACGCCGCCCGGCTGGTGACCGCCGGGGCCCCCACCGGAGTCCCCGGCAGCGCCTTCGACGCCGACGGCACCATCCTGCTCACCGGGGCCGGCGGCGCCCTCGGTCGGCTCGTCGCCCGACACCTGGTCGACGCGTACGGGGTGCGGCACCTCCTGCTGGCCAGCCGGCGTGGCCCCGACGCGGACGGCATGGCCGCGCTGCGCACCGACCTCACCGATCGTGGCGCCGAGGTCACCGTCGCTGCCTGCGACCTGGCCGACCGTGACGCGGTCGCCGCGCTGCTCGCCGGGATTCCCGCCGACCAGCCGCTGACCGGGGTGGTACACGCTGCTGGGCTGCTCGACGACGGGACCATCCCCTCGCTGGACCGGGAACGCCTCGACGCGGTGCTCCGCCCCAAGGTCGACGCCGCCACCCACCTGCACGAGCTGACCCGCGACGCGGACCTCACCGCATTCGTGCTCTTCTCCTCTGCGGCCGGGGTGCTCGGTGGGCCGGGTCAGGGCAACTACGCGGCGGCCAACGCCTTCCTCGACGCACTCGCGATCGCCCGCCGGGGCGCCGGGTACCCCGCCCAGTCCCTTGCCTGGGGGCCGTGGGCCGGCGGCGGCATGGCCGACGACCTCGGCGGCACCGACCGGGCCCGAATGTCCCGAGGCGGCGTGCAGCCGATGTCCAGCCAGGAGGGGCTGGCCCTGTTCGACGCGGCGCTGGCCCGTACCGACGCGGTGCTCGTCCCGCTCAAGGCCGACCTGCGTACCCCGGCGACACCGGAGGTGCCGCCGATCCTCCGCGCGCTCGTCACCCCGGCCCGGCGGACCGCGTCCGGCCCGGCCCGGTCCGATCCGGCGGCGCTGCGGCGTACCCTCGACGGGCTCGACGCCGACGGCCAGGAGGCGCTGCTGCGTGACCTGGTCCGCACTAGGGCCGCGACGGTGCTCGGCCACGCCGAGGCCGACGACGTCGACCCGGCGCTGCGCTTCGTCGAACTCGGCTTCGACTCGCTCACGGCGACGGAACTGCGCAACACCCTCAACGATGCCACCGGGCTGCGGCTGGACACCGGGGTGGTCTTCGACCACGACAGCGTCGCCGAACTCGCGGCGCTGCTGCGCACCGAACTGGCCGCTCCACCGGCCGGGGAGCGCACCGGCCCGGCCTACGCCGCCGACACCATGAGCGCGTTGTTCCGTACCGCCGTCAAGGGCGGCCGGGTACCGCAGGGCCTGTCCCTGCTGTACGCGGTCGCCGACATCCGCCCCACCTTCGACGGGCCGGCCGACTTACCGGAGATCCCCGCGCCCCGCCGGCTCGCCCGCGGCGACCAGGGCCCGGCGATCGTCTGCTTCCCGTCGCCGATGGCACTCGGCGGTGACCAGCAGTACGCGCGGTTCACCGCCGAGTTCGGCGGTACCCGCGACGTGTGGACCTTGCCGGTGCCGGGCTTCGGCCGCGACGAGAGCCTGCCCGCCTCGTCCGACGCGGCGGTGCGGGTGTTCGCCGAGATGGTCCGCCCGATCGCCGACCAGGGACCGTACGTCATCGTCGGCTACTCCGCTGGCGGGCTGTTCGCCCACGCCACCGCCGGTGAGCTGGAGCGGCATGGCTACGGTCCGACCGGGGTGGTGCTGCTGGACACCTACTTGACCACCGGCAGCACCACGCCGACCTTCTTCACCCACATGCTCGACTCCCTGCTGGACCGGGAGGCCACCTACGGTGAGTTCAGCAGCGCCCGGCTGTCGGCGATGGGCCGCTACGTCCGACTGCTGCAGAGCTGCCCGATCGAGTCGATCGGCACGCCGGTGCTCTTCGTCCGGCCGCAGGAGTCCATCGTGGCCGGCGACGACGACGGGTGGCGGGCCACCTGGGAAACCCCGCACACGCTCCGGGAGGTGCCCGGCGACCACTTCACTATGATGGAGGGGCAGGTCGCCACCACGGCCGGTGTGGTCAGGGACTGGATTTCGCAGTGACGACGCCTGGAGTGGACGACATGACACTGGCACCGACCGCCAAGGGCACCGTCGAGTTCGGCGACTACCGGACGTGGTATCGCGTGACGGGTCGGCTGCACGAGGGTCCGCCGCCGCTCGTCGTGCTGCACGGCGGCCCGGGCAGCACCCACGACTACCTGCTCAACCTGGCCGAACTGAGCCGGTCGGGCCGACCGGTGGTGCACTACGACCAGCTCGGCAACGGCGGCTCCACCCATCTGCGGGACCGTGGTGCCGACTTCTGGACGGTGGAGCTGTTCCTGGCCGAGCTGGACAACCTTCTGCGCCGGCTCGACATCGCCGACGAGTACGTGCTGTTCGGGCAGTCCTGGGGTGGGGTGCTGGCGGCGGCGCACGCGGCGGACCGGCCCGCCGGGCTGCGCGGCCTGGTGATCGCCAACGCGCCCGCGTCGTATCCGCTGTGGCTGCCGGAGCTGGACGTCCTGCGGGCCGCGCTGCCCCCGGGCGTGGACGCGACGCTGCGGCGGCACGAGGCCGCCGGCACCACCGGCAGTCCCGCCTACGTGGCCGCGATGATGGTCTTCTACCAGCGACACGTATGTCGGCGCAAGCCGCTGCCGCCGGAGCTGATGGCCACCTTCATGGAGATCAACGGGGACCCGACCGTCTACCACTCGATGAACGGGCCGAGCGAGTTCTGCGTGACCGGGACCCTGCGTGACTACTCGTTGGTCGACCGGCTGCCGCAGATCGACGCGCCCACCTTGGTCATCAGCGGCGAGTACGACGAGGTGACTCCGGCTGCGGTACGCCCGTTCCACGACCTCGTTCCCGGGGCTCGCTGGGAGATCGTCGACGGGGCCAGTCACCTGCCGCACCTGGAAACTCCGGAGCGGTTCACCGAGATCCTCACCGAATTTCTCGACAAGCGTTGAGCCGACGAAAAGGGCCGGTGACCGAAATGGTCACGAGCCCTTTTTTCGTGCGCCGGTGCCTCACGCGGGAGCGCTGAGCATGTCGCTCATCGCACTCCACAGCGTCTTTGGGGTGGCGAACGTCTCCATCGACATCGCCTCGTCGACGAAACGTACCTTGTACTCGCTCTCGAGCGTCGCCAGCAGCTCGACCATGGCGAGCGAGTCCAGGCCCGAGTCGCGCAGGCTGGTGCCATCCAGCAGCGGTTCCTCCGGACCGAGGAAGGGCAGGTGCTGGCGTACGATGGTCTCGAACCGTTGGTCCCACATGTCGCCGATCTCCTTCCGATTCAGGGTGAGAAGAACGCTAACAACGACCGCCGGGCGTTGACGACCCGACAATTCGGCGCTCGCCGCGGTCCGACATTAGGGGTCGTTAGGGGTGTCCATGCGGGTGGGACGTACCTACAGTCACCGATACGCTCCGGCCATGAGCCGAGAAATTTTCGCGCGCACGCACGCCTCCGTGGAGACGCTGCACGAGTTCCTGTTGGCGGGCGCCCGGTTGACGCCCGACGAACCGGCCGTCATCAAGGCCGTCGGCGACGAGATCGGCTCCATCTCGTACCGTCAGCTCGCCCAGCGGGTTGACGGCTACGCCGCCGCTCTGGACGAGTTGGGCCTGGACATCGGCGATCGGGTGATCCTGGAGTCGGACACCTCCCCGTCCGCCATCGCCGTGTTCCTCGCCTGCTCCTCGCTGGGGCTCACCTTCGTCCCGGTCAGTCCGGAGACGCCGGCGCAGCGCCTCGCGATGATCGCCGAGAGCACCGGGGCGGCAGTGCACCTGCAACCCGTCGACGGCCGCCGGGAGGCGGTGCCCACGCCGCTGGGCACCGCCCGGTTCGGTCCCGACGGCATCCAGGTCGAGCGGGCCCCCGCGCCCCGCACCCGGCACCGCCGGGAGTTGGTCGCCACCGACCCGGCCTACATGATCTTCACGTCCGGCACCACGGGTCGACCCAAGGGCGTGGTGATGAGCCACCGGGGCGTCCTGGCCTTCTTCCAGGGCATGCTCCGGCACGGCATCGTCTCCGCCGAGGACCGGGTCGCCACCACCTCACCGTTGCAGTTCGACTTCTCGCTGCTCGACATCGGCCTGGCCCTCGGCAGCGGCGCGGCCGTGGTGCCGGTGCCCCGCTCGCTGCTGCGGTGGCCGCGCCGCTTCGTGCAGTTCCTCACGGACACCGGGGCCACCCAGATCAACGGCGTCCCGTCGATCTGGCGGGGTGTGCTGCGGCACGAGCACGCCGGGCTGGCGGCGCTCGGCGGGCAGATCCGCGGCGTACTCTACTCCGGCGAGAACTTCCCGCTGCCCGAACTGCGCGAACTGCAACGGGCCCTGCCCCGGGCCCGGGTGGTCAACTGCTTCGGCAGTAGCGAGTCGATCGCCGCATCCTTCACCGACGTGCCGAACCCGCTGCCCGACGACGCGGACCGGATCTCCATCGGCCACGCCCACCCGGGCGCCGAGATGCTGCTGATCGACGAGGACGGCCGGCCGGTCGACGAGCCGGGCGTCCTCGGCCAGATCCACCTGCGCAGTGCCGCCCTGTTCAACGGCTACTGGAACGACCCGGAGGCGACCGCCGCCGCGCTGGTGCCCGACCCGCTCAACCCCGCCGCCGGGCAAGTGGTCTTCCGCACCGGCGACCTGGCGTACCGGGGGGAGGGCGGCGAACTGTACTTCACCGGCCGGGCCGACTCGCTGGTCAAGATACGCGGCAACCGGGTCGAGCTGGGCGAGGTGGAGCGCCGGGTCCGGGAGTTCCCGGGCATCGCCGGCGCCGCCGCGCTGATGCTGCCCCGGGAGGACAAGGACCCCGTGCTGGCCACCTTCGTGGTGCTCGACGAGGGTGTCGCCGGCGTCGATGAGATAGAGCTCGGCGCGTTCTGCCTGGAGGCGTTGCCCGACTACATGGTGCCGCAGCAGGTGCGGGTCCTCGACGAGCTGCCGGTCAACGCCAACGGCAAGGTCGACAGGCGGACCCTCGCCGCCCGCGCCGGAGAACCCGCGCAGGGTTGACCCGTTGCCCGACGGCACCCGGCCGGCCCTGTTCACCAGGGGGCCGACCGGGGGTCGTCCAGGTCCGCCAGTCACCGCGGGCCCGGCACCGGCCCGACCCGGTAGAAGTCGGTCAGTTCTCGGCGGCCTCACGGGCCAGCCGGCCCCGGTCGACCTTCCGGTTGGTGTTCAGCGGAAACTCCGGCACGTGCCGGTACAAGCGGGGCAGCATGCCCTTCGGCAGGATCTGCCGAAGCTGCCGGGACAGCTCCGTCGGTGCGGTCGGCTCACCGGTGTAGAAGACCACCAGTTCGGTGCCGCCGGCCCCGGACCGGGCCACGGTGACCGCGTCCTCGATCCCGCGACACCCCCGCAACGCGTGCTCGATCTCGGCCAGCTCCACCCGCCAGCCGTGCACCTGCACCTGGGCGTCCAGCCGGCCTAGGTAGATCAACTCCTGGTTCTCCAGCCGCCGTACCCGGTCTCCGGTGCGGTACCAGCGCCGGCCGTCACGGACCAGGAACCGGCCCTCGTCGTCGGCCGGGTCGAGATAGCCGGAGGTCAACTGGGGGCCGGTGATGCACAGTTCGCCCTCCACCTCGCTGGCCGCGCCGTCCGGGTCGAGCAGCATCCCGTCGTGCCCGTCGTGCAGGACCCCGATCGGGACGAGACCGTTGACGCAGAGCCCCGGCGAGGTCTGCGGCGACCAGCGGTGCCCGGTGATGGTGACGGTCAGCTCGGTCGGGCCGTAGATGTTCGCCAGCGTCGACCCGGGTGCCGCCGCCTGCCAGTCCACCGCGTCGGCGGCGTGCAACGCCTCCCCGGCGAAGAAACTCCACCGCAGTGACGGCATCGCCGCCGGCGCCAGCCGGCCGGTCCGCCGGACCAGGGTGATCGCACTGGGGGTGGAGAACCACACCGTCAGGGCCCGTTCGCCGACGAACGCCGGGACGTCCCGGTACGCGCCCGGGGGCACCGGGTGCACGCTCGCCCCCGCGCCCCAGGCGCAGAAGAGGTCGAACATCGCGCAGTCGAAGTTCAGGTCGAACGACTGCGAGAAGCGGTCGTCCGGCCCGAAGTCGTACCGGTCGTCCAGCACCGAGAAGTAGTGCCGCAGGTTGCCATGGGTGATCGGCACCCCCTTGGGCCGCCCCGTCGAACCGGAGGTGAACAGCACGTAGGCGACGTCGTCGGGGTCGACCGGGCGGGGCTCGGTCAGCGGCATCGCCGAGGCCACCGGGAGCCGGGGACCGGTGCCGCTGCCGCGCGGGTCCGTCACCGGCGCCAACACCGGCACGCCGGCCACCGCATCGCCCAACTCGGCCCGTACCGCCAGGCCGGCCTCGTCGAGCAACAGGGTGGAGACTCCGCACGCGGTCAGCATCCGTGCGGTGCGCGCCGCCGGGAACTCCGGGTGCAGCGGTACGGCGGTCGCCCCGACGTACAGGGTGGCTAGCAGTCCCGCGTACGACTCCAGGGTCTTGCCGGCGAGGATGCCGACCACGCTGGGCGGCCCGTGCGGGCCGGCGGCCAGCGACCCGGCCCAGCGCAGTGCGGTGGCGTGCAGCTCCTCGTAGCTGACGGGGCCGGAGGGCAGGTGCAGGGCGGTGGCCCTCGGGGTGGCGGCCACCCCCCGCAGGAACCGTCCGTGCAGGGCGGAGTCGGTGTGCTGGGTCATCTTCGTCCTCCTGCTCGGCGGCCATCACGCGGCCACGGTGCGGCGGATCGGCGACATCGCCCGCCGGGGGTCCACGATGGTGGTTCGGAAGTTGCGGACGGTTGCCCCCACCCGACCCCACAACCGGTCCGGTCCGCAGACGTGCACCGTCTCGACCTCCCTCCGCTGGAACGTGTCGACCACCTCCGGCCAGCGCACCGGGGCGACGATGCCGTCGAGCAGCATGGCCCGCACCCCGTCGGCGGTGTCCCGTACCGTGCCGTCCTGGTCGGCGACGACCGGGATCCACGGGTCGGTGAAGTGCAGCGATCCGAACAGTTCCGCCTCCACCCGGTCGCGCAGCGGCTGGAACGCGGCGGCGTGCAGCGGTGGGCCCATGACGTACAGCGGCAGCCCACCGCCGGCGCGCAGCCGCTGCGCGAACCAGTCGATGCGCCGCTCGTGCAGCGTCACCATCCAGAAGTCGGTGTCCACGTAGCAGGAAATCTCGTACCACTCGCCGGCCTCGTCCAACTCGGCCAGGATCTCCCGCAGCCGATCCTGCGGGGTGCGGACGAAGGACATCGTCACCACGCCCCGCTGCTCGGCCGCGAAGTACTCCGTCTCGATCCGGGACAGCCGCGCGGTCATCCGTACCGCCTCGGCGAAGTCCAGCGCGCCGCTGTACACGGCGGCGGCCTTGCCGCCGAAGCTGGGCCCGGCGACCAGGTCGGGCCGCAGGTCCACCCTCCGCTCCGCCCAGCGGGCCAGCGCCACACAGTTGACCAGGAAGGCCACCTGGGCGTACTCGGAGTAGTCGCTGTCGCTATCCCTGTACCGGGCGAACAGGTCGTAGTCCAGGGCGCCGCTCGCGGTGGCGAGCAGCTCGCGGGCGTCCCGGTCGACGAGCATGAACTTCGCGACGTCGGTGAAGTCGCACGGGCCCATCCCCGGGAAGACGATGGCGCTGGTCATCTCTGCGTCCTTGTCATCGGGTCATCGGGGGAGCTTGGCGAGGGCCTGCTCGAGGTGGGCCAGCGCGTCGGCGACGTGCGGCACGGCGAGCGGATCGGCGGCGTCCTGGGTCTGCCGCTGCTGCTGCGGGGTGGCACCGTAGAGCATGCTGGTCGCGGCGCGGAAGCGCAGCGCGTCGGGTCGATCTCCGAAGTGGTGGCCGGAGAGCACCGCGACACCCAGCTCCTCCAGCAGGTGACGCTGCAACGCCGCGCCGTCGGTGACGCCCTGCTCGGCCAGCGGGCCCCGTAGCGGCGCGAAGTCCGGGTAGACGTAGAACGCACCGGTCGGCGGCCGGCAGGTCGCGCCCGCATTCACCATGATCCGGTGGACCGCACCGGCCACGGCGCCGTGCAGGGCGGCGTCCGCCGCCAGCCGCTCGCGGATCTCCGGCGGCTCGGCGAAGGCGTACCGGGCCACCGACTGCATCGGGCCGGCGAGAGTGGACCAGATTTCGCTGGCCACGGCGGCGACGTCCGCGCGGATCCGCTCGCCCCACCCGCCGGCCGGGAACCGGGCCGCCCCGATCCGCCAGCCGCCGAGCGCCAGGTTCTTGCTCAGCCCGGTGATCACCACGGTCCGCCGGGGCGCGACCTCGGCCGGGCTGAGCAGGTCCGCACCCGGCTCGTGCAGAATGTCCCGGTAGATCTCGTCGGAGACGATCAGCAGGTCCTCCTCCTCGGCGACCGCGCACAGTTCCCGGACCACCCCGTCCGGGGCGTGGGTGCCCGTGGGGTTGTCCGGCGAGGTGAGCACGAGGATCCGGGGGGCCTGACCGAGCATCCGGGCGGCGCGGATCGTCTCCCGCAGCGCCGCCGGGTCGGGCATCCCACCGCAGGACTCCGGGATCGGCACCCCCAGCACGGTCTTGCCGGCCAGCCGGGCCTGCGGGGCGTAGGTGACCCAGCTCGGCAAGGCGACCAGGGTGGCACCGCCGACGACCAGCTGCATGGCCATCAGCAGCGGCTTGCTGCCCGGCGCGACGATCACCTGGTCCGCCCCGGTAGGCAGCCGTCGGCGGGAGAAGTAGCCGGCCACGGCGTCCCGGGTGGCCGGGTCGCCGACCACCGGCCCGTACGCGTTGCGGTTCGCGCCCTCGGTCAGCTGCCGCACCAGCGGCGGGAAGACCGGCAGGCGGGACTCGCCGAAACCCAGGTGCACGATGGACTCCCCCGCGGCGATCCGCTGCGCGACCACCTGGTCGAGCGCGAGATTGGGCGAAATCTTCCGGCCGGCCATCGCCAGCTCCCTTCGGGGTCGGTTCGTGCTCAGGCGGTGACGGCCGCGCCGGCGCGGGCCGCGCCGGGGCCGACCGCGGCAAGGATGTCCGCCGGGGCGGCAGGGTCGATCTCCAGCTCGCTCAGCCACGCCGCGTCCGCCGACCAGCGAGCCCGGAACGGCCGGCCGACCAGCCGTCGGTCGCGGGCCTGGATCAACCGGAGCTGGAAGAAGTCGCCGTGCGGGGTCCGCTCGACGCCGTCGACCAGCACCTTGCCGGGGGTCGCCGACATGACCGGCCCGCGCACGGTCCGGGCCAGGCCGGGCAGGTCCTGATAGGCGGTACGGAAGATCTCGGCGGCCCGGGTGAGCGGCACCTGGAAGTAGTCCCGAGGCCCGGTGTCCCGCTCGACGAACATGTAGTAAGGCACCGCGCCGACGGCCAGCTCGGCCCGCCACATGGCGCTCCAGACGCGGGGATCGTCGTTGACGTAGCGGATCAACGGGGCCTGGCAGTAGACCACCGCCCCGGTCGACCGGACTCGGGCGATGGCCCGGGTGGCGACCTCGGTTGCCAGTTCACGCGGGTGGCTGAAGTGCGCCATCACCGCGACGTTGCGGCCGGAGGCCACCACCTGTGCGAACAGCCGCAGCAGGTCGTCGGCGTCGCTGTCGGAGACGAACCGGTACGGCCAGTAGGCGACCGCCTTGGTGCCGAACCGGATGGTGCGCACCGTGTCCACCCGCAGCAACGGTTCCACGTGGCAGCGCAGCCGCTCCGTCGACATGATCATCGGGTCGCCGCCGGTGACCAACACGTCGGTCACCGCCGGGTGCCGGTGCAGATACGTCACCAGTTGCTCCGGGCCCGGCGCGGCGAACCGCAGGTCGGCGTCGCCGACGAACTGCGCCCAGCGGAAGCAGTAGGTGCAGTAGGCGTGGCAGGTCTGCCCCTGCTGGGGGAAGTACAGGACCGTCTCCCGGTACTTGTGCTGCATGCCCGGTAGCTCGCGGCCGTCCAGGCGCGGCACGTTGTGCTGCTGCTGCCCAGACGGGTGCGGGTTGAGCCCGGCCCGGATCCGGGCCACCTCCACGCGCAGTCCCTTACGGTCGCCGGCACCCAGCAGGTCGCCAAGGAGCCGTTCGTCGGCGGTGGCGAGCATGCCGCGCTGCGGGAACACCAACCGGAAGATCGGGTCGTCCGGGGCGCGGTCCCAGTCGATCAGGTGCGACAGGACGTATTCGTTGACCCGGAACGGCAGCACCTGCGAAATCGTACGGATGGCGCGCAGATTGTCGGCCGACAATCCGTACCGGGCGCCCAGTTCGTCGATATGGTGCGGCCCGAAGGAGTGGAACCGCCCAGGGTCGGCGGTCATGGAAACGAGCAGGGACATCAGCCATCCTCCATGGGGAGTTGCGCCCACCGACGTGGCGTGGCTCAATCACCGGTGCGCGCCCGCGAGAACCGCTCGACGGTCAACTGCGCTTAGCCTCGACACGAGGCTAGTGGCGGCCCGTCCACGCGGACCCCTAGCGGCACCCCAGACCCGCCCCAATGCCACGCAGCTTGAGTTGATCGGTGGGGCCCGCTGACCGGCCCACCTCGCCGCCCTGCTGATCCCCACCCGACGCGAGGGGGACCTGTCGCCGCGCGGTGAAACGCGTCGCCACAACCAATACCGGCTCAAGAAACCCGCGAGCCGGCCAGTGTCCGCCACGAAGGCCCCCGACCATCCACCTCTACCAACTCCAACCCCGGGCGGCATGATCAATTCAAGCTACCGGGCATCGAAACCCGCCCTCACCGATCGCGGTAGGGGGAAGGTAGGGGCGGCGCGGGGGTGTAGGCGGATTTCCTTACCTGATTACGTATCCCTCGTCTGGTCCGGCCGGTGCCCGGCGTGTCGCCCGGATACGCCGTACCGCACCGGGCGGCCGAAGAGACATCGACGCCATCGCCCGAACGCTGGGCGTCCGGTGCGACCCGAGGGAGTGCTCCGTGACGATCGATCAGGAGATCCGCGACTATCCGTTCCGGGAGTCGCCCGGGATCGACATCGACCCGACCTACAAGCTGCTGCGCAGCACCGAGCCGCTGGCCCGGGTGCAACTGCCGTACGGCGAGGTGTCCTGGCTGGTCACCCGGTACGAGGACGTCAAGACCGTGCTGACCGACCCGCGGTTCAGCCGGGCCGCGGCGCAGGGCAGGGACCAGCCCCGCACCCGTGCGGAAATGACGTACGAGGGAATCATCGGCCTCGACCCGCCGGACCACACCCGGCTACGCAAGTTGGCCGGCAAGGCGCTGACCGCCCGCCGCGTCAACGAGATGCGCGAAGGCGCGCAGCGGGTCGCCGACGAGTACGTCGACGAGATGATCGCCAAGGGCTCGCCGGGTGATCTCGTCGAGCTGTTCGCCCTGCCGTACCCGACCACCGTGATCTGCGAGCTGCTCGGTGTGCCGTTCGAGGACCGCGCCCAGTTCCGGATCTGGACCCAGGGCCTGACCAGCACCAGCGAGCAGCTGACGGGCTACATCGAGCAGCTGTTCGACTACATGGGCAAGCTGGTCGCCCAGCGTCGCGAGCACCCCACCGACGACCTGCTCGGCGCACTGGTGAAGGCCCGCGACGAGGACGACCGACTGACCGAGCAGGAGCTGCTCGGCATCGCTGGGGTCGGGCTGCTGCTCACCGGCGTCGAGACGGTCTCCACGCACATCCCGAACTTCGTCTACGCGCTGCTCACCCACCCGGAGCTGATGGCGCAGCTGCGCGCCGACCGGAGCCTGATGCCGGCCGCCGTGGAGGAGCTGCTGCGGATGATTCCGCTCAACCCGGCCGCCATGTTCCCCCGCTACGCCGTGGCGGACGTGACGCTCAGCGGGACCACCGTACGCGCCGGCGAGCCGGTGCTGGTCTCCCTTCCGGGGGCCAACCGCGACCCGAAGGTCTTCGAGAACCCGGAGACCTTCGACTTCACCAGGAGGCAGAACCCGCACGTCGCCTTCGGGCACGGCTCGCACCACTGCCTCGGCGCGCAGTTGGCCCGGATGGAGTTCCAGGTCGCCCTGCACACCCTCCTGGACCGCTTCCCCGAGCTGCGCCTCGCCCACGGCGACGAGGGCGTGTCCTGGAAGTCCGGCCTGTTGGTCCGGGGTCCGAACCGGCTGCTGGTGGCCTGGTGACCGTGGTGGACACCCGCTGGAGAGTCACCGTCGACCGGGATGCCTGCATCGGTACCGGGGTCTGTGCCGGCGCGGCGCCCCGCCAGATCGAGATCCGCGCCGGCAAGGCGTCCGTCCTGGCTGCGCAGACCGGGCCCGACGAGGCGGTCATCGACGCCGCCGACATGTGCCCGATGTCCGCCATCACGGTGCGCGACGCCACCTCCGGCACGCTGCTCGCGCCCGCGGAGTGAACGACGACCACCCCGACCGGTGAGCCCTGCCGGTCGCCGCGAGGCCGCCGCGACCGGTCCCCCTACCGGTCACGGCGGCCTCGCCGTGATCGGGCGCCGAAGCCGACACACCGACCCGGGCCTCGAACCCGGAGACCTAGTGGAGCGTGCCATGAGCGAGTCCGTGAACCCCACCGGTGCCGAGTCCGGCGCGCTGTCGGCACTGCGGCGGCGGCTGGAGGGCCGCACGGCCGACGAGCAGGACCGGGCGCTCACCGCCCTGGTCCGGGAGCAGGCCCGCGACGTGCTGCAGACCGTCCTGCCGGACGGCCCGGACGTCGTCGAACCGGGTCGGCCCTTCCGCGATCTGGGCTTCGACTCGCTCGCCGCGGTCGAGCTGCACCGTCGGCTCACCGCCGCCACCGGCCTGGACCTGCCGGTCACGATGGTCTTCGACCACCCGACGCCACAGGCGGTCGGGCGGCTGCTGCGGACGCTGCTCGGTGGCGACGCCGTACCTGCTCCGGCCGTGCCGCCGCGCCGGCCTGACGACGACGAGCCGATCGCCGTGGTCGGCATCGGCTGCCGCTACCCCGGCCACAGCACCTCGGCGGAGCAGCTGTGGCGGCTGGTGTTCGAGGGCCGGCACGTCATCTCCGACTTCCCGACCGACCGGGGCTGGGACACCGAGGGGCTCTACGACCCCGACCCGGACAGGGCGGGCAAGACCTACGTCCGCCAGGGCGGGTTCCTGGAGGGCGCGGCCGAGTTCGACGCGGACTTCTTCGGCATCAGCCCGCGCGAGGCGATGACGATGGACCCGCAGCAGCGGCTGGTGCTGGAGACCGCCTGGGAGGCTCTGGAGAACGCCGGCATCGACACGGCGTCGCTGAGCGGTAGCCAGACCGGCGTCTTCATCGGTGCCGAGCCCCAGGAGTACGGCCCCCGGCTGCACGAGGCCCCGGAGGGTCTGGACGGCTACCTGCTTACCGGCAACGCGCCGAGCGTCGTGTCGGGCCGGCTCGCCTACACCTTCGGCTTCGAGGGGCCGACCCTGACGGTGGACACCGCCTGCTCGGGTTCCCTGGTCGCGCTGCATTTGGCCTGCCAGGCGGTGCGACGCGGAGAGTGCACCACCGCGCTGGCCGGCGGGGTCGCGGTCATGGTGCACCCCGGCGCGTTCACCGCCTTCAGCCGGCAGCGCGGCCTGGCACCCGACGGGCTGTGCAAGCCGTTCGCGGCGGCCGCCGACGGCACCGGCTGGGCCGAGGGCGTCGGCATCCTGGTTTTGGAGCGACTCGGCGACGCCCGCCGCAACGGCCATCGCGTCCTCGGGGTGATCCGCGGGTCGGCCATCAACCAGGACGGCGCGTCCAACGGGATGACCGCCCCGAACGGGCCATCCCAGCAGCGGGTGATCCTGTCGGCGCTGGCCTCCGCCGGCCTGACCCCCTCCGACGTCGACATGGTCGAGGCACACGGCACCGGCACCCGGCTCGGTGACCCGATCGAGGCGCAGGCGATCATCGCCACCTACGGCCGGGAACGCCCCGTCGACCGGCCGCTCTGGCTCGGCTCGCTCAAGTCGAACATCGGCCACTCGCAGGCTGCCGCCGGTGTCGCCGGGGTGATCAAGGCGCTGATGGCGATGCGGCACCGGGTGCTGCCGCGCACCCTGCACGTCGACGCGCCCACCCCCAACGTCGACTGGTCCGCCGGCACCGTCGAGCTGCTCACCGAGGCCCGGGAGTGGACCGATCCGGGTCGGCCGCGCCGGGCCGGGGTCTCCTCGTTCGGAGTGAGCGGCACCAACGCACACGTCATCGTCGAGGAGGCACCGGCCCTCGGCGACCAGACCGCCCCCGACGTGCCGCAGCTGCCCGGCGAGGTCCTGCCGGTGGTGCTCTCCGCCCGCGGTGAGGCGGCGCTGCGTGACCAGGCTGCCGCGCTGCTGGCCGCCGTGGACACCGGCGAGAACGCTCCGCAGCTGCTCGACGTCGCGTACTCGCTGGCCACCACCCGGACCGCGTTGGAGCACCGGGCGGTGCTGGTCTCCCGGGACCGGGCGAGCACCCTGCGCGATCTGGCCGCGCTCGCCGACGGCGGCGACGTGCCCGGCGTACACCGGGGGCAGGCCACCGGCGCCGGGCTCGGATTCCTCTTCACCGGGCAGGGTAGCCAGCGGCTCGGTGCCGGCCGCCGGCTCCACCGCACCCATCCGGTCTACGCCGCCGCGTTCGACGACGCCTGTGGCTGGCTGGACCTGCAGCTGGACGTACCCCTGGCCGACGTCCTGTTCGCCGAACCCGGCACCGCCGAGGCGGCGTTGCTCGACCAGACCGCCTACACCCAGTGCGCGCTGTTCGCCGTGGAGGTCGCCCAGTTCCGGCTGCTGGAGTCCTGGGGGGTGCGCCCCGACGTGCTCGCCGGACACTCGATCGGCGAGCTGGCCGCCGCGCACGTCGCCGGGGTGCTCTCCCTGGAGGACGCGGCGATCCTGGTCGCCGCGCGGGGTCGGCTCATGCAGCAGCTCCCCGCCGAGGGCGCCATGATCGCCGTGCAGGCCACCGAGGAGCAGGTCCGCCGGCTGCTCGCCGGCCGTGAGGCGCAGGTGGGCCTGGCGGCGGTGAACGGGCCGACCTCGGTGGTGGTCTCCGGCAACGAGGTCGCCGTGCTCGAGGTCGCCGCCGCCCTTGCCGCTGCCGGGCACAAGACGAAGCGACTGCGGGTCAGCCACGCCTTCCACTCGCCACTGATGGCGCCGATGCTCGCCGAGTTCGGCCGGCTGGCCCACGTGCTCAGCTACCGGCCGCCGACCATACCGATCGTGTCCACGGTGACCGGGCGGCCGGTGCTCTCCGGTGAGCTGTGTGACCCCGGGTACTGGGTGCGGCACGTCCGCGACTGTGTCCGCTTCGCCGACGCGGTTCGGGCGATGGCCGACGAGGGCGTCAGCACCTTCCTCGAGCTGGGGCCAGCCGGGGTGCTCTCCGCGATGGGACCGGCCTGCCTCACCGAGGACGACGACGCGATCTTCGCCCCGGTGCTGCGCAGCGACCACGACGAGGAGACCGACGTCGTCTCCGCCGTCGCCCGCGCCCATGTGCGGGGTGTGGCGGTGGACTGGGCGGCGTTCTTCGCCGGGCGCGGCGCCCGTCGGGTCGCCCTGCCCACGTACGCGTTCCAGCGTCGCCGGTTCTGGATGGCCTCCGTCGGCGGCAGCGCCGACGCGGCCGGCTTCGGTCAGCTCGCCGCCGGCCACCCGCTGGTGGGTGCGGTCGTCGGCCTGGCCGGCGGCGACGGGGTGGTGCTCACCGGCCGGGTGTCGCTGCGCAGCCACCCGTGGCTGGCCGACCACACCATCTCCGGGGTGGCGCTGCTGCCCGGTACCGCCTTCGTGGAGCTGGCGGTCCGGGCCGGGGACCAGGTCGGTTGCGCCACGGTGGAGGAGCTGACCCTGGAGGCGCCGCTGTCGCTGGATGAGCGCGGGGTCGCTCTCCAGGTGGTGGTCGGCGCCGCCGACCCGGCGGGACGCTGCCCGGTGGCCGTGTACTCCCGCCCCGACGAGCCGGGCGGCCAGCTCTGGACCCGGCACGTCAGCGGCTTCCTCGCTCCGGCGGCCAGCGACGTCGGGACGCCGCTGACCGAGTGGCCGCCACGGAATGCCCAGCCGGTCGACCTGACCGGCATCTATCCGCAGCTGGCCGGCCAGGGCTACGGCTACGGCCCGGTCTTCCAGGGGCTAAAGGCCGTCTGGCGGCGCGGTACCGAGGTGTACGCCGAGGTCGCGCTTCCCGCCGACAACCGCGCGGACGCCGCCCGCTTCGGTCTGCACCCGGCGGTGTTGGACGCCGCCCTGCACGCCATCGACGCGGCCCGCCGGGGCGAGCCCACCGACGACGAGGTGCGCATCCCGTTCGCCTGGAACGACGTCACCCTGCACGCCACCGGTGCGGCTGAGGTGCGGGTCCGGATCGCCCCGGCCGCCGGGGACAGCGTGTCGGTGACCCTCGCCGACACCACCGGCGTACCGGTGGCGTCGGTGCGGTCGTTCGTCTCCCGGCCGGTCTCCACCGCCCAGCTCACCGCCGCCCGGGGCGGCTACCACGAGCGGCTGTTCCGCCTGGAGTGGACGAAGCTCGGTCACCGGCCCGCCCCGGCGGGCACCCCCCGCTGGGTGGTGCTCGGCGACGAGCGGATCGGCACGGCCACCCGGTACGCCGACCCAGCTGCCCTGGGCGCCGCGATCGACGCCGGCGCCACCGTCCCCGAGTGGGCGTTCGTCGGTGTCGGCACCGGTGACGTCCGGGCCGCCACCGCCGACGCGTTGACGCTGCTCCAGCAGTGGCTGGCCAACACCCGGCTGGCCGGCACCCGGCTGGTCTTCGTCAGCCGGGTCGACGACCTCGCCACCGAGGCGGTCCGGGGTCTGCTGCGGGCCGCGCAGACGGAGAACCCCGACCGATTCGTCACCGTCCGGCTCGGTGACGCCCCCCCGCCGCTGCTGGCCGCCGCCCTGGCCACCGGCGAACCGGAACTGCGGGTACGCGACGGGGAGATCAGTGCGCCCCGGCTGGCCCGGGTCGCCACCACTCCCGACGACGCCGCCGGTACCGGTTGGCCGACCGACGGCACGGTGCTGGTCACCGGCGGCACCGGCGGGCTCGGCGCGCACGTCGCCCGGCACCTGGCCGGCCGGCACGGCGTACGCCACCTGCTGTTGACCAGCCGCAGCGGCCCGGCGGCGGCGGGCGTCGTGGAACTACGCGCGGAGCTGGAAGCGGCCGGCGCGAGCGTCGAAATGGCCGCCTGCGACGCGGCCGACGCCGACGCGTTGGCCGCGCTGCTCGCCGCCGTCCCGGCCGACCGGCCGCTGCGGGCGGTGGTGCACGCCGCCGGTATCGTCGACGACGCGACGATCGGCTCGCTCACCCCGCAGCGGCTCGACGCGGTGCTCAAGGCCAAACTGGACGGCGCGGTCAACCTCGACCGGTTGACCCGCGACGCCGACCTGACCGCGTTCGTGCTCTTCTCCTCCCTGGCGAGCCTGCTCGACTGCGCCGGGCAGGGCAACTACGCCGCCGCGAACGCCACCCTCAACGCGCTGGCCGTGGCCCGGCGGGCGCAGGGCCGGCCCGCCGTCGCCCTCACCTGGGGTCTGTGGACCGGTGACAGCGGCATGGGCGGCCAGTTGGACCCCGCCGCGTTGCAGCGCATCGAGCGTTCCGGCATGCCCGGCCTCAGCCCGGCGGAGAACCTGGCCCTGCTCGACGCGGCGCTCGGCGTCGAAGAGCCGGTGCTCGCCCCGATCCAGGTCGACCTGACCGCGCTGCGCAACCGGCCGGAGGGCGTACCGGCGCTGCTGCGCGGCCTGGTGCCGTTGCCGGCGCGCCGCAGCGTCCAGGCCGCCGGCCCGGCCGACGCCACGCAGGGGCTGGCCCGGCAGTTCGCCGCGTTCAGCCAGGCCGAGCGGGACCGCTTCACCCTGGACCTGGTCCGCGAGCACGTCGCTGCCGTGCTCGGCCACGACGGCGCGGAGGTGATCGAGCCGCGCCGGGCCTTCAACGAGTTGGGCTTCGACTCGTTGGCCACCATCGAGCTGCGCAACCGGCTCAAGGCGGCCACCGGGCTGCGCCTGCCGGCGACCCTGGCGTTCGACTATCCGACCCCGGCGGCGCTGGCGGAGTTCGTGGTCTCCACCGTGCTGGGCACCGGCGCGGACGTGGCGACGCCGGGACCCGCTGTGGCCTCGTTCACCCAGGAGCCGATCGCGATCGTTGCGATGAGTTGTCGGTTTCCGGGTGGGGTGCGTGATCCGGAGGAGTTGTGGCAGCTTCTCGTTGATGGTGGGGATGCGATTTCGGCGTTTCCCGTCGATCGGG
>NZ_JAASAD010000031.1 GCF_012726175.1 Micromonospora sp. HNM0581
AAACACCAACAGAAAAGGGCACAGAAAAACAAGAAAGGGAACAAGATCTCCGGCCGGGGGTCTACCTCACGTCGCCGGGACCATGTGTAACGACCACCGACCCGCCACCATTCCCGTCAGCACCCACCCGGGGGCGGCGCCCGCCACGGCCGTACAGGAACTCCGCATCAGGTCACGGGCCCGGGTCGTCCCGGTCTGGGGTTACCCTGACACCATGCAGGCGGTCTCCCCCACCACGACCAGCGGGGCGCACCTGGCCCGGCCCGGCCGTCGCGCCGTGGTGGCCCGGACACTCACCGAACTTCACGGGCCCACCACAGGAATGGTGGAACTGCCGGTACGGCTGATGTGGTGCGCCGACCGGGCCTTCGACCTCGCCGACCCCGACCAGTTGCTCTGGCTCTACGAGAACGTGCTGCGCGAGAGCACGAGCGTCGACGACCTACGCCGGCTGGTCAACGGGCGGACACTGCGCCGCGTGTGGCACCTGCTCAACCTGCCCCGGGGCGTACGGGTGGCGTGGGAGAGCCGACACCAGGCTCTGCGGTCGGCGTGACCCGGACACCATCGGACACACACCCGCACGGGTTCTACCGCGAAGTCGCCCGGGTCGCGTTGACCGTAGCCGGGCCGCACCGCTTCGTCCTCGGCGGCGGCGTGGCATGGGCCGCGCACGGACTGGTCACCCGACCGACCGAGGACGTCGATCTCTTCGCCGACGTGGAGGGTGCCGCCGCCGCTGCGGCGGCCGACGTTCGGGCCGCGCTGGAACTCGCCGGTTTCCAGGTGGACGACGCCGACCCGGGCAGCGACCTCGCTGACCTCTTCGACGGCTTCGACCGGGACCTGCGGGACTTCGTCGTCACCCGGGACAATCGACGCATCCGCCTCAGCCTGGCCCGTCTCGACCGGCACCGTAGCCCGGTGGTGATGGACCTCGGGCCCGTCATGGACGTCCGCGACCTCATCGCCAACAAGACAGCCGCCCTGGTCAACCGCCGGGAGGTACGCGACTACATCGACGTGGCCTCCGCGCTCGAACACCGGACCGTGGCGGAGTTACTAAAGCTCGCCCGGCAACTCGACCCGGCCCTCGACGACGAGGATGTCCGGGCTGCCGGCCGCTACCTCGACCGCATCCCGGACGCCCGGTTCACCCGCTACGGCCTCGGCCCCGCCGACATCGACCAGGTCCGCCGACAACTGGCGGGCTGGCCTCGCTGAACCGGCCCCGCCGACCCACACCGGACCGGCGGGAACCGCGTCGGCTGCGGGTTCACGTGGTGAAACGCCCGCCGGTGACACCCAGGATCTCGCCGGTGACGAAGCTCGACTCCGGCGAGGCGAAGAAGACGTACGCGGGTGCCAGTTCCGCCGGCTGTCCGGGCCGACCGACCGGGGTGTCCGTGCCGAACTGCTCGACCTTCTCCTCGGGCATGGTCGCCGGGATCAGCGGAGTCCAGATCGGCCCCGGGGCCACCGCGTTCACCCGGATGCCCCGGTCGGCCAGATCTGCGGCGAGTGCCTTCGTGAAGTTCGCGATCCCGGCCTTGGTGGTGGCGTAGTCGAGCAACTGCGGCGACGGGTCGAACGCCTGGATCGAGGACGTGTTGATGATCGCGGCCCCCTCACCCAGGTACGGCAACGCCGCCTTGCACAGCCAGAACATCGCGTACAGGTTGGTCTTGAACACTCGGTCGAACTGCTCGGTGCTGATGCCGGCGATACCTTTGTCCTGCGCCATCTGGTACGCCGCGTTGTTCACCAGGATGTCGATGCCACCGAGGTCACGCACCGCCCGTTCGATCAACACCTCGCAGGTGCGCTCGTCAGTTATGTCGCCTCGGACCGCGACGCCCGTGCGGCCCGCCGCCTCGATGAGGCGCACCGTCTCCCGGGCGTCGGCGTCCTCTTCCTCACCGAGGTAGGAGATCAGGACGTCTGCTCCCTCCCGGGCGTACGCGATGGCGATCGCCCGGCCGATCCCCGAGTCACCGCCGGTGATCACCGCTTTCCTGCCGTCGAGCTTGCCGGTGCCCCGGTACGAGTCCTCCCCGTGATCCGGCCTCGGCGTCATCTCGTCGGTGCGGCCAGGCGGGTTCTGCTGTTGACTCGGCTGCCCTGACTGCTGGCCGTATTGCTGCGTCGGGTTCTGCGGGGTGTGCTGCGTCTCGCTCACGGAGGTCTCCTCGTCGGGGATGTGGGACTGCGGTCCCGTAAGCCCCTACCCGGGCGAAATCGCCAGAAACTTCGGGTGTGGCGGACACCACCCGTAAGCATCCTAGGATCCTGGATGACCGGGCGCGGATCGAGGCGGCAATGGATCGTGGGGTCAGCCGGATACCGGCGCGGCGGCGCGGCGTCTCGGACCAGGAAGACGAGCCGCCATCGCCAGTGCGACCCGGAACGGCACCCGGTCGACGAGCTCGTCGAAATCGGCCTGCCCCAGACAGAACCGGGTGAACGCGCGCCAGCCCGGCGGGGTGGCAAGCAACGCGTGACACAGCGCCGGGCGACGGGCGAAAACGTCGAGCAGTCGCTCACCGGCCCGCATGGCCGGGACGAGGCGCTCGGTGACCGACCGTTCGTAGCAGGCGAGATCAGCCCCGGCCACGGCCTCCCCCGCCAGCTCACCGGAACGCAACGCGTAGCTGATCCCCTCCCGGGTCCACGGCTCCAGCAGGCCGGCGGCGTCACCGGTCACCAGCACCCGTCCGCGCCGCAACGGCGAATCGTACGTACGGCAGCGAGTCAGGTGACCCGAGTCGTGTGCCGGCGGCACACGGGCCAACCCGAGACGATCGACGAACCGGCGCAGGTACAGTCGGGTCCGCTCCCCCTCACCCCGACCGGCGATCACCCCGACGGTCAGCCGGTCCCCCTTGGGGAACACCCAGGCGTACGAGCCGGGCAGCGGGCCCCAGTCGAGCAGCACCCGGCTGCGCCAACGGTCCTGCTCGGGCGGCGGCACCGGCAGTTCCAGCTCCAGCCCCAGATCGACCTGACGGTGACGAACCCCGACGTGCCGGGCAGACACCCCGGACGAGCCGTCGGCACCGATAACCGTACGGGCCAGCAGCACCTCACCGTCGGCCAGCCGCAGCCGTACCCCATCGGGATCCTGCGCCACCGACCGGACGGTGGCCCGCTCGCGGACCTCCGCCCCGGCGGCGACCGTCGCGGCCCGCAGCCGGTCGTCGAACTCCTCCCGGCGCACCATACGCACCAGCGGGCCCGCAGCATGGCGGCGGGTGAACCCGCCCCGCCCGTCGAGAGTGAAGGTGACCCGATCCACCGTGTCATGGACGGGCACCTCGATCCGCCCGGCCACCGCGGCCAACGAGGTGCCGATCAGACCACCGCCGCAGGTCTTGTAGCGGGGATGCGCGGCGCGCTCGACGACCAGCGTGCGTACCCCCCGACGGGCGGCGGCGTAGGCGGCGGACAGCCCGGCCGGACCCCCACCGATCACCACGAGTTCCCAGACGCTCACTGGTGCAGGGTAGATCAGCCGCAGCCCCGACGGCAGATCGGTGCCGACGCGGGCATCTTCGCCGCCGCACCGGGTAACCGCCGGCAGCAGAGCGCCTGCCGCAGGCGGAGAAGGCACGAGGAGGACACCATGCAACAGGTGCGGCTGTCGGACGTCGAAGTGCGGGTGTACGAAGCGGTGGCAGCGCTGGAGGCACGGGGCCAGGTGCCCTACCCCGACATGATCGCCCAGGAGTGCGGTCTGACCGAGGAGCAGCTGAAGACACCACTGCACCTGCTCACCGAGAAGAACCTGCTGCACCGGGAGGACTCGCCGATGGCTGGACTCGACTTCGGCCCCCGCTTCTGCGCGCAGCAACTGGCATGACGAGCCGCCCCACCGGGCCCGGTGGCTTCTGGTGCCGGCCGGCGCCTGGATACCCCGGCCGGCTTCGTCGGCTGGGAACGCCGGCATGCCCGGCGAGGCCCGCCGCTGCTAGACGTCCAGCTGCGGCGACGGAGCCGGCCCGTACCCGGGCCGGCTCCGTCGCCCCCGTGGGTCACCAGAGCTGGGAGACGAGGTCCGCCGCCTGCTCCTCCCACTGCGCGTAGTGGAACGGGTAGGCCGACACCTGCACCGTCTGCGCTGCGGTGGTCAGCGGCAGATCCTCCCAACCACCAACGTTCTTCAGCGCCTCGAAGAACACCGTCGAGGAGTACTCGGGATCGCGGATCTGTTCCACACTGCCCCATCCGGTGGACGGGCGCTGCTGGAACAGGCCCTGCGAATCGTGGTCGTTCCACGCACCCAGGTGCCCGAGGTTGTACAGCTTCGACTCCTGCAAGGCGGTGGCGACGCCGATCACGGCACCCCGCTCACCGACACCTGTCTCCTTGGCCACCTCGACGATGGTCCTGGCATTGTCGAGCTGGTCGTTGTCGAGCGGGATCCGCGACTGCGCGCCCTGCACGCCGAAAGGGATCAACTCGTCGCGGTCCGGCTGGTCGGTGTCCGGATCGTCGCCGCTCTCGGCAGTCGTCAACCCGGACACGATGGTGGCCTCGGTGTCGGAGTTCCCGGCGGCCCTGTCGATCGCCGCGACCGCGCCGGCGTGTGGGCCGACGGTGATCGGTGCGGCCACGGCCGTGGGGCCGACGGCGAGTCCGGCGAGGGCGGTGACGCCCACCACGCTGAGCACGGTCTTCCGGTTCGGGATCGTCGCGATGGCCGGGAGCCATCGAGTGAAGTCACGCTTCACGATGGTTGCCCTTTCGATCGGGTACGAGCCGCTCAGGTTGAGCCGCTCTCGGAGCAGCGCAGACTGGTCGAGGTTTGCCAGCCGGCACTATGGGCAACACAACCCAGCCGGTATGTCCGTCATTCCGGGAAAGCGGCGACAGTGGGCAGCTGCGGTCCAGGTCACGGTGCAGTCAGGCCCAGGCGGGCACGAAACGGGACAGCTGCGGGGCGACCCGGACATGGTCGTCGTGGGCGTGAGCCGCGACGATCGCGGTGACCCGCCGCCCGGCCACCACCTCGACGATGGCGTCGCCGCCGTGCGGCGGCTGCTGCCGATCCACTTGCCGGAGGCGAACCTACCGCCGCGACGAATCGGCGTCGTTTCGCCGCTCATGCCGCGGCGCGACGGTGGACGCGGCCGGGACAGCGGCCCGGGTGAACCGGAGGTTGGGGTCGGCCAGCCGCCCGTACCGCATGGGTAGCAGGTCACGTAGGTAGTTCTGGTGCAGTCGCCAGGGGGCCCTGGTGCCCTGGTGGGGCAGCCTGCCGACACCACGGCGCACGTAACCGGAGGTGAGACGGTCTGCGGCAGGTCCACGTCCACCCCGTCGACCCGCAGAGTGATACCACCGAGAGCGAGCAGGTCCAGTCCGGTGGCGGTGACCACCACGTCGGCCGGCAGTTCCCGGCCGGAGGCGAGTCGGATGCCCTCGGCGATGAAGCTGTCCACGCGATCGGTGACCACCTCGGCCCGCCCGTCGGACAGCACGGTGAACAGGTCACCGTCGGGCACCACGCACAGCCGCTGGTCCCACGGGTCGTAACGGGGGTGAAATGACGCGCGACACGGAACGGGCCGGAGCCACCGGTCACCTCGGGGGCGAACGCCGGGTCGACGACCACTGCCCGGTGGAAGTCCAGGCAGGTGGGCAGCCCGTCGACGCGGAACTCGGCCAGTGCGCGCGCCGCCCGGCGCAGAGCCTGCTCCCGGGTGGCGCCGGTGACGATCAGCTTGGCCAGCAGCGAGTCCCACGCAGTGCCGATCGTGAACCCGGCCGCGACTCCGGCATCCACCCGTACGCCGGGGCCGGAGGGCGGCTCCCAGGCGGTGACGGTGCCGGGGGCCGGCAGGAAGTTGCGGGCCGGGTCCTCGCTGTTGATCCGGAACTCGATGCTGTGGCCGCGTACCGGCGGGTCGTCAGAGTCGAGCGACGCGGCCCCCGCCGCCGAACGCTGCCTTGACAGCGATCGGCAACCCCACGGTACGGGCGAACTCCAGGGCCTCCTGCGCGGAGACCGACTGACCGGCAGAGCTCTCGACGAGGTTCGCCCGACCCGTCGGGCCAGGTCCCGGGCCGCTGTCTTGTCGCCGAGCAGCCGGATCGCCGCCGGCGGTGGCCCGATCCACACCAGGCCGGCGTCCTCGACGGCCTGGGCGAAATTGGCGTTCTCGGAGAGCAGTCCGTAGCCGGGGTGCACCGCGTCGGCACCCGACGCCCGGGCCACCGCCAGCACGCGGGACATGTCGAGGTAGCTGGTGGCCGGGGTGTCGCTACCCAGCGCGAACGCCTCGTCGGCGATTCGAACGTGTGGCGCGTCCCGGTCGGCCTGCGCATATACGGCGACGGAGGCGACACCCACGTCCCGGCAGGACCGGGCGACACGAACGGCGATCTCGCCGCGATTGGCGATCAGTACCTTGCGCATGAGCACCCATTTCCTTTCGATGTCGGCCCAGCCACCCGCGCAGACGCGAACGTATTGACCTCAATCGCAGTTGAGGTTGCAGACTGTTCAAACAACGTCGATTTTCTTCTCGTGGGAGACAGTTATGACCGATCAGCGCCAGGAGCCCCTCACCCACGATGAGCCGGCACCCCCGCCGCAGCGCGGCAAGCGCATCCGCAACCGCGCCGTCGTCGTTCTGGCGGGCGTACTGGCGGCAACTCTGGTCTGGGTCGTCGCAGTGCCGATCCTCGGCGCCGACGTGTCCGTCCCCAAGCAGTACGGTTCGGATGAGAAGGTGGACCTCGCCCTCGCCGCAGTGATCTTCGCATCGCTCCTCGCCGGTCTCGCCGGCTGGGCCTCGCTCGCGGTGTTGGAGAAGATCACGCAGCGTCGAGGCGCCCTCATCTGGACCGTCGTCGCGAGCATCGTCTTTCTCGTGACCCTGCCCTGGCAACTGCCCGGCTTCAGCACCACCAACCAACTCACCCTGGCCCTGCTGCACGTCGCGGTCGCGGCGGTGCTGATTCCGGCGTTGCCGCGAGCGGGCCGGCTCGGCTGAAAGAATTGACCTCTACCACTGTTGAGGTTGGAGACTGAGCACATGACTATCGGGAATGCCACGGTCCAGGTGGACATGGTGTTGGACCTCATCTGCGTGCACTCGTACATCGGATACACCCGGCTGGCCCGCGCCGCTGAGCGGTTCCGGTCCGAGGGGGGCGAGGTGGAGATCCGGTTTGCCCCCTTCGAGCTGGCACCCGGCGCGTCCACCGAGGGGATGCCACTGATCGAAGCGCTCACCCAGACCTTCGGCGAGCAGACGGTGCAGCAGTTGGGTTACCTCGTCACCGAGACGGCGAAGGACGGGCTGGAGCTGCACTACGATCGGGCCGTCGCCACCGGGACGTTCGGGGCACACCGGCTCGTCGCCCAGGCCGCGCGGCAGGGCCGAGCGGAGGCGATGGTGGAACGGCTGTTCCGCGCGCACTTCACCGACGGGCTCAACATCGGCGACACCGCGACGCTGGCCCGCCTGGCCGCCGAGGTCGGCGTCACCGCCGACGACTCCGGCGCCGAGGAGGTTCGCGCCGCGCTGCGGTCGGTTCGGGAGGCCGGGGTCTCCAGTGTGCCGATCTTCCGGATCGAGGGCGCCCAGCCGATGCTCGGCGAGCAGCCGGAGGAGACGTTCGTCGCGGCGATGACGGCGGCGAGCCGGGCCGGGTCGATGGTCCCGTCCGACGAGCCGGACGCTGACGGGGTGCACGACAGCCCTCTACCGGACGTGCAGAGCCACGTGCGGCGTTACCTGGCCACCGACGGCGCCGACGGGCACGACTACTACGGCTTCCCGACGCTGCTGCTGACCACGCGGGGGCGGCGCACGGGCCGACAGGTCCGCACGCCGCTGATCTACGGCCGGGACGGCGATCGGGTCGTCCTGATCGCCTCCAACGGTGCCGCTCCGAAGAATCCGAACTGGTACCTGAACCTCTCGGCGGACCCGGAGGTCCACGTCCAGGTCCGCGCGGACAAGTTCGTCGCGACGGGCCGGATCGCCACCGACGAGGAGCGACCGCGCCTGTGGGAGTTGATGGCGAAGATCTTCCCCAAGTACGACGAGTACGCCACCGAGACGACTCGGAACATCCCGGTCGTCGTCCTGGAGCCTCACCAGGGCTGACCTCGGCCCGGAGGTCAGCCCTGAGCGGGCCCGTGTCCGGCCGGACACGGGCCCGCTCCCGTTCAACTCCCCGACGTGGGTGGCACGACCGATAGGCCGTGCCGGAACACGTTGCGCGGGTCCCAGCGGGCCTTGACCTCCTGAAGGCGCGGGTAGCCGCCCCGGTAGTACAGTTGGGCGGCCGACACGCCGGAGGTGTTCCACGCCGGGTCGGCAAGGTCCAGGTCCGGATAGTTGATGTAGCAGCCGTCGGTGCGGGCATCGGGCACCGGCACCCCACCGGTCGCGTACGTCCGACCTGGGTGGCGACGACGCAGGTGACAGGCGGCTCCGATACCGGACAGACCTGCGCCGACGATGAGCACGTCGACATGCTCTGAGGTCATCTCGTCTCCCGCCCGCGCAGTGCTGACCGAGACCCTATCGCCTGCGCCCGACGAACTCCCGGCCACGCGGCGGGCAGGGCAGCCGCGGGCGTGCACGTCGGCGTCACGGCCGGCGGCGAAGGGGTCGCTCCTTGTCCTCTCCGCCAACCTCTCCGCCGGGCCACCGGGCAACTGGCGGCAGCCTGTAACCGGGGGGACAGGTGAGCCGTCGACGCCCGCCCGGTCGAGCCTCGCCCGGGGTGACTGCGACGTTCACCTGCCGCGACGGTGGTGATGCCCGCGATGCGGTGTTGGTCGGGTAGCCCGGCACCAGACCAGGCCGGTAGGGCCGTCACACCCGGTAGAAGCGACGGTAGCGGCGGATGAGCCGCCACTGCACGAACACCGCGGCGACGGTCAGCAGCATCATCACCAGGGTCGCCGCCGCCGCGTAGCCGTAGCGCAGGTACTCGAACCCGGTCTGGTAGACGAAGAGCGACAGGTAGGTGGTGGCGTACGGCGGGGGGCCGCCGTCGGTGACCACGAACGCCGGCACGAAGGTGAAGTGCAGGCTGGCCACGGCGTCACGGACCGCCAGCAGGGCGAGCACCGGAGCCATCAGCGGCAGGGTGATCCGGCGGAAGACATCCCAGCCGGTGGCGTCCTCGATGGCAGCCATCTCGTACACGTCGCGGGGCAGCGCCCGCCGGGCGGCCAACAACACCACGAAGGTCTCCCCCATGGTGAACAGGCTCATCAGGATGATCCCGGCGCGGGCACTCGTCGGGTCGGTCAACCACTGCGGCGGGGTACGTCCCAGCGCGGTCAACCCGTTCTCCCCGCCGACCCGCAGCAGTTGGTTGATCGGGCCGTACAACGGGTTGAACAGCCACAGCCAGAGCAGGCCGTACGCGATCTCGGGTACGGCGGTGGGCAGCAGCGCGGCGGTGCGGGCGGTGCCGACCCCGGGCGCCCGCCGGTGCAGCAGCAACGCCAGCCCCAACGCCAGCGACACCCGCAGCGGTACGGCCACCAGGGCGAAGACCACCGAGTTGAGCAGCGCCACCCGGAAGATCGGGTCGTTGGACAGGGCGGCGAAATTGTCCAGCCCGGCCCAGGTCGGCGGGGTCAGCAGATCGTAGTCGGTGACCGACATGCCGAGCGTGACCAGGGCGGGTACCAGCACCAACCCGACCAACCCGACCAGGTACGGCGTCAGCATCAGCACCAGTTGCCGGCGCGACCGGGCATCCGTGCGGGCCGGCGCCGACCCACCGCTACTCACGGCCGGTACCGGCGGCCGGTGGCGGCGTGGAACAGGTGCGTGTCGGCCCAACGCACGTGCAGGCGTACCGTCGCACCGCGTTCGGGCAGGTGCATGGCCGGCACCCGGGCGACCACCGGTTGCCCGGCGCAGAGAATCAGGTACGCGAAGGCGTCCTCGCCGATCACCTCGACCCGCTCGACGGTGGCCGGGGTGCCCTCGGTCGGATCGAGGGTGACCGCCTCAGGCCGGAACCCGATCTCCAACAGTTCGTCCCGCAGCGCCGGCGCGTCGCCTCGGGGCCGCAGCGGGCCGTCCACCGGGAGCAGGTTCATCGCCGGTGAACCGACGAACCGGGCCACGAAGCTGCTCGCCGGGGTACGCCAGATCTCGTCCGGGGTGCCCACCTGCTCGACCCGTCCGTCACGCAACACCGCGATCCGGTCGGCGAGCACCAGCGCCTCGGTCTGGTCGTGGGTGACGTGCACCATCGTCGCGCCGATCCGGTCGTGCAGGGACCGCAACTCGGCACGCATCTCGGTGCGCAGGGTCAGGTCCAGGTTGGACAGCGGTTCGTCGAGCAGGAACACGTCCGGTTCCCGGACCAGCGCCCGAGCCAACGCGACCCGTTGCCGTTCCCCGCCGGAGAGCTGCCCGGGACGACGGTCGAGCAGCCCGGCGCAGCCCACCGTCTCAGCCGCCGTACGGGCCCGCTCGCGCGCCAGCCGGCGTGGGGTGTCCCGTACCTCCAGCCCGAAGGCGATGTTCTCGACCACGCTCAGGTGTGGGAACAGGGCGTAGGACTGGAAGACCATCGACACGTTGCGCCGGCCGGGTCGCTCGTCGGTGACGTCACGGTCGGCGATGCGGACCCGGCCGGCGGTGACCGGTTCCAGCCCGGCGACCACCCGCAGCACCGTCGACTTGCCCGCACCGGAGGGGCCGAGCACCACGAGCAGCTCACCCCGGCGCACATTGAGGTCCACCTCGTGCAGCACCGGAGTGTCCCGGTAGGCGGCGCTGACGCCTTCGAGGACGAGCCCGGCGCTCACCCGTTCTCCCCTCGGGCGAACAACGGCCGACTCTTGGTGTCCAGTTCCCGGATCACGTCGTCGAGCCTGTCGCCACGGTGCACGGCGTTCTCCAGGATGCCGTAGCTGAGGTCCTCGATCTCCGGCCAGGTGGAGACGGTGGGCAGGGCCCGGACGGTGGGAACGGCGTCGAGGAAGACCTGCGAGTTGCGGGGTGGCTGGTTCGGGTCCAGGAACGCCGCGGAACGGGACACCTGGATGTGTGACGGCACGGTACGCCCGGTAGCGGCGATGATCCGCTGTCCCTGCTGACCCATCGCGTACTCCATGAACCGCCACGCGGCGTCCTTGTTCCGCGCACCCCGGGTCATGCAGTACGCGTCGGAGTGCAGCACACCCACCTGCTCCCGGTACACCGGCAGCGGCGCCACGTCCCACTCGAAATCGGTTATGGTGCGGAAGTTGGTGGTGGCCCGTCGGGAGGTCATCAGCATGGCGAGTCGACCGTTGAGGAACCGCGACTCGTCGTCCTCCGCCTCGACCTCGGCGTCGCTGGGCACCACCCCGTACGCCTGTCGCAGGTCGATCAGGTTCCGCAGCGCCTCGCGGGCGGCCGGACTGTCCAGGGTGAGCCGGGTCGGCCGATCGGGGTCGTCGACGATCTCGCCGCCGTTGGACCAGACGAGTGGGGCCAGCCGGATGATCGACGGCTCCACACCGACCCCGTGCACGGCCGGCAGCCGCGCCGCTCCCTCCGCCTCGGTGCCCTTGATCACCAGTCCCCGGTCGTCGCGGGTCAGCAAGGTGGCGGTGGTGACCAGGTCGTTCCAGGTCCAGCCGGTCGTCGGCTCAGGAACACCGTAGGTGGTGAACAGGGTGCGGTTGTAGTAGACGGCCAGGCTGGAGACGTTCTGCGGCAGGCACAACTGGGCACCGTCCCAACGGAACGCCTCCATCGCGACCGGGTAGTAGTCCGCCGGGTCGAGCACCGACGAGGCGGCGATCCGCTCGTCCAGCGGCTCCACCACCGCCTTGGCGGCGAACTGACCGTAGAAGCGGTAGTTCATCAGAAACAGGTCCGGTGGTGCACCGCCGGCAACCGAGGTGGCGAGGCGGGCCAGCAGGTCCTTGCGGTCGCTGGCCTCGATCAGTTGCACCTGCTCGCCGTCCCGGGCCCGCTGGTAGGCCCCGACGAGGGTGCGGTACGCGGCCAACTCCTCCGGTGCCCCGAACACCAGCAGCTTGACCGGTTCGCCGGCCGACGACCCGCTGCCGGAACCGCAGCCGGTGACGGCGAGCAGGGCACTCAACGCGAGGGCGGACAGGGCTCTGATTCGCACGATGGTCATCCCTCGGTTCAGTCGTCGTGGTGCAGGAAGCGCCGCTGTGCCAGGGCGAACACCACGAGCGCGGGCACCGTGGCGATCACCGCCCCGGCGAGGAAGACAGGAAAGTTCGTCGGGTCCAACAGGGACAGTGACCGCAGTGCCAGCGGCAGGGTGAACAGCTCACGGTCGTAGACGTAGACCAGCGGGTCGAGGAAATTCGACCAGGTCAATACGAAGGTCAACGCGGTGAGCCCGGCGGTCACCGGACGCACCAGCGGCATCGCCACCCGCCACCAGGTACGCAGCGGCGACAGGTCCTCCACCAGGCAGGCGTCGTACAGGTCGGCGGGCAACGCCCGGAAAGCCAGATGGTAGACCAGCACGTAGAGCGGTGACGTGCCCAGCAGCGCCGGCGCGATCAACGGTACGAGGGTGTCGGTGAGCCCGAGCAGCCGGAAGATCGCGAAGCGGGGCACCAGCAGGGCGGTCGCCGGCACCATGAGCGCGACAAGTGAGGCGGCCACCACGACAGTCGTGGTACGCGGTGCCATGCGGGTGAGCGCGAAGCCGGCGAGGGAGGCGACCAGCACGCTCAGCGGCACCGCCACCACGGCCACCAGCACCGAGTTGAGTGAGGCCCGCAGCAGGCCGCCGAGGTCGACGGCACGCTGGTAGCCGGCGGAGGAGAGCGGGTCGGGCAGCAGCTGCGGCGTCGGCGACGGTGCAAGGCCGGGTTCGGTGAGGGAGCCGGAGACCAGCAGCAGCAGCGGCGGGACGAAGACCAGCAGGACGAAGGCCGCGCCGAGCGTCCGCCACAGCCGGGCAGCCCGTTCGGGCAGCGGCGAGGGGCCGCGACCGCGACCCCTCGCCAGTGTTGTACCGATGATGGTGCTACCTACCTCAGGTTCAGTTTCCAGGCGCCGAGGCCGTGCGAGGCAGCGTAGAGGATCCGCTCGCCGGGCACGATGGTCAACCCGGCCACCTCGACGTTCGGCATGCCACGCGCCGCCTTGGTCCAGGACCTCCTGCCCTCGGGCAGCAGCAGCACCCCGAAGTCGGTGGAGGCGTACAGGTCGCCGGTCTTGTCGTCGCGGACCAGGTCGGTGATCGGCTGGTCCCCGAAGTCGTACGACCGGTCGCTCCAGGTCGCCCCGGCGGCGGTGGCCGTCACCTCGAAGGCGTGGCCGGGGGTGGACGGCGTGTTGGAGCCGTACCCGCTGTAGGAGATCCACGCCCGGGCCGGGTCGGCCGGGTCGACGTGGATGCTCGTCACGAAGCGGTTCGGCGTGGCGGCGCTGTCCACCCGGGTCCAGGTGACCGCTGCGGCCGGTTCGGCGTCGACGTTACGGCTGACGAAGACCCGGCCGGTGCTGGTGGCCGCCCACGCTGTGGAGCTGTCGGAGTCGACCCGCTGGATGACCGACACCGCACCGCCGGCCCGGTCACCCCAGCCGGTACCGGTCAGGTTGGTGGTGCCCAGTGGCTCCCAGTCGCCGCACTGCTCCTCGTAGGTGCCGGTCCAGGTGTTGCAGATCCGGTCGGCCTCGGCCAAGCTCCGGTCACCCAGGCCGAAGGTCTTGGTGCGGTACGCCGACAGCCCGGTGCCGGCGAACATGGTGCCGCTGACCTTGGGGTCGCTGATCACCGGGGCGTAGAACAGACTGCCCGGCTGACCGTAGATCGGGTCGGCGGTCCAGATCCAGTTGGCGATGTCTCCGTCAGCGAAGTTCACCTCAGGTGACACGTCGTAGAAGGTGTGGAAGCGGAACTCGGGACGGGCGACGTCCCAGCCGGAGGCCCCACCGTCACCGATCATCGTGTTGACCCACCGCCGACGCTCACCCTTGTTCTCCCAGGTGCCGTTGTCCTGGGTGCCGCCCTGCAGCAGGTCCGCGTCGTGCGGGCTCACCGACAGGCTGATGAACTGCAGGGTGTTCATGCCCTTGTTGACGCCGTCCAGCTTCGACGGGATCTTCGACAGCATCTGCTTGCAGCGGTCGACACGGACCTGGGTGGTGAGGTTACGGGCCGGGTTGTCGCACCAGGAGGAGCGGTCGACGAAATCACCGCTGGACCGCATCACACCGCCGTCGCTGGCCTCGAAGAACTGGTACGGGTTACGCGGGTTGGTGACCAGGTCGTGCTGGTCGGGGTGCAGACCGTTGGGGTGCAGTTCGTCGGTGCCGTCGAAGGTCATGTCGGTGCCGCTGACCCCGGCGTCGGTGGAGAGGACCACCGCACGCTTGTTCGCCACCGTCTCGCCGTACACGTACGACCCGCCGGTGTAGACGATGTCGGGGTGGCCCTGCGGGGTGTGCACGAACACGTCGTACCAGCACTGCCCGGTGCACTGGTTGTAGGTGGCGAAGCCCGGGTCGGCCGGGTTGGAGCTGGTCAGGTCGGTGAACGTCGGCGAGCCGGTGGCCACGTCGTCGCTGCGGAACAGTCGCGAGTACGGGTTGCCGGTGTTGCCCTCGTAGACGTACATCCGGGTCTTGCCGCCGGGCAGGGTGGTCACGTCGATCGCCGCGCGGGTCTGGAACATCGCGGCGTTCAGCGACGGCTTGATCTGCGTCCAGGTCGCTCCGGCGTCCGACGAACGCCACACTCCCCGACCGTACGAGCTGGCGTAGACGATGTCGGCGTCACGCGGGTCGAGCTTGACCTGGCGTACGCCCCGCGGCGAGCAGCTGGTGGTGTTGGTGTACTCGGCGGCGTTGCCGGTGCAGGCCGTGGCGTCCGCCGAGCCGTTGTGGATGAACTTCCAGCTCTTACCACCGTTCGTCGACTTGTACAGGCCCCACTTCTCGGCGTCCGGCACCGGCCGGGTGACACCGTTGCAGCAGGAGCTGGACATGCCGCGCAGCGCCGTGGTGGTCGCCACGTACAGCGTCTTCGGGTCGCCCGGCTTGATGGTGATCTCACCGATGCCCTTGCCGCCGAGAACATCCTTGCCCAGCGGGCCGGACCAGGTCAGGCCGCCGTTCGTCGACCGGTACAGGCCGACTCCGGCGACGCAGCCGGAGCCGCAGGTGTTGGCTTCACCGGTGCCGACGTAGATGGTCAGACCGGTGCGGTCGTTGCGGTCGATGGTCACCGCTCCGGCGGCGTTGATGCCGAGCGGGCCGCCCAGGTAGAACCACTTCGGTTCGGCGGTGAGAATGTTCAGGGTGCCCCACACGCCGCCGCCGGCCGGCGTCACGTACGCCCGGCAGAGCAACTTCGAGCAGTCCGGGCTGATGTCGATCGAGGTGACTCGGCCACCGGCCACGTACTCGTTGGGCACGTAGTTGAAGGCGTCGCGGTATTCGGTGAACGGGTAGAGCGCCTCGCTGGGGCCGATGTTCGTCCACTGCCCACTACCCTTGAACCGCTTGTCAGCCGCCGTGTAGGCCGCCTTGGACCGGTCCAGCTGGGCGACGGTGATCGCGTCGGCGGGGTAGGCACGTTCCAGGAACGCCTGCTGGGCGGCGCCACCCGGACCGTCGGGTGACATGCCTCCGTCGCCGGGAACGGACCGGCGCAGCTGCTCCAGGTGGGCGCCGAGGGCGTCGGGCATCTCCCCGCCGACCGCGACGGGTGTCGGCACCTCGGCACCGGCGAAGTGGATTCCGACCAGGCCGGTCGACGCCACCAGGGCACCGACCGCCAGGCCAACGAGTAGATGGCGACGTCTACGCTTCACGAGGGTCCCTCCGGCATGACGGCGTCACCGCAGCACGGCACCCGGATTGGCGACCGTCGCTGGCAGCGTCCACGCAGGAATATGTCAGAGAGATCCACCGCAGGCAATAGAGCTGGTGAGTGTTATCGAACCGCTGCCCTGCCGTCGTCGACGGTCAGCCGGTCAACGGCGGCTCGGTGCGGTGGCGGCACGGGCCTCGTTCAGACCCTCGTTGGCCAGCGCATCGGCCCGCTCGTTCTCCGGGTGCCCGTTGTGGCCCTTCACCCACAGCCAGGTGATCTGGTGCCGGGCGCCGGCCGCTTCGAGCCGCTGCCACAGGTCGGCGTTCTTGACCGGCTGTCTGGCGGCGGTCCGCCAGCCGTTGCGTTTCCAGGATGCCAGCCAACTGGTGATGCCGTTGCGCACGTAGGTGCTGTCGGTGTGCAGCTCGACGGTGACCGGGCGGGTCAGGCTCTCCAGTGCCTCGATGGCGGCGGTCAACTCCATGCGGTTGTTCGTGGTGTGGCTTGCCTCACCGCCGCGTAGTTCACGCTCGTGGGAGCCGTAGCGCAGCACCGCACCCCAGCCACCCGGGCCGGGGTTGCCGCTGCACGCCCCGTCGGTCCAGATCCGCACCACCAGGCCGGCCGTTCCGTCCACCATGGCGGCAGACCTTACCCGTCCGTGGGCCTCCAGATCGCCGGACGGGTGTTGTCGACCGTCGACCGCTGTAGCTCAACGACCCGGACCGGGTGGCGACTCGGAGTCGACAACGGGCGGCGGCACCGTCCACGCCGGGCGGCGCGACGGTGCGAGCCGGTCGCCTATCCGTGCGGCGACGTCGGTGACAGTGGCGCTGACCATGGGTCGTAGGCGGGTGGAGCGCATCACCGCCAGGTCCTCGACGACGCTGGTGTCACCGTCGAGGAAGCGCAGCACCCGGGTGGCCGGGTTGCGGTCGAAGAGGCGGCCGAAGAACTCCGGCCCGTCGACCAGGCCGGCGTCGAGTGCCCGCAGGGCAACCGCGTCCATCCACCGGTGCCGGCCGGGGTACGCGGGATCCGGCACCGGCGGTCGGCCAGCGGCGACGGCCCTGGCCACCTGTTCGGCCTGACGGTGCATCGCCGAGAAGGTGAAGCCGGTCGAGGGCCGGGTGGCACCACCGCCGGTACCGAGCCGCACCACCCGGGGCGAGGGTCGGGCCACGAACGGACCGTCGGTCATCGGGATGACCCCGTTCTCGACCTCGGTCACGGTGAGCCGCGCCGGGTCGAGGCCGAGCTGGCCGAGGTACCCGGCCAGGGCCGCGTCGTACGCCGCTCCGCTGAGCAGGTCGGGCGAGAACTCGGTGTACTCGACGAGCGCGTACCGGCTGTCGACGGGCAGCACGTAGCCGAAGGAGACACCCCGGGCCGGCTGCGGGGTACGGAAGTCCATGAGCACAGCCCGGGCCGGGTCGAAAACCGGCCGGTCCGCCGTCAACCACCAACCCCGGAAGTGCTGCAACCAGTTGGTGCGCCCGGGTCGCCGAGGTGGCCGCGGTCGGGAGTCCAGCAGCCAGCGGGCCCGCAGCAGCGGTCGACCGTCGACGGCACGTACCAACACCTGGTCACCGTCGTCGTCGACGCGACCCGCCGCGGCGACGATCCGGGTCACGCCCAGGTGCCGCTCCGCCTCGGCGGCGCGGGCGTAGATCGGGCCGGAGCGCAACATCGCGTACCGAAGGGGCGTCAGGTCCAGGGCGCGCTGCGCGTCCGGCGTGACCACCTCGACCCGTGACCAGCTGGCGCTGAGCAGTTCGTCCAGGTCGTTGCCGGGCTGGCCCCAGAACGCCCAGGTGCGGTCCTGCCCACGTCGGTGCACCGGATCGACGACCGCAATCAGCACGTCGCGTACCCGGTGCCGGGCCAACGCGGCCAGCACCAGCGACGCGGCACCACCCGCACCGACCAGGGCGAGATCGACGTCGACGGGCGAGGAGTCCATCCGCTCACGCTGCCACATCGTCAGGCCTGTCGAAGGCGCAGGGGCCGTTGCCGGGGGTCCGGACGACGAAAGCCCGCTGGCCGGCACCCGGGTGTCGGGTGCCGGCCAGCGGTTCTTGCTCCCCCGGTGGAGGAACGTCTTCGGTTGTTGTCTGACCGCGGGGTCAGTTGGTCCAGTGTTGGGTGACGAGGTCGGCGGCTTGTTGTTCCCACTGGGCGTAGTGGTCGGGGTACGCCGACACCTGCACGGTCTGGGCGGCTTCGGTCAGGGGCATGTCCTG
>NZ_JAASAD010000032.1 GCF_012726175.1 Micromonospora sp. HNM0581
GCGTCATCGCCGGCAACAACGCCGCGATCCGCGCGTACTCGACCTCGGTCAGCTCGAAGCGTCCACTCACGACAAACATGGATAGCCGAACCGCACCCCAAGATCCAGGAGACACGCCCTAATGCGCGGTAGTGACTGAGTGTGGCTGCCGCGGCTGGTCGGTAGGACTGCAGGCCCGCGGTGATGCGGTCGGGGTTGTCGTCGTGGCGCTGGAACAGTTCGCCTCCACAGCGGTCGCAGACGTTGGGGCGTGTTGGAGCGGCGAACTCGGTGTGCCAGGTTCTGCAGCAGCCGCGGCAGGTGCGGCGGCCGGCCATGCGGCGAAGGACCTCGGCGTCGGGCAGGACGAGGTCGATTGCCCGGTCGATGGGTGTGCCGAGGTCGAACAACACGGCATCGAGCGCCACCGCGGTGACTGCGTGGTTGGGGAAGCCATCGAGGACGAAGCCAGCGGCGACGTCGGGCTGGGTGAGGCGGTTGCGGATCATGGACAGGAGAACCTGGTCTGGTACGAGCTCGCCAGCGTTCATGTGCTGCGTTGCCTGAAGCCCGGCAGGGGTTTTCGCCCGAATTTCGGCCTGGAACATGCCCGCCAGGCTGAGGCAGGGAACGCCGAGACGCGCGGCGATGGCGTCGGCGATAGTCTCCCGGTCGGAGCCGGGTGGTCCGAGAACGGCCAGCCGCATCGACATAGCCTATCGTCGTAGCCGCGGATGGTGAGGGTGTCGGGTCGATCGTGGCCGAGTTGGGCGTCGATCGAACCTTGATCCGTGACCGCGTCAGCGAGCTCGAAGGTGTTGGCTTGGATCGTCTCCGGCGCACTGTCATGGGCCCGATTAGCGGACGTCCAGTGCCCGGCGGGTATCATACGTGGCGGCGACGCGGAATTCGTGGTCGGTCCGCCAGATGACGTGGGCAGGACACTCATGCTGGGCCGTATGGCCCGGGAGGTTTCGTCGGTCGAGGCTGTTCTGCGCTTCGCCGCTGCCCTGCGCGAGATCCGTGGTCGGTTGCTCGCCGATTTGTTCCCCGTCGCGGATATCGCGGATCTTCTGGCAGCGGTCCGCTCGCGCGGAGAGTTGCCCCGGGAAGGTGCCACCCGTAGCGGGATCGAGTACACCGTCCACGGCGCGGGGTGCCTGATCATCAGCTCCGATGGCAGGGAGGTCGACGTCGACCTGGTCACCGATCCCGTGCTCGGGTGCGAGGTTGAGGCGTTCGATGCTTGGCGCGTTCGCTGGTTCCTCGACGAAGCCGCAGATGACGGTTACAGCAATGAGGACATCGGCGTGGCCTGTACCCATCTTGCCGGCGAGGGTCACCTACGCGAGGTGGTTGAAGGCCGCTGGTTCGCGCTGCCTGGCGCTCCAAGCGGCCCAGCATGAGTCACCCACACGCGGCAACCCACCGCCGTCCGTCTTGACGCAGCGCACCTTAACGGGTATCCGGATCTGCGGCCGTGCGTGTGCTGGACCGCCAGTGTCGCAAGGGATCCTGCTTCGCTGGCTCATGCCGCCTGGAGCCAGCGGGTGTGGATGTCCTGGTAGCGGAGCGGGTCGACGGCGGCCGGGTCATCGAGGAGTTCGATCAGTAGGGCGTCGTTCGGGAGCCGGCGTGCCTGGGCCGCGATCTCGGGTAGCGGTGCCGGTGGCAGGTGGCGGTCGGGGCCCAGGTAGGTCCACCAGCCGAGTTCGGCCGGCCAACCACCGGCAGGGTGGGAGTCGTCGTGGATGTTGAGGTCCCACACCTGATCGCATGACCATTCGTCGAGGATTCGGCCGACGTCGGCCTGCAGGCGCTCGGCGACGTCAAGCCACAAGCCGGTCAGGCGAGCGTGCAACTCACGGAAGGTGTCGGCCTCGGGCGTCGGGCGGCGGTAACAGAAGGCGGAATCCAACGCCCACATGAGAGTCCCGTCCTGCCAGTTCACGAAGATGTCGACGTTGCCATTCGTCCAGAGCTGGCCATGCTCGTTGCGCGTCGCCATGGCGTCGAGCGCCGCCTGCGGATCCTCGACCGTGCGTAGGTCGCCGTCCGGGTTGGTGAACAGGTTGATCAGCCCGTCGGGGCGTTGCGGGCGCAGGCCCCGGTCGGCTGCCAGGGCGTACAGCTCGCGAAGAGCTGGCTCTGCCGCCGCCGGCACTCGCAGCTCCCAGATCCAGTCCGATCCCACGACGGCATGATGCCGATCTGCTTCAGGCTGCGGCAAGCCGGCTGCAGAACGCGTCGCGGCCGGGCTCCGTCGCACCGAGCACACGACCGTTCAGCACCCAACGGCATCGGTATCTGCCGCAGCCTCACCTTCATGCTTATCGACTAATGAGGGGAAGTTGCGGAGGCCTTCCGCGTGATGGACCGGCCTTGCGGAGGTGCCGGCGGACGTGCGGCGAACTCGGTGGCCAGTGCGGCCGTCTCGGTCCGGCTCGGTCGGGTACAGCGGCTGCCCGCCGTGCTCCGGGCCGATCGTTGCCCGTCGCCGCGGCACGCATCCTGTCGGACCGCCTTCCTAGAGTCAGCGGCATGTACTTCGTGTGTCGCTGGCGGGAGGAATCGCCGTTCAGCAAGCGGGTGGTCACCCTGCCTGACGCGACCGTGCTCGACTGGTTCCGCCGCGGCTGGGAGCACGACGACCCGGAGGCATGGATCGACAGCGAGTTGGGCGGCAACGTCTACGGCTTGGAGTCGATCTTCGAGGAGGTCCGGAAGCGAAACCTGCCCCGGCCGGAGTCCGTTGACGAACTGCGCGAGTTGCTGAACGAGCACCTGTGGGTGGAGGGTGACGACGACGCCAGCTTCATCCGGCTCGGTGAGCACGCCCTGAGAGTGCGTACCGATGACGACGAGGTGGACCTGGCCTACTACTTCGTCGACGATGTGGCCGCCGCCGCGTCGCCCGACCGGCTTGCGTTCCTGCTGCACGACACCTGGCCCCTGCCCGCCAGCTCGGCCGCGCCCGGCGCGGTCTTCGACCATGGTGTTCCGGTCCGTACCGTCCGGCTGGCCCCGCCCGGACCGGAGTCCGTCTTCTCGGCCCGCCTGTGCTGGCAATCGCCCGACACTACCCGGAACCTGGACCTGGCCGGCGCCATCGTCTTCCCCAGCCTGACCCTGCCGGACCTTTCCGCTCATCTGCGCGGCGTCGACGACACCGCCGCCCACCGCTGGCCGCACGACGCCCGACTGCTGCGGGCTCTCGTCGCCCCCGGAGAGAACGACGTCGGCCCGGCGCTGGAGCGCTACGCCCGGCTGCCCGGATACGCCCCATCACCCGCCGGCATCGACCGGGCGCCTGCGCACGCCCCAATCCTCGGGGAGATGCCGGAACTGCTGCCCGCGGAGCCACCCACCGAGTCGCTGATCCGCCTCGACCCGCACATCGCGCAGGTCGCCCGGTACATCGACGGCTTCTTCGGGTTCGACCAGTGGTTCCTCTTCGACACCCGGTGGGCGGCGGCCCACCCGGACCTGGCCCGCTCGCTGCTGCGCTACGCCGCCCACTGGGACCCGTACGAGACGTAGATTGAACTGGCCTCCGGGTCCGTCCGAGGAACATGGCATCTCGGGCCCGGTAGTCTCGGGCCGTGCAGGTGCAGCTCGGTCGAGATGATGACTCCACCGGAGCTGTCCGAACCGACCCTGCACCCGTGAACCGGCTGACAATCGTGACCCTGGTTGAGGCTGACGACTGGGCAGTGGAACTTCCGTCTCCTCAATTCCTACGCCCTGGGCAGCACGTATGGGTTGAGGGCGCAGCGGTCTGCGTCCGGCAGCCGAATGGAGACATGATCCGTCACGACGGGGACGGTTTCTGGCTCTGCCGGTAGCACCCGCCACCCGAAGCATCGCACTGTAGCGGTATCCGGAACTGCCGAGCGGGGCCCGGAAGCAGTCCCCGAACATCTACATTTCTGGCGTCAGCAAGATTCGGTGGGTCCACTCCAGCAGACGGGTCACGCGGAACGAGCCGGTCCAGCCGACCGACGGCGCGTTGTCTTCGTACTCGATCACCGACCAGCAATCGTCGAACGCGACCGTGTACTCGTGGTTGCCGGGGAACACGTCGGTGACGGTCCCGACGACGACCGCGCCCTCGGGGTAGCGTCTGGTGATCGCGGCCCATTCCCTACCCGACCAACGGGAGAAGCGGGTCCGTGGACCGCGCATCCCGGCGTCCAACGGAAACAGCCGCACCTGGCCGGGTCGGTGTTGCAGCACCTCGAACAGCCCCGTCTTGCCGACCGCGGGCCAGTCGGTCGGATCGTCCGGCAGATGCAGAACGTCGACCCACCCTTGCGGCAGCTGACCGAGGTCCACCAGAAGGCCTGCCCGCCCCGCACCCATCGGGATGGCACTTACGGTGCCTCGCACCCGGTCGCCCACTGGGAAGGTGAGACGTGCCGCGAACAGCTCGTCGGCCCGCGCCGTCAACCGGTAGTCCTCACTTCACGACCGCCTGCATCCATCGTCTGCATTATGAGTTACCCCGGCCGGTTGTTGCAGACGCGCCCATCTGACCCATCATCCACGATCCGCGTGCTACAACGCGTCAGGTCAGCGGTCGGTCTGGCATCGTCCAGGTGCCACTGGGCTGCGCTGACCAGATTCTTCGCCCCAGCGTTCGGAGCGCCGAACGGGTGCTACTGGTGTTCTGTGGTCCCCGAGGGCTGGAGCGTGTCGGCGATGAGGCGAAGTTGTTCCAGCGAGAGTTCACCTCCGTGGCGTCGGTATACGTGCGATCCCAGGCCGACGAGGACGTCGTCAATGTCTGCCCATTGGCACTGCGTCCAGTACCTGCGGCTGTTGAGCAACTCTTCGCTGACCTGACGTACGTGGGACCGGGCGCCGAGAGCGGTCAAGGCTTCCGCGACCAGGTCGACGGCCTCGTGCGGGCGGTTGGTGTCGGCGCAGGCCGGGATGAGTAGGAGCAGCCGCTCGGCCGGGGCGTGATTCTTATCCGGCTGGTGCGCTGCGGCGACGACTTCCGGCCATGCGAACGCCGGCCCTCGGAAGTGTCCCTCCATGGCGGCGAGGGGGATCGACGCGTCACCGGAGCCAGGATTGAGCACGTAGTCCACGCCGCCATCGTCTTCGAAGTTGCGCATGATGACGTGCAGCCGACGGTGCCCGAGAAGTGGCAGCGAGAACACTGGCCAACGGCATGGGCCAAGGAAGGCGTCGACGATCTGCTCCAGGTCGGCTGGGTCGACGTTGAAGGCGTCCGGCGCCGACGCGGATCCGCCGACGGTGGAGAGAAAAGCGGGCCAAAACAGCGCGTGCGACATCAAGCCGGACCCGTCGACCAGCGGCGATCGCAGGAACGGCGGTTCGTACCCGTCCAGGTATCCAGGGATGATCACGTCGTCATCATGGCAGTGCAGCCGCCGCCCGTGGACCATCCGCCGTTGACTGTTGATGTCGGCAAGGCCGATCAAGGCTACGTGCCCCGCCATGCCGCGAACCGTATGCTACGGAGCGCCACGGCAACTGGATCGCCCCGGCGTACGGTCGTGCCCAAAGATCGACTAGCCTTGGTTCGTGGCCGATCGGTGGTCCATCGTGACGGAATGCGACATGCTGTCGCGCGCCGGCGTGCTGGCGCAGGCCCTGTCTGCGGAGTACGTCACCTACGTGGTCGGGCCGTCGGCGATGCTCGTCATCGCCGAGGTCGGCGACCGGCCTGACGGCAACGCGGTGCAGAGCTTTGACGGCTTGGCGCTGCGTGAGCCTTTCCCCGAGGCCGCCGCAGCGCGGTTGAGCAGTGCCGGACCTCCGCTGCTCGGGTTCGTTCGCGTGCCCGAGGGCTACGTCCCCTTGGGAAGGCTGGAGAACACGGTCAGCCGGTACAAGCCGGTCAGCATCGACGGCAGTCCGTGGCCATTCAGTGGTGAAGGTGAGCTGACGTGGTGTCAGTTGCGTCTCGCGGAGCGTATGCCGTTCGACGTCCTCGACCAGGTGCGACCAACACCGGAGCAACCGCTTCCCACCCTCGACTGGCTCCGGTTCCTGCCGGACGACCCTATGGCCGCCTTACGCGACTTCGTGGCCGGCTGGTACGCCGACATCCCCGCCGACGACGACGGACTCGACGCCCAGGAACTGGAACTTCCCGAGCCCCTGCTCGTCTTCTACCGGGCTGCCGCCGGACGCCGAGAGGTGTTCGGCCTGCACAACCAGATCTACACTGCCGACGAGTTGGAGTACGAGGACGACGGGCGGCTGCAGTTCGGGGCGGAGAACCAGGGAGTCTTCGCCATGTTGCTGGATCCGACCGACGCGGACCCTGTCGTCCAGTACGACGGACTCCACGCGGAACAGGAGCGGGAGCCGCTGAGCGCCTTTCTGCTGCAGTTCGTCCTCTGCGAAGCTTCCTACTCCAGCCCCTTCACCGGCTTCGCGACTGTCACCGAGGAGCAGGCGAGGCTGCTGGTCCAGCCACTGCACCGGGTACCCCTGCAACCCATGCGATGGCCGGGCGACCCTACCCGCCACTACGTCACCGACGGCTTGGTCGTCACCACCGCCGCCGCCCCCGACGGCTCGATCGAGGTGTACGCCGGAAGCCGGCACCGGTCGGCACTCCGCCCGCTACGCGATGCGGACCTTGCTTGGGAACGATTCGACGGCTAGCAGGGCCAACCTGGCGATTCCGACCGGGTGCAGCGAACCATCTGTAGCTACGGCTCCCGGAAGCCTCTTCTGCCGCCGACTGGGCGTGGTCTTCAGGAGTTGATCGCTGCGGCCGAACGTCCGGACGCGCCCGATGCGAGTCCATCGTTGCTGAGGCTGCATCGATGGGGATCAGGCTGGATGTGCTGACGCTGGCTGCTTCAGACGACGCGGATGTGCAACGCCGTGGTGTCCGGTTCCGCGGCGAACCGCGCAGCGAACTCGTCCTGCAACGAGAACAGCTCGGCCATTGGCGCCGGCCGTCGAGTGGTACCAGCGAGGTCCTGGTGCGCTTCGCGCGACCACAGAAACGGGTAGACCGTCATGCCGTGCGACAAGGGCAACCGGCGTGTCTCCTCGTGCCAGCCCGGCCAGCGCAGGCACTCGTAGAACTGGCCGGTACCACCCTCGGCGATCCACGACAGCCAGGCGCCGTGACCAGCGCCGAGGGGCTCCCACTCCAACGTGTCCGGCCCGAAGTAGCACACCTCGCCGGGCTCGCCGGGGCGGCCGATGGCCGCCGGGTCGGGGCCGTTGACCTCGAACCGTCCGCCGAGCACGTCGTAGCCGACCACCAGCGCCCCGGGCACCTGCTCATCGCCCGGCAGGCCGTTGACCTCCGCGAGCGAGGGCAGACCGTGCTCACCACCGCCGCCGAGCACACGCAGCCAGCCGCCGTCGACCAGCAGACCACCGGTGTGCAATGCCAACGCACCCAGCCGCGACCGCGTGGAGACCTGCAGGCGGTACAGGCTGTCCCGCCCGGCGGCTGCAGAGACCGGCAAGATGTTGATCTGTGGATTCGACAGCAGTTCCATCTCGAGCGCTGGCCACGCCGGATCGGAATTAGCCGTCAGCTTCTCTACGGTGCGCATCCGATCATCATGCCCCGGCCACTGCACGCTGGCGATATGCATCCAGCTGACCCCGGTCGAGCAGCCCGATCCCGGCCCCGTGCGGATCTTGCCGTAGTTGGGAGGTACTGCCTCGAAGGGGTGTCCGATCATTGGGCTGAGAGGTGCTGCACAGAGCGCCCTTGGCGACCGATCGCTTCCGGCCCTCGGGAACGACGTGGCCCAAGACGTCGTCTCCTGTTGTCACCGCCATGACACGACCTTCCCCCCGGCCGGCCGGTGAGCAGCTTGTCCGTCCGATTGTTCCGGCTGCCCTGCCTGCCCGTCCGCGTCCCCGCCCGATACCGATGCCGGTACTACCCGCCCGGGTTCAACTACCGGCGGTCAATGCTCCTGAGCTTCTGCTGGGGATGGCTCTCCCATCCCGCTGCGGCCGAGTGACCGCGCAGCACCTCCTACAAGGGCTGGGCTGGCAGCCGGGACACCGCCTCGACATCCAGCCACACCGAGGGGTGCTCGTCATCGCCTCGGCCAACGGTGGTCGGCACGGGGTGGGCAGCCGAGGGCAGCTGCCACTTCCGGCTTCCGCGCGGCGGATGTGCCGGATCGAGTCCGGCCAGCCGGTACTGCTGGCCGCTCTTGTCGCCCACGACCTGATCGTTGTGCACTCGATCAGCGCTGTCGCTCGCCTGCTCGCCGATCTGCACGCCGAGGTGGCGGGAGGCGACCGTGTCTGCTGATCCCGCCACGGTTGCCGCAGCCCGGCACGTCCTGGCCCACCTTGGCGTCACCTTGGCCGATCTGGAGTCCGACGCCGGCGTGCCGGTGTCGCTGCCGACGGTCGCGGAATATCTGCCGCGCGTGATCGCCGCGGCGGGCCCGGGTGCGAGACGGACCTACGGCACCTACTGGGAGCGCATGGCCGCCGCGTGGGGTGATTGGCCCCTGAACCGCGTCACGGCCAGTGACATCGAGGCGATGAAACAAGAAATGATCGCTACGGCGCGATCGCGGCGTAACAGCCGCAATGGTCGGCACGCTGGCGAGCACGTCATCGCCGCCGCCCGCGCCTTCTACTCCCGGGCTGTCGCTGACGGTCTGATCGACGCGTCGGCCAGTCCTGCCCACCGCGTCGCCAAACCCCGCCGCCTCCCGAGCACGCGTCGCGCCTTGACGCCGTACGAACTGGAGGAGATCAACGCGGTGGCGCGGACCAGCGGCAACGACGTCATCCTCGACGCCCTCCTGCTGCGCCTGCACACCGAAAGCGCCTGCCGCCGCGGCGGTGCCCTCGCACTCCGGCTCATCGACCTGGACCGCCCCAGCGGGCTCGTGCGCCTGGCCGAAAAAGGCACCGTGCGGTGGCAGCCGATCACCCTCGACCTCGCCGAACATCTCTACGAGCACGCCCACGCCCGCGGTGCCCTGGTGTCCACCGACCGCTTGTTGCGCTACCGCAACGGTCAGCCGATCAGCAGCCGCCGCTACGACCACCTGTGGAAACGCATCGGCGACCGCCTGCCATGGGTCGCCGCCCAGGGCATCTCCACCCACTGGCTACGCCACACCACCCTCACCTGGGTGGAACGCCACTTCAGCTACGGCGTGGCCCGCGCCTACGCCGGCCACACCGACAGCCCAGGCCCCTCCACCACCACCTACATCAAGGCAGACCTGCACGCCGTCGCTGACGCCCTGTCGGCGATGACCGACCAACCACACCCACTCGCCACGATGGAAGGAACCTCGCACGCCTGGCCGATGACCATTCGCCGTTAATCGACTGCCTCGGATGAACCTGTCGCTTCGTGGCGGGTGGGGGAGCAGTCCCTGGACCCCGGGCGAAGCGGCGGGTCCGGTCGCGAGCCTGGGGATGAGCGAAACCGGCGCGACTGGACCTGCGTTCCGTCAGGAGGCGAAACTATCGAGGGTGGCCGAAGCCGTGGACTGAGTGACGAGAGTTGCGGATGGGGCGGCGCAGACCGGGAGTGGACCCCGGTGACGTTGTGGCCGCGATCGGCAATCCCTTCTATGCGGTGAATATCGACCCTGACCTGGCTGTCGCGCAATCCGATAGCCTCAGAGGAAGAATGGGTTGCGGCGAACGCGAGATTGGTCGACGAGCTTGGTCCCAAACCTTATCTGCGTAACCTTCTGGCTGTTCTCAAGGGCGCGTTCCCGAGGGGCTGACAGCTCCACCGCCCCTTTGAAATTGTGCGCCTGTGCCTTCGCTGCGTGAACTCCAGTGCAGACTCTGCCTGCTGGAGGTGCCCTTCTACGTGGCCGGATCGACGAGTGCGCTTCACCGGCGCAGGTAGATCGAGTTGCTCGCTGAAATTGCGCCACGCGGCAGCTCACGCCTGTAGTGTTACGCATCGTGAAGTGCTAGACTTAACGCATGAGCACCCGTTTGTATAACGGATGCTACATAGGAGTGTGCAAATCCCCCCTCGGACACCAGTTTTGGTGGAGTTCCACCAGGCATGAACCAGATTCGATTCCGTGCTGGTATCGGGCCCGCGTACCTGCGATAACACCTGATCCTGGGCATCGGCGGGCGGTGCGTCACGGTCGGCGCGTGGCGGCCTTTTCGCGGTTGGGCTGGTCATGACAGGATCTGGCCGCGACCATGAGCAGCTCATCGGCGTGCTAATTCCGGCACCGCTTCCCGGCAGACCGCGACCCCGTCCGGCGCCGCTGCCGGCGCTGCCCGCACCAGGTTCGACGGCGGACGTTCTTCCGGACTCGGTGCTGATCGGTGTGGCGCGTGCGGACCGGTCCGGTCGGGTGACCGAACGGGGCCTATTGGACGCGCTGGGCTGGCCGGCGGGCCACCGTATCGACGTCCACCCACACGACGGCATGCTGGTGATCACCTCTGCGCGAGCTGGCCAGCAGGTGGTGGGCAGCCGAGGGGAGTTGCCGTTACCGGCCAGCGTGCGGCAGATGTGCGCGATCCTGCCGGGGCAACCGCTGCTGCTCGCCGCCCTGGTCGCCCACGATCTGCTGGTGATCCATCCGGCCAGTAGCGTCGCGCGGCTGCTGGCCGACCTTCACACCCAGGTGATCGGGGGTCGTCGTGTCGGCTGATTCCGCCCGCGTCGCTACTGCCCGGCAGATGCTGGCCCATCTGGGTGTCACCCTTGCCGATCTGCAGGCCGAGCCTGGTCCGGGTCTGCCGACGCTGGCCGAGTACCTGCCGCAGGTTGTCGCCGCGGCCGGGCCGGGCACCCGCCGCACGTATGGCACCTACTGGAACCGGATGGCCGCCGTGTGGGGCGACCGTCCCTTGGATGCGGTCGCGGCCAGCGACATCGAGGCCATGCAGCGACAGGCCGCAGCGACCGCCCGGTCACGGCGTAACAGCCGCAGCGGTCGTCACGCCGACGAGCTCGTGATCGCCGCCGCCCGCGCCATCTACAACCGGGCTATCGCCGACGGGCTCATCGACGCCGCTGCCAGCCCCGCCCACCGGGTGGTCAAGCCCCGCCGACTACCGAGCACCCGCCGCGCCCTGACCCCCGACGAACTGGAGGAAATCAACCTCGCTGCTCGTACCAGCGGCAACGACGTCATCCTCGACGCCCTGCTGCTGCGTCTGCACACCGAGACCGCCTGCCGCCGTGGCGGCGCCCTCGCGCTGCGGCTGGCCGACCTGAACACAGACCGCGGGCTGGTGCGACTGACCGAGAAGGGCGCCACCCTGCGCTGGCAACCCATCACGCTCGACCTGGCCGCTCACCTCGACGATCACGCCCGCATCCGTGGCGCGGTCCTGCCCACCGACCGGCTGTTGCGTTATCGCAATGGTCGGCCGATCACCAGCCGCCGCTACGACCACCTGTGGAAACGCATCGGCGAACTACTGCCGTGGGTGGCCGCCCAGGGCATCTCCACCCACTGGCTACGCCACACCACCCTGACCTGGGTCGAGCGCCACTACGGCTACGGCATCGCCCGCGCCTACGCCGGACACACCGACTCCACCGGCCCGGCCACCACCACGTACATCAAAGCCGACCTGCAAGCAGTCGCCACCGCACTGGCCGCCATGACCGGCCAACCACACCCGCTCGCCGCTGCTGCGGACCGCGTCTCCGGGCCGTGAGGAAGGCGCAGGGACGTAGACGGCGTACGCGCTTCGGTGCAGAACCAGGTACGCCAGACGTACACACGCTGAGAGGTCTGCCGCTCCGGCTCCGTTGGCGGGCTGCCGACCCGGTGACCTCGATCCCCTCCGCTCACGCTGAGTTACCCAGTCGAGTCAGGGCGGCGCCCGGATTGCGGCATGAGCGGAAGTCGTTGCCCTCAGGCAAGATGCCTGCCATGACCGACAACTTGCTTTCCGTGCCGGCGTATGACCCCGCGATAGGAGTCGTGGCACCGGCCGAAGGAGGCACCGTCACCATCGAGATCGTCAACGGATCGGTCGAAATCCTCGGCGACCCTGCCGGTCTACGGGACCTCGCGCGAATGTGCCTGGCGTTGGCCGACTCCCGAGTACCGGACGGGACGCACATCCACCTCGACGCCGGCATCAACCCGCTTGATCTCGGTTCCGCCTCCCTCATGCTTGCCCGCCACACGACGCTGTCGGGTCGTAGTCGCTATCCGTGGCAGAAGCGTGCATCGTGGCGCTGGCCGCGAAAGCGGGGGACGAAGGCGTCCCTAGTTCCGGCGTTGCGTCAGGTGCACGACCACCTCGTCGCCGTCGGTCTTGCCGATCGCCTTGCGCACGGCGCCGTTGACCGGCAACTTGTGCGTGCCGTCGCCGAGCGCCATGAAGGCGCCCTCGAACGGCACGCCGTCCACGGTGCCGGCGACCTTGACGAGGCCCCGGGTGCCGAAGATCTCGGCCGAGCCGGGCAGCTTGACGCAGGTCCAGGTGTCACCCTCGCTAATCTTGCCAAGGGTCGCGGTGAAGGTAATGTCGAGCGGTCCGGCAGCCATGGCGGGTCCTTTCGGGTAGGTCCGACGTCGGGGAAGCGGTTTAGGCGAAGGCGCCGACGATGGCGCCGATGGCGAGCAACTTGATCAGCCAGTCGGCGGCATGCAGGGCCGCGCCCCGAACCGGGACGTTCTCCCAGACGACCGAGCCCGTCAGCAGGACGACCGGCAGGGCCCAGAGTGCCAAGCCGAGCAGCATGCCAGCGGCCAGGCCCGACCAAGCCCCGGCGATCAGCAGGCCGGTAATCAGCGTGGCCGTGACTGCGCTGCGGAGCACCTCGACGAGGATCTGCCACGCCTGAGGGCGCGTGGGTGGGCTCTTTGCTGTGGCCGGCGCCGCAGGTGCGACCGAGTAGAACGCGAAGCTGCTGATGAAGGCGACCACCGTCGCGACCAGGATTCCTCCGACGACCATGGCCTTGACCTCCTTTTAGTACCCTGCGGTACCTATTGTGGCCATCATAGGAGGAGGAATAAAGTAATCTCAAGTACTGAATTGGAGGCCGGTCATCACCGAGTCGACCGCACGCCGGCGTGGACGTCCCAGCGGCAGCCGCGGCGCCGAGCTTTTGGGCGTCGCCCGCGAGTTGTTCCTGGAGCATGGGTTCGCGGCTACGACCATGGATGCCGTCGCCGCCGCGGCCCGCATTTCCAAGGCGTCGCTCTATGCACAGCACCCTTCGAAGGACGCCCTCTACGCCGCGGTGGTCGTCGACTGGGCGGGCCAAGGACGGGACGCGATGCGGCCGCATCTCGACGCACTGCTCGCCTCGGAGAACCTACCGGCCGCGCTCGGCCGCTTCGGGCGCACGCTGCAGGCGGCGGTGCTCAGCCCGGGTGTGCTGCGCATGCGGCGGCTGGTCGCGGCCGAGGCGGGCCGGCACCCCGAGGTGGCCGCCCGCTACGTCGCCGAAAGCTGGGACCGCAACATCGCCGCTCTCGCCGCCGCCTTCGCCGAGCTGGACAGCCGTGGCAGCCTCCGGGTGGACGATCCGGCCGTCGCGGCGCAGCAGTTCACCTGGCTGTTGCTCGGCGCGGCCCTGAACGACCACACCCTGCGCGGCGACGCCACACCATCGGAAGACCTGACCGCCACGGCCGACGCCGCAACCGCCACCTTCCTCGCCCGCTACGGCCGAGCCGAAGTCACGCCGCGACCGTGAGCCACACCGCGCCGAAGGCAAGATTGCTCAGGCGCCCCCCTTGGATCACAAGCGCTACGGCGGGAGCAGATCAGGATATCTGATCTTGGCGATTTGGCTGACGTATGCACTGACCTCAGGTTGCGCCGAGGAGGTCCCACCGGTTGCCGGCGATGTCGAGGAAGACCGCGACCCGGCCGTAGGGCTCGGTCCGTGGTTCCCGGACGAAGGTGACACCGGCTTCGGTCATCCGTCGGTAAGCGGCGTCGAAGTCGTCGACGCGGAGGAAGAACCCGACTCGGCCGGCTACCTGGTTACCGACAGCGGCACGCTGGTGTTCTCCGTCGGCACGGGCGAGCAGAAGCCCGGTCTGGGCACCCGGGGGCCGCACGACGACCCACCGCTTGGGTCGCCCGTCATTGGTCAGCGATGGGGAATCCTCGACGAGGTCGAAGCCGAGTACGTCGGTGAAGAACGCGATCGCCGAGTCGTAGTCGTTGACGATCAGGGCAACCACGTCGATCTGCACCACGGCAGCGTACGCGGGGCGCCTCCCGCCCGCCGCTCGCGCGCACCACCCGCGGCAGATCAGTGCGTCCGGATGACTGCACGGCCACGTGCCCTGGCAAACTCAGCCGCGTGTTGACCACCATCACCCTCCGGAACGTCGGTACCACCGCAATCGTCGTCGGACTGCTCATCGCCCTGTTGACTCTCGGCACAACCACCGACCGTCCATTTACGCTGGCCTGGCTGCTCGTACTCGTCGGGACGGGCCTGCGGTTGGAGGCCGCCATCCGTGCCCCGAAACGCCAGGCATGATAGCCCGACCGCTGACCTTCCCGGCAGTACAGCAGCCCAGCTGTCGGTGCGGCGGGGGTGGATGCTGGCGCAGTCCCCTCGGTACGAGGTGCTCCGACCGGTTGCCCGACAACGTGCCGAATATCGGATGATCTGTGCGTGGAGATCATCCATCTGGTGCAGACGGGAGTGACCCGGCCGCACCTGGATCCGGTGGCCGGTGCCACCTGGCTGGCCATGGTGTACGACAGCGCCAGGGCACTGCACGGTGTGGTCACGACGTCGGTCGACGAGCCGACGGTCGGCCGAAACCACTACCGGGTCGGTGTGCGACTGCGTGATGCCAAGGCGTTGAGCATCCTGTTCAACGCCGCGGCCTTCCTGGTCGCTGCGGCCGAACAGCAAGACCCTCACATGATCAACGCGGTGTTCGTTGACGTGCCCGGCGGGGACATCTACCGCCGCGCGGGGCTGCGGGTCACCACCAGGGCAGAGCTGGACCAGCCGCTCCACGAGCGGCACCTGCATCTTCTGACCGAAGACGAACGCCGGGATGTCGCCTACCACCAGCCGAGCCGGCTCGGCGATCTGCTGTTCAACTGGTTCGACTGAGCCACCCTCCGCGCGCACCATGCCGCAGAAGAGTGCGTGAATCCCCTCGCGCGGTTAGATCCCGAGGCGTTCGATCAGCGTCTCAATGTTGGGCGCAACCTCGATCCAGTCCGCCGTTGTGCTGAGGTAGATCACTGACGGGGCGGCCAAGGAAGGTCTGTAGTCCAACGCGAACGGCCGGTCGGGGCCGAGGTCACCGATCAGGAGAGACTGGTCAGGATCCACGTCGCCAGGCGGGCGCTGCCGGTCCGGCTGACCGAGATAGAACCCGCGATAGTCCTCAGGCATGTCGTCGAGCCAGCGCCTGTTGGCCGTCATCCGACTCAGAGGGAGGAACTGTGGGACTACCGCGTCATCGCCGAAGACGTCGCGGTACGTCGAGGACGAGCGGTCTGGAGCTACCCACCGACCTTGCCGCACCGCACGGAGGAGCACAGACGGGACCGGCAAGCCGTCGATGATCACATCGCCATCATCGGTGCGCCGTACGGTCCCCACAAGTCCGAATCTCCTCGGCGCGCCATCAGCGGCATGTCCGTGCGTTGTTGCGGTGATCGGCTGGGCAGGGCGTCCTTGATGTCGAGTCGAATGACTCGTCGCGGCTCAGGTGTTGGCGGGGTGGTACTCCAAGCCGTCGGCGCGGGGCATCAGGACTGCGGCGTACCGCTGATCGCCGTTGATGTCGCGGTCCTCATCGACTTCGAAGCCGATGTACGCGCGGTGGAACGGCACCTCGCCGTTTACGGCAATCGCGACGTCGGCCAGCCACCGGTCGAGCGTGCTACGCCACGTCAACGATTCCACGCCGCTGGATTCGTCGAAGGGGTAGCCGCCGATGCGGCGGTCGACTCGGGCCAACGCGCCCAGCGGTAGGTAAAGCTCCAAGGTATCCAGGCCCCCGTACCGGGACAGGAAACCACCGCAGACGACGCGCGCGCCCGAGGGCAGCGTCAGCGTCCCGCGCAAGTGGCCACGTGCGTGGAGGGCTGCCACGCCAAGCTCGACCGCCGCGAATCCGCTCCCGTCGGCTCGACGAACGTGGCAACCCTGAACGCCGACAGCGCGCCACAGGGACCGTAGGGCCCGGTCGACGTTGTCATCGTCAGCTGCGCCGAGAACCAGGCAGAGTTCGTAGAAGCCGCCCGTCCAGTTCTCGTCGTCGTTCATGTCGTCCGCGCTCATCACCGCAACACGATCGCCGATTCGGCCGCAGACGTCACCCTGGATACACGTCCTGCCCCACGGTCGAGAAGAGGCGCACCGACGCTGAAATGCCGGTCTCGTCCCGCAGGCTGCACCCACCGCACGATGTAGTCGAGGTCCAGCAGCATCCTGGCGGCCGGAAGGGTGTCATCCGCGTACTCGCCAACGCTCACGGCATGGACTCGGCAGTCATGCCATCCTATGCTCGGGAAGTCGACGTCCGTCCAGGTCGCCTTGGACAATCCCGACGGGCGGTGCGGCAAGGTGATCACCAGGTCAGTATCCCGCGACGGCGCGCTGTCATTGGCCCGCCCGGACGGCACCCTGGCCAGCTCGGCAGGACGCTGCGTAGCGCGCGGCTCGCGGCGTGTGCGGACGACTCGCCGACCATGAGGGAGGCCCATTTCGTCGGCATGGTCGACACCACGCTGATCGTCGACTGACACTGTGCGGATGGAAGCAGATGCCGCCAAGCACCGTGAGTCGCAACCTGCGGGTTCGGCAGTGCCGGGCTGGACATATGTCCGAGGTGGGCGCCTCATCTTCACTGGAGAGTCAGGTATCCCTGATCCGCCGCTTCCCGGAGCGCTGCGTGGCACCGTGTGCAACTCACTGGTGGGCACCACCGTCGGCCTGGTGATCTGCCTGACGGCTGTCGGCTTCGGGTGGGCAGAGCATGCGGGCATAGCCGCCCTGGCCGCTACTGGCATACCTCAAGTCCGCCGGGGATACCGGCTACGAGTGGCGCTCCTTTTTCTGGTCACGACTACGACCTGCCTGGTAGTTGGCATCGTTGCCGGAGGCGGACTGCGGGCGCCGTGGGACTTGTTCTTCCCGCTGGCCTTCGCCCTGTCCGTCGGCAGCCTCGCGGGGACGACTGCCGCCTACTTACCGTGGCGGACTCGTTAACACTGAGAATATAGGAGCAGCAGCCTCGAACCCCGAGCCCGGACATCCGCAGTCGCCACGGCCGCGCTCGGTCCGCGGCAGATGTGCGCGCGGTTCCGTCTTTAGCAAAGGGCGCGTTCGGGTACGTATTCAGCTTGAGGTGAGTCCCCGGCCGGTTGTCCACTCTGGTTGATCGGCTGGCATGATCACGAGGTGTCGTCCGTTCCGCAGGTCCCGCCCTCGTACGAGGATCTGGTCGCGA
>NZ_JAASAD010000033.1 GCF_012726175.1 Micromonospora sp. HNM0581
ACCGGGACCTTAACGATCCAAACCGTGAGCGTTTGCCTCGTCGAGCGCCACGAAATTGTCGACCGAGTCCAGTCCGACATCGACGAACTCACGGATGATCGGGATCTGGTCCTGCAGGCCGGTCAGGACGCCGTTGGCCTTCTCCTCGTTGTTGTCGGCGAAGTTCTTGCCGTTCTTGTCATCACCCCACGGCTGCGGCACTTCCGCCCGTATCCCGGTCACAGCATTAGCCGCCACTGCCAGGCTCTCGCCGATCTCCCCGACCCTACGCAGTAGTGGCCGGAGGCCATCCGGGTCGATCCGCGTCTCATCCGCCATCGCTCTGAGACTCCTTCTTACCGGTGGTGTCGACGATCCCGGAAAGGTCCAACATGGAGCGCATCATCGATTCGGTCATCTCGTGCAGGTCCACCTTGCCAGCAGCAAGTTGCCCGAAGGAAACTCCGGGCAACACGTCCCGACCCGCCAGTTCGCTGACCTTCGCGAACGACTTCTCGCGGCCCCGACGCAGCGTCTCCAGCAGGAGGCTGGCCAGCTCGGCGGGAGCCATCGTGCGGTATCTGGTGTTGGTGAACTCGAGGCGGACAAGTTCGCCGCGACCGTCGAAGGTGGCGGCGACCATCTTGTTCGCCGACTCGACAGTGGTGCTGGCCTCGTTCATTCTGCGCTGGAACTCCTCCAGCTTGCGCTGCTCCTCGGCGAGCATGCTGAGGGCCTCTTCCAACCCGTACCTGTCCGCCCGGAACTCCGGCTGGTCAACCATGTCGGTCTCCCTTCGACCGCTTGTCGAACTCACGCATGAGCGGGGTCTGTTCGAGATCCCGCAGCAACTCGTCGACCCGCCCCTTGGCGTTGTCTGCGGATTCGGCCGTTCCACGACGACCGAGTACCTGCCACCCGTCGTCGTCATCGCCCCAGACAGCACGGTCAGCCGGGAGGCTCGCGCCGCCGCGCCGCTGCTGAGTGGTGGAATCCATCTGCACACCACCCATGCCACCCATGCCACCCATACCACCCATGGGCATGAATGGCATCATCGGATAGCCACCACCACCGGCAGCGCCGGCCGGGGGTACGGCAGGCTCAGTGAGCCGCCCGGTGGCGAGCGTCGAGCCCACCGGGCGGAAGAACTCGTCCGGCTCCGCTGCCGAACCGGATGCGAGGGTCAGCCGAGCCGCGCTGTCGGCCTCTGCCGTCGGGCGCAGTTGCCCGGTGTCCGCCTCAGGAAGCCTGGGCGGCTCCTGCCCACCCAACCGGAGTCCGGTCTCCCGGTACGTCTCCGACAGCCCGTGCAGTACGACTGTGGCCTGCTTGTCGTACTCGGCAGGATCGGCCGTCCCGGCGTCCCGTCCCGCCCGCAGTTCCCGGATCTGGGCCTGCCCGGCGGCGAGAGCGCCCGCACTGGCGCGGAGCGGTTGCGCGCAGTCCGCCTGGTCCATGGCATGCAGGAGCGAACTGGTCCCGGTCGACAGGTCCCGGCCGATGGCCAGGATCGCCCCGGCGCCCAACCAGGCAGCGTCCAACTCGGCCCAGGCCCGATCGAGCCCGGCCAGCAGCTCGCCAAGCACCCGCCGGGCCCGGTCCAGCAGGTCCGCGGCATGGTAGATGTCGGCCGGTGACGCGTCGGCCAGAGCCCCCGCGATCTCGTCCAGCGTGCAGGGTTGGCCGGTTTTCGGTACGAACCGGTCCACTGGTCACTCCCTCCCGAGGGCAGAGCTGGACGCAGCGCCGGTCTCGTCTTCCCACACCCCGTCCTCGCCGACCAGCCAGGTGTTGCGTTCGCGGTCCCGGTCGTTGCCGCCCATCCCGCCGCCCATCGGCGGTGACATCGGCATGCCGGAGCCGCCGTACGGGTTCGCCGTGCCGCCCGCCAACGAGTGGTTGGTGCGCTCCACATGGCTGTCGCCGCCCTGCTGGACCGGTGCCAGTTCCAGTGGTGCCGGCGCGTCGCCGCCACCGCCCGGGTCCGATCCGCCGCCGAGCCCCCCACCATCGAGGCCACCGCCGCCCGGGTCACCACCTCCGGCGCCGTCGTCTTTGCCGCCCGTACCGGATCCACCCGAACTCCCCGAGCCGTTCAGGAAGTCGGCGATCGACGAATGGTCGCCACCTTCCTCGATGAGCTCGTCGATCGCTTCGTCGGCAGCCTCCTTGGCGTCGGTCAGGGCTTCGACCCGGGCCTCACGCTCCGCGTCGTTGCGGCCCTCGCCTTCACCGGCCAACTCGTCCTCGATGAGTTCGTCGATCGCGTCGGTGACCGCCTGCTGCGCCTCGACCAGAGCGTTGTCGCGGGTCTCCTCGTCGTCGGCACCAGCCGTACCGTCGGGGTCCTCCGCGTCCAGCAGATCTTCGATCGCCTGGTCCGCGGCCTCCTGCGCGTCGGCCAGCGCGTCCTCCCGCGCCCGGTCGACGTCTGCTTCCTGACCGGACTGGCCGCTGCCACCCTGCTCGTCACCCTCACCGTCCAGGTCGTCGAGCGCCTCCTGAGATGCCTTGCGGGCGTCGGCGATTGCGTCACCTGCCGTCCCGTCGGCGTCGGGTGAATCGAGGAGATCCTCGATCGCCTCGTCCGCGGCTTCCTGAGCTTCCTCGAGCGCCCGCTCACGCGCCTGGTCGGGGGTGACGTCACCAGCGTCGGTACCCATCAGGTCCTCGATCGCCTCGTCCGCCGCCTCCTGCGCGTCGGTCAGGGCTTCCTCGCGGGCCCGGTCCGCCTCGGGATCACCGGACGAGCCGCCCATCAGATCCTCGATCGCCTCTTCCGCCGCTTCCCGGGCATCGGCCAACGCCTCGTCGCGGGCCTCGTCAGCCGGGTCGGCCGAAGACGTCGGAGGCAGTTTCGCCTCGTCGCCGGTACCGCCCCCGATCAGATCCTCGATCGCCTCGTCCGCCGCCTCCTGCGCGTCGGTCAGGGCTTCCTCGCGGGCCCGGTCCGCCTCGGGATCACCGGACGAGCCGCCCATCAGATCCTCGATCGCCTCGTCGGCCGCCTCCTGCGCGTCGGTCAGAGCGTCGTCGCGGATCGAATCGGCCGCCGGGTCGTACGACTCGACGGGCGTCTCCTGGAGACCGTCGATCGCGTCGTTGACCGCGTCCTGCGCGTCCTCCAAGGCCTTGTCCCGTGCCGCATCGGCGGCCGGGTCACCGGTGCCACCGGCACCCTTGAGGTCCTCGATCGCGTCGTTCGCGGCGTCTTTCGCCTCGTCCAGAGCCTTGTCACGTTCCTTGTCAGCGTTACCGGCGCTGTTCTTGGCCGGTTTGGCGCCACCGCCGGTACCGAAGTCCGGCATCGATGGTGGCGCACCCAGGCCGCCGCCCGATCCGGAACCGCCCGTGCCGTCCCCGGCAGCCTCGTCAGAGACGAGGTCTTCGGGCATGTCGACGCCACCGCCAGTCCCGGAGCCGCCGGTTTCCGCGTCAGGATCCTCGACGCCGCCACCCTGAAGGCCCTCGATGGCCTCCGTTGCAGCTTCCTTGGCCTCGTCGAGAGCCGCGTCGTAGGCCGGGTCGCCATTTTTGAGCCCGTCGATGGCGTCGTTCGCCGCGTCCTGCGCGTCCTCCAGTGCCTGCTGCCGTTTCTCGTCGCTGGGAGAACCGTCTCCCGATCCACCACCCGACCCACTGCCGGCCCCGCCGCCCGAACCGCCGGTCTGATCCTCCGGTACGCCCTCGGTGTCGAACTCGGGTAAGCCGCCGCCGCCCTCGGACTCCTCCTGTTCCTCGTCCTCGAACAGCTGGTGATTCTTGGTGGGACCGAGTTCTTCCTTCTCCTTTTCGTCCTCGTCCGAGCCGGAGTTGTCGCTGTCCTCCTTCTCCTTTTCGTCCTCGTCCGAGCCGGAGTTGTCGCCGTCCTCCTTTTTCTTGTCGCCGCCGGTGCCGTCCTTCTCGTCGCCACCAGCGCCACCGGGTGCGTCCGACGTCACCAGCGAGATGTCCAGGGGTGCGAGGTTCCGGCCGTACGTGTCGAACTCGACATCCGCCAGTTCCACCAGGCGGGCCCTGATCTTCGACATGATCCAGCGTTCGCTGTACTGGTACGCGGCCTCCAGGCCCTTGTTCAACGTGGCCTGGTAGTCGCCGCCCTTGCCGGGATATGCCGCGTCGACTACGTTGCGCACGTACTCCCGCAACTCGTCGGCGAGGTAGTGACCGGCGTTGACGATCCGCCACACGTCCGACCGGAACACGGTGATCGCGTGCCCGACGTTGCCGATGTTCCGCAGATACTCGTCGGTCAGGATGTCGTAGACACCCGCACGACTTCTCTTGATCAGCTTGGTGACATGGTCCTGGAAGGCTTCCGCAGCCTGACCGCTGAAACTGTCTCCCTTGAGTTGCCCGGCGAGCCGCTCCAGCTCGTCGAGGATCTCGTCGAGTCGGGTCCTGGCCCGCTGCCATTTCTCCGCAGCATCCCACCAGGCCTGACCCGGGGTACTGCCCAGGTCGATGATGTCCTCGATGTAGGGGCCAAGCTCCGTCCATACTTGCAGCGAGGCGTACGTCTGACCCCGCGGCGGATCCATGGTGAACGATCCAAGATTTCCCGATGCCACGACTCACCCCACCCATCGAAGACCTGGACAGCCGGCAGGACGCCGGGGGCACCACGTCCACCCGGCGTCGCCTGCCCTCCGTCTACTCAGAACCCGCCCGCTGAACGCTGGTCCTGGGCCCGCATGTCATCGGCCCGCATGCCGAGTTCCGAGGCGAGCTGGGCGACCACGCTGTTGAGGTCACCAAAGTTCGTCCGGACCCGCTCAGCGGCCAGTCGATACTGCTCCGCAGCCTCACCGTCCCAGTTGTCGAGGGCGGTACCGGTCTCCCTGGCGAGTGCCTCGATCAGCCCTTCGACCTGCCGGTTGATGGACTGCATGTCCGAGATGCCATCCGCGATGGCGTTGTAGTCATAGCCGATAAGGTCGGACACCTCAGCTCCCTTCGGATCGTGTCGTGAACGGGTAGGTGACTCAGAGGCCGGAAAGGATGTTCACGCCCACACCGGCGATCCCGCCCGCGTTGTCGCTGTCCTGGGTCTGAAGGTCGGACGCTGAGCGGTCCACCTGCTCGGCCATGAAGTTCAGGTCGTTGATGATGTTGCTCAGTTCTTCCATCCAGGTGACCCGCGCCTCGCTCAGGGCCTTCATCATCGCGCCGGTGCAGTGGTCGTCCATCACGTCGACCACGTCGTTGAACCTGTCCCGCTCGCGCCCGATCTCAGCGCCCGTGTCTCGGTGGTTCTGGGCGACGGTATGGGCGACGTCGGTAGCGATGTTCGTAGGCATGCCACCCCTCCTTCTGATACGAATCCGTCGATCACATGGTGTCGAGTTCCGCGCCCCCGTGGCCGGGCCACCACCACCGGAACCATGGTTTGGGGGATAACCCCCGTCAGCCTGCCCAAGTCCGGGCCGCGAGCGCAGCGGCCGGGTCGAGGACGGCGCCGGTGGGCAACAGGTTGAGCAGCTCCACCGGTACGTCGACAGGCGTCACCCCGGCGTAGCCCAGGGCCTGCACCCCACTCGGCGGTGCCGGGTACTTCACGCCGTACTCGGTGACGAGGAAGAGCCCATCACCCGGGCTGTACGGGTTACGGGCCATGACCCCGGTGCCGGCCTCGATCAGGATCCGGTCCGCGGTCCCGGTCGCCGCGGCGGCTCGTGGCACCGGTACGGCCGACCGTGTGGCCGTCGCCGGGGCGCGGGCAAGACTCACCGTGATGGTGGTCCCGGCCGATCCGTAGCGGACGCAGAGCAGTCCCCCGTCGACCGGCCGGGGCGGCTCGGGCGGGTAGCCGCTGACCAGCTCGGCGCTCTCCGACACCGGCGCGGCGGCGAGTTCGTCCGGCCGCACCGGCAGGGGTGCCACCGACCCGCCCGGATAGGCTTCGCCGATGGCCGGATCGGCAAGCGCCAGGGCGGCCGTGGTGCGGCCCAACCGCACCAGCCCGTCGGCCCGCACCAGGTACAGCTCACTGGTGCCCCGGGTCGGGTCCCGTGCCTCGTACACCTGCCCGACGACGCTGGTCCGTGTCCCGATCCGCGGACCGGGCCCACCGCGCCCGGCGACCACCGGGAACGTCAGGTCCCGCCCGGCCGGGATCGGGTTCAGCCAGGCCGGGGTAACTCGAACCGGTTGGACCCCGGCGTACCCGAGTGCCACCGCGGCCTGCGCTGCCAGCCGGTACCGGCGCCCCTGCCACACCAGATGGTCCTGACCGTCCGAGGTGGTGACCAGGAAGCCGTCGGTGTCGGCCACCGACGACATCGGAACGGCAGCACCGAGCAGCAGTGTGGTTCCCGCCCGCCCGGCCGCATCGGTGGCCTCGGCGCACACCGTCCAGGCTCCGGCTTCCAGCCGGTCGGCGGCCGGCAGGGCGTCCGGCGCGTCGGGGATGCCGATGGGCGCACCCACCGGCACCCCGCGCAGCGAGTTCCGGGAAACACCGACCAGCTGCGCCGCCTCACCGTTGCCGAGCACCAGCCGGGCCGAGGCGTAGTTGAGCACCGGGCGTAGTTGGTCCTCGATCAGCAGATAACGCGCCCCGGTCTCGTTCACCTGGATGACCACCCCGGGCTGCCGCCAAGAACTGTCGCCGCCGGGCCGGAAGATGCCGTAGATGCCGAAGCCACCCGCGATCACCAGGGTGACGAGGATGCCGATGACGTACCCGAGGACGGGCCTACGGTTCGGCGGCTCGTACGGGTCGGGACGACCCTGCATGACTGCCGAGTTGAGGCGACCCACCAGATAGAAGTAGGCGTGGACCTGGTCGCGGCGGGACTCCATCAGTTCACTCTCCGGTCAGCTCGCCCAGGCCCGGACCGCCTGGTAGACCCCGAGGACCGCACCGAGCACGGGAAGGACCGCCACCGCGACGAGGATCTCCAGGATGTCCACCGCCCGTCCCCAGTACGGTCGCAACCGCCGCCCCGGCAGGGTGGCCGCCGCAGTCAGCAGCGCCCCGGCCACCGCCACCCCGGCGGGGACGACCACCGCGGCGCGGACCAGGTCCGTCCGGTCCGCTGCGAACCGGACGAGGTCGAACAACACGAGCGCCACCGCCGGTGTCATCGTCGCCCAGCGGGTGACCGTGCCGGTCAGGTGCCGGGAACGCATGAACAGCAGCGCCGCCACGAGGCCGGCCAGCACCATCGGCCAGCGTCCACCCGGCATCACCAGCACCCCGGCCACCAGTACCTGGGCAGTGCCTACCCCGACCGACAGCGCGGCCAGGTAGGACAGCCCGGCAGCGCCCCGATCCACCACCATCTGGTAGGGGACGGAGTCGATGCTCTCGCCGAGCTGTTCCGGCTTGGCCGGCAGCAGCGGCAACTCCAGACCGCCGAGCTTGAAGGCGGTCGGGGGCAGCAGCAGCGTGACCACAAGCGAAGCGCTCAGGCCGCAGGCCGCTGCGGACTGCACACCGAGCACGCCCGTCGCGGCCAGCACCGCCGGCACCACGACACAGCCGGCGCAGGCCAGCGCGGCAGTGAAGAGCAGCCCCGAATCGGCCACCAGGGCGAGCCCCGCAGCGAGTGACACCAGCGCTGCCAGGGACGCCATCGAGACCCCCACCGCCGGCCCGGCGTTCGGGGCCAGTGCCTGCGCGCCGAGCCAGCCGGCCAGTGTGGCGTACCCGGTCGCCACCCCGGCCAGCATGGTTCCGGTCTGCGCGTCGGCCACCGCACGGGACACCAGTCCGGCGGCACCGAGCAGGATCACCGCCAGCACCGCGCCGACGGCGGCGCGGACCGCCGCCGGACCGCCCAACGCGAGCAGCACCACACCGGCAGAGAGCAGCAGACCGCCGAAGGTCATCAACATCCACCGGGTACGACCCTCGGTCCAGCGGTGCGGACTGGTGCGGGCCTGGTCACCGACCCCGTCGACCAGGTCGTCGAAGTCCAGTGGCGGCAGCGCCTCCGCCCGGGGGCGCAGATGCAGTGCGTCCCCGTCGAGCAGGTTGAGCTCGACGGCGGTCCGTTCCTCGTTCAGCGGCGGCTCACCGAGACGCTGCACCACCCACCCGTCGTGTTCCGCACCTCGGTCGGCGGCGTCCGGGTTGAGCAGTGGCAGCACGGAGGGAAGTACCTCGGCGAGTGGCACCTCGCCGGGCAGGGCGACATCGACAGCGCGGCTGTCGAGCACGAATCTGAGACGTACCGGCGCGGCGATACGTTGTCTGGTCAGTGGTTCCATCGACGCCGGCTCAGTTCTCCGGCAGCTTGATCATGTGGTGTTCGTCGTGATCGTTGTCCGGGTCGAGAATGTACGGTTCGCTGTTGTACCAGTAGATCGTCTCGCCGTTCGGGCCCTCCGGCCCATCGTCGTACGTCCGGTAGGTCTTGCCACCGGTGTACGGGGCGAACTCGTCGTACTCGTCGCCGACCGGCTCCGTGGGGCGCGAACCGCCGCCGTTCTGATCCTCGCTGCTGCCGCCCTCGTCGTCGTCGTTGTCGTCGTTGTCGTTGTCGTCGTTGTCGTTGCTGCCGTCGTTCTGGTGACTGGCGTCCTCGGTGGACTTGTCCTCGTCGGCTTTGAAGTCGCTGGCGTCGAGGCCGTCCGACTCGTGTGTCGGAATCTCCCGCTCGCCGTCCTCACCGGGTTGTCCGAGGTCGGCGTCGTCGAGGTCGAGGTCCTTGTCGCCCGGCAGGTCGACCACCGCGAACTCGTCGAGACCCGGAATGTCGCCACCGAACGGGTCCCCGTCCATCACGACCTTGTCGCCGTCGATCTCGACCGGCTTGTCGCCGGTGAAGGCGTTGTCACCGGTGTCGAAGCCGTTGGCCGGTGGTTGCTTCGACTTAGCGACCTCGAAGTCGGGATCGGTCATACCGGTCACCGTCTCCGTCGCCTGCTGGTCGAACGTCGACACCGCGTCGGCGTTGGAGGCGTCCACCGACTCGAAATCGTTGGCGATCTTCCGCAGCCCGGTGACGATCTCCGAGCACGCCCGCTCCAGATACAGCACATGCTGCACCAGTCCGTCGCGGCGGTCCACGTAGGTGAACTCGAGCCACTCCGCCATGTCGAACTTGCCGGCGTTCGGCGTCCAACCACCGAGATCCGCGAAAGCCTTCTGATCGTCCAGCAACGCGTCGATGTCCTTGGCGATCTTTCGTAACTGCTCCGGATCGACTTTCGTTTCCGCCACCGTCGCCCCCTGCTATCGTGGGTCCGCACCTGCTCCGAAGGCCCGGCCGGCTTCCGCCCTCGCCTCCCACAGCGACACCGCGACCCGCCGAGACGATAGGACGGCTGCCCTCCACCACGCGGCGACGCGGAGCGGTAGCCGCCAGATCGAGGGAAACCCTCCATCAAAGGAGCGATGTCGTGGGCACGGTGCTGTTCACCCGCAAGCCACGCAGGGCCGGGCCGGTGGCACCGGCCGAGGAGATATCCCTACAGGAGCCTCCGGCCATCCCGGAGCCGGCCGAGCGGGGTATCAGCGCGGTGTTGATGCTCGCCCCGATGGCGATCGCCTCCCTCGCCATGGTGTTGATGTTCCTCCGCCCCAACGCCGGTGCGCTCGCGTACGTCGGTGTCGGCCTGATGGTGCTCTCCGCCACCGCCATGCTCGTCGTACCGCTGATCCGTAACGCCGGGCAGCACAAGCACCGGCTCAACGGCGAACGCCGCGACTATCTGCGCTATCTGGGTCAGGTACGACGCCGAGTGCGGGCCGCCGTCGTCGAGGAGCGACGGGCCGCTCGGTGGCAGCACCCGGACCCGGCCGGCCTGTGGTCGGTGGCGCTGAGCCAGCGGTTGTGGGAAAGACGTACCGCGCATCCGGACTTCGGGGAGGTACGGATCGGGCTAGGCGCCCGCCGTTCGACCGTTCGGCTGCTACCTCCGCAGAGCAAACCGTTGGAGGACCTCGAACCGCTTGCCGCACACGCGTTACGGCGTTTCCTGCGGGCCTACTCCACGCTCCCCGAGGCACCGATCGCGGTCTACCTGCGCGGGTTCGCCCGGGTCGCTTTCCACGGTGACATCTCGACCGTCCGCGCCCTGGTACGGGCGATCGTCGCCCAGGTGGTCGTCGGGCACTCTCCTCAGGAGCTGCGGCTGGTGATCGCCTCCGACGAGCCCGAGTGGAGCTGGGCGAAGTGGCTACCGCACGTGCAGGACGACACGGTTCCCGACGTCTCCGGCACCCGGCGACTCTTCGCCGCAGACCCGGACCAGCTCGGCGAACTGCTCACCGCCCTCCGGCTGCCCGACCGTCCCGGTTTCGAGCCCGACACCCCGGTCACCTCGGTCGAGCCGTTCGTCGTGGTGGTGCTAGACGGGCCGCGCCCACCGACGGACCACCGACTCGGCGTGGAGGGGTACCGCAACGTCGTCACCCTGGACGTCACCGCCGCGTTGGGCTGGGAGTTCCGCCCGCACACCCTGCTGCTGGAAGCCGCCGGGCAGCAGCTGGACACGGTGACCTTCGACCATCTGGGCAAGTCGACAAGCAGCCCGCTGTGCCGTCCCGACCGGCTGGGGGTGGTAGCCGTCTCGGCGCTGGCCCGCTCGATCGCTCGTTACCGGGTCGGCCAGGGCACCGACACCGACGAGCCGATGACCGCCGACCACGACCTCGCCGGCCTGCTGCAACTCGGCGACCTGTACGCGTTCGACCCGGCGGCGTACCGCCGCGGGCGGACGGCGGCACAGCGGCTACGGGTACCGATCGGGATGTCCGTCGACGGCACCCCGATCGAGTTGGACATCAAAGAGGCCGCCGAGGGCGGCATGGGTCCACACGGGATGCTGATCGGCGCCACCGGGTCGGGCAAGAGCGAGTTGCTGCGTACGCTGGTGCTGGCGCTTGCCACCCGGCACTCCTCCGAGGAACTCAACCTGGTCCTGGTGGACTTCAAGGGTGGTGCGGCGTTCCTGGGTTTCGAAAACCTGCCACACACGTCGGCTGTCATCACCAACCTGGCCGAGGAGTTGGAGCTGGTCGACCGGATGCAGGATGCACTCACCGGCGAACTGAACCGCCGGCAGGAACACCTGCGGGCGACCGGCTACCCGTCCCGCCGCGAGTACGAGAAGGCACGCACCGACGGCGTCCAGTTGGAGCCGATGCCGGCGCTGTTCATCGTGGTCGACGAGTTCAGCGAGATGCTGAGCAGTAAACCGGAGTTCATCGACGTCTTCGCGATGATCGGTCGGCTGGGCCGTAGCCTCGGGGTGCACCTGCTGCTGGCCAGTCAGCGGCTCGACGACGGCCGCATCCACAGCATCGAGACGCACCTGTCCTACCGGATCGGCCTGCGTACCTTCTCCTCGATGGAGAGCCGCAGCGTGATCGGGGTACCTGACGCGTACGAGCTGCCCAACGCGCCGGGCCACGGTTACCTGCGCCCGGACACCCAGACGCTGCTGCGGTTCAAGGGCGCGTACTGCTCGGGACCGTACCGGCCGCCGGGTCGGAATCGGCGCAAAGCGGCCGGGGCGGGGCTGGTCCCCTTCGGTACCGTGCACCTACGTCCGGAGCAGCCGGCCGACCACGAGCCCGAGCCGGACGACGCGGCGGAGAAACCGCCGGTGCTCGCCGACGTACTGCTGTCGGCGCTGCGCGGACACGGCCCGGCGGCACATCAGGTGTGGCTGCCGCCGCTGACCGAGACCACCACCTTGGAGAAGCTGCTGCCGCCTCTCGTCGACCATCCGACTCTCGGGCTACGTCCCGTCGGGGAGTTCAACACCGGAGCGCTCACCGTCCCGGTCGGTCTGGTCGACCTGCCGGCGCAGCAGCGGCGCGAACTGCTCCTGGCCAGCCTCGCCGGCAGCACCGGCAACCTCGCAGTGGTAGGGGGCCCGCAGTCCGGCAAGAGCACCCTGATCCGTACCCTGATCTGCTCGCTGGCGCTCACCCACACCGCCGAGGAGGTGCAGGTCTACTGCCTGGACTTCGGCGGCGGCGCCCTCGCCTCGCTTGCCCGGTTGCCGCAGGTGGGCAGCGTCGCGGGACGGCTCGACCGGGATCGGGTCACCCGCACGGTCCTGGAGATGACCAACCTGATGGCCCGCCGGGAGCAGATCTTCGCCGACCACGGTGTCGACTCGATGCCCAGCTACCGGCGTGCCCGACGGGGCGGCAAGTTCCGCGACCTGGACCCGTACGGTGACGTGTTCCTCGTGGTCGACGGCTGGTACACGGTCCGCCAGGACTTTTCCGAGCTGGAGGACCGCTTCGGCGAGCTGGCCGCGCGGGGTCTGAGCTTCGGTATCCACCTGGTGGTGTCCGCCGGCCGCTGGTCGGAGATGCGGCCGTGGCTGCGTGACGTGCTCGGTACCCGGTTCGAGCTGCGGCTCGGTGACCCGGTTGAGTCCGAGGTGCACAGTCGTACGGCGGCGACCGTGCCGGCCATTCCAGGGCGCGGCATCACCACCGACCGGCAGCACTTCCTGACCGCGCTGCCTCGGATCGACGGCTACCAGAACGCCGACGACCTGGCCGAGGCGACCGCCGAACTGGTCGAGGCGCTGGACGTTCCGGCCGCGCCCCGCGCGCCCCGGGTCCGGCTGCTGCCGGACCGGCTGCCCGCCAGTGAGTTGCCGACGGCCACCGCGCCGAGTCGGTCGGCGGAGATCCGGATCCCGCTGGGGCTCGACGACGCCCGGCTGGAACCACTGTGGCACGACTTCGACACCAGCCCGCATCTACTGGTTTTCGGTGACACGGAAACCGGCAAGACGAACCTGCTCCGACACATCGCCCGCTCGATCGTGGCGCACCACCCGCCGGGTGAGGCCCGGGTCGTCTTCGGCGACTCCCGGCGGGAGCTGCACGACGCCATTCCGGAGGCGAACCAGATCGGCTACTCGATGTCGACCGAGCGCCTCGCCGCCACGGTGGCCGAGGCAGGCAAGATCATGACGGGTCGGCTACCCGGCCCGGAGATCACCCCCAGCCGCCTTCCCCAGCGGGACTGGTGGACCGGCGGCCGGCTGTTCATCATCGTCGACGACTTCGATCTCATCGAGAGTGGCCGGGAGGCCCCACTTCAGCCGCTTCTGCCGCTGCTGCCGCACGGCGCGGACATCGGACTCCACCTCATCATCGCCCGCAGCACCGCCGGGGCTGGGCGGGCAATGTCCAACGCGGTCCTACGCCGGGCGTGGGAACTCGGCACACCAGCCATGCTGCTCTCCTGCCCGCGCGAGGAGGGTGCGTTCCTGGGCACCGTCAAGCCCCGCAAGCTACCGACCGGGCGCGGCCAGTACATCAACCGCCGCCGTCAGGTCTGCCTGGTCCAGACCCCCCAGGTCAGATAGTCGAAACCGGTGCCGCTTCCCCGTCGACGATCCGCAGGGAAGCGGCACCGGCCACACACGTCCACGATCGACGGTTGCTCCCGGGCCACCCGGTCAGGGCCGACGGGCCTGCTCGACCGTCACCGAACGGGCGGGTCGCCAGCGACGCCGGTTGGCGGCCGGCAGCAAAACGGTGAGCAGGGCGACCACGCCGGTGGCCACCACCGCGATGCCGGCAGCGAGCGCCGCCAGACGTGGCCCGATCGGATCGGGCGGCGGAAGGTCTGGTCTACGGATCGGCGGGGGCGGTACCGCGACACCCGCGCCGCCCTCCTCAGCCAGCACCGTCGAAACCGCAGCAGCCGGGTTGACCACCCCCCAGCCGAAACCCGGGTCGGGCATGGCGGCGGCCGGGTGGTCGGCGGTGGCGAACAGCCGCGCCCGCACCTGCGCCGCCGTCAGCCCGGGCCGGTAGGCCCGCACGAGCGCCGCCGTACCGGCCACGAAGGGTACGGCGTAGCTGGTGCCGCTGCCTTGCCAGTGACCCGGACCGCCTGGTCCGACACTTGTCACCTCCACACCAGGCGCGGCCAGTCCGAGATGCTCCCCGGTCTGGGAGAAACCAGCGAGGGCACCACCGGAGTCGATCGCACCTACCGCCACGACCGTCGGCAGTGCCGCCGGGTAGGCGACGACCCGGTTCTGCTCGGCACCGTTGGCCGCCGCGGCGACCACCACGACGTCGCGTTCCTCCGCGTACTCGATGGCCTTGACCAGGTTCGCTTCCCGCACCGAGGTACTGGCCGAAATATTGATCACCTTGGCGCCGGAGTCCACCGCCACCCGCACCCCCGCGGCGAGTCGCAGCACGGTGCCGTCGTCCATGCTGCGGGCCACCCGGATCGGTAGGATCCGCACCTGCGGGGCGACACCGGCGAAGCCGGTACCGGCGGCCGGAGCCGCGCCGAGGATCCCGGCGACGAAGGTACCGTGGCCGAAGCAGTCGTCGTCGGCTCGGGGACGCCCGGTGGTGGTCAGGTCGGCTCCGGGCAACACCCGGCCGCGTAGTTGCGGCACGTTCGCGTCGACCCCGGTGTCCACGACCGCGACCAGCACCCCCTGACCACGCGAGAGCGGCCAGGCCCGCTCGATGCCCAGCCGCCGCTGACTCCACGGCACACCGGTCTCGGTGCTCGTCGGCGCAGGTATACATCCACCCTGGTCCACGGCCGGTGGTGTGGGGACTGCCGTCGCGGCGACCAACGTGATCGCCGCGATCGCCCGGTGGGCGGATGCGCCGCCGATCACGAACATGCCATCGCGCCGTCGGCCACACCCGCTCCCAACGCCGGGCCGGCGAGACGCTCCACCAGGTCGACGTCCTCGACCACGCGCGGCGACTGACTGCGGCGCTGCGCCAGGGCACGCGTGAGGCGACTCAGCGCGACCCGGTCCGCCTCGTCCAGTCCGGTCATCCCGGTACGCTCCCCCGGCGACACCTCGCGCAACAGGACCGTGACGGCGGGCAGCTCGGCACCGTCCCCGCCACCCGGCTTCGACCTGCGAACCTCGAGCACCTTGAAGCGGGTACCGCTGAGGAAGGTCGCCTCGTCCAACGGCCGGTCGGGCGACCCGAGCACCGATGTCTGCCGCGCGCTACGGGACCAGATCAGCAGGTCGATGTCGGCACCGGGTACGGCGACGTCCAGTCCGGCGCTGGCACTGCGGAAAGTCGGCTCGGTGAGCGTGGCGCCCACCGGGTAGCTCCGTTCGACCGGCCCGCCCAGCGTGGCCTGACAGAGCACAGCGCGACGGTGTAGCGGCAGCCGGCGCATCCCGGACACCAGACAGGGCAGATATCCGGCGAGGTCAGGCAGCCGGCCGGCCCGTAGGGCGGCGTTCAACCGCACGCCGCCCCAGTCGGTCCGCCCGAGATACACACAGACCGCCGCGTAGTCCGCCTTCGCACCCGGCGAATCGTCACGCAACGCGGGCCAGGTCGACAGGGCAGCGTTGACCGTCGCCAGGGTGCCGGTGAACTCGGCGCCCAGTGCTGCCACGAACTCGCGCTGTTCGGCGGCGGTACTCGCCCGGTCGTGCACGTGTACGACCGGTGCCGGGGCAGGCAGCCCCGGCGGGGCGGCGGGCGCGGGCACTGGGGCCGGCGACGCGGTGGAAGCCGGTGGTATGGCCGGGGAGGGCGCCGCAGGGGGGTCGCGGCGCACCTCCCCGGGGTCTGAGGGGGCTTCCGGTGGCCGTTCTTCTGTCACGGGTTCGGCGACCGTCACCACGGGCGTCGCGGACATCGTGACGATTTCCTGGTATCGGGCGGCCTGTCGCAGCTCGACCGGCGCCATCGCGGGCACGGTCGGTCCGACCGGGGCCTCCGGCAGCGGCGAGGGGACGTCGGAGGTCTGCGGGCGGGTAGCCACGTACGCCGCCTCGCCGACTGTCGCCCACTCTCCTACCAGGTCGCCGAGCACCTCCAACATGGTGAGCTCGACCTCGCCGGCAACCCTCAGTTTCAGGCCACCCGCCTGCCCGGTAGTGGTTTCGTCGACAAGCCGACGGACGGCCGCCACCAGTGCCGCCGGCACCGGGAAGCCGGCCGTCCCCACGGTGATCGTCGACGACATCGGATCGACGGAAAGGTACGCGTCCGATGAGTACAGCCCGAGCGGGCGCAGCAGAATGCCGGCCGGCACCGCCTCCGCGACCACCGGTTCCGCGTCGCCGAGCAACCAGATGCGGGTGTCGCGCCGCCGCCAACGATCCGACACGAGGGTCGCCGGCGCCGCCTCGCTCTCCAGGGGCGGCCACTCGGGAAGCTGGCCCGAGCTTGGATAGTGCTCACCGATACGGTCACCGGCGCCGTGCGGGTGGAAGGTTCGCCAGCCTGTCGCGCCGGTCGCCGGGCCGGCATACAGCCGGCCGTCGGGGAGGAAGGCGATGGGACCGTCCGCCGCGACGATGTCGACACCGGCCGCGCGGGACAGCGCGACCAACCAGCCGACGCCGTCCCGGGCGGTAGCGTCGAGCCCGGGACAGACAAGCCAGACGCGGCTGTGCCTCGTACGTGCTGTACGCACGGTGTTCCGGACGAGGTCACAGAGCAGGTTCCCGGCGTCGAGATGGGTGCCCGCGCCGGCCGACATCGACACCAGCGGCTCATCTGTGGCACCCGCGACCATTCGCAGTGCCCGCCAGTACTTGTACGGCGGGTCAGCGGGGTGGCTGAGAATCGCCCCCGCGCCAAAGTGCTCGGCGATCAGTCCGTCGCCGAGAGCGGGTGGCGCCGACGTCGGCCGCCGGCCGAGACGCAACGACAACCGGCCCATGACCACAGCATGGGGTAGCCACCTACCGGTCGGGGCTCTCGTACCGGCCTGATACGGGATCGGGGGATTTCCCTCACTCGGCGACGGTGGTGCGACCGGCCCAACCTCATGCTCCAGAGTCGGGACCAGCCGCGCCGGATACGACGTGGCCTACTTTCGTCGGACGGCACGGCGCTCGCGGACAACACACATCGCGCCCAGGACAAATTGCAGTCATTTCACGTCCACTTGCCGTTTCCAAGCGATTTCCTTTCGTACGTGAGGGAGTTCCCTAAACTTTTTTACGCGGTGTTCAGCGTCGGGTAGCTGCAGGGTCTGATTGGGCAGGCTGGGACCATGTCAACCACCGCCATCCCGACTGAGCCGATATCCGAAGGTCCGGCCGCTGAAGGCGCATTGGCAGGATGCCACCGGGTGGCCAAGGGCCCGCTGTTAATGATCGACCAGCGCGGTGCCCAAATGTTCTTCTACCCGAACGTCAGCAACCTCATTTCGGGCC
>NZ_JAASAD010000034.1 GCF_012726175.1 Micromonospora sp. HNM0581
CGATCGTGCGCGGCCAGACCGTCGCGACGGCGTCCGGCAGGCCCTTGAGCCCGTCGCAGACGAGCATCAACACGTCGGCGACGCCGCGGTTCTTCAGCTCGGTGAGCACGTGCAGCCAGTGCTTGGCACCTTCACCGCCGTCGCCGGCCCAGATCCCGAGGATGTCGCGATTCCCGTCGACGGTAACCGCCATGACCACGTAGATCGGCCGGTTCGCGACCTGACCGTCCCGGATCTTCACGTTGATGGCATCGATGAACACGACCGGATACACGCGGTCCAGAGGCCGGTTCTGCCACTCCGCCATCCCGTCCATCACCTTGTCCGTGATGGTGGAGATCGTCTGCTTCGACACCTCCGCGCCGTACACCTCAGCCAGGTGCGCGGCGATCTCGCCGTGCGTCAACCCCTTGGCCGACAACGACAACACCATGTCGTCGACCCCGGACAGGCGCCGCTGCCGCTTACGCACGATCTGCGGCTCGAACGTCCCCGCCGAGTCGCGGGGCACCCGCACCTCGACCGGTCCGACGTCGGTGATCACGGTCTTGGTCCGGCTGCCGTTACGGGTGTTCCCGCTGCCCCGACCGGCAGGGTCGTGCTTGTCGTAGCCGACGTGGTCGGTGATCTCCCCGTCCAACGCGGATTCCAGGACCCGCTTCGTCAGCTGCTGCAGCAGTCCACCCTCGCCGGTCAACTGCAGCCCGTCACCACGAGCCCGATCGACCAGCATCGCAATCAACTGCTCATCCGTGACCGCACCCACCGGCTCCACGGCCGGCTCTCCCACGGTGGTCTCGGTCGTCATCTGGCGTCTCTCCCTTGATCGGTCGATCAGCCGTTATTTGTACAGTCCCTGATCGGCATCTGCTCGGCCAGGTAGAGCCGGCGGATCTCCGCCCAGTCCTCCACTTTGATCACCCTCCATGTCTTGTCACAAGATCTCTGAAGGGGGTCAGATTTCACCCGTCGACACGGGGTCATTTTTCACGCGTCGTCGACAGGGTGACGCACTCATCTCGGCGACTTGTTTCATTGACCTGCGACCGTTGCCCGGCCAGGCTTCGGTCGAGGTGCCCGGGCTGTCGCTCTCATTTCGGCTGCCCACGCTGGTCGTGTGGCTCTCATCTGGCCTGCGTAGCCCGGGCACCGCTTCAGGGCGGGGAGAGGCTCAAGAGGGGTTTGCTCGGCTCGAAGTAGCGTTGCCCTCCCGGCTCGACAACCCAGGTGGATCGAGTATCGGAGGACTTGTTGAGCATCACGCCGGATCGTGTCGTCATCGGTATGGACCCGCACAAGCGCTCTGCCACGATCGAGGTCATGGCCCGCGACGAGACCGTCGTCGGCGGCGGCCGGTTCGACACCGACCGCGACGGCTACACGGCTATGCGAAGGTACGCCAACCGATGGCCGAAGCGGGTCTGGGCGATCGAGGGCTGCCAAGGGATAGGCCGGCACACCGCCAACCGGCTCCTGGCCGATGGCGAGCAGGTCGTCGACGTGCCACCGAAGCTGTCGGCCAGGGCGCGGGTGTTCGCCACCGGGCAGGGCCGCAAGACCGACGCCACCGACGCCCACTCCATCGCCCTGGTCGGCACCCGCATGGCCGGACTGCGCCCGGTCGTCAACGACGAACAGTTGGCCCTGCTGCGGATTCTGGTCGACCGGCGCCGCTCCTTCGGCGAGGACCACACCCGGATGGTGTCCCAGCTGCACCAGCTGCTGCTGGAACTGATACCCGGTGGAGCGAAGAAGAGCCTGTCCGCCGCCCAAGCCAAGGCACTGCTGGCCACGGTCCGGCCTCGTGACGCGGTCGGGAAGGCCCGACGCCGGGTCGCTGCGGAGCTGATCGCCGACCTCGAACGCATCTACCGACGCTCCAAGGAAGCCGACAAGGAACTCAAGGAGCTGGTGGCCTCGACCGGCACCACGCTGATGGACCTGCACGGCATCGGACCATCCGGCGCCGCCCGGCTGCTGGTCGAGGTCGGCGACATCACCCGTTTCCCGAACCGGGCCCACTTCGCCTCCTGGAACGGCACCGCCCCCATCGACGCCTCCTTCGGCGAGCAGATGCGACACCGGCTCTCCCGCGCCGGCAACCGGCAGATCAACCGGGTACTGCACATCATGGCCACCGTCCAGCTGCGCAACCCCACCGAAGGACGCGCCTACTTCGACCGGAAGAAAGCCTCCGGCAAGACCTCGATGGAAGCCATGCGTGCGCTGAAACGACGCCTGTCCGACATCGTCTACCGCAGCATGACCAACGACGCGGTGGCCACGGCGGCGAGCCCGGGAGGACAACGGGGAACGGCAACTGGCTCCAGCGTGACCGACTCGCATCCCCCAGCCGGCTCTTCGGAGAAGTCACTTCCCGGACCCGCCGCCACCCAGGATAGAACCCTCCTCCCAGCGGTGTCTTGACACAGAGGGGAGCCAGATCCGCGCACCGCCGGGTCGCCCCTACCGTCACATTGCGTAGTTGGCGAGCTTGGGGCGCGGGCCGTCGCGCCTCTGCTGCCAACCGCCCGTACACACTTGCCGACGCCGATGGCTGCTGTACGTGGCCCACCTGATCCGGCCGGTGAGCGTGAATCAGCCCGCCCGGAGCGCATCACCGACGGCCGGCACGGGCTGTGCTACCTCCCTACGCGGAACTTACGCAACCAGGCAATGTTGGTGTCACCGGTGGTGGCGACGAGACCTGCGCACAACCAGATCATCGCGGGGAACAGGTGGATGCCCAACAAGTCGGACAGGTCATTGAAGGTCGGCTCCTGTACGCCGACGCGGTCGGCGAGTGCGGCTTGGCCTTCCGGGTGCCCGGCGAGGGCGGAGATAATGGCGGCGGGCCCAGCGCATGCGGCGCCGTACCCGCTGCCGAGCCAGTTGACGGCTTCGGTGATCTGATCAGCGGTGACGCCGTTGTCACGCATGTTGACAAGGTAGCCCATGGCGCGCCCGATCAGCAGGGCGATCAGCCGGCCGCCCTCGTCGGCGTCTTGCAGCTGGGTGAGCGAGGTGATGATGTCGAGGGGGATGTCCGGCTGGTCGTACTCGAGGAGGACTGCGACCATCTGTTCGCAGATGTCGTCTGCTTCCAGATCAAAGTCGGCCTCATCGGCTTCACCGTCGCCCGTGAAGGCGTCGTTGGCGGCGAAAGCGGCGAGCAGGACGGCAGGATCGTTGTGTACGCCGTCGCTGGCGGCCTGCTCGACCGCCGCGGCGAGGTCCGCACCCGCCCAGGCGCGCGCGAACTCTTGAGCTTTGCCCATGACGCTGTCACTGGTGGTCAGTCGGTCTAGGAGAGCGCCGGCCATGCCTTGCAGCACCGCGCGAACCAGGGAAGCGTCGCTGTAGTCGCTGGTGGCGGCATCGGGCAGGCGTTCGATGAGCGACGTAGCGTAGTTGGGGTCGGTAGTCGCCATGTGCAACGAGGTCACGGCGGCGCCGATACGCAGCTTGCGCAGCTGTTCGGTGGTGTCGACGACCGTGCCGGGATGGGTGCTCAGGTAGCGGGCGACGGCGTTGTCCCACTCGCGGCGGTCACTGTCACTGCGGAAGCTGCCGTCGAGCGCGGGCAGCAGACCGTCCGTATGTTGGGTGGCGTAGATCCAGGCCGGGGAGATGTCAAGAGCTTCCAGCTTGGCCACGGTGGCGCGTTCGAGATCCACGGGGTTCACCGCGACCGGTTGGTCGCTGTCGCTGTCGGGGTCGAAGAACAGAGGTTCGTCGGGTGCGGGCGGCCGGCCGAAGCGCTCTTCGAAGCGTTGCCGCTGCACCCGTAGCAACGCGGCGGCACCTTCACCGAGCCGCAGCACCTTGTGATCGCGGGTATTGACTTCGGCGAATCCCAGCCGGAACGCGATCGGGGGGAGCGCCAGTCCAGGGCTGCTGTGCCAGTCTCGATCGGCTGTCCGCACCGCGCTGGTGAACGCCGGTAGCCCGTAGAGCCGAGCCAGGATCTGCGACGAGGTCAAGCCCTGCTCGGTGGCGTGGCGGATGGTGTCGACCACCGGGATCAATGGCGAATCGTCGGCAAGCCCCTGCGCCCAGGCCTCAGCACGCTCTGGCATCTCCTGCAATACCTCATCGTCGCGGGCGACCAGCGTCATGTACAACGCCGGGAGCAGCACGCCTGCCTCGTCGGCGGCGTTCAGCCCGGACCTGCGCAGCAGCCACACCCCTTCGCGTAGGGCATCGACGGCAGTGCCGTCGTGCTCGACAGCAAGATCCGACTCTGTGGACCGCCAGAATTGGTCGACCAGCTCATCGGCGGCGGGCAGGGCATCTGGTAGCACCGCCCTGGTAGAAGGTCCTGCGGCGATGCGGGAACCGGCCAGCGCCGCTTCCGGCAGCAGCGTGCGTGGGAGCTTTCGCTGGTCGAGACGTGCGTCCTCAACTCGGCCGGCGATGACGAGCATAAGTTCGCCGTCGTCGATCGGCCGGCCGAACTCGTCACTGGTACGCACGCTGAGCCGGACGAAGTCCTCGATACCTTTGCCGTGCACGGTGCCCTGCAGCAGTTCCAGCCATCGGTCACGGGCATTGGCGAACTCGTACATGCTCGCGAACAGCTTCGGGAACGCGGTGCCGAGAAAGAGGGTGTCCAGGGGGTCGAGTAGGTCGTACCAGTCAGGGCCGTTGTCCTCGAACTGCGCCAGCCCGAGCGTGCCGTATCCCAGGGCGTACGCGCCGGCCAGGCTCATCCGACCGGGCTCGTTGAAACGGGCCAAGCGGGCCACCGCAGCCTCGCCGTCGGCGCGGGCCTGTGCGAACACGGCATCTGCTGTGCCGGAGGTCATGACTGTCTCCCAAAGCAGTGAAGAAATGCGGCGCTGCGGGTGGGCTTACGCGCTGAGGCTTCGGCGGCGTACCCGCACGGTGAAGCGGTCGCCGCTGCCGCTCCACCCAGTGGAGGTGGCCACTTCCCAGCCCCGCTGGGCGCGCATCTGATCGGCGAACGCGCGCAGGTCGCGGATGGCGCAGCCACACTCGAACTGCACGACCACCCAGATGTAGGTGCCGCGGCCGTTCGAGTCCCGGTCGGCGGGTTGCCAGCGGATCTGATGCTCATGCTCGGCGAGGCCTGTGCGCTCCTGGTCGTGAACTATCCCGACCGCACGGGCGTACGCGTCGAGGTCGTCGATCACGAACAGGTCGCTGGAGTAATTGCCAGGCCAGACCGCGAACAACCGTGAGGTGCCTGCTACCGCCCGTTCGTAGGCCTGTACGTCCGCACCTTGCGACACGCTGCCGTCGTTGCTGACCTCAATGAAGCAGGTCGTGGGTAGGTCGTACGGGAAGTCCTTGCCCGCCGCTGCTGCACTGCGCGGCTTGCCCATCTCGCCTCCCCAGCCCGCGGCCCGTCGCATCGGAGCTTATCGGTGCGGTGCCACGAATCCGGTCCTGCCGTCCTCGCGCGTCCGCATTAGACGACAGCTCTCGGCGATCCTACGTAGCCGTACGGGATGCCAACAGGTGCCTGTCGTCTGGCCGTGGGCCCGTTTACCCCCGAAGCGGGCAGGACTGCATGTGTCAGTCCTCCATCGCCGCGACGAGCCGCCGGAGGCCAGCGCGTTCCCGGCGGTTCTCGTGGGTGATCCACTCTTTGCCTTCGGCGGCGATGCCTTCCAGTACATGCAGGGTGCGATCGAGGCCCGAGGCGTCGAGGGAGACCTGGGAGGCGATGCGGTCGTCGTCGCCGAGCTCCGGCATGCCTGGCCACTCACCGGTGATCGTCAGCTCGTCCCGGGGATTGTTCGTCAGGGTAAGGGAGAGCTTTTTCTCGCCGTTGCGGGCATCGACGACGTGCGCCGCCACGACGGAGTTGTACTGGTAGGTGAGGCGCTGCTGGTCGCCGAATTCCGTGGTCTCGAAGTCGAGGGTGACCGTGACCTGCCGGACGCCGTCCTTGGTGAGCAGGAAGAGGAGAAGTTTGTATCGCGAGTAGCGCCAGGGTCCTTTGCTGACTCGGGCCCGCTTGCACCCGGGCACGGGCGCCTCGATGAAGGCGTGCGCTATCACGTCCTGCGCGGTCACGCGGTAGTGCCGCAGTGTGTCCTGGAGGAGGATTTTGCGATCGCAGTCGAGCCAGTGCGCCATTTCTGCGTCGGTGGGCTTCGATTCCAATTTGCGCACCCACCTGTCGTACGCCGCGCGCCGGTCCTCGTAGTCGTGCCGGACCCGGAACAGGTCGTCTCGGTAGCGGTGGCGCTCGAGAAGGATCGCATACCAGCCCTGGATGGCGAGCCGAGCTCCGGCCACGACGCCGGCCGTCGCGATCGCCGTCGTGAACGGTGCTTCGAGGAGTGCCTGCCACAGGAGCAGTGGCCCGGCCACCAACAGGGCGAACACGGCCGCACCGAAGGCGGTCCGCGTCGAGGATGGCACTCGGGAGTTCTCGGGACCCGCCGTGAGTTCACCGCTGAGCCACAGCCGCTTGACGTCGCTGGCGAGAAATCTCACTAGCCAGGCGACCCGCTTGGCGTCGATCGCTTGCTCCCGGTACAGCTCGACCAACTCGTTGCGGAGGGACTGCCGGATGCCCGCCGTCTCCGCCAGCCACGTCTCCCGGGCCATGCCCTGCGGTAGGTAACGTCCGAAGTAGCGGTCGAAAAGGGAGTCCATCGCTGAGGCGAACCGGTCGGACTGTGTGGGAACACGCTGAGGTGTGAAGGTGAGACGTTGGCGGGCCATCCGGCGTCGATGCTGAGCCAGTCTGATCGTGAATCCTGTCCGGACCGCCACGACGGCGGCTCCAAGAGCCACCATCAGGTAGCCGGCCGAGCGAAGCCACGAGTGGGCCCAAGCGTAGTTGACCACCAATAGGCCCGTGGCGAGGAGCAGTGCCGGGCCGCCGGAGGCGCGCAGGTAGTCTGCCGCGTCGGTGCGGATCGGGGGCGGCGGAACCTGCCGAGGAGGTATCGGCTTGGTCTGGAAGAACTTCCAGACGCGCTGCGTCCGGCCGTTGGCCGTCCTGTCCCGCCGGGCGGCCGCGAATGTCTTTCGCCAGGTCCAGTCCTGGTGCGGGCCGGCCAGGAAGACCTCGAGGTGGTTGAGGATGCTTTCCTGGAGGGACGGGTCGAGCGATTCGAACTCCTTGACTACCGCGCCGATCGCGGCCGGGTCGGGAGTCTCCGCCGTGGTCTGCGGCAGCGAGTCCAGCAGCGAGCCGACGACATTGATGCCCCGGGCCCAGGGATCTTCGGAGCGTTGCGTCGCCCAGCGGCGCACATGTGCCAACTGCGCGAGTTCCTGGTCTGTCAGGCTCTGCACGGTACGGCCGCTCAGCAGTGCGAGCGCCAGGTAGAAGTAGGCGCGGGAGTTCTTGTAGCCCCGGGCGACCGCTTTCATGATTAGCTCTCTCGCCTCGGAGGGGGCGCTGATCTCCAGGTAGCGGAGGCCGACTTCGAACTGCCGCTCAGGTGGGTCGTCCTCGCTGACGTGGTATCCGCCTTCGATGTGGACCTCCTGGGCCTGGAAACCCACCCGGGCACTACCGTCCGCGACGTTGGTGAACGATCTCTCCTGCGGTCCGGCACTCATGACAGATTCCGCAGGGCCGCCATGAGCCCCGCGACCCGCGTGGCGAGGTCCGTCCAGTCCATTAGCAGGCCGCGCAGCTTCCGCAGGGCTGTGGTTGCGCGGCTCCGTGCCTCGTCGTCGGCCGGGGGTACGTCGGCGGCGGCGGCGTCCATCTCCTGCTCTGCCGCGCGGTAGGTGACCGCGTCCACGTCACCCGCCTCATGGCACTTACGGAGCGAGGCGCGCAGTTCCGCGAGCTGGTCGTGGAATGTCTCCCCGGCCGCGCCGCCCGGCGCGCCGTAGACGGTTGCGTGGTGAACGGTGTGTGCTTGAAATCCGACGTGAGCGTTGCCCTTGGCGACGTTACTGACGGAGCTGGACATCGACGCATCACCTGCTTCTTCCCGAGAACGGCGAGAGGAGGAGCCATACTTCGCCCCGATCTCCTGGGCGAGCGCGAGGGCGAAGGCCGCAGCGTTGGCGGCGGCACGGGGCTGCCAGTTCTCGCCGTCAGTGTGGACCTTGGTCCCGTCGGCACGGTCGCTGATGCCGCGGACGACGACGGCCGGCAAAGAGCGGTTCAGGTGGGCGGCCTGGGCGACCCCGGCGGATTCCATCTCCACTGCCAACGCGTCGTTGTAGTGATCACGGATGCGTGCCGCCTCGGGCGAGGACGCCGAGTCGAGGACGACCTCCCCGGCGGCGATTGGGCCGAACCGCACCTGGGGCACTCCTCCGGCGAGGCCCCTCGCCCAGCCTCGTTCTCGCTCAAGATGCCGGGCGAGCTGATCACAGGCATGGGGGATCTCCCACACGCGAGGCCGGGTGCGGAACGCGTCGCTCTCGCTGGTGCCGCCGTGGTAGGCGTACACGTGGGTGGCCACGATGACGTCGCCGAGGCCGATGGAGGGCCAGAGCGCCCCGGCCACGCCCACGAAGATGACCGCTTCCGGGTCGAACTCGGTCATGGCGCGCTCGGCGATGACGGCGGAGGGGTGGTTGCCTTTGCCGACAAGGCCGAGAATGATCTCACAGGAGCCTCCGGTCACGGTGCCACGCTCGAAGCGCGTGCCCATCGGATGTACGTGCGGTTCGACTTTCGTGAGACGTTCGCGGACTGCGTTGTACTCGAGGTCCAGTGCGGTGAGCACGACCACAGGTCTGGTCATCTCTCGTCTCCTCCGGCTGCGACGGTCGGAACCGTGCGGATCATGGGCGGGTAGAGGTTCCGGCGCGGACCAGCGCGGTAGACGCGTGCTGGGCGGCCGGTGCCCGTGGCGCGGGGCGGACCGGCGGGGACCACGAAGCCCTTCGTGCCCTGGACCTTGCGGTAGAAGTTGCGGGGGTCGAGCGGCGTGCCCCAGACGGCCTCGTAGACCTGCTGCAGCTCCGTGAGGGTGAAGACCTCGGGGCAGAAAGCGGTCGCGAGCCCCGTGTGCTCCAACTTGGAACGGGCACACTCCACCCCGTCGACGACGATGCGTAGGTGGTCGAAGGCAAGCGGTACCCGCGCGGCGAGTACATCGTCGGCCGGCGTCCACTCGGCGGCCGCAGCGTCGGTTCCGGCGATGGGCTCGGGAAGGCGCGGCACGACGGCGAGGTGGGCGACGGAGACTACGCGTCCACGAGGGTCACGGTCGGGGTCGCCGTATGTACCGAGCTGCTCCAGGTGCGGGATGTCGCTGATCCCCGCCTCCTCCCGCAGCTCCCGGCGGGCGGCGCTGAGGATGTCCTCGCGCTCATCGGCGAGGAACCCACCAGGCAGCGCCGCCCGCCCAGCGAACGGCTCGACGCCGCGCCGCACGAGAAGCAGGTGCAGACGGCCACCGCGCAGGGTGAGGATCACGAGATCGACGGTGAGCAGGATCCGGGGTGGTTCCCAAGTGTCATCGGGCACCGCTCGACCATAGCTTCTTGTCGAATTGACAAGAACCCGTTCAAGCTGTCGCGTTGCCAACACTTGAAGTAGCGTCCAGATCACCAAAAGTGAGCCGGCGGCGATGTGGTCTCACGGGGTGGTAGCGCGCATACGCCGCCGGGTGGCGCTCTGGCTGCGGGTGCCCTTCGACGAGCCGGAGGGGCCCGCGATGGAATCAGGCGGCGTGACCAGCGCCCGCACGGAGAATCGCCGCCATCATCACTGCGGTACGGAACGTCGCCGAGTATGCCCTGCGGGGCACCAGCTCCGAGGTCAGCGCACTCGATGGCCCTCGGGCCTGGGTATGAACACGGGGGAGCGTCGAACTTCGCTGCGTGCCGTCATTGCCCGGCTGGCTGCCGCCGCCTACCCTCTAACGCATGCATACCTGTTTCCAGCAGGTATGCGGGATATACGTGTCCGAGTCCCCCCTCGGACACCACTCTTCGTGCCAGATCACGGGAGCTCACCACCGTGGTGGCTCCCGATGAGGGCGCCGCGTAGCAGCCGTGCAAACATCGAAGATCAGGGCTCTCAGCTCCACGCGCTGAGGCCGCGCGAACGCCTGCGGTGGTCACCATGACGGCCGCCCGGCAACCTTCCCGCCGACGCCTCGAAGAGCAGTTGATCGGTGCGGTCATACCGGCCCCGCTTCCTCGCTCGGCACCGCCACCGGCTCCGATGCCGGCGCTGCCCGCAGCCCTGCCAGCTACGCGGGAACCGGTCGACGACATGCTCTTCGACGTGGCCCGCCCGGATGCCGACGGCCGGGTCGCCGCCCGGGCGTTGCTGCGGGCGCTGGGCTGGCCGTCCGGTCACCGCCTCCATGTCGACGTCACCGACGGCCTGCTCCTGGCTACCACGAGACCTGACGGGAAGCACACCATCGGCGCCCGCGGGGCACTTCCCCTGCCCGCCGCGGCCCGGCAACTCTACGGCATCCACGCGCATCGGCCGGTGCTGCTGGCCGCGATCCCCGCGCGCGATCTGCTCGTCGTGCACCCCTCGAACACCATCACGCGGCTCCTCGCGGATCGGCACGCCGCCGTCCTCGGAGGCACTTCTCATGCCGGCTGATCCGTCACGCATCGTCACCGCCCGGCAGATGCTCGCGCACCTTGGACTCACCCCGGCCGACCTCGCCGCCCAGCCCGAGCCGGCGCGTCGCATACCGACGCTCGCCGAGTACCTACCCGTCGTCGTGGCAGCGGCCAGCCCGGGCACCCGCCGCACCTACGGCACCTACTGGAACCGCATGGCCCTCGTCCTCGGCCATCTGCGGCTCGACGAGGTCACCGCCAGCGACATCGAAGCCCTCATGCGCCAGGTCACCGCCACCGCCCGCTCCCGACGCACCGGCCGGCAGGGCCGCCACGCCGGGGAGCACGTCATCGCGGCCGCCCGCGCCGTCTACCGCCGTGCCATCGCCGACAGCTACCTCACCGCCGCGGACAGCCCAGCCCACCGGATCGCCAAACCACGCCGGCTGCCCAATCCCCGCCGCGCCCTCACGCCCGGGGAACTGCAGGACATCAACGTGGTCGCGCGTACCAGCGGCAACGACGTCATCCTCGACGCACTGCTGCTGCGCCTGCACACCGAAACCGCCTGCCGACGCGGCGGCGCCCTCGCCCTCCGCCTGGTCGACCTGGACACCCGACACGCATTGGTCCGCCTCACAGAGAAGGGCGGCACCCTACGCTGGCAACCCATCACCCCGATCCTCGCCGTCCGCCTGCAGGAGCACGCCCAGGTTCGGGGTGCGGTCCTGCCCGCAGACCGGCTGTTGCGATACCGCAACGGCCAAGCTCTCAGCAGCCGCCGCTACGACCACCTCTGGAAACGCATCGGAGACCACCTGCCATGGGTCGCCGCGCAGGGCATCTCCACCCACTGGCTCCGCCACACCACCCTCACCTGGGTCGAACGGCACTTCGGCTATGGAATAGCCCGCGCCTACGCCGGCCACACCGACCGCCGCGGGCCCGCCACCACCACCTACATCAAGGCCGACCTTCACGCCGTCGCCACCGCGCTGGCCGCCATGACGGGCCAGCCCCACCCGCTGGCCAGAGGACAAGACGGGCAGTCCGTGCCCGCACCACGCCAGGGGTGACGGCGGCTGGGTCGCATAGCCCTAGCACTCGCCGTTGATCCAGTCCTCAGGAGACGCCGCTCGCAGACGTGCTGGTGTCGGCGCTGGTGGGCAACGGAGGGATATCCGGCTGCAGGTAGCCGATGCCCGCCGCGACAACCCACTGGGCTGTCAGCGGATGGAGGGCCCACGGCTCGCGCAGAAGGGTTGTGCGCAAAGCGCCGCGGTCCGCCACCTGCGTAGGTTCTGGCCGCAGTCCTCGACGCCACTCGCCGTCAGGACCCCAGTGCCGATGCGATGGCTCGTCAAGGGCGGTGACGAAGTCGTCGACCAGGCTGGGCCAGGTCGGGGTGCCCCACCAATGGCGGCACGCCAGCCCACCGTGTGCTGCGGCGCGCCAGGCGGCGTGTCGGCCACCCCGTTGCTCGGCTGCGGCTGCCCACCCGCCCAACACGTCCGCGACGTGGTCGCTGAAGTCTGCGAGGTCGTCGCCGGCGATCTCGACGAGCCGCGAGCCACCTGGGAGCAGGCGCTGCGGGTTGATCAACCAGCGCCAGATCCGTACGGCAAGCCAGTCCCAGTCGTCCACGCTGACGTCGTCAAGCTGCCCAGCGTCGGCATCTGCTGCCAGGCCCACCTCGCGGCGCCAACGGCGGATGATTTGCCGTACCCGCCAACATGTGTGTGAATTGATGCGGAGCATGTCGCCGTCGCTGAGCGGCCCGTCCCCGGCGTGCCAGTCCTCGACCGGGCTGTTGCGCCAGGCGTTGTTGACCACACCGACCGCAGCGAGATCCAGAACCGGCCCCACCCGATCCGGATCGATCCCCACCTGATGAGCCAGCATCGCCCGCACGAGCTCCGACTCCTGCTGCGGCGTCAAGGCATCGTCGGTATTGCGGCGAGCGACCGTCTCCATGGGCATCGAGAATGCCAGCTCTTGCTCTCGATTGTCATGTTGCGCATGACGAGGGCGTGGTGGTTGCCGGCGGCGGCCACCGGACCGGCCAGTACCCGGTCTGGCCGGCGGCAAGACGACGGGTTGGATCAGCCCGGCGGGCTCTAGTCTGAGGGCATGCTCGAAGCCGGTAGCCGGACGCGCAGTCAACCGCCCCCACCGGCCATCGTCTTCGAGGCACTCACGGAGCCCGACCGCGACCTGGCGCGTCCCTGGCTGCAGTTGCTCGACGACGAACAGTCGCCGCAGGTCCTGCGCGCCGAGCACCCACATCTGGTCATCTGGTCATCCCTGTGGCCCAAGCGGCCGGATGCCCAGGTGCGCTTCGACCTGCGGTCCGACGGCAGAGAAGGCACCCAGCTGCGCTGGACGCTGTTGGTCGCCGAACCCCTACCCGACCCGTCGCTGCTGGGACACCTTCGGAAGCGGCTCAACGAGCTGATCAACGCGAACCTGCGCTACACCTTCGGGCAGTAGCCCGACCAAAGGTTGGTGGGCAACAGCCACTGGCGGCCGAACCACGACGACAAGTGCTGCGAGTGCATGAGGCCGTACGCTGACGATGGGTGCGCCCCTTGTCGCTTGTCCTATCCCTTGTTGACGCGCCGGCTGCCTGGTGGCTGTGCGGTGATCGGATATCGGAGCGAACCGCTCCGATATCCGGATCCGGCTCCCCTCTGTGTCATCAAGACACCGCCGAGAGCGGGGTTCTAAGCTGGGTGGCGGCGGGTCCGGGAAGTGACTTCTCCGAAGAGCCGGCTTGGGGATGCGAGTTGGTCACGCTGGAGTCTGTAGTCGTTCCCCGTTGTCCTCCCGGGCCCGCCGCCGTGGCGGCCGTGGCGTCGTTGATCATGCACCGGTAGATGATGTCGGACAGGCGTCGTTTCAGGGCGCGCATGGCTTCCATCGATGTCTTGCCGGAGGCTTTCTTGCGGTCGAAGTAGGCGCGTCCTTCGGTGGGGTTGCGTAGCTGGACGGTGGCCATGATGTGCAGGACGCCCCGCCAACGGCGAGGCGTCCTCCGGACTCGGCCCGACTCGAACGGGCTGCCACCCTCTCCTGCTGGATCATGGGCGCGGTCATCCGGAGCCACCGCACCTTGGGCGAGGACGGGAATAAGTTTAGGGCGGTGACAACGCACGGACATGCCGCGATCAGCGCGGCATGGTCCCCGAACGAGCGGCCGTGCCGGCGACATCTGAACCTGCCGAAGAGTCGGCTCCGGGTCGAGCCGGAGGCCCTACGCCCCAGAGTCGCCCAGGTTCGCGCGCCAGCGCCTCCTTCCGACGGCCGATTCAGCTACCGGCTGCCCGGCTTGGTCTGAAACCAGAGGATCACGGTCGCGGCGAAGAACAGCAACACAAAAAACGCGCACGGGCACAGCAGGAGCCACGCCATTCCTTCCATGGCGCACAGCCTAGGCTCGCCGCGGGGCACGCCGAACTCGGCAACCTGCACACGGCAGTAATCCTCGCTTGGATCGGCACTGGCGAGCATCCGCATCTGCCGCCGACCGTGCGCGCAGCGGGCATCCTGAACTGCCGATGAGTGCGTGCCCGGAGCTCGTTGGAGTGTCATGATCGGCGGCGATGAGCAGCGGTGAGGATTCCGAATTCGTTCTAGATGAGGCACGCCAGCACCACCTGGCGCAGGTGAACGGGGTACTTCGTCGCCCTGGCATGTACGGCAGGGACGAGATGGCCGAACGGCTTCTGCTGGAGGCGATGGCCGCCGTGGATGGCAGCCTGAATCGGTGGTCGGCGGAGTGTGATGGACTACGCGACCGCGACGCGTTCGCCGCGACGGGTGTCATGGGCGCCTACAGCAACATCCTTCCGGCTGGTGCCTTGCGTGATGCCACGGCCTCCGTGTACGCCGAGATCGCCCATCGCCTCGGCTGGCTCGAGCTGGATCGGGCGTTGTCGGAGGCCGAGTTCCAGCAGTTGAGTAGCGATGTCGGCGAGTGGGTGACGCAGGACCGGACGCTGCCCGAGGCCATCGAGACGTTTGGGCCCCCGTCGCTATGGATCGGCGGAACCAACCCCTTCTCTGCCAAGACGCTCGCCTACACCACGGCCGATCCGGACCACGTCCTGATTTGCTTCCACCTGTGGAATGCCTTTGCGAACATCCCAGCCGGGACGGGGCTACGGGGCGTACACCCCGAACCGGTGGTTCTCGCCGTACGTCATCGGCCGGGCAGCTTCCCCGACTCGTTCTCGTTCACACCCGAGGGTCTGCACCGCAGGCCAACTGCTGACCAGCGGAGCCCGCTCAGGTCCACCGTCTGGATCTTCCACGGTGACCGCGCCCGATACGCCTCCGGGGTGTTCGACACCCTGGACGCCGGACTCGCCTGGGCGGCCGAGCACCAAGTGACCGGGATCCTGGCCGAGTACGCCAACGGGGGCGCCTACGACGCCGCGGTCAGCGAAGGCCGTTTCACGCCATCGAAGGCGCACCACGGCACCGCGGACCACGTCGCCGCCTTTGGTCCGGGGCTACGTCACATCCACTTGACCGAGGGCCGCCGGGATTAGGGCGTGTCCTGCCGATCTTGGTGGGGCGAGGCGGAACCTCAGACGTCTAGAGTGTCGATGTGACGACTGCCCGACCGCTCGACAGCCGGATCCGCTAGTCGCTTCCTGCCACCGACCGTGATGACCACGCCGAGCATCGAGGGAAACTTATTCCGTCGCATTCGCCGTCCAGCGAGGTGCGACGCGTGCTGCCTGCTGTTCCCAGGCCCGCATGCCGCCTGTGACGGGCCATGCCCGTGTCCTTCCCTCCTCGGGCAGGTCAGCGCACATGTCGGCGAACCGGCGTGCGAGGGCATCCGCTGCCCGCGACGGGTCAGCGAGGCCTCGCGCAGCCTGCTCGTTCAGTCGATCCATCAGCTCGACGTGGCCGGTGGTGACCTGGTTCAGCCACTCGCTGTCGCCTCCTGGGTCCGAGCTGATGGCCAGGCCGAGGACTGGTGGTTCGATGCCCTCGGCGAGGGCTGCGGCCAGACGGCAGTGCCCGTCGATCAACAGGTAACCGTCGAAGCCGGTCACGACCCACAGCAGGATCGGCGGAAGGACTTGCTCGCGGGCCTGTCTGCGGTAGGCCTTGACGCGGGCGTCGTCGGCGTCGGGTAGTTGACGCAGGGGCAGCACCCCGTTCCAGCCATCGCCAAACCAGTCGAGGTAGGCAGCGGGGTAGTTCGTGACGAGATCACCTCGTAGGCAGTACGGCGGTAGTCGCCGAGGTCGGAGGATCCAGAATCCGTTGTGCAACGGCCCTGCGTCGGTGTCATCGAGCCAGGAAGCGAACCGGTGCGCCCACCGGCCGAACCAGGTTGTATCGGATGGACCGATCTGACGTGCTTGGTCGGCTCGCAGTGGGGGAAGTGGCGAGAGGTAGTCCGCAGTCCGATACACGTGCACGCCATAGTGCCATTGGTGCACCTTGCCGAGCAGAACCAGGCGACCCGGTTGACGCAGCAACATGCGCCTACCAGACGTGACCTCAAGCCGCAGGCCAGGCACTTTGCGGTCGGTCACGACCAGCCCCAAGCCCCCATCGGCGGCATGCAGCTTGACCCGGTGCACTGATCAAGCTTAAGGACCCGGTGTAGGCACGACGTCTCCGACCACGTGGGTGTCTAAGCCCCGTCGATGTAGTCGCGAAGCTCTCGTAACCGGCCCGAGTCGAGTACATCGACATAGACCAGCGCGGGTGGTGATGCTGCTGTCTGGCGCTTCAGGTCATGCGAGTGCCTTGGCGATGATCTCCACTGGTGTGAGGGTGGCGTCGATGGAGGCCAGCTTGCCTAGGCCGTGTCTCCTGGATCATGGTTTGGGGCGGTCGGGTTTCGCGCGTAGCCAGATGAGGATGTCGGCGATCTGCACGGTGGCGCGGTAGCAGCAGGCGAGCTTGTCGTAGCGGGTGG
>NZ_JAASAD010000035.1 GCF_012726175.1 Micromonospora sp. HNM0581
CAGACCCTGTGGTCGGCGCCAAGCGGGGCGCGGGGCGTGTCGTGAGATGCCGGCTGTCACCCACCCCACAGGACAGTTCGGCTGCGGTCCTCTATCTATAGAGGGGAAGCGTGGGTGGTCGAACTTTCCGTTTCGCGAGAAAAGAATCTCGACTGCGGCGCGCGTAGGCTCGTGACGACGGCCGACGCGACAGGGGTTCGCGCCCGGCGGTGAGCAGCAACGAACGGGGGCAACGGGATGCGACCAGCGCGCCGTGCCGGTAACCGGCGCCGCTGACAGGACACGCCGTGCTCACCCCGCCCTCGCCGATCACGCCACCACAGGCCGGGGCGCAGCCGGCCCGGAGGCGGGCCGACCTGACAGTCCTCGGCCAAATCGAGACTCAGGCCCGAACACGGCTCACACTGACCGTCCCGAGCAGCGCAATTGACCCGGACACACCACCGGTCCCGCTACCCATGCTCGACTTCCGCCTCCAGGTCATGCGCGCCGCCGGACACGCTCGGGACCGGGCCTGGCGCCACCTCGCCGAGGCGGCCCGCGCCGATCGCGGTGACTGGAACCTGTACGCGCTCGGCGTCGCCTACCCGAAGCTGCGCGCCCAGGCCAACAAGCTGACCGCGTACCTCGCCCCCGGTCCGGCGGCGCAGGCGCATTTCACTTTCGCCATCGAGTTTCTGTTTGCCCTGCACCGCCTCGACCTGACCACACCGCAGGTCTTCTCCCGACTGGTCGACGCCGCCTACACCCACGCCAGCGGACGCAAACGACAGCGCCCACCGCTCATGTACGACCTGGACTCATTACCCGACGACCGCGTGCCGCGCTCCGAGCACAGCAACCCCGAACAGGACGCCCACGTCCACGACGCCAGCCAGGAAACCGAGTACGCCGTGCTGGAGCGTCTCTTCACCCAAACCAACACCAACCCAGGCCGGCAGACGATCAGCGACACACAAGCCGCCCTGATCCGTCGCACCTACCTCGACGGCGAGACACTACGCACCGTCGCCGCCGAGCTGAACCTCAGCGAACCCAGCGCCTCAAAACAACGCAAACGCGCCGCCACCACCATCGCGAGGCTCCTCGGACGGCACCACCTGACCGAACCCACACCCCACCGACCAACTACGGGCGATCGCTCTGTTCCCCGACAGAGGTAACGCCCCCGCACCCGGTCAGTCCGGAGGCAGGCTTCCTCTGGTGATCAGCGTCGTGCGGGTGGTGAACGCCAACTCGATCTCGGTACGCAACCGCGACAAGGCCTCCCGCGCCTGCGGGTCCTCCTCGGAAATCCACATACAGTGATCCCCCAGGTCGTCCACGCACACCAGGACCGGACCGGTGAACGGCTCGTACGGAACGACCAAGCTCCAGTCGTCCATGCCACCTTCAAGACAGTGCACGAACACGATCACGCCGCCACGCCCCTCGACACGACCAAACTCACCGCCGAGGGCGACGAGGCGCGGCGCATGGTCGAAGGCGGTCTGGGCGTCGATGGCCGAGGCCCAGCGGACCTGCATCGCAGCCGCCGCAACGAAGTCGCTCAACGCGTCAGGCGGGGCGACCGGGTCAGGATGCGCCAACTCCCACGCCAACCGCTCCGCCAACCTCCGCCGACCCTGCTCAGCAGCCCGCCACCGATCAACATCAACCATGACGACCTCCGACAACCTGTCCGGCAGCAGCACGCTTCACCCTCACAGCTTGACACCCTCTTACCCGGGCGCCGACCGTGTCGCGGATGGTCGCCGACACCCCTACTGCCGGGACGTATCGAGAAACCAGCGAACGGGGCAACGGACAAACCCGGGGCTTGACATTGACCATGAAAAGTCCCGGCAGATCGATCACAGCCACCTGGCCGGCAGGAGCTCACCTACTGAGCGTTACCCAGTTGCATGGTGGATCGGCGGCCAGCGTCGGGGACCCCGCAGCGTGTTGTCACGTCAAACGCGCCGTGAACTGGCGAAACCACGCACCAGCCGGAGGCACCCGGGGTCGGCCGTGTTCATGGTGATTCGATCCTGCTCAGCCATTTCGGAACGTCGGACAGGCACCAGGGCGGGAGCACGCATCTGCTCGGTGAACTGGTTACCCAGCCGCCACGTGATCGCCCAGCATGGACAAGCAGTGTTGATCACCTGCTGCACGACCTCATCGATACGGAACGTGGCAGGCGAGGGATCCTCAGCTTGATCACGTGAAGCCTCGCGCGGCATCGGCCCCGCCGGGTGACAACCCGCCACTAAGGACAGACCCCTACGCCTCCTGCGTATCGGCAGATCGCGCATGACGGGCACCTGCGTTGAGCCATCAGTCAGTCTCGGGAAACTTTCCTTGCATGGATGGTCTTGAACGTTACCGATGTCTATGTGTAGTGTAGGCCTCACGTTGAGTGCGGATCGGCTTGGCGGAAGAATGTGGACTGCTGGGCGGGCCGATACCTAGTCAGTTACAGCCCCAGAACACCCCGATTATGCATGCCAGTGGAGCACTTCCAGCGAATGGCAAGGCTCGCGCATACCTCCGAGCCTCGGCACCCTCACCGCCGCTGCCAATTATCAGGGTCGGAAATCGCATTAGCATCCACAAGGCCAGCCGTTTCCAGCCGAATTCGTCGTGAAGGAGAATAATGCTTAAGCCCAGAGTCCACGCAAGACTTCGCCGACTCCTCGTCGCTCCATTCGCTGCTGGCGTTCTTCTTGTCACATTTCTCGCCGTTCCTGCTCAGGCAACTCCGCCAAACGACGAACTGTTCGCTGGGGATTCCGCGCTAACGCGGTCGGCCGTCGCTTACCGAGCGCCAGTAGGCGCCAAATCCAGCGAGCCTGCGGCGCAACGCCAAAACCGGAACAACAGGTGGGTCGGCGAAATCCCGGTTCGCGCCGAAAACTCGACCATGAAAATAACCGGAGAATTCTGGTCCCTTCAGCTAAATCTGTGCAACAGCGGCCTGGCATTATCATGCTACCGGTACGGCGATTCGATCATTGAGGGCGGCGACCTGATCTACTACGTCGCCCCTGACGTCGTCACGCTGAACGAGGTCTGCTCCTCAGATGTCGACGGCTACCTCTGGGAATCTCTTATGTACGCTTGGCCGAACGACATGACCTACAGCTTTTTTGCTCCGGCCTACGACGCATCTACTCAGAGCGACTATCAGTGCACTGGCGGCCGCGGCGCGTACGGAAATGCGGTGATCGGCCGGATTCCTGCCGGCGAGCATCAAGGCGCCTTCGCGTACTCTGGGCGCTATAATGCGCAGGACTCCGGTAACGAGAAGCGAACCTTCGGGTGCGTCTACGCGGTTGATTTGCACCTCGCTTGCGCCACCCATCTTTCGGCGGATAGCGAGCCAATCGCCCTTACTCAATGTCAAACCCTAATGTCAAACGCCGTGCCCTATATCCTGTCCCAGGAGGGCTTCTCGGGCCGCACCATCGTAAGCGGCGACCTCAACCTGGAGTACGACACTTCCGACCCCGAGAACGTCCAAAACTGCGTCCCTTCAGGTTACACCCGCAAGGGCGACGGTGGCGTTCAACATACAATATTCTCGAACGATCATGCATTCATCAGCACTCAGAAGTTCGGCCTTACCCACACCGACAAGGACGGGTGGCTGGTTCGGCTGAATGCCCTGTAGGTGACGGTGGGCACGGTGGGCACACAACCAATCTCACATTCACCGCGTTAACGAGCGCCTAACAGTTGAGTAGTCGGCTGGGGCGTCGTCCGCCCACCTGGCGAGCATCAAAGGACATGGTGGCGAAGTTGCACTTCGCCACCATGTCCTTTGCGGTACCTCCGGTGGCCATTAGCCGCAGTCACTAAACTAGCTGAGACATAATCGCCAGCACTATGGACGCCACCCCATTAGCGCAAACTTTGGCGGGCACCCTTGCTGACCGCACCCAGTCCACCGCGAGGGTAAATAGCTGTATCAGCGGGATGCCCGATCGGCGACCGGTGCGGCACTGTCGGGATCGGCCGCTTTCGCTGGTCGGCCGTTGACTGTGTCTTGCACACCTCGGGTTCGGACGCGTCGGGCTGCCCACCAGCGTTCGCCGACTGCGACGATAAGGAAGACACAGATCACGTAAGCCCAGCCGATCAGCACATCAATGATGTAGTGCTCTCCTGAATAGACTAGGGCAAACGTCATGGCCAGCGGGTACACCAGCACCAGCGGCCACCAGCGTCGGCGTATCGAGGGCAAGAAGAACAGGACGACGAAAAGGGCAAACGCGGTATGTAGCGAAGGGATTGCGGCGACCGGATTAGCGGCATACTGCCCTAGGTTGAGTAGGTTGCCTGCGCCATGCAGACCGAACGCGTGCCAACCCCGAGTGGAAATCCGGGTCACCTCGTCGGCGAGATAGCCGTACTCGGCCGCCCACCACGGCGGTGCCGCCGGGTAAAGAAAGTAGGTGGCCAGTCCGGCCGCGCAGAGCAAGAACCAGCGGCGCATGAACGCCACCCAGCGCGGCCGGGACGTCAGCCACAGAATCACCGCCGCGCCGAGAGAGGCAAAGAAGTGAGAGAAGTAGACCCAGCTGACCAGTACATCATACCAGAGAATATTATCGGGGCGGTAGAGCTGCTCCTGAAGCCAGACCGTCGGTACCTGGTCACCGATGAGCCAGCCGAACATCCACAGGTCGGCGTTGATGAGTTCAGTGACGTGCGGGCGGGTGTTCTCGTCGTAGGCGAAGCCGCGGGAAAAGTTGTAGACGGCGAGTAGTACAACGACCGGTAGCCAGTCTCGGGCGAAGCCGAGGTGTGTCCGCCAAGGCAGGTGCGGACGCCAAGCCACAGTGAGCGCCCAAAGCCAGAAGAAGGCGTACAGGGGATCGGTCGGCAAGCCGATGATCATCCAGCCGGCGACGAACGCGGCCGTCCAGGTAGCCATGGCGCGGGCCCTCCGGCCACGCAATGCTCGATTCTGCGGCGGCACCTCAGGTTTGTTGATCAACTCAGGGGGCGGATTGGTCATAACGGCCTAGGATAGTGGGGCCTCTTTGAGTCTGAGTTGATGTCGGTCGTCTGCGTTGTCCCCGGCCACAACGCAGCCACCGGGTTTGCTGTTCCGGACCGCGACGAAAGGCACAAAGCAAGCTACCGCAATCGCAAGGAAAAGTCGGGTGTTGCCGGCGACGGCCCCACCGGGAAGACCCGCCCCGACCGAGGTTACCGGCAGCACCATCAACGCCGTGACCAGCACGAACCAGACCAAATTCACCCAGCGGTGGGCACTGACCGCAAGTAGACCAGCGAGCACAAGCCAGACTTGGTGGTGAGTCCAGGAGACCGGCGAGAAGACCAGGCCGCCGGCACCCACGATAACAGCTGCGGCTAACGGCTCGCCGTGCCGGTTCGCACGTACGGCACGGACCAAACCGAGCAGCACTATGGTGGCACCAACAGCGCCGGCCACGATGGTACGGGCGCCGTCCGGCAGTTCCCACCGCATCAACGCGCCGCTCAACGACTGGTTACCCCCTCCCTTGATGTCGCCCACCCGGTTCACGTCCCAGATCTCGTTGAACCAATACCGGGCCGACTCGTCCGGCAGCACTATCCAAGCGAGTGCGGTAGACACAGCAAAGGCCGCCGTGGCGTTTACTGCGGTCCGTCGCTGGCCTGAGAACCACCAGTAAGCAACGAACACCAGCGGAGTCAGCTTGACCGCTGCTGCCACTCCGGTCGCGATACCCCGGTAGCGGTGTGGCAGTAGTCCCAGACAGTCAATTAGCACCAGAACAACAAGCAGCAGACTGATCTGCCCAAACCGGATGTTGCTGGAGACCGGGGCACAGGCAAAGAGCAGACACGCGACCATCGGTACGGTAATCGCCGACGGTATCGGGCGAGCCAGGTCGGCCCGGGTGGACAGCGCGGCGAGCAGCACCACGAGCACCAGTGTGGCGACAGTCCAGGCCAGCCGCAGCGCATCCGCCGGGACGAGAGCCAGCGGAGTGAACACCAGACCGGCGAAGGGTGGGTACGTGAAAGGGGCGCCGTCGGCTGCGGCGAAGTCGTAAAGGCTACGACCGTCCAACAGGAAACCCACCGAGCTGACGTAGACCTGTAGGTCTGTCAATCGGTCGCCATCCGGTCGGGTCAACGCGGCCCATGATTGCACCCCTCCGATAGTCACTGCCAGTATCCACAGCCCGAGACAGATCGGGCCGAGTCGCCCTGTCGGCAGCAACCGCGCCCTGATCCCCGTCCGCACTCGATTCCTCCCCGTCACCTCACACACCGGCACGCGACGCTCAGACGGCTGTTCAGAGCGCTGACGATTGTATGCCAATGCGTGCGATTTGGGCAGGTACCGGCTTGGAAGCTGCTGGTCCGACAATGCCCATGATGGACTCCGCCAGTTCAGGCGGAGTGGTCTGGGACATGCCCCGGCTCGATTTGGCTGCGGTCTGGTAGATCACCAGCGCGGGACCGGTTGTATGGCAGGGGCGGCGTCGTTTTGCCTCGGCCCGATTGGTCGAACATCGCGAGCAGGTGCTGCGGAGTGCCCGCCGTGGACATCGTCCAGTGGGCGGTCAGTGCATGGACGAGGGTGTTTTTGCCGGATGCGTGGGGTGCCCTCGATGCCCACGAGCACGCAGGTCCGTACGGTCATCGCGCTGCCCGCTGTGGTGGGAGTAGTGCCCGGAAGGTGGGGTGGTCGAGCCAGGCGAGGCGGCCTGTCCACTGTGCGGCGAGGTTGGCGTTGACGTTCAACGGCGTTCGCCAGGTGACGTGTCCGGCAGCGCGGAGCGCGACGTAGGCCGCGGAGAGGCTGTTGTCGCAGGTTGAGCACGGTGATGCGTTCGCGTGCTTCGGTGTCGCCGCGTTCGAGCCAGTCGCGGTGCAGGGCGGTCATCGATCGATGACGGCGGTGCGGAACCCGATGGACAGAGTGTCGTGGGCGATGTGCTGGGCGGTGCCGTGTTTGCGGACCCGCAGGTACACCGCCGCCGAGGCGACCGGCAACCCGCCGTCGTCGGGTCGTCCGGACCATTCGAGGGTGCAGGCGGTGAGCATGTCCCAGTGCCGGCCGAAGGGCCGCTGCTCGGCACCGAACGGCGTTTGTGGCCATTGCAGGTTCGTGAACTCACGCACGGGCGTGCCCATCCGAGGCGGGTGTGCCGGCGTTGGCGGCGGTGCGGATGCTTTGTCCGAGGTACTTGGCGAAGTGGTTGCGCTTGAAGCGGTAGCGTTTCCAGATTTCCGTCACCGGCTCGGTGAGGACGTTGCCGAGGGGTTCCAGCAGGTCCGGGGCTTCGTACACCGGCCAGGCGCTGGCCTTGCCGGTCACCTCCACGAGGATCATGTGTCCCTCGGTTTCCGGGGTCCAGGACGTCATGCGCAGCGCCGGCCGCCAGTCGTGCGTCGAGCGTGCCTCCATGAGCCGGTCGAACGTCCGCCCGGCCTCGTCGAGGCTGATGAATTCGTTGGCCTCCAGGCCGAGGGCGTTGCCCTTGCGCAGTGGCAGGATCAGTTTCAGCTTGCCCGCGCCGATCACGAGGGAGTGCTCGCTGACGAACCTGGGATCGGTGACGCCGTCGACGATCTCCTCGACGCTGAGGTGGTGTAGAGGTCGCAGCAGCAGGTCGGTGCGGGCCTGGAAATCGTGCGTCGCGCGCAGCTCCTCCAGCGTCATCAGGTGGTCGAAGGTGATGTAGGTGAACCGGGTCGGCACTCCCAGCGCGGACAAGGTCCGGATCGCCAGGGCGTTCTGCTCGCCGGTCGTCTCCTTGTTGAACCGTTCGAGGATGGAGGTCACGCCCGACTCCACGCCGAACAGCATCCGGCGCAGGCCGGTCGCCACGAGCTCCCGCCACATGTACCCGCGTTCCAGGTGCCAGGCGCGATCACGCTGCGGGTCCACCACCTGGTCGATTCGGCACGACGACTCCCACCGGAAGCCAGCGTCGTGCATGGTCCGCGAGATCACCAGAGCCCGCTGCGCCGCGTCGTCGCCCCGGCCGATGAACTCCTCGTCGACCAGGTAGAGCGTCCGGGACAGGTGCGGGTGGCGTTCGAACACCTCGCTCATGGCGGCGAGCATCCAGGGCAGGCCCTCTGGGGCGGCGCCGGACCAAATGCCCTTGTGCCCGCGTGGGCAGAAGGAGCAGTAGTTCGTGCAGCCGCGACTGGTCTCGAGTTGGGCGACGCCGCGGTGCCGGAAGGTCCGGTCGAGCAGGTCCAGCTCCGGGAGGATGTCGGTCTGCGCACGGTTGGCCACCGTCGCGGTCCGCCGGGGCGCGCGGCGGATCGTCATCCCCCCGCCGCGGGCCGCGCCGTTGTAGCCGATCCCACGAACATCCGCCAGGTCGAGGTCGCCGTGGAAGTGCGCGATAACGTCGACCACGGTCGGCTCGCCCGCGCCCCGGGCCACCAGCAGCCCTGGGTACTGGGCGAGGAGGAGCTGTTCGTTGCGGACGGTGAGGCTGCCGCCGGTCAGCACCAGGGGGCGGAGACGGCCGTCGGTAGATCTCGTCAAGCAGTTCCACCATGAGATCGTGCTGACCGAACGTCGCGGAGATCCCCACGATGTCGGGTGCCTGCCTGGTCGCGGCGATGACATCGTCCATCGATACGCCCAGTTGCATGTCCATCATGCGGACCCGGCCGGAGAGCGTCGACCGCGCTGCCCGCGCCACGTCGGAGATCGCCAACGGAAAGCGCGGCAGCGGAAAGTTCTCCGGGTGGTAAAGCGCCACGAGAAGGATCTCGGGCTTGAAAAGACGCCGAACGCCCGAGTCCGCCAGTTCCGCCGACGAGTGCCAGCTCTCCGGGTCACGCAGCGTCAACCGGTGCCGGGTCCACTCGGGCCAGTCGCGCTCGCCGAGCGGGCGTCCGTCGAGGCTGGCGACGTACCACCCGCCCTCGGCCGGGTGTTCGGCCACCAGCAGACGCGCCTCGTAGGTGCCGGTGATCGTCGACCGTCCCGGCAGGTAATCGCGGACGGCGTCGAGAACCGCGAGCGGCTCCGCCGGAGACAGGTTGTGCAGCGCCGCGGCCGGCATGGTTCCCGGCCCCGCCACCTCGTTGACGGCGTGCACCAACGGCGGGGAAATCAGGACGCCTTGGCAAGAAGTGGGGTTTCGCGCTTGTTGCTGCGTCAGCCCGAGGAGACGTAGAGGTGCCCCGCTTGTTCGCAGCGCGCTGCGCATGCCGTTGATTCTGCTGGCTGATTCATGCCTGCGCTTTGATGTCAATCAGTGGCAGTTATTGCAACGAAATCGCTAAATCTTCCATCGACATAGATGATTTGATCGTGTTAGGGTTTCGTCATCCGTTGAAGCTCAGATTGGAGCGCTCGTGAGGCTTAAGGCAGTGTTGGCTAGTGCTGGGATTGTCGCCGTCGGTGTACTCGGTGTGGCTGGACCCGCCAGCGCCGCCCCGTTGGAGGCGAACAACAAGCAGGTCGAGGTGTCGGCGCCTTTGGCCGTTCCTCCCCCGCCAGCGCCTGGCCAGTGCGGTCCCTACTTCACCATCACCACGTCCGGCGCTACCGCGACTGTGCGCGAGTGCCGCCCGAATTCGACCACGATCTACGTCAACGGTGACGTGACGGATACTGACTCCGACGGGCAGTGCGCGCAGGTGTACGCGTCTTACAACGTCTACACCGGCACCGATTACAGCCCGACGGCGTGTCCGAAGGGAACGAAGAAGTCATTCACGTTGCCCACCCGAAACGGCACCGACGCTTACATCTACCTCTGGGAGGTCTGAGGCATTAGTTCCCTCGGATGACATCCGTAGGAGCGGTCTCGCGATAGCGCGAGACCGCTCCTACGACGTGGTGCGTGAAGCGACTTACTCGAAGCGGGTTCTACTGCTTTCGGTGATCCTGCCTACTATCCGCGCTGAAAGTCCGATGATTACTGCTGACACGAGCATGCCGCTTGTGACAGGCAATAGCAAACCGATCCATGGAATAGATGTTGTCTGCCCGCGGGAGTTGGCGATGACAGTTCCAACTACGGCGCCGGCGACGGCAGCCAGTAGAGACAGCGTGACAAAGGGCAACATCGCTTCAACGAAGACTGCCCTCCGGAGGGTGGTTACGGTGGTGCCGGTCGCACGTAACAACGACAGGGACAGTCTCCGCTCCAGCAGACCCACGAGCATGGCGATGATCATGCCCAGTGAGGACACCACGAAGACGATCATGGTGCCGGTGGTTAGCAACCAGTAGAAGCGGCGCACGTTTTCGTTGTAGCCGTCGAAGGAGGTCTGGCGGGTGGTGACGGTGCTAGCCGGAACCTCTCGCACAATAGCGGTGCGGGCTTGCTCCAGGGCTGCTGGCTTGTTGTAGGAGAACAAAAGCAGCGACGGCCGAAGCTGCGATGTCAGGTTCGTCATGACGCGGCTGTCGACAAGAACCTGAGGCATGTCGATCCCGGCTTCCGGAGGCATTGTTGCGGTGTCCGAGATCGGCAGCTTTGCAGCGGTGACGTCCTGCGGATTTGTGATCGCATCCCTCGGTCTGACCTGTCGAGGAGTGAGGTTGTACAGCTCAGGAGGTCGTTGAGCCACTACCGCCGAGGCAACGTTGTCTGCCACGATCACTGGTGCCTGGCTGCAGGAAGCGTTGAGGCGCGCTGCGGATACTATCTCGCCGCAGTCGCCGATCCACACGTTTGCTGGCTGTCCGCCAGGTGTTGACATGAGCCCCGTGTAGACCAGCACAGCTGACTCGATTCCCTCAATGCGGCGAACCTCGTCCAGTACAGCGCGGCTTCCTTCGACTGCAATCGAGGGGATGATTGCTTGAGCGGTGTCCTCACGTTGACCAACTACCTTGGTGCTCTGCAGAGTCGCCACGGCACTGGGAGTTGAGGCGACGAACAATGTAGAGATCAACACGGCAAGGATGACTCCGCCGAGCGCTCGAAAACCGGATCGTGGGTCCGCCGTGAGTCGGCGCCCGGCGAGCAGAGCAACTGGTCCTCCACGAACAGCGAGGGCTGCGCCGATCTGCTGGGTAATCCACGGACCTGCCAACACCAGGCTGGCGAGCAGGACAGTGAACGACAGCATGACCCAACGCCCCCCGGTCACGGCTGCTTCATGCAGCGTCCAGAGCAGAATGGGCGTAGCCAGGAGTAGTGGAACGACGCGCCACAGGCGAACAGGCCTGCCGACAGCACGTGCGCTGGAGAACAGGGGCACGTGGGACACCGCACGCAGAGTCAGTTGTGATGCGAGCACGGATACCGCCGGGACTGCGACGACCAAAGCGATGATGCCTAGCGAGGTCGGCCACAGGTCGTCAATGAACCACCGCTGCCCGTCGTAGGCCAAGCCGGCTACAACAGGGCGAAGTCCCGCGAAGAGCAGCAGACCAAGGACGATTCCTCCAAGGCCCGGTATCAACGATTCGATACCGGCCATGCGTCGTACCATCCGCGGGCTCGCGCCCGCTAGACGTAGACGAGCCAACCGCTCGTCGCGACTGGCTGCGGTCAGGCGAGTTGCCATGGCGACGAACAAGGCGATTGGCGCCAGCAAGGCAACACCCGCGATCAACAACAGCAGCCGAAGGATCCCGTCCAACTCTGCTACAGCGGTGTTTTTGGGGAACTTGGTCACGGTTGTTCCCGTCACTGCTGCCGTCTGCGGACTTATACCCCGGATCGCCAACAGATGGTCGGGTCCTGCCAGCGCCTCGGCACCGACGGTGCCGACCATACGCCCGTACCGCTGCGCCAACGCCGGCCGCTCGGCAAGCATCCGTTGTAGGGCGGGCGAGACGTACACCTCACCGTCCTCGGGGAGTTGAGGAATTCCAGGTGGTACGGGCGAGGCAGCCGATCCCCCGGCGAGTGCTACCACGTCAATGGTTGAGTCGCCGTAGTAGTCGGTGCTAGTGCTCACTGTCGTTGTCGCGGGGTCCTGCCCGAACGGCACCGAACCTGTGACGAGTTCTTGGGACATCCAGCTCGTGCGGTCTGCGCGAGCCTGCGTCGCCGGAGCAATAGACAGGGCGAACAGCAGCAGAGCGCTACCGATGCCTACCGCCATAGTCGTGATCGCTTGGACGGCATACGCCGCAGGACCCGACAGGCCCAACCTAAGCGCAAGGCGGAACATTATTCACCTCGACCATTCCGCAGCAGCGGGAGCAGTTACCACGCCATCCCGGACCACGATCATTCGCGACGCGTAGGCTGCGACTCGCGACTCGTGCGTGACCAGCACGATCGCCACGCCACGGGAGCGTGCCACCGCCGTGAAACTGTCAAGGACAGTGACTCCGGCGGCGGAATCCAACGAGCCGGTAGGCTCATCAGCGAAGATGATCTTCGGAGAGGTGGCCATCGCCCGAGCGATCGCCACCCGTTGAGCCTGACCGCCTGACACCTCATGCGGCCGACGCAGGGCCAGATCTGCTAGATCGAACATCTCAAGCCACTCCCGGGCTATCGCCATCGCCTTTCCTCGCCTTACCCCATTAAGTAACAGGGGTAGAGCGACGTTCTCAACCACACTGAGTTCGCCGAGCAATTGCCCAAACTGAAAGACGAAGCCGAAGTCTGTACGGCGTAACGCGGCGCGCTGCTCTTCGTTGAGTCGATCAACGCGTCGGCCGCTGAAGACCACCTCTCCCTCATCAGGCGCGAGAATCCCTGCCAAACAGTGCAGGAGCGTCGACTTTCCCGAGCCACTCGGCCCCATCACCGCCACGATCTCCCCAGCGCTGACAGTCACATCAGCCTGCCGCAGCGCACAAGTGGGACCAAAAGCCTTGCGAACTCCCCGAGCCTGCAGTAGGGGCACCTCCACGTTGTCGATAACGCCCTCAAGGGCTTCGTAACCGGTCACGACGTCCTTCCTCCACGCTCATCATCACCAGCAACACCCTTGGTAAGTCTCTCTACCTGTGAGGCCACCGCCTCCAGCCAGCGCATATCCGCTTCAAGGTGATACAGGGCGTACTCAGCCAACACCGAGGTCGCCACGTCGCGACTAAGGCGCAGCCCCGTCAGCTCCCGCATCCGGGCCAGATGCGTCTCACGCTGCATATCGATAAACGGCTCGATCCGACGACCCGCCAGAATCAGCAGAACGACCTTGGTGTAGAGCAGGGCCTGCAGATGCGGCGCGGGCTCAACCGGCCTCGTCAACCACCGGTCCACCTCAGCGTGCCCCAGCGGCGTCAGCTCATATAGACGGCGAGCCGGACCGCTTTCCTGATCCATGCCGGCCTGACGGACCAACCCATCCCGCTCCAACCGAACCAAGGTCGCATAGATTTGTGCTGGCGCCACCACACCACTTGGATCCATCAGAGCGTCGTACCGGTGCTTCAATCGATACCCGTGGGAAGTCTGCCTACCCAGCAACCCCAACAACGCAAGTCGAACGCTCACCCCGCCTCCTCTCTAGCAACTTTGATAGTAACCGAGATACTAGTGAAGTTCCGGCCCCAGTCCCGGCAGGGGTGGCGGCGACGTGCTCACCGTCGTCTCGCTCGACCGGCTCGGCCGCTCGCTGGAAGACCTGATCGGCATCGTCGGCCGACTCAAGCGCCACGGCGTCGGTTTTCAGTCCCTGCACGAGAAGCTCGACACCACCACCGCAGGAGGGATGTTCGTCTTCCACGTCTTCGCCGCGCTCGCCGAGTTCCTGCGCACCATCATCGTGGCCAACACCAACGAGGGCCTGGCCGCCGCTCGCGCCCGCGGGCAACGCCTCGGCCGGCCGCCGGCGATGACCCCGGAGAAGGTCGCGTACGCCCTGCAGTTGCTCGCCGAGCCGAACCGCACGATGTGTTCCGCACCGGGTTTGATGGAGACATCGAAACCTGGGAGGAACGTCAGCGATGCCGGCACCGAAGAAGTACTCCGATGAGTTGCGTGAGCGTGCGACCCGGTTGGTCCTTGAGGCTCGTCGGGATCCGGTCAGCGCGGTCGGCGCGATCCGGCGGATCGCCGATCAGCTCGGAGTCCACCCAGAGGCGTTACGCACGTGGGTGAAGCAGGCCGAGACCGATGCCGGGCAGCGTCCGGGCACCACCAGCGGCGACGCGGAACGCCTCGCCGCGTTGGAACGAGAGAATCGTGAGCTACGTCGGGCGAACCAGATCTTGAAGTCCGCGGCGAGTTTCTTCGCGGCGGAGCTGGACCGTCCGTCGCGTTGAAGGTCGACTTCGTCGACTCCCAGAAGGCCGAACACGGTGTCCAGCCGGTCCTGCGGGCGCTGCACGACACGCCCGCGGCGATCGCACCGTCGACCTACTACGCCGCCAAGACCCGCCCGGCCAGCGCCCGGTCGCGGCGTGATGAGGAGCTGACCGCGGTGATCGAGCAGGTCCACGCGGCCAACTACGGTGTTTATGGGGCCCGCAAGATCTGGCACGAGCTGCACCGCCAGGACGTCAAGGCGGCCCGGTGCACCGTCGAGCGGCTGATGCGCGCCTGCGGGCTGCGCGGGCTGCTGCGTGACAAGTCGCCACGCACGACCCGCCCGGCGGCCGAGACCGGACGCCCCGCTGACCTGGTCAAACGAGACTTCACCGCAGTACGGCCGAATCAGCTGTGGGTCGCCGACCTGACCTACGTACGCACCGCCGTGGGCTGGGTGTACGCCGCGTTCGTCCTCGACGTGTACTCCCGCATGATCGTCGGCTGGCAGGTATCCACGTCGCTCTACACCGACCTCGCGTTGGACGCGCTGAAGATGGCGATATGGCGGCGCGATCATCAGTTGCTGACCTGCGTAAACTTGTCCATCACTCGGACAGGGGCGTGCAGTACCGAGCGATTCGCTACAGCCAGCGGCTCGCCGAGGCCGGCGCCGTGGCCTCGGTCGGCTCCAAGGGCGACTCCTACGACAACGCGATGGCCGAGGCGTTCAACTCGCTCTACAAGGCTGAACTCGTCCGCAACCGAGGCCCGTGGCGCGGGCTCGACGACCTGGAGATGGCCACCGTCGAATACATCGACTGGTACAACAACTGCCGCCTACACGGCGAACTCGGACACATCCCGCCCGCCGAACACGAAGCCCTACACGCGATGACCCACCCGGTCACCGCACCCC
>NZ_JAASAD010000036.1 GCF_012726175.1 Micromonospora sp. HNM0581
TCAAACTCTCCAACAAAAACCTGGAAAACAATCCCGACAACAAAATAATGCTGCCAAAACAAAAAACTTGGCACTGGCTTATCAAGCACCCTGTTGAGTTCTCAAAAAACAACCACACACCGAACGCAGCCTCTAAGACCTTGTTTGGGGCAACTGTTCCAGTTTATCCGAACCGCGTTTCGAGGTCAACCTGAGGTTCCAGATCCTCAAAACAGATTCCGATCCCACGCCTTCGCGCACCATTCGGTGTCGCAACCGTCATGGGTAGCCGCAAACCTGACCGCCACCACCTACATGGCCTGCCTGGCTCATACCGGCTACAGCACTCTACCCGGTTGGCTTCGCGACCGCAACTCCGACTTGCTGAGCGACGTCACACCACCCGGTCTCAGCGACACATCGGTAAAACCGTTGTGTCGCTGGCGCCCGTTCTCGGCCAGTTCGCCTGGCCTCCCGCGTGCAGAAGGAAAGTTACGCGGAGGTGCCGGTTAAGGCAAATCATAGGCTGTCGATGTCCCCTTCGCACCTGTACATCCACTCGTCAGGTCAGTCCGACGTCGACTCGCCGCATCTCCCACCAGTACGGACTCAGCCGCCACCGCAGTGTCCTGACACCAACGACCACTGACGGCTTGGACGTGCCAGAGTGTCCTGCATGAGTGACGTGCCCCGGCCCGCCAGCCCGTTCCTCGCCGAGGACGCACTACTCGGCCTTCTGCTACCGATCTGGCAGTTGCTTATCGGGGCCTTCGTGCTCCTCGCGGTCCTGGTCTCGATCGGCCGACTGGTTCGACGCGGGCCATCCCGGATGAGCACCGCACTCCTGATCACCGCCGCCGCCATCGCCGGCTTCGCGGTGATCGGTGTGCTGCTGCAGAGCTAGCGCGATCAGAGCCTTCGATTCGCCAGACTCGGCAGCTCGGCACGAATCCGGTTCAGGCAGTTCAGGTCGATGTCGTTCACCACGAGTCCAGGACCATCCGGCACCTGAGACAGCACTGTCCCCCATGGATCGATCAGCATGCTCCGCCCGTAGCAGGTCCGGCCAGGCTCATGGTCGCCCGTTTGCCCGGCCGCCGCGACGTAACACTGGTTCTCGATCGCCCGGGCCCGCAGGAGAACCTCCCAGTGGTCCCTCCCGGTGTGCATCATGAACGCCGCCGGCACCACCAGTAGTTGGGCGGCACCAACGGTTGCCAACCGACGGTAGAGCTCCGGGAAACGCAGGTCGTAGCAGATGGACAGGCCCACCCGCAGCCCCTCGACATCCACCACCACCGGTTGCTCCCCGGGAGCAACCGACGCGGACTCTCGATAGGAGACACGGCCGGGGATCTCCACATCGTACAAATGGATCTTGCGATAGGAGGCGGCGAGCGTGCCGGTGCGGTCGAACACCAGCGTGGTGTTCCAGGTACGGTCCGGATCCGGGCCCGCCTCGTGGAAGGAACCAGCGATCAGCCAGACGCCATGACGACGGGCGGCAGCCGCGAAGAAGCGGCCTACCCGGCCGTCCGGCGGCTCTGCCGCCGGCATCCGGGCGCCAGGTCCGAGATAGTCGACGTACTCCGGCAGCAGCACCAGGTCCGCTCCGGCTTCGGCGGCACGATCAATCATGGACTCCGCATCGGCGAGGTTCGCCTCTCGGTCATCCCGTGAGTTCAGCTGACAGACGGCGACGCGCATGTCGACAGCGTACGGCCGAACGGCGGCGGACCACAGGGTGCAGCCACGACGCCGGTCGAGCTCAGGCAGACTTCTCCTCACGCTCACGTCGAGCACGGCGACCCGTGAACTCACGTGGCACGATCGTCGGATTGACGTTCTCCAGCACTGCCTCCCGGGTGATCAGCACCCGGGCGGCATCAGGGTTGCTCGGCACCTCGTACATGACGGAGAGCAACACCTCCTCCATGATGGCCCGCAGCCCCCGCGCACCAGTGCCACGCAGCATGGCCTGGTCAGCGATTGCTTCGAGGGCAGGCCGCTCGAACTCCAGCTCGACTCCATCCAGCTCGAACAGACGCTGATACTGCCGGACCAGTGCGTTACGCGGTTCCGTGAGGATCTGCACCAGCGCATCGCGGTCCAGGCTCCGAACGCTCGTGATCACCGGTAGCCGTCCGATGAACTCGGGAATCAGCCCGAACTTGAGCATGTCTTCCGGCATCACCTGACTGAAGATGTCGTCGGTGGAGCGGTCGGACACGGCGCGCAGCCGAGCACCGAAGCCGGTGCCTCCGTGCCCCGTACGAGCCTCGATGATCTGATCCAGCCCGGCGAAGGCCCCGCCGCAGATGAACAGCACGTTCGTCGTGTCGATCTGGATGAACTCCTGGTGGGGGTGCTTACGGCCGCCCTGAGGGGGCACGTTCGCGACCGTCCCCTCGAGCATCTTCAACAGCGCCTGCTGGACACCCTCACCGGAAACGTCTCGGGTGATCGACGGGTTCTCCGACTTCCGGGCGATCTTGTCGACCTCGTCGATGTAGATGATGCCGGTCTCGGCCCGCTTGATGTCGTAGTCCGCCGCCTGGATCAGCTTCAGGAGGATGTTCTCCACGTCCTCGCCGACGTAGCCAGCCTCGGTAAGAGCGGTGGCGTCAGCGATCGCGAACGGCACGTTCAGCATCCGGGCCAGGGTCTGCGCCAGGTGTGTCTTGCCGCAACCGGTCGGACCCAGCAACAGAATGTTGGACTTGGCCAGCTCGACCCCGTCGTTCCCGGCGCCCGGCGCGCCCGCCGCCTCGGCCTGGATCCGCTTGTAGTGGTTGTAGACCGCTACGGCGAGTGCCTTCTTGGCCTGCTCCTGCCCCACGACATAGTTGTCGAGGAACTGGCAGATCTCCATCGGCTTGGGAAGCTCTTCCCACTTCACCTCGCCAGACTCGGCCAACTCCTCTTCGATGATCTCGTTGCAGAGATCGATGCACTCGTCGCAGATGTAGACCCCGGGGCCCGCGATGAGCTTCTTGACCTGCTTCTGCGACTTCCCGCAGAAGGAGCACTTCAGTAGGTCGCCGCCGTCACCGATCCGTGCCACCTACGTTCTCCCTGCGCTCATCGGCCGGAACTCCGGCCACGACCTGCGGATGCTGACGCTCCGCCCGTCTTCCTCCCGCCGCCGGTCGCCCGACGGAGCGGTACCGATCCGACGTTACCCGCTGTCGAAGCTTTCTCCGACCCCCAAAACGGGTGTGTCAGAGGCCGGCCGGCGACGCGCCTGACCGACCTCTGACCCAGTGACGCTCAGCTGGCCGCGTTCGCGGCCAGCAGGCCCTTCTTCCGGCTGGTGAGGATCGTGTCGACCAGCCCGTACTCACGGGCCTCCTCGGCCGTCATGATCTTGTCACGATCGATGTCCTTACGGACCAGGTCCACCGGACGGTTGCAGTGCCGGGAAAGCATCTCCTCCAGCTGGGTGCGCATCCGCAGGATCTCCTTGGCCTGGATCTCGATGTCCGAGCCCTGCCCGTAGCCGCCTTCGGTGGCCGGCTGATGGATGATGATGCGCGAGTTCGGCAGGGCCATCCGCTTACCCGGAGTGCCCGCCGAGAGCAGCACCGCGGCGGCAGAGGCAGCCTGACCGAGGCAGACCGTCGAGATGTCCGGCCGGACGTACTGCATGGTGTCGTAGATCGCCGTCATGGCGGTGAAAGAGCCACCCGGCGAGTTGATGTACATGATGATGTCCCGGTCGGGGTCGGTCCCCTCCAGAGTGAGCAGCTGGGCCATGACGTCGTTCGCCGACGCGTCGTCCACCTGCACGCCGAGGAAGATGATGCGGTCTTCGAAGAGCTTGTTGTACGGGTTGGACTCCTTGACCCCGTACGACGTGCGCTCGACGAACGACGGCAGAACATAGCGGTTGTGCACGGCCGCGAACTGGGGCGGCAGGCTGAGGTCGGTCATCGTCTGCTCCTCGATCAGCTCAGGGTCCCGGCGCCCTCGGGAACCTGGGCGGCCCCCGTGATCACCTTGTCGATGAAGCCGTAGTCGACGGCCTCCTGGGCGGTGAACCAGCGGTCCCGGTCCGAATCCGCCTCGATCTGCGCCGGCTGCTGACCGGTGTGGAAGGCGACGCGCTCCTGGAACATCCGCTTGGTGTACAGCATCTGCTCCGCCTGGATCGCGATGTCGGCGGCGGTGCCGCCCATCCCGCCGGAGGGCTGGTGCATCATGATCCGGGCGTGCGGGAGGGCGTAGCGCTTGCCCTTGGTGCCGGCGCAGAGCAGCAGCTGGCCCATGGAGGCAGCCATGCCCATCGCCACGGTCGACACATCGTTGTCGATGAACTGCATCGTGTCGTAGATGGCCATGCCGGAGTAGACCGAGCCACCGGGCGAGTTGATCCACAGGTTGATGTCGCGGTCCGGGTCCTCAGCGGCGAGCAGCAGCAGCTGCGCGCAGATGCGGTTGGCGACCTGGTCGGTCACCTCGCTGCCCAGGAAGACGATCCGTTCCTTGAGCAACCGGTTGTATACCGAGTCGTCGAGGTTGCCAATGGTGTCACCGCCACGGGCGTCGATCGCCCGAAGCGGCTTCGCTGGGATGTGCATGTCGGTCATGGCAGCCCTTCGCTCTCCGTACCGTCGTGTCCGACACTAACCGTTCGTTCGGTCGCCAGACTCCCGGTCCGGGCACTGTTCGCTCTCAGCGCAGCCTGCCGCAGGCGTACCCGGAAAGGGATCGGGCCACCACCCACCGTGACCGGCGGGTGGTGGCCCACCCGGCGATCAGTGCTCTTCTGAGTGCTCCTGCTCGCTCGCCTCACGAAGCGCGTCCATGGTCACCACGTTGCCGGCCGCGTCCTTGATCGTGATGCGCTCCATCACCGAGGCCAGAGCCTTGCCCCGCCGGACGTCGCCGTACACGGCGCCGGCTGCGCCGGAGCGGACGAGCTGATCGTAGTACTGCTGGGGAGCCATGCCGGCGCGCTGCGCGCGGTGGACGATCTCGTGGCCGAACTCGTCGTCGGAGACCTGCACGTCCTCGGCGTCGGCGAGGGAGTCGAGCAGCAACTGAACCTTCACACCCTGGGTGGCGGCGTCGGTCAGCTCAGCGTCGATCTGCTCCTCGGTCTTCTCCTCGGCGGCGAGGTAGTCCTCCATCGAAGCGCCGATGCGCTCCAGCTGGTCGGCCATCGCCTCCTTGCGGCTCTCCACCTCGTCGCGAATTACGCCCTCCGGCGCCGGCACGTCGGCAGCCTCGACCAACTGCTCCAAGGCTTTGTCCCGAGCGGCGTAGATCTGCTCGACCCGCTTACCCCGGGTGACCCGCTCCCGCAGATCGGCCCGCAGCTCGTCGATGGTGTCGAACTCACTGGCGAGCTGAGCGAAATCGTCGTTCAGCTCGGGCAGCTCCTTCTCTTTGACCGTGCGCACCGTCACCAGCACCTCCGCGTCCCGACCGGCGAAGTCGCCGCCCACGAGCTGCGTGGTGAACGTGGTGTCCTCGCCAGCGGACAGCCCCACGACCGCCTCGTCCAGGCCCGGTAGGAGCTGCTTGCTGCCCACCTCGTGGGAGATGTTGCTGGCCGAACCGCCCGGCACCTCCTCGCCGTCGACAGTCGCCCGCAGGTCGAGCTGGACATAGTCGCCCTCGACCACGGCCCGCTCGACGGTCTTCAGCGTCGCGAAGCGCTCACGCAGGCCGTTCACCTGCTCGTCGATCTCACTGTCGTCGATCTGTAGCTCGTCGACGGTCACCTCGACCGATGCCAGGTCGGGCACGGTGATCTCAGGCCGGACGTCCACCTCTGCGGTGAAGTTCAACGAGTCGCCGTCGTTGAACTCGGTGATGTCGACCTCGGGACGGCCAAGCGTCTTCAGGTCGTGCTCGCGCACCGCGGCAAGGATGTTCTGCGGGATCGCCTCCTGCACCGCCTCATTGAGCACTGCGCCCCGACCGACCCGCTGGTCGATGATCGCCGGCGGTACCTTCCCCTTCCGGAAGCCGGGGATCTGGATCTGCTGGCCAATCTCCCGGTACGCCTTCTTGAGGCTCGGCTCGAGCTCGACGAACGGCACCTCGATGGCGAGCCGCACGCGCGTCGGGCTCAGAGTCTCGACGGTGCTCTTCACAGGCGTACTCCTTGACGGATCTCGGTTGATTCTGGGCGCACTTCCGGCCCATCGAGTGTAGGTGAGCCGACACGACGAGCCGGCAGCACCCGGGACCGGCAGCAGACCTGACCGCATGCCGGTCCTCCAGGTGCCGCGATCCGGTGCTTGCGGCAGTCGGGGTGGCGGGATTTGAACCCACGGCCCCTCGCTCCCAAAGCGAGTGCGCTACCAAGCTGCGCCACACCCCGTGGCGACGAGCAGTCTATGCCGTCGCTCCGACAACCCGATGCCGGGGCGCCACCCAACGCGCCGAACGAGAACAAACCAGACACCCAGCCAGCCACGTGGACGTGCACGGCGAGTCTGAGGAGCACGGCCGGTGAACAGCCGGACAACGAGCGGACGAGCTGGCAGGCATGGTTCGCGGGACATTGCGATCCCACGACGACGTCAGACCGCCACAGCCCGCATGGTGCGGAGATCGACGCGGCGCGACACCGGGGTACGGCCGCGCACTCGTCGAGGGTATTGGGTAGGCTGTCAGACACACCCGGTCCCACGGGTGTACGCGGGCGTAGCTCAATGGCAGAGCTTCAGTCTTCCAAACTGACGGTGCGGGTTCGATTCCCGTCGCCCGCTCCAAGAACTCCGGCCCAGGTCAATGGCACGATCGCCGCACCTGGGCCGTTTCTACTCTAGCTCTCTTTGATCTTGCGTGCCATTGGCGTGCCAGTAGCGCCCGCCGTGCCCTCCGCGGCCGCTTCACGTGCCGCCCGCCCGACCTTCTTGCCCTTGGTCGACTTCTGCTTGGCCTTGCCCGTCGCGCGTTTCGTCTGCTTGGTGATGCGGCGGTCCATGGCGTCGGCGATCTCCCGGTCGCGCTCACTGTTGGCGTGCTGGTAGATCAGCGCCGCCCGCATGCTGGCGTGACCCATCCGGTGCATCAGATCCCGGGTGCTGGCCCCGGTCGCCGCCGCCAGGTTGTTGCCCGTGTGCCGCAGGTCGTGGAAGTGGAACCCATCTGGCATGCCAGCCGCCCGCAGCGCCGCCGCCCAGCCGACCGCCCGCCGGAAGTTGCCGGACCGCAGCACCGCCCCCTTGTCCCCCGTGAAGACCAGCGCATACGGGTTCTGCCGAATCAGCTCGTCTTCCTTCACGGCGGTGTTGAGGATCGCTCGCAGCAGCGAGTACGCCTTCACCGCCTGCGGTTCGGTGGTGCCACCGCCGAGCAGCGTGCGCCGCCAGGTCCGGATGGTCTGCGGCTTGATCGCACCCAGGGCCAGCCCGCCGAGGTGCGGCCGGATGTGCAGCCGGAACAGATCCTCGTAGTTCTCGCGGCTACGCGGCTGGAGCTTCCGTTCGGCGATCCACTTCCGTGTAGCAGACTTGCTGCCGAATCCCTCCCAATAGGATCAAGGGGCCGCGCCAGCGCGCCCGCCCGCCGCACTCGGCCTGCTGGCGGCCTCTGGCCGGCATCGGCCGGCGCGGCGGGCAACGTGCGGATCGGATCCTCACGCCCAAGATTCGATGATCGCTGCTTCGATGCGCAGCCCGATCCATGTCGCGACGAGGCAACCCGCGAGGATGTGTGGCTCTGTGGCCCCGGTGTCGGTCGACAGGGTGATGGCCGAGACCAGGAGACCGGCGACAAGAAGATCCGGCGTCGACGCCGTCGGGATTTGTACCCGATCAGCGGGGCGGGACGATCGCGAGCGCGGTCGCCCCCGCCGAGGTCGGGGCGATCGGCTGCCGCGCCGCCGCACGGCTTGCCAACGAATGCGGGGACCGGGCCGCAGAAGGCCGGCGTCACGCGGAGCCGGCCGCTGCCCGATGTGCCGAGGCGGAAAGCCCCACGACGCCAGACAGCCGCTCCAGGGGCGTTGTCGAAAGCTAGGAGACGTCGAACAGGCGTAGGCCGTCGTACTCGGCGAAGTCGGCGTAGTCCTTGCCGTTGAAGGTCGCCAGCGGCAGCCGGTCGACCAGGCAGCAGGCCGCGATCCAGGAGTCGTTCGTCGGGCGGGGACGCCCCCGATGCTGCGCCCGCGCCTGGAGCTGACCCCAGGTCGTCGCCACCGCCTCATCAAAGGGCAGCAGCACCACGCCGGATCGCCACTGCGCGAGGTCAGCCAACTTGCGCGGCCCCCAACTCCGCAGCACGGTCCACTTGGTCAACTCGCCGAGCGTGACGAACGTGATGCACAGGGTCTTACCGGCCAGCCGGGCACGAAGCCGGTCAGGCAGGCGGCCCCGCAGGATCGCCGACGCCACGTCGGTGTCCAGGACGACCAGACTCACGCGGCGCTGGCCCGCCGAGAGGCGTACAGGTCGGCAAGGAAGTCGTCCAACTCTTCGTCGGACTCGAACAGGTTCGGCCGGGCCAGGTCGTCGACGGAGGCGACCGGCCGCACGCCCTGACGGCGGGCCAACTCCTCCGCCGGCACATGCTCAGCGGTCGGCCACTCAGGCATCCGCTCCGCATTGCTCGACATCACGGCTCACCTCCTCCACCACACACCGCCACTCATTGTCGCACGGTCAGCACCGGCACCACCGGCACTCGGGCGCGCGGAAAGCCGGCGGCACGGCAAGCCGCCCCCGGCCCAATACCGTCAACTTAGCGTGTTTGGCCTGGTCGGGACCCACAGCCTGATTTTGGTGCGGGGTGGTAGGGGTTTCTTGTAGTCGTCTGTCTGGAGGGGGTAGCGGCGTCCGGGTTGGCGTTGTTGGCGGGCGAAGCTGCGGATGCGGGGCGTGGCCGGTAGGAGGTTGCATTCGTCGGTGATCTCGTAGATGACGTCGGCGACCAGGTCGGCCAGGTGGTCAGGGGGAAAAGGCCGCGTCGTCACTGACGTGACGCGCGGCTGCCTGGACAGTGCGGGTGAACGATATGCGGTCGGGGTCCAGGTCGGCGTGTTCGGCGCCGGCGACGATCAGCGCGCGGATGGCTGGGGCTGGCAGAACCGCTGTCGACAGCAACGCTGCCGGACAGGGCACGCTGGCGAGAACTTGCCAGGACGAAACTTTGAGCACCTAGCCGTGGCCAGTTGCACGCGGACGCGACGCACAGAGCCTGTAAGCAAGATGTCCGGCAGGCACGGCGGCGAGGCGCAAGCGACACGAGGCGGGACGTCCGGGCCAGCGTCCGGGCCGACACCACTGCCGAAACACTCTCTTTTGGATTAAGGCACCGCGCAAGCGCGGTGCAGCTCCGCCCCACTCGGCCTGCTGGCGGCCTGCGGCCGGCATTGGCCGGCGGGGCGGGGCTCTACGGCTTACCCGCGTTGCTGTGATGCTCGCCGACGATCCGCGTCCTCAATGGCGTGGCGCACAGCCATCCGGATCACGAAGTACAGGACGGCCTGCCCAGCCAGCCACAAGGCCAGCGCGAAGAACATCTGTGGGAGTGGGAAAACGTCCAACTGCATGGGCGGCACGATAGTTCGGAGCGGCCGTCCCTGCTGTCCCCAAGCCGTCCCTGACCCCGACCCGCTTGCATCGCTTCGCCCTCCAGGCTGTCGATGTCTTGGCCAGGGACGATCGCGGAAGTGGTCGTCCACCGCCGAGGTCGGGGCGATCGGCTGCCGCGCCGCTCTGCGATCGGTAATCCGGGTAGCGGATCTTGGATCCGGTGGCGAATCCGATTTTCGGTCGGGCACGTTGGTTACGCCAGCGGATGTAGTCGCGGCGCACCGGGCGGGCTGCGGTGCGCCCCTGGCGGCCTCCGGCCGGCATCGCGCACCGCAGCCGCCGCACCAGTCGATAGCTGACCAAGTGCCTGAGGCTGGCAACTGTGTGGTGCCGCTACCGTGATGCCCGTGACGACCTACGAGGCGGGCATCACGGCCGTGGACATCATGCTCGCCAGCGCTGCCGCCGCCCTGGTCGGATGCGCTGCCTGGTTGGTGATTCACAGTCGGCGCGGGTCAACGGTGCGGCTGTTCGGGCGGACCGTGCATCACCCCCGGCTGTGGGCAGCAGGGGCAGCGTGCACGTGCCTCTACGTTCTCCTGGGGCTGGGAGACCTCACGGAGTTCATGCCCAGCGCGTGGCGCACTCCGAGCCGGCAAATCGGCGCTGTGCTGTTGCTGGCCGCGTTGGCCTTGATGGGCACCCACGGGATCCTTGAGCATCGCGCCAGGCGTCGAAATGGTCCCGAGCAGCAAACTGGGCCTTGACGAGCGCCAGCGTGGCCGGCCGCCGTCGAGGTCGGGGCGTCGGGTTGACCCGGTTTGACGGACAGGGTCGGTAAGTTGATCGCACGCTACCCCGAGGCGCCCGCTGGGTGTGGTCCGGTTCGGTTAGGCATCAAGACGCTGTGGTCCGGGACCGACCTCGCGGACGACGGTGTAGGTGGGAACCTCACTCACGCGCGCTTCGGCCTTGCCGGACAGGCCCTCCAGCGCCTTACGAATGGCGGCCATCCGGCCTTCGGTGTCTGAGGTCGCCACGAAGTTGCGGTAGTCGGCCTCGCTGGCCCAACGCACGATGTTGTACACCCGGGCGCCGTCGGTGCTCACGTGGAAACGGGCCGACTGGTAGCCAGGATAAAAGCGCACCCAGCGTTCCTGGATCTCCGCGAAGACCGCGACCAACTCCTGTTGGGTGCCGAAGCCGTCAACCGTGTAGTCGATGATCGAGTAGAAGCTGGTATCCGTGCTCACGTACATACTCCTCAACGTGCGGGCATGGCCGTAGCCATCCTGCAACTTCAACTAAACTTGAGGTAAAGGGGTCGCCGTATCGCCCTCCGGGCTGTCGCTGTCCTGGCCAGGGACGATCGCGGAAGTGGTCGTCCACCCTCGAGGTTGGGGTGATCGGCTGCCGCGCCGCTGCGCCGCGCCACCGGGTGTGTGGGTCCGGCCGGCTGCCGACTGGCAGGATCAGTCACCGTGATCCGGTCGCGGCGGGCCGGGACGGCGAAGCTATGAATGCTTCTCGGCCCCGCGGAATGTCGTCGCCCCGCTGCGTGTGGTCCTGCCACGATTGGCGCCGTGACTGGTGACTGCCACACTTGGCGTAGCGCGCTGCTGGCCGGAGTGGTCGCGGGTATCGAGATGGAGATTCGTCAGGCGTGGAAGCGATTCGCCGTCAGCCTCGATGTCGACCCAGATTCTTCCGAGGCGATCGAGTTGGCCCGGCTGGTGGTCGATGACCCGGCGACGTACGACTGGCGCACCGTCGACGGCGCGATCGACCGGCTGAGCTGTCCGACGTGTGGATCACAGCTGACCCAGGGACCAATGCTGCGTAGCTTAAGTTGATCTTGGGGTGTGGTCTGCGGTTGTGTGGATGCTGTCGGGTGGTGCGGCGTGGCGGGCTGCGGGCCGACGGGGTTGGCTGTTCTGATTCCGGGTCATG
>NZ_JAASAD010000037.1 GCF_012726175.1 Micromonospora sp. HNM0581
AATCAACTGCTCATCCGTGACCGCACCCACCGGCTCCACGGCCGGCTCTCCCACGGTGGTCTCGGTCGTCATCTGGCGTCTCTCCCTTGATCGGTCGATCAGCCGTTATTTGTACAGTCCCGGTCATTTTGGCTGCGGCAGAAGGCGACGATCTCGTCCATCGGGCAGGGGTTGCCCCACATGTGAGTGACGATCACGGCCCGGACGTTCGGGGCAAGCTTCGCGGCGAGGCTGTCGGCCGTCACGTTGCCGTGGTCGTCCGCGTCGGCGAAGATCACCTCGACACCGTCGTAGGCGAACGGCGAGGCGGTGGCCAGGAAGGTATACGCCGGGGCGAGCACTGCGTCACCGGGCCGGAGCCCGGCGATACGGGACATGGCGTGGATGGCCGACGTCCCGGAGCTGAACGAGATCGCGTAGGGCGTCCCCACGAAGTGGGCGAACGCCGCCTCGTACTCGCCGATGATGCCCCGCGCGTCGCGGTCGGAGAGCGACCGGTGCATCTGGTCCGACACCGCCCGCTCTAGGCTCGGGTCGATGATCGGCCACCGGTAGTGCGGGCCGGGGATGTCCATGGTCTTCGGTCCGCCGTGCGCGGCGAGTGCCGTCATGCCGTTGCCTCCTTGGAGTAAGCCGATCCGTCCTGCCCGGTCGTCTCTCCCACCGTGGCCAGGGCCGCCGTGACCAGGGCGGACACCCGATCCCGGGTCTCATCCACCGGCTCTCCGGCGCCAATCGCGAGCACCGGCCACCGGTATTCGCGGGCCAACTGCTCCAGCAGCTGCATTCCCTGCTCCTGGTAAGTCACGAAGGAGGCCCGGTTGAGCTCGGTGTAGCCGGCGTGCATGCCTAGCTCGCTGGCACGGAACCCGCGGCCCTGCCGGTCGTAGAGCATGCCGGCGTCGGAGCTGAGCAGGACGACCACGTCCGGTTTCCGCACCTCGGCGAAGATCGTCTCCAGGTCGTGACGCTGGTAGCCCTGCAGGAGCAGTTTCGACCAGAACTTATAGAGCCAGCCGTCAACGACCACGTCGTGTCCCGCGCGCAGCAGCGGCTCCAACACGTTCGTCGCGTGCGCCGTGAACCAGGCCGCCTGCACGGACACCCAGAACGAGTCGGGCAGATCCGTGCTGTCACCGCTGTGCCACAGCACCGTCGACAGGTGTTCCATGAGCTTCGCCGCGTACCCGGAGGTGCCGGAAATCTGCCGTCGTGACACGAAAACCAGGGGCCGCCCCGGCTCGGGGGCCGGCCGTGCCACCAGGGCAGCGACGGCCTCGTCGTACGTCAGGGCGCCCAGTGCACCGGCGAGGGTGGTCTTGCCGCACCCCGTGTTTTAGCACAGTATTTAGGCATGGCTAGTTCCTCTCGGCGTCGGGCGATTCTGCTGGCGCGTCTGTCTGACAACAGGGTCGATGTGGACCTCACTGACGAGGGTATCCCTTCAGGGCTTGATGACCAGCTCCGTCGTATGCGGGACCGGGCCGGTGAGCTTGGGTGGGATGTGTGGAAGGTGATCAAGAATCCGCGTCTGTCTGCCTACAAGCGACGGAAGGTGACGCTGCCGGACGGTCGGCGGGAGTACCGGGTGTTCCGGCCTGATCTGCGGGAGGCCCTGGCGGACCTCGCGGCGGGTCGCGCGAACGCGCTGTTGTGTCTGGACCTTGATCGGGCGTTCCGTGATCCGAAGGACTTGCAGGACTTGATCGATGTGGTGGACCACTCGCCGCACGACATCGTGGTGGAGTCGGTCACCGGGTCGTTGCACATGGAGAAGGGCCGGGACAACTTCGACGCCGAGATTCGGGTTCTGGTGGCCAACAAGGCATCCAGGGACACGGCCCGTAGGGTTGCCGCCGCGAGGGAGCGTCAGGCCCTCAGCGGCCAGTACGGCGGCGGGAAACGTCCGTTCGGGTTCTGCTCGGGACCGCCGAAGATCGTCCCGGACGGCGGACGGACGGACGAGGCGGTGTGTCAGTGGCACGGGGGACGGGACTGCCGGTCCGGCACTTCCCCGATCGAGGCCGAGACCGAGGTGATCGCGGACTGCTCGCGCCGGGTGTTGCAGGGCGTGAGTCTGCGGTCGATGGCGTTGGAACTGCGGGGCAAGGACGTGCCGACGGTGACCGGCGCGAAGTGGTCGGCGGAGACACTGCGGGATGTGCTGTTGCGTCCGCGTAACGCTGGTCTGATCGTCTACCGGGGCGAGATCCTCGATGGGGTGACCGCGCCGTGGAAGCCGATCGTGGCGCGGGAGACGTTCGAGGAGGTCCGGGCGCTGCTGACCGATCCGGCGCGGGAGACGGCCCGGGGTGCGCCGCCGCGTTGGACCGGATCGGGTATCTACCGGTGCGGGCTGTGTACCCCGCCGGGCAGCGAGTCGGACAGGCCGGTGACGTGTCATGTGACCCGTGGTGGGACGAACCCCCGGTACACCTGCCGGGAGTACAGCCACGTGGCCCGCAACGCCTACCGGACCGACGAGGTGGTGTTCGCGCATGTCATGTACGCGATCACCCATCCCCGCGCGTACGAGTTGCTGGCCCCGGCCGCACCGGAGGTGGACGCGGCAGCGTTGCGGACGGAGAAGGCCACGATCCGCAAGAACCTGGAGCGGATGGCCGAGGACGAGGTGTTGGGGCTGCGGACGAGGGCGCAGGTGCTCGCGGCGACCCGCAGGGCCAACGCCAGGGTCAGTGAGATCGATGACTTGCTGCATGTGACCATGACCGAGGATCCGCTGGCTGAGGTGGTCAACGCGGTGGATCCGGTGAAGGTGTGGAAGGACATGCCGTTGGCGAACCGGCGGATCATCGTGGACCGGCTGTGCACGGTGACGATCCTGTCCGCCCGTTCCGGCCGCCGCTTCGATGTCTCGTCGGTCCGTGTCGACCCGAGACACTCCCTGGGTGCTACGCCGCCGGAGTTCCAGGCTGCGATCGGATAGGCAGGGCCAGCCGCGTGAGGGGAGCCCGGCTAGTGCTCCCCTCACTGCGCGCGGTGTGGTGTCATCGGGTGGGCGGTGGCCACAGCGAGGCGATCGTGTCCCGCTGTTCCTCGGTCAGCGGCGGCCACCGGTCGACGTTGGCCGTCACGTGGGCCATGAGCGCCTGGTCGCGCAGGACGGCCCGGAGCGCCGCCAACTCGGGGTCGTCGGTGTCGCGGGGCGCGGCCATCGCGGCGAGCCGTGCCCGCATGAGCGTCTGCACCTCCGAGGGGTCGGTGTCCTGCTGGTGGTGGTCTGGTGGGGCTGGCGGGTCGGGTCGGGCGGCGATGCGAGCTGTTGTTCGGGTGCGGGAGGGGTGGGTGGCCAGCGGTAACGCCCCCCTCGCGTTGGGCTGGCCTGGCGTGTTGCCGGTGGGGGTGGGACCACCGTCCGAGGCGTGTGCGCCCGGGGCCGGCGGCCGGTCGCCTCGTGGGCGACGGCGTGGGTCAGGTGTCGTCTGGCTTGTGGCCATCGTCCTCCACGATCGGGTCCGCTGGTTTCCGGTCTGCTGCGGTCATCGTCTTTCGCCTTTCCTTCGCTTGAGAATGACGCGGAGGCGTTACCACCCGCGCTACCCGTAGCCCTCGCCAAAATCCTTCTTCGGCACGAGGCGACACGGGACAACAAAGCCCGACACGAGCCGGGCATTGGGGTGTGAGCAAGTCGACAGATGCGCTGTCGGGAGTTGCCGCCGAGGCGTTGCCACGCCAGTGCAGGCGTTACCGCCTCCGGTCGACACCACAGGGCTACCGGTAGCGCTCGATCGCCAGGGGCAACGGCGTTACCAGAATGGGAGCACCAGTCCGGCTCCCCCGTCGGAGCGGCCGGTGGCACCCGCGCGACACACCCTTGGTACTGGACGCGACTCGGTGCGAGTACTACCGTTGCGTATCGCGTCGTCCGCGACCCGTAGCGCAATGGCGGTGACTGCCCCCGAATTGCCCGGCCGGCTGAGCAAGTTGTAGTACGGGTTACCAGATCTGCGTACGCGCCTTTCGTGGTCGACCGGTAGGGCTGCGTATTCGGTCGCGGCGATTTCCGTGATCTTGTGTGGTCATCTTGTGTGGTCGCGATGAAACGGTGTGCTGCCCGTAGCGTCAGCCTCGCCGGGGTTCTGCAACCGCTGGGCCTGGTCCAGATCGGGGTTTCGAGAAGCAGGGCTGTTGCCTCATGATCGGTGCATGAATGCGGCAACGTGGCGGGTGGTGGGGCGGGCGTTTCCCGGTCCGATGGCTCTGGCGGTGTGGATGCTGGTGACTGTGCCGGCCCCGCTGATTTTCTTCGAGGGGACTCACAGTTGGGAAGAGGACCTGAAGGTCTCGACGGCGCTGTGGTGGATCGTGGGGGCAGTCCCTGTGCTCGCTGCCGTGGTGGCAACGAAGTGGACCCGCTGCAATGGTCAGCGTCGCACTGCCTCGGCCATGGTGGCGGCTGTGGTCGCGGCCACGTTGGTCAGTGCGGTGTTCGTGGGCGCGACGATGGCTGTCTACCGGTGGGTTGTCCCGCTCAGTGGTGTGGCTGCGTGGCGGAGCGTGCTGTTCGGCAGCGTTCCACTGGCGATCTGTGGTGCGGCGGTCGGCTACCTGTTCGGACGAGGCCGTGTGCGCCGCAGCCCCGTGTCGCCTCGACGTGGTTTTGTCCTTGGCGGAATCGTCGCCGTGGTGGGCGCCCTGCTCGCGGAGACGTCGGTGCAGCTTGGCGCGGAGAGCAGCACCGTGCGGTACGACGCGGTCGAGTACGGGGCAGTGGGGCCGTATGCGACCTCAGCCCGTGAACAGGGGGTGTTGAGGCTGCCGGCGGCGGGCCGGTATGCGATCTTCGCGGTGGGTCACTCACCAAGAAATCCTGACTGCCAGGTCACCGGCGTTGGCGTGCCTCCTCGGTCGGCGAAGTTGGTCACCATCGCACCCGGCGACTACGGAAGCGACTACGCCTCTTTTGCCTGGGTCGCTTCCTTCGACGTTCCCGTGCCCGGTGCCTATTCGCTGTCCTGCCGTACCTATGACCAGCAGGCGTCATACACCGTCGGAGAGGTTCCGCAGATCCGCGGGGCGGTGGGTGCGCTGATTCACTGGCCCTCGATCGCGATCTGGTTGCTCGGCGCCATCCCTGGTCTGCTGATCATCGCGGATACTGCCAGGCGACGCGCCCGGCGACGCTCAGCACCAGGCGTGGCGGTGCAGGAGCTATAGCCGTTTCGTCATCGACGGTTGGAGCAAGGCATCCGATGGTGCGTAGTTGTCGAGCACGGTGATCGCGCCTCGGTCTGCGGCAGGCGTTGGGTGGACCGGCGGGAACGCCCTGGCGCACGGCCCGGCAAGATTGCTGATCTTGGCCCGGCTCGGTTTGAGCAAGATATGGCTTCTGCTTATCATTCTCGACCGGGCGCGGTCGAGACTTCGGTGGTGCTGCCTGGTGGTCAGGGGTCGTTGGCTGTCTTGGCGAGCAGCGCCGTGATGAGTTCGGCCAGCGGGGTGATGGTGTGGCGTTGGTGGTGGGGTAGGCGTTCGTGGTGGTGGCAGCCGGGGCAGTCGGCGGTGTCGTTGGTGGGGATGGTGAGTCGGCAGCGGGCGCAGGCGGTGAGGTGTTCGTTGTCGAAGGCGGTGGCGAGGGTGCTGGGGTCGGTGTGGTGGCGTTGCCACCAGGACAGGTTGTTCCACCGGTCGGTGATCTGCTGGCCGCGCCATTGTGGGTAGGTGGGTGGTGGTGTGGGGTCGCGGCCGTGGTCGGGTGGCTGCCAGTGCGCCCATACGCGGGCTTGGGCCTGCTCGCGGGTGGGGGGTTGGTCGAGTCCGTTGTGTTCGGTGGGGGTGAGTAGGCGGTGTCGGGTGAGGCGGGTAGCCGCGTGGTACCAGGCGGGCCGGTCGCCGTGGGTGTTGGTGAGGTGGGCGAGGTGGCGGACCTGGTGGGACCACGCGTGGTGGTGCAGCGTGGTGAGGGTGGCGCGTAGGGCGTTGTTGTCGTCGTCGGGGTGGGGGTTGGTCTGCCACCAGGAGGCGACGGTGGTGAGGATGGTGTCGGTGTCGAGGTTGGGTGTGAACGGGTCGCTGCCGCTGTTGTGGGAGTCGAGGAGGTAGCCGACCATGTCGACGGCGGCGGTGCCGAGGAGTGGTCCGAGGTGCCGCAGGCGGCTGCTCAGGCGGCTGAGGGCGTACTGCCGTTGGTGGCGGTCGGCGGCGTTCCGCTGGCGCTGGTAGGCCGGTAGAGCGGCGGCGGTGACGGCGGTGCGTTCGGTGAGGATGGCGGTGAGGGTCGTCTCGGCCGCCTCCGGATCGGTGAGCGTCCAGATGTGCTCACCGATCGCGCGGGCGGGATCGCGGACGAGGCCGGTGGCGGCGATGACGAGCCGGCCGTGCTCGGCGATGAGGGTGTAGTCGTCGATGATGCGTCGGTAGTGGGCGGGTGTGTCGTCTTTGAGGTGGCGGGCGGTGGTGCGGGTGAAGGTGACGGCCCGGTGGGTGGTGGTGGTGAGTAGCAGCAGGGGTGGGCAGTGCGGGAATCGGTCGCGCCATGCCTCGTCGCGGGTGTAGGCGCGGTATCGGTCGAGTTTGGCTTTGAGTTGGGTGTGGGTCATGGACGCGAGGTCGATCTCCACGAACGCCGCCGTCGCCGTCCCGTCGGTGAGGACGGCCTGGTACACGGCGTCGGGGGTGAGACGTTTGACGGTGGTGTGTCAATCCCCTGTAATCGTGGAGGGCGTCGTTATGCGGCCTGGGTTTCCAGGGCGCGGGTCTCTGATCGTTCGTAGTCGATGGGGGATCGCCAGTCGCAGACGGAGTGCCGCCGGCGCCGGTTCTAGAAGTCGGTGATCCAGGTGGCGATCTTCAGACGGGCCTCGGTGCGGGTGTGGAAGTGGCGGCGGTGGACGTACTCGACCTTGATGGTGGAGAAGGTGGCCTCGGCGACGGCGTTGTCGAAGCACGACCCGACCCGGCCCATCGACTGGCGTACCTTCCATCGGGCGCAGGCTCGGGCGAAGTCGGCCGAGGTGTACTCACCGGTTTCAACCAGTCGTTGCAACACAACTATCCTGCGTGGACGATAACAGGTCGTTAAGGGCTTCACCGGGCGTTCTCCACCCGAGTGCCTTGCGCGGCCGGCTGTTCAATGTTGCCGCCACCGCCTCGAGTTCGCCGGTGTTCCAGCGGGCCAGGTCCGTACCTTTGGGAAAATACTGCCGGAGCAGCCCGTTCGTGTTCTCGTTCGTGCCGCGCTGCCACGGACTGTGCGGGTCGGCGAAGTAGACCTGCACGCCGGTGTCGATCGTTAGCTTCGCGTGCTGGGCGAGTTCTTTGCCGCGATCCCACGTGAGCGTGCGACGCAACTGCTCGGGCAGAGCGGTGATCGTCGCGGCGATCGCTTCGCGCACGGCTTCGGCGCCGTGCCCCGCCAGGGCCGGGCCGTTCTTCGACCGCGCTTCGACGCCCCAACCGTCCATGCGGGGCAGGTGCAGCAGCAAGGTGAGGCGGGTAGTCCGTTCCACGAGGGTGCCGATCGCGGACCTGTCCAGCCCGATGATCAAGTCACCTTCCCAGTGCCCCGGCACGGCCCGGTCCTCGACCTCGGCCGGCCGCTGGCTGATCATCACTTCCGGGGTGACCATGCCGTCGCGGCGTTGCTCGGCCCGGGCGCGCGGCACCCGCAGTGCCCGGCCGGTGCGCAGACACGCGACTAGTTCACGCTTCAGCGCGCCCCGGCCCTGGATGAACAGCGACTGGTAGATCGCCTCATGCGAGATGCGCATGGACTCATCATCCGGGAAGTCGAGCTTCAACCGGTTGCTGATCTGTTCCGGGCTCCAGGCAGTGACCCAACGGCGGTCTTCCCGGCGGGGCTTGTTTCGTCCCTTCCAGGCCCGAGCCGTCGGCCCGGCTACGAGCTCGCCGCCGGTCCGGCGCACCGCCCCGGACAGTCGGTCCTGCACGTACTCGCGCAGCCGAGGATTGGACACCAGTTTGGCGGCCTTCGGACGCTTGGCCGCCTGTTGCGCCTTCCACTGCGCCACCGTGGCCCGATACTCCTGCTTACCGGCCCGGGTCGCCGCGTTGCGCCGCAACTCACGCGAGATCGTCCCCGCATCGCGTCCGATCCTGCGGCCGATCTCACGCACGCCCTGGCCCTGCGCCCGCAGCAGCGCGATCTCCTCACGTTCGGTGAAGGACAGATAGCGGCCCGAAGGCTCGTCCAAGCTGATCGGCGGCATTCCGCCAGCGTGACGAAACCACCGCGCCCCAACCGGCCACGACACGCCAACGGCAAGCGCGGCCTCGACCGTCGTGACCCCCGTCGCGATCAGCCGCCAGAACTGCCGCTGCACACCACGCGAAGGCTCAGGCCGACCCGGCGACCGCATCGGCGCCCGCAGCGCCCGGTCCGCCGCCCACTGCCTCCGCGCCCCTTCCGGCACCTGCTCCAGCTTTATGTTCCTGCCCATGCACACCTCCGCGATCAAGGTGTTGCGACGGCCGCTTGAAACCGCCCTCACTGCCGCGGTCGCTGTGGAAGATCACTCCGTCGATGTTGCCTCCTCGGGTGACGGCGGCCATGTTCAGCGCGGCGACGACCAGCCCGGCGTCGTGGTGGGCGCCCATCGCGTAGCCGAGGATGCGACGGGAGTACAGGTCGATGACGGTGGCCAGGTAGAGCTTGCCCTCGTCGGTACGGATCTCGGTCATGTCGCCGCACCAGACGCGGTCCGCCGCCGGCGCGGTGAACCTGCGTTTGACCAGGTCCGGCGCGGCCGGACGTGTACCTGGGCGGGTCAGGTTCCGCCGGCGGCGCCTGACCCGCGCGGTCAGGCCGGTATCGGCCATGAGCCGCGCGATCGTGTTGTCCGAGACCTGCCAGCCCTGCTCGCGCAGCTCGATCCCGATACGGGGACTGCCGTAGGTGCCGCCCGAGTCGTCGAACACCTTCTGGACCGCGGCCGACAACCGGGCGCGCCGGTCATCGCGGCGGGTCGGCGGCCGGTCACGCCACTTGTAGAACCATGACTCGGACACCCCCAGGGCACGGCAGGCCACCGCGTGCGGCACGGAATGCTCGGTCCTCTGGGAAGCGATGAAGGCGGCCACGCTCACCGGCCCGTCGCTTCCTTGACCCACAGGACCACGGATCGCTTGAGGACATCACGCTCCATCGCCAGTTCCGCGTTCTCCCGCCGCAGCCGGGCCAGTTCCGCCCGCTCGTCCTCGGCCAACTGCCCGGCAGCGGCCTCACCGCGCCTCTCGCGGTCCCGCTTCACCCAGTTCGCCAGGGTCCCGCTGTTGATCCCCAGGTCGCGGGCGACCTGAGCGATCGATTTGCCCGTCTCCCGCACGATACGCACCGCGCCCGCCCGGAACTCCGGATCAAACTGCCGTCTCGTCTCAGCCATGAACCTCTATCCCTCAAGCTCTGGCCTCCACGCTACGAGGGGAAGGGCAGGTGCCGCCCCACGTGGAGGTGCGGCCTTCCCATTCCTGCCAGCCGGCCCGGTCGGTGGCCCACCCGGTCATGGTGAGCCCGGCGGGTGGGCCGTGGTCGCGGAGGGCGAGCCACACCTCGGTGATGGTGGCCGAGTGGGCGCTGAACATGGCCGAGGGACGGCGTCCGTCGCCCGGGGCGGTGCCGGTGATCAGACGCGCTCCGGCGGGGCGTAGCCACCAGTGGTGCGGCGCGCTACCGGTCTGCCGTCCGGGCCGGTCGTAGTCGACCAGACCGGCGGCACGGAGTTGTTCAAGCCGGTACAGCGCCGTCCGCGCAGGGGTGTCGGTGGCGCGGGCGAGTTGGTCGGTGGTCATGACCCGGTGGTCGTTGAGCAGGAGTAGAAGTGTTTCGCTGGGGCCGCCGGAGGCCCGCAGCCGGTTGGATACACCGGAGGGCATCAGCGTTGTTCCTTTCGCTGTTGCGCTGAGATAGCGCTTCCCGGGGGAGAGAGATGACATCTATGTCAGTCGCCGGTTCGCCGCTGACCGACGAAGCGGGTTTGACCTGCGTGTTCACCGCCTGTTGGGTTGCGGATCGGGTCCAGAGCAATCCGCAACCCCTGACAGGCGACGCAATCTCGGTCCGGACGTCCACCCGCGCCGGGCTGCTTCTGTCAGAACCGGACTCGGGTCGAAGCCCTGCGAAGGCTGCTGTTCAACCCCGAAATATGCTGTTCCAGGCTCAATCGGACGTGCCTTTCGGTCGTGACGACTTCTGTTGGGTCCCGGCGGTGACAGACACCGCCGGGGCCTGACAGCCCGCAGCGTCACCATCACCGGGGCGGCGCGGCCGGCTGTTGGGCGGAGCGAGGGATGGCTGTTGGGTGGACAACAGCCGCCGCGCCGAACGTCCGGCAGGACGAGCCACCTCTCGTAGAGGGATTACAAACTCGGGCCGCCGATTGGAAAACACCAGCTCACTGGACGTTTGTTTCGCGTTCGGATCAGTAACGACGGATTCATGTTCCGGCCTCGGTAGCCATAATGTCCGACCCGACCAGAAATAGACGCATCCCGTCCCGCTGGATCCTGACCGG
>NZ_JAASAD010000038.1 GCF_012726175.1 Micromonospora sp. HNM0581
GTGATCAGGTGGAGGCGTACGCCACTGGGATGGCGCGGGCGTGGATCAGTGGTGTCGACCTGGACTGGGCGGCCATCCATCCGGGCGGGCGGCAGGTCGACCTACCCACCTACGCCTTCCAGCACCAGCGCTACTGGCTCGACGTGCCCGCCGCCGCACCGGCCGGCGCTACTGACGACACCGGCGACGGATTGTGGGATGCCGTCGAGCGCGCTGACGTCGACGCGCTCGCCGACGGCCTCGGCGTCACCTCTGCTGTCGTCGGCGAGGTGCTACCCGGCTTGACGTCGTGGCGATCCCGGCAGCGGGAGGCGTCCATGGTGGACGGTTGGCGGTATCGGGTGGTGTGGCGGGCCACCGATCTGCCTACCGGCGGGGAGCTGATCGGCATCTGGTGGGTCGTTGTCCCGGCGGCGCTGGTCGGTGACGCGCGGATACGCACCGTCGCCGGTGGCCTGGCCGCACGTGGTGCCGAGGTGGTCACGGTTACCGGTACCGACGTGCCCGCCGCCGGAAGTCCGGCCGGCGTGGTGTCGCTGCTCGCTCTCGATGATGGCACCGACCCGCTGGGCGTCGGTCTGTCCGTCGGTGTCACCGATACCGTGACGCTGATCCAGACGCTCATCCGCCGCGGCTTGCCGGGGCGTATCTGGTGCGTCACGTCCGGTGGTGTCGGGGTCGACCGGTTCGAGGACCTGCCGCACCCCGTGCAGGGTGCCCTCTGGGGTTTCGGCACCGTCCTGTCCCTGGAGTACCCCCACTCGTGGGGCGGTTTGGTCGACCTGCCTACCGACTGGTCTGGTGAGCACGTCGAGCGGCTCGTGGACGTGCTCGCTGACGGTGGTGAGGAGCAGGTCGCCGTGCGATCCGTCGGAGTGCTGGCCCGGCGGATGGTTCGCTGGCCTGCCGTCGGCACCCCCGAGCGGCGCTGGCGGCCTACCGGGACCGTGCTGGTCACTGGTGGTACCGGTGGCGTCGGGGGGCATGTCGCCGAGTGGCTGGTCGACCGGGGTGCCGAGCGGGTTGTGTTGGCCAGCCGGCGGGGGATGGACGCCCCGGGTGCTGCCGATCTGGTGGCTCGGCACCGGGGGGTCGATGTCGTCGCGTGTGATGTGTCTGATCGTGGGGCGGTTGCTGCGCTGTTGGCTGATCTTGGTGAGGAGCTGTCCGCGGTGTTCCACGCGGCGGGGGTGTTGCGTCCGGAGGTGCCGTTGGGTGAGGCCGGTTTCGACGACTTCGCCGATGTGTGCCGGGCCAAGGTGCTCGGTGCGGTGCACCTTGACGTGTTGTTGGCTGACCGGTCGTTGGACGCGTTCGTGTTGTTCTCCTCTGGAGCGGCGGTGTGGGGCAGTGCCGGGCAGGCTGGTTACGCCACCGCGAACGCGTACCTCGACGCGTTGGCCCATCGGCGGCGGGCCCGGGGTGTCGCTGCCACGTCCATCGCCTGGGGCAGCTGGGGTGGCGGCAGCGGAATGGCCACCGGCGAGGCCACCGCGCACCTGCGGCGACAGGGCACCCCGCCGATGGAGCCGCGGCTCGCTGTCCAGGCGCTGCAGCAGGCCCTGGACCACGACGAGGGTCACCTCGTCGTCGCCGACATCGACTGGGCGCGGTTCACCCCGATCTACACCCTGGCCCGGTCACGGCCACTGCTCGCGGCGCTGCCCGACGCCCATCCTGACATCGAGCCGGCCACCCCGGCCGTCGTCACCGCCGACCTCGCCGGCCGGCTCGCCGCGATGCCGGCACCGGACCGCCCGGACACCGTCTTGGCGCTGGTCCGCGATCAGGTCGCCGCCGTCCTCGGGTACGCCTGCGGTGCCGACGTCGACCCCGAGCGGGCGTTCAAGGAAGCCGGCTTCGACTCGCTGACCGCCGTCGAGCTGCGCAACCGGCTAGCCACCGAAACCGCGCTGCGGCTGCCCGCCACGCTGGTCTTCGACTATCCGACCCCGACCGAACTGGCCGGATACCTGCTCACCGAGCTGGTGCCCGCCGACGCGGGAGGCGTCACCCTGCTCGAGGACCTCGACCGGCTCCAGACGGCGCTGTCCACGCTGGATGCGGACGCGGTGGCCGCTCTCGACGAAAGCGTCCGTGCCGGAGTGGGGGAGCGGCTCAAGGCCCTGCTGGCGGCCTGGACCGCCGATCAACGCCCGGCCGAGGTCGCCACCGTCACCGAGGACCTCGACACCGCCTCCGACGACGACCTCTTCGACTTCATCGACAGCAAGTTCGGCACCTCATGATCCGTAGGCTCTGCCGGCCCCGTCCACGAATGGGTTCCTGATGTCCAACGAACAGAAGCTTCGTGACTACCTGCGGCGGGTAACGGCCGACCTGCACGAGACCAGCGAGCGGCTCCGCGACATGGAGGAACGGGCCACCGAGCCCATCGCCATCGTCGGGATGGGCTGCCGCTACCCCGGCGGAGTCGACTCACCCGAGGCTCTGTGGGACCTCGTCGCGACCGGCACCGACGCCGTCTCCGGCATGCCCACCGACCGGGGCTGGGACCTCGACCGGCTCTACGACCCGGACCCCGAGCACCCCGGCACCAGCTACACCCGGCAGGGCGGCTTCCTTCACGACGCCGCCGACTTCGACCCGACGTTCTTTGGCATCTCCCCTCGGGAAGCCGTCGAGATGGACCCGCAGCAGCGACTGTTCCTGGAGACCTCCTGGGAGGCGCTGGAGCGGGCCGGCATCGACCCGCTGGCGCTCAAGGGCAGCCCCACCGCCGTGTTCACCGGCGTCGCCTACCACGACTATCCGAACAGCTGGGGCGCCGGCAGCATCGTTTCCGGCCGGCTGTCCTACACCCTCGGCCTGGAAGGTCCGGCGGTCACCGTCGACACGGGCTGCTCGTCCTCCCTGGTTGCCCTGCACTGGGCCTGCCAGTCGCTGCGGTCCGGGGAGTCCTCGCTCGCCGTCGCCGGCGGCGTCACCGTGATCAGCACCCCCGACGCCTTCGTCGAGTTCTCCCGCCAGCGGGCGCTGTCCTTCGACGGACGGTGCAAGTCCTTCGCCGCCGCCGCCGACGGCACCGGGTGGGCCGAGGGCACCGGCGCGCTGGTGCTGGAACGGCTCTCCGACGCCCGGCGCAACGGCCACCGCGTCCTCGCCGTCATCCAGGGCTCCGCGACCAACCAGGACGGCGCGTCCAACGGCCTGACCGCTCCCAACGGCCCTTCCCAGCGTCGTGTCATCCGGGCCGCGCTGGCCAACGCCCGGCTCACCGCCCAGGACATCGACGCGGTCGAGGCGCACGGCACCGGCACCCGGCTCGGCGACCCGATCGAGGCACAGTCGCTCTTGGCCACCTACGGCAAGGACCGCCCCGTCGACCGCCCGCTCTGGCTCGGCTCGCTCAAGTCCAACATCGGCCATTCACAGGCGGCCGCCGGAGTCGGCGGGGTGATCAAGATGGTGCAGGCGATGCGGTACGGCGTGCTGCCCCGCACCCTGCACGTCGACGAACCCAGCAGTGAGATCGACTGGTCCCCGGGCACGGTGCGACTGCTCACCGAACCGGTCGACTGGCCGCGGACCTCCCGGGTCCGCCGCTGCGCGGTCTCCTCCTTCGGCATCAGTGGCACCAACGCCCACGTCGTATTGGAGGAGGCGCCCCCGGTCGGGGAGGACGAGCAGCCGGCCACCCCGGCGGTAGTGCCCTGGGTACTCTCCGGGCACACCGACCGGGCACTGCGCGCCCAGGCCGAGCGACTGCTGTCCCACCTGGACCACGAGCCGGCCGACCTCGCCGCGGTGGGCCGTACGCTGGCCGGCCGGGCCCGACTCGACCACCGGGCCGTGGTGCTCGGCGGGGACCTGCCGCAGCTGCGCGCCGCGCTCACCTCCGTCGCTGCCGGTCAGCCGTCCCCGAACGCGGTCACCGGCACCGCCGACGCCGCCGGCCGGGTCGTCTTCGTCTTCCCCGGCCAGGGCGCCCAGTGGGTCGGCATGGCCGCCGCTTTGCTGGACGCCTCGCCGGTCTTCGCCGAGCAGATGCGGCGCTGCGCCACCGAGCTGCGCGCGTACGTCGACTGGGATCTGCTCGACGTGGTGCGCGGCATACCCGGGGCACCCTCCCTGGAGTGGGTGGACGTCGTGCAGCCCGCCCTCTGGGCGATGATGGTCTCCCTCGCCGCGACCTGGCGCGCGTACGGCGTCGAACCGGACGCCGTGGTCGGGCACTCGCAGGGTGAGATCGCCGCCGCCTGCGTGGCCGGCGCGCTCTCCCTCGCCGACGGGGCGCGGGTGGTCACCCTGCGCAGCCGTGCCATCAGCGAGAAGCTGGCCGGTCACGGCGGCATGCTCTCCGTCGGGCTCCCCGCCGACCAGGCGGAGGAGCGAATCGCCCAGTGGGAGGGCGACATCTCCCTCGCCGTGGTCAACGGCGCCGGCTCGGTGGTGGTCTCCGGCACCCCAGAGGCGCTGCGCGACCTCGTCGCCGCGCTCACCGAGGAGGGGGTGCGGGTCAAGCAGGTGGCCGTCGACTACGCCTCCCACTCCGGGCAGGTGGCGGCGCTGGAACACCGACTGTTGGAGGACCTGGCCGCGATCAACCCGCGTACCGCAACGATCCGGATGCTCTCCACCGTCACCGGCGACTGGATCGACACCGCCACCCTCGACGCTCGCTACTGGTACGAGAACCTGCGTAACACGGTCCGGTTCGGCCCGGCGATCCGCTCGCTCGCCGGACAGGGCTGGACCGCGTACGTGGAAGTCAGCCCGCACCCCGTGCTCGGCATGGGGATGCAGGAGACGCTGGAGTCGGCGGACCGGCCGGTGGTGGTCACCGGCACCCTGCGCCGCGACGACGGCGGCCTGGACCGGTTGCTCACCTCGTTGGCCGAGCTGCACGTGCGCGGTGGCAACGTGGACTGGACCACCGCCCTGCCCGGCACCCGCCGGGCGGAGCTGCCCACGTACGCCTTCCAGCACCAGCGCTACTGGCTCGACGTGCCCGCCGCCGTCCCGGCCGGCGCTACTGACGACACCGGCGACGGATTGTGGGATGCCGTCGAGCGCGCTGACGTCGACGCGCTCGCCGACGGCCTCGGCGTCACCTCTGCTGTCGTCGGCGAGGTGCTACCCGGCTTGACGTCGTGGCGATCCCGGCAGCGGGAGGCGTCCATGGTGGACGGTTGGCGGTATCGGGTGGTGTGGCGGGCCACCGATCTGCCTACCGGCGGGGAGCTGATCGGCATCTGGTGGGTCGTTGTCCCGGCGGCGCTGGTCGGTGACGCGCGGATACGCACCGTCGCCGGTGGCCTGGCCGCACGTGGTGCCGAGGTGGTCACGGTTACCGGTACCGACGTGCCCGCCGCCGGAAGTCCGGCCGGCGTGGTGTCGCTGCTCGCTCTCGATGATGGCACCGACCCGCTGGGCGTCGGTCTGTCCGTCGGTGTCACCGATACCGTGACGCTGATCCAGACGCTCATCCGCCGCGGCTTGCCGGGGCGTATCTGGTGCGTCACGTCCGGTGGTGTCGGGGTCGACCGGTTCGAGGACCTGCCGCACCCCGTGCAGGGTGCCCTCTGGGGTTTCGGCACCGTCCTGTCCCTGGAGTACCCCCACTCGTGGGGCGGTTTGGTCNACCTGCCTACCGACTGGTCTGGTGAGCCCGTCGAGCGGCTCGTGGACCTGCTCGCAGACGCTGGTGAGGAGCAGGTCGCCGTGCGATCCGTCGGAGTGCGGGCCCGGCGGATGGTTAGCTGGACTGCCGGCGGCACCCCCGAGCGGCGCTGGCGGCCTACCGGGACCGTGCTGGTCACTGGTGGTACCGGTGGCGTCGGGGGGCATGTCGCCGAGTGGCTGGTCGACCGGGGTGCCGAGCGGGTTGTGTTGGCCAGCCGGCGGGGGATGGACGCCCCGGGTGCTGCCGATCTGGTGGCTCGGCACCGGGGGGTCGATGTCGTCGCGTGTGATGTGTCTGATCGTGGGGCGGTTGCTGCGCTGTTGGCTGATCTTGGTGAGGAGCTGTCCGCGGTGTTCCACGCGGCGGGGGTGTTGCGTCCGGAGGTGCCGTTGGGTGAGGCCGGTTTCGACGACTTCGCCGATGTGTGCCGGGCCAAGGTGCTCGGTGCGGTGCACCTTGACGTGTTGTTGGCTGACCGGTCGTTGGACGCGTTCGTGTTGTTCTCCTCTGGAGCGGCGGTGTGGGGCAGTGCCGGGCAGGCTGGTTACGCCACCGCGAACGCGTACCTCGACGCGTTGGCCCATCGGCGGCGGGCCCGGGGTGTCGCTGCCACGTCCATCGCCTGGGGCAGCTGGGGTGGCGGCAGCGGAATGGCCACCGGCGAGGTCGGCGCGCACCTCGACCGGCTCGGCGTCGGCGTCATGGACCCCCGACTCGCCGTCGGCGCGCTCGGGCAGGCCCTCGACCACGACGAGGGTCACCTCGTCGTCGCCGACATCGACTGGGCGCGGTTCACCCCGATCTACACCCTGGCCCGGTCACGGCCACTGCTCGCCGAACTTCCCGACGCCGCACCCGAGGCCGCCGGAGCCGCCGGCACGCCGTCGGCCCCGCCGCTGGCCGACCGGCTCGCCGCGCTGCCCGAGGCCGAGCAGCGCGCACTGCTGCTCCACACGCTCCGCACCAACGTGGCGGCCGTCCTCGGCTACGGCGACGCCGACTCGGTGGAACCGCAGCGCGCCTTCAAGGACCTCGGTATGGACTCGGTGACGGCCGTCGAGCTGAGCAACCGGCTCAGCGCAGCAACCGGCCTCCGGCTCTCCGCCACCCTGGTCTTCGACCACCCCAACTCGCAGGCCCTCGCCGACCAGCTCCGCGCCGAACTCGGGTACATCGGCGACACCTCCGGCGGCCTGCTCGCCGAGTTGGACCGGCTGGAGGTCACCGTCGCCGGCCTGCCGCCGGAGGAGATCGAGCGCAACCGGGTCACCGTCCGGCTCCAGTCGCTGCTGGCGAAGCTCAACGAAACCCTCAGCACCACCGCGGGCACCACCCTGGTCGACCGTCTCGAGACGGCTTCCGCCGACGACGTGTTCGACCTGATCGACAAGGAACTCGGAATGACCTGAGCCGCCACGCGCTCCCGGAACGCGTCCCGCTGGCAACGAGTTTGGTGAGGTTCAGATGGCGAACGAAGAGAAGCTCCTCGACTACCTGAAGCGGGTCACCGCCGATCTGCACCGCACCAGGGAGCGGCTTCGCGAGGTCGAGTCGCAGGAGCAGGACCCGATCGCGATCGTCGGGATGGCCTGCCGCTACCCGGGCGGGGTCACCTCGCCCGAGGATCTGTGGCGGCTGGTCGCCGACGGCGTCGACGCCATCGGTGACTTCCCGACCGACCGGGGCTGGGACACCACCGCCCTCTACGACGCCGACCCGGACACCGCCGGTAGCAGCTACGTCCAGCAGGGCGGATTCGTCCACGACGCCGACGAGTTCGACGCCGAGTTCTTCGGCATCTCGCCCCGTGAGGCGTTGGCCATGGACCCGCAGCAGCGGCTGGTGCTGGAGGCGAGCTGGGAGGCGTGTGAGCGGGCCGGCATCAACCCCGACTCGCTGCGCGGCGGGCCAGTGGGCGTCTTCGTCGGCTGCGGCGGCCAGGACTACTGGGACCGGCTCACCGTGCTACCCGAACCGGTCGAGGCGTACATGAGCACCGGCAGCTCCGGCGCGGTCGTCTCCGGGCGGGTCGCGTACAGCCTCGGGTTGGAGGGGCCCGCCCTCACCGTCAACACCGCCTGCTCGTCGTCGCTGGTCGCCCTGCACCTGGCCGCGCACGCACTGCGTCAGCGGGAGTGCGGCCTGGCGCTGGCCGGCGGCGTCACCGTCATGTCGACCCCGGGCGCGTTCGTCGCCTTCAGCCGGCAGCGTGGCCTGGCCTCCGACGGCCGCTGTAAGCCTTTCTCCGACGACGCCGACGGCACCGGCTGGGGTGAGGGTGTCGGCATGCTGCTGCTGGAGCGCCTCTCCGACGCCCAGCGCAACGGCCATCGGGTGCTCGCCGTCATCCGCGGTTCGGCCATCAACCAGGACGGCGCCTCCAACGGACTGACCGCCCCCAACGGGGTGGCCCAGCAGCGGGTCATCCTCCAAGCCCTCGCCAACGCCGGGCTCACCTCCACCGACGTCGACCTGATCGAGGCGCACGGCACCGGCACCACCCTCGGTGACCCGATCGAGGCGGAGGCGCTGATCGCCACGTACGGCCACGACCGGCCGGCGGACCGGCCGCTCTGGCTCGGCTCGGTCAAGTCGAACATCGGGCATGCTCAGGCCGCCGCCGCCGTCAGCGGTGTGATCAAGATGGTGATGGCGCTGCGCAACGGCGTGTTGCCCAAGAGCCTGCACGTTTCCGAACCCTCCACGCACGTGGACTGGTCCGCCGGGACGGTGCGACTGCTGACCGAGGCGCGGCAGTGGCCGGACCACGGCCAACCGCGCCGGGGCGGGGTGTCGTCGTTCGGTGTGAGCGGTACCAACGCTCATGTGGTGTTGGAGGAGGCTCCGCCGGTCGAGGTCGTTGAGTCGGTCGAGATGTCCGAGCCGTCGGTGGTGCTGTGGCCGTTGTCTGCTCGGTCGAGCACGGGTCTGCCTTTTCAGGCGGATCGGCTGCGGAACTTTCTGACCGACGAGCGTCCGGTGGATGTCGGTTTTTCTCTTG
>NZ_JAASAD010000039.1 GCF_012726175.1 Micromonospora sp. HNM0581
CCCTACGGTCCTACCTGTCCACCGCCACCAAACACGGCAAGGACGCCCTCGACGTGCTCAAACAACTGTTCACCACCGGACCGTGGCTACCCGAACCGGCAACCTCAAGCTGAATACGTACCGGGCGCGGAACCCGGCATACATCAGGATGCAAACCCGGCTGGCCACGGCCCGCCGCCGCGGTGACCGGGCCGAGGCCCGCAAGCTGCGGCAGCAGATGCGCAATCTGCCCAGCGCGGATCCGAACGATCCGAGCTATCGGCGGCTGCGTTACGCCCGCTACGCGGACGATCATCTGCTCGGGTTCGCCGGACCCAAACACGAAGCCGAGGAGATCAAACAGCGGCTGACCAGGTTCCTGCGCGAGGACCTCAAGCTGGAACTGTCAGCGGACAAGACGCTGATCACCCACGCCCGCACCGGCGCGGCCCGGTTCCTCGGCTACGAGATCACCGTCCAGCACAACGACAGCAAGATCACCCGACGCCGGCGAACGGTCAACGGGCAAGTCGCGCTGCGCGTGCCGCTGGACGTGGTCAAAGGCATGTGCGCCCCCTATCTGCACCGCGGACAACCCGCCAAGCAGACGGCCCTACAAAACGGCAGCGACTACACCATCGTCGCCACCTTCGGGGCCATCTACCGGGGCATCGTCCAGTACTACCTGCTGGCCGGAGACGTCTTCCGGCTGCACCGGCTCCGCTGGGTCATGGAGACCTCCATGCTCAAGACCCTCGCCGGGAAACACCGTTCGACGGTGACGAAGATGGCCACCAAGCACAAGGCCAGAACCGACACCGCAAACGGGCCGCGGACCTGCTTCGAGGCCCGGATCGAACGTGACGGCAGGAAACCACTGGTCGCCAGGTTCGGCGGCATCCCTCTTCAGCGGCAACGGTCGGCAAAGATCATCGATCGCCGACCGACCCGGGTGGACTACCCGCACAAGGAGCTGATCACCCGGCTCCTCGCGGACACCTGCGAGATCTGCCAGCAAGCGGGTGAAGTGCAGGTTCACCACATCCGCAAGCTCAAAGACCTCCAGCCACCCGACCCGCACCAACCCCGATGGGCCAAGATCATGGCGAACCGGCGGCGCAAGACCCTCGTGGTCTGCGCCGCATGCCACGACCACATCCATACCGGGAATCCAACCGACCCACTCACGCAGTAGTCACTGGAGAGCCGGATGATCGGGAAACCATCAAGTCCGGTTCGGCGGGAGGCCACACGGAAAAGGGCCAGCTCACGCTGGCACCTCGCCGCGTGGCCGACCCAACCTCGTGGATGAACGGCTTCGGCAAGATCCGCCGCTGCACCGACCGCAACGCGGCGATCATCGACTTCTACCTGTACCTGGCCGCCGCGATCGTCACGATCCGTCAACTCATCCAACGAGCCCGCACGCTATATCGCTGAGACACCCGACCGACAACCCGCCGACTCAGGTAACGCCTATTGCCGGTCGCTCTAAGTTCGAAGAGCCGTCATCAAGACCGTCGCCCGTGACGCCTACGGCTTCCGCAACCCCGAAAACCAGCGGCTACGCACCCGCACCGCGACCACCCGCCGCCACCGCGGACACCTCAACCCCGCTTAAGTTCGAAGAGCCTTTATGGTCGGGCTTTGGCGGGTCGTTCTACGGTCGATCAATCGTCGTGATGGTCGAAAGGAGGTGATCGACATGGAGAAGGTGGAGAAGAAGTCGCTCAAGAAGATCAAGATCCGCAAGGCGGGTCCGGTCCGGCTGACCGCCGCTGCCTGCCCCACGTACCCGAGCAAGCTCTGACGGTGCGGCACCGGGCGTGGGCGCGGAGTGGGCGCCCACGCCCGGTGTACCCATTCTCCATGTGGTCGGCCAGTTGGGCGGAGCCCATCGCCCGGTCAACCAACGGTCAATCGGGCACAGCCGGCATACCGGGCCGGCGAAGGGAGTCAGTCGGACGGTGGACACCACGACGCGGTTCGACCAGGACAGCAGGATCGTCCTGCACCCTCTCGTCTATCTCGCAGATGGCGAAGAGATCACTATCGGCCGCCGCGACATCGACTCGTACGGCATCTTTCCCCCTGACGGTGCGGAGATGGTCCGACGGCTCGCCGCCGGTGAGACCCCCCGCGAGGTCGACCTGTGGTACCAGCGGGAGTACGGCGAGAGTGCCGACATCGATCATGTTCTCGGAGCCCTCGCCGAACTGGACTTCATCGTCGATGGTGGCGAGATTACACAGCTACAACGGCCGATCAATGGACAGCGCCTCGGAGCGGCGATGTTCTCCTTCCCGGCGATGATCCTGTACGCGGTGGTGATCAGCGCTTCGCTGATAGCCATGGCGCGATCCCCCGACCTCACGCCGCACTACAGCAATCTGTTCTTCACCGACTACCTCACGATCATCGAGGCTGCACTCGCTGCTGGTGCGGTGCCACTGGTCTTGCTGCACGAGGCGTTTCATCTGCTCGCGGCGCGGCGGCTCGGTATCCGATCGCGGATCAGGGTCGGCCGCCGGCTCTACTACGTGGTCCTAGAGACCAGCCTCGACGGGTTGGTCACCGTCCCACGCCGACAACGCTACCTGCCGATTCTGGCGGGGATTCTGCTGGACGTACTGATCTTTTCGCTACTCACCCTGATCGCCGACCTGACGCGTACGCCGAGCGGTGGGCTATCCGCCACCGGCCGGTTGTGCCTGGCTCTGGCGTTCGCGACGCTGCTGCGGATCGCGTGGCAGTTCTTTTTCTACCTGCGTACCGACCTTTACGTCCTCATGTCGACCCTGCTTGGCTGCGTCGATCTGCACACGACCGCGAAGCGGCTGCTGCGCAACCGCCTCTGGCGGTTGACTGGCCGCCACGACCGGCTGGCCGACGAGGAGCAGTGGCATCCGATCGACCGACGCGTCGCCAGCTGGTACTCCTGGTTGATCGTCGCGGGCTACACCTTCTCGATCGCAGTGTTCGCCTTCGGGGTCGCGCCTGCGGTCTATCTGATGTTCGCCAACGCGGTCGGTCGGCTGATCGGCGAGCCGACCACTGGTGAGCTGGCCGACTCCGTGGTGTTCCTCGTCCTCAACCTGGGTCAGATTTTGCTGACCGTATGGCTGGCCGTCCGTGAGCGAAGGCAACGCAGAGCACAGCAGTTCGAGCATGTCATCGCCTAAGGAGTAGCGACAGTGGATAGCCACTTGTGGATCACCGCAGTCAGCCGGCGCGATCGTGACCGGGCGACATCCGACCTTCGGCTGCCGCCTGTGCTGGCCGAGGTCAGTGCCCATCGGCGGCTACGCGGCCCGTACACCGCGGCCGGCGCCGTGTTACGGTCGGTCCTGCCGGATGCGCTCGCCCGCCGCAGCGAGCTCGGACCCCGCCACCACGTGGAGATCCTTACCGCGGCGCCCGAGTTCGCCCGGTCAGTGCCGCCAATGCGCACAACGCTGGAGCACCGCGAGACCTCCGACGCCCGCACCAGATACCAGGCACGGCTGCACACGATGCGGATCTCGCACGGCTTGGCCGACATCCTGCGGGACTACCTGGTCGCGCTGGACGACGGCCCGCGCACCCTGCTGATCGACGACGTCGCCGACGCCGATCCCACCGACCAGGAGTTCATCGCGGTCATCCTGCGGCGGCTGGCGCCCGCGCAGTTGACTGTCGTGGTGTCCACCGGCACTGGTCCGCTGACAGAGCCACCGGGGCCGATCAGCGTGTCACTACCGATGACGCTCGCCGAACGGACCCGACGGCTGACGGGGTACGCCGACGGGGTCGTGCCGGCCGGGCACGTCCACGACGAGGCGGTGCTGGCTGGGCTGGACGCCAGCGCTGTCGTCGCGCTCGCTCGCGAATACGTCTCGACCGATTGTCTTTCCGGCGATCTACGGCAGCAGGCCGCGTATCGGTCCGTCGCCGACGTCGACCGCGTCGAATTGCATGACGAACGCCGCCGCCAGTTGCTCGGCATCGGCGAGCCGTCCCTGCTGCTCGGCGCTGTGCCGTTCCACGCCGAACGGGCGGGCCTGCCGCCCGCCGAGGTCGCCCGGGTGCTGAGAAACGCCCAGTTGCACTGCAAGAACCGTGGCCTCTACCACGCTGCGGTGGAGTTCGGTGAGCGTGCCCGTACCTCGATCGACCGCGCCACCGATCCTGACCTGTGGTGGGAAATCACCGGCGACGTGACAACCTCGCTGTCCGCGGCGGGGCGTGCCGAAGAGGCCGAGCAGTGGTACGACGAGGCGCGCGCGATCTCCATCGACCCGGCGGTACACATGCACGCCGCGTACGGCACGGCGATGCTGTTCGCCCGGCACTACGGAGACGGCCAGCGGGATTCGGTACGGGCCCGGCGCTGGCTCAACCAGGCGGTCGCCATCGCCTCGCTGTTGCCTGACCCGAAGGAGCGGGCGTTCCAGTCGGTCTTCCAACGCAACGGGATCGCCTTGGTCGAGACTAGGGAGGGGCGGCCGGAGGAGGCGCTGCGCCTGCTGAACGAAGGCATGGCCTGGCTGGACCGGGAGCTCGCGCCGGACGAGCAGATGCTGCACCGCACCGGGCTGCGCTACAACCGTGCCCAGGTGTACGGCATGATGGGCCGCCTGACTGAGGCGCTGGCCGATTTCACCTCGGTGATCGACGTCGATCCCAACTTTGCCGACCACTACTTCAACCGGGGGAACATTCTGCGGCGGTTGGGGCGCAACGAGGAGGCGCTGGCCGACTACGAGCAGGCGCTGCTGCTGTCCCCGCCGTTTCCCGAGGCCTACTACAACCGTGGCGACGTACGTCTGGAACTGGGTGACGTCGTGGGCGCGCTGGCTGACTTCGACCGGGTGCTTGAGCTTGATCCCGAGCACGTCGACGCACGATCGAATCGGGCAGCGATCCGCTGCGAACTCGGCGACGTCGATGGCGCCTGGGACGACGTCGAGGCCGGCCTGGTGCTGGCAGATGCCAACCCCTATTTGCGCTGCCTGCAGGCCCGGATCCTGACCGAGCGCGGCGATGTGACGGCGGCATTCCAGGCCGTCCGCAGGGTGCTCGACGCCGACCCGACGCTGGCGGAGGCGTGGGCGATCCGTGGCGGGCTGCGATACCAGGCGGGGGATCTCGCCGGTGCGATCGCCGACTTCGACCGAGCCATCGAGCTCGGCGACCGCCTGGAGTTCCGGTACAACCGGGCGATGGTCTGCCAAAGCGCCGGACGGCTGGATGCCGCAGCTGCCGACTACCGGGCGGTGCTCGCGGTCAGCGACGACGACGAGGCGGCGGAGGAACTAGACCGCTGTCTGTCCATGATGACAGGGCAGGTCGGGGTGTGAGGACGCGATCGTGACGGTCCAGCAGGAGGCCACCGGGCTGACGACCACGTTCACCGAGGCCATGGCCCGGCTGGTGTCCGGGGTTGCGGTGATCACCAGCCGTCAGGCCGACGGCGCTCCGTGCGGCCTGCTGGTCTCGTCGATCTGCTCGTACAGTCTCCGGCCACCGTCGGTGCTCATTTCGGTAGCGCAGGAAGCCCGGTCCTACCCGGCGGTGACCGGGCACCTCGGCTTCGGTGTTCACCTGCTCGGGTCGGCGAACCTGTCGACCGCCCGGACGTTTGCCGCCCGCAGCGACGACAAGTTCACCGGCCTGGACTGGGTATGGGACGACGAGGTGCCCCGATTGCCGGACGTTCCGGTCTATCTGCGGTGCCGCCGGAGTCAGGTGTTCGAACACGGCGACCATGCGATCGTCATCGGCGAGGTCACCCACGGCCAGGTCAACCCCGGCACTCCATTGGTGTACTACCGACGTGGGCTGCACCCGACGTCTGCGACGATGGTGCCTGCGGACGCTTCCGCCGGCAGCCACTGACACGGCACTCACATCCGCCGGCCGACTCACCAGGCTGGATCGGGTCGATGCAAATGGGGCACCAGGCCGCCGAGTAGTGGGGGTGCGGGGCGGGTGCCCCGCGCAGGACCACCTGGTGTAGTGCCCGCATCCCCGGTCCGGGCTCGATACCTGCCTCGTCGACCATCCTGCGGCGCGCCCGTTTGTAGACACCCAACGCTTCGACACGGCTGCCCGACAGGTAGTGGACGAGCATCAATTGCTGTTGGAACCCCTCCCGCAACGGATATTGCGAACACAGGTCAATCAGTTCGCCGACCAGTTCGAGTCGCCGACCCTGACACAACTGTGCCGCGATGCGTTCCTGGAGCAGGGCCAGCCGCTCGGCCTCCAGCCGGACGGCGTACCGCTCGATCTCACCGGACCGCGCTTCGTCGGGCAGCACCGGTCCGCGCCAGACCGCGAGCGCCCGACTGATCGCCTCTGCACCCTCCCCGCACCTGCCCTCGGCGAGCAGCCCCCGGCCAGCGGCGGCTAGTGACCTGAACCGCAGGAGATCCACCTGGTCGACGGTGACCCGGAGGCGGTACCCACTCGGTTCGGTGACCAAAATCGGATGCTGGTGGGTGCCGTTCTTGGCAGACCAGGTCGGTATCAGCGAACGGCGAACCGCCGACACGTACATCTGCAGTGCCGCGACGGCGGACCTCGGTGGACGGTCTCCCCACAGCCCGTCGACGAGGCGAGATACCGGTAGTGTTTCGTTGCCGTGTAGCAGCAGGAGGCTCAGCAGGATCCGTTGCATCCGTGCGGTGGGGGCACACGGCTGCTGATTGCGAAGCACCTGCAGAGGGCCGAGGACGCCGTACCGTAGGGCGACCGTGGACTCGGCGGCGGTCACGCGGCATCCGCCCAAGATCTGCTGCCGGGCGAGTAGACAGGGTGCGGTCGAGGTCTTCGTGTGGGTTCGTGCGTCCAGTATTCGGGAACCGGCAGGTCATAAGTCGCGGTGGCATCTTGCATTGACACACACCTTACTCGGTTGGATGGATCCAATCGACATTCTCGACAGTCTGCTGGTGATGGCGTCCGGTCTGTTCGCGCAAATAAGTGCTTGTCTCGCGATCCTCGGCTCGAGACCGAGTAATGATACCAACGCAAAGAGTTAGTGACAAGCGCGAGTCTGTTGGCGGCCACGGCAGGCGCGCACCCCAATTGAGCAGCGAGAATGCCATTTGCCGAGAAGCAAAACGCCATAAAGCGTGCCAACCGGAATGTTGCAATTAATCGCATTTCGACGTCGATTACACCACAGAGTCGGCGTAGCTCTGCGCCAACCAGGTTGCGGCAGCCATTCGGATGTAGCTGCAGCGTTCTGCCTTCGAGGCATCAGTTTCCGCGCTGTATTGCTATCCGGTCGCCACCCCGGCCCGGTATCGGGACTGTACAAATAACGGCTGATCGACCGATCAAGGGAGAGACGCCAGATGACGACCGAGACCACCGTGGGAGAGCCGGCCGTGGAGCCGGTGGGTGCGGTCACGGATGAGCAGTTGAT
>NZ_JAASAD010000004.1 GCF_012726175.1 Micromonospora sp. HNM0581
GGCGACATCGGCGTGGGCGGCGACCGGACCGGCGAACAGGCCACCGGTGAACGCCAGACCCGCAACACCCAGAACACTCTTCCGCAGCATCGTGTTCATGATCAAGCTCCAATCGGGGGTCACCGCACACCCACACCGAGGGGGACCGGTCAGGCGCACGCAAAACACCAACAGAAAAGGGCACAGAAAAACAAGAAAGGGAACAAGATCTCCGGCCGGGGGTCTACCTCACGTCGCCGGGACCATGTGTAACGACCACCGACCCGCCACCATTCCCGTCAGCGGCACACCCACCCGGGGGCGGCGCCCGCCACGGCCGGGCGGTCCTCCTCGCTCGTTCAGGGATCTCCAACGCCCCCACCACGCCCCCCATTCCACCCGGGCCGGCCACCGAACCCGACCCCCGAGCCCAAACCACACACACCGTCGACCATGAGGTTGACGGCGGTTTTAAAGATCAACACGCCGCCAACCTCATGGTCAACGAGTGGAAGGCGGGGTGGGGGGCTGGTTGGGCGGCGGGGTCAAGCCTGCCCGCCCGGAGCCGGGCACGGCGGGCCACACCCCCAACCACGCCCACAACAGCGCCCGACCGCCCCTTCCGCGACGCCTGTGGCGTCCGGGGGAACACGGGACGGCAGCGAGGATTTCTCGTTTTCACCGGATCGGGTCTCAAGCCCACCTAGTGTTGGGCACACCGGTGCTAGTCACGGAGTTGGCCACCCGAACGACGTCCCACGCAGTCAGCGGACGAAAAGTGAGGGAAGACGCGTATGAAGGCAACAAAATTTCTCGTACCGGCGGCAGGCGGCGTTACTTTCGGCGCACTGCTGCTGCCCGGCACCGCGCTGGCCGACACGATCGTGTCGCCGTCCACCACGCCGGTCGGTGGAACCGTCGTACTGACCACGACGGGCTGCAACCCGAAGTCAGGTGACGCGATCTTCCGTGTCACCGGGCCGGACCGCGACCAGAACGTTCGCTCCACCACCGCCGCCGCCGGTGGCGGGTTGAGCGCCGAACTGTTCACGGCCGGTTTCACCCTGGGCAGCTACACGGTGGCTGCCACCTGCGGCGACGGTACACCCGACAGCAGCGCCACCCTGACGATCACCCCGATCGGCGGCGCCGCGGCCGGGGGCCGGACCGGCGACGACGGGATCGGGACAATGGCCACCGGCGCCACCCTGCTGGCCACCGCGCTCGGCGGTGCCGTCATCCTGGCCCGGCGACGCCGTCACGCCGTCACCGCCGCAACCCACTGATCCACGGCTCACCCCATCCTGCGACGGGTGCCCGTGCCAGCTCCACGGTACGGGCACCCGAGGCGGCACGGCAGACACAGTTCCGCGCCCATCGCGGACACCGGCGAACGGAGATTCCCGTGCGGGCGTACCGGTTGGGCCGTCTCCTGGTCGCGGCGCTCGCGGTGACCGGCCTCGCGCTGCTCGGGGCGGGTGTGACGCGGCTGCCGGTGCGACCGCCGCAACCGGACGGAGCCGCCGCTGCGCACCGCACGGTGCCAGCGCCGCACCTACCGTCACTGCCCCGAGCCGTCCCCGTCGAGGTACGCATCCCCGCCATCGACCTTCACGCACCGCTGATGTCCGTCGCCGCTGATGCCGCCGGGACGCTGGAGGTACCGCCGCTGGACCGCCCGGCCGTGGCGGGCTGGTACCGGCCCGGGGTCAGCCCCGGGGAGACCGGCAACGCGGTGCTGGTGGGTCACGTGGACTCCCCCGCCGGGCCGGCCGTCTTCTTCGACCTCGGACGGCTGCGTCCCGGGGACACCATCGAGATCGTCCGGACCGACACCCGGCTGGTGCGCTTCGCCGTGCACGCCGTCGAGGCGTATCCGAAGGACCGGTTCCCCACCGACCTGGTCTACGGGCCCGGCGACGCGGCCGGGCTCCGCCTGATCACCTGCGGCGGCCGGTTCGACGGGGACAGCGGCGAGTACGTCGACAACCTCGTCGTCTTCGCCACCAGGGCGGCCTGAACCCGAGTTCGACCGTCGGGGCACCGGAAGACCCGTCGCCAACGGCGTACGCCGGAGAGGACTTCGGCAGCTCAGGGCCCGAGCGGAGGGACGGCCGGCCCGAACGGTCTCCGGTCGCCAGCCGGCCGGATCGCCAGGGCTGCCGCGATCAACAGGTACGGCACGGCGGCGACCGCGAACGCCACCGGATTTCCCGCCATGGTTGCGACCAGTCCGTACCCGGCGTACACCACGATGATCGTCAGGTCGGTGCCCATGCCGGCGACCGAGGTGACGGTGGCCCGCCCCGGCCCGGTGATCCGGGCCTGTAGTCGCGCGTCGGCCAGCACCGAGGCCAGTTGCAGGCCGCAGAACGCCACCGCCACCAGACCGAACCCGGCCGGGTGACCCACCAGCGCGCCCGAGGCCAGGGTCAGGGCCGAGCCGACCAGCAGCACCGCGTAGCCGCGACTGCCGAACCGCTGACCGACCGGAGCGAGCAGACCGCCGACGATCTGCCCAACCGTGACGATCAGGAGCAGCAGCGGCACGGTCGTCAACGCGACTCCGGTGTCGCGGGCCAGCAGCGGCGTGTACTCGTCCAGGGCGCCCCAGACAGCACCGACCCCGGCGACGAGCAGCACCGCCCGGCGCACCGGCCGGTTGCCGCGGGCCTCGGCGACCCCCGCGCGCAGCCCCTGCCACCAGCCGAGCTCGTCCTCATCCGGGTCCGGTCTCGCCGTCGCGGTTACTGCCACGCCGACCACGGTCGGCGCGGCCCTACCCAGGGCAGGCACGGTGGAATCGGCGTCGGGGCCGCGCGGCACGGTGTGGTCGGTGTCGAGGCCACCGGGCACGGTGTCGAGGCAGCGCGGCAGGCAGGCGCCGTCGCCGGCCCGGTCGACGTCCGGGCCGGCGGACCGGCGGTCGTCGGGGAAGCGGACCGCGACGGCCGCGGCGAGCAGGCACGCCGCGACGCTGGCCGCCCCGACTGCCGGGTAGCCGCCGAATGTGAGCACCGGAGCGGCCAGCACGATCGACCCCAGCACCCCGACGGTGCCGGCGGTACGCGCCCGGCCGATGACGCGGGCATACCGGTCGGCGACACCGAGCTCGTCCAGCTCGTCGAAGACCAACGCCTCCGTCGCGCCGGAGGCGAGTGCGCCGCCCGCTCCCCAGAGGACGAAACCGACGGCGAACGCCGGATAGGACGGTACAACGGTCCACAGGGCGAAGCCGGCGGCGGTGCACAACGGGGCAAGGCAGAGCATTCGCTGCCGGGAGGTCGCGTCGGCCCAGGCGCCGGACGGCACCTCCAGCGCGATGCTGGCCAGCGACCAGATGACGAAAAGCGAGGAAATCTGCCCGACCGACAGGCCGGTGTCTGCGAAGAGCAGCGCGTACACCGGGTAGAGCAGCACCAGGTCGGTGAGGAACGCGTACACGTAGAGCGTGCCGGCCAGGCGGCGGGCACGCGGCGAGCTCGGGATCATCGGGGCCTTTCGAGGTGGGACGGGTCACGGACACCTGTGTCGCGGTGTCCATGGCGGCCCACGGCCTCGGATGACGGATCAATGTCGCCAGGTCATGGCGCTGATGATAACGCCGCACGCGGCGGTTCCACACGGGCTGGTCCGAAGCGTTCGACGGTGTGCGGGCGGAACGGGGCCGACTGCCGGCCCCGTTCCGCCCGGTCGGTCAGCGCTGCTCGTCGGTCTTCGGCAGCACGATCGTCGAGTCGCTGTCGGCAGAGTCGCGCCGTGCCGGCACCTGCGGCTGATTCGGGGGAACCACCTGGGTGGTGTCCGCGTCGTTCTCCGGCGGCGTCGAAGACTCCGGCCCGGGGTGCGTGGGGGCGGCGCTCTGGCGTGGCAGCGGCGTGGTCGCGTCGGGATCGACGGCGGCCCCGGCGACGACTTGGGTAGCCTCCGGGTCGTCGACGGACGACGAGCCGGCGGTGGTCGGTGCGGCGGGGTCGGCGAGATGCTCGTCGGTGTCGCGGCGGCTGGCAGAGTACACCCGGGCATGCTCGGCGATGGTCCGCGACTCCTGCTCCGCCCGGGCGAGCCAGGACTCCCAGCGGTGCTGCATCGGACGCACCAGCCCGCCACCGACCCCGACCACGAGGATGCCGCCGATGGTGGCCAGCACGGCGATCAGTACCGGCGTGGTCACCGTGGTCGCAACACCGATCTGGGCGAGCGCGGCGATGATGCCGAGACCGAGAATGAACGCCGAGGCTGCGGTGGCCAGCAGCCGGCCGTAGGACAACCCGCCGAGCGCACCGGAGATGATGTCCTTCACCGCACTCGCGATCGCGGCGGCGACGACCACGATGACGATCGCCACGAAGGCGCGGGGCAGCCAGGCAATGACCCCACCGATCAGGTCGGAGATCGGGTTCGGCCCCCAGACCCCGAAGGCCAGGTAGAGGGTGAGCAGCAGGATCCCGTAGTAGGCCAGTCGGGCGACGATGTCGCTGGCGTCGTAGCGGGATCGGGCCAGGGCCCGGCGGATGCCGCCCCGCTCGACCGCACGGTCGAAGCCGACCCGTTCGAGCAGCCGGTTCACCAGCTTCAGCGCGGCCTTGGCCAGCAGCCAGCCGACAACCATGATGGCCACGAAGGCAAGCGCCTTGGGTAGAAAGAGAAGTATCGAGCGGAGGGTGTCCCCCACCGCGTCACCGAAGTCGTCTCGCATCGAGTGGTCCTCCACGGGGGCAGGTGGTTCGTCCGGCCCGACCTACCCGCCCGTTCGCGGGGAGAAACCAGAACCGTCAGCAACGGCCCGAACACACCGTCGGCGGACCTCAGTGCCCGTGGTAGAGGGCGGCGACGTCGTCGGCGAAGTGGTCCTGTACGGCCTCCCGCCTGATCTTGAGCGTCGGGGTGAGTTCCGCATCCGCCTCGGTGAGATCCCGGTGCAGGATCCGGAAGGTCTTGACCTGCTCGGCCCGGGAAACGCTCCGGTTGGCCCCGTCGATCGCGGTCTGGATCTCGTCACGTAGTTCCGGGTTGTCCCGTAGCGCGGACACCGCCGCCCCTGGGTGCCCGTGCTGATCCCGCCACCGCGTCCACGCCTGCGGGTCGACCGTCACCAACGCTGCGACGTAGGGGCGGCCATCAGCGACAAGCATCACCTGGCCGACCAGTGGATGCGCCCGGATGCGCTCCTCGATCGGCGCGGGCGCGATGTTCTTGCCGGCGGTCGTGACCATGATGTCCTTCGTCCTACCGGTGATCCGCAGGAAACCGTCGTCGTCGATCGTGCCGAGGTCACCGGTGCGCAGCCACCCGTCGTCGGTCAAGGCGGCCCGGGTGGCCTCCGGGTTGTGCCAGTACCCGCCGAACACCACCTCTCCCCGGGCGTGGATCTCGCCGTCGTCGGCGATGCGGATCCGCACCCCCGGCAGTGGTCGACCCACCGTACCGATCCGGATGGCAGCCGGCAGGTTGGCGGTCAGCGCCGGAGACGTCTCGGTGAGCCCGTAGCCCTCCAGCACCGTGATGCCCGCGCCCCGGAAGAAGTGCCCCAGCCGCTCCCCCATCGGCGCGCCACCCACGATGGCCAGCCGGCACCGCCCACCGAGGGCGGCCCGCAACCGGCGGTACGCGGCCAGGTCGAACACCAGATGCGCCAGGCGGAGCAGCCTGCCCGGCCCGTGCGGGGTGTCCAGCGATCGGCTGTACCGTACGGCCGCCCACTCGGCGATGTCGAACAGCCATCCCCGGTGCGCGTCCTCGGCGGTGCGGCGGGCCTGGTCCCGCATCTTCTCGAACATGCGGGGTACGGCGAGGATGAAGGTGGGCCGGAACCGACGCAGCTGGTCGAGCACCCCGGAAATGTCGGCGCTGTGCACCATGGTGGCCCGGGTGTGCACCATGCCCACCTGGATCAGTCGGGCAAAGGCATGTGCCAGCGGCAGGAACAGCACCGTCGACGCACCTGGATGCAGCAACTCGGGCAGGACCGCCGTGGCGTTGCCGATGTCGGCGGAAATGTTGCCGTGGGTCAGCACGCAACCCTTCGGTGAGCCGGTGGTGCCGCTCGTGTAGACGATGGTGGCGATGTCGCCGCCCGTCACGGCGGCCCGGCGGGCGTCCACCTCGGCGGCGTCGACCGCACGCCCCCGAACGACCAGCTCGATCAGATCACCGGAGTCGATACGCCAGATCTGCCGTAACTGGGACAGCTCAGACCTCCACTCGGCCACGCTGGCGGCGTGGCCGGCGGTCTCCAGCACACAACCCACCGCACCGGAGTCGCCGAGTATCCGGCGGATCTGTTCGGCGCTCGAGGTGTCGTAGATCGGCACGGTGACCGCGCCGACGGACCAGAGGGCATAGTCCACGAGCGTCCACTCGTACCGGGTGCGGCTGAGCAACCCGACCCGGTCACCGTGCGCGATCCCGGCGGCGACGAAGCCGCGGGCCACCGCCGTCACGTCGTCGCGGAACTCCCGGCAGGTCACCGGCAGGGCGCCACCGCGCCCGGAGCGGCGTACCGGCCACGACCTCGGGTCCGGGTCGGGCCTGACGAACTGCACGGCGTCCGGATCCTCTGTCGCGTTGCGCCACACCCGCTCCGCCAGGCTGGCATCGTCGCCGCTGACGATCGGCTCGACCGCTGTCTCCCGCACGCTCGTCCACCTGCCGTCGTGTCAACCGTCCTGCGGCTGATGGTGGACCGTTGTCGGACGACACGACCCGGAAACCCGGAAATCCACCTCGCGGACCGGCTCTCGTGCTAGCCGCCGCGCCGCCATTCCGTTCGGTGTGCGGACCAGCGCCGCCTCATCGGGCGGCCCGGCCGTGGTGTTGTGCTCGGTGGTGGCGACGAAGTCCAACCCGATTTCGCGGGCGGTGGCGACGAGTTGCCCGGGGTGACTTCGCCACCAGCGGAGAGTGTCGGGTGTAGATGGACATCGCCCCGATACCAGCCGGGCTTCGGACGGATCGGCTCGCCGTCGGCCCGCAAGCCCGCGGTGCGTGGCCGTCTCGACTGATCGGAGAAAGCACCACCGCGGCAGACTACCGCCGCCCGCCGCTGGAGTCCTACCCAGGGAGGATGTGGAGCTCCGCCCAGTGGCCGCGGTTGCGGCTCCTGGTCGGGCGCGACCGGCGGTCGCTCGATCCAGCATCTACAGACATGACTGACAACTTGTCGCGGCGGACGTACCGGCATCGTCCCCTGGTGGTCTTCGTCTCGGCGATGGCGGTGCTCGCCGTCGTCTGCGCGGTCGGTATCGTGGCCGACCAGCGGATCCTGACCGGCGTGCCGATCTGGCTCAAACCATTCAAGTTCTCGGTGTCGTTCGTCCTGTACGGCGGCACCCTGGTCTGGCTGCTCTCCCTGCTGCGTCGCCGTAGCCGGGCCGCGGAGTGGGCGGTGACCGTGGTGGTCGCCACGGGTGTCGTGGAGATGAGCATCATCGTCGGGCAGGTGATCCGCGGCACCACCAGCCACTACAACCAGACAAGCGCGTTGAACACCGTGCTGTGGCAGGTGATGGGCGCGGCGATCATGGTGTTGTTCGTCGCCCACGTCGTCATCGGTGTCGCGGTGCTGCGGCAGCCGATCGCCGGCCGCGCCAGCCGTTACGCGATCGGCTCGGGGCTCGGCCTGGCGGCACTCGGCATGCTGGTGGCGATACCGATGACCCTGCCGGGTCAGGCGCCCGCGATCGAGGGCATCGCCGGGGCGCACAGTGTGGGCGTACCCGACGGCGGGCCAGGGTTGCCGCTGCTCGGTTGGAGCACCACCGGCGGGGACCTACGGATCGGGCACTTCGTGGGGCTGCACGGGATGCAGGTGCTGCCGTTTGTGGCGCTGCTGCTGGGCCGGTTCGCCGGTGGCCGGTTGGACGAGCGGACCCGGGCGCGGTTGCTGCTCGTCGTGGGCGTCGGTTACGGTGCGGCGACCGTACTGCTGACCTGGCAGGCGCTACGTGGGCAGCCGCTGCTACGACCGGACACCCTCACCCTCGTCGCCGCCGCGACGCTGGCGGTGGCGACCGTCGCCGCTGCCACGGCGGTGCTGACCCGACACCGGTCTTCGGCGCGCACGGTCGGGCACCGACCGGAAGGCCCCGGTGAACAGGGCAGGGCGGCTCCGCGCGACGGGCGGATCGTGGGTGACGAACGGGCGGAGGTGATCGCGTGAGTGCCACGTTGTTCTCGTTGACCTTCGCGGTCGCGGCACCCTTCTGGGTGCTGATGATCCTGCTGCCGAACTGGGCGGCGACCCACCGGATCATCCAGTCACCGCTGATCGTGGCCCCGGCCGTGGCGATCTACGCGATCCTGGTCGTCCCGGCGTTCGGGGAGGTCCTGCCGGTCGTGGTGTCACCCACCCTCGACGGCGTACAGGGTCTGCTCGGCGGCACCGACGGGGCGGCCGCGGCCTGGGCACACTTCATCGCCTTCGACCTGTTCGTTGGCCGTTGGGCCTGGCTTGACAGCCGTGAGCGGAAAGTCCCGCCGCTGGTGATGGCGCCGGTGCTGGTGTCGACGATCCTGGTGGGCCCACTCGGCCTGGCCGGGTACCTGGCCGTACGCACCAGATGGCCCGTACCGGGCACGATCAGCAGCGCCTAGGCTGAGGTCGTGGGCTGGGTGGGGCGGCTGTTCGACGCGCGCGACAGCCTCGTACGGATGGTGCTGCTGATCCTCTCCGGCCTGGGTTATCTGGTCCTCGGCACACTGTCGGCACCGACCACCGTCCAGTGGGTGCTCGCGGTACTCGCCTTCGCCGTCGGGCTGGCGCTGCACCACCGGCCGCTGCCCGGCATGCTGACGCAGACGGCGCTGCTGGCGGTCGCGATCTGGCAGGTCGACGACTTCACCATCAACCAGGTGGGGGCCAGCTGGGCGTTGCTCGAACTCACCATGGCCGCCCGTCGGGGGCGCACCATCTGGCTGGCGGCGGGGCTGCTGGCCGTGGTCGACCTGACCGACTCGATCGGCGATCCGCTGTCACGTCTGCTCTCCGGTGTGTTCGGGCTGCTTGCCGAGGTCGGTGTTCCGCTGCTGCTCGGGCTGGTCATCCGGACCACCCGGGAACTCGGGCAGCAGTCGCGGCGGCGTACCGAGGAGGAGCAGCGGCGACGTGAGTCGGAGAGCCGTGCGGCACGTGCCGACGAACGCAGCGCCATCGCGCGGGAACTGCACGACGTGGTCGCCCACCACGTGGCGTCGATGGTGCTGCGCGTCGGCGTCGCCCGGCACGTGTTGACCGACACGGATCCGCGGGTGGTCGCGGTCTTCGACGATGTGCACGGCACCGGCACCGCGGCCCTGGCCGACCTGCGTCGGCTGGTCGCGGTGCTGCGTGACCCCGACGGGGTTCGCGGCGACGCGGCGCTGACCGCGATCGAACCTTCGGCGCTACCGGCCGCGCTCGGCGCCGCGGTGGACCGGGCCCGTCAGGCCGGCATCACGGTGATCGCCGACATCGACCCGGCGGTCGGTACCCTCGACGCGGTGCGTGGCCTCGCCGTACTGCGCCTCACCCAGGAGGCGTTGACGAACGTGGCCAAACACGCCGGTACCGCCGCGGTGGCCCGACTGACGGTGAGCGTGGTCGACACCGGCGTCCGGTGGGAGGTCGTCGACGACGGCCGTGGCGCGGTGCCCACCGATGTGCCGGCCGGCGGCGGCCATGGCATCACCGGGATGCGTGAACGGGTCGAGGTCCTCGGCGGACAGTTGACGGTCGGTCCGACCGGCCCCGGCTGGCGGGTCGCCACCGTGCTTCCCGCCGCCGACAGAGCGACGGAACCCGCGTGATCCGGGTGCTGCTGGTCGACGACCAGCATCTCATCCGCGCCGGGCTGCGCATGCTCTGCGAGGCCCAGCCCGACATCGAGGTCGTCGGCGAGGCCGACAACGGCCGTGACGCAGTCACTCTCGCCGCCCGGCTGGTGCCCGACGTCGTGGTGATGGACCTGCGCATGCCTGGCGTCGACGGGATCTCCGCCACCAGCCGGATCCTCGCCGAGCGTCCCGGCGCCCGCGTCCTGGTGCTCACCACGTTCGGCGACGACGACCACCTCTATCCGGCCCTGACGGCCGGCGCCTGCGGTTTCTTGCTCAAGGACGCGCCGCCGACCGAGCTGCTCGACGGTGTGCGGCGGGCAGCGACCGGCGACAGCCCGTTCAGTCAGGAGGTGCTGCGCCGGCTGGTGCAACGTGCGGTGCACGCCCGCACCGGCACGCCCACACCGGTCGCCGGGCTGACGGCCCGGGAGCAGCAGGTGTTGGACCTGGTCGCCGACGGGCTGTCCAACGGCGAGATCGCTGAGCGGTTGCACATCGGCGTCACCACGGTCAAGTCACACATCACCAGCCTGATGACCAAGACGGACAGCCCCAATCGGGTGCGCCTGGCACTGTTTGCCCACGGTCGGTGAACGTTCGCCTGCCGTGCGGCACTCCCCGGCTCTGCCTGCTCCACTTCCGGAATGCCGGATTCGGGCGAGGTTGCTCGCCAGCCCGGCCTGGACCGAGAAGTACGCCAGCACGCGGGTGGCGACCGCCGGGGCTCACACCATCGGGGTCCGCTGCGCGTCGGCGGGCCAGATGACGGTGGTGGGGACGCCCCGCGTGCGGGCCCAGCTGACAGTCCGGTCGGTGGACGCGTCATGGCAACCCGGTTCGCCGTCCCAGACCGCCAACAGCCGCTGCACCCGCAGCAGCAGCTCCCGGTTCGCCGCCACGTAGGCAGCGGTGCCGGAGGTCCGGTGGCCGGTGTGCAGGACCCGGGTGGCGGTGCCCAACAACTCGTCGAAGGAACCCCGGGCCGGCGCAGCGATGGTGTCGCGGTAGTCGGGAGCCGGCAGGATCACCTCGTAGGTACCGCCACCGTCCCGCACCGCTCGGGCGAAGATCTGGTCGGTGCCCGCTGCCAGGCAGGTGACCCCGTGCACCGGTCGAGCACTGATCCGGCGCAGTTCGAGGCGGATCGCGTCGGCGACCAGCCGCTCGGTGGCCGGGGTCAAGTTGATGTGGCCGGTGACCCCGACACGGACCGGTTCGTGTTCAGGCCGCATCGGCGGAGCCTCCCCGCTGCACCGGCACGCCGGGGCCCAACCGGATCAACTCGAACCCGCTGTCGGACAGTACGTCTGGTAGTGCGCGGATCTCCTCCCGGTTCTGTTCCTGCGCCGCCGGTGGCAACTCGTCCCACGGCCGCAGCAGGTGATGCCGGCGGCGGGCGTCGTCACGCGGCTCGCCGTACGTCCAACCCTCGGAACGCCGTTCCCGGCACCACCGTTCGTGTTCGAGCCGGGCCAGCTGTTCGACCCGGTCGTCGATGGCCCACCGGGCTGCCGAAGCGTCACCGGCACCCCCGTGCCGGGGTGTCACAACGCAGCCCAATTTGAGCAGCTTCGCGGCAATGTCCTGGACGTGGCTGCGGTTCGCGCTGCGCAGCGACTCCGGCAGCCGAGACCAGGGCACCATGGCGGGTGCCTCGCCGAGACGTACGCCGGCCCGCTGCCGGGCGGACAGGTACCGCAGGTGGAGCTGCTCAGCGAGACGTTCGGTGAGGTCCTCGGCGATCAGCTGCGCTTCGCTGGCGTGGGTGAGTACCGGATAGAGCCGGAGTTTTCCGTGCACCTCGTCGAGGAGGTCGTGGCGGGCGTCGCCGTGGAAGGCAGCGGCGAGCGCGGCCTGCCGGTAGACCGGCACGAACACGACACCGCGGGCTCCACGCCACAGCGCGGGGGTGTCCAGCGCGAAGCGTAAACCGTTGCTCTCATCGGGGGCGCAGAGGTAGATGCGGTCGTAGCCCTCGGCGGCGAAGTGATCCAGACCGACAAGTCCCGTGATGTCCCGATCGTACCCTACCAGCCGGCAGACCTCGGTCAGGAACGGGTGACGGGAGGTGGCCAGGGCGAGTTCCGAGCGGGCATCCGGCGCCACCAGGTCCACCCGCAGCCGACGGTCGGGGCTGCCCTGGTCAGCCTGGTGCGCCCGCCAGTGGCGGGCGGTCTCCACCAGCAGGGTCCGGCGGAAGCTGCCGTCACCGGCGATCAGGACCATCGTCGGGCGGTCCGGCGCCGACGGCAACGGATGGTGCCGGTACAGCGCCCGGGCGGCGATGTCGTCGACGTGGAAGTAGTCCAGTCTGAGCCGGCTGGAGCCTGCGGCACCGAGCCGCCGAGCCTGCAACGACAGGCACATCTCCGGGTCGTGGACCTGCACGTACATCCGGGGTGGATGTCGCCGGTCCTGGATCATCCGGTTGGCGGTGTTGGCGATGGCGTGGTTGCGGTCGTCGTCGTCGGTGCAGGCGTAGACGGTGTGCGCCCGGGGCAGACCGGCACCCCGAAGCACCTCGGCGTTCGTCGGGTCACCGACGACCCCGAGATAGCGACGCCGGCGGTACTCCAGCGGCCCGAACGGTTCGGAGCGCACGACCACCACCCGGCCCCCGTCGGCGTGCAGCCGGTCGGCCAGCATGTGCGCGAACTGGGAGTCGCCGCAGACGACCGCATGGCCGCTGGCTCGTCGGGCCCGCCGCCGACGGATCTCCGTGGCCAGCAGCAGCCGCCCGGCCTCGGCCACCGCCAGGAGCGTGAACAGGGGTGCCATGAACCGGGCCACCTGCAACTGCCACGGGTACGGGCCCGGCTGTTCGAAGAGTTCGGCGCTGAGAAGGAACAGTTGCAGGTCGTAGTAGAGGATGTCGTACCGGTCCTCGATCACCCCGGGACGAATCTGCGACAGACGTTCCAGACCGACGTAACCGAGCACCGAGGCGACCAGACCGATCACCCCGAAGACGACCCGAAGCCACCAGGCGACAGGACGGGCCGTACCGGGGATCAGATAGGACATGCTCACCGGTCGGACCGGTCCTCGGGAGGCGGCACGACGTCGATGACGACGTTGCCGAGCTTGTGTCCGCTGTCGACGTGCCGGTGCGCCTCGACGATTTCGGCCATTCTGCCGGACGCGCCGATGACGAGGACCTTCGGCCCGAGCGCCGTCACCTCACCGGCGAACGCCAACCCGAGCACCCGGACGCTGCGGCGCGGCCGGCGCAGACCGATGACGACCCGACCCCACCGGGGTTCACCACGGCGCGTTCCACACTCGGCGGTTGTCACCGTGGTGGCGTACTCCCGGATCAGGACCTGATCACCCTTCGGTACCGGGGTGGGCAGCTCCACCTGGTTGAGCACCTCCGGCGGATCGTACGCGTCGAACATCACCGCTCGCATGCGCGTCATTCTGCGACAGCCCCGCCACCCGGCCCCGATGCGCTACCGGAGGCCACCGATCGGCTCCTTTTTGCAGGTACGACCGATCTGTCACCCGTCGAGGACCGCCACGATGGCTACTGACGGCTACGATTCGAAGACGCCCTGAAGGCGCGACGTCGCAGTGCCTGCCCGGGCCGTGGGAGTTCCTGGTGCCCGGACCAGAGCTACCGGAGGATCATGAAGATGGATGCAACTGAAGATCCGCCGGCGATCGTTGCGGTCAACCCGTTCTCTCCGACAGCTGTCGCCAGGGTGACCGAGGGCCGGTCGCCGACGATCACAGTCACCACCGCCGCCCTCCGCGACGCCGTCGCCCACCTGGACCACTACCTGCACAGCGGAGACGGCGGCACGGTCGCGGTGGTGGGTGACTACGGCACCGGCAAGACGCACCTGGCCGCCGAACTGTTGGCCCACACCCGCAAGGCCAGCAACGGCACGGCCCGAGCGATCTACCTCGACGCCCCCGCCGACACGTTCCTGTCACTGAGTCGTCAGTTCCTCGGTCGGTTGTCCCGCGACACGGTGCGGGCCCTGGTCGAGGAGCACCGGGCGGAACTGGCCGCGATCAGCATCGATCCGCACGTGGGCACGGTGCTGGCGATGTTGATCGACCCCATCACCGAGGCGGCGGCCTGGGACTGGCTCACGGGTCACCCGCCCGGCCCGGCCCTGACGGCCGCAGGTGTCCCCGCCCGGGTCGATGTGGAGTCCGACGCGGTGGCGACGATGGGTACGCTGGCCCTGCTGTGCGGGCAGCACGACCGACGGTTCGTGGTGCTGCTGGACGAGGTGGACAAGGTCCTTGCGGCCTCGGGCCGTCCGGGTGACGACACGATGACCCGGTTCTCCCGCATGATCGAGATTTTCGCGGCAGCCGGTGCCTTCCTGGTGATCGCCGGGCTGCCCGACATGTTGCACCTGTTCGACCCGGACGTGCGGCAGCGGATCGGGCCGATCGTGAGAATGTCCGCGCTCAACGCGCAGGACGTGCGGGACTTCATCAGGCGCAGCCAGCTGCACACGTTCGGGCGCACACGGCTGGCGCCGTTCACCGTGGAGACCACCGAGTACCTCACCAACCTGACCGACGGGGTGCCACGTCGACTGATCCGGCTCTGCTACCACCTCTTCCAGCAGGCGTCGCAGGCCGGCACGCCGGTCACCCACCACATGGTTCGGGAGGCGGTCCGCGTCCAGTTCGACCTGGCCAGCAGGCAGGATGTCGCCGCCGACGTGCGGCGGGTACTCACCCAGGACGGCTGGTCGTACCAGCGGGACCATCTGGTGGGTTCGCTACGGGACCTACCTGTCGATTTCTGGGTGCCGCTCGAGGAGCAGAATGCCGGCTGTTGCGTGCTACTGACCGAGTCGGTGCTCAAGTCCGAGGAGGTCGACGCACTGAACCGCCGGGTGGTGGCGATCCGGGCGGCGGTGCCGGACAGCGAGGTCATCCTGGTCGTCGTCGGTCACTTGCCGGCGGAGTTCGCCGCTGACCTCACCGAGACGTTCAGCGTGGAGCCGATCGTCTACGAGCCGCAGTCCTTCCCCGAGGACCTGTCCGGCAGCGTCAAGGCCACCCTGCGTCGGCTCGAACGGGCGCTCGGCGCTGACGCCCTGACCTCGGTGCGGACCCGCGTCGAACGCATCCAGCGTCAGCAGACGAACGCCCAACGCTCCATCGAACGGCTGTCGTACCAGCTGGACGAGATCCGCGACGACCTGCGCCACGACGCCCGCAGGACGGTGCAGCGGGACCATCGGCCACCTCCACCGGACCTCACCACGTCGATGCTGCCCGGCCCGGTGACCCGACTCTTCGTCGAGGCCATCGTGTCCCTCGACCAGCTCAGCGGCTTCGACCGCCACCTACGCGACGCGTTCGCGACGGCCGGTACCGGCCCCCCCCGATCGATCGGCGACGCCGCGCTGCTGCGCTCGGGGTTGCGGTCCCGCGACGTGCAGCGGGCACTGGGCACCTCGATGGTGTTGCGGCGGCTGATCGAGGCGTTCCGCGACGGCGTCGAAGGCTGGTACGAGGGCCACCGCCGCACACCTCGCCCAGGGGATCTGGACCGGCTGGACCGGCTCTGTGAAACCTACGACGGCATCGTCGAGTACCTCCCGCTGTTCCAACTGGACGTGCTCGGTGATCTGGCCGTTCACGGGGACGCCGGCCCCATCGAGCCGGCGGAACGCTCCCGCAGCTGGTCGGAGGCACGGTCGGTGTTCGACGGACTGAGCGGTCGGGTACGTCGCCTGATGGTGAACGCCTGACCGCCTCCGGCCGCGACCGACACCTTGCCTCACGTGCCGGTGGTTCGGACCTTCGACGGGGCCAACTGCCGGCCCACCGCCGACATGTCACGATCTGCCTGGGTGACCCAGTCCTGGTCGAGCGCAACCCCGAACAGGTACTCCTCGGGGCCGAGCAGATAGTAGAAGACCGCGCCGATCTCCAGATCGAGCACGAGTCGTTCGACCTGGCCGGCCACCGTCCGGCGCAGATCCCGGCTGACCTGCAACGCCAGCAGGGACAGGTCCCCGGCAAGCCGCTCGTAGCGTGCACGACGACCCGCCACGGTGACACCGCGGCTGAAGAAGGACTCCAGGTCCGGGTGTCGGAGGATGTCGGCGGCGGCTGTCTGCTCCCCAGCCCGGTGATGGCTCAGATAGTGCAGCCCGGCAGGCCGTAGAGCGGTGCTGAGCAGCTCAGCGGACTCCGGCACCCCGACCACGTACGCCACGAAGTTGGCGTTCGACGACGCCACCGGCTCCTGGGCGTCACCGGCGGTCTGCCAGCCACCCGGATTCTGCGAGGGCAGCCGGACCAGTTGACGTAGCGCGGTGGCGAGCCGGGCCGCCGCCCGGTCGATGTCGCTCGCCTGAGCAGGGTCGACCACCACGTCGCTGGGCTGCTCCGGAAGCCACCCGAACCCGACGACATGTTCGCCACCGATCACCGTGTTGCAGAAGACGAGGTCCGTCCGGGTCTGGACCGCGAGCCGCACCAGCGCACCACACTGGAGTTCCCAGACCCGCCGGCTGAGGTCGGCCGCCCGGTAGACGAGCTGGGCACCGGCCCGACCGTGTGCGTCGCGGCGCTGCGCCGCAGAGGCGTCGTCGACGGCGGCCGGTGCGGACGGATGATCGAGGAGATCCAGCGTGAAGTCGAGAACTCCTCCGGTGTAGTGCGCGACGTAGTAGACGCCGGTATCGCCGAGAAGAAGTTCCCGGCACAGGTTGCGCTTCTTGCGGAACCCGGGCACGTCCTGCTCGGCCGACTCCTCCGTCAGCGCGTCACTCAGACGCGAATCCGTCACCTGTCCACTCCTCAGCTTCTCGGCACGTCGATGTCGGTGTCGGTCAACGCGCTGGTATCGGCGCCGTGGGCGCCCTCGTGCAGCGCCCTGACCACCGCGAGGTTGGCGACGGCGTCGATGGTGCAGGGGTGGCGGCGGCCCAGGTAGCGTTGGCAGAGTTGGTGCGTGTCCTCCTGGATCCGAAGGGCGTCGCTGTGGTTTCCCCGCGCGGCCAGGTGGCCGGCCTGGGCGGTGGCAGCGGTGAGCGTCCACGGATGGGCGTCGCCGAGCCGGGCGCGTAGCGTACGCAGACCCCGTTCGCCGTCCCGGACAGCCTGGTCGTGCTCCCCGGCACCACGCTGGAACAGCCCCAGGTTGACCGAGCAGACGGCGGTGAACGGGTGCCCGGTCTCGAGCTGCCGCTCGTAGCCGCGCAGACAACGGATAGCGTGCTCGACCGCGACCCCGGCGTCACCGGCCCGGTAGTAGTCCACCGCCAGGCTGAGCAGGCTGGCCCGGGTGATCGGATGGTCCTCACCGAATCGGTCGCGGTAGCCACGGAAGGTGTCGATGCTGCGCTTCTTCGCGGCGATGGCCAGGCCGAGCCGACGTTCGGTGACGGCGAGACTCCGGTTCACGCTCAGCTCGTCGAGGTGGCTCGCGGAATGCAGCTCGTGTACCCGCTCCAGCGTTTCACGCAGGGTGGCCAACGACAGGTCGTACTCGCCGGCCTCCCGCTCAAGCGTCCCCACCAGGCACGACGCTCGCCACGTCGCCGGGTCCTCCGGCCCGAACAGCGCCATCCGCCGGGCGAACAGGTGGCGAGCGAGTCGTAGTGCCTCGCGTGCATCTCCGATGAGCTCGAAGGAGATAGCGAGATTGTTGATCGCCATCAGGGTGTTCGGGTGGTCGTCGCCGAGCACCTCCTGGTACCCGACGAGGGTCGCCTGGTCCTCCACGAGCGCATCCTCGAAACGACCGAGACCACGCAGGTCGCCACCACGGCCCCGGCCGGCGATGAGGGTCCGGAAGTGTCGTAGCCCGTGCCGACGGCGCTGCTCGCTGAGCACCCGCTCGTCGAGGCGCAGCGCCTCCTGGTGTTTCCCCAGCGCCCGGTGCAGGTTCGCGGTCTGCACGAACAACCGCATGGTCAACTGGTCGAACTCGCCGGTGGCTGTCCACCTGTCGCAGACCTCCTGCGCCAACCGCACCGCCGACTGCCAGGCGTCGCTGTCACCGAAGAAGAACAGGTAGCGGACCTGCTTCACCACCCAGTGCCGCACGGGTGCCTCGTCGGCAGCCAGCGCCCCGCAGGGCACCAGATGGCGCTGCAACTCCTCGAAGACCGGCAGGTAGCTCCGGTCGTCGGCCTCAGGATCCGTCGGCGCGTAGCCAGCCAGCCCGCGCAGAACCTGACGATGACGCTGGCGTCGCTGCGGCTCGGGCATCGCCTCGCGCAGCAGGACCTGGATGGCCCGGTGCATCCGCAACGCGGCGCCGCGCCCCCAGTCGATGTCGAACAGGGCGAACCGCGCGCCGACGGTGAGCACCAGATCGACCTCTCCGGCGTCGAGCAGCAACTCCTCGGCGGTGAGGTCAGCGGCGGCGGCGAGCTGGGTCAGCATCGGCACCGACCGCAGCAGGGGGAAACCGATGCCCTCCGGCGAGAGGAACGAACCGAGTTCGGCCACCCGTATCGCCAACGACCCGAACTCGGTCGCCCGCAGGCTGGCCAGGGTAACATCCAGCATCCGAGCCACGGTCGAGGTGCGGGAACCGGGAATCCGCTCCGTTGGTTCCTCCGCGTCGGCGGGCAGTCGCAACCCGTCGAGCAGGTCGGCCACGCACCGGCCGACGGCCTCCAGGTTGGGCACGCCCTCGCGCTCGAAGGCCCGGGTCCGCTCGCGGATCCACGCGGTGGCCAGCCGAAGTGCCAGCGGCAGGTGCTCCACCGCCACTGCGATGGCGCGGGCGTCGTCGGCGCTGATGCCGAGGGTCCGCCGCAGCATCGCGGTGCTCTCGTCGCCGGTGAACGCCGCCACCTCCAGCGGTGCCGGCAGGTTGGAGGAACCGTCGTCGCGCGAGGTGAACAGCACGTGCCCGACCCCTGGCCGGGGAAGTAGTCCGGCGAGCACGTCCGCGTCGTCGGCATTGTCGTAGATCAGCAGCCAACGGGCGATACTGCTACGCGGAGCCGACAGGGCTGCCACGGCCGCCTCCGCCGCGCCGACGCTGTCAGCCACGTTGATGTCATGGGCCAGCTCGCCCAGTGCCGCCTGGACCGTCTCCCGGTCCTGTGCCGGAATCCACCACACGACGTCGTAGTCGTAGGCGAACCGGTGGGCGAACTCGCGGGCGATCTCACTCTTCCCGACTCCGGCGCCGCCGGTCAGGGTGACCGGTCCGCCGCCGTCGGCGAGCTGGTCCCGTAGCCGTTCGAGGTATTCGCCACGGCCGACGAAGGACTCGTTGCGCGGTGGCAGGTTGCTCCGCAGCCGGCGTTCCGTCTCGGCCGGGTACCGTGGCGCGGTCCGCAGGTCGCCGGTCGGCTGTCCGGGTGCGATGAGGCCCAGTCGGCTCAGCAGCAACGCCTGCGCCCGTGCCGCGTCGACTCCGCCGAGGTCGACGACCCGGCTCGGATCCAGCTGTTCGGGAGCGTCCCCGCCGATCAGTACGCCGAACACCTCGACGTCGGTGTCGAGCCCTGCCGCGCCGCCGGGGCCGATGGCCTGGACCATGCCCGGCGAGAGGATCGCCAGCACAGTGGCCTCGGGGTCGTAGGCGGGTGCCGGCCCCGACCGCACGGCATGCCGCTGGACCTGGGCGTTGGCCCGACGAAGCTGCCCGCAGATCCAGTCGGCGTACGGCCGGGCGACCGGCTCGTAGAGCACGTGGATCTCGTCCACGCTCTCGGCCGGGTCGAGCAGCACGCCCCGGCGGTAGCGACGGCGGATCCGCTCGGGCACCTCGGCTGCCCGGGCCACCGCTCCTCCGCTGATCCAGGAGGCCATCTGCTCGTAGGCCGCGAGCAGGGTGTCTTCGCTGCCGGGTGGGTCGGCCAGTACCGCCAGCACGTCGTCGTAGGTGTCGTAGGTCTGCTCGGGTACCTCCACGATCTCCACCATCGAGGTACCGGGCAGCCCGATGGTGGACTCGTCGAGCAGGTCCGCGAACGCCTTACGGGCCGAGTCGCGAACGGCTCCGTACCACGGTTGGCTGACATCGCGCAGGGTCGGCGCGGCGAGCACCCGGATGCCTCCGGTGGCCTCGCGCTGAAGCTGCGCGGCGAGTTCTGCCGCCTGCTGCATGGCCTGCCGGCGGGGCGGCACCGAGACCACCGCCACGTCACTGAGCATGGCGGTGTAACCGGTGCCCGGCAGGGTGAGGTCGACCGGGGTGTCTATCAGGACGTAGTCGTAGCCGGCGTGTAGCAGCAGCTGCCGTGCCCGTACCGGATCGACCTCCGGCAGAGCATTGACGTCGAGGTTGACGCCGATCATCTCGAAACCGAAACTCGACCCGGATATCGCGTACTGGTGGAGCACGCCCTCCTCCGGCCCGCTGGACGCGGACGTACCGGCCCGGCGCGTCGGCGCGTCCGGGTGCGGGCTGATCAGGGCGGCGAGCTCTGTTCCGAGCACCCCGGCGGCCGGCACTGCATCCACGCGGAACGACCGGAGATAGTCGTAGACCCTCGGGGTCTTGGTGCACCAGTCCACGGCGAGGACCCGTTTGCCGTTCGAGGCGAGGATCCAGGCGATGTTGGCGACCGCGCTGCTGCGACCAGTGCCACTTGTGGGCGAGACGAAGGAGACGATCGTGCAGTGACCAGCGGGTTCCTCCCGACCCTGGTGGCCGGTACGGCTGCGAGCCGGTCGCTGCTGCGGGACGTCACCCGGAACGGCCGGGGCGTCCCCCCGGTCAGTCGTCGCCATCGATGGCGCTCTGCCAGCCCGCGTACTGGTCGCCGGAGGCGCCGCTGCGCTGCTGCAACCGGTGCAGCGCGGCGAGGAGCACCTCGCTCGGCACGGCGTCGAGGGCGGCCAGGTCCATGTCGGTCAGATCGATCAGATCGGAGCGCAACGAATCCTCCCCGGCGTCCATCCCCCGATCACCGCCTGTCTGCATCTCGGACAAGGATCGCGGCGCAGTTCGGACATCGACCGTTGGCCAGATCCGCTGCGTGAACCCATGATAACGGTATGGCGTGCCCGTCAGGCGGTCCCACGCGGACCGGGCCGGTCCGCCGCCATGGCGGTTCGGCAGTGGTTTCGGCGGTCCAGCGGCGGATCAGACACGGGAGTGAAACGCCGAACGTCGATGTATGCTGTGGACCTGTCGACCCGGCCGACCGGCCGCAGCCAGGACGGTGAAGCTCCTGATGCCCGGACCTGATGATGACCACCGGCCAGCCGGTGTGACCGCCGCCCAGCCCGCTGCGCCGATCGCGTTCCGTCAGTTCGTGCTCAAGCTGCACAGCCGCTGCGACCTGGCCTGCGACCACTGCTACGTCTACACGATGTTCGACAAGCGGTGGCGGGATCTCCCCCGGGCGATGCGCCACGAGGTGATCGAGGCGACCGCCGGGCGCATCGGCGAACACGTCAGGGCACACCGGCTAGACCGGGTGTCGGTGATCCTGCACGGCGGTGAACCGCTGCTGGCCGGACCGGAACACGTCGAGACAGCCGTGTCGGTCATCCGACAGGGCGCGGCGCCGGTGCCGGTACGGATGACCGTGCAGACGAACGCCACCCGGCTCGACGAGCGGTACCTCAGCATGTTCGACCGGCTCGACGTACGACTGAGCGTCAGCCTGGACGGCGACCGGGCCGCGCACGACCGGCACCGACGCGGGCCCGACGGGCAGGGCAGCCACGCCCGCGTCGAGGCCGCCCTGCGTCGTCTCACCACGGGCTACCCGCACCTGTTCAACGGACTTCTGTGCACTGTCGACCTTCGCAACGACCCGGTGACCACCTACCTCAGCCTGCTGGAACACCGGCCACCGACGATCGACTTCCTGCTACCGCACGGCACCTGGACTACTCCCCCGCCCGGACGCCCGGCAGATCCCCGTCTGGTCCCGTACGCGCGGTGGCTGATCCAGGTGTTCGACCGGTGGTACCACACGCCGGGCCGGCCGGTCCGGATCCGACTCTTCGACGAGATCATCCAGTTGCTGCTCGGCGGTGCCTCCCGACTGGCCGGGGTGGGCCTGAGTCCGATGGCGGTGGCGGTCGTGCAGACCGATGGTGAGATCGAGATGGACGACACGCTAGCCGCCGCCCACCCCGGCGCTGCGCGTACCGGTTTGCACGTGCGACGGGATCCGTTCGACGCCGTCCTCCAGCTGCCCGTGGTACGCGCCCAACTCAACCCGGCTGCCGCGCTCTGCGCGACGTGCAGTGCCTGCGACCTGCGGCAGGTCTGTGGCGGCGGGCTGCGCACCCACCGTTGGCAGGCCGACAACGGCTTCGACAACCCCTCGGTCTACTGCCCCGACCTGTACGCCGTCATCAACCACATCCGCCGGACGGTACGTCGGGACCTGGCGACACTGCCCGGGGCGGCACGTTGATCCTGCCGGCGCACCGGATGTCGACGGCGGTCCTCGACGAACTCGCCGCCGGCCGGGGCGGCGAACGAGCGGTTGCGCAGCTGCGGGCCGCGCAACACAGCAAGACCCTCCTGCTGCTGCGCGCCATGCTGCTACTGGTACGCGAGCGGGCACACCCGGACCGGGCGGCGGTCGAGGCGGCGTACCAGGTGCTGGCAGAGGTTCCGCCACCGGATCGGTTGGCCGCGCTCGCCCATCCGCCCGTCGCCGCATGGGCCTTCGGCACCGTGTCGCTGCTGGAGGCGGGTAACGCGTCGACGGCGTACCCGGGACTGCTCGCCGCCGTGGCGGTGGCCGCGGCCGTCCGGGCGGGCACCGACACCGAACTCGACGTCCCGCTGGCGCGCGACGCCAACGGCCTGCTGGACCTGCCGGGTCTCGGCACGGCGACCCTCCCGGCCACCGCCGCCCAGGCCCGGGTCCAGGTGACCGGCGGGCAGGCTTGGGTGACTGCCGCTGGTACCCGGGTCGCCATCGTCGCCGGTCGGTCGTCCGACCGGCGATGGCGGCCACTGTCCCGGCTGGACGTCACGCACGACGGGCTGAAGCTGTCGCTGCTACTGGACACCCGGACCTGGCGGCACGTGCCCGGCCTGGACCGAAGGCCCTGCTTCAGCGTGGGACACACCGGTGCCTGGAGGTCGCGGCTCGACGGTGCATGGCGGATGCTCGTCGAGCACCACCGGCCAGTCGCCGAGGAGATCTCCGCCCTGCTCCGCACGCTGGTACCGATCGCCGCACCTCGGACCAGCACCCGCAGCGGCACCTTCCACCACGCCTTCGGTTCGGTGGTCATGTCGCTGCCACCGGACGCACGGTCGACGGCGGTGGCGCTCGCCCACGAGGTCCAGCACGCCAAGCTCGCCGGCTTCACCGACATGTTCGCCGTCCTGGAACGGGGGCCGACGGAGCTGTTCTACGCTCCGTGGCGGCCCGACCCACGACCGTTGGACGGTCTGCTGCACGGGGTCTACGCCCATCTGGGGGTGGCGGGTTTCTGGCGTCGGCAGGAGCAGGTGACCGAGCCGGGTGCGGCGCGGCACGCGGCACAGGTCCATTTCGTCCGGTGGACCAGGGCAGCCGCCGACACCGTAGCGGTGCTTGGCATCCAGCCCCGACTGACCCCGGTGGGCCGGCGTCTGGTGCACGGCATGGCCGGTGTACTCGACCGATGGCAGGCGGAGCCGGTCGACGCACGGGCGGCTACCGAGGCCGACCGGCTGCTGGCAGCGCACCGCGCCCGGTGGGACCGTCACCGGGCGCCGACCGGCTGACCACTCGTCTCGCCAGACTCCACTACGCTGGGTTCATGGGGGAGGAACGCGAGAGGCCTACGCGTCGTGAGTGTTTCGTGATCGCCCCGATCGGCCCGGAGGGCTCGGAGATCCGTAAACGCAGCGACCAGATCCTCAAGCACGTGATCCGTCCGGTGGTCGAGGAACGGGGCTTCGTAGCGGTACGTGGCGACGAGATCGAACGAGCCGGTCTGATCACCTCCCAGGTGCTGGACCGCATCATCCGCAACGATCTCGTCATCGCCGACCTGACCGACCAGAACGCCAACGTCTTCTACGAACTGGCGGTCCGGCATGCCCTGCGTAAACCGTTCGTGCAGCTGATGGCGAAGGACCAGCAGCTGCCCTTCGATGTGCAGGGCATGCGGACGATCCTGGTCGACCACACCGATCTGGACAGCGTCCACGCCGCGAAGGAGCAACTGGGTCGGGCCATCGACGCGATCGGCCGCGAGGCGGACATCGTCACACCGATGTCGGTCGCGCTCACCCTGCAGGAGCTGCGCGGCTCGTCAAGCCCGCACGAGGCCGGACTTTCACAGATCATCGAGACCCTGCCACAGATGATGGACATCCTTCAGGAGCTGCAACGTCACCTCGGGACCGGAGCCGTCACGTCGGCGCCGACCGAGGACGACGACCATCGCCGGTTGCGGACGATGGTCGAGTCCCTTGCCACCCGCGGCGGGGTCACCGAGGACGAACTCGCCGGGCTGCTCGGCGGCGGCAGCAGCAAATTCGAACGGTGGGTCGAAAGCCTCATCCAGCGGGCCCGCGGCTCCAACAACCACGGACCGGCCTGACCGGGGCTCGTCTGCCGGTACACCGGGGCGTTGACCGCCTGCGGCCCGGGTCCGCGCCCCAGGTGGTGAGGGTAGGCAGGCGACGGAGCGTCAGGATGCCTGACGCACCGCCTGCTGGTAGAACCAGGCGAGGTGTTCGACAAGTGCCTCGCGGGCCGAGGCGTCGGCAAGGACCTCCAAGGAGAATCCGGGACGCAGGGCCAGCTTGGCGGCGGCGATGTTCACCCCCGGCAACTTGTTGAGCCGCTGGCGGAACTGCTCCCGAAGGGTGATGGCGTCGAATGGCGGCCGGACACTCAGGTGTTGGAACACCAGCTCGAACTTGCCGCTCGGATAGATCGCCGCGGGCCAGATGTTCCCCAGCTCGTGCTCCTTGCCCCGCGCCATGAGGAAACACGATGTCTCACCTCCGGAGCCGTAGAGCGCTCGACCGCCCAGTCCCGCCCAGGCTTCGATGACGGCAACCGTGGCGGCGACCACCCGGGCGTCCTGCAGGTCGGTCAGCTGCTCGACGAAACGGTCGTCCAGCGAATCGTTACGGTGGGAGCGGGGTCGGTGGAACTGCCGAGGCGTGTCGTGCTGCGGTAGGCCAGCAAGTTGGGCCAGCTCGTCGACGCCGAAGCGTTGTGCCTGGTTGGCCCGGCCGTACGTGTCGAACTCGACACCTTCGGCCCGCAGCAGATCGCGAGGGTCGCCCTCTCGGTCGCGGAGGTTCACGGCGCACCCATCGACGAAGTTGAACGCCGCCGGACGCTGGTCATGGGCATCATGCTCGGCGGCAGCGGTTCCGCTCGTCGACCACCGCACCCAGCCGTGTTTCCGCGACGTTACACCGCTCCCGGGCATCGACGGAGGTCAAGCCCCGTCCGGTTGACTTACTTCGTTCATCTATCGGCGCAGGTCTTGCCCGAGCGGGCCGCCAGACCCCACGATCTGCACTCATAGTCACCGCACCAGTGCGCTGTGACATGGTCCTGTGGGAGGGTTCCGAATGAATCGAATGGATCGGGTGTGGCGGCGTTTCGCTGCGTCCAGGTCGACGGCGCTGCTGCGGATGGCGGCGACGACGCTGGCCGCCGTCGTCGTCGGCGGGGCCGCCGCCGTGGCCCTGGCGACGCCGGCCAGCGCGGCGACGACGACGATCTGCAAGAACCAGGCGGTGCCGGCCGGGTACGTCGTCATCGCCGAGGGCTCGTCGATCTCCTGCCCCTACAGCTTCCCCAACACCTGGACCATCACGATCCCGTCGACCACCACGACGACGGTGATGTGCAAGGTGTCTGCCGTGCCGACCGGCTTCGTCGTCGTCGCCGAGGGCTCGTCGATCTCCTGCCCCTACAGCTACCCGAACACCTGGACCATCCGGAAGCCGTCGACCACCACGTCCACGGTGATGTGCAAGGTGTCCGCCGTGCCGACCGGCTTCGTCATCACCGCCCAGGGCTCGTCGATCTCCTGCCCCTACAGCTACCCGAACACCTGGACCATCCGTACCCCGTCCACCACCGGCACCACGGTGATCTGCTCGGTGTCTCCGGTGCCGGCCGGCTACGTGGTGGTGGGCACCGGATCGTCGATCTCCTGCCCCTACAGCTACCCGAACACCAAGACCATCCGGCTGCCCTGACGGTTGGCCAGAAGCCCCGCCGCCGGTGTCACACCGGCGGCGGGGCGGCGGCCGTGTACGGAGGGTGCCGGCTGCTCTGTCGGACCAGTGTCGTAGCGTGAGTCGATGACCGACTTGGTGGCGATCATCCGGCAGGCCTGCCTGCGTCTTCCCGAGGTCAGCGAACGACTCAGCCACGGCACCCCGAACTGGTTCATCCGCGACAAGAAGGCCTTCACCACCGTCTGGCCCGATGGTCATCATCAGAACGACTTCCCCCATCTGTGGTGTGCCGCGCCGCCGGGGTCCGCCGCCGAGCTGATTGCGGAGGACCCGCGAACCTACTTCCGCCCGCCCTACGTGGGACATCGCGGCTGGGTCGGCGTCCGCCTCGACACCGGCATCGGCGAGGCCGAGCTGGCGGAGATCATCGAGGACGCCTACCGGACGGTGGCACCGAAGACCCTGCTCGCCCGGCTCGACACGGCCGGACAGCACCCGTCGGCGAATCCGGGTATCGGTCCGTAGACAGTCTGCAGTTCACCACCGGCCGGAAGACAGGGCGTCGGACCGCTGAGTCCCGGACGAGGACGTCGGTAGCTACCGACCGAGCGCCCTGTTGCGCCACGCTGCCCGGTTCCGCTGTCTCCGCAGCCGAGACCGGCACCTTCAGCTGCCCCGGCCACGCGGCGGCGTACCCCACGTAGTTCCCCGCCGTTGGTTGTTCGGGCGTCAGTTCAAGGACTTCACTCCCACTCCCTGTCCGGTGCAGCCGTTCGGAGAGGCCACTGCTGTGCGGTATGGAGTACCGATGTCGAGTCAGCGGTGCGCACCGTGCGCTACCGCAGTCGCCGGGCGGCGAAGCGGGTCGGGGGGTCGGCGATCGCGGACTGGGCGGTGACCAGTTGCAGTTCCCGGGTGCCGGCCGCGAGAGTGGCCTCCAACACGGCGAAGATCGAGTTGGTGGTCCGTTCCAGCGCGGTGGCCGGCGAACCCGTGGTGGCCAGGTGCGCCAGATACAGGGCGGCGGTGATATCACCGCCACCGTTGGGGTTGATCGGCAGCAGCGGCGTCGTCACCGCCCAGGCACCGGCGTCGGAGACGGCCACCACCTCCAGCGCACCAGCCGGCAGGTCGTCGTGCAGCACGCTCGTAACCAGTACGTGCCGGGGCCCGGTGGCGCGTACCGTGTCGACGGCCGCCAGCAGGTCGCCGATCGTGTTCGTCCGGCGGCCGGCGAGGAACTCCAGCTCGAACTGGTTGGGGGTGACGATGTCGGCGCGGGGCACCACCACGTCACGCAGGTACTCGGGGATGCCGGGCCGGACGAACATGCCCCGGCCGACATCACCCATCACCGGGTCGCAGCAGTAGAGGGCGCCCGGGTTGAGGGTCTTCACCGAGGTCACCGCGTCGAGGATCACCGCACCCATGGCCGGATCACCCTGGTAGCCCGAGAGGACCACGTCGGCGTCGCCGAGCACCCCCCGGTCGGCGATGCCGGCGATCACCTCGGCAACGTCGGCGGGCGCCAACAGCGGACCGCGCCACGCGCCGTACCCGGTGTGGTTGGAGAAGTGCACGGTCAGCACCGGCCACACCTCGTGGCCGAGCCGTTGCAGGGGGAACACCGCCGCCGAGTTGCCGACGTGGCCGTAGGCGACCGAGGACTGGATGGACAGAATTTTCACTGTTCCATCATCGCGGTCGGTGGCCCTCGATGGACCGGGTCCCGCCACCCGACACTGCTCGACACCATGGCCCAATGTGTTCCAGGAGGCCACCGCCACATCCGCCGCCGTTCCGCCGGTCGGGTCGGGGCCGACAACTGACCGGTCGTGGGCCGCGTCCAGCAGCTCAGGAACCGACGCTGTCGGGACGATGGCTGTGGGCAAGGTCGCCGCTGTCGAGTTGGCGGCGTGGACGGATCGCCCGACACGGCTACCGATCGTTCCGCAGGGTGAGCACGTACCGGGCGGTGTGTGCCACCGTGCGGTCCTCGTCATGGGTCAGGGCTGCGAGGGCACGCGCGGCCGTGGCCCCGGGGATGTCCGCGAGCGCCTGCGTCAACCGGCTACGCACCGGCGGGGCCACACCGTCGGCGGTGAGGTGCTCGACCAGGTGGCCGGCGATCCGCTCCGCCAACGTGGGCTCACCGGCCAGCGCCGTCAGTGCGTCGGCCGCGTCAGCTTCGTTCGTCTCCTCGACGACCATCGCGACCAGGATCGGGATCGACTCGGCCCCGCCGCGGGCGGCGAGCGCGAGTGCCGCGTACCTGCGGACGACGAGGTCGGGGTGGGCGAGGGTGTCCCGCAGCAGCACGGTCGCGGCGCCGTCGGGGATCTCGGCGATGGACCGGACGGCGCGTTTGCGTATTTCGGAGTCGGGTGCGTCGAGGCCCACCGCCAGCAGCGCCGCCGCATCGCCTGCCGACTTCGCCAGCGCCCAGCGCAGCGCACCGGCGACGTTCGGGTCCGCTTCGCTCAGCACCGCCTCGACAAGTGCCTCCGCCGGCACCGCCGGGTCACCGGCAGAGGACAGGGCAGCGCGCTGACGGCGTCCGGCGTTCTCGGAGCCGAGAGCTTGGAGCAGGGCGACGGCCTGGAGTACGTCCGCCCAGTCTTCGGGTTGGGCGGCGCCGATCCGACGCAGCCGGGTGAGCAGCTCTGTCTGGGTGGTGATCCGCGCCGTGGTCTGCTGGATCAGGTCCGCCACAAGCTGCGCGGGGGTGAAGGCGGGATCGTCCAGCGCCCGCTTCACTTCCCGCAGTGACAGTCCCAGCGACCGCAGGCTCTCGATGTGGAAGATCCTCCGGACGTCGTCGCTTGAGTACTCCCGGTAGCCGACCCCGGTGCGGCCCGTCGGTTCCACCAGGCCGAGCGACTCGTAGTGCCGGAGCATCCGGGCACTGACGCCGGAGCGTCGGGCCACCTCACCGATCAACACCGCCGGTCACCGGATCCGGTCGTTCTCACCGAGGGCCACCGTACGCTTGGCCTCCTCGATCGCGAACTCGAAGCCGGCGTCCGGGTCGTCGAGCAGGCGTTGCGTGGCGATCGCGTGCTGCCGCACGCCGGGGTCGGGATTCTTCCCAGCCGCAGCCAGGACCGGAGTGATCACCTCCCCGAGCCCGATCAGCGCCCGGCTGAGGCTCAGCTGTGTCTCCCGCCCACCTCGCCCGAGTTGGGTCGCCAGCACGGCGGCCAACGCCGGCTGCTCACCGTCGGGTGCCAGCACCACTGCCGCCCGCCAGGCGCTGCGCGCCACCTCGTCGTCGGCGTCGGTCAGCAACGCCTGGGTGATCGCCGGCCACGACCGCCGGTCCCCGATCTTGGACAGGGTGTGCAACGCCTGGCTGCGGGCCTGGGCGGTTTCCGAGCGCAGCTCCGCGACGAGCCCGGGGACGGTCAGGGCGGCTGGGTGCCGGGTGAGGGCCCAGGTGAGCATTTCGCGTACGGAGAAGTCGGGCTCGACCGCACAGCGCTGCACCAGCTTGTCAATCAACTGCGGGTCGGGTGTCGTGCCGGCCGCGAGCGCGGCCCGCAGCCGCACCGACGGGTCGGCGTGCGCCAGGCCACGCAGCATCCGTGCCGGCTGCGTGGACTCTTGTGACATGTTCATCCGGATCACCTCCTCGACACAGTGAAGACCTTGTCACTCTGTCAAGGTCAAGCCGTTGGTGCCCGGGCAACGGCCGGACACCTCACGGCCCGCGAAGGTCCCTCGGTCAGCGCTTCGGTGCCTTGACTTTCTGCTCGTTGTGGTTGTTGCCTCGTCCGTCGGGCTGGTAGTCGCGCTCCACGTTGCCGGCCGCGTCCACCGAGAACCAGTGCACGGCCGTGCCGACGGGGATGGTGGGCGTCTCGCCGCCCTCCCGGATGCCGGCCGAGCCGCAGAGCGTCGAGGCGTAGGTGGGTCGGCTGCGGTGTTGGTGACGGGCACCGCCAGGGTCGCCAGCAGGAGTCCGGTGTTTGACCTGCGTGCAGACTGGAGATCAAGAGCGTGAGGGTAGTCAACGAGGGGGATCACGCGTGTCCGAGAACGCCACCGACCGGCCCGACCACACAGCCACCCGCCCGGCGGGTATCACCGATCCGCTGCTGTGGCGGCTCGCCCTGGGCGTCGCCGACGCGCACGCGCCGGGCGAGGACGCAGGCTGCACCCACCTGCTGTGCGCCGGCCAGACCTGGCCGTGCGAGCCGTGGCAGCAGGCCCAGCGGGCGCTGAACCTCGCCCAGGGCGGTACGGCAGGCGAGACGTCAGCTCCCGCTGCCAGCCGGGACGACAACTGGGCGGACTCGACCGCCCGACCGACCTGGTCGACGGACCACTCCCGTCGCCAGTCCGCCGCCTGAGCGCGCCAGGCCGGGCCGCGATGTCAATGTTGCGTTGACGGGTGCTCGACCCGCTCGACCAACTCGCCGGCGTCCCGTCCGCCCGGGTGGCAGCGCGATGGCCCTGGTCACCGGCCGCTGGATCCTCGACCTCACCCACTTCCCCCGGCCTGGCCGTGCTCACCGCCTCTGCGCTCACACGCCCACCCTCGCCGGCCCTTGGCTCGGCGCTGTCGTCGACCGGCTGCCCCGGCGCCCGGTCGTCGTCACGGCCGACCCGACCCTCACCGCCACCCTGCCCGGGCTCACTGTGGGGCGGGTACCTCCTCGGCGTCCCGATCGGGGCAGCACACGGTCAGGGCGGCGGGCATGGCGCGTGCCTTCAGTTTCCGGGCCGTGCTGCGGGCGCCGCCGTCCAGTTCGTACGTCTTGGGGTCGGCGAAGCGGACCTTGACCCTGCGGCCCCGGGTGATCCGCACGAACTTGGAGTCCTCGGAGCGGCCGGTGGCCATCTTACCGAGGGTGCGGGCCCAGTCGACGGCGCCGCTGGCGGTGGAGACACCGATCTCCAACGCGCCGCTGTCGGGGCGGGCGTCGTCGAAGGCGGGGATGCCGCCGGTGATGGTGCCGACGTTGCCGAACAGCACGCAACTGGCCTCGCCGTCGAACCAGAGGGCACCGTCGACGGTGATCCGGGTCCGGGTCAACTCGCCGCGCACGTGGCGCAGCCCGGTCCACACGTAGGCGAGCCGGCCGACACGTCCCTTCATCTCCCGGTCGGCCTCGCGGATGAGGTCGCCGTCGAAGCCGGCACCGGCCATCACCGCGAAGTGCTCGCCGTTGAGCTTGCCCAGGTCGAGCCGGCTCCGCCGCCCGTGCAGGCCGATCCGGACGGCCTCACGCAGATCCTCGGGAATGCCCAGGTTGGTGGCGAACAGGTTGGCGGTGCCGGCCGGCAGGATCGCCATCGGTACGCGGGATCCGGCGAGGGTGTCGGCGCACCGTTGGACCATGCCGTCGCCGCCCCATACGAAGACCAGTTCGGCGCCCTTGTCGAGCGCCTTACGGACCTTTTTCGGTGCCTTCCGGCTTTTGGGCACCTCGTACCAGAGCAGGTGCTCGACGCCCGCACCGACGAGGGCGGCGCGCAGCTCGTCCAGGCCCCCACCGAGGTTCTTCTTTCGGTGGGCCACGACCGCGACGGTGCCCACCGCCACGGCGGGCGCAGGCCGGTCCGGATTCACAAGCGCACTCGCACTCATGCCGGCCAGTGGTACCCAGCCACCAGAAACTCCACTCCTGCAGTAATACCGCCGTGTCTTCTGCGCGCCGAAACCACGGCGGTGCCTGACTTGGCCGATGCGGCATGGGTCTCATCGGCAACGAAGCGGGGTACCGTCCAACTTGTGGCTTGGGGCGCGTGCCGCTTACCGAACCGGCCACTCGGGAGGTAGACGGTAAGTATGGTCAAGAGTGCCGACACCGTGGGTGCGAGGATCCGCTATTGGCGGATGCGTCGGGGCGGCATGTCCCAGGCCGTCCTCGCCGGGCTCGCTGGAGTCAGCCAGTCCTACGTCTCGCAGATCGAGTCGGGGCGGAAGATCATCGACCGGCGCTCCGCCCTCGTTGCTTTCGCTGCCGCTCTCCAGGTCACCGTGGCCGACCTCCTGGGCCAGGGCATCGAGACCGGCGACCCCGCCAGGGAGCGGGCGGCGGAGTTCGTGCCGGCGATCTGGTCGGCGCTGATCGAAATCGAAGACGGCGAGCGGCGGCCCCCGACGCGTGCCAGCGAACAGCTGACTGGCGACATCGAACGAAGCGACCGGCTCCGCATGAGCTGCAACTACCCGGCCATGGCCCGGATGCTTCCCAACCTGCTGGTGGAGGCCGCCGCCGTGGGCGGTCCGACACTTGCGCAGGCCGCCTACCAGGCGTCGACATGTCTTCGGCATCTCGGATATCGACACCTGGCGCTCAATGCAGCCCGGGTTGCGGTGTCGGCGGCCGGGAACGTCGAGGATCCTGCCTGGATGGCAGCGGCGCGCTTCGCCTACGTGCAGAGCCTGCCGATCGAGTCGGCGGCGCTCGCCGCCAAGGCCGCCGACCGGTCACTTGGCGAGTTGCAGGCCGACGCCGGCGAAGTGCGGGTGCGTCAGATGCTCGGCCAACTGCACCTCTCGGCCGCGTTAACCTCGACCGTGGACGGCCGCCTGGATATCGCTCGCGACCATCTTGCCGAGGCGACCCGGGAGGCGGCCAGTCTCGGCGATCCGGTCGACGGGGGCGGCTTCAACGGCTGCGGCTTCGGACCGACCAACGTCGGGCTCTGGCAGATGTCCATCGCGGCAGAGCAGGGCGAGATGGGCCAGGTGATCGAACTTTCCCGCACTGTCCGACCGCAGGTGCTCGCAGCGACGAATCGGCAACTGTCCTACTGGCTCGACCTTGGCCGTGCCTTGACGGAGAGCGGCCGTCGAGACGCGGAAGCGCTGGGCGCATTCGTACAGGCCGAGCGAGCCGCACCCATTCCGTTCGCGCTGAACCCCCTCGCGCGCGACGCGGTGGTTTCCCTCGCCCAGCGGGCAAGGCGTCGGGCCGTCCCAGTTGATCTTCGGCTGCTGGCTGGCCGAATGGGCATCAGACTCGCCACATAACTTCCAGTGATTACTCAGTCACCACTGCCTCCTACTGTCCGATTCGGAGAGGGCAGCCGTCCTCTTCGGCCCGATGAGACAGAAACCCTTCACTAACCCGTGCGGTCCGACGGATCACACGGGAGGAGGCGGTGCGCGCCACGCGGCCCGGACGAAGGATTCGGTGGTCAGCCCCTCCTGACCGAGGTCTCGCGGCAGAGATCGGTGGAGGTGAAGTGAACGTGCAGGACGAGGAACCTGTGAGCCGGGGCGAGCAGGTCGAGGGGGCCGAGCGGGACGCTGCGCGGCGGCGACTGCTGGAGCAGGCCGAGGCGCAGCGGATTCCGGTGGACGAGACCACGCGGGCGGTACCGGAACGGCGTTGGCGACGTGACCGGTAGGGGTGAGGTGCCAGCCCCGACACGTTCCTGACACCCACAGCCACGGTCTTGCCCGCTGCCGGGATCGAGTTGGTGCCACTCGATCCCGGCAGCGGGCGCGGCTACAGGGTGCGGGCGAGGCGGTCGGCGAGGATCCGGGCGAACCGCGACGGGTCGGCCAGGTCTCCGCCCTCGGCGAGCAGCGCGGTGCCGTAGAGCAGCTCGGCGGTCTCCGTGAGGGAGTCGCCGGTGGCGCCCTGCTCGTGTGCCTTGCGCAGGCCGGTGACGAGCGGGTGGGTGGGGTTGATCTCCAGGATCCGCTTGACCTTCGGCACCTCCTGCCCCATCGCCCGGTACATCTTCTCCAGGGTGGGCGTGAGGTCGTGCGCGTCGCCGACCACGCAGGCCGGCGACGTGGTCAGCCGCGACGACAGACGAACCTCCTTGACGTGGTCCGCCAGCACGGTGCCCATCCAGCCGAGCAGGTCGGCGTACTCGGTGCGCTGCCGCTCCCGCTCGGCTTCGGCCTCGGTACGCTCCTGCTCGGTGTCCAGGTCGACCTGCCCCTTGGCGACCGAGCGCAGCGTCTTGCCGGCGTAGCTGCCGACCCGCTCGACCCAGACCTCGTCGACCGGGTCGGTGAGCAGCAGCACCTCGTAGCCCTTGGCGCGGAACGCCTCCATGTGCGGGGAGTTCTCGATGGTGACCCGGTTCTCGCCGGTGGCGTAGTAGACGTCCTGCTGGCCCTCCCGCATGCGTTCGACGTAGCCAGCCAGGTCGGTCTGCTCGGCCGGGTCGTGGGTGGAGGCGACCGAGAGGATCTCCAACAGGGTGTCCTGGTTGTCGGTGTCCTCCAGCAGGCCCTCCTTGACCGCCGGCCCGAACTCGGTCCAGAAGGTACGGTAGCGCTCCGGCTGGTCGGTCTTGAGTTCCTTGACCGTGGCGAGGATCTTCTTGACCAGGCGACGACGGACGGCGCTGATCTGCCGGTCCTGCTGCAGGATCTCCCGGGAGATGTTCAGCGACAGGTCGTGGGCGTCCACCACACCCTTGACGAACCGCAGGTAGTTGGGCATCAGCGCGTCGCAGTCGTCCATGATGAACACGCGCTTGACGTAGAGCTGCACCCCCCGACGGCCCTGCGGGGAGAACAGGTCCAGCGGCGCGTGGGTGGGGATGAACAGCAGTGCCTCGTACTCGAAGGTCCCCTCCCCCCGCATGTGGATGGTCTCCAGCGGGTCCGCCCAGTCGTGGCTGACGTGCTTGTAGAACTCGTGGTACTCGGCGGGCTCGACCTCGCCGCGCGGGCGGGCCCACAGCGCCTTCATCGAGTTGAGGGTCACGGTCTCGGTGGTGGCGGGGGTGTCGTCGGTGCCGGGCCGCTCGACGGTCATCCGGATCGGGTGGGCGATGAAGTCGGAGTAGCGCTTGACGATCTCCCGGATCGTCCACTCGGCCGTGTAGTCGTGCAGGTTGTCCTCGTCGTCGGCGGGCTTGAGGTGCAGGGTCACCGCCGTGCCCTGGGCCGCGTCGTCCAGCTCGGTGATGGTGTAGGTGCCCTCACCGGTGGACTCCCAGCGGGTACCGCCGCTCTCCCCGGCCCGCCGGGTGACCAACTCGACCCGCTCGGCCACCATGAACGCGGCATAGAAGCCGACGCCGAACTGCCCGATCAGCTCCTGCGAGGCACCCGCGTCCTTGGCCTCCCGCAACTGCCGCAGCAGCTCCGCGGTGCCGGACTTGGCGATCGTGCCGATGACGGAGACCACCTCGTCGCGGCTCATGCCGATGCCATTGTCCCGCACCGTCAGGGTACGGGCGTCCCGGTCGACCTCGATGGCGATGTGCAGGTCGTCGATGTCGACCGCGAGGTCCTTGTCGACCATCGACGCCAGGCGCAGCTTGTCCAGCGCGTCGGACGCGTTCGAGATCAACTCACGGAGGAAGACATCCTTGTTCGAATAGATCGAGTGGACCATCAGCCGGAGCAGCTGACGCGCTTCGGCCTGGAACTCCAACGTCTCGGCCCGGTCGTTCACACCAAGTCCCTTCCGGTCGTTGCCACAGCGGTTCGCGGAAAGGATACGAGCCGTCGCGCTGCGCGTGTGTCGGGTGGTCCCCACTTCTCAACGCGGATTGATCAGCACGGCGTAATCGGCGGCGGTGAGCGGCCCCGACGACAACGAGCCGTCCGCCCTGGGAACACTCAGCGGCCTGCCGCCCTCCACGAACAGCACCGCCGTCACATCGGTACGGGCGCTGAGCGTGCAAACGATCTGACCGTACGCCAACCGGCCGTCGCTGCGTCCGGTGTCCACGGCGGTCAGTACGACGGTCACCCGGGCCACCCCGTCGACCAGCTCGACGACCGCGCTGGTGAAGGCCCCCGGCAGGGCACTTGTCAACCCGTCGTCGCGCTCCTCGGGGGTCGGCCCGGCCAGAAGCGCCCGTAACTGCGCGTCGAGCGCAGGCACCTGATCGGCCCGACGGATCACCGGCACCAGACGTTCGTCGCGGGAGAAGTAGAGCACGTCGGTCACCGCGCCGGTCTCGGCCGCCGTCGGCGCGGCCGTGGCGGTGGACGGAAAAGGTACCGGTGGCGCGGTGACCGTGCGGGGTCGGTCCTCGGCGGGCACCCCGCACGCCCCGAGCAACGCGACGGCTACCAGCGCGGTCGTGCCCAGTCGAGCGGCGCGAGCAGGGCGGGTGGTACCTGCGGCTCTGACGACCCGCGTGAAAGGGCCGGGTGGCACGGGTCGGCCGGTGGTGGAGCGCATCATGTGACGCTCCCGGGCAGGGTGACCCGAAACCGCGCGCCGCCCTCGGGCCGGTCGCTCACCGACGCGTCTCCGCCGTGCGCGGCGGCGTGCTGGGCCACCAGGGCCAACCCCAAACCTGTGCCGTCGCCCTCGCCCCGGTAGTTGGCGGCCCGCCCACGGACGAAACGGTCGAAGATCGCCTTGCGGTCCTCCATCGGCACTCCCGGCCCCTCGTCGTCGACCTCGATCACGCCCGTGTCGGCGGAGTGGGACAGCCGCACCTCGACGGGTCCCGCGCCGTACCGCTCGGCGTTGTCCAACAGATTGGTCAGCACCTGCGTCACCCGGCGGCGGTCCACCCGCCAACTGGGCGGCGTTCCCGTTGCCAGCCGCACCATCGACTCCGGCAGGTCCCGGTCCCGGCACGCCTGCCGGGCCAACCCGGGCAGGTCGACCGGTTCCCGGTGCACCGGCTGATCGGCACGGGCCAGATCCAGCAGGTCATTCACGAGTTGCTGGAAGCGGTCGATCTCGTCGGCGACCAGCCGGGCCGCGGTGGCGGTCCGCTCGTCCTGCCCCTGCCGGCGGCGGGACAGCACGCTCGCCGCCGCGGCGAGCGTCTGCAACGGCGAACGCAGTTCGTGACTGACGTCGGCGGCGAAACGACGGTCCCGGTCGATCCGACCGGCCAACTCGTCGACCATGCGGTTGAACGAGGTGGACAGACGGGTCAGGTCCGGGTCGGTGTCCGGGGTGAGCCGGGTGGTGAAGTCACCGGCCGCGATCCGCTCGGCCGCGTCGGCGACAGCGGTCAGCGGGCGCAGCCCGTGTCGGGTGGCGTACCACCCGAGAGCCGCCCCCGATCCGGCCACCATGATCGCCACGGCGGTGAGTGCGAGCGCCAACACCTGGAAGGTCTGTTCCAGCTCACGTAACGAGGCGATCTCGTAGAACGCGGTCGACTCGGACAGCGGAACACCGACCAACATCACCGGGCTGTCGTTCACGCGGACCCGCTGCACCGCAGGCTTGCCCGCCGAGACGAGTTCCTGGAACCGGACCGGGACGATGGTGGTGAGCCCGGTGTCGGCGCTACGGGCATACCACTCGCCGTCGAGCAGCACCAGGGGTCGCCGTCCGGTACCGGTGTCCAACGCCCGCAGTGCCTCAGCGACGTCCGGATTCTCGGTGTTCAGCCCGGCCCGGACCACTGCGGCGTCGTAGTACGCCGCCCGCAGCACGGTGCGTTCCCGCTCGTCGAGCAGGGTGCGGCGGGTCAGCTCGTACGACACCAGGGCCATCGAGGCGGCCAGTAGCAACGCACCGATCGCGAACGCGGCGGTGACCCGGGCACGCAGTCCGAGGCGTCTCATCGTTGCAGCTTGTAGCCCAGCCCGCGCAGCGTCACCAGGTGCCGGGGATTGGCGGGATCCTCTTCGATCTTCTGGCGCAGCCGCCCGACGTGCACGTCGACGAGCCGTTCGTCGCCGCTGTCGTACCCCCACACCCGGCTGAGCAGCTGTTGACGCGAGAGCACCCGGCCGGCGTGCTCGACCAGCTCGCACAGCAGTCGGAACTCGGTACGGGTGACCGCGACCGGCGCACCCGAACGGCGCACCTCCCCCGCCTCCGGGCTGACCTCCAGCTCACCGAAGGCGAACACCGGCACCGGTCCGTCCGACGCACTGGACGTGCGACCGCGTCGTCGCAGGGCGCGCAGCCGCGCGGTCAGCTCCTTGATCGCTACGGGCTTGACCACGTAGTCGTCGGCACCGGCCTCCAGGGCGGCGACGATGTCGTGGGTGTCGTCACGGGCGCTGACCACGACGATCGGCACGTCGTCGTCGCGGCGCAGCTGGCGGATGCCCTCGAAGCCGTCGATACCGGGCAGCATCAGGTCGACCAGGACGTAGTCGGCGGGATCGCGGCGCTGGGTACGCAGCCCCTCCTCTGCGGTGCCGGCTCCCCGGGCCTCGTAGCCCTCGTCCTCGAGCGCGAGCAGTAACGCCAACCGGATCCGGTCGTCGTCCTCGATCACCAGTACCGCTGTCATACCGGAATCATCCCCAAGCGCCGACCACCGGGCCAACCGCGATCGACGACAGGGGCTTTTGTCACGCAACTGTCATCCGTCCGCGCGGTGGCCGCCAACCCCGCTGGGCAGGGTGAGAGCCACTTGGAGACCGCAGGAGAGGGCCGTAGACGTGACCACACCACGACGCCCCGAATGCTCGGTGCCGCTGGTCGAGGTGGCCATCACCGAGTTCGATCTGAGCTGTCTGTCGGAGACCGGCGCGGTCCTCGACCGTCTCCTGGCCCTGAATCCCCAGCAGGTCGTGATCGATCTTGCCGGCTGCCGGCACATCGACGCCGCCGCCATCGGCCTGCTGCTCGACGTGCACCGCCGGATGGTCCGCACCGGTGGCGTACTCGCGGTACGCAATCCGAACCCGCGCATCACCCGCATCCTGCAGACCGCCCGACTGGATCAGATCCTGCCGGTACACACCGACCTCGGGGGCACCCCAGCCCCGGCGGCGACCCCCGCCACAACCGCCCCCGACGCACCGGGCGTCCTACCGAGTGGCGTGACACCGCCGGCGGGTCCGGCACCCCGCGCTGCCGCGTTCGGCCGCGCCACCGTCACCGCGCGCACCTGACACAGGGCGGCCGACGCACCAGATCGCGAGTACGAGGAGCAGCATGACCAGCGCCGGGATTGTCACGGCTCTCGCCGTCGGCCTTGCCGTCGGCGCACTCGGCCGGCTGGTCCTGCCCGGTCGTCCGAGCGCGCCGGTATGGCTGACCATGACCATCGGTGCCGTCACCGCGCTACTCGGTGCCATCACCGCCTGGCTTGCCGGCGTGCAGGGGTTCAGCATCCTGGGCCTGGTGGTGCAGGCCGGGCTGGCCGCCGTCGCGGTGGTGATCGTGGTCGCCACCACCGGCAAGGAACGCCCCGACTCCCGGTGAGCAGTCCGCACGGCGTCGGTGCTGAGCCCGCCGCCCCGAGTCCCGACCCCGGCCGACCGGCCGCGGTACCGGAGAGGAAGCAGGATGACCGTCGTACCGGACGACAACCTGATGACGTTGATCTGCGACGTCTGTGGTGACACCACCACCGGCACCGCCTGCGTGTTGCCCGACGCCGAGGTCGTCTGGACGTTGGTTTCCGACCACGGGTGGAGTGGATCGCCGTTCGCCACCGGTCCGCACCGTTGTCCCCGGTGCAGTGCGCTGCCGCCGGGCAGCCCACCCGCCGACGGTGACCGCGGCGGGTCGGGCGGCGTGACCGAGGTGGCGGTGCCAGCAGACAGCGGCGTCGACCCGCACACCGGTGATGCGCTGCGGGCAGCGCTGCGCGGCGCTGTCGACGTGGCCGGGACGGTGGTGGTGGACCTGACTGACGTTCAGGTCATCGACTCGTTCGGGTTGGGCATACTCGTCCGGGCGCACCGTGACGTACGCGACCGTGGGGGGCGGCTGTGCCTCGCCGCACCGTCGAGGTTCATCCGGACTGTGCTGCACACGATGAAACTCGACGGGCTGTTCCCGATCTTCGACAGCCTCGACGCTGCCGTCGGTCAACTACAGGTCGCGGTGGGGCACGATGCCGATGCCGTTGACGTCGTGCCGGTGGATGTCACGCCAGCCGACGTACCGAGACCCGCCGCAGAGGTGACGCCGAGGGTGCCCACGGCCCGCCGTCGTCCGGTGAGCCGCGTCAGCGTCTGAGCTCGGCTAGGAGGCGGCGGAGAAGCCGCCACGGCGACGTAGTCGGCCGATCCATCCCTGCGCCGTGTGCCGGGGCACCCCGTAGTGTTCGGCGACTGCGGTGACCGTGCCGGTGCGGTTGAAGACCTCGACGACATCGTCCGGCATCCGCCGGTAGACCCGGCCCTTCGGCACCGAAGCCTCGGAGCGGCGGCGCATGGCCGTGGCGGCGCGGTTGGCACCGGAACGCGGGGTCCGCTTACCGACGCCCGGAACCCGGGGCTCGTCGACGGGGACCTCCCCGGTGTCGTCGGACGACACCACCGGCGCCAGCGGTGCGGTGTGGTCGGGGAACAGAGCCCGCAGAAGCAGATTCAGGTCGAAGGAGGGTAGAGCCGGTGCCGACATACCACTGCCTGCGCGCATGACGAGCTCCACCACCCGAGGTGTCGCATCATCCAGGTCGACAGAGATCACGGTTTCGCTGTCCGCATTCTCGGCTCTGATGGTGATTGTGTAGTCACCCATCGCTACCCTCCGCTGTCCCTCACATCAAAGCACACACCCCGACAGTGTGGTGGTTGAACATTCTAGACAGACTAGCGGATCGAGGTGCTTCCCTACAGGCCGTGTGTGCAGTCTGTTGAGTCGACCGGAAGCAGCCGATGCGCACGTCACGCCAGGTCACCCCTCAGCGGGCCGGTGGGTGAACCGCCCGGGCAGCGATTTCAACCCGTTGACGAAATTGCTCTCCAACCGAACCACAGGACCGGTCACCTCGAAGTTCGCCAGATGCGGGACCAACTCCCGCAGCATCGTCTGCGCCTCCAGTCTCGCCAAATGGGCACCGAGACAGAAGTGCGGGCCCATGCCGAAAGACAGATGCGGGTTCGGATTGCGGTCCAGCCGCAACGCCTCCGCATCGACGAAGACCGCCGGGTCGCGATTCGCCGCCACGTACCACAACACCACCTTGTCGCCCTCCGCGATGGGCTGACCACACAGTTCGGTGTCCTGTGTTGCGGTGCGCCGGAACTGCATGATCGGCGTGACCCAACGCAACAGCTCCTCCGTCGCCGTCGGCAACAGCGTCTCGTCACGCGAGAGCCGTTCCAACTGCACCGGATCCGACAGCAGCGCCAGCACCCCGCCGGAGATCAGGTGTCGGGTTGTCTCGTTGCCGGCCACCACCAGCAACAACCAGAAACTACAGAACTCACGATCGGACAACCGGCGGCCGTCCACCTCACTCGTCGCCAGCAACGTCATCAGGTCTCCCCGTGGCGCCCGACGCCGCTCGTCCGCCACACCAAGCGCGTACTGGAAAGCCTCGAAGAACGTCCGCCGGTAGACCTCCACGTCCCCGCCGCCGTACTCGGGGTCGTCGAAGCCGACAAGGTTGTCGCTCCAGCCGCGCAACAGGTGCCGATCCTCGCGAGGCAGTCCGAGCAGATCCGCCAGGACCAGCAGCGGCAGCTCCGCGGCGAGGTCGGCGACCACGTCGCACTCCCCCCTGTCCACGGCTCGGCGCACCAGGTCACGGGCGTGGACGGCGACGCTGTCCTGCAACGCGCGGATCGCCCGGGGCGTGAACACGGAGGTGACCAGACGACGGATCCGCGAGTGTCGCGGCGCATCCATGTTCACCAGCAACTGCCGGGCCTGTTCCAAGTCGGCCGCGGTGCGCGGGTCGGGAAGGAACGCGCCCCTGCGGCCGGAGGAGAACACCTCCGGTTGCCGGGACGCGGTGACCACCCCCTCGTGGCTGGTCACCGCCCAGAAACCGGAACCCTGGCTGAGCATCCGGCCGGCACCGCCGCGCCGCCACAGCGCTGGTTCCGCAACCCAGGACACCGGTTCCTCGCGTCGCATCCGGGCGAACTCGGCATGCGGCACCGCAGTTCCGTACGTCGCCGGGTGGGCCACGTCCGGGCGTTGCACCACAGGGTTCATGAACGGCCTCCAGCGGTTTCCCGGCGCAGCAGATCGCGTAACACGTCGTGACGGAGCTTGCCGGTGCCGTCACGGGGCAGTTCGGCAACGAACCGCCACCGACGCGGCACCTTGAAACCGGCAAGCGAACGCCGGCAGAACTCGTCCAGCACCTGCGCGCCATCGGCCGGGTCGAGCCGTTGCGGATCAAGCTCGACGACCGCCACCACCCGTTCGCCGTACTCGTCGTCCGGCTCGCCCGTCACCGCCGCGTCCCGGACCGATGGGTGGGACAGCAGGACCGCCTGCACCTCCGCCGGATGAATGTTCACCCCACCGGAGATGATCAGGTCGCGGGCCCGACCGGTCAGGTAGAGGTAACCGGCGTCGTCCAGGAACCCGGTCTCACCGTAGGTGAACACGCCGGGCCGCAGATGCGCCTCCCGGGTCTCGGCGGGAGCGTTGTGGTATTCGAACGTCTTGCCGGCCCGGTGGACGAACACCCGACCCGGCTGGCCGGGCGGCAGCTCCGAGCCGTCCGGACCCAGGATGACGATCTTGTGGGGTGGCACGGCCCGACCGACGCTCCCCGGATGTTGCAACCAGTCCTCGGCACCGATCAGCGTGACCACTCCCGCCTCGGTCGCCGCGTAGTACTCGACCACCACCGGCCCCCACCACTCGATCATCTGCCGTTTCACCTCGACCGGGCACGGGCCGCCGCCGTGCCACACCGTCCGCAGGCTGCTCACCACCGCCACGGATCGGACCCCGGCGTCCAGCCGCAGCAGCCGGACGAACTGCGTGGGCACCAGATGGCAGGCGGTGATCCGGTGCTCGGCCACCGCGGCCAGGAACGCCTGCGGGTCGAACCGCTCGTGCAGCACCAGCCGGCTGCCACGCAGCAGCGGCAACAGGGCGAAGAACAGTTGCGCCGAGTGGTACCAGGGGCCCACCAGCAACACGGCGCCACGTGCCGGGACGGCCAACGTGTACCCGGCGTAGGCCAGCAGCCGATCCACCCGACCGAACGGCGCACCGGTGCGGAACAGTCCGTTGCGTACACCCTTGGGCATTCCGGTGGTGCCGGAGGTGTAGAGCATGGTGGAGCCGCACACCTGATCCTCCGGCTCGTCGTCAGCGAGCGGTGCGAGCAGCGGTTCGACCGCTGCGGCAGCACCGACATCCCGCTCACCCGCGACGAGCCGGTCGATGCTACCGGGGCACGCGCGCACCGCCTCGTCCACCACAGCGGCGTACGCCGGCTCGGTCACCACCAGCCGGCTGTCCGAGTCGGTCAGCAGGTACGCGATCTCCGACGCGGTCAGGTGCCAGTTGACCGGCACCACCGTAACTCCGGTGTGGATGGCGGCGAGCAGCGCCTCGAAGGTCTCCCGCCGGTTGCCGCACACCACCGCCATCGTGTCGCCGACCCGCAGCCCTCGGGCGCGCAGCAGGCGGATCCACCGGTTGACCCGCGCGTCCAGACCCGGCCAGTCCACCGTCCCGGCGGCGTCACGCAATGCCGGCTGTCCGGCATCCACGGCCAGGTCCCGCAACAGTTCTGCCACGGCTCCCCCTTCGAATCAATCCAGCAGATCCGGCTGCGCCCGGACGATGTCGGCGTACAGCGGGCGGAAGTTCAGCCGGGCGATCGCCGGGGTGCCGATGGTCCGCCGGGTCTCGGCGGCCTCCGCCGCACCGATCGGCACCGGCTGCCCGGCCGCCTCGGCGAGCAACTGGACCTGGCAGCTACGGTCCATCGCGATGAACCACCAGGCCGCCTCTGCCACCGAACCACCGACGGTCAGCAACCCGTGGTTGCGCAGCACCGCCGCCTTCGTGTCACCGAGGGCGTCAGCGATGCGTTTGCCCTCCTCGGCAGCGAGCACCACCCCGGTGTAGTCCTCGAACACGGTGTGGTCGTCGTAGAACGCACAGGCGTCCTGGGTGATCGGATCCAGCGGCCTGCCGAGCGCCGCCCACGCCCGTCCGTAAGTGGAGTGGGTGTGCGCGGCGGCCACCACGTCGGGGCGGGCCGCGTGCACGTGGGAGTGGATGACGTACCCGGCCGGGTTGATCTGACCGGAGCCCTGCAGAACCGCGCCCGCCTCGTCGACCAGCAGCAGGTCACTGACCCGTACATGCCCGAAGTGCATGCCGAACGGGTTGATCCAGAACCGCCCCGGATGCTCCGGATCGCGGGCGGTCACGTGCCCCCCGGCCCCCTCGTCGAAGCCGTACCGGGCGAACAGGCGACAGGTCGCGGCGAGTTGCCGCTGCCGTCGCAGTCGTTCCTCGGCCGGAGTACGTTCCGTCATCCGCAACCTCCGGCGGTGTCGGTGTCGAAGGGGACACCGGCCGCGACCGCCTCGGGCACGCCGGTCGGCCCGGCTGGCGGATCGGCGTCCGGCTGCCACGCGGCCAGGAAGTGGTCGACCCGGTCCAGCCCCCAGAACCGGTGGCGACCCCAGCGCAGGTACGGGATGCCGAACACGTCGTCGTCGTAGGCGGCGGCGAGGCAGTCGGTCCCCTCCGCCCGGATCTCCGCGTCGTCCGGCGCAGCCTGGGCGAGAGCCGGATCGAAGTCGGCGGTCGTCGCGGCCTTCGTGATCACATCGGGGGTGCAGATGTCCTCGCCGCGCTCCCACCGGGCGGCGACCAGCGCGTCGTAGAACGGCACCGCCCGACCCGCCCGACGGGCCGACAGCCACGCCAGGTGCGGCAGTTCCCACCACGGGTCGACGTCGATCGGCCAGGCCATCGCCATGCCCGCCTGCCCGGCCAGGCGCTTGGTGTCCTGCAGGATGTAGAAGTGTTTCGCGCGACTCATCTGGGCGTAGTGCAGTTCCGCACCGCGCTCCGCCAACGCCGCGGTGGTCTGCGCGTCGGGATCCCAGTACGGGAAGAAGTCGACCCGGTCGAAGAAGTCGGGCACCTCACGACGCAGCCGGTGGATGGCCAGCCAGCTGTACGGGCTGCGGAACGAGAAGTACAACCTGGGCCGCCGCTGCTGCTTCACACGGCACCTCCGGACAGGGCCCGCAGCACCTCGTCGTCGAACTCGGCGAGCTCGCCGGCACGCGGGCCGGCGCTTATCGCGTAGCCGTGCAGGATGGTCGCGGTCGCCGTGTGCACCAGCCGGTCGCCGCGGCGCACATAGCAGTCCATCCGGGCATCGAACATGACACCACGCAACACGCCGGTCACGTTGAGCACGGTGTGCACCTCCTCCTCCATCAGTGCCGCCTCGACCAGCCGTACCCGGGCCCGGGAGACCACCGGAATCCAGGACCGTTCGCGGACCAGCCGGCCCACCGAGATGCCCCGCTGGGCCAGGAAGCGGTCCACCACCTCCTCCAGCGCCCGCACGTACCCGGAATGTTGCACCCGGTCGGAGAAGTGGCAGTAGAAGTAGGGTGCCCGCCAACTCCAGAGGAACGCGTTCGATCCCGCCGGGGTCAACACGTCGGCGACCGTCTGCCCGGTGGCCAGCGGCCGATGGTCGGGGCGGGTCACCGCGTCGGCGGCACCCAGAGTCGGTACCACCAGCTCGGCCAGGTGGGCCGGTGCCGGTGCCGACGTCGTGGCGGCGGGCTCGGTGACCAGCACGACGCGGACCTTGCCGCGCAGCACGACCTGCTCCCGGCCGTCTCGGTGCACCGTCATCCGCACCGCCAACCTGCCGGCGGATTCACCGGTCACCTCCACCCGGGCCTCGTCGTCGACCTCCAGGACGGCCGGCAACTGCACCGAACAGTCGACGATCTCCACACCCAGGCCGTGCTCGTGGAAGAGTTGCCGCGCTCCGGGGCCCCGATCGCGGAACCATTGCAGTACCGCCTCCTCAACGAGGTAGACGAAGTGCTTGAAGCCGATCCAGGTGCGGATGTTGGCCCCTTCGTAACGGGGCCGCCCGACGAGGACCGTCAACGGGGCGGTGGGAACACTTGTCAACTGTCTGCTCCTGTCGTCAGGGACGTACCGTCATCCGGCTCGCCGCACCGACGAACCGAGCGACCTGCTCCGCCACCTCTGCCGCATGGCGGACATGGCAGAAGTGGTCGTAGTGCTCGTGCACGAGCAGGGTCGCCCGGGGCATGTCCCGGCCCAGGGTCGCGGCGGCAGCCGGGGACAACGTCGGGTCGGCGCCACCCGCCAGGATCAACGTCGGGGTTTCCACCGTGCTCAACGTGAGCCCGCCGCTGCTGACGAACTGGTCGAAGACGGTGAGGAAGCCGGCGGGCCCGATCCGGTCGATGGCCTTCGCGATCATCGATTCGAGTACGGCGGCATCCAGCGTGCGTAGCCGTTCACCGATGCGCAGCCGCAGGCCGTCGTGGATGTGCCGGTCGAAGGTACGCCGGGCGCGGTCGAAGACCTGCCAGGTGATCGGCTGCTCCGGCGGACAGTACAGGGGACACAGCAGTACCGTCGAACGGGCCGGTCGTCGGCCGCCGGACATGAGCTCCAACGTGGCGTTGGCACCGAAGGAGTGCGCGACGATCGTGTCGGCCGGTCGGGGCAGCTGGGCGAGTCCTGCGGCGAGGAAGTCCGCCACCCTGCCCTGGCGTCGCCACCGGTAGTCGTTCCCGGCCCGCCACGGCAGGTCCAGCGCCACCACCCGCCAGTGCGGATCGAACTCCCGGGCGAGTGGTCGCCAGGACTCCCACGAGTCCTCCAGGCCATGCGCGAGGACCACCAGGTCTCCCCCGGTGGTTCCGGCGGACAACTCGTGCAGGGTGGGTGCTGTGATCACCGCTGTGCTCCTGACCCGCCGTCGACGAACACGACCCGCGGGGTGTCGGGTGTGATCGCCTCCGCGCTGTCGCCGGGGTCGGCGGTGAGCCACACCTCCCGCTCACCGTCGGTGTCGTCGCCGCAGGTCACGGCGATCGGGCCGGACCCACCGGCGTCGAGCAGCGCCGCCGCCAGCGCCAGGTTGACCACCCCGGCCGCGCCGTAGCAGTCACCCCACCGCGTTGCCGGGTCGAAACCGCCGGGCCCCAGGCGACACGTCGCCTGACGCGCCGCCGTCAACAGGACCGGCCCTCGACCCGACGGGGCGGCGCGGGTGAGCACCAGGCAGGCGGCGCCCGCGCGCAGCTGGGAAGTGGCGCAACCTGCCTGGTGCAGTCCGATGGCCGTCTCGTCGGCCGGTTCAGATCCCACCACGAGCACCCGTCCGGCCCGGCCGGCGCGCAGCAGCAGGGCCGCCGTGCGGACGGCGTCCAATCCGGCGGTGGCGCCGGAACAGAGCATCAGATTCGCTCCGCCGAACCCGAACCAGAGTGCGATCGTGCTGGCCAGCACGTTGCTGGAGGCGTTCGGCGCGGCGAGCGGGCTGACCGCACGACCGCCCTCGGCGTGGATGGTCCGCGCCAGCTCGGCGACGGTCGCCACATTACCGAGATTGCCGGCGACGACCACGGCCGTTTCCGGATCGACGCCGTCCGGCCGGACCCGACCGGGTGCAAGGCCCAGAGCGCGGTGCACGGCGCACAACGCGAGCCGGGTGGCTGGTTCCTTGTAGAGCAGGCCCTTGCGGCCGAGCGTCTCGTGGGCGCGTTCGGCCGGCACCGCGCCGGCCAGGGCACCGGCCAGGCGCTGTACCGGCACACCGGACCAGTCGGCCAGATCGTCGGCGAGGGTGCCCGCCCCGGGCAGGTGCAGGCTCCAGCCGGCCACCCGCACTGCGGGTGACGGCGCTGCGGCATCCGGTACGGCGCTGGTCACGGCGCCTCCACGAGGGTGACGGCGTTCACGCCGCCAAATCCGAACGCGTCGCACTGCACCAGTCGCGGCTGGTGGGCGATGGTCGTGTCTGCGAAGCGAAGTCCGGCGCCCTCCGGCAACGGGGAACGCAGTCCCACCACCGGCGGCACCTGGCCGTCGGCCAGGCACCGCCGACCCACGTCAAGGTTGACGAGCGCCGCCGCTCCGGAGGTGTGCCCGGTCGCGCCCTTGACCGCCGTCACCAGTGGATCTGCGCCGCCGGCCACGAGCACCTCCCGGATCGCCGCGCACTCTGCGGGATCGTTCAAAGCGGTGCCGGTCCCGTGTGCCACCACCAGGTCCACCTCGGCCGGATGGCGGTCACCACGGGTCAGGGCGTCGCGCATCGCCCGGGCGATACCCGACACGGACGGGGCGGTCTCGTGGTGGGCGTCGCAGGAAAGTCCGGTGGCCACCACCCGGGCCAGTGCTGGCCGGCCGTCGTCGTCGGGCACCAGTACGACCGCGGCGGCCCCGTCACCCAGCAGCACACCCTGCCGGTCGACGTCGAACGGACGGACCGTGTCTGTCGGTCGCTCGACGACCCGGCCGATCATCGCCAGCATCGACTCGGTGGTCGCGTCGACGCCGCAGACCAGCACCGCGTCGGCCTCGCCGAGCATGAGCAGATCTTCGGCGAGAGCCAGTACGTGGCCACCTGCGCTGCACGCGTTACTGACCGTGACCACTTCACGTAGGCCGGGTACCGCACCGCCGACCGCGTCGCCGAAATGCAGGCGGTGCGCGGCAACCGCCGTACCGCCCGTCGCATAGGCTTCCACCGCCGCCAACTCCCGCAGCCCGGTGCCGACCAACGCGACCATTCGACGTCGCCGGGGGTCGAGCCCGGCAGCGACGATCGCCCGGCTCGCGCATTCGGCCACCCAACGGCTGGCCGCGAAGTCCCGCGTCAGGCCATCGTCGATGTGGTAGCCGTGGGCGACGTTGAGAGCCGACGGTGTTCCGTGCCGCAACGGCCCGATCCCACTGCGCCCAGCCAGCAACGCGGCGAAGGTCTGCGCCCCGTCGCCGAAGCAGGTCCGCAGCTCGCTAGCGGTCAGCCGGGCCGGCACCTGACCACCCCCTGATGATGGCGGCGGCGGTACCGCCGTCCGGGCTGCGGGAGGTCAGCAGAGCCAGCCGCGTTCGGGCCCCGACCGGCTCCGCCGCCAGGAAGGTTGCCAGTGCCAGCCCTCCGGTCGCTGCGTCGCAGTGGCCGAACAGCCGGCCGACCCGGGTCCGGGTCGGGGTGTGACCGAGCGCGGCGCAGGCCGGGGCGAACTCGTCGGTGTCGTCAACACCGGTCTCACCGGTCAGCACGTGGGAAACCTGCGCCGGATCGACCCCGGCACGACGGACGGCCCGGCTCACGCAGCCGGTCAGCGCCCGGTCGGCGGACTCGCCACCGCCGGGACCGTACGCGGTGGCCAGGGCGAGCACTTCGGCCTCACGGCGCGGTCCGGCCCACGCGGGCTGTTCGGCCCGGGTCAGCAGGAACACGGCGGCGGCCTCCCCGGTGGGCACCTGCCGTCCGGTCAGCCAGGTGTTCCACGCCCGGTGCGGGCTGAACTCCTCCACCGCGCCGACCAGCATCGCATCGACGTAGCCCCTGGTGATGGCGTTGGTGCCGTAGCGCAGGGCGTCGAGGAAGGCCAGCGGGCCGGTAGCCACCGTGGCGTTGACGCCTCGCAGGCCGTGCCGGATGGCGGCCTGCCCGGCGGCGCAGTTCATCACGGTGTTGGGAAAGAGGACCGGATTGACCAGGTACGGCTTCTCCTGCACCAGGGTGTCCCGGGTGTAGTCGCTCGTGGAGCGGAAGCTGCCGAGTGAGGTACCGAGCACCACACCGAGCCGTGCCCGGTTGCTGTCGTCGACCAGCACCCCGGCGTCGCTCAACGCCTCCCCGCAGGCCACCACGGCCAACGCCGTCGCACGGTCGTAGAAGCTGGTGCCCTTGCGACCGAGGTGGGCGCGGACGTCGAAATCGACCAGGGCGTGCCCGGTGGTGGAGGGCAGCGGCTCGTCCGACAGACCCGTCACGTCGACCGGTGGCGGCGGCTCGGTCGATGCGGCCGCGGCGACCACGTCGGCGGTCAGCCGCTCGGTCAGGGCGGCGCGGCCGACTCCGGCCGGGCTGACCGTGCTCCAACCAGTGATGACGACGCCGCTCATTCGACCGCTCCGATCAGGACGATGGCGTTGTTCCCGCCGAAGGCGAAGCCGTTGTTCTGCACCACCCGCACACCCGTCTCCCGGGCGGTGTTCGGCACCGGGTCCAACCCCGCCAGCGCCGGGTCGGGAGTCGTCCAGTTGATGGTCGGTGGCAGGAACCCGTGGGTGATGGCCAGTGCTCCGGCGATCGCACCGAAGCCGCTGGCCGCGCCCATGGTGTGGCCGATCATCGACTTGATCGAGCTGACCGGTGGTACCCGGTCACCGAACACGTCGAAGATGGCCTGCGCCTCGACCGAATCGTTCGCGGGGGTCCCGGTGCCGTGGGCGCAGATGTAGTCCACGTCCTCGGGCTTGACGGCGGCGTTGCGGTGCGCGGTGCGCATGCACTCGGCGATACTGGCGCGGTCCGGTGCCACCGGGTGGTTGGCGTCGCAGTTCACGCCGTAGCCGAGTACCTCGCCGTAGATGCGGGCGCCCCGCGTCCGCGCGTGGTCCAGCGTCTCCAACAACAGCATCGCCCCGCCCTCGCCGGTCAGGATGCCCGAGCGGTCCCGGTCGAACGGCGAGCAGGCGTCGGCGGTGAGGGCACCGAGCCGGAAGAAGCCCGCGTGGGCCCACCGGCACACCGAGTCGGCCCCGCCGGCGAACATCACGTCCGCCTCCCCGGTGACGAGCGTGTCGTACGCGTAGCCGATGGCGTAGTTGCTGGCCGAGCAGGCGGTCGCCAGGGTCAACGACTCCCCGGCCAACTCCAGTTCGGTGCTCACCGCGTGGGCGAGCCGCCCGGCTGCCATCTGCCCGAGCAGTTCCGGGTCCATCGCGGCGAAACCACCCTCGACCTGCTGGGCGGTCACCGTCTCCACCACCACGGACTCGCCGCTGGTGGTGCCGACGACCGCCCCGACCCGGTCTGGCGCGACCGTCGCCGGATCGAGCCCGGAGTCGGCCAGGGCCAGCCGGGCGGCGGCTGCCGCGAACTGGCTGGAGCGGCCCCACCGGGTCGGCTCGATCCGGCGCAGCAGCGTTTCGGGTCGGAAGTCAGGCACCTCACCGGCGTTCCGGCGGGGAAATCCGCTGGCGTCGAAGCTGCGGATCGGTGAGATGCCGGACCGGCCCTCCCGCAGGCCGTCGGTGAACGCGGACACGCCGATCCCGATGCTGGACACCGGGCCCAGCCCGGTCACCACGACCCGGTTCATGCCTCAGGCCTGGCCGGCTGAGTGGCGGACCACCGCGTCGTAGACCGCCTTGAGGTTGTTGAGCGACGGCAGCTCCGACTGCGGAATTTCGATCTTGAACTTCTTGTCGATGCGGGCGAGGATCTCGATGGCGCGCAGCGAGTCGGCCTCGTAGTCCTCGGCGAAGTCGCCGGTCTCGGTGATCTCCTCCGGCTCCAGCTCCAGCACCTCCGCCACGATCTCGCGGAGTTCGGCCATGCGGGGGTCGGTCTGCGTCATGATGGGTCAGCCTTTCGAGGAGGATTGACGAAGCTGGCGCCGTTGCGTCCCGGGGAATGCCCCGGGACGGTCGGTACGTCGGCCGTGATCGAGGTGGCGGTCACGGTGCTGGCCGGCGCGGTGAGTGCCGTACGTGGACGACGGGCGGCCATCAGCGTGCCGACGCGGGCGACACGGCAGTCACCGACATACGTCTCGCCGGTCGCGAAGGCGGTGTCGGCGATCACGCGTTCCAGGTGGACGACATGCCGGAGCAGGTCCCCCGGGTAGGCGGCGACGTCGAAGCTGAAGTTCCTGGCTCCGACGAACATCAGCACGTGGTCGTCGTCGACTGGTCCCTCGGCCCCGGCGAGCCAGAGCAGGGCGGCGGCCTGGCCGAGGGACTCCACGAGCAGCGAGGCCGGATAGGCGTAGTCGCCGGCCGGTGCGTCGTCGGCGAGATCCCGGTAGCACGGCTCGGTCGCGGTGACCGTCTTGACCGCCTCGATGCGTCGACCGGGCGTCATCGACAGCACCCGGTCCACGAGCAACAGCGGGTAGCGCTGCGGCAGCAGGGCCCGGACCTGGTGGTGTTCCAGACCGGCACCGCCGGCACCGGTGACCACGGGACCGCTGATCTGCGGCCGGGGGGCCGTACCACCGACGAAGGTGGCCCGTAGTGTCACGGACACCGTGTCGTCGGCACGTCGACCTGAAGCCTTCACCACCCACCTGTCGGCGCCGTCCTGGGTCACCACGATGTCCAGGGTCAGCCGGTCCGGGGGCAGCAGTGGCGCGAGGAAGCGGATCGAGTCCACCGAGCGGAGCCGGAGACGCGGCTGACCCGGGTTGCGCAGGGCGATGTCGACCGCCTGGACCAGCGCCTCGACGATGAACACCCCCGGGAAGACCGGGAAGCCGGGGAAGTGTCCACACAGGTTCGGATCGTCCGATCGGATCGGCACACCCGCGATCACTTCGAGGTGGTCTCCTACCACGCTGACCTGCAGGTCGTCGACGGCCGCCAGCGGTGCGGCGCCCGGCGGGCACGGTCGGCCGGTCGTGGCTGGGGCGTTCACAGCGTGATCCCCCCGTCGACCTGGAAAACCTGGCCGGTGACGTAGTTCGCGCGCGCCGAGCAGAGGAAGGCGACAAGGTCCGCCACGTCCTCGGGTCGTCCGAAGCGCCCCAACGGGATCTGCCCGAGAGCCTGCTCACGCAACTTGCCCGACAGTGCATCGGTCATGTCGGTCTCGATGAAGCCGGGTGCGACCACGTTGACCCGGATGCCGTACCGGGCGACCTCCTTGGCCAGCGACCGGCTCAGCCCGATGATCCCGGCTTTGCTGGCCGCGTACGCGGTCTGACCGGTGTTTCCGTAGACGCCGGCTACCGAGGACATGTTGACCACGGTGCCGGCTCGACGCTTCATGAACCGGAAGGTGAGCGAGCGGCAGAAGTTCCAGGTGCCGGTGAGGTTGGTGGAGAGCACGGCCTGCCAGTCCGTCTCGGAGGCGAGCACCAGCGGGCTGTCGCGGGTGATGCCGGCGTTGTTGACCAGGCAGTCGATCGGCCCGATCGCCTCCTCGGCAGCACCGACGAAACGCTCCACCGCCGCCAGGTCGGTCACGTCGCAGGGTGCGAGGTGGACCGGGACACCGAAGGCGGCCACCTCGGCCCGGGTCTTGGCCGCAGCCTCGGTGGCGCTGCTGTAACAACCGGCCACCGCGTATCCCTGCTCGGCGAGGCGGAGCGCCGTCGCGCGGCCGATACCCCGCGAGACGCCGGTCACCAGAGCTCGGAGCTGAGTGGTCAAGCCAACCTCCCCTGTCGGACTCTGCCGACTGGACGTAACACAACACAACACTGACGGGTGTGTTGTATCTTCTCCGCGTCAACATACTGGCTCATCGGCGACACGGTCAGCAAGTAGTGTCGTATGTTTTCTTCGTCGCGTCAGTGGATGCGTTGTCGACGGGTGCCTCGTCGAGTCCGGCGAGCACCTGCGAGGTGTGCTGACCCGGTGCTGGCGCACCGTGGCGCACCCGGGTGGGCGTCCGCGAGAACTTCACCGCCGGCCCGACGATCGGGGCGTTGCTACCGTCACTGAGCACCGTGGGTTGCAGCATCTCCCGCTGCGCCAGATGCGGATCGGCAACCACCTCGGCGACCGTGCGTACCCGGGACACCGTCAGTCCCCGCCCGACGAGCTCGTCGACCACGACGTCGGCCGGAAGGTCGGCGCACCAACCCGCCACCACCGCGTCCACTTCGACCCGGTTCGCCAGCCGCTCCGACGCACGGGCGAACCCGGTGGCCCGGACCAGGTCGGCACGCCCCATCGCCTCGGCGAGTTCCCGCCAGTGCCGGTCGAGCGCGACGGCGAGATAGACCTGCCCGTCGACGCAGGCGTAGACGTTCGCGGGCACCACGAAGTCGGTCTGGTTACCCCACCGCTCGGGTGCTCGGCCCGCGGCGGCGAGGGTGTGAAATCCCGCGCTTCCCGCGAGCATCGCGTCGAACATCGCCACGTCGACGTGTTGCCCCTCACCGCAGGTACGGCGATGCCACAGCGCCGCCAACGCGCCGATGGCGCCGTGCAGACCGGCCAGTTCGTCGGCGAGGAACGTCGGTGCCCGAACCGGACCTCCGTCGGGGTCACCGTTGAGTGCCATCCACCCGCTGGCCGCCTGCACGACCGGGTCGTACGCCGCCGCGGTGCGCCGGTCACCGTACTGGCCCCAGCCGGAGATCGACACGAAGACCAGGTCAGGGCGGACCGCCCGGCACTGGGACCAACCCACCCCCCAACCGTCGAGGGTGCCGGGTCGGTAGTTCTCCACCACCACGTCCGCGGTGGCCACCAGCCGTAGAAACGTCTCCCGGCCGGACGGCTCGCGCAGGTCGACGCCGACGCTGCGCTTGTTCCGGTTCACCGTCTGCCGGAACCAGGACAGGCCGGTACCCGGAATCCGGGGTGGCACCTCGCCGTCACGGCCGTGCGGCAGCTCCACCCGGATCACGTCGGCACCAAGGTCCGCAAGGATGGCGCTGGTCAGCGGACCCGACCAGACCTTCGTCACGTCGAGCACGCGGATGCCGTCCAGCGGCCCGGCCAGGTCGCTGCGGGCCTCCCGGTAGAAGTCCCCGGCATCGCGGTACGAGGCTGCGCTGTCCACCGCGGTCACATCCGCTGCAGGATCGAGGCGGTGCCCAACGCTCCGCCGCAGCACATCGTCACCAGAGCCAGTTCCCGGTCGGCGCGTTCCAGCTCGTGCAGGGCGGTGACCAGCAACCGGGTCCCGGAGGCCCCCAGCGGGTGGCCGAGCGCGATAGCACCGCCGTTGACGTTCACCCGGTCCAGGTCCGCCTCGTGGGCCGCCGCCCAGCCGAGCACGACGGCAGCGAACGCCTCGTTGACCTCGGCTCGGTCGATGTCGGTCAGCCGCATCTTCGCGCGGTCGAGAATCTTGCGGGTCGCCACGACCGGCCCGTGCAACAGCAGGTACGGGTCGGAACCGGTGACCACCTGGTGCAGCATTCGGGCCCGTGGGCGCAGTCCCAGTGCCGCGGCCCGCTCAGCCGACATCCACAGCACGGCCGCCGCACCGTCGGAGATCTGCGACGTGCTCCCGGCGGTGTGCGTCCCGCCCTCGATGGTCGGCCGCAGTCCGGCAAGTCCCGCCGGGGTGGTCTCGCGCAGCCCCTGGTCGCGAGAAACCTCGACGGTGCCGTCGGCGGCGGGAGCGCGCACCGCCACCACCTCGGCGTCGAAACGTCCCTGGGCCCAGGCCTGTGCCGCGAGGGTCTGGGAGCGCAGCCCGTACGCGTCGGCCGCAGCCCGGTCGACACCGTAGAGCGCGGCGATCCGCTCCGCTCCGCCGAACTGCGCCTTCGGCGGGTCGTCCCAGGGGTAGTCAGCGGTCTTGTAGTGACCCGGCCCCTGGTAGAGGTTGGTCCCCACCGGCACCCGGGACATCGATTCCACCCCGCAGGCGATGCCCACGTCGATCACCCCGGCGGTGATGAGTGCGGCCACCAGATGATTCGCCTGCTGTGCCGAGCCGCAGGACGCGTCCACGGTGGTGCAGGCCACCTCCGGGTCGAGCCCGGTGCTCAGCCAGGCGTTGCGGGTCACGTTCAGGCTCTGTTCGCCGACCTGGGTGACGCATCCGCCGATGATCTGGTCCACTTCCGATGGCGGTAGGCCGACCCGGTCGATCACCTCCCGCTGCACCGTGCGCAACAGTTCGACCGCCTTGAGGCCGCTGAGCCAACCGTCCCGCCGACCGATCGGGGTACGCGCCGCTGACACGATCACCGCTTCCGCCACGGTACTCACTCCTCGCGCAGCGACAGGGCGAGCTTCGGGCAGCTGCGTACGGCGGTCTCCACCTGGGCCAGTTGCTCCGCTGGTGGCCGCTCGACCAGCACGTACATCAGGTCGTCGTCCCGGATCTCGAAAACCCCGGGGGCGTTGTCGACGCAGGTCCCGTAGCTGTCACACCGGTCGTAGTCCACGACTATGTGCATTGTTCCACTCCCACCCTTCTGTCGAACCGGTCGGGCAGGCCAACGATAGATGACGCATGTAGGATTTGCCGACCGGCAGAAGCAACAGACACTTGCGCCGAAGAAGACACTTCGCATAGCGTCGGCCCGTCCGCTCCGGCGGCAAGCTCCCCGTCCGGCACCACCAGGAGGCCGACCATGCTCACCGGATGTGTCCCCTGGCCCGACGAACTCGCCGAGCGCTACCGCCGGGAGGGCATCTGGCGTGGCGAGGTACTGGGTGACCTGCTACGCCCGTGGGCAATCCGCGACCCGGCCCGCACCGCGGTGGTGACCCGCCACGGCCGGCACAGCTACGCCGAACTGAACGAGCGGGCCGACCGGCTCGCGGCCGGTCTGGTCGCCCTCGGCATCCGCGCCAGCGACCGGGTCGTCGTGCAGTTGCCGAACACCCCCGATTTCGTGGTGACGTGTGTGGCGCTTTTCCGGATCGGTGCGTTGCCGGTCCTCGCCTTGCCGGCGCACCGCCGGGCGGAGTTGAGCTATCTCGCCGAATACGCCGCCGCCGTCGCGTTGGTGGTTCCTGACCTGGTGGCCGGCACCGACCACCGGGAACTGGCCCGGGCCGTCCGCCAGGCGGTGCCGAGCGTCGAGCACGTGCTGGTGTCCGGCGACGCCCAGGAACTGACCGCGCTCGGTGCCGTCGACGCCGACCCGGTGGATCTGCCCGCACCCGACCCGTCGGAGGTCGCCTTCTTCCTGCTCTCCGGCGGCACCACCGGGCTACCCAAGCTGATCCCCCGGACCCACGACGACTACGCCTTCCAGTTGCGCGCCACCGCCGAGGCGATGGGTTTCGACGAGCACGGCGCCTACCTCGCCGCGCTGCCGGTGGCGCACAACGCCGCGCTCGGCTGCCCCGGTGTACTGGGTGCGCTGCGCGCCGGCGGGCGGGCCGTACTCGCCGCCAGCCCGGCACCCGACGAGGTGTTCCCGCTGATCACCGCCGAACGGGCCACCCTGACCACACTGATGCCGGCGTTGCTGCCGGTGTGGACGGAGACCGCGGGCATCTTCGGCGCCGACCTGTCGGAACTGGTCATCGAGGTGGGCGGCGCGACGCTCAGCCCCGAGGTGGCCCGCCGGGTCCGTCCGGACACGGGTGCCACCCTGACCCACTGGTTCGGGATGGCCGAGGGGGTGCTCTGCTTCACCCGCCCCGGCGACGGCGACGAGGCCGCCGCCACCACTCAGGGCTCCCCGCTGAGCTCTGCCGACGAGCTGCGCATCGTGGACGACGCCGACCGGGACGTCCCCGACGGTGACGTCGGCGAGCTACTGGCCCGGGGCCCGTGCACGCTGCGCGGCTACTACGCCGTACCCGAGCACAACCGCGGCGTGTTCACCTCCGACGGGTTCCTGCGCACCGGGGACCTGGTGCGCCGCGACGACGCCGGACGGCTGGTCGTGGTCGGCCGGATCAAGGACGTGGTCAACCGGGGCGGTGAGAAGATCTCCGTCGACGAGGTCGAAGCGCACCTGGTGGCGCACCCAGCCGTGCGTACCGCCGCCGTGGTACCGGTCCCCGACCGCCGCCTGGGCGAGAAATCCTGCGCGGTGATCGTCGCGCGGGACGCCCCACCCAGCCTCGCCGAGGTGCACGACTTCCTCCGTGGCCGCGGACTGGCCGACTTCAAGCTGCCCGACCGGTTGCACGTCGCGCCCGAGCTGCCGTACACGCCGGTCGGCAAGATCGACCGTCGGGCACTCGCCCGCGAGCTGGCCGGATGAACCGCCCGCCGGTGGCCACCGCCGACACCGAACGGGTGCTCTGGCTCGACGGCCTCCCCCCGGACCAACTCGCCACTCGCCCGCCGTTGGACGGCGACACCACCGCCGACGTGGCGATCGTCGGTGCCGGCTACACCGGGCTGTGGACCGCCTACTACCTGAGCACGTTCAACCCCGACCTCAAGGTGGTGGTGATCGACGCCGGTCGGGCCGGGTTCGGTGCCTCCGGCCGCAACGGCGGCTGGTGTACCGCCGAGATGCCCGCACTGTTGCCGGGGTTGGTACGCCGGCACGGGCCGATGGCCGCGATGCGGTTGTACCGGGCCGGTCAGCGCACCCTCGACGAACTGCGTCGGGTTCTCGACGCCGAGAGGATCGACGCGCACTGGAGGCACGACGGTTCACTCTACGTGGCCCGCAGCGCGCCGCAGGTCGACCGGCTGCGGGGCTGGCACGAGGTACGGGGCAAACTCGGCATCGGTGGGCTCACCCTGACCGTCGGCGCACCGGCCGCCGAGCAGATCGGGTTGACCGGGGTGCGCGCCACCGCGTACACCCCGCACTGCGTCACGGTGCATCCGGCCCGGCTCGCCCGTGGTCTGCTCGCCGCCGTCGAACGCCGGGGGGTCCTCGTCGCCGAAGGTACCCGCGCCACCCGGATCGCACCGGGCCTCCTGGTCACCGACGGTGGCACCGTGCGTGCCCGCTCGGTGCTCATCGCCACCGAAGGCTACACGGGACGCCTGGCCGGACATGGTCGTCGGGTCCTGCCGCTGCACTCGTACGTCCTGGCGACCGAACCCCTGGACGCCGCAACGTGGCAGCACATCGGCCTGACCGACCACCGGACCGTCGCCGAGTCCCGATACCAGTTCGGCTATCTGCAACGCACCCTCGACGACCGATTGGTGCTCGGCGGACGCGGCGCCTACTACCGTTTCGGGTCCGCCACGGATCGGGCGGCGGCAGCCGGACGACGGGCACACGACCTGCTTCGGCGCACCCTGGCCGAACTGCTGCCCGACCTGGCCGACGTGCCGGTGACGCATCGGTGGAGCGGGGTGTACGGACTGCACCGGCACACCGAGCCGGAGGTGGTGTACGACCGCGAGACCGGTCTCGGCCACGCGGGTGGTTACGGCGGTGAGGGAATCGCGCTGAGCAACCTCGCTGCCCGATCACTTGCCGCTCTCGTCGCCGGGGTCAGCCGCCCGGAAACCCGGTTGTGTTGGGTGGACAACGCCTCGCGCCGCTGGGAGCCGGAACCATTGCGATACATCGGCGTACGGACAGTTACCGGGGTCGCCACCGGGGCGGACCGCTACGAGCACCGCTTCGACCGGACGGCACCACTGGCCCGGCTCGCCCTACGCGCCATCGTGTAAGCCCCGACCAGCGACGAGGAGACCGGCGTGGACGACCCGCAACGGATGCGGAAGGTTTGGGAGTTCATCTTCCAACAGGCGGTCACCGACAACTCGGACTTCTTCACCGATCTCGACGGCGACTCGATGGCCGCCGCCGCCCTCGTGCACCACGTCGGCGAGGAGTTCGGCGTCTCACTGCCACTGTTCGAGGTGTTCGAACGCCCGACCCCCGCGGAGCTACTCGTCGCCGTCCGGGAACAGCTCGCGGTCGGCTGACCGCTGTCACACGCAGCGAGGAGCACGATGGATCAGCTCACGGCAACCGGTTTCGGACTCAGCGACCTGCAACAGGCGTATCTGATCGGTGAGCTGGGTGACTTCCAGCTCGGCGGTCCCGCGCTGTTCTACGAGGAGTACGTCTGCCCGCCGTTCGACGTCGACGCGTTCGTCGCGGCCGTGGGCATCCTCGTCCGCCGGCATCCGATGCTGCGCTGCGCCGTCGACGACAACGGCCTGATCCGGATTCTGGACGATCCACCGGCGCCGCTGACAGTGCGGTCGCTGCGGGGCGAGTCCACCCGGCAGCGCGACGAACTGCTCGCCGCCAGTCGCCGGGAACTAATCGACAACGGGCCACCCCTGGCCGGCCCGGCCGCCTTCCGGATGGTCGTCTGGTGTGACGAGACCGAGTTCCTGGTGCAGATGGCGGGCCGGCTGATGGTCTTCGACGGCCAGTCCGGCGAGGTGTTCGCCCAGGAGCTGCGCACCCTGCTCAGCGGCGGTGCCCTCGCACCGCTGGACTTCACCTACGAACGGTACCGCCAGGAACTGGACCACCGTCGCGACGGACCGGAGTACGCGGCGGCCCGCCGCTACTGGACCGACCGGCTCGACGACCTGCCCGGCGCACCGGAGTTGCCGTTGCGCCGAGGTGGGCGGCACGACGGTCCGCTGGTGCGGCGCACCTTCACGTTGTCGGTGGAGCGGACCGAAGCCTTCAGCGCGGCGCTACGCCGCCGCCGGCTCACCCCGACGATGGCCGTCGCCGCCGCGTTCGCGCGGGTGCTTCGGCACTGGAGTCGCCAACCCCGGTTCACCGTCAACATCATGTACGGTGAGCGCCTCGACCTGCACCCGGACGTCTCACAACTGATCGGCAGCTTCGCCAGCACCATGTTGTTGGAGTGTTCACCCGCGTCGGGTGGAAGCGACTTCACCGCCGACGCGACCGCGCTGCGTTCCCGGATGCTGCGGGACATGGCCCATGGCGCGTTCAGTGGCGTGTCGGTGATCCGGGAGCTGAACCGTCGATCGGGTGCGGTGTCCGCTGCCCGCATGCCGGTGGTCTTCACCAGCATGCTCGGGCTGGGCTCCGACACCGATCCGGTCTTCCTGGAACTGCTCGGCTGGCAGCGCCGCGAGTCGCTGGTACGCACCCCCCAGGTCGCCTTCGACCACCAGGTCTTCATGCGGGCCGGCGAGATGGTGTTCAGCTGGGACACCGCCGACGGTCTCTACCCGACCGGCCTGGTCGACGACATGTTCGCCGCCTACCAGCGGCTGCTCCTCGACCTGGCCACCGCGGACACCGCCTGGGCCTCGGCCGGTGACGACCGGTTGACCCCCGCCCGGCAGCTGGCGGTACGGGCCCGGGTCAACGACACCACAGCCGGCGTGCCTCCGCAGACGCTGCACGGCGGTTTCCTGGCACAGGCCCACCGCGCCCCCGACGCCGTAGCTGTCCTCACCCCCACCGGCCCGGCCAGCTACGGGCAGCTGCGGGCACGGGCCGGTGCGGTGGCCGCCGCCCTGCGCGCCGCCGGACGTGGCCCGGGCGACCTGGTCGCGGTCGTCGCCGAACGGGGCGTCGACCAGATCGCGGCGCTGCTCGGGGTGTTGATGAGCGGTGCCGCCTACGTCCCGGTCGCGCCGGGCTGGCCGCTCCGCCGCCGGGCGCAGATCCTCACCGGGGCGGACGTCCGGGCGGTACTCGGTGGTTGCGACGCCGACTGCGACGGTGCGCCGGCCGACGCGGTGCGGTGGCGTCTGGACGCGCTCCCCGAGGGGGACCTGCCCGACGACGAGGCCGCCGCCGAACCGGAGGCGCTGGCGTACGTGATTTTCACTTCCGGTACGACCGGCACGCCCAAAGGCGTGATGATCCGTCACCAGAGCGCGATGAACACCATCGTGGACGTCAACGCACGGTTCGGCGTCACCGCCGCCGACCGGGTGCTGGCGGTCTCCGAGTTCACCTTCGATCTGTCCGTGTACGACGTCTTCGGACTGCTCGCCGTCGGCGGCACGGTGGTCGTCCCGGATCCGCAGCTGTCCCGCGAGGTGGTGCACCTGCACGAGTTGGCATGCCGGGCCGGCGTGACGGTGTGGAACTCGGTACCCGCGTACCTGTCGATGTTCGTCGACTACGTGGGCGCCTCGGCCGAGCGGAAGCGACCGCAGGCGCTGCGGCTGGCCATGGTCAGCGGCGACTGGGTTCCGCTGTCGTTGGGCCGCGAGCTGGCCGACGTCGCGCCGGCCGCCCGTTGTGTCGCGCTCGGGGGCGCCACCGAGGCGTCGATCTGGTCGAACTGGTTCGACGTGCCGGTGCGGGTGCCGGCCGACTGGACCAGCGTCCCGTACGGCTGGCCACTGCGTAACCAGCGTTTCCACGTCCTGGACGGCGGGCTCGTCCACCGACCTGACTGGGTGCCCGGTGACCTGTACATCGCCGGGCGAGGGCTCGCCGACGGATACCTGCACGCCCCGGAGTTGACCGCCGCCGCCTTCGTCACCCATCCGGTCACCGGTGAGCGGCTCTACCGCACCGGTGACCTGGGTCGGTACCGGCCGGACGGGGTGCTGGAGTTCCTCGGCCGCGACGACCCCCAAGTCAAGATCAACGGCTTCCGGGTGGAGCTCGGCGAGATCGAGGCAGCCCTGGTCGAGCAGGCCGACGTCGCCGATGCCGTGGTGGTGGCCCGCCGGGGCGACCGGGGCGCGTCGCTTGTCGCCTTCGTCGCCGCCGATCCAGCACGACCGGAGCTCGCCGACGGGCTGCGTGAGGCGCTGGGCGCGGTGCTGCCCGCCTACCTGGTGCCGCCGGTCATCGACGTCCGGGAAGCGCTGCCGCTGACCGCCAACGGCAAGGTGGACCGGTCCGCGCTGGCGGCGGAGGCCGCCGGACTCTCACCCACCGCCGGTGAGTTCCGTACCCCGCGTACCGCCACCGAGCGGCAGCTCGCCGAACTCTGGGCGGAGCTGCTCGATGTGCCGGCGGTGGGTGTCGACGACCCGTTCTTCGGTCTCGGGGGCAGCTCACTTCAGGCGGCACAACTGATGAACCGGGTCGAGCGGGAGTTCGGCAGCAGGCTGCCGCTGGCCGCCCTGTACCAGCACCGGACGGTGGCCGCGCTGGCCCGGCTGCTCGACAACGACGACCGACCCGCCACGACGTCGACGGTGCAGTCGTTGGCTCCCGGCGACGGTCCGCCGGTGGTGCTCATCCATCCGGTCGGTGGTGATCTGCTGTGCTACCGCGAGCTGGTCGAACGGCTGGGCGACGACTGGTCCGTGCTCGGGGTCGCCTCGCCCGCTTTGGACTCGGCTGTCGCTGTGCCGCCGACCCTGCCCGAGCTGGCCGCAAGCTATCTCGACGACCTGCGGGGCGCGTTGCCCACGGACGGGCCGGTGCGCCTGGTCGGTTGGTCGCTGGGCGCGGTACTGGCGTACGAGCTGGGCCGGCAACTCACCGCGGCGGGGCGAACCTGCACCGCGGTGTTGATCGACCCGTGGGTCGGACCCGTCGGGTCCAGCGGTGAGCCGGAGACCGACGAGCTGTTCCGGGCGTTCCTGACCGACGTGACCCGGGGCGAGATGTCGGTGGTGGTGCCGCCGGCCGGCGGTGGCGTCGTCAGTGCGGAGCCGTTACGTGCCCGCTGGCCGGAGTTGGCCGCGACCCGGCCGGAGCTGGCGGCACTGGGGCTGGCGGCGGCGGAACGGCTGTTCGACGTCTTCGCCGCGCACACCCGAGCGCTGGTGCGTTACCCGGTGCCGGAGGCTACCGAACTCACCGTGCACCTGATCGAGGCGCAGACCAGGCTCGGTGGTGCGGCCGGCGACTACCTGGTACGACTCGGCGACCGGCTGCCCGAGGGCGCCGCGACGACGACCCGCCGGATTCCCGGTGACCACTTCGCGGTGACCGACGCGGTCGGCGTGGGCCCGGTAGCCGCAGCGGTAGCCGCCGCTCTCGGCCACGTCTGACGGCGGTCGCCACTCGGCCGAATCGGCGCAACCCACGTCGGTGTGGCCGTCACCGGCAACGGCCACACCGGTCGGTTACCTCAGGCGTGCAGCCGGTCGAGCAGGTCGGCGCGGATGGCCGGGCGAGTGCCGAACACGAGCAGGAACATCGCCTCGCGCATGAGTCGTTCGGTCGGGCGGTGCCGCAACACCGCTGCGCTGCCGGTGGTGGTGGCGAGCAGGCCGGCGGACCGCAGTGCGAGGGCGGCAGCGGCGGCTCGCGCCGAGGGCAGTTCCTGCGGGCCGGCTTCGTCGAGGGCACGCCGACACCTGTCGATTGACTCGTCCAGTGGGCTGGGTCCGATCAGCCGCGCGCAGCGGGTCGCCACACCCAACGGCAGGGAGCCGTTGAACCGCAGGGTCGCCGGGTCACGTTGCAGGTAGACCTCGTGCGGGACGGTACCGGTGACCCGTTCCTCGGGCAGGAAGTGGCCGGTGAAGGTGACCTGCACGGTGCGGCTGGCGCCGACCGCCACCATGTCGACCGGCGTGACCCTCAGGGTGTCACTTTCCCGGGCGTCGAGCAGTGACCAGACCAGGGTGTCCGCGTCGTCCCGCGCGGCGGCGAAGAGGGTGTCGACCAGCCCCCACCCGGTCACCCAGGGGGCTTCGCCGTGCAGCAGCCACCCACCGTCGACCGGTTCGGCGCGGACCGCCGGTGGCCCGGGTCGGGTCGCCGCGATGGCCAGCCCGGCTCGGCGGTCGCCCCGGCACAACGGCTCGAGCCATTCCTGCGTGATGCCGGGACGCTGGCTGTGGGTGGCGGCCATGACGGCGCTGTGGTGCTGCGCCCAGACGAACCCGGTGGTGAGGCAGCCACTGGCGATGATCTCCATGACCCGGGCGGCGGTGGCGGTGTCCTCGGCCGACATCGCACTGAACTCGGACGGGCCGGCGACGCCGTAGAAACCCTCGGCGGCGAGGAGGTCGAGGTGGTTGTTCAGTGTCATCTCGCCCGCATCGACCGTCTCTGCCGCCGGGAACAGCACCTCGTCGGCGATGCGCTCCGCGCGGTCCAACACCTTGGCAGAGTTGCTCATCAGTGGGTCCACCGTCCGTTCCGTTGTCAGTCGGTGTGTGGATTGTGCCAACAGCCTAACGAACACACCTCACGCAGCCTAGAAGCTACACAGTCGGGTGTTGCGTTTGTTGGCTCAGCACTATGCTGAACACGTCACGCCGATCCGGGAGGTCGCCACGGTGGCAGAAGACCCAGCGACACGGTCCCAGCGGGTCAGCACGTTCTACGACCTGATGGGCACGTTCCTCGACGCCGTCTACGGCGACAACCTGCACTACGGCTACTGGACCGACGAGCACGATCAGGCCACCATGCCGCAGGCTCAGGAACGCCTCAACGACGAGATCGCCGCCCGGCTGGGCGTCGGTGCCGGCGACCGCGTACTCGACATCGGCTGCGGCACCGGAGGACCCACCCGACGGATAGCCCACCGCACCGGCGCCGAGGCCGACGGCATCTCGCTCAGCGGACGCCAGGTCGATCGGGCCAACGAGCTGGCCGCCGAGGAAGGACTCGACCGGCGGGTACGTTTCACCCGCGCCGACGCCACCGACCTGCCGTTCCCGGACGACAGCTTCGACGCGGCGCTGGCCCTGGAGGTGCTGGTACATGTGCCCGACAAGACCGCCGCGTTGATCGAGGCGCACCGGGTGTTGCGACCCGGTGGACGACTGGTCCTCGCCGAACTGACCCTGACCCGCCCGATGGGACCGGAACAGCAACGGATCTGGTCGGGGATGCCGATGTCGACGCCGCCGACCGCCGAGGCGTACACCGGGCAGGTACGCGACGCCGGCTTCGAGATCATCGAAGTGCTGGACGCCAGCGAGCACGTCCGCCGCTCACACCGAGCCACCCGGGAGGCGGTCGCCCAGCAGCGTGAACAGCTCTCCGGCAGCTACGGCCCCCGGGTGCTTCGCCAGGTCAGCAACGCGGTACTCGACCTGCAGTCGGTCGCCGAATCCTGCCTGGGCTACGTGCTGCTCACCGCCCGCCGGTCCGGCCGAGACTGATCGGCCCGGTCAGGTCCGGGTCGACCCGGACGAGTTGAGGAGGACCCGTGTACCGACCCCGCCCCGTCCACCACCTCCTGTCGCGGTTCACCGGCCGGCCTGCCGGGCGGGCCTGGCCCCGCGACTTCACCGACCGGCTCACCCATCCCGTCCCCGGACCGGCCGCGGTCCTGCGGTTGACCCGCGAACGCGGCAACCGCCCGGTCGGGCCGACGGCGGGACGGGTACCGGTGGTCGACGAGGCGCTACCCCGCCCCGACCCAGGGCAGGCCGCGGTGACCTGGATCGGCCATGCCACCTGTCTGGTGCAGCTCGGTGGCCGGGTGGTCCTCACCGACCCGGTCTTCGCCGAGAAGATTCCGGGCACCCCGACGCGATTCACCCCACCCGGTGTGGCCTGGGACTCACTGCCACCGGTCGACGTGGTGTTGATCAGCCACAACCACTTCGACCACCTCGACGAGCCGACCGTGCGTCGGCTGCCTCGGGACACCACGATGTTGGTGCCCGCCGGGTTGGCCTGGTGGTTCGAGGCGAGGGGATTCCGCCGGGTCGTCGAGCTGGACTGGTGGGAGTCGACCACGATCGACGGCGTCCGTTTCGACTTCACCCCGGCGCACCACTGGAGTCGCAGAGGGCTCTTCGACACCTGTCAGAGCCTGTGGGGCGGCTGGCTGATGACCGCCTCCGGCCCTGCCCCCCAGAGGGTCTTCTTCGCCGGCGACTCCGCCTACGGCCCGGCGTTCGCCGAGATCGGCGCACGTTTCCCGGGCATCGACGTGGCGCTGTTGCCGGTGGGCGCGTTCCGGCCACGCTGGTTCATGAAGCCGCTGCACATGGACCCGGCCGAGGCGGTACGCGCCTGCGGGGACCTGGGGTCCGAGCGGATGGTGACCATTCACTGGGGTACGTTCGCGCTCTCGGCCGAGCCGGTGCTGGCACCGGTCGAGCTGGCCCGCAAGGCATGGGCGGAATCGGGACGACCGGCCGCGAACCTGTGGGATCTCGCCGTCGGTGAGAGCCGGTTGCTGACCGGCGACGCCTAGCGCGATCGTCCCACTGGGCGTACTCCCCTCGATTGTCCGGGCGCCCGACGGGACCGGGCGCCCGGACGACGTCACCCGGCGGGGACGGCCAGGTCAGCGGCCGGCGCCCGCTGCCCGGGCGCGACGTGCGGCCCGGGCAGCGAAGAACGCCCGCGGCGCCAGAGCCGCCGTGTGCGGCAACAGCAACGGGAGTCGGTCACCGGTCTCCTGCCGCCAGATGAACAGGTGCGCGCCCTTGTCACCGGCGCTCCCCTTGGCGAACTTCGGCTGGTTCACGGTGACGAACGCCAGCTCTGTGTATTCGGTCTTGCGGCGCAGCACCAGGTCACGCAGGATCTTCCCGCCGGTGTGGCTGGGCGCGATTCCGTTGCCGGTGTAACCGTGGCCGTAGACGAGACCGTCGCCGGTGCGGCCGAACTGCGGGATGAAGGTGCGGCTCCAACCGATCGGCCCACCGAAGGCGTGACTGAACCGGACGTCCCGCCAGGCCGGGAAGAACCGGGCGAACGACTCGCGGAGATCGGCGTGGGCCGCGTCGTTGCGAAGATGGCTCCGGTCCGTGTCGCGCCGGTCGAAGTAGTACCACCGGCCGCCGGACCAGACGACCCGGTTGTCGGCGGTCAGCCGGGCCGCGTGGGCGAACGACAGTGAGTTGCTGACGCCCTCTCGGCCGGGCCAGGCCACCCTGGCCAGCTGCACGTCGGTGAGCGGTTCGGTGACCATCAGGTAGTTCCACACCGGCATGACCTTCGTGTGGGTCTGGGCGAAGCTGTGCTGCCAGGCGTTGGTGGCCAGGACGACCTCGTTCGCGGTCACCGTGCCGGTGGGGGTGCTGACCTGGTATCGGTTACCGACCTTGCGTACCTCGACGGCCGGGGTCTGCTCGTGGATCGTGACGCCCTGCTCCCGGACCACCCGGGCCAGGCCCTGTATGAGGCGGTGCGGGTTCACGAGCGCGCCGGTGGTCCGCAACGCGCCGAGCACCTGCGGCGACCCGATCCGCTGCTGGGCCTCGTCACGGTCCAGCAGCTTGAACGAGCCGCGCAGCCCGGTACGCTCACTGCGCTTGACCTGGAGTTCGAGCCGGGCCAACTGCTTGCGGTCGGTGACCACCTGGAGCATGCCGTTCATGCTGAAGTCGGCGTCGATGCCGTACTGGCGGCAGAACCGGCCGATGTCGATGATCGAGCGGGCACCGCTGCGGTACACCCCGGCGGCCTTCTCTCGACCGTAGTACCACAGCAGCCGACGCAGCACCTTGCCGGCGGTCAGGCCGACGAACCCGCCGTTGGCGCTGGACGCGCCGCTGCCCACCGTCGAGGCGTCCAGCACCCGGATGTCTGCTGACGGCTCCGCCTCGGCGAGGAAGTGCGCCGCCCACAGACCGGTGTACCCGGCGCCGACGATGCAGATGTCGCAGGTCGCGTCGCCGTCGAGCGGCTCACCGGTCTCGACCGGCTCGGTGTCGTGCCAGTAGACGCTGTACCGGGTCTCTTCCACGTCGGTCTCCCAGTCGTCGGTGCGGAGTAGTCCGGCGGCGCGGCACACCGCCCGGCGCGTGTCGTACCACCCGTGGCAGCCAGGCGGTCCGGTCCCACTATCTACAGCGTATGTTGTTTTGGGCAAGACCCTACAACCGACGATCCCCGTCGGTTGTCCGCGCCGCCCGCTCGGCCCGGCGCTGCTCACGCAGACGATTCATGAAGTAGTCGGCGTTCAGCCAGTAGAACTCCAACCAGATGTTGTCCGGATCGCGCAGCCAGATGCCGTAGCCGGCCTCGAGGAACAGCTCACGGACACCGGAATGCGGCGCGCCGACAGCGTCCAGATGCTCGGCCCACTCGCTCAGGTCGGCCATGTCCGGTACGTGGTAGCCCAGGTGGTGCAGGCCGACACGCCGCTCGTCGAAGGGTTCGGGGTCCGGTGTCACCGCCTGGCCGAGCACGATGGAGGAGAGAGACCCCCGGTGCACGAGCGTGCGGAAGGTGAACCCGGACTCGGCGGGTGTCGCGTCCCGCACGGGGGTGAAGTCCATGACCCGGCAGTACCACTCGGTACTGCGCTCCAGGTCGCGGACGGTCAGGTTGACGTGGTTCCTGCCGTTGAGTTTGGGCACAAGACGCATGATAGTGGCCTGACTCGTATCTTGGGTGTGGCGTGTTGTCGTCGTTTCCCGGTAGCGTGTCGTCACCTGGCAGCGTGGTCGCCGGTAGCCGCCGGAACGGATGTGAGGAAACCGGGCATGCATCTGAACGTGTTCACCCAGTGCTCCCCGTCACCGCAGTTCAAAGGCATGTGGCGGGTACCCGGCGACCGCACCGCCACCGGCTACCGGTCCCTGGAATACTGGATCGCCCGGGCCCGCCAACTCGAGGCGGCCTGCATCGACGCCCTGTTCTTCGCCGACATCCACGGCGTGTACGACGTCTACCGGGGCTCCTGGGCGCCAGCCGTACGGCACGCTGTGCAGATCCCGTCGATCGACCCGGCGCTGCTGCTCTCCGCCGCCGCAGCAGCCACCCGGCACCTCGGTTTCGCGATCACCTATTCCACCACCTACCACTCGCCCTACGAATGCGCCCGGCTGTTCTCCTCGCTGGACCATCTCACCAGCGGACGGGTCGGGTGGAACATCGTCACCTCCTACCTACGCTCAGCAACCGCGAACGGGCTCGGCGACTACCTCGACCACGACGAGCGCTACGACCGGGCCGACGAGTACGTCCACGTCGCCCGCGCCCTCTGGGAGGACAGCTGGGACGCCGACGCGGTGGTCCGGGACGCCGAGCGGGACGTGTTCACCGACCCCGACCGGGTCCGTCAGATCGACCACCATGGACGCTGGTTCGACGTGCGCGGACCGCATCAGTGCGAGCCCTCACCGCAGCGCACCCCCGTGCTCTACCAGGCGGGTTCCTCTCCGCGGGGGATCGAGTTCGCCGCCCGGCACGCGGAGGTGGTCTTCCTCACCCTCGCCGACCCGGCCACCGGTGCCGAACCGGTGGCCGCCCTCCGCGCCGCCGTGGCCCGCCAGGGCCGGGACCCGGCCATGGTCAAGGCGTTGCAGGGCACGATGGTGATGGTCGGTCGGGACCGGGCCGAAGCCAAAGCCAAGGCCGAGGCGTACAACACCCTGTGGAGCAGCGAAGGACAGTTGGCCAAGTGGTGCGGGTGGATGGACATCGACCTCGCGGCCTTCCCCGACGACACCCCGGTCGCCGAGATCCGCAGCCAGGCGAGTCACTCGTTCCTCGGCTTCCTACGTAAGCTCACCCCGGACCGCACCTGGACCATCGGCGACGTCAAGTACCTCGTCTCGCGCCCCCGCCGGCCCCGGGCCGAGGCACCGGTGACACTGTTCGGCACCCCCGAACAGGTCGCTGACCGGATGGAACAGTGGCTCTCCGTCGCCGACGTGGACGGGTTCAACCTCATCCCCTGCCCACCGTCGGACGGCATCGACGACATCTGCGACCTGCTCGTACCCGAGCTGCAACGACGGGGCATGTTCCGAAGCGCCTACGATCCAGCGGAGGTCACCCTGCGAGAGCGGTACTTCGGCGCGGGAACGCCCACCTACCACGATCCGGCCCGCGTCGTGGCCGCCCGGGAGGGCTGACCGGTGCGGCTACGCGACACCGCCGAGGAGTCGGAGTTCCGCGCCAGGCTACGCGCCTGGCTCGCCACGCACGTGCCCCGGCACCACGGCGGCACCGCACCAGGCGACTGGACGAAGGCGCTGCACGCGGCCGGCTACACCGGCCTGACCTGGCCCGCCGCGTACGGTGGACGCGGACTTCCGCCGACCTACCAGGCGATCTACGCGGAAGAAGCCGCCCTGGCCGGGGCGCCCGACCACGTGAACGTGATCGGGCTGGGGATGGTCGGGCCGACGATCGTCTCGCACGGCACACCCGAGCAGCAGCGCCGTTTCCTGGAACCGATCCTGTCCGGCGACTTCGTGTTCTGCCAGGGGTTCTCCGAGCCGGACGCCGGCAGTGACCTGGCCTCGGTACGCACCCGCGCGGTGGCCACCGACGACGGCTGGCGGGTGACCGGCGAAAAGGTCTGGTCCTCGTACGCCCACCAGGCCGACTGGTGCCTGCTGCTGGCCCGTACCGAGCCCGGCTCCACCGCACACGCCGGCCTGACCTGCCTGCTGGTCGACATGCGCAGCCCCGGTGTGCAGGTACTACCCCTGCGACAGAGTACCGGTGACAGCGACTTCAACCAGATCGTGCTGACCGACGTGGCCGTCCCCCACGACTGTGTACTGGGGCCGGTGGGTGAGGGGTGGCGGATCGCGATGACCACCCTCGCGCACGAACGCGGCACCTTCGGGATCACCCTGACCGCCAGGCTAGCCGTCGAGTTCGACCGGCTGTTGGGTACCGTGCGCGACCTCGGACTGGCCGACGATCCGGCGGTACGCGCCGACGTGGCCGAGCTGTACGTGCAGTTGCAGGGCTTGCGCTGGACCGGCCAGCGGACGATGGCCACGCTGGCCCGCACCGGTAGACCCGGGCCGGAGAGCTCGATCCTCAAACTGCACTGGTCGGTCACCAACCAGCGCCTGGCCGCGCTCGCGCTGCGCCTGCTCGGCCCGGCGGCGATGCTGCACGGTCCGGACAGCCACGCCGCCGGCCACTGGCAGCACCTACGACTACGCAGCAGGGCCAATTCGATCGAGGGCGGCACCTCGGAGATCCTGCGCGGCATCATCGCCGAACGCGTCCTCGACCTGCCCCGGACCAGGTGAGCCGTTCAGGCCGGAGAGGAACAGCATGGACTTCGCCCTCACCGACGACCAGCGCGAGCTGGCGGCCGCAGCCGCCCGGCTGCTCGCCGACCGCTACCCGGTCGAGCGGGTCGCCGAACTGGCCGACAGCTGCGGCACGGATCCGGGCACCTGGCCCCTGCTTCGTCGACAGGGCTGGTGTGACCCGGAGCTGGGCATGGTGGAGAAGGGGCTGCTGGCCCAGGAGAGTGGCTACGCCCTGGCCGCCACCGCGTGGTGGAGCACGGTCGGTCTGGCCCACCCGGTCTACCGGGCGGCCGGGCGCGGTCTGCCCGCCGACCCACTCACCCTCGCCTGGCAGGACGATCCGGCCGGCGGCGGCTGCCGGGCCGCCCGGCACGGCAGCGGCTGGCAACTGACCGGACAACGCGCCCTGGTGACCGACGCCACCACAGCCTCCGCCCTGGTGGTCGCCGCCGACACCGACGACGGGATCGCGTTGTTCGCGGTACGGTCACCGGCCGCCGGACTCACCATCGAAGCCCAGCCCACGCTGGAACGTCTGCGCGGTGCCGCCCGGCTGCACCTCGCCGAAACGCCCGGCGAGCTGCTGGTGGCCCCGGAGACCGCGGGGCAGGTGCTGGCCGACACCCGGCGGCACGCCGGGACACTGCTCGCCTGCGAGGCGGTCGGGGTGGCTCGCCGGGCCCTCGACATGGCCCGCCGACACGCCGTCGACCGGGTGCAGTTCGGCCGGCCGATCGGGGCCTACCAGGCGGTGGCGCACCGGCTCGCCGACAGCTACGTGGCTCTGGAACTGGCCACCTCGCTCGCCCTGCGCGCCTGCTGGCTCGACGGCACCGCGGACGTCGACGCCACGACGGTCGAGCACGCTCACGCCGAAGCGGTGATCGCCAGCCGGCAGGCCGCGGTCCAGGCCTGCGAGAGCGCCCTTCAGGTCACCGGCGGGCTCGGCGCCACCTGGGAGTACCCGCTGCACTGGTGGTACCGGCGGGCACTCTGGCTGGACAGTTTCGACACCCGCACCAGGACACATCTCGCCACCCTCGCCGACCACCTGCTGACCGCGCCGCCGGAGCCGGCCGGTCAGGCGGCCGGCTGACCGACCCAGTTGACAAGGAGCAGCGATGCTGACGAGACGACGTCCCGGGATCGACGTGCCGGCCATCCTTCGGCTGATGGAGGTGGGTGACTACCTGCTGCCGTACACGATCCGGGCGGTCTGCCTGCTGCGGGTCGCCGACCGGCTCGCCGACGGACCGCTACCCGCCGACGAGCTGGCCCGTGCCTGCGAGGCGCACGAGCCGTCGCTGACCAAGGCACTGCGCTACCTCGCCACCCGGGACCTGTTCGCCGAGGTCGAGCCGGGCACGTTCGGCCTGACCCCGATGGCCGACCTGCTGCGGACCGACCACCCGTACTCGGCTCGGGACATCTTCCTCTCCCCCGTGGTCTGCACCCGGGCGATGGAAGGGCTCGACCACACCCTGCGCACCGGAGAGGGCGCCTTCGACGCCGTGCACGGCATCGGCATGTGGGACCACTTCGGCCAGCACCCCGGTGACGGGGAAGCCTTCGACAAGGTGATGAGCGGCGTCACCGGCATGGAACTGATGGCCATCCTGCGCGCCTCCGACTGGTCCCGCTTCGGCACCGTCGTCGACGTCGGAGGTGGCAACGGTCGCTTCCTGGGCGACCTGCTGGCCCGCTTTCCCCGCATGCGGGGAGTGCTGTTCGACCTGCCCGGTGTGGTGGCGAACGCGCCGGAGACGTTCGCGGCGGCCGGTGTCGCCGACCGGGCCCGGGTCGTACCCGGTAGCTTCCTCACCGACGACATCCCCCGCGACGGCGACGCGTACGTGCTCAAGCGGATCCTCTACAGCTGGAGCGACGAGGAGGCGACCGGTGTGCTCCGGCGCATCCGGACCGCCATGTCCCCGCAGGGTCGGGTCTTCATCCTCGAAGCTGGCAGGCAGACCGAGGCGGACAGCACGCCGCTGGCCCGCCGGATGGACATGCTCATGCTGACGCTCAGTGCGGGCGGCGCACGCAGCCTCGACGAACAGCGGGCTCTGCTCGCCGGAGCCGGTCTGGAACTGGTCGAGGCCACGTCGACGCCGATGTTCCCGGTGATCGAGGCCCGCCCGGTATGACCGGGCTGTTGTCCTGGCTCGACGATCCGCGCACCGACCGGGGTATCCGGTTCTCCCGGCCGGACGGCAGCTGGCAGTCGTGGTCGTACGCCCGGCTGGCCGGGCTGGCCCGGGCGCGGGCCGCCGACCTGCTCGCACGGGGAGTTGCGCCGGGTGACGTGGTGGGGGTGGTGCTACCGACCGGCCCGGACTTCGTCGGCACCCTGTTCGGCGCGCTACTGGCCGGCGCGACCGCGTCACCGCTCGCCCCGCCCGCCACCTTCGGTGACCCGGACCGGTACACCGAACACGTTGCCGCGGCCCTGACGGTGATGCGTCCCCGGCTGGTGGTCGTCGACACCGCGAGCGCTGCGGCGCTCTCCGGAGTGGCGGCCCGCGCCGCAGTGCCGGTGGTGGACGTCGCGCAACTGTCGGGCGAAGCTGCACCCGGCGGCGCGATGCCACCGACCCGGCTGGCCCTGCTGCAGTTCACCTCCGGCACCACCGGTACGGTACGCGGGGTACGGGTGCCGTACCCCGCGCTGGAGGCCAACGTCGCGGCGATCCGCCGCTGGCTGGAGATGACGCCGGACGATCCGACCGCATCCTGGCTGCCGGTGCACCACGACATGGGGTTGGTCGGCTGCCTGCTGGCGCCGATCGTCACCGGCGCCGATCTGTGGCTGCTGACGCCGGCCGAGTTCGTCCGCCGGCCCACCCGCTTCCTGGAGTGCTTCGGTCGGCACGGTGCCCGGCTGACCGCGATGCCCGGCTTCGGTCTGGCACACGTGGTGCGCCGGGTACGCGCCGAGCAGCTGGCCGGACTGGACTTCACCCACTGGCGGGCGATCATCGCCGGTGCGGAACGGATCCAACCCGCCACGCTCGACAGCTTCGCTGACCTGCTCGGCCCGTACGGGCTGCGACGGGAGGCGCTGCTACCCGCGTACGGGCTGGCGGAGGCGACGCTCGCGGTCACTGGGCTACCGCTGGGCACCGGATGGCGGCAGGTACCCGGGCCGGACGGCGTACCGGTGGTCGGTTGCGGCGTACCGCTGGCCGGCACCGAGGTGACGGTAGTCGACGACGACGCCCGGCCGGTCGGTGACGGAGTGGTCGGTGAGATTCTGGTCGGCGGCGCTGCGGTGACCGACGGTTACGCCGGTGGGCCGACGTTCCCCGGCGCCCGGGTGCGAACCGGCGACGCCGGCTTCGCCCGCGACGGGGAGCTTTTCGTCCTGGGTCGGCTCGGGGACAGCCTGAAGGTGCACGGGCGGACCGTCTTCGCCGAGGACGTCGACGCGCTGCTCGGCGCGGCCCTGGGCGTACCGCCCGGCCGGCTGGCCAGCGTGCTCGGCCTGCGGGCGGGCACGCCGGTCGTGGTGGTCTATCTGGAACATCCCCGACCGGAGTGGCTGCCCCGCATCCCGGGCCTGGTCCGACCGCTGGTCCCGCAGGCAGCCGTCCACGTCGTGCCGACACCGGCGGGCAGCGTGCCGCGGACCACGAGCGGCAAGCCGAAACGGCGTCTGCTGTGGCGGCGGCACCTCACCGAGCCGGCACCGGCCACGCCCGTCAATCTCACGGCAGACCGAGGCTCCGGGTGACATCGGCCAGCACCTTGGTGCGGTGCGGGAGCAGATAGAAGTGGTCGCCGTCGAAGACGGTCAGGTCGAAGGACGCCCGGGTGTAGGCGGCCCAGGCCGCCACCTCGTCCACCGCCGCCTCGGTGTCGACATCGCCGACCAGCGCGGAGATCGGAGTGGACAACGGCTCGTCCGGCACCGGGCGGTAGGTCTCGATGAGCCGGTAGTCCGCCCGCAACGTCGGCATCAGCGCGTCCCGTAGCTGCGAATTCTCCAACGCCGCCGGATCCGTGCCACTGAGCCGACGTAGTTCCGCCCACAGATCGTCGTCCGAGCCGAGGTGTTTGGTTCCCGGTCGGTGATGGTGGGGCGCGGGACGCCCCGAGACGAACAGGTGCGTCAGCGGTTCCCGGTGCCGGCGTTCCAGCCGCCGGGCCACCTCGTACGCCACCGCCGCACCCATACTGTGACCGAAGAGCGCGACCGGCAGGTCCCGCCGGGGCGCCAGCACCTCGGTGACCATGTCGGCCAGCGTCGACATGTTGGTCAGCGGTGGTTCGCCGATCCGGTCCAGCCGGCCCGGATACTGCACCGCCAGCAGCTCGACACCGTCCGGCAGTGCAGTCGCCCAGCTGCGGTAGAACGGGGCGCTGCCGGTGGCGTGCGGAAAGCAGACCAGCCTCACCGTCGCCGCCGGACGGGGCCGGTAGCAGCGCAGCCACCGGCGGGCAGTCGAGTCGACGTCGCTCACCCGACTGCCGTCCCGCCGCCGGTCACCACTGCATCGCGTGGGCCGGCCACCGCGTCCTCACCGGCTGCCGCGAGAGCGGCCAGGTCGGCGGCGCCGAGCATCCGCGGTGGGTCGGCCTTGACCAGCTCCGGCGGCCCGAGGATCGCCGTCAGTTCCTGCCACAGCTGGCACAACGTCAGGTGGTACTGCCCCTGCCGCAGCGGGTCCTCGCCCCGTTCGGCGGCTTCCCGCAACGTCCACAACGCCCGGCGCACCCCCTGCGGCCAGGTGGTGCCGAACACCGTGTCGTAGTGCGGCACCTCGCCGGGTCCGAGGGTCACCGCGCTGGGGGTGCTGGTGTCGCGCGCTGCCGCGAAGTGCGGATCCGCGCCGATCCCGGCGACCTCCCGGGGGAAGTCCGGTCGGGCCGTCCACACCGTCGGGCCGTGCGTGCCGACGAGGGTCAGGTTGCCGGCCTCGGTGCCGATGGTGATCCGGTGCATCAGGTGTGCGTAGTTGTCCGGGTCCGCCGGATCCATCTGGTTCTGCACCCGCAGGTTCACCGGCACCCCGGCCAGCACCCCGTCCAGGCTGCGGAACGGCAGGTCCAGATCGGTTGCCGCGGTCACCGGGGCGGGCAGCGCCGGCAACTCGGTGAACCGCCACGGCCGGACCCCGCCCAGCGCCTGGCCGAGCAGGTCCAGCAGCGAATACGCCAACTGGAAGCCGCAGGCCACGTCGAGATACCGGGGCGGTTGACGACGCAGCAGCTCGGCGGCGGCACCGAGGAAACGGCGTACCGGGGCGATGTGCCGGTAGAACGGGTTGAGCTGGTACACCACCTTGTGCCGGCGGGCCTGCCGCAGACACCGGGCCAGTTCGTCGTGGTGCAGCGGGTGTTCCTGCAACACGTGCAGTCCCCGCGCCATCAGCTCCATGGCCAGCTCGGACCCGCGTCCACCGAGCAGGCCACCGCGGATCACCACGCAGGCGACGTCGATATCGTCCGGAAGCTGCTCCACAGCCGTGTACAGCGGTACCCCGTAGTGCGCCGCGCAGGCACGGGAGCGGTCACTGCCACCGGCGAGGACGCCCGCCAGCTCGAAACTGGGATCCGCGTCGCGGAAGGACTCCAGGTAGACCTGGCCGAAGCGGGTGCCGCAGACGACCACCCGGGTGGGTCGGTTCAAATCACGTCCTCCTCGTAGCGGTCGACGGCGGTGACGTCCGCCACCACGGAGGCGAACAGCACACTCGGTGCCGCCGCCAGTTCGGTGAAGGTCACGACCGGGTCGAGCACCTCGGCCGCGTGCCATACGCCGGCAGGAACCGTGCCGGCCAGCACCGCCCGGGCCGTCAGCGCGGCGAACGTGCCGGTCAGATCACTGGCACCGGTGCTGTGCACCACTGCGGTGCGGGTGCCGCTGGCCCCGTCGAGGGTCACCACCAGGTGCTGGTACGGCCGCTGCCCGAACAGGTCCAGCTCCGCCGCCCGGTGCAACAGCTCACCGGCGCGGTGCTTGCCGTCCGCGTCCGGCGGCGTCCCGCTGCGCAACGCGGCCAGCACCCGCTCACCGGCGAAGACCGAATACCAGTCGACCTGCCGCAGCCCCAACCCGGCGGCTATCCGGGCCGTCTCCGTGCCCAGGTAGGGCTGCGCGGTGACCGGCTCGGGAAAGGTCGGTACCGTCACGTCGGCGCACGGTCGAAGCGCACCGGGCACCACCTGGCCGTCCCGCAACGCCGCTGCGGGCCAGCCGAAACTCTCGTCGGCGGACACGTAGTCCACGGCGGCGGTGCGGGTGAACCGATCCCGCCCGCCGACATGGCCGGTCAGCCGCTCCCCGTCGGGCAGGTGCACGGCGAGCAGCCGGGGCAGTAGTCCGGACAGCCCCGGCATCATCCCCGCCGACACCACCGCGACCCGACCCACCGCAGCGGGCACGGCCGCGACGGCGGCGTACAACGCGTCGTCGCCGGCAGCGTCCACGTAGTCCGCGCCGGCCTGTGCTGCGGCCCGTGCGACCGCGTCGGTCAGGTCGACCGCCGGGCCGGCGCAGTTGAGCACCACCCGGGCGTCCGCGCAGAACCGGACCAGCGCCGCGGGGTCACGCGCATCGACGGCGACCTGCTCGACCCCGTCGGCGTCCGGGGGGCGGCGGGCACCGGCCCGCAGAGGACCGACGCCCCACGAGCGCAGCAGGTCCAGGGCGACCCGCCCGACCGCGCCGGAAGCACCGAGCACGGCTACGGCGGTCACCGGACCGGCTCCGCGTCGAGATCGGCCAGGGCTGTCCCGGCTGCGGCGAGCGCCGTCCGGTGGTCACCGTCGACCTCGACGACACGTACGTCGCCGAGGCACAGATCGGGCCAGAACTCCAACTCCTCGGCGTCGTAGGGGACTTCACCGGCCGGACGCAGCACGGTGAGGTCACCGGCGTACAGGGTTGGTTCGTGGCGGACCACCGCCGACAGCCGGGCGGTGAAACCCTCGTCGGGTTCTCCGCCACCGGTCTCGGTCCGGTAGGCGGAGGCAGCCTCCCCGGCATTCGCCGGACGCCACGGTGAGACCAGGACCAGGGCGTCGACCTGACCGCCCGCCTCGGTGAACGACCTGGCCACCTCCAGGGCCATGGTCGCGGCGAGGCCGTGTCCGACCAGCCGTACCGCCGGCAGGCCGGCGGCGTCGATCCGCCGGGCCAGCTCGGCAGCGACCCGAGGCAGATCGTCGCTCGCCCCGCTGGCCAACCCGTGCACCGGACCGGACGTCGCCAGGTGCGGCACCAGTGCCGCGTACCGGTCGGCGGTCGCGGTGCAGCCCGGCACCAGCACCCACGGCGTACCGGAGCCGCCCTGCTGCAACACGGACAACCCGCCGGTGGCGGTCGGAGTCGCACCGGCCGGCTCCGTCTCGGCGGTGGCGGCCGTCTCCGCCTCGATGTGGCCTGCCAGCGCGGCCACGGTGGGTTGTTCGAGGACCTGCCGCAGCAACTGGTCGAAGAACAGACCCGCCGCCTGCGGCACCTCCTCCAGGATCCGTCCGGTGATCTGCGCCGCGACCAGGGAGTCACCGCCGAGTTCGAAGAGGTTGTCGTCCCGGCCGACCCGCCCCACCCGCAGCGCCTCGGCCCACACCGCGGCGATCCGGCGTTCCAGGTCACTGCCGGCAGCACTGGCTGCGGTTGTGGGGGCCACGCCCCGGCGGGGCAGCCGGCGGCGCAGCTCCGCCCGGTCGACCTTACCGTTGGCGTTGAGCGGGAAAGCGTCGACGACCTGCACCACCGCCGGGACCATGTACTCCGGCAGCCGCCGTACCAGGTGTTCGGTGAGGTCCTCCCGGGAGATCGGCAGCCGATCGGTCTTGAACCGGGCGGCCAGCACACACATTCCCAGTTCGGCGATGAAGCTGTCGGGTTCGGGCAGGCACAGTGGCTGCGCGGCACCCGCCGAGTCCAACACCTCCAGCCAGGACCGACGGTCAAGGAACACCTGTTCGGTACCACGGCGCAGGTCGGTGAAGTCGGCAGTTGCCTCGTCCACCCGGACCAGCAGTTCCAGCGAGGTCATGATCTGGTGGTGGTCGCGGGTCATCTCGCACGCCACCAGCCAGCCCTGCGGCGCCAGCACCCCCCGCAGCCGCTCCAACGCCTGGCCGATGTCGGCGCTGGCGTGCAGGACGTCACCGGCCACGATCACGTCGAACGAGTTCGGGGACACCCCCTGGACCGCCAGGTCCCGGTCGATGTCGATCACCTGTAGGCGCAGCCCGGGACGCTCGCCGAACCTGGTCCGCAGCTCGTTGACGAAAAACGGCGACAGGTCGGTGGCCAGGTAGTCCACCTCGTGCCCGTCGAGCGCGGCGAGCGTCGCGGCGGTGGTGCCGCCGGCACCCGCCCCGATCTCCAGCACCCGCAGTGGGCCGGGTGCGACGCGCTGCTCGGCGATCCGCCGTACGAGAGCTGCCGCCGCCTCGTTCGCCCACCGGTTGAACAGGGTCCGCTCGTAGAGCCCCTGCGAAACGTCCACCCGTCCCTGCGGGAACAGCAGCGCGAGCGGGTCGTCCTCGCCGCGCAACAGCGCGGGCAGCTGGGCGGTGCTGTTACGGAAGTAGCCGAGCAGCTCCGCGTCCTCGGCGTCGGCGTACTTCTCGACGCCCCGCCAACCAGCCGCGGTGTCCGCCGCCGCACCGGTCCCGGTCAGCCCGTAATCGCCGGTGTCGTCGAGGTCGAGCAGGCCGGCACCGGTGAGGGCTCGCAGCCAACGCCGCACCAACCGGTGATGCCGCGGGGCGACCCGGGCGGTGTCGAGCAGTTCGGCCAGTGGGTGCCGCCGACCGTCGGCGAACAGCCCCGCCGCGCGGAACGCGTCGAGCATCGCCGGCAGCGCGACGTCGTCGAGCTGGTGGGCGTACGCCAGGTAGCGTTCACGGTCGACACCCGTGAGGGTGGCGTCGGCGTCGACGCAGGCAGCTGCACCGAGCTGCCGTGCGGTTGCCTCGTCGTGTTCGACCTGCCGCCGTGTCAGCGTACGGCCGGCCGGCTCGACGAACGCCGCCAGCCGACGTTCCAGCGGGGTGTCGCCGTCGACGACCACGACCGCTCCGGCGACTCCGGGGCACCCGCCCAACGCTGACTCGATCTCGGCCAGCTCGATCCGGTATCCCCGGATCTTGACCTGGAGGTCCTCCCGGCCGAGGAACTCGATGGTGCCGTCGGGCAGGTACCGTCCGAGGTCACCGGTGCGGTAGAGCAGCTCGCCGCTCTCGGGATGGACGACGAACCGTTCCGCGGTCCGCTCGCTGTCGTTCAGGTAGCCCAGCGCCAAACCCTCGCCGCCGATGTACAACTCGCCGCCGACCAGGTCGGGGCGCGGTCGTAGCGCGCCGTCGAGCACGTGGAAGGTCTGGTTGGTCAGCGGCCGACCGTACGGGATGCTGCGCCAGGCCGGGTCGACCTGGTCGATCGGGTACCAGATGGACCAGATCGACGCCTCGGTGGCCCCGCCGAGGCTGACCACCCGCAGACCGGGGATCCGGCTCCGGATCGCCTCGGGCAGGGCGACCGGAATCCAGTCACCGGAGAGCATGGCCAGTCGAAGCCCGGCCGGGGGCACCACCGGGGCGGTGCCCAGGTAGTCGTGCAGCATCTGCAGCTGCGCTGGTACGGAGTTCCATACCGTCACCGCGTTCGTGGTGACCAACTGAGCCCAGTGTGACGGGTCGCCGCGGCGGTCCGGGTCGGGCAGCACCACCGCGCCACCGACGGACAGGGGGCCGAAGATGTCGTACACCGACAGGTCGAAGCCGAGGTTCGACAGACCGAGTACCCGGTCCTGCGGACCGATGGCGAACCGGTCGTTGATGTCGAGCACGGTGTTCAACGCGCCCCGATGGCTGATCATCACACCCTTGGGCGTACCCGTCGAGCCGGAGGTGTGGATCACGTACGCCAACTCCTCCGGGTCCCCGGAGCCGTCGACCGGATGTGCCTCGCCCTGCGGGAGCAGGTCGACGGCGAGCAACCGCAACCCGGCGGACCAGCCCTCCGGATCCACCCGCGACTGGGTCAACGCGCAGCGCACGCCCGCGTTCTCCAGGATGGTGCGTCGCCGAGCGGGTGGCTGGGAGGTGTCGACCGGTACGTAGACGCAGCCGGCGAGCAGCGTACCGAGGACCGCCACGACCTGTTCCCAGCCTCGGTCCATGACCACCGCGACCAGTTCCTGCCGACGACAGCCGGCAGCGGCCAACGCGTCGGCGACCCCGGCCGCGCGTCCGAGCAGTTCGGCGTAGCTGAGCGTGCGGTCCGCGGTGACCACGGCCGGCTGGTCCGGGGTGCTCAGTGCCTGGAGCACCACCCGGTCGTGCAGCATCCCGGCCGGCAGTGCCGCCTGCGTCCGGTTCACCTCGGCGCGACGGGTCAGGGTCGTCTGGGGCGGATCCGGAAGCCCGGTACGGGTCCACGCGGTGTCGTCCGTGGCGAGCCGATGCAGCAGCGCGTCGTAGACACCGAACATGTCCTCGACCACTCCCGGCGGGAAGACTTCCTCGCGTACGTCCCAGTTCGACACGAGACCGCCGGCACGCTCGATGTTCTGACAGTCGATCCAGACCTGCGGGGTCTGGCTGATTCCGTAGCCGAGTTCTCCGAGCGGAGCGCCGTCAGCAGCCGCACCGGCGTCGGCGATACCGATGGCGCTGGTGAACACCACCGGGAACAGCGCCGCCTCGGCGCCCTGCCGGCGCGCGATCTCCCGCATCACCTCGATGCCGCTGAACGTGCGGTGGTCGAGGTCCTCCCACAGTTGTGCCTGCAGGTCGCGGGCACGTTCGTCGACGCGGCGGGTCGGGTCGGCGTCGACCGCCAGCAGGTCCACCGAGGTGAAGTCGCCGACGAGCGAGTTCACCTGCTCATGCACCGGCGCCCGGTTGAGCAGCGTGATGTCCAGGGTGAACCGGCTCCGCCGACTCCACGCCGCGATGGTGTCGGCGAACGCGGCCAGCACCGCACCGGACGGGCTGACGCCGTGCCGCCCGGCGTTCTGGCGCAGCCCCTCCCAGACCTGCGGCGACAGTCGCGTCTCCCAGCGGCGGAACCGTCCCTCGCTGTCGGTGGGACGGGACACGGTCGGCAGTTCCGGTGCGGCGGGCAGGTCGTCGATGCGGTCCAGCCACCACTGGCGGTCCCGCGCATGCCGTGGGCCCTCCCGCAGTGCCCGCTCTGCCTGCTGGTAGTCCCGGAAGGTGATGTCCAGTGGTGGCAGCGGTTCGTCCGGCCGGTGGTAGAGCCGGTGCAGTTCGTCGAGCACCACCTGGACGCTGATGAAGTCGGCGATCAGGAAGTCGATCGACATGTGCAGTACCGCTCGACTGTCGGCGAGGGTGATCCGGGCGGCGAACAGCGGCCACTGGTCCGGTGTGTGGACGAGGTGGTCCATCTCGGCCCGGACCGCGCTGATCCCGGCGTCGACCACCGCGTCGGGGCGACCGGTCAGATCGATCACCGGTACCTCGAACGGCGGCACCTCCGGAAGCACCCGCTGCGCGCCGTCGGCCTCCACCACCGCGCGGAGCATGTCGTGCCGGGCGATCAACGCCCGCCAGGCGGCGGTCATCCGGGCCGGGTCCAGCGTCGGATAGATCAGCTCGCCGTAACCGTGACAGGCGACCCCACCGTAGGCGAAGGTCTCACCCCGGCCGAGCAGGTACGCGGCCTGGACGTCGGTGACCGGGAACGGGTCGTGCCGGTGCGCCGGGTCGGGCACCAGGGTGCCGCCACCACCGTTGTCGAGGTGCGCCACGATCTCGTCGCGACGGGCGCGCAACGCCTCCCGGCGGGTCGGGGTCATCGCTCCCTGCGGTGCCCGGAAGCGCAGCTGGCCGGCCTCCAGCCAAATCCGCACCCCCACGCTTTCCAACTCGGCGAGCAGGTCACCGGCGGACGACTGACTCATATGATGCCCTCCTCGAAGTCACCGGGTTCCACCGCGCGGCGGTGGGTGTCGAAGACGTCAGCCAACTGCGCCACGGTCGGCGCCAGGAACAGCTGCCGCAGCGACAGTTCGACCCCATGGCGCTGCCGCAGCGTCTCCACCAGCCGGGTCGCTAGCAGGCTGTCCCCGCCGAGGGCGAAGAAGCTCTGGTCACGTCCGACCCGGTCGCAGTCGAGCAGCTCGGACCAGAGTTCGGCGATGAGCTTCTCGCTGTCGCCGCGCGGGCCGTCGTCGGCTTCGCCGTCGGTTTCGGCGGTCAGCTCGGCTGTCAACGCCCGGCGGTCCACCTTGCCGTTGGCGGTCAGCGGCAGGTCCGTCACCGCGGCGATCCGCTCGGGCACCATGTAGCTGGGTAGCCGTTCCGCCAGGTGACCGACGAGCGTCGGACCGTCGACCGGTTCGCCGTCGGCTACGAAGGCCAGGGCCAGGCGGCGGTGAGTGCCCTCGCCGACGGTCAGTGCCACCGCCCGGGACACCCCGGGGTGGCCCTGTGCGGTCGTCTCGATCTCACCCAGCTCGATGCGATGCCCACGGATCTTGACCTGGAAGTCGACCCGGCCGAGGAACTCCAGCGTGCCGTCGGGCCAGTACCGACCGAGGTCGCCGGTGCGGTACCACCGCTGCCCGCCGACGGTGACGAACTGCCGGCTGGTGGTCTCCGCGTCCCCCCGGTAACCACGGGCCACCCCGACGCCGCCGATCCACAACTCGCCCGGTACCCAGTCGGGGCAGTCCCGGCCGCGCGGGTCGACCACCCGGTAGCGCTGGTTACGCAACGGCAGGCCGTACGGCACCGACTTCCAGTGCGGGGGCACGTCACCGACCTCGCAGGCGTTCGACCAGATCGCCGCCTCGGTCGCCCCGCCCAACGCGACGAACCGGGCGTCGGGGCACCGTTGCCGCAGCCGAGCGGGTAGGTCCAGCCCGACCCAGTCCCCGGAGAGCAGCACGAGGCGCAGCCCGGGCGGTCCTTCGGCACCGGCCGCGACCAGGAGCATGTCCAGCAGCGCGGGCACCGAGTTCCAGACGGTGACCCCGCCTCGCCGGGCTGTGGCCGCCCAGCTGCGGGCCTCCCGCCGGTCGGCATCGGCCACGCAGACCACCGCGCCACCCGCACCGAGCAGCCCGAAGATGTCGTACACCGACAGGTCGAAGTCGAGCGCCGAGACCGCGAGAACCCGGTCGTCGGGGCCGACGCCGAAGCGGGTGTTGATGTCGTCGACAGTGTTGAGTGCGGCGGCATGTGTGATCTCCACGCCCTTCGGCTCACCGGTGGAGCCCGAGGTGAAGATGACGTACGCGAGCTGGTCCGGGTCGACGTCGACCGGCGCCGGCAGCGGGGCGGCGGCCAGGTCCGGCGGTACGACCGTAAGGCCGGTCGACAGGTCGGGCCGGGCGACGACGACCCGTGCCGCGGCGCGGGTGTAGATGCGTTCCCGCCGTTCGGTCGGCTGGTCGAGGCCCACCGGGACGTAGTGCGCACCGAGGGCGAGCACGCCGAGGACCGCGGCGATCTGGTCGACACCTCGGGGCAGGGTCACCGCTACCGGGTCACCCGGGGCCACGCCGTGCGCGCGTAGCGAACCTGCGACCTGCAGCGCACGGGCGGCGAGATCACCGTAGCCGACCACCGTGCCGTCGGGGGCGATCACTGCGGTGGCGGCGGGGCGGGCGGCGGCGTGGGTGAAGAACCCGGTGTGCAACAACCCGGTCGGTAGCGGGCCCGCGGTGCCGTTCACCGTGTCGCGGACCCGCTGTTGGGCCGCCGGCAGCGGCGGCGGGACGGCCACCGTCCAGTCTGCGGTGGTCAGCCAGCGCAGCAGCTCACGGTAGGTGTCGAACATCGCGTCGAGCAGCCCCGCCGGGAACAGTTCTTCCACCGAGTCCCAGTTGAAGACCAGACCGCCGTCGCGTTCCATCACCTGGTTGTCCAGCCACACCTGCGGGGTCTGCGAAACACCCCAGACGAGTTCGCCGAAGGGGAAGGACATCTCACTCATGCCACCGGCCACACCGAGAGCGCTGGTGAACACGACTGGCATGCTCACCGTGCCGCCCTGTTGGCGGCGGGCCAGTTCCCGCAGCACCCACAACGCGGACACCGAGTCGTGGGCCATCCCCTCCCAGACCTGTTCCTGGGTACGACGGACCACGTCCAACCAGCTGTCGCCGGCACCGGCCCGGTAGGCGACCAGCAGCAGCGAGGTGAAGTCACCGAGGATGTGGTTGATGTCGGGGTGCACGTCGCGCCGGTTGAACAGGGTGAAGTTGACGGTCAGCTCCGCCCGACCGCTCCACGCCGACAGCACCTCGGCGAACGCGGCCGCCAGCACGCTGGCCGGCGTCACCCCGTGCCGGCGCGCCTGTTCGGTCAGTTGGCGCCACTGCGCCGGATCGAGCCGGTCCTCGCGGCGGTGGAAACGTGGACCGACCACGGTGGCCGGGTCGACGGCCAACGGCAGCGGCGGGCCGGGCGGCAACTCGTCCAGCCGGTCCAGCCAGTACCGCTGGTCCTCGGCGACCGCCTGCGGATCGGCCGGCGCGGCGAGCAGGTAGTCGCGGAAGGTCACCCCGACCGGTCGCAGCGCCGCCGCCGGATCCCGATACAGGGTGGTCAACTCGTCGAAGAAGATCACGATACTGAGCGCGTCGAGCACGATGTAGTCGAAGCTGAAGCCGATCCGCACCCGCCCGTCGGTGTACCGGACAGCGGCGATCTCCATCAGTGGCCAGCGGCCCGGGTCGGGAATCCGGTGCGACAGTCCCTCCCGCAGTTCCCGCAGTGCCTCGTCACCTCCGGCCCGCACCGCGATCCGGAAGCGGTCTACCTCGGCCAGTACCCGCTGGTCGCCGTCGTCGTCGAAGACGGCCCGGAGCATGTCGTGCCGCTCGACGAGCAGGTTGACAGCCTCCTCCAGCCGGTCGAGGTCGACGCCGGCCCCGTCGAACTCCCAGTACCAGTGCGACCCGACCCCGCCCAGGGCGAAGTCGCTGCTCCGACCCAACCAGTACGCCCGCTGTACGTCGGTGGGGGGAAACGGGGCGTACCGGTTCGCTTCGTCGGGGGTCAACACCGCGGCGGCGGGCCCCTCCTGCCCGGTGCGGTGCAGGGTGGCGGCGAAGTCGGCCAGCACCGGAGTCGCGAACAGCTGCCGCAGGGTCGCCCCGGCCAGTCCCGCCTCGGCCAGCAACGCCATGGACCGCGTCGCGACCAGGCTGTCCCCGCCCGCGGCGAAGAAGCTTTCCCGCCGGCCGACCGCCGGTACGCCCAGCAGCTGCGTCCACACCTGGGCGACCTCGCGTTCCACGTCGCCGACCGGTGTCTCGACGTCGTCCGCTCCCGGCCGGGCCGCGTCGACCAGCCGGGTCACCGCCTTCCGGTCGATCTTCGCGTTGGCCGACAACGGCAGCTCTCCGGTGACGACGATCTGGTCCGGCACCATGTACCCGGGCACCTGCTCCGCCAGCCAGTCACGTAGCGTCGCCGGGTCCACCTCGGTGGTCGCGGTCACCGCGGCGGCGAGGCGTCGCGGTGCGCCGAGGGCGACCACCACCGCTCGGGTAACGTCGGGATGCCGCTCCAGGGCGGTTTCGATCTCCCCCAGCTCGATCCGGTGTCCGCGGATCTTGACCTGGGCGTCGGCTCGGCCGAGGAACTCGACGATGCCGTCCGGCTGGTAGCGGGCCAGGTCACCGGTGCGGTACCAGCGCACCCCGTCGACCACACGGAACTGGGCGGCGGTCCGCTCGGGGTCACCGCGGTAGCCGTCGGCCACCGAGTTCCCGCCGATCCACAGCTCGCCGGGTACCCAGTCCGGCCGGTCCCGGCCGGCCGGGTCGGTGACCCGCATCAGCTGGTTGGCCAGCGGCACGCCGTACGGCACCGAACGCCAGGAGTCGGGTACGGGCACCGGCACCGCCTGCACGGTGGAGTGGATCGCGGTCTCCGTGGTGCCACCCAACGCCACCAGGGTGGCACCGGCGGTCTGGGCGGCCAGCCGGGCAGCCAGGTCGAGCCCGACCCAGTCACCGCCGAGCAGTGCGAGCCGCAGCGGCAGTTCCGACTCTGCGGCACCTGCGCTCAGCAGCATGTCCAGTAGCACCGGGACGGACTGCCAGACGGTGACCTTGTGCCGGCTGAGCAGCTCGCGCCATCGACTGGCGTCCCGCCGCTCGTCCTCCCCGACGCACACCACCGCCGCGCCGACGCTGAGCAGACCGAACATGTCGTAGACCGACAGGTCGAAGTCGAGGGCGGAGACGGCAAGCACCCGGTCCGCCGGCCCGATGTCGAAGCGCCGGTTGATGTCGTCGATGGTGTTGACGGCGGCTCGGTGCGGTACCTGCACCCCCTTGGGTTCACCGGTGGAGCCGGAGGTGAACAGCAGGTAGGCCGGGTCGTCGTCCCCGCCGGTAACCGGGGCGACCGGGGGGCAGGACCGGTCCGCCACGTCGATCACGCACAGGTCGGTCGGGGGCGCCGGTAGGGTCGCGCTCGTCACCACGTGCCGCACCCCGGCGACGGCGTGGATCCGGTTCCGGCGCGCGGCTGGCTGGTCGATGCCCACCGGAACGTACACCCCGCCGGCCCGCAGCACGCCGAGCACGGCGACGATCTGCTCCGGACCCTTCTCGACCGTCACCGCGACCGCGTCGCCCGGCCCGACCCCGTTGGTGACCAGCGCTGCGGCGACCCGCTCGGCGCGCTCGGCGAGTTCGCCGTAGCTGAGCTGCCCGTCGTCACCCCAGAGCAACGCCGGTCGGTCCGGCCCGGCGTGGGCGTGGGCGAAGAAGTCCTCGTGCAGCCGACGACGGCGGACCGGGCGGGCGGTGTCGTTGGCCGCCGCCCGCATCTGCCTGGTCCGCTGTGGCAACAGCTCCGGCAGCGGCGCCGACCAGTCCGTGTCGTCCATCAGCCAACCGAGGACCGTCAGGTACGCGTCGAACATCTGCCCGATCAGGCCGGGCGGAAAGAGTTCCTCGACGCAGTCCCAGTTGACGAAGAGACCGTGTTCCCGTTCGGTGACCTGCACGTCGAGCCACACCTGCGGGGTCTGCGACATCGTCCAGCCAGGTGCGCCGAAGCTTTCCCTGACCTCGGTGTCGAACAGCTCACCCAGGCTGAGTGCGCTGGTGAACACCACGGGGGCGCCGACCGGGGTGCCGCCTCGCAGGCGGGTCAGGTCGCGCAGCACGTCCACTCCGGTGTAGCCGGGGTGGGCCGCGTCGGACCGCATCCGGTCCTGTACCGCGCGGGCGAACGTCACGAAGTCACCGCCGGTGCTGGTGTCGATCTCCAACAGCAGCAGGTTGGTGAAGTCGCCGACCAGGTGGGCCACGTCGGGGTGGACCGGTTGGCGGTCGTAGAGCGGCAGGTTGAGCAGGAAACGCGGCGCGGCGCTCCAGCGGCCGAGGACGAGACCGAAGGCGGCCAGGAACAGCACCGGCAGGGTCAGCCCGTGCGACCGGGCCTGTCGGCTCAGCCCCGCCACCTGTTCGGCGGTGATCCAGTGGTGGTGGCGTACCACCCGCTGACCGCTGACCTGCTGCGGATCGACGACCAACGGCAGTTCGGGTGGTCCCGGCAGCTCCGGTAGCCGCGACTGCCAGTGGCTGCGGTCGGCTTCCCGGTCGGTGTCCCGACGGGTCCGAAGAGTCGCCAGGTAGGTCGGGTAGTCAAGCCCGATCGGGGCCGGTTCGGCCGCCGGGTCCCGGTAGTAGCGGGCGAGTTCGGACATGAGGATGCGGAAACTGTGCGCGTCGGCGACCAGCATCTCGATATGTACGTGGCACCGGGTGGCTCCCCCGGGCAGGAGTGAGAGCTGCACGTCGAAGACCTCACCCCGGGCGACGTCGAGCCGCCGGTGGGAGAGCTGGTCACGCAGGTGTAGCAGGGTCTGTTCGGCGGTCTCAGGATCATCGCTGCGGAGGTCGTGCACGGTGAGGCCGGGCCAGGCAGCGTCGGCGAGGATCTGCTGCCGGCCGTCTTCCCCGAAGCGGGCACGCAGCATGCCGTGCCGGCGCAGCAGCGCCCGGACGGCGGCCTCCAACCGGACCGGGTCGACACCTTTGCCGTCGAACTCGTTGTAGAAGTGCGCGCCGACGCCACCGAGGGCCTGGCCGTCGCCTCGTCCCACCCAGTAGGCGTGCTGCATGGGTGCCAGCTCGAACGGCTCCGCACTGTCCACGACGGCCAGGGGTGGTTCGTCTTCGGCCGCCACGGCCACGGGCGCCCGGTCCGCGATCATGCGCCACCAGTCGTCGAGGGTACGTCCCTCGATCAGTTCCGCGAAGCTCAGCGACACACCGCTCTGGTGCCAACGCCCCACCAGTCGCATCACGCCGATCGAGTCGAGGCCGAGTTGGAGCAGGTCGGCGTCGGCGGCGATCGTCTCGGGTGGCTCGCCGAGGACTGCCGCGATGTCGTCACGCATGCCGTCCCGGGTGAGGGGTCGTCTCTGTTCGGCCTCAACGCCCAATCTGGGTCTCCCCTGTCCGACGGAGCTCTGGCGTCGCCGGCAACCGAGCCGGTGCCGACGCAAAGGTAACAAGCACGCCCTGATACGTACAGTAGAAAGAACAAGCTACTTGCCATACGCTTCACATACAACATTACGGCGGCCGGTCCACCGGCCTCGACGACCCGCGACGGAAGGGTGACATCCGCGATGACGAGCGGTCTGCCCGCCGAGGGGACCTGCCAGGTGTGGTGGGCCCGGGCCGCGTCACCCGACGATCCGGGGCTGCTCTCGGTGCTCACCGAAGCGGAACGCCGACGACATGCCGGGTTCACCGACCCGCAGGGGCGCGCCTTGCACCTGACCGCGCGGGCGTTGACGCGGCTGGTGCTCGCCGGCATGCTCGATGCGCCCGCGTCCGGACTGCACTTCGAAGCCACCTGCCGGCAGTGCGGTGGCAAGCACGGTAAACCGGTACTGAGCCGACCCCGGTCCCCGGTCACCTTCTCCGTCGCCCACTCCCACCAGTGGTGTGTGGTCGCCTTCGCGGTACACGCCGCCATCGGCGTCGACATCGAACAGATCGCCATCAGCGGCAACAGGCTTCCGCTACGCGCGCTCGCCCCCGCCGAACAAGCGGTGGTCGACACCGCCGAGGACCGGACAGCGGCTTTCGTCAGGTACTGGACCAGAAAGGAGGCACTGCTCAAGGCGACCGGAGACGGCTTGACGGTCGATCCCGCCACGATCACCGTGACCGGCCCGCAGCAGCGGGCCGACGTACTGAGCTGGGATCACTCGTCCGCTCCGGCGCAGCCGCCCCACCTGACCGATCTGACCGCGCCAACGGGGTACGTCGGCGCCCTTGCCGCCATCGGCGTACCGCTTGTCGTGTCCTGCCATGACGGTGCGCCACTTCTGGATCGGTGCCGCGCCGGTGCGGCGATTCCTGAACGAGACACATTTCCAATAAGGTGCCTACCTAGCGCACTCGCCTGATCTCCGTCCGCTGCTGGCACGTCCGGGCTCACCGTCCCGGGGCGGCGGAGCACACACGGGCTGACACTCCACAGACGCCATGTTCACTGAGCCCCAGGAAAGGGAACCGATGTCTGACGACAGCCGCACGTCGTCCGGTGCCGACACCAGCACGGTGTCGGCACCGGCCCCGGCGCCACCCGACGAGTTCGTCCCCCCGATCACCGGCCGCAAGCGCACCCTCGCCCTCGTCGTCGTACTCACCGGGTTCGTGCTGGACCTGCTCGACATCACCATCGTCAACGTGGCGCTGCCGTCGATCCGGGACGGGATCGACGCCACCGCCTCCACCATGCAGTGGCTGGTGGCCGGGTACGCTCTGGCATTCGCCTCAATGTTGATCATTTCTGGTCGGCTCGGTGACATCGTCGGTGTACGCCGGATGTTCCTCATCGGTGTCGCCGGCTTCACCTTCACCTCGCTGCTCGCCGGGCTCGCCCAGTCACCGGAGCAGTTGATCGTGCTGCGCTTCCTGCAGGGCGCGATGGGCGCGGTGATGGTGCCGCAGGTCTACACCCTGATCCAGTTGCTCTACGCGCCGAAGGAACGCGGCCGGGCGTTCGCGGCGATGAGCGCGGCGCTCGCCTTCGGCACGGTCGGTGGCCCGCTCGTCGGCGCACTGCTGACCACCGCCAACGTCGCCGGGCTGGGTTGGCGGAGCATCTTCCTGGTCAATGTCCCGATCGGCATCGCCGCCTTCTTCGCCGCCCGGGCCCTGCTGCCCGAGTCCGAGCCGAACCGGCGGGAGCGGCTCGACCTGGTCGGCGCGGCCCTGATCACGGTGGCGGTGCTCTTGGTCGTCTACCCGCTGGTGCAGGGACGCGAGCAGGACTGGCCAGCCTGGACCTATGCCAGCATGGCCGGCGGACTTGTCGTGTTCGCGCTGTTCGTGATGCACCAACGGTCCCGCTCCGAGTCACCGCTGGTGCCGATGTCGCTCTTCCGACACCGCTCCTTCAACTCGGGTCTGGTCGTGGTCTTCCTCTTCCAGGGCGCGGTCATGTCGTTCTTCCTGGTGATCACCATCTACCTGCAGATCGGTGTCGGCTACAGCATCCTGCGCGCCGGGCTGTCCGGGTTGCCGTGGGACATCGCGGTGCCGCTGCTCGGTTGGCTCTCCGCCCGGGCGATCACGCCGAAGCTCGGCCGGCTCGGGCTGCAGATGGGACTGCTACTGCTCATCGCCAGCATGTTCTGGTTCATGTGGGTCATCGACAGCACACCGCAGGTGACCATCTGGCAGCTGCTCGTCCCGATGTTCATCGGTGGAGCCGGCATGGGTATGACCTTCCCGCCGTTGATGGGGTACTCGTTGCACGATGTGCCCGGCCACCAGGCCGGATCCGCCTCAGGTGTGGTGAACGCGAACTACCAGATCGGTGTGACCCTGGGCATCGCGGCGTGCGGCACGCTGTTCTTCAGCCTGCTCGCCTCGCACGCACCGTCGGCGGTCGACGACGTCACACCGCGGCTGAGGGCGGATCTGGTCGCCGCAGGTGCAACCGACGCCGAGGCCGGACAACTCAGCGACCGGTTCCGCGACTGCGTCACCACCCAGCTCGACGCGGCGGACCCGACGCTCCCACCGCCCGGCTGTGACGCCGCGAGCCTGACCGCCGGAAGTGGCGGCGGGGCCACCGAGGTCGTCGAGCAGCGGGCGTTCGAAACCAGCCAGATCAGTTTCCAGCGGGCCATGGTCGGTACCCTCTGGTTCAGCGTGATCAGTTTCGCGCTGGCCCTGCTCGGCAGCTTCCTGCTACCACGTCGGTAGGCCGGCACCGGACCGCAACCCAGCTGACCCACCGTCAGGATCGACCGCCGGTGGCCGGCCCGGACGGGCCGGCCACCGGCGGTCTGGACATCGAGACCAACCAGATGCGCCGGTTCGGGTCAGCCGAGCGCGGTCCGGTAGGTCGCGAACGTCCAGACGTGCCCCTGCGGGTCCTGGCAGGTGAACTCGTACGAATCGTGCGGCTTGCTCTCCGGCGCGAGCAGGATCTCGGCGCCGGCGGCCACCGCACGGCTGTGGATGTCGTCGACCTCCGTATTGGTCTCCACCCGCACGAACGTGCCGGAACTGGCGGCACCGAGCGCCTTCGGCTCGCCGATACGCAACCCGTCGTTCGCCGGGTTGATCATGATCAGACCGTGGTCACCGATCCGTAGTTCGGCGTGGTAGACGTTGCCGGCGCCGTCGTCGAAGACACCCAACGTGGTGAAGCCGAAGGTGCTCACCAGCCACTCGATGGCCTTCGCCGGGTTCTCGTACGCGATGTAGGGGGCGACGGTGGGCGGCACGGAGGAATCGGCCATGGTCACTCCTCGGAGTCGTGTTGCGGACGGGGTCGGAAACGATTCATCACTCTATGTGCTCTACGTGACCTGGGGACGCAGACCTGCCGACGTTCGGCGGTACCGGTCAATCGAGCTTCGGTGCGTAACTGCCGAATCCCCACAGGTGTCCCTCGAAATCCCGGGCGACGTACTCCCGAGAGCCGTAGTCGGTGTCGGTCAGCGGCATGACCACCTCGGCGCCCGCCGCGACGGCACGGTCGTGATGTGCGTCGACGGCATCGCCGACGTACACGTACACGCCCTGGCTGGTGAAGGGCAGGTCCCGTGGGCTACCCATGGGCAGGCTCGACGATCCGGCCGGGCCGAGTTGGAAGGTGCCGATGCCCCACCGCAACTCGGCGTGCACGACCTGCCCCTCCCCACCGGTGGTGGTTTCCAGTATCTCGAATCCGAAAGCCGAGCAGAGCCAGTCGATGGCGGCGCGCGGATCCTGGTAGCGCAGGAAGGGGATGACGGGTGCGACCAGGTCGGCCATGAGAAATCCTCCAGGTGTCGGCAGACGCAACACACCCTACCTGGGGTCGTCCGCCTGCGGGCAGAGACGACACAACACCGTCATCGGGCGCGCACCGCCAGCGGCAGGTGGTCGTACGAGCGCAGGCTGGCGTGACGACGCCGGACCGGCGGCGCCGCCGGACCGAGGACCTCCACGGCACCCACCAGTCGCTCGAAGACGACCACCGACATCAGTCGGGCCAGTGCGGTGCCCAGACAGTGGTGCAGGCCGCCGCCGAACCCGAGGTGCGGATTCGGGTTCCGTGTGACGTCAAGCCGCTCCGCGTCGGCGAAGACCACGCCGTCCCGGTTGGCCGCACCGAGCAGCAGCAGCACCGTTCGGCCCGCCCTGATCTTTACCCCGGCCACCTCGACCGGCTCACGGGCCACTCGGATGACGTTCTGGATCGGCGCGTCGTACCGGAGGAACTCCTCCACCGCCGAGGGCACCAGCGCCGGTTCGTCCCGCAGCCGGCGCAGCTGATCCGGATGGGCCAGCAGCGCGGCGAAACCGTTGGAGACCAGTCCCATGGTCGTCTCGAAACCGGCGTGGAACAGGAAGAGCATGTTGTCGGCGAAGTCCTCGACCGCCAACCGGTCGGTGGCCTTCTCCTCCCAGTACATGCCGGCCAGGGTCGGCCCGCCGGGCTGGTCCTGCCGGGAGGACAGCAGGTCGCCGAGGTAGTCGTGCAGCCAGGGCAGAGCCACGTTGATGTCGCGCAGATCGGCGGGGGTGAGGTTCGCCGCGTCGAACACCTTGGCCAGCGAGATGACCCGGGTCAGCACGTCGGGCCGGTCCGCGACCGGGATCCCGATCAGGTCGCAGACCACGCCCACCGGAAGCGGCACGGCCAGGTCGGTCACCACGTCGAGCCGACCGCGGTCCAGGGCGGTGGTGAGCAGTTCGTCGGCGGCCCGGCCGATGTGACCGGTCAGCCGACGCACCACCGGGGTGCCCAGGGCCCGGCCGATGAACCGCCGGAGCCGGGTGTGATCCGGCGGGGTGCGGGTCAGCACGATCCGGTTGAGGAACTCCACACCGGGTCCGTCGCCCAACGTCAGCCGGGTGTACTCGGCCGGCATCCGGCTCTCCAGCCGGTTGTCGCGTAGCAGGGTGGAGACCGTCGAGTGCCCGGTGACAAGCCACTGACCCAACTCGGCCCGGGACAGCGGGCCGCGGGCCCGCAGTTCCGCGTACGCCGGGTAGGGGTCGTCCTGAGTGGCCAGGAATGCCGCGGACAGGTGCGGGCGCGCGGTGTCGGCTTGCATACAGAGCACTATCCGTGAGTCGGTGCCGTTGGACAAGACCCGACATACGTCATAGTGCCACCGACCGAAAGTCGGCACTGTCGACACACACCCGGTCGGCCTCTAGGCTGGGCGGGTGCGTGACGAACCCGCTTCCGTCGGCCAACGCCTCCTGGCGCTCATGGATCACTACCGGGGGCAGGACAGCGCCCTCAACGAACAGGTGTTGTGGCGGCTCCACGGCCCGTACGACCACGAGGCCATGACCAGGGCGGTGGCCGCGCTCACCGCCCGGCACGAACCGCTGCGGACCACCTACCCGCCGGGCCGCCGGATGCGCCAGCGGATCCACGAGCCACGCGAGGTACCGGTGCCGATCACCGACGTGTCGGCCGAGGCCGATCCGGTCGCCGCCGCCCGACGGATCGTCGCCAGTGAGGTGGCCACCGCGGTCGACGCGTCGGTGTGGCCGCTGCGCCCCCGGGTGCTCCGGCTGGGGCACGAGCACCATCTGGTCGTGCTCACGCTGCACCACTACTGCTCCGACGACTACTCCAACGCCCTGCTCTCCCGGGATCTGCGGGCTCTGTACGCGGGCGCGACAGGTGCGCCGACCGAGCTACCCGCACCCCAGTGGCAGTACGCCCAGTGGGCCCGCTGGCAGGCCGAGCAACTCTCCGGTGCGAACCTGGAACGGCTCACCGCCTACTGGACCGGCAAGCTTGCGGGCGCACGGCTGGTGGAGCTGCCGGCCCGGGGCACCCGCCCGGTTCCGGAGGGCGAACCGCCGTGGATCTCGGTCGAGCACTACCTGGACGCGGAGACGACCGCCGGCCTCCGTCAGCTCGCACGCCGGCACCGTACGACCCTGTTCCCGGTCACCCTCGCGGTGTTCTACGCCCTGCTGCACGCCGAGACCGCAGCGGGTGACCTCACCGTGGCCTCACTGTTCGCCAATCGCGGTCAGCCACAGGTACGTGACACCGTGGGCTTCTTCGCCAGCATGGTACTGCTGCGGGAACGCTTCACCCCGGACATCACGCTGAGTGAGCTGATCAGGCAGACTCGGGCAACCGTGATGGACGCGATGCGCCACCAGGATCTCCCCCACCAACTGCTGCCGCCGGACACGGTCGTCGGCGGCACCGGGCGTACCGACGACGTGCTGTTCCAGCTGATCGGCAGTCTGATGACCCGCACCGACATGGCTGGTGAGGAACTTGACGACATGGAGGCGCAGCTGGAGCGGCGGCGCTTCGCGCTCGAGTTCGTCGTGGTGCCGCAGGGGGACGTGACCTCCGTGCTGCTGTTGTGCTCGCGGGCCGAGTTCGACCCCACCTGGGCCGACGCCTTCGTCCGCAGCTACGTCGACCTGATCCAGCGCGCGGTCACCGACGCCGACGTTCCCCTCACCGAGCTGTCGGCTGCCCGGGTGGTTTGAGCTGGTCGCACCGCTGCGGAAACGCCCGCAGCGGTGCGGCGGTGTTCCGGCGACACGCGGCAGGTCGAAGATGCCGGAACCCGCACGGATAAGTACACCGTGTTAATTGCGGCTGCAACGGTCGCCGCCGCGCTGGTTAACGGTAAGACAACTTCTGTGGCTCGACTTCACACTTTGACCCACGCGCGAGAATACCGGACCGCACCTGCACCGAATTTGCGGAGATAATCGGATTAAGTACGCCGAACCGGACTCGAAGGGTTTAATCGGGATGTATGGGTAAACCGACCATCACCCCCTGAAATACGCAGTAAGGGTCACCCCCTACTGCGGTTGGCCAGTGGCCCCGGGCACCACCTCACCACCCGGGCGTCGGTCATCGCGCGGCGGGAGGCCCGCCGCCGCACCAGGAACTTGAGATGCACACGCAGCATTCGACTGATCTGCTCCGAGATCAGCCCTCGTCCGCCGCGGTGAGACTCCAACATGGCGCGTTCGGCACCACAACGCACCACCACCGCCGCACCGGAAGCCGTAGCCCCGGCGGCGACGTCGACCAAGGAGGTGAACCCCACCTCGTCGACCCCGGTCACATCAGTGAGGTCCAGTTCGACCCGATCCGGCGTTGACTCGACGTGATCCAGCATGTATTCGGCAACTCGGGTGACGTACTCGGCGGTGCTGTGGTTGACACTGCCGCTGACCGAAATCGCAACGGCACGTGGACTGACTCTGCGGGCTTTGACCATCGGCAACACTATTCCCCCCTCCTGCTGGTGTCACACCCTAGGGGGCGTCGCCACAGCAAGGGAATGACCGATCGGCCGCAAAAACGTGACATCCGCGTGTTAACTCCGTCGATAATTCTGATAGTTGGCAATACATGTGACTTTCCGTGGCTAGACCGCAAGAGTTCCGGCGCGCCCCCGATAGAACGCTCTCCCGACCCGCTCCGATCGGGTGAGCAGCGGATGCGGCCGACCAGAAGCGACGGGCGGGTGGCGGCGCCAGCCCCGGGCCCCCGAGTCCGACCCCTGCCCGTTCGGACGTCCACCCCACACCGAGATCACCCCCAGTGATCACGGGACAGCCCAGTGCCGAACATCCGACAAAAGTCATCGGAGTCCACGACCAGGCCCGGAACGGACGTGTCCCCCGGTCATCAGGCATGTCAACATGCGACTTGCCGCCCGACGCCAAAGCAACAGACACTAGATGCATGACCGCACCGGCCCTGACACCGCGCTTCGACGCTCTGGACCCGAACGTCACCGAGAATCCCTATCCCGAGTACGCCCGCCTGCGAGCCGCCGGACCGCTGTGCCGGATCGGACCCGGGAGCTGGGGTGTCACCCGCTTCGCCGACGTCACGGCCCTGCAGCACGACCCACGACTGGGCAGCGAGTTCCCCGACGGCTACCACCAGGTGTCGGTGGGTGACGGCCCCGCCAGCGCCTTCTTCCAGCGGATCATGCTGTACCGCGACCCGCCGGACCACGTCCGGTTGCGTCGTCTGATGAGCCGGGCCTTCAGCCCGGCCGTGGTCCGCCAGCTACGGTCCTACGTGGCGGACCTGGTCGACGAGTTGCTGGAACCGGCACTGGTGAACGGCCGGATGGACCTGGTAACCGAGCTTGCCTATCCGCTGCCGGTACAGGTGGTCTGCCGGCTGATGGGCATCCCACCGGAGTCCACCGACGAGGTGCGCCGCCACGCGATGAACCTCGGCCGTGCCTTCACCGCGGTCGTCCCCGAACACGCCCGTACGGAAGCCGACGTGGCGGTGCGGTGGCTTCGTGAGCACATCGGCGCCCTGCTCGACGAGCGCCGCGCCCGTCGGGGCGACGACCTGCTCTCCCGGCTGCTGGACGCCGAGGAATCGGGTGACACCCTCAGCCACGACGAGATCGTCGACAACACGGTCTTCTCGTTCTTCGCCGGCTTCGAGACCACCGTGCACATGATCGGCACCGGTACCGCCGCTCTGCTGAGCCACCCCGACCAACTCGACCGGCTACGGGCCGACCCGTCTCTGGTCAACACCGCCGTGGACGAGTTCCTCCGGTGGGACGCGCCGATCCAGGGCACCGCCCGGTACGTCCGTGAGCCGATCGAGATCGGTGGGCGCACGGTGCGCCGGGGCCGGGTCCTGGTGCTCATGGTCGGGGCAGCGAACCATGACGACCTCCGGTTCGCCCACCCCGACCGGCTGGACGTGGGCCGGACGGACAATCCGCACCTCGCCTTCGGCGGGGGCGCTCACCTCTGTCTCGGTGCCTTCCTGGCCAGGATGGAGGGGGCCGTCGTCTTCGACAGGCTGGCGCGGCTCGCCGTCCTCGAACCCGACGGGGCCACGGTACGCGAACGCGACACGCCGTTCCGGGCGTACGCCTCCGTCCCGGTCCGTGTCGGCTGATCGGGACCAGGCGGGTACGGCGGCGCCCGGGCCGAAGCCCGCGTGGTCGGGTGCGCGTGGCTCAGTCGGCCGGCAGTGCCTCCAGCACGGTCAGGGTGGGTGTGCCGACCACCTGGGTCAGCCGTAGCCCGACCTGCTCCAGCAGCCGGCCGGTCTGCTCCGCGCCGCGGTGCGCACCGCCGGTGAGCACCATGGCGTGGACGTCGAACAGCTTCGCCATGTCGAAGGTGTCGCCTGCGGGCAGCACGGCCTCCAGCAGGACCAGCCGCGAGTCGGGCCGCATGGCGTCACGGACGTTGCGGAGGATTCTGACGACGTCGTCGTCGTCGAAACCCGGCAGCACGGTCTTGAGCAGGTAACCGTCGCCGCCGACGGGCACCGCGTCGAAGACGTCGCCCGGCACCACGTCGCAGCGGTCTGCCACCCCCGCCGCGGCCAGCACCGGGGCCGCCCCCGACACGACGTGCGGCAGGTCGAACAGCACCCCCCGGACCGCGGGAAAACGGGCGAGCAGTCCGGCCAGGAAACCACCGGTACCGCCACCGACGTCGACCAGGGTGCCGAACCGTCGCCACGGGTACGCCCCGAGCACGGTGCGCAGGTGAAGCCGGTTCACGCTGCGCATCCAGTCGTCGACCCGGTTGCTCTCCTGCGGGTGGTCCGCGAGGTAGGTCCAGTAGTCCTGGCCGTGCACGTGGGAGAACGCCGGTTCTCCGGTCAGCAGCGTGTGTCCCATCGCCCCCCACGCCCGTACGTCCGATTCGAGCAGGGTGAAACTGTCCCGCAACGACATGGGGTGGTCACCGCGCAGCGGCTCGGCGAGCGGGGTGAGTGCGAACGTGGCATCGGCGACCTCGGTGAACACGCCCCGCGCGGCCAGGGCCCGCAGCAGCCGCAGCAGCGCCCCGGCGTGTGCGCCAGCCGCTTCGGCCAGTTCCGCGACCGTACGCGGACCGTTGGCGAGCAGGTCGGCGACGCGCAGGTCACAGGCGGCCCGCAGCGCGAACGGGGTGATCTGGTCACCGAGTTCACCGAGCCGCATCACCGCGGTCAGGTCGAGGGACTTACGGCTGGTTGTCATGTGAACGCCCCTCTGCGTACCCGCAGCCGCTCACCGGCGAACTGCAGAAGGCCCAGCTTGTCCAGTCCGGTACGGACCTGGTCGGTCATCAGGCCTATCTGTCCGAGCGCGACGGCGACCCGGGAGAAGACGGCCTGTCGATACTTGATCATGAGATCGTGGTTGGTGGCGAACTCCACACCGGCGGCGCGGTCGACCTCCAGCCGTTGCCAGATGTCGTCGAGCAGAAACCGCCGCCGGATCAGCGCCGCGGCGTCCAGCACCAGTTCCTCCCGTTCCGCCCGCTCAGCGGTGGTCAGCTGGTCGTAGAGACCGCTGAGGGACAGCACGCCGAAGGTGACGTGTCGTGCCTCGTCCCGAGCCACGAGGTGGGTCAGTTCCTTGATCAACGGGTCGTGGAAGCTGCTGTTGGACAGCCGGAACGAGGCCATCGCGATCGCCTCGACCATGATCTGCATCCCGAGAGCGGTGACGTCCCACCGCGAGTCGGACAGGATGTCGGTGAGCAGTTCCCGTAGCGGCGGGGACACCCCGTACGGCTCGGGAATCTTCTCCCGCAGGTAGCGGGAGAAGACCTCGACGTGCCGGGCCTCGTCGACTGCCTGGGTGGCCGCGTAGAACTTGCTGTCCAGATCCGGCACCGTCTCCACGAGCCGGGCGGCGACGATCATGGCGGCCTGCTCGCCGTGCAGGAACTGGCTGACCATCCACGACTGGAACTCCCAGCGAAACGCGTCCCAGGCGCGGGGGCCGCGTGCCGCCAGCGGCGAGTCGGCGAAGGCTGCCATGGCGAACGCGGAGTCGTCGGGCAACGGTTCACCGAAGGGTACGGGTATCGACCAGTCGACGTCCGAGGCTCGCCACTGCGCCGACTTGGCCCGCTCGTAGAGGGCCACCAGCCGGGGATCGGAGGCTTCGTAGTCCCAGGTGAGTGTAGTGTCCACGCGAGCTGGCACGACAAAGCTCATGCAATGCAACATACCTAGAGAGCTGACCGATGCCAACGGATTGACGCTAGGGTCCCGATGTGGAGATACGACAAACACCAGCCTCCGTGGCCCAGCGCCTGCTCTGGATGATCAAGCACTACCGCACCGACTTCGGCGCCTTGAGTTGCCCGCTGCTGTGCCGCCTCACCGGCGAGGTCGACGCCGATGCGCTGGACTCCGCGCTGTCCGCGCTCACCGCCCGACACGAGTCGCTGCGTACCACCTTCACCGGTCGCGGAGCACGACTTGCCCAGGTCGTACACCCGCCCGCGTCGATCGCGGCCCGCCGGATGGACCTGTCGGCGGAGGCGGACGCGGCAGCCGCCGCGGACCGGGCGGTCCGGGCCGAGCTGAGGACCGGGATCGACCCGACCGAGTGGCCCTCCCGGGCCACCCTGTGGCGGCTCGGGCCCGGTGAGCACATCCTCTGCCTCAACCTGCACCACCTGGTCACCGACGCGTGGTCCACCGGGATCCTCTTCCGTGACCTGGGCATCCTCTATGCCGGCGCCACCGGCGCGACCGCACAACCACCACCCACCGGCTGGCAGTACACCTCGTTCGTCAGGTGGCAGCAGGAGCTGCTGGACGGCGACGGGTTGCGCCGGCACCGCGATTACTGGCGACGGCAACTGTCCGGGAGCCAGCTACCCGCGCTCGGCGACGCCGAGAGCGAGCAGACCAGCACCGTCAGCGACGTACCAGCCACCTCCGACGTGGCGGTCGACCTGGACCGCGAGGCGGTCGCCCGGATCCGTACGGTGGCGCGGACGCAGCGCACCACCCTGTTCTCGGTCTTGTTGGCGGTGTTCTACCACCACCTGCACCGCATCACCGGCCAGGACGATCTCGCGGTGGCGTCGATGTTCGCCAACCGGTCCCGGCCCGAGCTACGTCAAACGGTGGGGCTGCTGGCCAACATGGTGCTCCTACGGGCCCGGGTCGGGCAGGCCACGACCTTCGCCGACCTGGTCGGACAGGCACACGCCGCCGCTATCGGGGCCTTCACCTACCAGGATCTGCCCTACCAGATGCTCCCGCTGGACGCGGTGCAGACCGGCGGACGGCGGGCCGACGACGTGCTGTTCAACGTGATGACCGAGATGGACCACCGGACCGAGGCCGGTGGTGTCGGGTTCGAACTGCTGGTGCCCCCGGGGCTCGGCAGCCGCTTCCGCTTCGAGTTGGCCGTCGCTCCGGTCGGCCCGACGGACCTGCGCGCCGTCTTCTACCACCGCACGGCGGCATACCCGGAGGCGGACGCCACCGCTTTCCTGGCCGGGTATGCCGACCTGGCTGCCCGACTGGCCACGGAACCGCACGCTCCGCTGCGTCAGGCTTCCGGTTGACCAACACCAACAAGCGTCAAACAACACGACACTGGCGTCACACACTCTTGACACCGCATCCGGCTGCTGGGAGGCTTCGACCAGCCCTACCTGGTAGCGCGCAGGGAGCGGACGGTGCCGCCAACCGTACGACGGCTACCGCTCAGCCGATGGATGCTGTGACAGGAAGGTCCACATGCCACTTCACCTGCACTGGTTCCTTCCGTCCCACGGTGACGGCCGTGAGGTGGCAAAAACCCCCCAGGGCACGCCGGCCGACCCCGCGCAGAACATCCGCCGCGAACCGGACATCGACTATCTCGCCCAGGTCGCCGCCGCCGCCGACCGTTTCGGCTTCGCCGGCGCCCTGGTGCCCACCGGGCTGTTCTGCGAAGACCCCTGGCTGGTGTCGGCTGCACTGGCCAACCGGACCAGCCGGCTGAAGTTCATGGTGGCGGTCCGCCCCGGATCGATGTCCCCCACCGTCGCGGCGCAGATGGCCGCAACCATGCAACGGCTGTCCGGCGGCCGGCTGCTGCTCAACGTGGTCACCGGCGGCGATCCGGACGAGCAGCTGCGCTACGGCGACTGGCTCGACCACGACCAGCGGTACGCCCGAGCCGACGAGTTCCTCGACGTATTCGCCCGAGCCTGGTCAGGCCGAACCTACGACTTCGCCGGCTCCCACTACCAGGTACGGGCCGGTCGGCTGACCCGGGCCCATCCGGTCACCCCACCGGTGTTCCTCGGCGGTTCCTCCGCCGCGGCACACCAGGTGGCCGCCAGCCGTGCCGACGTCTACCTCGCCTGGGGAGAGCCACCCGAGTCGCTTGCGGAACTCGTGAAACAGGTCCGCGACCGGGCCGATGCCCAGGGCCGCGAACTGTCCTACGGCTCCCGGTTCCACGTGATCAGCCGGGACACCGCCGAGGAGGCGTGGGAGGTGGCACACCGATTGGTCGCGGGCATGCATCCTGAGACCATCGCCGCCGCCCAACAGCGGTTCCGGCGCACCGAGTCCGAGGGACAACGCCGGATGGCCGCACTGCACCAGGGCCGGACCGCAGACCTCGAGGTGTATCCGAACGTATGGGCCGGTTACGGGCTGGTCCGACCGGGTGCTGGCGTGGCGCTGGTCGGCAACCACGTCGAGGTGGCCGACCGCATCGAGGAGTACCACGCCATCGGACTGGACCACCTGATCCTCTCCGGCCAGCCGCACCTGGAGGAGGCCTACACCTTCGGTGAGGGTGTCCTGCCGATCCTGCGCCGACGTGGGCTGCTGGCCGAACCGGAAGGAGACCGGTGACCGACCTCCGGCAACCCCCACCCCGGCGGGCGACCGAACCGACCGGGTCCGTGAGTGTGCCGACCACTGTTCTGGTCGGCAATCCTCGGCAGGGATCACGGACCCGCACCGTGGCCCAGCACCTCACCGAGGCGCTGCGTACCGGGCTCGCCGGCCTGGACGTCCACCTGGTCGACCCGTACGTCGTTGATCTCGCCGAGTTGGGGGCGGACCTGCCCGCCCGACTCCTCGCCGGCACCGCCGCCCACGCACCGCTGGAGCAGGTGGTCCGCCGAGTCCGCGGACCGGGCCTGCTGGTGGTGGTGAGCCCGACGTTCAAGGGCTCCTACACCGGCCTGTTGAAGCTCTTCCTGGACATGCTGCCGCGGGAGGGACTGTGCCCGGGCACCGTGGCGGTGCCCGTGATGACCGCCGGCTGGGCCCAGCACCGCTTCGTCTCCGACGCCCGGCTGCGACCGCTGCTGGTGGAGTTGGGCGCCGTGGTCCCGGTACGCGGGCTGGCGGTGTTGGAGGAAGAGTTCGGCGACCTCGACACTGCGGTCGCAGGATGGACCGCAGCGGCGGTGCCGGTGCTCGCCGCAGTGCTGCGCAGCTGCCAAACCTCGTCGGTTGGCTCAGCCCGACCTGCGGAAACCCTACCCATCCATCAAACCGCACAGCTCCGGTGAGCCGGGCGATCCGGAAGGAAGAAGCGACCATGAGTGAGCAGACCCCGACGGTCGTGGGACAGAAGCAGTCCGACGAGCAGATCCGCGCACAGGTCCAAGCCATCGTGCTCGACCTGGCGCCAAACCCCGACGGCCTGCGCGACGCGGAGACCGCCCTGGTCCAGGACCTCGGCTTCCACTCGTTGGCCCTGATGGAACTCGCCTTCGCCCTGGAGGACGAATTCGACCTGGAACCCATCGACGAGAAGACCGCCCGGTCGATCACCACACTCGGTGCGGTGCAGGACCACGTACTCAAGCGCATCGCCGAACGCGACGCCGGGGCCTGACCTCCCTGGCGTCCACGGGCCGGCCATCCAACTCGGATGGCCGGCCCGCACGCTTCCTGCCGCCGCGACCGTCCGGCCCGATGGCCGCGCCCCGGGCGCGGGCAACTCAGCCGATCAGGCGGTACAACCGGTGGAAGCGGTCGTCGATCGGCAACTGGGTGACCGCGGCGAAACCCGCCTCGACCGCCAGCCGCCTGACCGCCTCCGGTCGCAGCACCGTGCCGGTACCGGCCGATGGCTGCTGACTCAGACAGGCCGGCAGGCAGTGCAGCACGCTCGTCGCGTACTGGAAACGCTCGATCTCGTCCGCCGGAGCGGTGAACCGTTCCGCCACCCGCGCGTCGAGAACCAGAACACTTCCCCCCTCGGCGCACAGCCGTCGACAGGCCTGCAGCACCTCCACCGGGCGGGAGATCTCGTGCAGCGCGTCGAAGAGACAGACCAGGTCGTAGCCGCCGGCCAGCTCCGGGTCCGCCGCGTCGCGGGCGGCGAAGGACACCCGTTCGACCAACCCGGCCTCCGCGGCGTGCCGCCGGGCGTCACCGATCACGTCGACGTCGATGTCGTAGCCGTCGACCGAAATCCCGGGAAAGGCTCGCGCCAGAGCGATGCCCGCCCAACCGGCCCCACAGGCTACATCCGCCACCCGGGCCGGGGAGCCGGCGAGCCGGGCGTGGATGTCCGGTGCGTGGCGACGCAGCCAACCGGCCATCTGATGGGTGAACATCGCCCGGTTGGCACCGGCGTGGCCCTCCCGCCAGTCGACGCCGTAGACCGCGTCGGGCACCCCGCCGCCGTCGCGGTACGCGTCCAGCAGCGCCGGCAGGGCCGCCGCCACCCCGCCCAACGGCAGCACGGCCAGTGCCGCCATCGACACCGGACTGTCGGACACCGTGAGCACCTCGGCGTGCGCGGCAGGTATCGCGAACACCCGCGCCTCGGCGGGACGGGAGGCGTCGTCCACCGTCAGGACACCGGCCACCGCCTGCTGCTCCAGCCACTCCCGGGCGTAACGCGGGTCGACACCGGTGCGCTCCGCGATCTCCGCCACCGTGCCGGGCCCCTTAGCGGCGAGGTCCTCGTAGAGACCCAGTCGGACACCGAGATACGTCGAGAGCAGCTCCTGGGTGGCCAGCAGCGAGGTCCACATCCGGACCGCGAAGACCCGGGCACCGGTGTCAGTGGGAGTTGTCATCGGCGTCCTCCAGGTGGCGCATGAATGGTGTGTTGTTTTTCTGCACACACGCTAACGCGACGGGCGCGCCATGGACAGCACCCGCCCACGGAAGATAGCGTCCGGACACGACACACCAGACACAGGAGGAGCGGACGTGAACCCAACGCGCTCACGGGTGGCCGAGCTTGCGTCCCGCGTGGCGAAACGGGCCGACGAGATCGAGCAACGGCGCGGGCTTCCCGACGACCTCCTCGACGATCTCCGTGCCGCCGGTTGTTTCCGGATGTTGGCACCGGCCAGTCACGGTGGTGACCAACTCGATCTGCCCGACGTCCTCACCGTGCTCGAACAACTCGCCCGAGCCGACGCCGCGACAGCGTGGACGGTCGGCCAGGTGGCCCTGTCGCACCTGATCGTGCGGTGCGGTCCGGCCGCCGCGCTCGACGACGTCTTCGCCGACGGCCCGGACACCCTCGTCGCCGGAGCGGTGGCCCCCAAGGGTCGGGCCCGGACCACCGAGGGCGGCTGGCGACTCACCGGCCAGTGGCCCTTCGTCACCGGCTGTCCCCGGGCGCGATGGTTCTACCTCAACTGTGTGCTGGTCGCCGGTCGTAGCGTCCCGGTCGGACCCGACGGGGTGCCGACCACCCGCATCCTGTTCGTGCCGGCGAGCGAGGTCCGCGTCGTGGACACCTGGCGGGTCCTGGGGCTGCGCGGCACCGCCAGCCACGACGTGGCGGTGGATGACGCGCGGGTACCGGAGCACCGCGCGGTCGCCGCACGCGACGACGACGCCGTGCACCGCATCGCCCAGTCCAGTCTGATCATCGGTGCGGTCGCGGTGGGACTGGCCGACGGCGCGCTTGCCGACCTGGTCCGGCTCGCCGTCGACGGAAAACGCCCGGCCCTGAGCGCCCGCCGGCTGGCCACCTCGACGGTCTTCCAGGACCGGCTGGGCGAGGCGCAGACGGTGCACCGTGCCGCTCGGGCGCTGCTCTACGCCGAGGCGGTCGAGGCACAGTCGGCCACCGGCGCCTCGACGCCGCTACGGCGGGCACGGCTGCGGGCTGCCGCAGCGCAGGTGACCACCCTGTGCGCGCAGGTCGTGGACACCGCACACACCCTGGCCGGCGGCAGCGCGATCTACGAGACCTCCCCGCTGCAACGCCGGCTGCGTGACATGCGCACCGCCACCCAGCACTTCGTGGCCGGCCGCGACTCGTACGCCACACTCGGCGCGCTCGCCGTCGGCGAGGAGGCCGGCCCGGGATAGGTCACGTCGAGTCCGACGTACGGATAGCGAACCTTATCGTTTGTGGAGGTTGTCATGAGTGAGCTGTTTTCGGTGGCCGGCCGGGTGGCACTGGTCACGGGCGGCACCCAGGGGATCGGGCGGATGATCGCCCAGGGGTTCGTCGAGGCGGGCGCCCGGGTCTACCTCACCGCCCGGACCAAGTCCGACTGCGCGGACGTGGCCCAGGAACTGTCGGCTGACGGTGGCGACTGTGTCGCCATCCCCGCCGACCTGGCCGACGAGCAGGAATGCGTGCGCCTGGCCCGGGAGATCGCCGAACGCGAGGCGAAACTGGACATCCTGGTCAACAACGCCGGCACCGCCTGGACCGCGCCGGTCGACCAGTTCCCCGCCAGCGCCTGGGACAGCGTGCTCGATCTCGGTCTCAAGGCACCGTTGTTCCTGGTGCGAGAGCTGGCACCGCTGCTGCGGGCAGCCGGCACCGCCGAGAACCCGGCCCGCATCGTCAACATCGGTAGTGCCGACGCGCTGCGGGTACCGGAGATGCCGACGTACTCCGCAGCAGCGGCGAAGGCGGCGATCCATCACATCACCCGGATGCTCGCGCACGACTTCGCGCCGACGGTGACCGCGAACGTGATCGCGCCGGGCAGCTTCCCGTCCCGGATGATGGCCGGGGTACTCGAGGCGATGGGTGAGGAGATCGCCGCCGTGACTCCGTTGCAGCGCATCGGCCGGCCGGACGACATCGTGGGCACCGCCATCTACCTGTGCAGCCGCGCCGGGTCGTACGTGACCGGATCGGTGGTCACCGTCGATGGTGGCCTCTCCACCGCCCGGACCGGTTACGTACCGGGCCGCTTCCTCACCGACGCACAGTAGTCAGGCGGACACGTGCCGGTGTTCGTCCGACGGGTGCCCCGCGCTTGCCGCGCGGGGCACCCGTCTTCCGGTCAGTCCTTCGGCTTCGGCGGCAGGTGCAGGCCGAACGCGAGCCCCTGGTTGTCCCGGCACTCGACGAACGCACCCCACTGCTCGGTCGGTGGGCGCATCGGCTCCACCTCACCGCCGAGTTCGATCACGCGCTTCATCGCCGCGTCGATGTCGTCGACTGCGAAGTAGAGGTAGTGCTGCGGCGGCCCCGGGTCCCGGTGCAGACCGCCGGGGACCGTCGTCGTCCCGTCGGTCGCCTGCCCGGTGTCGATCGAACCACCGTGTTCCTGCGCCTGCACCTGCCAGCCGAACAGCTCGGCGAAGAACCGGCTGGCGACTGCCACGTCCGGGGTACCGAACTCGAAGTACGACAGATGTCCTGCCACGACCCGACCTCCTGGTGTCCTCGATCCGGCGATCCGCCACCACCCTCTGCGGTGGGGCTGCCTAACGCAACAAACTACACTAGGATTCAACGCAACATACTCCGCTGACCGCTCCGCCCCGCGTGGTGCGCCGAGCCGGAAGAGGTCGTCACGTGCCTGTCACCGCCGCCCCGACCGAACTCATCCCGGACACCGGCGTCCTCATCGGCGCCAGCCGGACGTCGGCCACCTCCGGTGGCGTCCACCGTCACGTCTACGCCGCCAACGGTCAGAGCACCGCCGAGGTGCCGCTCGGTGGCGCGGCTGAGATGGACGCCGCGGTCCGCGCCGCGGGTGCGGCGTCCGACGGCTGGCGGAACACCCCCGGCAACATCCGCCGCGACCTGCTGCTCCGCCTGGCCGAGCTGGTCGAACAGCACGCCACGGAACTCATCGGGCTACAGACCCTGGAGAACGGCTGTCCCCGGCAGTTCGCGTCCAAGATGCCGGAGTTGGCGGTCGACCACCTACGCTACAACGCCGGCTGGGCCGACAAGATCGGCGGCGAGGTCGTCCCCACCTGGCCGGTACGCGCCCTCGACTACACCCTCGACGAACCGTACGGCGTGGTCGCCGTGATCATTCCCTGGAACGGGCCGCTCGTCTCCGTCGCACAGATGCTGGCCCCGGCACTCGCGGCCGGCAACACGATCGTGCTGAAGCCGTCGGAGCTGGCACCGTTCACCGCCCTGCGGCTCGGGGAGCTGGCCCTGACGGCGGGTTTCCCACCCGGCGTGGTGAACGTGGTGCCGGGCGCGGCGGCCGGCGGTGCGGCGCTCGTCCGGCATCCAGGCGTCGACAAGGTGCACTTCACCGGCGGCGGCCCAACGGCCCGGAAGATCCTCGCCGACGCCGCGGAACGGCTCGTCCCCGTCGGGCTCGAACTGGGCGGCAAGTCCGCACACATGATCTTCGGTGACGCCGACGTCCGGATGGCGGCCCGGATGGCGATGAGCGGTGTGATCGCGCTGAGTGGTCAGGGCTGCGCCAACGGCACCCGCGTGCTGGCGCACTCCTCGGTCTACGACGAGGTGGTGCGCACCCTCACCGCGCGGCTGGCCCGGGTACCGGTCGGTGATCCCGCCGACGAGCGCACGCTGATGGGGCCGGTGGTGAGCGCGGGCGCCTGCGAACGCATCCTCGGTGTCGTCGATCGGGCCCGAGACGAGGGGCAGGGCCGTCTCGTTTCCGGCGGAGAACGACTCGGTGGCGACCTCGGAGACGGCTACTTCATCGCTCCGACCGTCTTCGCCGACGTCGACCCGGCCAGCGAACTGGCCCAGGAGGAGATCTTCGGACCGGTGCTGGCCTGCACGCCGTTCGACACCGAGCAGGAGGCGCTGCAGCTGGCCAACGGCACCCGGTACGGCCTCGGGGCGTACGTGCACACCACCGACCTGCGCACGGCGCACCGGGTGAGCCGGGCGGTCGCGGCGGGAAGTGTCTGGGTCAACGGGGTGCCCGGTGTCCTACCCTCGACCCCGTTCGGTGGAGTACGGCAGAGCGGCTGGGGCCGCATCGGCGGCGAGGCCGGGGTACGCGAGTTCCTCCGGCCGAAGAACGTCTGGATCGCCACCTGACCCCCGCGGGGCCGGTCACGGCGCCGTGGCCGGCCCGTGGGGGTCAGAGCCGCCAGGAACGGGCCGCCTCCTGCTCGGCCCACATCCGCGCGTATCGGCCTTCCCGGGCGAGCAGGTCGTCGTGCCGCCCGACCTCGACGACGCTGCCGTCGTCGAGGACGACGATCCGGTCCGCGTGCCGGATCGTCCCCAGCCGGTGCGCGACGACCAGCACGGTACGGTCGCGGATCAGGCCGGACAACGCCTGTTGAACGTGCCGCTCGTTCGTGGCGTCCATCGCCGCCGTCGGCTCGTCCAGCAACACGATAGGCGCGTCCTTGAGAATGGCCCGGGCCAACGACAGCCGTTGCCGCTCACCCCCGGACAGGGTGGCTCCGCCCTCCCCCACCTGGGTGTCACCGCCCTGCGGCAACCGGGCGACGATCTCGTCCACCCGGGCCTGTGCCGCGGCCTGACGCACCTGATCGTCGGTGGCGCCGGGCCGACCGAAGCGGATGTTGTCCCAGACGGACTCGCTGAACAGGTAGCTGTCCTGGAAGACGACGGTCACCGCATCGAAGAGGGTTGCGGTGTCCATCTCCCGGATGTCGGTGCCGCCGATCCGGATGGTGCCGGAGTCAGGGGCGAAGAACTGCGCCAGCAGGTGCAGACAGGTGGTCTTACCGGCACCGCTGCTGCCGACGAGCGCGGTCACCGTGCCGGACGGCGCCTCGAAGCTGACGTCACGCAGAGCGGGCCTACTCGCGCCGGGGTACGTGTAGGAGACCCCCTCGAAGGCGACGTCGTGCCCCTGCGGAGCCCTGCCGCTGTGAATCTCCGCCGGCACCGGCTCAGCCAGCAGGGCGCCGAGCCGGTCGACGGCCGCCTCCCCCACACGCAGGCTCTCGGTCTGCTCCCCCATCGCGCGGAGCGGGCCGTGGATACGCAGCGACAGCACCGCGAACACCAGGAAGGTGGCCGGTGCCAGGTCGCCACCGATCAGCAGGAAGGCGCCGACCAGGAGCACCACGGGCAGGCCCAGCTCGATGACGGTGAGGAACAGCACCAGCGGCACCACCAACCGGCTGACCAGCCCGGTGCTCGCGTCCCGGTGCCGCAGCAGGGCACGGGAGAGGCGGCCGGCCCGGTCCCCGGTGGCTCCGTGTGCCCGTGCGACGGCGATCCCGGAGACGTACTCCTGGAAGCGGGCAGCGGCCTGACCGCTTGCCTCGGCACGCTCGGCGGCGAGTCGGGCGAAGGTGCGCTGTGACCACGCGTAGACCAGCATCGCCAGTGGGATGGTGGCCAGCGCTGCGAGACCCATCCGCCAGTCCTCCAGCAGCAGACCGACCGCGATCACGATCGGCAGCAGGGCCGCTCCGATGATGGTGGGAATCGCCCCGAACACCACCGGCTCCAGCTCGCTGAGGTGATGCGTGACGAGAGCGGTGAGGTCACCACTCTGCCGTCTGGTGTGGTAGCCCAGCGGCAACCGGCGCAGGTGCTCCAGAGCCCGAAGACGCAGATCCCCGAGGAGTTCGAAGGACGCCACCCAGCTCTGCCGTTGGGCGAGCAGATCGAAGCCGAACTGGCCGATCACTGCGGCCACCACGCCCAGACTCCACCACAGCACCTCGCGCTGGCTGATCTCCGGTCCGCCGAGGTTCGCCTCCCGCAACCGTTGCAGAACCACCACGAGCAGCCAGATCGGTATCGCGGTGCAGACCGCCGCCGCCATCCGGGCGGCGATGCCCCACAGTTGCTGGCGGCGCAGCCGCGGATCGGACAGCGACCACAGTCGCCGGATCAGGGCGATGGTGCGCCCGGCCACCGTGCCGGTCGACGGGCTGGCCGACGTCGACGTGTGGGTCGTCATGCGTGTGCTCCGCTCCGGTCGCCGCTGACTCCGAGACTCCATCGGGCACTGGTGGTGGCGTCGGCCCAGAGCCCGGCGTAGGTGCCGCCGGTTGCCAGCAGTTCGTCGTGCCGTCCAGTCTCGACCACCCGACCATCGCTCATCACCACGATCTGGTCGGCGTCGCGGACGGTGGTGAGCCGGTGGGCGATCACCAGCAGGGTCCGCCCGGCGGCGAGGTTCGCCACCGCCTCCTGGATCCAGAGCTCGTTCTCCGGGTCGGTGGAGGCGGTGGCCTCGTCGAGCACCACCACCGGTGCGTCCTTGAGCAGCGCGCGGGCGATCGACAGGCGTTGACGTTCACCGCCGGACAGCGTCGCGCCCCGCTCACCGACCACCGTGTCGTACCCCTGCGGCAGGGCCAGGATGAAGTCGTGGCAGCGGGCGGCGCGGGCCGCGCGCTGCACGGCCTCGTCGTCCAGGTCGGGTCGCCCGAGGGTAAGGTTGGCCCGGACGGTGTCGTGGAAGAGGAAGGGGTCCTGGAACACCACCGCGACGGTGTCCATCAGCTGGTCGACGGCCATCTCGCGGACGTCGACGCCACCCACGCGGACACTCCCGGCGGACACGTCGAAGAAGCGGGACACCAGACGGGCGACCGTGGTCTTACCCGAACCACTCGGGCCGACGATCGCGGTGACGCGGCCCGCCTCGGCCTTGATGGACACTCCGGTCAGCACGTCCCGGTCCGGATGGTAGGCGAACGAGACGTCGGTCAGCTCGACGGCCGGCTGACCCAGGGGCAGCCGTCGGCCGGTGTCCGGCAGTTCCGGGGTGTCCAGCAGCTTGGCGATCTCGTCGGTGCCGAACCGCACCTGGCGCAGCTGCGAACCGTAGCCGGTGAGTTTGGTCAACGGCGCGGTGTAGCCCAGGGACAGCAACAGGAACAGCAGCAGAGTGGGCAGGTCCACGGCGCCGTCACGGTACAGCAGGAGGCCCACCGGCACGACCACCGCCGCGTTGGCCGCCATCACCGTGAAGTACGCCGCACCGCCCGGCAGGAAGGCTCTGCCCCACTGGGTTTCGGCGTCGACGTACCGTCGCACCGCGTCGGTGGCCCGGGCCACCGTGTCGGTCTGCCGGTTGAAGACCTTGACCGCCTTGATCCCATGCAGGAACTCGGTGACGGCCTGGTTCATGGCCATGCCCGCACCGTGCCACTGGGCGACCCAGGCACCGGAGCCGCGGGTGGCCCACCGCATGCCGAGCATCGCCAGCGGCACAACCGCCACCGCGGCCAGGGCCAACCGCCAGTCGATGACGAACAGCCACACGGTGGTGGCGGCGACCACGGTCAGCGCGGCCACCGCATCCGGCAGCATGTGCGCGATGAAGACCTCGATCCGTTCGACGTCCTCCATCGCCAGTTTGCCGACACCGCCACTACCGCGACGGGTCACCTCACCAAGCGGGAGGACCCCGAGCCGTTCGGCGATGCGCTGGCGCAGTCGGTGGAGCAGGCGGTACGCGCTGATGTGACTGATCGCCAGCGCCCCGCCCATCAGGGCGGTGCCGGCCGCGATGGCGACCAGGGCAATCACGGCGTAGCGGATCAGGGCGTCACCGTCGGGGGTCGCTTCACTCACCAGCTCCACCGCGACCCGGTAGGCCATCAGGTACGGCACGAGCTGGCACGCCACTGCCGCGACGGCGAGCAGCACAGCGGCGGCGAGCCGGCTTTGTTCCGAGCGCACCAGCGACCGGAGCAAGCCCCGACCCCCGGCAGCGGTCTCGGTCTCGGCGGCCATCGCCCCCACCCCATCTCGTCGACGGCTGACCCGCGCCGGACCAGCAGGAAACGCAATGGTAGTCGTTGTCGGCAGTGCGGTGAAGGTCCTTCCGCACACGTGTCGTGGCCCGAGCGGCAGCCCGCGACCACCGCACGGACCAGGCGCGGCGGAGATCAGACCAGTTGCAGCGGAGCAGCCGCGCGGAGGTTGTTCGACGCCGATTGAACCGACCCGGCACCGCCGACCGTATGTCCTGGGCGAAGGGAGTGGCCCATGAAGCGCCTGACCCCGTTGCTCACCCTCCTGTCGGGGGCGGTGACGGCTGCCGTGCTGTTCACGATGAGTGCACAGGCATCCCCGCCGGGCACCCAATCCGTGGCCGGTGGTGGACCACCGGTTACCACGCCGGCACCGCCGGCTGATGTGGAGGCTGATGCCGACGTCGAGGTGGACCCTGATGCGGTCACACCCGAAGCTGACCTGGACGACGCCCAACGACCGGCCGGAACGTCACCGCCCACCGATCCTGACGCCTCATCGGCCGGTACCGAGGTGACATCGGTCGAACAGAACTGGATCGGTGAGCTCGAGAACGGGGCCACCATCGCCATCACCGTCAACAACGGCGAAGCCGAGGCGTACGTCTGCGACGGCAAGGAGATGGAACTGTGGCTGTCCGGCAGCGTCCGCGACGGCAAGATCGAGCTGACCGGCAAAGATGCGAAGCTGACCGGCATCATCCGGGGCGACAGTGCCTCCGGTGAGATGGTCGTCGGCGTACGGCGTTGGAAGTTCACCGCCCGACCCGACGACACCTCGACCGAGGATGCGGTGGTGAAGTCCGGTGCGGGTATCGCCACGACGATCTACCGGGTGACCGACGAATCCCGGAAGGCCGGCTTCGACGGAGGCTGGATCATGTTGCCCGACGGCACCCAGATCGGCATCGTCACCTGGGACGGCAAGCCCATCGCCGCACCACCGTTGGACCCCGCCTTCACCAGCACCGTGGTCAACGGGGTGACCCTCGTCGCCGAACCGGTAGTCCCCGGGGCACGGTGATGTCCCAGCACCGAAACGGCGGGGCACGCACCGTGCCCCGCCGGGCACCCGAGCCCACCGTCGAGGTGCTCCGCGACTTCGACGGCCCGCCGCCGAGTGTCCCGAGACAGGGAACCTCACTGCTGGTGCCGCTTGTCGTCGGGGCCGCGGTGGCGGTGGCGCTCGGTGTCTACGGGCGCACCCACACCCCCACCGGTATCGCGGTCAACGTCGCCGGTTTCTCCTCACCTTTGACGGTGAAGGTCTGGCTCGGCACCGGTGCGGCGTTCTTCGCCGTCATCCAGTTGCTCTCCGCGCTGGCCATGTGGGGTCGGCTGGGCGGGCTGTCGCCGTCCTGGGCCGGTCCGGCGCACCGCTGGTCAGGGCGGATCGCGTTCCTGCTCACGGTACCGGTCGCGGTGCACTGTCTGTACGCGCTCGGCTTCGCCGACTACGACACCCGTACGCTGCTGCACTCCCTGCTGGGCTGCTTTTTCTTCGGGACGTTCGCCACGAAGATGCTGACGCTACCCAAGCGGGGTCTCGCCGGGTGGGTGCTGCCCACCGTCGGCGGGGTCGTGTTCGTCGCCCTGATCGGTGTCTTCCTGACTTCTTCGGTCTGGTACTTCACCACGTTCGGCGTCCAGTTCTGATTCCCGGAAAGGCAAGGCACCTCGAATGAACCACGAGCAGGCTGGCTGCTGCCGGTCGCGACGAACCCTGCTGGCCGGCACCGGCGCGGTGGGTGTGGCCGCTTTGACCGGGTGTGCGACGTACGGTCAGCCGACGGCGGCACCCGCGCCTCCGGCCGCATCATCGGCCGGTGACGCCAGCGGCGACCCGGCCGGCACCGCCGCCCCGGGTGGCGACCCGGATCCGGGCGCACCGGCACTCACCACGCTCGCCGACATCCCGGTCGGCGGTGGCACCGTCTTCGCCGACGCCGGGGTGGTGGTGACCCAGCCGACCGCAGGTGACATCAAGGCGTACTCGGCCACCTGCACCCACCAGGGTTGCACGGTCACCTCGGTCTCCAACGGGACCATCATCTGCGCCTGCCACAACAGTGTGTTCGACATCGCAGACGGGTCGGTACGCAGCGGCCCCGCCGGGGCCCCGCTGCCCGCCGCGAACGTCACCGTCGACGGGGACGCCATCCGGTTGGCCTGACCGAGCCGCGATGCGGACACGAGGGACGCGGTCCACCCAGGCCCGGGCCGCGCGGGGCCGTCCGAGTGGTGTCACACCGCCGGGCGGCCCCTGCCTCGCGGGGAGCGGGAGGCAGGGGCCGTCCCGTTTCAGGAGGCGGTGCAGGTGATGTTCGTCGGCGTACCCGATCCGGTGCCGGTCAGCCCGAAGGTGGTGCTGGTGCCGGCCGCCAACTGCCCGTTGTAGGGCTCGTTGCGAACCGTCACGGTGCTGCCGGAGGTGGTGAGCCGGCCGTTCCACAGTGACGACACCGTGGTGCCGGTGGGTGCCGTCCAGCTGACCGTCCAGCCGGTGATCGCCGCCGGGCCGGTGTTTGCGACGGTCACCTCCGCCTGGTAGCCGCCCTGCCAGGAGCTGACCACCCGGTACGTCGCGGAGCAGCCGGCGTTGCCGGTGCCGGCCGGGGTGGTCACGGTCAGCGGCGGTGACGCCGCCGAAACGTTGCCGGCGGCGTCGCGCGCCCGCACGGTGAAGGTGTAGCTGGTGGAGGCGCTCAGGCCGGTGGCCCGGTAGGTGGTGCCGGAGACCGTGCCGACGACGGTGGCGGCGCCGGAACCGGTGGCCCGGAGCACCTCGTACCCGGTGACACCGACGTTGTCGGTGGCAGCCGCCCAGCTGAGGGTGGCGGTGGAGGCGGTCACGTCGCTGGCGGACGGTCGACCGGGCGTGCTCGGCGCGGTGGTGTCCCCCGGCCCGGTGCCACCGGCGTAGCGCTCGGTGAGGCTGATGCCGGTGGTGGAGTTGGCGCCGCCGAGGCGCACCTGGTGGTCGAGGCCGACGAACTTGCCGTTGTGCTGCCACAACGCCGGCTTGAGAATCTGGTTGTACTTCGTCTCGTCCCAGCTGGCCCAGTCGTCGAGCAGCAGACCACCGGTGTCACCGGAGTTCGGGTTGAGGCACCAGAACGTGTGGTGGATGCCGTTGTCGACCATCAGGTCACGGAGCGCTGCCATCCAGCGGTCCTGCCGGGCGTCCTGACCGAGCCGGCCGCCCCACTCGCCGATCAGCAGCGGCGCGATGTTCTGTTCGTGGATGTAGAACCAGTTCGGCCGCCAGACATCGTTGGTGAGTGAGTCCTTGTCGAAGTCACCGGCGAACCAGGGCTGCTCGTAGACCAACGGCCCGTAGTCGTGCGGCGAGTAGACGAGCTGGTCCTGCTGTGCGCCGAGGTTGACCGGATGCTGTGCGACACCCCGAAGGTTGCCGCCCCACCAGTTGTAGTGGTAGTTCGGGCTGCGGTCAGGATTGGTGTTGGGTGAGTTCCAGGTGGCACCGGCTCGCGGGTAGACCTCGATGCCCTCGCAGAGGATCAGCAGGTTCGGGTTGATCGCCAGGATCCGCCGGCCTGCGGTCTCGCAGGCGTACTTGAAGTTGTCCTGGTCGGTGCTGGAGTCCCACTTGGCCCGCTGCGGATCGTTCGGGGTGCCGTGCGGCTCGTTCTTGATGTCCATCGCGACGATGGTGTCGTTCGTGCGGTAGCGACTCGTGATCCACTCCCAGCCCTGGTAGAACAGCTCGGGGGTGATGCTGCCCTTCCACCACACCGGGTAGACGTGGCCGGAGTTGTCGGCTTCCGCGCTGTGCACGTCGAGCATGACCTTCAGACCGTACTTCTCGCAGAGTCGGAGCCAGTGGTCGAAGATCTGGAGGTTGTTCAGGCCTGCGAGCTCGGGGTTGACGTAGGTGTTGACGTTCGGCTGGGCGGTCGTCTGGCCGGCTTTCCACTCCAGCAGCAGCTGCGTGGAGATCGGCACGCGGACGATGTTGATGCCCCGCTGAGCCATCGCCCGGGTGATCGATTCGAGGTTTCCCGACCACAGGCCGTGGAAGACCCGCTCGCTGGCGTTGAAGCCGAACCAGTTGGCCCCGGTCAGCCATACCTGGTTGCCCGCCGCATCGACGATCTTGTTGCCGTCGGTGTGCAGCCAGTCGGTGGTGGGTGCCGCGGCTGTCCCGACGTTGGGAGCGGCGGTGGCGGCAGGTGCGGCGGCCGCGAGGCCGAGGAGGACTGTGGCGGCCGTGGCGACGGCCGCGAGTGCGGTACGTACGGACATGCGACTTCCTCTGGTGGTGGATGACGAGGAACGTCGACGACGGCCGTGCCCGAGACCGCGGGAGCGCTTCCACGTCATTTTAGAGGTTCATGACCACCAAAGGAAGAGCGTTCACACGGCCAGGGCCGCCCGGACACTGTGCTCGGCCGCGCCGCCGCCCTCTCCGGCGGAGGTGACCCGACCGGACTCCAGCACGTGATAGCGGTCGGCAACCCGCAGCGCAAACCCGAGGTGCTGCTCCACGAGGAGCACGCTGAACCCGGTCTGCGCGATCAGCGCCACGATCCGGTCCTGGATCTCGGCCACCACCGAGGGCTGGATGCCCTCGGTCGGTTCGTCGAGCATCAGCAACCGGGGCCGAGTGATCAACGCACGGGCGATGGCGAGTTGTTGCCGCTGGCCGCCGGAGAGCAGCCCGGCACGCCGACGCAGCAACGGTGGCAGCGCCGGGAAGAGGTCCAGCACCTCCGAGATGGCCACCGTGCCGTCGCGCCGGCCGTCGGCGACCAGGCGCAGGTTCTCCGCCGCGGTCAGGTGCGGGAAGCACTGCTGCCCCTGCGGCACGTACGCGACACCCCGAGCGACGCGCTGGTGGGGCGCGAGCCGGGTGATGTCCTCGCCGTCCAGTTCGACCCGTCCGGCGCGGGGACGCAGCAGGCCGGCGGCCACCCGCAGCAGGGTGGACTTGCCGGCTCCGTTGTGTCCGAGCACGGTGGCCACCCCGTCGCCGGGTACCGACACGTCGACGCCGTGCAGCACCCGGCTGCGCCCGTAACCGGCGTACACCCCGCGTATCGCGAGCATCACGGCTCCGTCCGTGTCGGGGCCGACCCGGTGTCGACCGGGTGACCGAGGTAGACCTCCTGCACGCGAGGATCGGCCTGCACCTGGGCGACGGTGCCCTCGCTGAGCACCCGACCGCCGTGCAGCACGGTGACGGTACGCGCGAAGCGGCGCAGGAAGTCCATGTCGTGCTCGATCACCACGACCGTACGGTCCTGGCTGATCTTCTCCAGCAGTTGCCCGGTAGCGTCGCGTTCCTCGTGACTCATGCCGGCCACCGGCTCGTCGAGCAGCAGCAACCGGGTGTCCTGCACCAGCAGCATGCCGATCTCCAGCCACTGCTTCTGCCCGTGGGCGAGGGTGCCGGCGAGCTGGTCGGCGCGGCCGGCCAGACCGATCACGTCGAGGGCCTCGGCCACCTCGTCGGGCACACCGTGACGACGGCGCAGCAGCGTCGCCCAGCCGCGTCGGGCCCCGGCCGCGATGTCGAGGTTCTGCAGGACGGTCAGCTCCTCGAACACCGTCGAGGTCTGGAAGGTACGGCCGACGCCGAGCCGGCTGATCCGGTGCACCGGACGTCCGAGCAGCTCCCGGTCACCGAACCGTACCGAACCGGTCGCCCGGACCAGTCCGGTGACCGCGTCGACGAGCGTGGTCTTACCGGCGCCGTTGGGCCCGATCAGGAACCGGATGTCGCCGGGAGCGACGTCGAGCGACACCCCGTCGACCGCGGTGAAGCCGTCGAAGCTCACCCGCAGGTCTCGCAGGTAGAGCCCGGGTACCTGCCCGGTCACGACGTGACCTCCCGGCGCCGCCGCAGCCGCTGCCACCGCCCGGGTCCCGGTTCGCCGTCGGGCCGCTCCCGGTCACGGCGGCGCACCAGGCCGATCAGCGACGCCAGGCCGCCGGGTAGGAAGGCCACCACCACCACGAACAGCAGACCCTGGAGGTACGTCCAGGTGCCCGGGAACCGCTCCGACAGGGCGGTACGCGCCCACGCCACCGCGACCGCCCCGAGTACCGGGCCGAGCAGCGTGGCGCGACCGCCGACGGCGACGCCGATGACGAACTCGATGGACGGCACGATCCCGATCAACGCGGGGGAGATGATCCCCACTGCGGGCACGAACAGCGCCCCGGCCAGCCCCGCCATACCGGCGGCGACCACGTACGCGACCACCTTCACCGTGGCCGGGTCGTAGCCGAGGAAACGGACCCGTTCCTCCGAGTCGCGCACGGCCACCAGCAGTTCGCCGTACCGGCTCTGCATCAGGTGCCGGGTCAGGGCCAGCAGCGCCAGCAGGGTGCCGGCGATGATGAAGTAGACCATCCGTTGGTTGACCGGGTCGTTCAGGTCGTAGCCGAAGAAGCCGCGGATGTCGGTGAGCCCGTTGGTGCCGCCGGTGGTGCCCTGCTGGCCGATCAGCAGGATCACCATGGCGGCGGCGAGGGCCTGGCTGAGGATGGCGAAGTAGGCACCGCGCACCCGACGGCGGAACACCAGCGACCCGAGCACGAAGGCGACCGCCATCGGCAGCAGCACCGTGGCGGGCAGGGCGAACCATGGGCTGGCGAACGGTCGCCACCACAGTGGCAGTTCGTCGAGTTGCCCGTACAACGTCATGAAGTCGGGCATGTTGCCCGGACCCGCGTCGGCGAGCTTGAGATGCATGGCCATCGCGTAGCCGCCGAGGCCGAAGAAGACCCCTTGGCCGAGGGTGAGCATGCCGCCACGTCCCCAGGCCAGGCCGATGCCGACCGCGACCATGGCCACGCAGAGGTACTTGGCCAGCAGGGAGAGCCGGAAGTCCGACAGCAGCAGTGGGGCGACGGCGAAGAGCAGGGCCGCACCGAGGGCGAATCCGGCGGCGGCCCGGTAGCGGTGGCGGGATGGTCCGGCCGCCGGTCTGGTCGGTGGTGCCGGCGCGGGGTCGGCGGCGGCGACGGGATCTCGGGCGACGGTGGTCATGCCAGACTCCTGGTGCGCAGCGTGAACAGGCCCTGGGGTCGCCACTGGAGAAACGCGACGATGGCGATGAAGACCATCACCTTGGCGACGCTGAGGGTGGTGAGGTATTCGCCGCTGGCCTGGAGCACACCCAGGGCGAAGGCGACGATGACGGTGCCCTTGAGCTGGCCGATCCCGCCGACCACGACGACCAGGAAGGCGTCGATGATCAGGTTGGTGCCCATGGTGGGACCGATCGGCCCGAGCAGGGTGAGGGCCACGCCGGCGATGCCGGCCAGGCCGGAGCCGATGAAGAAGGTCGCCCGGTCGACCCGTGCGGTGGGGATACCGGAGACGGCGGCCAGGTCCCGGTTCTGCACGACGGCCCGGATCCGGCGGCCCAGCGGGGTGACCCGCAGGGCCAGGGTCAACGCGACGACGGCGCCGCCGGCGAGGGCGAGGATGAACAACCGGTTGTTGGCCACGGTGATGCCGCCGGGCAGCGCGACGTTGCCGGTGAGCAGCTCCGGTGCGCGGGTCTGCACGTTGGGGCTGCCGAAGATGTCCCGGGCCAGCTGTTGCAGGATCAGCGACACGCCCCAGGTGACCAGCAGGGTGTCCAGTGGGCGGGCGTAGAGGCGACGGATCAGCAGGATCTCCAGCAGCACCCCCATCGCGCCGGCCACCACGAAGGCGACCGGCAGGGCGATCAGCAGCGACCAGCCGGCCGCGGTGATGACCTGCTGCAGGACGTAGGTGGTGTAGGCGCCGGCCATGATGAACTCGCCGTGGGCCATGTTGATCACGCCCATCTGGCCGAAGGTCAGGGCCAAACCGAGCGCGATGAGCAGCAGCACCGCCCCGATGCTGACGCCGGTGAAGAGTTGGCCGATGAGGACTGTCACGGTGCGTACTCCGAACTGCTGGTGGGTGCGGGCCCGGGCGGATGCGTCGCCCGGGCCCACCGGGTCAGCTCAGGCCGCCGGCCCACGGGTAGCTCTTGAGGTACGGGTCGGGGGTGATCGGCTGGCCGGAGTTCCAGACCTCGGTGATCAGACCGTCCGCGCCGACCTTGCCGACGCGTGCCGTCTTGGCGATGTGCTGGGTGGCACCGTCCACGGTGACTAGGCCCTCGGGCGCCTCGAAGGTGATGCCGTCGGAGGCCCCACGAACCTTCTCCACGTCGAAGGTGCCAGCCTTCTCGACCATCGCCTTCCACAGGTAGACCGAGACGTACGCGGCCTCCATCGGGTCGCTCGTCGGCTTGTCCGCCCCGTACTTCGCCTTGTAAGCCGCGACGAACTTCTCGTTCGCCGCCCCCGGCGTGGTCTGGTAGTAGTTCCAGGCGGTGAGCTGGCCCTCCAGGTACTGGGTGCCGATGCTCTTGACCTCCTCCTCGGCGATCGACACCGACACCACCGGCATGGCGGCGGCGGTCAAACCAGCGGACTTGTACTCCTTGAAGAACGCCACGTTGCTGTCGCCGTTGAGGGTGTTGAAGACCGCGTCCGCGCCGGCGGACTTCACCTTGTTGGTGATGGTGCCGAACTCGGTGGAGCCCAGCGGGGCGTAGTCCTCCCCCAGCACCGTCATCCCGTTCGCCTCGGCGTACGCCTTGATGATCTTGTTTGCGGTACGCGGGAAGACGTAGTCGGAGCCGACCAGGTAGAGCGAGGTGGCTCCCTGCGCCTTGAGGTAGTCCAGGCCGGGGACGATCTGCTGATTGGTCGTGGCCCCGGTGTAGAAGATGTACGGCGACTGCTCCAGGCCCTCGTACTGCACGGGGTAGAACAGCAGTGCCTTGTTCTTCTCGAACACGGGCTTCACGGCCTTGCGGCTGGCCGAGGTCCAGCAGCCAAAGACGGCCGCCACGCGGTCCTCCCGAATCAGCTTCTCGGCCTTCTCGGCGAAGGTCGGCCAGTCCGAGGCGCCGTCCTCGCCGACGGGTTCGATCTTCTTGTCGAGCACGCCCCCGGCGGCGTTGATCTCCTCGATCGCCAGCATGATCGCATCTCGGACGGTGACCTCGCTGATGGCCATCGTGCCGGAGAGGGAGTTGAGCAGGCCCACCTTGACGGTGTCACCGGAGACGTCGGCGGTGACTCCGGCAGCGGTGTTCCCGTCGGTGGTCTTGCTGCCGCACGCGGCCAGCGCGGCCGCGGCGACCAGGGTCATGGCACCCGCCAGGATGCGGCGGCCCCGGTTCAGTGTCATCAATTCTCCCTGCGTCGCGCGTATGACGTCAGTCAGTGCCCGGGGACGGTCGTCGGCCCCGGGCGGAAGTGCGGATCTGGGTAACTGCGGTGCGGTCCGGTGAAACGTCTCCCGCTACCCGGTACGGCGGGTGGACACCGACCAGGCGGCGACTCGAATATCGGGCAGGAAAAGCTTCGATCGTTTTCATTACGTCGATGTTTCTCGGCCCTCAATAGACTGTTTCCGCTGGCCCGACCACTCCGACGAGGGCATAAAAAAAATGCCGGCGCATCGCCGAGGAAAATCGGCAAAATGACGCCGGCACACGATTTCAGCCGCATTCGGCTGCGCTTTTCCCGTCCATCGCCGGACGGTGGTGATATCCGACGCGACGGTCGGATGCTTCACGTAGGAAGTATCTTGGCCGCCGGTCGGCTGACCTGTCAAGGCACGGTCCGGTCACGCCCGGAAGAGCATCACAGTTCAGTCAGGACGGTGAAGTCCAGGCCGTCGGCCTCGGCCAGGTAGATGCGCTGGCGGACATGTCGACGGCGCAGTCGCAACTCGCCGCGCGGCCCGTCGTAAGACACCACGTCCGCGGATGCCTCCACCGCCCGTACGTCCAGCGTGCCGGCCTCGGCAATGAGCGCGGCCAACAACATCACACCCTCGTAGCAGGACTCCCCCAGGCTGCCCAGCGGCGGCGCCTCCAGCCCGAAGCGGCGACCGAAGCTGCCGTGGAAGTCCAGGTTCTCCTGGGTCACCAGGCCGGCGAAGAAACCCGCCGTGCTGAACAGCCCCCGGGTGTTGGCGGCACCGCTGGCGAGCAGCATGTTCTCGTCCATCAAAGTGCTCAGGCGCAGACAACGCTGGTCCAGCCCGGCGCGGGCGAACGCCCGGTTGAACCGGACCGCGTCCGCGCCCACGAGCAGCATGAGCACCGCGTCGGCGTCGCTGTGTTCGACGCGCCGCAACACCTCGGAGTAGTCGTGGGTCTCCAACGGCAGGAAGTGCTGGCCGACCACCCGTCCGCCGCTGCGCAGCGCGTACCGGTAGGCCGCCCGGGTCGTCCGGCGCGGCCAGACGTAGTCGTTGCCGACCACGAACCAGCGTCGCACCCCGAGATCCGCCGCGAGCACCCGCATCGCCGGCCACAGTTGCGCGTCCGGCGTCTCACTGGTCAGGAAGACACCCTCGGTACGCTCGCCACCCTCGTACAGAGCGGTGTAGACGTACGGCACCTGGTGCGCGATGCGCGGCGCAACCGCCTGACGCACGGAGGAGATGTGCCAGCCGGTGACACCCTGCACCGCGCCCACCGACACCAGCGCCTCCACCTCGGCGGCCACTTCGGCCGGTGGTGCCCCGCCGTCCACCGGCACCAGCCGCAACTCCCGGCCGAGTACGCCACCACGCCGGTTCAGCTCCTCGACCGCTAGCTGCGCACAGAGTTCACAGCTCGGACCGAACATCCCCGCCGGCCCGCGCATCGGATACACCAGGGCGATACTGACCACGCCGCGGTCGACGGTCAGCCAGGACGCCCCGGCGGTGATGCTCTCCCCCGCCTGCGGGCGTCCGGACCCCGGTGCCGGCGCGGACATGAACACATGGTCGCCGCAGCCGCTGGTGAAGACCAGCCCTCCCCAGCCAGCGAGACATCTCGCTACGATGACACCGCATCAGCGAGGCGGGAGTGCCATGTCAGACCTTCCCGGTTCCGCAGCCGACCTGTTACCCCTGCTCACCCGCGCCGAGCGGCTGCTCTCGCGCCGGGTCGGCAGGGTGCTCGCCGCCGAGTCCCTCAGCATCGAGGCGTGGCGGGTCCTCAGCCTGCTCGCCGACGGTCTCGGGCATCCGATGAGCGAGGTCGCCGCCGAGGCGTCACTGCCGCCGGGCACCCTGACCAAGCTGGTCGACCAGCTCGTCGACCGCAACCTCGTCTTCCGCCGGATCGACCCCGTCGACCGCCGTCGCATCCGCGCCTACCTGACCGCACGGGGGCGTCGTGAGCACGAGCGGGTGGACGCCGCGATCCGCACCGACCTGGCCGGGCTCAGCATGACGGACGACACCGACCTGGCCGGCCTCCTCGACGCCCTGATCACCCGCCTGGACTCCGGTCGCCGCACCCCAACCCCCGCCTGACCCGTCCCCACACCCCGGCCGCCCCGCGATCTTGCACTTCCGGTCGCACCATAAGCCGGAAGACGCGCGTACCGACGACCGAAAGTGCAAAATCGAGGAGGGTGGGGGCCGATGGTTGGTCAGCCGCCGTTGACGGGGCGGAACTGCGGGACGGAGTGGTGGGCGCGCGGGGCGGGGTTGGTGGTCCGGGCAATGGTGTCGAACATGGTCCGGCCCAGGGCCGCGTGGGCGCGTACGGCCGGGTGGGTGCCGCCGTAGTTGTCCAGGTCGCCGAGGGAGTCGGCGAAGAAGGCGTACGTCAGGGTGGGCGCACCGGTCGCGTCGAACATGATCCCGACCTCGTGACGGGCGGCTCCCGAGGAGTCGTAGTCCGCACCGTACTTGGTGGCGACCCGGCTGCGCTCGGCCGAGGACATGTCGCGGCGAATCCCGTCGTGGTAACCGTTGATCCAGCGGAGAACGCCGAGCAGGAAGTCACTCGACCGGGTCGACAGCAGCGTCTTGTTGGCCAGCCGCCACAGCAGGTCATGGGTCTCGCGCGGGGTCGTCACCCCGAGGAAGAACCGGTTCGGGTTGGCCACCGGCTCGACGCGGGTGTGCGTGAAGCCCTTGGCCGCGAGGATCTCGTTGATTTCCAGCGCCGGCACCACCCGCCCGCACATCCGCACAGCCGTGTTGTCGGAGACGAGCAGCATCGCAGTGAGGAAATTCGCCACGGTGATCTCGTCGCCCCAGACCGTATGGAGGAAGTAGATCCCGCTGCCGCCGAGGATGATGTCGGCGCTCAGGTCGAGCCGCTGGTCCAGTCGCAGCTCACCGCGGTCGATCTTGTCCATGACCGCCACCGCGACGGCCAGCTTCTGCACGATCCGCCGCTCGGCGACGACCTCACCCAACTCGTACAACCCGACGCTCCTCACCCCCCGGCCGAGGCAGCGATGGTATCCATCGCGCTGTCCGGTTCGAGGTACTCCCGCAGGGTGTGCGCGTCCGGCGCGGTGGCGCTCCACAGGGTCGCCGGGCCGCCGGCCAGCGGCAGCCGGGCCCGCGTACCGCACACCGCAGCCGACTGCGCCGGTCGGGCCGGGTCCACGATCAGCAGCGAACCGGTGGCGGACGCGCCGGCCAACACCGCCGGTCCGGCCCAGCCGGCGGCGTTCGGCCCGACCGCCAGGGACTGCCGTAGCAGCGGCCGATCGTCCAGGTCGACCCAGGTGTTGATCTCGATGTTGCCGGGGCGCTCGCCGTGCCGCCCGCAGATCAGCTCGTCCCGCCAGTGCAGGGTGCCCCCGGCCGCGACGGCCACCCGCGAGTCCGCGACGTGTGCGCAGCCCGCCGCCGCGACCAGTTGCTCGGGCAGCCAGGTCAGGGCCGCCCGCTCGGCGACGGTGGCCCGGACCAGCGTCCGGGACACCGCGTCGGGGCGGCCCGGCAGCGCGACGGACGCGGCCACCGTGTGCACACGGACCACCGCGCCGGGGCCGACCTCGACGTCCAGCCGCAGGTAGTCGCCGGCGAGCGGACCGGCCGCTCCGCCGACGACGTACACCGTGACACCACCGCCGGGGGCCGGTACCTGGCGCAGCAGCAGCGGGCTCTCGCCGCGCAGTTCGGCCAGCACGGTCTGGCCGCGCCGGTCGACGCGGGCCACCAGCCGGGCGGTGGCCCGCATCAGGCCTGCCCGGCGGGTACCGGCCCGGCCGGCGTGGACTGCGCGGCCCGGTGGTGGGCCAGTTCGTGACGGATCCAAGCGGCGACCTGGGTCGCCAGGGGATCCTCACTGATGGACTGGAACACCGTCGGCAGGTCGCCCCGACGGGCCCGGGCGTCGCGGTCCATCACGGACAGGTCGGCACCGACCATCGGCGCCAGGTCGGTCTTGTTGATGACCAGCAGGTCGGCGGCGGTCACCCCCGGGCCGCCCTTGCGGGGCACCTTGTCCCCACCGGCGACGTCCACCACGAAGATCTGCCGGTCCACCAGGCCCCGGCTGAACGTGGCGGTCAGGTTGTCACCGCCGCTCTCCACCAGCACCAGGTCCAGCGGACCCAACGCGTCGGTCAGCTCGTCGACCGCGTCGAGGTTGGCGCCGATGTCGTCGCGGATGGCGGTGTGCGGGCAGCAACCCGTCTCCACCGCCCTGATCCGGGTCGGATCGAGCACCCCGGCGCGCTTGAGGAAGTCGGCGTCCTCGGTGGTGTAGATGTCGTTCGTCACCACGCCGAGACGCAACTCGTCGGCGAACGCCCGGCACAGCGCAGCGACCAGGGCGGTCTTGCCGGAGCCGACCGGGCCGCCGATGCCGACCCGCAACGCCCGCGCGGCAGTCGGTAGCGGGGCGTACGGGTCGACCCCCGGCTCGGGGTGGGTGTGGGGAACGGACTCGTCGTGGTCGAATTCAGGACGCAAAGAGACGCACCTCCCAGGTGGCGTGAGCTTCGGCATGGATGTCGGCGAGCGGAGCGGCAGCGGCGGGCAGCCGCTCCGGTGGTTCCTCGGCGGCGCGGGCCGCCCGCGCCGCGGTGGCGTCACAGGTGGCGGCGAGCCGCACCAGCAGACCCTGCACCTGGTACGGGTCCAGGCCGAGCAGGCGTACGGCGGCACTGGCCGCGCCGGTCACCGTCGCGTGGGCGGCGACCGTGGCCACCTGCCCGGGGTCGAGACCGGCGGCGGCACCGACCAGCCCCAGTACCAGGGGCTGGTGTGGCCCGTCCGCTGCGGTGGGCAGGTCGTCGAAGGTGACCGCCGGCCAGATCCGGCGACCGGCCCGCAGCAACGCGCGGCCCTGCCGCCGGGAGACCGACCGCTGCGCCGGTGACACGGTCCGGGCGTCCAGTTCGGCGTCGAGTCGGGCCAGCGCGGCGGAGCGGCCGGCCGACCACGCCACGCCACGGGCCGCCGCGGCGAAGGCCGCCGCGACCAGACCGGCCGTGGCCAACCGTCCGCTCAGGTATTCCGCCAGCGTGGTCAGGTCGGTCACCCGGCCGGCGGCGACGGCCGCCTCCAACCCGGCCGAGTGTGCGTGCGCACCAGCCGGGAACCGCCCGTCAGCGAGGAGCAGCAGCATCGTCGGGGTGGCCATCAGAACAGGAAGTACCGCTGGGCCATCGGCAGTTCGGTCACCGGATCCGGTTCCACCGCCACACCGTCGATCCGGACCGTGAAGGTGTCCGGGTCGACCTCGATGCGCGGCAGGGCGTCGTTGCCCGGCAGGTCGGTCTTGCCCCGGGTGCGTACGTCGGCCACCGGCACCACCCGACGCCGCACGTCAAGCCGCAGCCCGGCCTCCAACGCCGCGGGTGCCACGAATGCCAGGCTGGTGGCGGCAGCCGCGCCACCGTACGCGCCGAACATCGGCCGGGGCAGCATCGGCTGCGGGGTGGGGATCGAGGCGTTCGCGTCACCCATCTGCGCGTACGCGATCATGCCGCCCTTGATGACCAGGTGTGGTCGTACGCCGAAGAAAGCTGGCTCCCACAGCACCAGGTCGGCGAGCTTGCCCGGCTCCACCGACCCGATCTCGTGGTCGAGTCCGTTGGCCATGGCCGCGCAGATGGTGTACTTCGCGACGTACCGGCGGGCCCGGTGGTTGTCGGCGGCCCCGTCCCCGGGCAGGGCACCCACCCGGGCCTTCATCACGTGTGCGCTCTGCCAGGTACGCAACACGATCTCGCCGATGCGGCCCATCGCCTGCGAGTCGGAGCCGATGATGGAGATCGCCCCGAGGTCGTGCAGCAGGTCCTCGGCGGCCATCGTGGACGGTCGGATGCGGCTCTCCGCGAACGCCAGGTCTTCTGGCACCGCCGGGTTGAGATGGTGGCAGACCATCAGCATGTCGAGATGCTCGGTGAGGGTGTTGCGGGTGTACGGGCGGGTCGGGTTCGTCGACGAGGGCAGTACGTTCGGCTCACCGGCGACGGTGATGATGTCCGGCGCGTGCCCGCCGCCCGCCCCCTCGGTGTGGTACGAGTGGATTGCCCGTCCGCCGATCGCGCGGAGGGTGTCGGCGACGAAGCCGGCCTCGTTGAGGGTGTCGGTGTGAATGGAGACCTGCACGCCGGAGGCGTCGGCGACCCGCAGGCAGGCGTCGATCGCCGCCGGGGTGGTGCCCCAGTCCTCGTGCAGCTTGAACCCGCCGGCTCCGGCCCGCAACTGCTCCCACAGCGCCTCTTCCGAGACGGTGTTGCCCTTGCCGAGCAGCAGCACGTTGACCGGGGACGTGTCGAGGGCCTCGTGCATCCGGGCCAGGTGCCAGGCGTTCGGGGTGACGGTGGTGGCCCGGGTGCCCTCGGCCGGGCCGGTGCCGCCGCCGACCAGGGTGGTGACGCCGCTGGCGAGCGCCTCGGTGACCAGTTGCGGGCAGATGAAGTGCACGTGGGTGTCGACCGCCCCGGCGGTGAGGATCCGGCCGTTGCCGGCGATCACCTCGGTGGCTGGGCCGATGACCAGGTCCGGATGGACACCGTCCATGGTGTCCGGGTTGCCGGCGCGGCCCAGCGCGACGATCCGTCCGTCACGCAGCCCGACGTCGGCCTTGACCACTCCCCAGTGGTCGAGGACGACCGCGCCGGTGATCACGGTGTCCAGGGCGCCCTCGGCGCGGGTGGCCCGGGACTGGCCCATCGACTCACGGATCACTTTGCCGCCGCCGAAGACCGCCTCATCGCCACCGGCACAATGGTCGTACTCGATCTCGATCAGCAGGTTGGTGTCGGCGAGTCGGATCCGGTCGCCGGTGCTCGGTCCGTACAGGGCGACATAGCGGTCCCGGTCCACGGCACTCACGCCTTTCCTCCTTCGTCCAGCGCTCCGGCGCATTCGCCGCGCAGGCCCGGCACGATCCGCGCGCCACCCAGCGGCACCAGCTCCACCCGGCGGCTGACTCCTGGCTCGAACCGCACCGAGGTGCCGGCCGGTACGGCGAGCCGCTGCCCCCAGGCCGCGTCCCGGTCGAAGTCCAGCGCCGGGTTGGCCTCGGCGAAGTGGTAGTGCGAACCGACCTGCACGGGCCGGTCACCGGTGTTGACCACCAGCAGCTTGGTCACCGGACGCCCGGCGTTGATCTGCACCGGGCCGTCGGCCGGCAGGATCTCCCCGGGGATCACGGGATCGGGTGGTGCACCGTCACCAACTTGGTGCCGTCCGGGAACGTCGCCTCCACCTGCACCTCCCTCAGCAACTCGGGGATGCCGTCCTGCACGTCGTCGCGGTTGAGCACGGTGCGGCCGGCCGCCATCAGGTCGACCACGGACCGCCCGTCTCGTGCCCCTTCGAGCAGGAAGGCGGTGATCACCGCGACGGCTTCCGGATAGTTCAGGCGCAGGCCACGCTCGCGGCGACGCCGGGCGACGTCGGCCGCCACGTGGACGAGCAGGCGGTCCTGCTCGTGAGGGCTGAGATACACGGGTGCTCCCGGTGGATGTCCGCGCTCCCGACGCCGCCGGCCCGGCGCCTCGACGCGCCACCGAAACGGTTCGGGGTTCGCCCACCGGCCGGACCCACCGCGCGTCGGGCCCGGGAGTTCCACCCTCCCGGCCCACGTGGTGGACCACCGGCGGTGTCATCGGATGCGGACCGCACCGCCCACCGCTGAGCAGACCGTAAACGACCACCCGCTCACCGGGCAACACCCTCAACCGGTGTACGCACCAACCCCGCCTGCGTTGATCATGAGGTGTCCACGATCGCGGAGATCGCCGCCGGGCTGCGGGTCGATCGGTCGGTGCTGATGGGCGGCACGCTGCTCGTGCAGGGCGCGTTGGCGGCAGCCGGAGAGGGGGACGAGCGCGCCGCCGCCCACCTGATCGACGCCGCCCGTGCCCACCTGCACGCCCACGATCCCACCAGCGCCGCCCGGACCCTGCTGCAAGCCCAGAGCACCGCACCTGCGGAGGTACGGCACCGGCCCGCAGCCCGCGACCTGCTCGCCCAGGTGCTCGGGTGCCCGGACACCCCGACGACGATCGTCCAGCTCGCCGCCGCCCTCGGGGTGCCGGCAACATGACCGCGCCGCTGCTGTCCCTGGCGCGCCCTCACCGCCCGCCGATCAGGACTTGAGGCGACCGGCGCTCAGGTGGGGATGTCGCGGCGGCGGAAGGCGGTGAGGCCGGCCGTGAGCAGTGCGGTGGCTGCGGCGGTGAGGACCACCAGGGGCAGGACGGTGACGTCGACGGCGGGCACGGACGGCACATGGGTGTAAGGCGAGATGTTCAGCACCGGCTGCGGCAGGTCCAACGCGGCACCCAACTGGCCGAGCAGCAGGAAAACGATGAGCACCGCCCAGCTCGCTACCACCGAGAAGCGGGGCAGCACCCCGAACAGAGCGGTCACCACCCCGGCGACGACGAACAGTGCCGGTAGCCGCAGCAACGCCGCACCGGTCAGGTCCACCGCCCAGCCGACCGGGTCTCCGACGGCCAGCCCGTACCCGAGGCCGGTGGTGGCTCCGGCCAGCAGCATCAACGCCAGCGCGCCGAGCACCGCTGCAGCCACCTGGGTGCCCAGCCACCGGTGGCGGCTCACCGCCGTGGCGAGCAGCGGTTCGAGGATGCTGTCGGACTCGTCGCCGCGTACCCGCAGCAGGGCCTGCACCACGTACGCCCCGATGGTCAGGGCGAACAGACCGAGCATCGCCGACAGGAAAGCGTCGACGAGTTCGGCGCTGCCACCGAGCTGGGCGATCGCCTCGGCGGCGGCCGGGTTGTCGGCGATCATGTCGTCGACCTCGTTGCCGGCGAGCCCCATGGCGAAGCCGAGCACCGCCACCGCGACCGCCCAGCCGACGAGCACGCCCCGGTGCAGCCGCCAGGTGAGTCCCGCCGGGGTGAGCAGCCAGACGGCGGCGCGTGCCGGCCCCCGTCGCGCGGCGAGCAGACCGGCACCGACGTCCCGACGTTCGGCGAACGTGTACGCCACCGCTACCCCGACGACAAGCAGTGCCGCCGGCAAGGCGAGGACCCACAGGCGTTCGCTGCCGAAGGCACGGATCTGGGTGCCCCAGCCCAGCGGTGACAGCCACGTCGGCCAGGCGCTGTCCAGTCCCACCCCGTCGGCGGCCCGCTGACCGAGGACGTCACCGGTGGCACGCAGCAGGAAGGCCACTCCGACCGTGGCGGCGGCGAGCGCGTTGGCGCCCCGGGACGTCACCGACAGTTGGGCGGTGACGGCGGCCACGCCGGTGAAGCCGAGACCGACACCGATGATCGCCGCGGCGGCGGCCACCGAACCGGCGGTCGGTAACCCGGCACCGACGAAGGCGACCGCGAGCAGCCCCCCGGCCAGCACGTTGGCGCCGGCCACCACGAGCAGGGCGGCGGTGAGCAGCGCGTACCGGCCGACGGCGGCGGCACCGAGTAGTTCGGCTCGGCCGGTCTCCTCGTTCTGTCGGGTGTTGCGGACGACGGTGAAGGTGCTCAGCAGCGCGGCGAGCACGGCCAGGGTGAGGTAGCTTTCGGTGATCACCACCGCACCGAGTTCGGTGCTGGCGATGGGGCCGTTGAAGGCGCGGGCGACGACACTGGTGTTCGCCACCTCGGCGTACCCGACACGGTTCTGCTCGTCGGGGTAGATGCTTGCCACGCTCGCAGCCATGGCGTACCCGATGAGCGGGGTGCCGAGCGTCCAGCTGGCCAGCCTGATCCGGTCACGGCGCAGGGCGAGCCGGGCCAGCCGGCCGGTGCCGGTGAACGCACTCATCGGGTGCCTCCGGCCTGCGTCTGCTGGTCGTCGGAGGTTTCGCCGTAGTGCCGCAGGAACAGTTCCTCGAGGGTGGGTGGGGTGCTGGTCAGCGCGCGGACCTGGAAGCGGACCAGGTGGGCCAGGAGGGTGTCGAGGTGTTCCGGTTCGACCTCCATCCGGACCCGACCGTCGACGGGGCGGACCTCGTGCACACCGGGCAGCTCGGCCAGGCCGGTGACGGGCCGGGCGGTCTCGACGGTGACCGTAGTACGCGCCAGGTGTCGCAGCTCCGCCAGGGTGCCGGACTCGACGATCCGCCCCTCCCGGATGATGCTGACCCGGTCGCAGAGTGCTTCGACCTCGGCCAGGACGTGGCTGGAGAGCAGCACACTGGCGCCGGCCCCGGTGAGGTGCCGGACCTCCTCCTGGAACACGGCCTCCATCAGCGGGTCCAGCCCGGAGGTGGGCTCGTCGAGCACGTACAGCTCGACGTTGGAGGCGAAGGCGGCGACGATGGCGACCTTCTGCCGGTTGCCTTTGGAGTAGGTGCGGCACTTCTTCGTCGGGTCCAGGTCGAACCGCTGCAACAACTCGTCGCGGCGGCGCGGGTCCAGTCCGCCGCGCAGCGCGCCGAACAGGTCGATCGCCTCTCCGCCGGAGAGGTTGGGCCAGAGGTTGACGTCGCCCGGCACGTACGCCAGACGCCGGTGCAACGCGACGGCGTCGCGCCACGGGTCGCCGTCGAGGAGGCGGACCTGACCGGAGTCACGGCGCAGCAGCCCGAGCAGGATCCGGATGGTGGTGGACTTGCCCGAGCCGTTGGGCCCGAGGAACCCGTGCACTTCCCCCGGTTCCACAGTCAGCTCGACCCCGTCGAGGGCGCGTACGCCGCCGAAGGTCTTGACCAGGTTCTCGATGGCGATCACGGACATGGGCGCCTCCCGCCTCACCGGTGTCTGCCGCACCACTCTTCCACGGCCTCGCACTCGTGGATCGCGGTGGCACCGACGACCGGCGGGCGGCGGCCGGGACAGCCCCGGCCCGGGCGGCGCCGTGCCGGTACGGGCTGGGCACGGCCGCGGGCCGCCGCCGGTACGTCACCGGATCAGGTCGAGCCCGACGTACGTGCGCTGGTGCGCTGGGAACTCCTCGTCCGTGTGCGGTGCGTAGATCCAGGTGCGCAGCGAGTCGGCCGCCGTGTCGATCTCGACGAGCCGCACCGGGTTGGTTCGGCGGGAGTGGAATGCCTGCAGGAAGGAGTAGATCTGGTTGCCGTGGACGCCGGTGTCCACCCGGGAGGCCGCCGTGCCGGTGTGACCGGAGAAGACAAACCGGACGTTGGGGTAGCGCCCCACCAGGTTGTCGAAGAGGTACTGCGGGCTGGTGGAGCCGTAACCGGCCGACTGACCGATCGCGCCGTCGCTTTCCAGGTAGTGGTGCGTGACGACCACGACGTTGTGTTGGGGGTGGGCGGCCACGACGGACTGCGCCCAGGCGACGGCGGCCCGGCGTGGCCACAGCTCCAGACTGAGCACCAGCCAGCGCACTCCTCCGGCGACGTAGGTGGCGAAGGCGTTGTCCACCTTGCCGGCCTCGAACTGGCCGCCCACCTCCCCGAACCGCCTGGTCGTGAAGTATCTGTTGAACACGGCCGTGTCGCGTAGCAGTTGGCCGGCGGGACTGCGCAGTTCCCCGTTCGGGCCGGCTGCCTGGGTGTCGTGGTTACCGACGGCGAGGGTGTACGGCATACCGGCCGTCTCCAGCGGGCGCAGCGCGGCGCGGGCGCGTTCGTACTGCACGTGGTTGGGGGTGTCGTAGTTGACCACGTCACCCGAGTGCGTGACGAAACGCAGGTCGAGTGGCGTGCGCTGGGCCACCAGCCAGTCGACGCGCTGGCGCAGCCGGGTGTCGCCGGCGCTCAGGACCTCTTCCTGTGTGTCCGGTACCACGGCGAAGGTGAAGCGCGGGTCGACCGACGGTGGCGGCTGTGTCCGGACGTACCCCAGGTGTGCGTTACGGTCGCACACGCCGGTGTACCGGTCGTTGACGAGCTCGATGCGGACGTGGTGCAGGCCCTCGGGCAGCTCCCCTCCGACCGGGTAGCCGCCGTATTCGGTGGCGCTGCTGATGGTGACCTCGCCGATCGGGTCGCCGCCCACCTTCACCCGTAGGGTCGGCCAGCCGTCACAGTGATCGCCGATGGCACCGACGACGAGTTGCCCGGCGCCCCGTACGTCGATGGTGGCGTAGCTGGCGTTGTGCCACAGCGTGGCGTGGGTGCCAGACGACGGTCGGGGCGTGCCCGTGGCCGCTTGGATCGAGCCGTTGACCACGGTGAACGGTGACGCCGCGTGGGCCGCGCCAGCTGGTACGCCGACCGACAGTACGACCACCATCGCCAGGACCGCGCGAGTGATCCGCATGGATGTCCTCCCTGTGCACACACCTCCGGCAGTTACCGAACATCGGGATGCTAAGGCAGACCGACCGGACATTACGGCACGAGTACATCGACACGCAGTGACGTTTACATTGACGAAACGTGACAGGTGGTGGGGTGGCCCGGTCAGCTGACGTCGACCCAGTCCAGCGTGCGTTGCACAGCCTTCCGCCAGCCGGCGTAGCCGGTCGCGCGCTGCTCGGGCGACCACGACGGTTGCCAACGCCGGCTCTCGTTCCAGTTCTCCCGCAGTTCGTCGGTGTCCCGCCAGAATCCGACGGCCAGCCCGGCGGCGTAGGCCGCGCCGAGGGCTGTGGTCTCGGCGACCACCGGACGACTCACCGGCACCCCGAGGATGTCCGCCTGCAACTGCATGCACAGGTCGTTGACGGTCACACCGCCGTCGACCTTCAGGCACTCCAGGCGTACGCCCGAGTCCTGCGCCATGGCCTCGGCCACGTCACGACTCTGGTAGCAGATGGCCTCCAGGGCTGCCCGCGCGATGTGCGCGTCGGTGTTGTAGCGGGACAAGCCGACGATCGCGCCCCGGGCGTCGGAGCGCCAGTAGGGCGCGAAGAGACCGGAGAAGGCCGGCACGAAGTACACCCCGCCACTGTCGTCGACCTGGCGGGCGAGACTTTCGATCTGCGCCGCACTACTGATGATCTTGAGTTGGTCACGGAGCCACTGCACGGCCGATCCGGTGACGGCGATGGAACCCTCCAGCGCGTAGACCGGCGGCTGACCGGCGAACCGGTAGCACACCGTGGTGAGCAGCCCCGCCTCGGAGCGGACGATCTCCGGCCCGGTGTTGAGCAGCATGAAGTTACCCGTGCCGTAGGTGTTCTTCGCCTCACCGGCAGCGAAGCAGACCTGCCCGACGGTGGCTGCCTGCTGGTCGCCGAGGTCCGCGGTGATTGGGACCGTGCCGGCGAACGGGCCGTTGGCCAGCGTGACGCCGTAGGCGCCCGGGTCGGACGACGGGACGATCCGGGGGAGCATGGCGCGGGGGATGCCGAAGATGGACAACAGCTCGTCGTCCCAGTCCAGGGACTCCAGGTTCATCAACATGGTCCGACTGGCATTCGTGGGGTCGGTGACGTGGGTGCCGCCGTCGACGCCACCGGTGAGGTGCCACAGCAACCAGGTGTCGGTGTTGCCGAAGATCGCTTCACCACGTTCGGCGGCCACCCGCACCCCGTCGACGTTCTCCAGGATCCACTGGATCTTGCCCCCGGAGAAGTACGTCGCCGGCGGCAGGCCGGCCCGACGCCGGATGGCCTCGCCCCGCCCGTCACGTTCCAGTGCCGAAGCGATCCGATCGGTCCGGGTGTCCTGCCAGACGATGGCGTTGTAGTACGGCCGGCCGGTGCGCCGGTTCCACACGACGGTCGTCTCCCGCTGATTGGTGATACCGAGGGCTGCCAGGTCACCCGCGGCCAGGCTGTGCGTGTTCAGCGCCGTACGCACCACCGTCTGGGTGCGTTCCCAGATCTCCAGCGGGTTGTGCTCGACCCAGCCCGCCCGCGGCAGGATCTGCTGGTGTTGGAGTTGGTGGCGGCCGACCTCGTTGCCAGCATGGTCAAAAATCATGAACCGGGTGCTGGTGGTGCCCTGATCCACGGCGCCGACGAAATCAGCCATGCGGTTCTCCTCGTCCTGGTCCTCACTGCGGTACGGCCTCGGGGTAGATCCTTCCCGATCTCCACACCGCTCACCACGGACAGCTGGCGCTTTGCGACGACGCGACGAACCCGCCAAGCGCCGACCGGCACCGGATGGGTCGGCCGGCAAGAGGCCCGGTACCGTTCGGCAGACCACCGACGGGTCGCCGCTGGCGGCGACCGGGACCAGGAGGACAGCCATGCGGTTGGATCTACGCGACCGGACCGTCCTGATCACCGGAGCGGCACGGGGAATCGGTGCCCAGCTGGCCCGGGCAGCCGCGGCCCGGGGAGCCCGAGTCGCTCTGGTCGGTCGGGAACCGGTGCTGTTGCAGCAGGTCGCCGCCGAGGTGGAGGGGCACTGGTACGAGTGCGACGTCACCGACCAGGCCGGGGTGGACGACGCAGTCGCCTCGACCCTGCAACGCTTCGGCGCCATCGACGTGGTGGTGGCCAACGCCGGTATCGCCAACATCGGCACCGTGTCCACCGGTGCGGTCGACGCCCTGGCCCGCACCATCGAGGTGAATCTGACAGGTGTGGTCCGTACGGTGAGCGCGACACTGCCACACGTACGCGCAGCCCGGGGCCATGTCCTGCTGGTCTCGTCGGCGGCTGCCTTCGCCGCCATGCCGGGGATGGCGGCGTACTGCGCATCGAAGGCCGGGGTCGAGCAGTTCGGCAACGTGCTGCGGCTGGAGAACCGCCGGCAGGGACTGACCGTGGGCACCGCGCACCCGAGCTGGATCGACACCGACCTGGTACGCGACCTCCGCGACGACCTCGACTCGTTCCGCACCGCGCAGCGCAGGCTGCCCTGGCCGCTGAACAGTGTGGTCAGCGTCGAGCAGTGCGCCGAGGCGCTGCTGCGCGGCATCGAGGACCGACGACGCAAGGTGTACGTGCCGCGGTCCATCGCCGTGGTCCAGGCGCTACGCCCGGTGCTGCTCAGCGGGTTCGCCGACCGGCTGGTCGACCGGTTCGGCGGCACGGAACTGGCCGAGCGGATGGAGGCGGAGGCACCCCGCCTCGGCCGGTCCTTCGGCCGGTCGTCGGCGGAGGCCGGGCGGTAGCGCCCGGATGTTTGCCCCTTGGCAAAGGTCGCGGATGCACGAGGACGACGTAATCTGCCTGCATGAACAACCTCGGCCCGCCGGATTCCTGGGACTCCCACGGCCCGGCCCCCGGCGACGGCGAGGCGACCCCACTGCTGTCCGAGTCGTTCACCGCACAGACCGTCACGGCGCTGCGGCACCTGCTCACCGCCCGGGTGAGCGCCGCCGGTCTCACCGGCGACGTGGCCGAGGATCTGGTCCTCGCCGTGCACGAACTGGTCACCAACGCAGTGCTGCACGGTGGGGGCCGAGGGCGCCTCGACGTTTTCCGGCGTGCCGACCTGCTGGTCTGTGAGGTCACCGATCACGGGGACGTACGCGGCGGGGACCTGCCGATGAATCTACCGGCAACGAACACCCCTGGCGGCCGGGGCCTCTGGCTCGCCCATCACCTGACCGGGGCGCTGACGATCACCCGCCGCCCTGACGGTCTGACCGCGACCGTCACCGCTCACCTGCGTGGGGAACCGACCGGCTGATCCACGCCGGAAGGTGAACCAGTCGCCACAGAACAGCACCAGAACGGATCTAAGCCACTAGCATCACGATGGTGGAGGAGTTCGACAGGCGTCCCGCCGCCGGCTCGGGCCAGTCCGATATCAGCTCCCGTCGGCCGGCAGGGCCCCCAGACGGCGCCGAGATACCGCAGGCGGTGCGCGACTTCTTCGACGGTCTCGCCGAGGGTGGAGGGCGGATACTCCGCAACGTCTCCGGCACCGTTCGTTTCGACCTGGAATACCCGGGCCGGGTCGACCACTGGCTGGTGAGCATCGACCAGGGACGGGTCACGGTGTCGTGTGACGGTGTGGTCGACGCGGACACGGTGATCTACGCCGACGCGCGGCTCTTCCTCCGGATGGCCCGTGGTGAGCTCAAACCCCTGCCCGCCTGGCTGCGCAACGACTTCACCGCCGATGGCGAGTTCCGTTTCGTCATCATGCTGGAACGGATGTTCGCGCCACCGCCCGACGGCCACCATCCCCGCGAAGTGGCCGCCCGCGGACGCAACCGGGCGCTGGCCGAATCCCGACCGTCACCGTCGTCGCCGGGCAAGACGGTACCTCCGGCCGGCGGCGGAGAGCACCGGTGAGGAAGCTAGTCCGCATCCTCGACGGCAACATCTTCGCGTTGAGCGAAGACAACGGTGACATGGTCTTCAGCCCCAAGAATCCAAGTGGCTTCTTCGCCTTCGACACCCGCTTCCTGTCGACCTGGCGGCTCAGTCTCGACGGGGAGCGGCTACACCCACTTGCCGTGCACGAACCGAGCTACTACGAGATCCGTTTCTTCCTCGTCCCCGGCCATCCGACCCACTACGTCGACGCGAAGGTCTCGGTGATCCGAGACCGGTGGATCTCCGACAGTGCCTTCCTGGAACGACTCACCGTACTCAACCACACGAACACCGCCGTGGAATACGTCATGCGCATCGACGTGGACAGCGACTTCGCCCCGGTCTACGACGTGATCTGGCCGCACGGGTCCGCCCTGCGCGGCTACCGCGAGGTGTCGAGCGAAGGTCTTCGACTCGGTTACCGGCGGGAGAAGTTCCACCGGGTCGCCGAAATCTCGGCAAGCGAACCGGCAGTGTTCGACGAACGGGGACTGACCTTCCGGATCCAGGTCGAGCGGCAGGGCCGATGGAGCACCACGCTGCGGGTGAAGGGACAGGTGCTGCGTCCGGACGGCGCGGACGTCCGGGACCGGCTACGGCACCCGCACGGCAACCTGGACGCCGCGTTGCGCCAGGACCTGAGAGAGTGGATCTCCGAAGCCCCCCGGCTGCACTGCGACTGGGAGTCCTTGTGCACGACATACCAGCGAGGGCTGGTGGATCTGGCCGGTCTACGCTTCTCTCCGCTGGCGCTACCCGACGAAACCATGCTCGCCGCCGGGCTGCCCTGGTCGGCCACCATCATCGGCCGCGACAACATCCTCGCCTGTTACCAGACACTGCCCTTCGTACCCCGGATGGCGGCCACGACACTACGCCTGCTGGCGCTGGACCAGGGCACCGTGCTCGACGACTTCCGGGACGAGGAACCCGGCAAGATCCTCAATGAGTTCCGGTACGGGGAGATGGCCGCCTTCGAACATCGTCCCCAGTCCCCGTACTACGGCGGAGCCGATGTCACGCCCCTGTTCATCGTGCTACTCGACGAGTACGAGCGTTGGACCGGCGACGCCGCGTTGGTGCGGGCTCTGGAGGACTCCGCCCGCGCCGCACTGCGCTGGATCGACGAATTCGGCGACCTGCGCGGAGACGGCTACCTCTGGTACCAGCCACGTAACGACGAGAGCGGGGCGCAGAACCACTGCTGGAAGGACACCCCGGAAGCGATCTGCTACCGGGACGGCCGGCTGCCGGGGCTGCCCCGCGCCACCTGTGAGCTACAGGGCTACGCGTACGACGCCAAGCGGCGTGGGGCCCGACTGGCCCGCGAGTTCTGGGGCGACCCGGCGTACGCCGATCGCCTGGAACGAGAGGCCGACGAGCTCAAACAGCGGTTCAACCGGGACTTCTGGATCGACGGGGACGGGTACTTCGCGCTGGCGCTCGGCCCCGACGGCGATCAGGTGGACGCACTTGCCTCGAACATGGGGCACCTGCTGTGGAGCGGCATCGTGGACCACTCCCGGGCGGCCACCGTCGCCGACCACCTGCTCGGTCCACGGCTCTTCTCCGGCTGGGGGGTACGGACGCTGGCGACCGGACAGACCAGCTACAACCCGCTCGGCTACCACCTGGGTACGGTGTGGCCCTTCGACAACGCACTCATCGCCTGCGGGCTGCGCCACTACGGTCTCGCCCACCACGCGGGAATCATCGCCGAGGCCATCATCGAAGCGTCCCAGCACTTCGCCGGTCGGGTCCCCGAGGCGTTCGCCGGCTACGACCGCGACCTGACCCGCTACCCGGTGCCGTACCCGGCCGCGAACAGCCCCCAGGCGTCCGCTACCGGCGCCACGTTCCTGCTGCTACGTTGCCTGCTCGGCCTGGAGCCGTACGGCGAACACCTGGTGGTGCACCCGGCGGTCCCGGCCCGTTTCGGCCGGATCGAGCTGCTGGACATCCCCGGCCGCTGGGGGCGCAAGGACGCGATCGGCAACGCACGCGTCGACACGCCGGCAGCTCCCGGTGACCAACGGTGGCCAGCTGCGGGATGAGCGGCGGGACGTCCAGCGCGGCTATCCTTCCGCAGATGGGCACCTCCCCCAGCACCGAGCGGACGCTCGTCGCGTCGAACCGTCGAGCCCGCCACGACTACACAATGCTCAAGACGTACGAGGCTGGCATCGTGCTCGCCGGCACCGAAGTCAAATCGCTGCGGGCGGGTCGCGTCTCACTGGTGGACGCCTTCGCGCAGGAACACGACGGCGAGATCATGCTGTACGGCCTGCACATCGCCGAGTACGGCTACGGCAGCTGGACCAACCACGCCCCCCGGCGCACCCGCAAGCTGCTGCTGCGCCGGGTCGAGATCGCCCGGATCCTCGACCGGACCCGCGAAGGCGGGATCACCCTGGTGCCGCTGTCGATGTACTTCACCGGCGGCTGGGCGAAGGTCGAGCTGGCGCTGGCCAGGGGACGCCGGTCGTACGACAAGCGGCAGGTGCTCGCCGAACGCGACTCGAACCGGGAGATCGCCCGTGAGCTGGGCCGGCGGCTCAAGGGCCGCCCGAACCGAGGCTGAGCCGTGACTCATGACCGGATCGTGCCGACCACGGACCGCTCAGCTGGCAAGCAGGTCGGCGTGGGCCGCGCGTAACCGGGTCAGCGCCGGATCGGTGCCCGGCGGAAAACGGCGATCCAACTCGGCCCAAACCTCGGCGAGTGCCGTGGTCACCGACCGCAGCTCGGCGGCGTGCCGGCGCCCACTCCGCTGCCGCTGGGCGTCCAGACGCCGCGACCAGCCGGCAGTGACCTCGGCCAGCCGGCCGGCGTCGGCACGGGCCTGCGCGGCGGTGCGGGCGGCCGACGCCGGCACGATCGCCGCCACCGGACGTGGATCACCGTCGCGGGTGACGACCGTGACGGTGTCGGTCAGTTCCGCCATGGCGACAAGTTGGCTGAGTCGGGTGCGCGCCTCGCGGAGAGGCAACGAGCGCGCCTGATCGTTTCGCGGAGTGAGGGCGGGGACAGCCATGAATACATGGTCGGTGTCGGGTACGACACTTTCCGCGATCGTCAGCGTGACGGATGGTCCCGACGCGAGGGGAACTGCGCGCCGGGCCGGGCCAGCAGCGACTGGGCGCGCAGGCCCACCGGATCGGGGGCGCCGACCTCGGGCGCGGGTACGGCCAGCGCCGACTGCGGGTCTGGGTACCCGAACGCCGGCCGGTCGTCGCCGGTAGGCGCGGCGAGCAGCGCGTACACCAGGCCGACCACACCAAAGATGACGAGCAGCACGATCGGGATCAGCAACGTGCCGACACCAGCCCCGGTGGTCTCACCGCGTTCCTCGTGCAGGTGCACCGACAGGGCACTCATCCCGGTGAAGTGCATCCCGTTCACCGCCACCCCCATCACCAGCGCCGAAGCGAGAATCGCCGCCCCCCTGCGGACGGTCACCGCGAGCCAGAGTGCGATGGTCGCCGCGACCACCGCGATCAGTATCGACAGCCCGACCCGGAGGTCGTCGTAGAGCAATCGGCCGTCCAGCCGCATCGCGGCCATACCCATGTAGTGCATCGCCGCCACCCCGGAACCAGTGAACAGGCCACCACCGAGAATCCGCCACACCGAAAGCCCGCCGGTACCCACGATCGCCAACCCGATGCCGACCGCCAGCACCGCGATCAGCGCACTGGCCACGGTGATCGGCACGTCGTACCGGATGCGGGAACCGGACACGGCGAACCCCATCATTGCCATGAAGTGCATGGTCCAGATCGCGGTGCCACCCAACGCCCAGGCAGACAGCGAACCCCACCACAATTTCTGTCCCGTACTGGTGGACGTACGAACGAGACCGGCACAGACCAGCCCCAGTATCGAACCGAGCACCGACAGCGCGTAGCTGAGCGCCGGTGTGATCCAGCCATACTCGAAATGATTGATCTCCGCCACGTGGGCTCCCCCCAGAGCTGCTACCGACGCGTAGGACACACGCCGATAACATGATCCGGGACCCTCTCACCAGGCACAACACCGCACCCTGGTAATTTTGCGCAGGTCACGCCGCAGCAACGTCCGCCACCCTGAGGCGTCGGCTGCGGCGCGGGACCCGGGAGACGCCGGATCAGGCTGGCACGTGGTACGCCAGCACACCCCGGTTGACGGCGTTGATCGCCTGCCGCGCGGTAGCCCGCAGCTCGGTCGAGGCACCACCGGAATCGGCGAGCTGACCGAGCAGGTCAACCACCTGGCGGGCCCAGCGGACGAAGTCCCCGGCCGGCATCTCACCGTCCAGCTCGTGCCCGCTGGCCAGCACCTTCGCCAGCGCCTCTCCCCGGGCCCAGCGGTAAACCGGCCAGGCGAAGCCGAGATCCGGCTCGCGGGTCACCGCCAACCCACGCGACGCCTCCTCGGCCTCAATCTCACTCCACAGCTTGAGGGTCGCATCAACCGCCTCGGCGACCGCGCCGCGCGGCAGCGAGGCCCGCTCGTCGACGTCCCGACGGGCCTCGAAGACCACCACCGACACCGCGGCAGCCAGCTCGGCCGGGGACAGCCCGTCCCACACCCCACGCCGCAGGCACTCGGCCACGAGCAGATCGGCCTCCGTCCAGATCCGCCCCAGCATCCGGCCGGCATCGGTGACCACACCGTCGACGGCGAGGTAGCCCCGGGCGGTGAGCAGCGCCACGATCCGGTCGAAGGTACGCGCCAGAGACCCCGTACGACCGGCCACCCGATCCCGCAGCTCCTCGGTTTCACGCTCCAGACGGCGGCGACGCTCGGCCCAGCGGGCGTGCTCCTCCCGCTCCGGGCACGCATGGCAAGGGTGCCGACGCAGTTCGGTACGGAGCTGACCGAGCTGGTGATCCTCCCCCGACTGCCGTCCCCGGGCACCCCGTCGGGAGTGCCGGTCCAGGCCGGTGCCGCTCACCTGGGCCGCCAGATCACGCCGCGCCGCCGGATTGCGGTGGTTGAAGTGCTTCGGCACCCGGATCCGGGCCAGCACCTCCGCCGGGGTGGAGAAGTCACCAGGGCTGATCCGCCCAGCCCAACGGTCCTGCGTGAGCACCAGCGGGCGTGGCTCGCTGAAGCCTCCGGCCGCCGGGTCGAGCACCACCGCCAAGCCCGCCCGGCGGCCGGTCGGCACCCGGATCACATCACCGACCCGCAGCCGCTCCAGCGCTGCCACTGCCGCCGCCCGACGCTGACTCTGCCCCTGCCGGGCAATCGCCCGCTCCCGATCACCGATGGCGACCCGCAGCGCGAAGTACTCGTCGAAGTCACCGTGGTGGCACTCCGACTCGGCGCCGTACGCCTCGATGGTCTCGGTGTTGCGCTGCACCTGCCGGGCCAGGCCGACCACCGAACGGTCCGCCTGGAACTGCGCGAACGACGACTCCAGCAGCGCCCGGGCCGGCTCCGTGCCGACACTGCCGACCAGATTCACCGCCATGTTGTACGACGGTCGGAAGCTGGACCGCAGCGGATACGTCCGGGTGGAAGCCAGCCCCGCCACGTGGCGGGGATCGGTTTCCGGGGACCACACCACCACGGCGTGCCCCTCCACGTCGATGCCACGGCGACCGGCTCGCCCGGTGAGCTGGGTGTACTCCCCCGGTGTCAGGTCGACGTGCGCCTCGCCGTTGTACTTCACCAGGCGTTCCAGCACCACGCAACGGGCCGGCATGTTGATGCCCAGGGCCAGGGTCTCGGTGGCGAAGACCGCCTTGACCAGCCCTCGGACGAACAACTCCTCCACCACCTCCTTGAACGCCGGCAACATCCCCGCATGGTGAGCGGCGAGCCCGCGTTCCAGGCCGTCGAGCCACTCCCAGTAGCCGAGCACCGACAGGTCCTCACCGGGGATCGCGGTCACCCGGGACTCCACCACACGGCGGATCTCCGCACGTTCCTCAGGCGAGGTGAGCCGCAGCCCGGCAGCGAGGCACTGCTGCACCGCCGCGTCGCAACCGGCCCGGCTGAAGACGAACAGGATCGCCGGCAGCAGCCCGTCGCGGTCCAGCCGGTCGACGATGTCCGGGCGCAGCGGCCCCCGCCAGCGGGGGCCGCGCCGGCCGGCACCGTAACCGGCGGACCGCCCCTCACCGAGATCCAGCCGACGCATGGTGTCCCGGGTGTAGCGCAGCAGCTCCGGGTGCACATCGTGTTTCCGGGCTGCGGCGGCGTCGTGGAACAGGTCGAACATCCGCTTGCCGACCAGCATGTGCTGCCACAACGGCACCGGCCGGTGCTCGCTCACCACCACGGTCGTCTCGCCCCGGACCGTGATCAGCCAGTCGGCGAACTCCTCGGCGTTGGACACCGTCGCCGACAGCGACACCAGGGTCACCGAGGCGGGCAGGTGGATGATGACCTCCTCCCACACCCCACCGCGGAACCGGTCGGCGAGGTAGTGCACCTCGTCCATCACCACGTAGGCCAAGCCGTCGAGGGTGGCCGAGCCCGCGTACAGCATGTTGCGCAGCACCTCGGTGGTCATCACCACCACCGGGGCGTCGCCGTTGATGGCGTTGTCGCCGGTGAGCAGCCCCACCTGCTCGACGCCGCACCTGTCGACCAGGTCGTGATACTTCTGGTTGGACAGCGCCTTGATCGGCGTGGTGTAGAAGCACTTGCGCCGGGCCCCATCGGGCGGGCCCGGTCGCCCGGGAGCACCCCGCAACGCCAAGTGTACGGCGAACTCGCCGACCACCGTCTTACCGGCCCCGGTCGGCGCGCAGACCAGCACACCACTGCCCCGTTCCAGGGCCTGACACGATTCCCGTTGGAAGTCGTCGAGGTCGAACCCCAGGTCAGTGGTGAACTCTTCAAGTGCCGGGAACTGAGCGGCCTGGACGGCCCGGCGGCGCGCCGCGGCGTACCGCTCGGCGGGGCTCGACATGTCCCCAAGATTAGTGCGTGCCTCCGACGAGCACCCGGCAAGGCCGAGCGCGAGGGCGTTCGGAGCGGGTCGGTAGGGTGCACGACGTGCCGGATCATGCCGAACCGACCAGCCCCGTGCCCGACGCCGACGGTCAGGGCCCGTCCCGTCGGCGGGTGCGGGCGGTGCTGTTCGACTTCCACGGCACGCTGGCGCAGGTGGAGGAACCCCGCACGTGGGTGCTGGCCGCCGCGTCGGCGTGCGGCGTGGACCTCGACCGTACCCGCGCCACCGCCCTGGCCGACCGGCTCCTCACCGCTGGCCGCGCCGGTGGGCCGCTGCCCGCCCGGGTGCCGCCCCACCTGGCCGAACTGTGGGCCGACCGGGACCTCTACGAACACGCCCACCGGGGCGCCTACACCGGGTTGGCCGAAACGGTCGACGCCGGCATCGACGGCTTCGCCGAAGCCCTGTACGAGCGGCTGCTGGTGCCGCAGGGGTGGGTGCCCTACCCCGACACCGCGCCGACCCTCGCCGCGCTGCGCGGTGCCGACGTCAAGGTGGCCGTGGTCAGCAACATCGGTTTCGACATCCGGCCGTTCTTCGACGCCTGGGGCCTCGCCGACCTGGTCGACGCGCACGTCCTGTCGTACGAGGTGGGACGCTGCAAGCCCGATCCGGCGATCTTCTGGCGCGCCTGCGGGATGCTCGGTGTCGACCCGGAGGACTCACTCATGGTCGGCGACACCCCCGCTGACGCCGGTGCCGTCGCCGCCGGCTGCGCCGCTCTGATCCTCCCCGCCGCCGACCCCGGCCGCCCCAACTCCCTCGGCTCCGTCCTCAACCTCCTCGCCACCCCCTGACAATCGCGATCATGCAGTCGTGGCACCTGACAAGTCCACGACGCGGCATTGGTCAGGTGCCACGGTCGCATGATCGTCAGGGAGTGGCGAGGGCTGGATGAGGGTCAGTGGAGCCCGCCCGGACCGGTGCCAGCGTGACCGTGCGCCGTCCGGTGGGCCGCAGCCGTCCCGTAGACGAGCGGCGGCCAACCGCCCGGATGACACGGCCTGCGGACGCCACCGGCGTGGCAACCCGCAGGCCGTCGAGGATCCGAACCGGTACCGGTCAGGTCACATCGTCGTAACGTCGGTCGATCGGAGTCGGCGCGTCCACAGGCGCGGGGGCCTCGATCGGCGCACTCACGTCAACCCGCTGCCCCGCCTCGACCGGCTCCCGGTCGAACTCCAGCGGAGACACCTCGTCGTCGTCGATGCCGGCGTAGACCTCCTTACCCCGCCCGCGACGCTTGTCGTTGAGGAACGCGACACCGACCGCGGCGAAGTAGAGCGCACACAGGCACAACGCCAACGCGGTCATGCCGAACGGATCCGGCGTGGGGGTGACCACCGCAGCGAAAGCGAAGAAGGCGAACACCGCGACCCGCCACCAGCTGAGCAGCCGTTTCGCGCTGGCGATACCGACAAAGTTGAGCATCAACACGATCAGCGGAAACTCGAACGCCACCCCGAACATCAGGATCAGGTTGGTGATGAACGATATGTAGCGAGTGATGTCGAGGGTGGTGTTGATGTCGTCGCCGGAGACCTGCAGAAGGAACTCCAACCCCTTCGAGGCGACGAAATAGGCCAGCACCGCTCCCGCGGCGAACAACGGTGCCGCCAGACCGGTGAAGACATAGGCGTACCGACGCTCGTGCCGGTGCAGGCCCGGAGCGATGAACGCCCAGAGCTGGTAGAGCCAGACCGGCGCGGCGAAAATCAGGCCGACCCAGAGACCGATCTTCAGATTGAGCAGGAAAAGGTCAGCCGGACCGAGCTGAACGAAGTTGCATCGGCCGTCGGCGAGCTGACTGCCGGGCAGCTGACAGTACGGCTGGGACAACAGCTCACGTACCGGCCCGGCCAGCCAGATCCCGACGCCGAAGCCGACCAGAATGGCAAGCGACGCCTTGAACAGACGATTGCGCAACTCGCGGACATGCTCGATGAGAGTCATCGAGCCGTCGGCGGCCCGCTCGAAGTCGCTCGGTCCACGCTTGCGGAGTCCGAAGGCCACAGCTACCGGACCCAGCGGTCAGTTCTCGCGGACGCGCTGCACCGGGTCGACGACCGGTTGCTGCACGGTGCCCTGATAGGGCTGCTGCGGCGGCGCCGGCTGCGACGGCGGGTGCGGCTGGTAACCGGCCTGCGCGTCGGCTTTGCTGGCGAGATCGCGGTCGTCGTCGGCCAGGCTCTTCGTCTCGGCCTTGATGATCCGCAGCGAACGACCGAGGGACCGGGCGGCGTCGGGGAGCCGCTTCGCGCCGAAGAGCAGGATCAGCACGACCACGAGTACGGCGATGTGCCACGGCTTGAGGGCACCCATGTGAAGCTCCAGACACTTGTGCCAACGGGGGTGTTCTGCAGCCCATCGTACGTGCGACGCAGGCCGTTGCCACCCGCCGGGGCGGTGGTGGTTTCCCCCCGGCCGGTGAAGTCTCGACCAACCACGAGTGTCCCGTCAACCAGGCGCCTGAATGATCCTGCGCGAAGTACCGACACCTCGATCAGCGGCACGCACAGTGTGCGCAGGAATGCGCACCGCAGTTCGTCGCCGAACGAACGTGCAGCCCTCAATCGCCGCGACGGGCCTGGATCACCGCGAGCCGCTGCTGAGTCGTCTCCAGCCGCTCCTGCAACCCCTCCGCCCGCTCCTGGAGACTCTCCGCCGCATCACGCAGCGTCGCCGCCTCATCGGCGCGCCGTTGCAACGCCAGTGCCGCCCGGCGTAACCGGGGCAACCGCGCCACCACGGGTCGTACCGCCAGCACGAGCAGGACCAACGGCACCAACACCAGCGCGAGCACGATCCACTTCACCACGCAGGCCAGCCTACTGCCTGTCGTCGGCCGCCGCCGGGTCCGCGCCGGCCGGCACCGGCTGCGCGTACGCCTCCAGGGCCGCCACCGCCGACTCGTGGACCTGCCCGGCCAACTCGGACGGTGCCACCACCTCGACGTCCGGGCCGAGACCCAGCACGAACCGGCGGGCCCAACCGAGATCGGTCACGCGCAACGACACCAGCCACCACTCGCCGTCGGACTCGACCCGCTCACACGGGTAGTACTCGGTGATCCACCGCTGCCCCCGGCCGACCCGCAACGTGATCAGCGGCAGGTCACCAGAGGGCCGGAACGCCCCCTGACGCAGATCGTGCGGCTGGGCCTGAGGCGGTACCACAGCCGGCTCGGCCAGCTCGGAAACCGCGTCGATCCGGTCGGCCCGGAACAGTCGCACCGCCTCGGCCCGGCGACACCACGCCTCCACATACGTCCGGCCACCCACCATCAGCACCCGCAACGGGTCGACGATCCGTTCGGTGGTCTCGTCACGGGCAGGCGTGTAATACCTGATCCGCAGCGCACGGCCACCCTCCACCGCAGCCCGCAACTGTTCCACCCGCCCCGTGTCACCGGGCGGATGGACCTCCACGGGCGCGGCGACCAGGTCGCCGGCCGCGTCCTCGATCTTCGCTAGAGCCCGCTCGACGGCCTCCCGGTTCGCCACACCTGCGGTCTCGGCCAGCATCCGCAGCGCCACCACCAGCGCCAACGCCTCATCCGGAGTGAGTCGCAGCGGCCGGTTGATGCCCGCATCGTAGGTGATGGTCACCCGGTCACCGTCGAACGCCATGTCGATCAGGTCACCCGGCCCGTACCCGGGCAGCCCACAGACCCAGAGCAGCTCCAGATCCTCCCTCAGCTGCCGCTCGGTGACACCCAGGTCACCGGCGGCCTCGGCGATCTCGATGCCGGGCCGGGCGAGGAGGTACGGCACCAGGTTCAACAGCCGGGCCAACCGGTCCGCCGAGGCTCGAGAACCCGTACGCACCGACGAACGGACCGCACTCATCAGTTCCGCCCTCCGCTCGTGACTGCGGGGCTCGCAAGCTCACTCCTCGCACTCACCGGGCCCGCCCTCCGCTCGTGACTGCGGGGCTCGCAAAGCTCACTCCTCGCACTCACCGGGCCATCGCCAGGGTGTCGTGTCGGGCGGCGATCTCCTTGAGCCGCTGGATGACCGCCTCCCGAACCTCGGGTGGGTCGATCACCCGCACGTCCGGCCCGTAGCCGACGAGCTGACCCGCCAGCGCGCAGGCGTCACCGTACGGCAGGACCAACCGGTCCGCGTCCGGCCCGGCAGTGACCTCCACCGCCCAGCGACGCAAACCGGCGGCCCGCCCAGGAGCGGCCAGCACGACGGCCCGTCCAGCCCGCTCGGCCGGGCCGGACCAGCGGGCCACATGACTGATCAGATCGACCCCGGCCGGGGGCTGATACGCGCCCGGCCCACCGGTGGCCCGTACCGGTCCCACCACCCGCGACAGCCGGAAACACCGGGTGGCGTCACGATCCAGGTCGTGGCCGACCACGTACCACCGGCCCCGCCAGCAGACGACCCCCCACGGATGCAGCCGACGCCGGGCCGGGGCGTCACGGTCCGGCACCCGGTAGTCGAAACGAACCTCCCGCCGGTCGCGGGCAGCCGCGGTCAGCGGCGCGAACGCCGGGTCGACCGTGACCATCGGCTCCAGCCCGAGGGTGGCCTGCGGATCCACATCCACGCCGGCGGCGCGCAGCTTCGCCAGCCCTGACGAGGCGGCAGCGGCCAAGCCGGCGTGCTGCCACAGTCGCGCGGCGATACCGACCGCGGCGGCCTCGTCCGGGCGGAGCGGAATGTCGGGCAACGCGTAGTCGCGGCGCGCGATCCGGTAGCCGGGCTCCGTGTCGAAGACACTCGCCGTGCCCGTTTCCAGTGGTACGCCCAGCTCCCGCAGCTCGGCCTTGTCCCGCTCGAACTTACGCTGGAACGCCTCGTGCTCACGGGCGTCGTCGGGATCGTGTCCATAACCGGGCACGGTCGCGGCGACCTGCGCGGCGGTCAGGAACCGCCGCGTGGAAAGCAGGCAGATCACCAGGTTCACCAGGCGTTCAGTGCGGCTGCGCGACACCCCGTAGACGCTAGCAGCCCTCCCCCCACCCAGCAGCACCCCCGCCGCCCACCCGCCCCCACGCCGCACCCGCCACAACCGCATGATCGGCGGCAAAGAACCCGGCGGGGCGGGATGGAGGGGCGGAGGTTAGCGTGCGGGGGTGGTGCGGTGGCGGGCAGGTGCGGTGGCGGGGGTACGGCGGCGATGGGCCGGCGCGGTGGAGGTCGACGTACTACTGGACGACGGCAGCCCGATGCGGGCGCTCGCCTATCCGGCGCTCGTCGGGCAACCCGAGCCGGGTGATCGGGTGCTACTCAACGCCGGGGCGCTGCTGATGGGCCTCGGTACGGGCGGCTACGCCCTGGTCGTGGCGCTGCCGGAACGGATACCGCCGGACCCACCGCAGACCCTCGACTCCCGCGACGCGGGTCATCTGGTCAAGGCGCGCTACACCCCGCTGCAGCCGATCCTGCTCGGCGTCGACGAGGAGGCGTCGCCGCACCGGAAGGTGCTGGCCGCCGCCGACGATCTGGCCGGTCTGCCGGTGGTCACCGCCGACCTGCACTCCGCGCTGCCGGCGATCCTGGCCGGGATACACGCCGATGCGCCCCGGGCACAGGTGGCATATCTACTGACCGACGGGGGGGCGTTGCCTGCCTGGTTCTCCCGTACTCTCGCCGGGCTGCGGGACACACTGGTCGGCACGATCAGCGTGGGACAGGCGTTCGGCGGTGACCTGGAGGCGTCGACCCTGCACAGCGGGCTGCTCGCCGCCCGGCACGTGCTCGGCGCCGACGTGGCGATCGTCGCCCAGGGTCCCGGCAACCTGGGCACCGGCACCCGCTGGGGATTCTCCGGAGTGGCCGTCGGTGAGGCCGTAAACGCCGTCGCGGCCCTCTGCGGACGTCCAATCGGCTCGTTGCGGATCTCCGCTGCCGACCCGCGCCCCCGCCACCGTGGCGTGTCCCACCACAGCCTCACCGCGTACGGGAGGGTGGCGCTGGCCCGCGCGGAGCTGGTGGTGCCGACAGACCTGGAACCGACGCTGGCCGCCGACGTCGACGCCGCGTTGGAGCCGCTCACCGAGCGGCACACACTGGTGCGGGTCGACACCGCCGGGCTGGACGTGGCGCTCCGGCACAGCCCGGTGCCCCTGTCCACGATGGGACGCGGGCTGGATGCCGACCACGCCTACTTCCTGGCCGCTGCCGCAGCCGGCCGGTACGCCGCCCACCTGGCGACGGGTACGCCCACGGCCCCGGTCGAGCGTTGACCAGGGTCGCCGCCTACCGCAGGCGTCGCACCTCAGGCGAAGATGACGAGAGCGGCCCAGGCACCGACGATCAGAGCCAAGGCCAGGGCCAACACCCAGGTGGGCACGGTGTACTCTCCGCGGCGGTTCCGTTCGATCTCGGCGCGGACCTTGTCGCGGCGGCGTTCGAGCCAGCCCTGCCGCTGAGCGCCGGGCGTCGGAGGTTCAGGAGGAATCATGGCCCGGCCAGCCTACCGGGGCCGGCCGGACGGCACGGCCCCGGTAGGCGCGGTCACATGCTGGCGATCAACCGCTCGACCCGCTCGTCGTACGCCCGGAACGGGTCCTTGCAGAGCACGGTCCGTTGCGCCTGGTCGTTGAGCTTCAGGTGCACCCAGTCGACGGTGAAGTCCCGCCGCTTCTCCTGGGCGTGCCGGATGAACTCGCCGCGCAGCCGGGCCCGGGTGGTCTGCGGCGGTGTCTCCTTCGCCTCGAAGATCTCCGGGTCGGTGGCCACCCGGTCCACCTCACCGCGCCGTTCCAGCAGCGCGTAGAGGCCCCGCCCCCGACGCAGATCGTGGTACGCCAGATCCATCTGCGCCACCCGAGGATGCGACAGCGGCAGGTCGTGCTTGCGCTGGTAACGCTCGATGAGGCGCAGTTTCGTCACCCAGTCGATCTCCCTGGAGACCGGTTCCAGGTCGCCGGTCTCCACCGCCCGCAGTACCCGACCCCACAGTTCGACCACCCGCTTGGCGGTCTGGTCGCCACCGCGGCGCTCGACGAACTCGGTGGCCTTGGCGAGGTACTCCTGCTGGATCTCCAGCGCGCTGATCTCCTTGCCCGAGGCCAGCCGCACCTTCCGCCGGCCGGTGATGTCGTGCGACACCTCCCGGATCGCCCGGATCGGGTTCTCCAGGGTCAGGTCGCGCATCACCACGCCACCTTCGATCATCCGCAGCACGATGTCGGCGGTGCCGACCTTCAGCAGCGTGGTGACCTCGTTCATGTTGGAATCGCCGACGATGACGTGCAACCGGCGGTAGCGTTCCGCGTCGGCGTGCGGCTCGTCCCGGGTGTTGATGATCGGGCGGCTGCGGGTGGTCGCCGAGGAGACACCTTCCCAGATGTGTTCGGCCCGCTGGGACAGGCAGTAGACCGCGCCGCGCGGCGTCTGTAACACCTTGCCTGCCCCGCAGATCAGTTGCCTGGTGACCAGGAACGGGATCAGCACGTCGGCGAGCCGGCCGAACTCGCCGTGCCGGGACACCAGGTAGTTCTCGTGGCAGCCGTACGAGTTGCCGGCGGAGTCGGTGTTGTTTTTGAACAGGTAGATCTCACCGGCGATACCCTCGTCGTGCAGCCGTTTCTCCGCGTCGATGAGCAGCCCTTCCAGGATTCGCTCACCGGCCCGGTCGTGGGCCACCAGGTCGACCACCGAGTCGCACTCCGGGGTGGCGTACTCGGGATGTGAGCCGACGTCCAGGTAGAGCCGCGCCCCGTTGCGGAGAAAGACGTTGCTCGACCGGCCCCAGGAGACGACCCGACGGAAGAGGTACCGGGCCACTTCGTCGGGGGACAGCCGCCGCTGTCCGCGGTAGGTGCAGGTGACGCCGTACTCGGTCTCCAGACCGAAGATTCGCCGTTCCATGATGAGACATTAGCCGTACGGAGGCCCTGTTCGTCACTGTCGGGGCACGTGGCGGCCGCAGCTGTCGGTGTAACCCACGGCGGTGGCGCCAGTCGCGCTGTGCGGCCGGCAGATGTCGTACTGCGGGAGCAGCCCGGCCGCCCGGGCATGCGCCAGGGTGGGCGCGGCGGCGTCACGGGCGGACAGCTGCGGCCCGGTGGTTGGCCAGTCGATGCCGATCTGCTCGTCGAGCGGGTGCACCGCGTGCTCCGCCGACGGGTTGTACGTGGTCGAGCAGAAGTAGGTCAGGGTGGCGTCGTCGGTCAACGCGCAGAAGCCGTGACCGAGCCCCTCGGCCAGGTAGACGGCGCGGCGGTCCACGTCGTCCAGGCGCACCCCCTCCCACCGACCGAAGGTGGGCGAGCCGACCCGCAGGTCGACGACCACGTCGAGTACCGCACCTCGGACGCAGGTGACGTACTTCGCCTGCCCCGGTGGTACGTCGGCGAAGTGAATGCCCCGCACCACGTTGCGGGCCGAGACGGACAGGTTGCCCTGCGCCAGCCGCAACGGACGCCCGACCGCCTCAGCCAGCCGGTCGAAGCGGTACCACTCCAGGAACAGTCCACGCGGGTCGCCGTGTTGCTGTGGGGTGATCTCCCAGGCGCCCTCGATGCTCAACGGTCGCAGCTTCATCGAAGCAACCCCGCTTCACCGATCTCGCCGGTCGGTTCCTGCCGGTGGCCGGCGAGCAGGTCGAGCAGGTAGTCGCCGTAGCCGCTCCTGGTCAACGGCTCGGCCAGCGCGCGTAACTGCGCGTCGCCGATCAGCCCGGCCCGCCACGCGGCCTCCTCCACACAGCCGATCTTCATGCCCTGCCGTTCCTCGATCACCCGCACGAACTCGGCGGCCTGCATGAGTGAGGTGAAGGTACCGGTGTCCAGCCAGGCGGTTCCCCGGTCCAGCACGGTGACGGTCAGCTCGCCGGACCGCCGGTACGCCTCGTTCACCGCCGTGATTTCCAACTCGCCCCGGGCGCTGGGGGTGAGCTGCCGGGCGATCTCCACCACGCGGTTGTCGTAGAAGTACAGGCCGGGCACCGCGTACCGGGACGTCGGGCGCTTCGGCTTCTCCTCGATCGAGAGCACCCGACCGGCGGCGTCGAAGTGCACCACGCCGTACGCCTGCGGATTGGCGACCGGATAGGCGAAGATCCGGCCACCAGCCGGGTCACCGGCCTCCGCCAACTGCCGACCCAGACCCACCCCGTGGAAGATGTTGTCGCCGAGGATCAGCGCCACCGACTCGTCGCCGATGAAGTCCGCACCGAGCACGAAAGCCTGCGCGATGCCCTCGGGCCGCGGCTGGGCGACGTACTCCAACCGGAGCCCGAACTGACTGCCGTCGCCGAGCAACCGCTGAAACTGGCCCTGCTCCTCCGCAGTGGTGATGACCAATATCTCGGGCACCCCGGCCATCACCAGGGTGGAGAGAGGATAGTAGATCATCGGCTTGTCGAAGACCGGCATCAGCTGTTTCGACACCGCCCGGGTGATCGGCCACAGCCGGGACCCGGTGCCACCGGCGAGCAGGATTCCACGCACCCCGACGACGCTACCGCCAACCGGACGCGCAGCCCGGCTCGACATGCGCGGCTGTCGCGGCCGTTTCGCGTAGACTTCCGGATCCGTGAGGATCCTGGTCACCGGCGGTGCCGGCTTCATCGGTTCGGAGTACGTCCGGATGCTGCTCGGCGTTCCCGGCGGCAGCGCGGCGAACGTACCGGCACTGGAGCCGGAGCACGTCACCGTCCTCGACGCGCTCACCTACTCGGGCAACCTGGCCAACCTGACGTCCGTCGCCGACGATCGCCGTCTTCGGTTCGTCCGTGGCGACATCCGCCACCCCGATGTCGTGGACCGAGCCGTCGAGGGACACGACGTGGTGGTGCACTTCGCTGCGGAGTCCCATGTCGACCGTTCCATCAGCGGGGCGGCGCCCTTCGTGACCACGAACGCCCTCGGTACCCAGTACCTGCTCGACGCCGCGCTGCGGCACGGTGTGGCCCGGTTCGTGCATGTCTCCACCGACGAGGTCTACGGCTCCATCGCCGAGGGTTCCTGGACGGAGGACTGGCCGCTGGCTCCCAATTCCCCCTACTCGGCGTCGAAGGCAAGCTCCGACCTGCTCGCCCTGGCCTACCACCGCACCCACGGCCTGGACGTGGTGGTCACTCGTTGCTCCAACAACTACGGGCCGTACCAGTACCCGGAGAAGGTCGTACCGCTGTTCGTCACCAATCTTCTCGACGGACACCCGGTGCCGCTCTACGGCGACGGCGGCAACGTACGTGACTGGCTGCACGTGCACGACCACTGCCGTGGCATCGCGCTCGTCCAGCATCGGGGGCGCGCCGGCGAGGTGTACCACATCGGCGGTGGCACCGAACTGACGAACAAGGAACTGACCGCAAGGTTGCTCGACGCCTGCGACGCCGGTTGGGATCGGGTGACGCCGGTCGCCGACCGGAAGGGACACGACCGACGTTACTCCCTCGACATCACCAAGATCAGCAAGGAGTTGGGTTACGCCCCCAGCATCACCTTCGACACCGGCCTCGCCGACACCGTGCGCTGGTACCGGAACAACCGCGCCTGGTGGACACCGCTGAAGACGGCGGGCACATGAGGTTCCTGGTGACCGGAGCAGGTGGGATGCTCGGCCGTGACCTGGTCGATGTGCTCGCAGCGCGACCGGAACACCAGGTCACCGCGGCCACCCGCGCCAAACTGGACATCACCGACCGGGCCGCCGTGTACTCCGCGGTGGCCGGCCACGACGTGGTTCTCAACACCGCCGCCTGGACCGACGTCGACGGCGCGGAGGCACACGAATCGGCTGCCACCACCGTCAACGGCCACGCCGTCGTCCACCTCGCCGACGCCTGCGCCGCACACGGCGCCCGACTGCTGCAACTGTCCACCGACTACGTCTTCGACGGCACCGCCACCACCCCGTACCGCGAAGACGGGCCCACCGCCCCGCTGAACGCGTACGGTCGCGGCAAGCTGCTCGGGGAGCAGGCCGTGACCCGGCTGCTGCCCGACACCGGCTACGTGGTGCGGACCGCCTGGCTCTACGGCGCACACGGCCGCAACTTCGTCAGCACCATGCTCGACCTGGCCGGCCGACGCGACACCCTCGACGTCGTCGACGACCAGCACGGCCAACCGACCTGGTCGTACGCTCTGGCCCGGCACCTGGTCGCGCTCGCCGAGGCCGCCCGCGCCGGACGCGCCGCACCCGGGATCTACCATGGCACCTGCGCCGGCGAGACCACCTGGTACGGCCTGGCCCGCGCCGTGTTCACCCGGCACGGGCTCGACCCGGACCGGATCCGGCCCACCACGAGTGCCCGGTTCGTGCGACCTGCCCCCAGACCGACGTACAGTGTCCTGGGTCACGGCCGGTGGGTCGAGGCCGGACTGCCACCCCTAGCGGACTGGCACGCCACCCTTGTCGACGCGTTCACCCCCACCGATCCACCCTCCCCGTAGAAGGTCGCATGAAGCTCACCCTGGTCACTGGCCTGACCGGCCTGGTCCTGCTGGGCACGATCGTCGAACTGCTACGTCGCCGCCAACTACGCGAAAAGTACGGCATGCTCTGGCTCGGCCTGCTGTTCGTGGTGATCCCACTGTCGCTCTTCCCACGGCTGCTGGACGGCGTCGCGGACCTGCTCGGTGTCGCTTCCGGAGTCAGTCTGGTGCTCTTCCTCGGCATCGTCTTCCTCCTACTGGTCTGCATCCACCTCAGCTGGGAGGTCAGCGCGCTCGAGGAGGAGACCCGTACCCTCGCCGAGGAGTTCACCCTGCTCCGCGCCGAAGTCGAAGCGGAACGGGCGGAACGAGCGGAACGAGCGGAACGAGCGGAGTGGACCCGACGCCCGGACCCGACCGCACTGGTGTCCCGCGATGGTTAACGGCAGGCGACTCCTCATCATCATTCCGGCGCTCAACGAGGCCGCCTGCATCGGCGAGGTCGTCAGCGAGATCCGCGGCGAACTACCCGGAGTGGACGTGCTCGTGGTCGACGACGGCTCCACCGACCGCACCGCCACCGTCGCCGTCGCGGCCGGCGCCCAGGTCGCCCGGCTGCCGTACAACCTCGGCGTCGGTGGCGCCATGCGGCTCGGCTACCGCTACGCCCACGACCACGACTACGACGTGGCGGTGCAGGTCGACGCCGACGGGCAGCACGACCCCCGCTACGTGCCCAAGCTCGTCGATCTGCTCGATGACCACGACCTGGTCATCGGGGCCCGGTTCGCGGGCGAGGGCGACTACTCCGTACGCGGCCCCCGCCGCTGGGCCATGCGCATGCTGTCGCTGGTGCTGTCCAGCCTGGCCGGGACGACGCTCACCGACACCACGAGCGGTTTCCGAGCCGCCAACCGACGAATGATCGAGATGTTCGCCCGCTGGTATCCCGCCGAGTATCTCGGCGACACCGTCGAGACGCTCGTGCACGCCGCCCGGCGCGGGTACCGGATCCAGCAGGTGCCGGTCGCCATGCGCCGTCGGATGGCCGGCACGCCCAGCCATTCACCCGTCAGGGCGATGATCTACCTTGGGCGGGCCATGGCTGTCCTCACTCTCGCCCTCATCCGCCGGTGATCCGCCGGCTGCTGAGTCTCGTCCCACCCGGCACCATCGGGGTCGGCACCGGACTGGCCGTGGTCGGACTTGCCTCGTACACCCATCTTGCCCTCGCCGGGCACAACCTCGACGCCGCCGACTACTCCTCGCTGTCGGTGCTCTGGTCCGTCGTGTTCACCCTCGGCATCGGCGTGTTCTTCCCGGTCGAACAGGAAGTCGCCCGCCTCGTCGCGGCCCGGCACACCAGAGGGCTGCCACCCGGGCCGGTACTGGCCCGCGGCGCCGCCGTCGCCGCCGCCGTCCTCGGCCTGCTCCTGGTCCTCACCTTCGGTGCCGCCGGTCCTCTCACCGACCGGCTGTTCGCCGGGGACCCCGCGATGGTGCCCGCCCTCGGTGGTGCGCTCACCGCCCTGGCTGTGGCGCACACCACCCGGGGCGTACTCTCCGGCCTGCGCCGCTTCGGCTGGTACGGCACCCAGCTCGGTCTCGACGGGGGGCTGCGCATCGTGCTGGTGTGTGTGCTCGCCGGCACCGGCGTGGACTCACCCGTGGCCTATGCGCTGGTGCTGGCCGCGGCGCCACTCGCCGCCGCAGCATTGACCGCCGCGCCGGTCGTTCGCGCGATCGGCCATGGGCCCGCAGTCGAGTGGCCCGCGCTGTTACGCGGACTCACCCTGCTCACCATATCCAGCCTGCTCGCCCAGATCGTCGTCAACATCGGAGTGATCAACGTACGGCTGCTCGACCCGGCCGATGTCGCCACCGCCGGGGCACTGCTCTCCGCCCTGGTGCTGGTACGCATTCCACTGTTCGTCTTCGCCTCGATGCAGGCCGCGTTACTGCCCGGCCTGTCCACCGCCGCCGCCACCGGCGACGAACCGGCCTTCCACACCCTCCTACGCCGGGCCCTGGCCGTCGTCACGGCACTCGGTGCCCTCGGTGGCGTCCTCGCTGCCCTGTGCGGACCGTGGCTCGTGCGGACTCTCTTCGACACACCCGACGTGCTCGGCCACGGCGATTTCGCCTGGCTTTCGGTGGCCACCCTGGCGTACCTGTGGGCGATGGTGCTCGGTCAGGCGCTGTTGGCCCGCGACCGGCACCACGCCCAGGCAATCGCCTGGACCATCGGCGTCGCCGCGCTGGCCGTCGCGACCCTGCCCCCGCTGCCCGTCGCGCTGCGCGTCGAACTCGGCTACACCATCGGCTCCGCGGTAGCCGCCGTCGTCATGGTCACCGTGCTGTGCCGGCACCGGGCAACCCCGCCCACACCACCGACCGTCGACCGGATGCCGGCCGCCACCGGCGGAGGAACAGCATGAGACCGCACCGTGTCACCGCCGTGATGCTCGCCTACGGTCCCGAGCCCTGGCTGGTCGACGCAGCCCGGGCCGTCCTGGCCAGCACCGGCGTCGACATCGAACTGGTCGTGGTCGACAACGGCTGCACCGGTGACGGCATCGACGTGGTCAAGAACCTACCCGGCGTACGGGTCGTCCGGCCGGGCACGAACACCGGCTACTCCGGCGGGTGCAACGTCGGAGCGGCCGAGGCCACAGGTGACTGGCTGGTCTTCGTCAACTCCGACGCCATCGTGGCCGCCGACGCCCTCGCCGCGATCGTCGCGGTGGCCGCCGAGCCTGGCGTCGGCGCTGCCATGGCCTCCATCCGACTCGCCCACGACCCCACATTGATCAACACCTCGGGCAACCCGCTGCACTTCACCGGTCTGTCCTGGGCCGGCGGCAACGGAGAGCCGGCAAGCGCCCACGCCCGACGGACAGTGGTGCCCTCGCTGAGCGGCTGCTGCTTCGCCATCAGCCGAAGCCGCTGGACGGAACTCGACGGTTTCCCCGACGAGTACTTCGCCTACCACGAGGACACGGAAATCAGCCTGCGGCTGTGGCAGCGCGGTCTACGGCTGGAGTACGTGCCCGAGGCCGTGGTAGTGCACCACTACGAGTTTTCCCGCAACGACCTCAAGCTCTACCTGGTCGAACGCAACCGCCTGCTCACCCTGCTCACCGGGTACCAGGGCCGGACCCTTGCGTTGCTGGCACCGATGCTGCTGCTCACCGAGGCAGCCATGCTCGCTGCCGCGCTGGCGGACGGCTGGGGGCGGCAGAAGACCCGGGGCTGGGCCTGGCTGTGGCGTAACCGAGGCTGGGTCCGCGCCCGCCGTCGGCGGTTGCAGACCGAACGGACCGTCGGCGACGGCACGCTGGCCGGGCTGATGACCGCCCGCGTCGCCCCGTCGAACGTGGCCGCCCCTCCCGGAATGGGCATCTTCAACGCGGTCGCCGCAGCCTGGTGGGCGCTCGTGCGGCCGTTGCTGCCCCGACGCTGACCAGTCGGCGTTGGTGAGCGGGCGACGACCGGCCGGCCGGCAGCGACGGGCGCAGCTCACCGTCGATGCCGACGCGACCGGAACGACGTGCCGCCCGAGCACTCGAACTGCTCGGGCGGCACCGCTGCCCGCTACGAGGCATGGTGCGGGTCAGGTGTCCGACTTGTCGCCGGGCTTGTCCTCCAGGTCCGCCGATCCGGCCGAGGTTGTCGGCTTGTGCCCTTCCTCCGTCGGCGTGGTCGGGGTCTGCGCCCGGTCACCCTCCGCTGCCGACCCGCCGGCCACGTCCGCGTCCAACAACGCGGTCAACGCGGCCCCGGTGATCCGGCGGAAGGTGCGGCCCACCCGGTTGCGGTCCAGGACCGCGACCTCCAACTGGTTGGCGGCGATCGTCCGGGCGGCACCGCCCTCGCCGCCGACGCTGCCCAACGCCTGGACCGCCACTTTCACCGCCTCACCGAGCGACATGTCCGACCGGTGGTGCGACTTCAGCACCCCGGCAATCGCTTCGGCCTGACCGCCCATCGCCATCCGACCCGGTTCGTCGGTCACCGAACCGTCGTAGGTGTTGCGGTAGAGGGAGTCATCCTCGGGTGTGGCGCCCACCTCGGCCACGCAGATCTCCACCTCGAACGGCTTCGACTGCTCGGTGAAGATGGCGCCGAGGATCTGCGCGTACGAGTTGGCCAACGCCAGACCGTTCACGTCACGACGGTCATAGCTCAGACCGTTCAGGTCGGCCATCCGCACACCCGCCCGGCGCAGGTTCTCGAACTCGTTGTACCGCCCTACGGCGGCGAACCCGATCCGGTCGTAGATCTCGCTGACCTTGTGCAGCGCGCTGGACAGATTCTCGGCAACGAAGAGCACCCCACCGGCATAGCTGAGGACCACCGCGCTGCGCCCCCGGGCGATGCCCTTGCGGGCCAACTCGGAACGGTCGCGCATGATCTGTTCGGGCGAGGCGTAGAACTGCATGGCCACGGCGGCGGCTCTCCTTCGGGGCGCGGTACTCGGGGAAACGGGATCAGCTGCGGGCGGGTGGCTCAGCCACCCGGATTCTCCATCCGACCGGCGACCACGCTCTCCGCGATCGCCGAGGTCTCCGCATCGGTCAACCGGTGCGTACCTTCCGCCGTCGCGGTCATCACCACCGGGTAGATCCGCCGCGTCAGGTCAGGCCCACCGGTCGCGGTGTCGTCGTCGGCGGCGTCGTAGAGCGCCTCCACCACCAGCCGCACCGCGTCGTCGATGGACGACCCGGCCCGGAACCGCTTCTTCAACGCCGACTTGGCGAACAACGAACCAGAGCCGATCGCGTCGTAGCCGGTCTCCTCGTAAGGGCCCCCGGTGACGTCGAAACTGAAGATCCGTCCGGCCCGTGCCGGATCACTGGCCGCCAGGTCGAACCCGGCGAAGAGCGGAATCACCGCCAGCCCCTGCATCGCCGCACCCAGATTGCCGCGGATCATGGAGGCCAGCCGGTTCGCCTTGCCGTCGAGCGAGAGCATCGCGCCCTCGATCTTCTCGTAGTGCTCCAGCTCCACCTGGAACAGCCGCATCAGCTCGATCCCGACACCGGCGGTGCCGGCAATGCCCACCAACGAGTACGCGTCGGCGGGGTGCACCTTCTCGATGTCCCGCTGAGCGATCAGGTTGCCCATGGTGGCCCGTCGGTCACCGGCCATCACGACACCACCGGCCGCGGCGACGGCGACGATCGTGGTCGCGTGCGGAGCCAGGTCGGCGGCCATGCCCGGGGGCAGCGCCCGACGGCCGGGCAGCATCTCGGGGGCCACCTTGCTCAGGAATGCCGTGAAGGAGGACGTCCCCGCGTTGGTGAACACATCTGGAAGACGCCCGGATGGATCAAAACCCGCTGCCACGTGGTTCCTCTCAGGTACGTGATCGCCCTGGCCAGCCTCGTTCGACTGTCACGGAACTGGCCAAGACCACCGTTGCAGTTGAAGCAGAGTATCCCGCGCACCCATCCGGTGCGATGATCGTGGTCCACATGTTCCGGATCGAGGTCACCGCAGACCCCGCTCTGCTCGGCCGGTAGCTCGGCTATTCCCCTTCGTCCGAACCGAGGGGCGAAACGGGCTCGTTGCTCACTCGCCCCCCTTCTGAACATAGCCCCGCACGAACTCCTCGGCGTTCTCCTCGAGGACGGAGTCGATCTCGTCGAGCAGGTCGTCGACGTCCTCGGTGATTTCGGCGTGCCGCTCGGCAACCTCCGGATTCGCCTCGACGGCGACCTCCTCGACCTCTTCGCCCTGACGGGACTTGCCCGACTGCGACTGACCGCCGCTGTCACGAGTGGCCATCATTGCCTCCTCCACGATCTCCCTGCGATGAACCTACCTCGCAGGAACGACGAAACATCCCCCGCGCGCCGGTACCGGCGCCCAGGGAGGCGAACAGACACGGCCGGCGTCAGCCACCGGTCAGTGTCTCCAACAGATCCTTCGCGCTGGCACAGCGGTCGAACAACTCTCCGACGTGCCGCCGGGTGCCCCGCTCCGGCTCCATCATCGGCACCCGCACCAGCGACTCCCGGCCCACATCGAAGATCACCGAGTCCCAGCTGGCAGCGACCACTTCGGAGGCGTACTGGGCCAGGCAGCGACCCCGGAAATAGGCCCGGGTGTCCTCGGGGGGCTCCGTCATCGCCGTACGGCTCTCCTCATCGCTGAGCAGCGTCTTCATCGACCCACGCGAGACCAGCCGGTGGTAGAGGCCCTTCTCCGGGCGTACGTCGGAATACTGCAGGTCGACGAGCTGGAGCTTGTGCGAACCCCAACCGAGTCGCTCCCGTTCCCGGTAACCCTCCAGCAGCCGCAGCTTCGCCACCCAGTCGAGTTCGTCGGCACAGAGCATCACGTCGCGCCCCAGCCGATCGAGCACGTTCTCCCATCGGTCCAGCACGTCGGCGGTCTGCTCGTCGACGTCGTGACCGTAGCGGTCGTCGACGAACGCCCGTACCCGCTCCAGATAGGCCCACTGCACGTCCATGGCGGTCAGCCTGCGCCCGTCACGTAGCCGCATCAGGTGCGACAGGGACGGGTCGTGACTGACCGCGCGCAGTTCGGCGACGGGATCGGCGATGCCGAGATCGGGGCCGAGCGCCTTCTCCTCGATCATCGTGAGGATCAGCGCAGTGGTGCCGACCTTGAGGTACGTGGAGATCTCGGAGAGGTTAGCGTCGCCGATGATGACGTGCAGGCGACGGTACTTGTCCGCGTCGGCGTGCGGTTCGTCGCGGGTGTTGATGATGGGCCGTTTGAGGGTCGTCTCGAGGCCGACCTCGACCTCGAAGAAGTCGGCCCGCTGGGAAATCTGAAACCCACTCTTGCCACCGTCCTGGCCGATGCCGACGCGACCAGCGCCGCAGACGATCTGCCGCGTCACGAAGAACGGCGTCAGGTACGCCACGACGTCCGCGAAGGGCGTCTGCCGGCGCATGAGGTAGTTCTCGTGCGCGCCGTAGCTGGCACCCTTGTTGTCGGTGTTGTTCTTGTAAAGGTGGATCGGTGCCGTGCCGGGGATCGTGGCGGCCCGCCGCGCCGCCTCCGCCATCACCCGCTCTCCCGCCTTGTCCCAACGGACGACATCGCGGGGAGTCGTCACCTCGGGGGTGGAGTACTCCGGGTGCGCGTGGTCGACGTACAGCCGTGCCCCGTTGGTCAGGATCACGTTGGCCAGGCCAAGATCCTCGTCGGCGAGCGTCTCGGCCGGGTCGTAGGCCGAGCCGGAGTAGGTGAAGCCACGGGCGTCCCGCAGCGGTGACTCCTCCTCGTAGTCCCAGCGGGCCCGGCCACCGCGGTTCAGTTCCGGTCGGGCGCCGTAGGCGTTGACCACCTGGGAGGAGGTGACCATCGGATTGGCGCCGGCCTGGCCGGGCACGGAGATGCCGTATTCGACCTCGGTGCCCATGATTCGTCTGACGCTCATCGACCTACCCGCTTCGTTCGCCTGCCCGGTCCCCGTCATGTCGAGCGTAGTCGCCACTTCGCCAACCGGGGGCGTGGCGGCTGGCGGCGTACCGGGCCGATTCTGCTACGCGTCGATTCGATACCGGTCGCGAAACAGCGGTGAGGCCCGCGACGCGTGGCGTCGCGGGCCTCACAGTGGCGCGTCAGAGGTACTGACCGGTGTTGCTCGCGGTCTCGATGGAGCGTCCGGCCTCGGCGCCCTTGCCGCCGGAGACGAGCGTACGGATGTAGACGATCCGCTCACCCTTCTTGCCGGAGATCCGGGCCCAGTCGTCCGGGTTCGTAGTGTTGGGCAGGTCCTCGTTCTCGCGGAACTCGTCGACGCAGGCGTCGAGCAGGTGTTGCAGGCGCAACCCCTTACGCCCGGAGGTGAGGAACTCCTTGATGGCCATCTTCTTGCCCCGGTCGACAATGTTCTGGATCATCGCGCCGGAGTTGAAGTCCTTGAAGTACAGGACTTCCTTGTCACCGTTGGCGTAGGTGACCTCGAGGAAGCGGTTCTCCTCCGTTTCCGAGTACATCCGCAGCACCACCGCGTCGATCATGGCAGCGACGGTGGCCCGGGTGTCGCTGCTGTGCTCGGCCAGATCGTCGGCGTGCAGCGGCAGGCCGGGAAGGATGTACTTGGAGAAGATGTCCTTGGCCGCCTCGGCGTCCGGACGCTCGATCTTGATTTTCACGTCGAGGCGTCCCGGACGCAGGATCGCCGGGTCGATCATGTCTTCCCGGTTGGAGGCGCCGATGACTATGACGTTCTCCAACCCTTCGACACCGTCGATCTCGCTGAGCAGCTGCGGCACGATCGTGTTTTCCACGTCGGAGGAGACACCGGAGCCGCGGGTGCGGAAGACCGAGTCCATCTCGTCGAAGAAGACGATGACCGGAGTACCCTCCCCTGCCTTCTCCCGGGCCCGCTGGAAGATCAGCCGGATGTGCCGCTCGGTCTCACCGACGTACTTGTTCAGCAGCTCGGGACCCTTGATGTTGAGGAAGAAGCTCGTGTGCTTCTCCTCTCCCCGCCGCTCGGCGATCTTCTTGGCGAGCGAGTTGGCGACCGCCTTGGCGATGAGCGTCTTGCCGCAGCCGGGCGGGCCGTAGAGCAGGATGCCCTTCGGCGGACGCAGTTGGTGCTCGCGGAACAGGTCGGCGTGCAGGAACGGCAACTCCACCGCATCGCGGATCTGCTCGATCTGGGAGTGCAGGCCACCGATGTCGGTGTAGTCGACGTCCGGCACCTCCTCCAACACAAGTTCCTCGACCTCGCTCTTGGGAATCCGCTCGTACGCGTACGCCGAGCGCGGTTCGATCATGAGCGAGTCGCCGGCCCTGATCGTGCTACCGATCAGGGTCTCGGCCAGGTGCACGATCCGTTCCTCGTCGGAGTGCGAGACCACGAGCGCCCGGTCGCCCGGCGCGCCCTCGACACCCGCGAGGATCTCCTTGAGCATGACCACCTCGCCGACCCGCTCGTAGCCGAACGCGTCGACGATGTTGAGCGCGTCGTTGAGCAGGACCTCCTGGCCACGCTGCAACTCGTCGACGTCGAGCGAGGGCGAGACGGCCACGCGCAGTTTCCGTCCGCCGGTGAAGACGTCGACCGTGCCGTCGTCGTGTCGGGCCAGGAACACGCCGTAGCCACTTGGGGGTTGCGCGAGCCGGTCGATCTCCTCCTTGAGCGTCACGATCTGGGCGCGAGCCTCCTTGAGAGTGCCCACGAGCCGTTCGTTGTTCTCGGTCAGCCGCGCCAACTGCGCCTGGGTGGCGGCCAGCCGCTCTTCGAGCTGCCGGACGTGTCGGGGGCTCTCGGTCAACTTGCGCCGCACCAGAGCGAGTTCCTCCTGAAGGAACGCGACCTGCGTGGAGAGATCGTGGGCCTCCTTCTCCCACCGTGCGGCGCGCGAGTCCGCATCGTCACTGCGTGCCACGTCCCACCTCCCCGGGGGGCTTGAACGTTCTGCCTTAACACTAGCCGCTATGAGGCCGATTCGGTCCTCCGCAACGCGCCCGTCACCGAAGCTTGATCGCCAAGGGTGGGTTGAGGGGCGGGTACGGGCATTCGGGTACCGTCGAGGGGTGGGACGGGAGAACATGGGGGGTGCGCCGGTGGCCGAGGTCGCGACCGACCAGCTACGGGTCTGGGTCGACCAGGATCTGTGCACCGGCGACGGGCTGTGCGTGCAGTACGCGCCGGAGGTCTTCGAGTTCGACGTCGACGGGTTGGCCTACGTCAAGGGCCTCGACGGTGAGTTGGTGCAGGCGCCGGGTGGCCGGGTGGACGTACCCGAGCACCTGCGCCTCGAGGTGATCGACTCGGCGAAGGAATGTCCGGGCGAGTGCATCCACGTCGTACGCGGTAGCGACGACGTCGAGGTCGCCGGCCCCGAGGCCGAAGACTGACCCGCTGATTGCGTGTTCACCCGCGTGGGCGACATCGGGCTACAGCAGCGGGCGACCGACCACCGAGGCGACCAGTCGGGCGAATTCCTCCAATCGGGCGATCTGCCCGGCTCCGCCATCGTCGAGGGTCTTACCGAAGCGCAACGCGTCGTGGCGCGGCCCACCAGCGGTCTCCTCGGTCGGTGGCGACTCGTCGAGCGAGGTCAGCAGCAGGTAGACGTCGATACTGTCGACGCGGATCTCGCCGTTGTCGTGGCGGAACAACCGGCGCCGACAACCGACCTCGGTGACCGACGAGACCGGCACCACCCGCAGTGAGGAGGTCATCGAGCCCGGCGGCCCCTCCCCCGGCGGTACGTCCTCACCGTGCCAGAGCACCAGGCGGCTACCGTCGCAGACGACGACCTCCTGCCACACCCCGTTGACCTCGTTGACGAAACGTTCCAGGGTGAAGCCGAGCACCGACGCCCCGCGCAGCACCCCACCGAGCGCCTCCAGGGCGACGTCGGGGTCGCGCAGGTAGGCTCGCGCCGCCGATTCGAGTTCGGTGTACGGGGACCAGTCGGGAAACACCGCCGGGAGGTCACCGCCACCGAAGCCGGGACGGCTCATCGGACCACCTCGTCCCACCGGGCACCGGCCCGGACACGGGCCGGATCCCGCCGCCGGTCGGTCACCCGCTCACCCGACCCCTTGGGGCCACCGCCGCGCCCGCCCCGGATCAGCCCGCTCACTCCCAGCCGCCCCTTCCGCCGTCACGGCCTGTCCGTCTCCTGCTCCGCGTCGGGTCGTGCCCGCTCGACCGACACCTCGTGCGGTAGTACGGCCGCCTGTCGGGTCGCCTCCGCCTCACGCAGTGCCTGGCGGCGTTGCGCGTACGCCTCGGTGCCCTTACTGGGTTTGCGTCGCCGTGGCGGGGCGGTGACTCCGGGGGCGAGCTTACGCGCGGAAACGAGGAACGCGGTGTGGGCGATCATCCGATGGTCGGGGCGCACCGCCAGCCCTTCGGCGTGCCAGTCCCGAACCAGCGACTCCCAGGCGCGTGGCTCGGTCCAGCCGCCGCGCTCGCGTAACGCCTCCACCAGCTCGGACAGCTGCGGAGTGGTCGCCACGTAGCCGATGAACACGCCGCCGGGCAGCAGCGCGCGTTCGACCATGTCGAGGTTCTCCCAGGGGGTGAGCATGTCCAGGATGATCCGGTCGAAACCGGTCTCGCGGCACTCGGCGACGTCACCGACGTGCAGATGCCAGGCCGGGTGCGGGCCACGGAAGAACGACTCGACGTTACGCCGGGCGATCTGGGCGAAATCGTCGCGCAGCTCGTAGGAGTGCAGTTCCCCGGCTGTCCCCACCGCGCGCAGCAGCGAGCAGCTGAGCGCTCCGGAGCCGGCGCCGGCCTCGAGTACCTTGGCGCCGGGGAAGACGTCACCCATGGCGACGATCTGCGCGGCATCCTTGGGATAGATCACCTGGGCACCGCGCGGCATGGAGAGCACGTAGTCCGACAACAGCGGGCGCAGGGCCAGAAAAGCGGTGCCGCCACCGGAGGTCGTCACCACGCTGCCGTCGGGTAGGCCGATCAACGTGTCGTGCGTCAGGATGCCGCGGTGGGTGTGGAACTCCTTGCCCGGTTCCAGGGTCACCGTGTGCATCCGCCCCTTGGGGTCGGTCAGCTGCACCCGGTCACCGGCTTGGAACGGCCCACGACGCACAGCGGGCGGTTCCACCTTCTCCTCAGGGATGTCGCTGTCCGAATGGGCGGAGTGGGTGACGGTCACGTGTTCATCTTCCGGTGAGGTTCGAGCAGTTGAGCCAGATCCGCGATGTGCAGAACGCCGACCACATCTTCGCCTGCCGTCACCACGTACTGCGCGCCCGGGTGGGTCTGCACCGTCTCCAGCACCCGTTCACCGCTCGTGTCCACGGCGATCGTCGGCAGGTCGGCGAGGGCCCGGGCGACCGCGTCCACGGCCAGCCAGGGGCGGCGGGCCTGCGGCACCGCTGCGGCGGCGGCCTGGTCGACCAGAGCGACCGGTCGACCGGCGGAGTCGGTGACCAGCAACGCGGCCGGGCGCTGCGGCTCGGTGAGCGAGTTCACCTGCGCGGCGCGGCGCTGCGCCTCGGCCAGCGGGGTACCCGTGCAAACGGTGTGCGCCGGGCGGGCGAGGGTGGCCAGATCGACGAGCGGGAGCCGACGGCCGATGCGCGACATCCGGATCGACTGTCCGGCCCCGTGCCAGAGGGTGAGGGCGACAAGTGCGGTCAACGGCAGCGCCAGCAAGCTCAGCACGTCGAGCAGGTAGAGCGCCACCACCAGCAGCCCGGTGCCGACGGCCAGCACCCGTCCGGCCCACCCGGCCACCTCGGTGGCCTGGTGCCGGTCCCGGGTCAGCGCCCAGACCACCGCACGTAACGCCCGGCCTCCGTCCAGCGGCAGCCCGGGCAGGATGTTGAACAGCGCGACGACGACGTTGCTCGCCGCGAGTTGGAAGGCCAGCTGGTCGGCGACGGTCCGGTCGGGCAGGGCCAACGTCGCGGCGACCGCAGCCGCGCCGAGCACGGCGGAGACCGCCGGACCGGCCAGGGACACCAGCAGGTCCACCCGCGGGGAGGGCGCGTCGCGGTCCATTTCGGTGTACCCGCCCAGCAGTTCGAGGGTTATGCCGCGTACCCCGATGCCGAAGCGGCGGGCGGTGAGGGCGTGACCGAGTTCGTGGGCCAGCACCGAGCCGAGCAACGCGAGGACGAATCCGGCGCCGACGAGATAACCGCCGAGCGGGGACAGTTGCAGCCGTTGCCCGGCCAGCTCGCCGTACAGGACGGTGATCAGGAGCGCGAGCAGCAGGATCGAGGCGTTCAAGTACAGCGGCACCCCGAGGATCCGGCCCACCCGCACACCGCGGCGCTGGCCGGCCCGTGCTCGCCTGCGCTCCTCCACCGGGCTGATGCTACGCGGCGGGAGATCACGGACCGGAGCGGCGGCGGTCGGCCTGTCACACCGGTGGCCTAACCTTCCGGGGCATGACGGCGGATTCGGTGATCATTCAGCAGGCCCCGACCGCGACGGAGCTGCCGGCGACGGTGCGGGCCTCGCTGTCGCCGTCGCGGGCCGCAGATTTCAAGACCTGCCCCCTGCTCTACCGGTTCCGCAGCATCGACCGGCTGCCCGAGCAGCCGAGCGTGGAGCAGGCCCGGGGCACACTGGTGCACGCGGTGCTGGAGCGGTTGTTCGACCTGCCGTCGGCCGCCCGGACTCCGCAGGCCGCCGGTGACCTCGTGACCGGTCAGTGGGACCGCCTGGTCACCGAGCAGTCGGAGTTGGCCGGGCTGTTTCCCGAGGCCGGTCCGTCCGTGGCGGAGTTCCTCCGCTCCGCGTCGGCCCTACTGGACGGCTACTTCGCGGTGGAGGATCCGCGCCGACTGGAGCCGGCGGAGCGGGAGAGCCTGATCTCCGCCGTGGTCGACGACGAGCTACTCATCCGCGGCTACCTCGACCGACTCGATGTGGCCCCCGATGGCGCACTACGGGTGGTGGACTACAAGACCGGCGGTGCCCCGCGGGAGGCGTTCGAGTCGCGGGCCCTGTTCCAGCTGAAGTTCTACGCTCTGGTGCTGTGGCGCACCCGGGGCGTGGTGCCCCGGGTGCTGCGCCTGCTCTATCTCAAGGACGCCGAGGTGTGTGACTACGCACCGGACGCCGAGGAGTTGGTGCGCTTCGAACGGACGGTGGTGGCACTGTGGCGGGCGATCGAGCAGGCCACCGCCGCCCGCGACTTCCGACCACGGCCGAGCCGGCTCTGCGACTGGTGCAGTCACCAGGCGCACTGCCCCAGCTTCGGGGGGACTCCGCCGCCCTTTCCGGAGCCGCCGGCGACGCCCGATCCGCAGCGTGACGCCCGCTCGGCCCCGGCGCCGCCCGGCGCCGACGAGTAGCCGGCCTCCTCCTCCGGAATGAGGGACAAGTCACCACTCGATACGGGTGCTGCGTAGCGCCCCGGACAGCGCGGACGAGGCGGTGGACACGATCGAGGAGACCAGCCGGCGACCCCGCGCGAAGCGGCGGCGGCTACCGGGTGTACGCCCACATCCCGGTCGCTCCCCTACCCGAGACGAGCCGTCGGTGGGGGTCCGGTGAGTGGTGCACCAGACAGGGAGGACCGGATGACCGATCCGACGGGGCAGGCCCGGCCGGTACGGATCCTGCTCGCCGACGACCAGCCGCTGCTGCGTACGGGCTTCCGGATGGTCCTCGGCGCAGAGGCCGACCTGGACATCGTCGCGGAGGCCGGCGACGGGTTGGAGGCGGTGGAGCTGTCCCGTCGGTTGTTGCCGGACGTGGTGCTCATGGACATCCGGATGCCCCGGATGGACGGGGTGAGCGCCACTCGGGCGATCGTGGATGCCCGGTTGCCGGTGCGGGTGCTCATCCTGACCACCTTCGACCTGGACGAGTACGTGGTGGGGGCGCTGCGGGCCGGGGCAAGCGGTTTCCTGGTCAAGGACGTGCCGGCAGAGGACCTGGTCACCGCGATCCGCACGGTGGCCGCCGGTGACGCGGTGGTCGCGCCGCGCATCCTGCGGTGGCTGCTGGACCGCTTCGCCGCCGTGCTGCCCGATCCGACCGCGACTCCGCCGAGGGGGCTGGGCACGCTTACCGAGCGGGAGCGGGAGGTGCTCGTACAGGTCGCCCGTGGCTTGTCGAACGCGGAGATCGCCCGGGCGTTGTCGGTGAGCGAGACCACCATCAAGACCCACGTCGGGCACGTCTTGACCAAACTCGGGCTACGTGACCGGGTACAGGCCGTGGTGTTGGCGTACGAGTCGGGTCTGGTCCGGCCGGGTGGTTGACGCCTGCGTTGCGTTCGCCACCTACCGTGACGGCCTGCGGTGCACAACGGTTGACCCTCACGTGACGGCAACGTCGAGGATGGTCGTGACCACCGCCTGCGGAGGCCGAAAGACACCGGAGTACGGGACAACCCTGACTTCGGTTCAGGGGTACCCGCAGCCGTAAATCCGCTCCGGCTCCCCCTGGAGTCGGACGGATCGGCGGCGGACAGCACAGATGATTGACCAGCACCGGACCAACGGGGGCGGTGCGAGCAGACGCGACGGAGAGGTACGTGACGTGACCGCTACGACAGGCCAGTCGGCATCGGCCGCAGCCCGGGCGAGCGACGTTTGGAAGGTGTACGGCAGCGGCGAGGCACAGGTCATCGCTCTGCGGGGGGTCAGCGCGGAGTTCGAGCGCGGGCGGTTCACGGCGATCATGGGGCCGTCGGGTTCCGGCAAGTCGACGTTGATGCACTGCCTGGCCGGGTTGGATTCGGTGACCAAGGGGACCGTACAGATCGGTGAGACGACCGTCACCGGGCTCGGTGACGCGGGTCTGACGAAGCTGCGCCGCGACCAGGTCGGCTTCATCTTCCAACAGTTCAATTTGCTGCCGACGTTGACCGCCAAGGAGAACATCCTGCTCCCACTGTCGATCGCCGGACGGAAGCCGGATCCGGCCTGGTTCGACCTCGTGATCGAGACCGTGGGTCTGCGCGAGCGGTTGGGTCACCGTCCGGCGCAGTTGTCCGGCGGCCAGCAGCAGCGGGTGGCGTGCGCCCGGGCGTTGGTGGCCCGCCCCGAGGTGATCTTCGCGGACGAGCCGACCGGCAACCTCGACTCGCGCTCCGGCGCCGAGGTGTTGAACTTCCTACGCAACTCGGTACGCCAGCACGGGCAGACCATCGTGATGGTCACCCACGATCCGACGGCCGCCGCGTACGCCGACCGGGTGGTGTTCCTCGCAGACGGGCAGATCGTCTCGGAACTGGTCGAGCCGACCGCGGACACGGTGCTGGACACGATGAAGAGGCTCGACACGCCTGCCGAGGTGGTCGGCTGATGTTCCGGGCAACCATGAAGAGTCTGCTGGCGCGGAAGGTCCGGCTGGTCCTGTCCGGCTTGGCCGTGGTCCTCGGCGTCATGTTCGTCTCCGGTGCCTTCGTGCTCACCGACACCTTGGGCCGCTCCTTCGACTCGCTGTTCGCCGACGCGTACGCCGAGGTCGACGTCAACGTGGCAGCCAAGCCGAAGCTGGCACTCGGCGAGATGGAAGGCGAGCAGTTCGCCGGCCCGTTCCCGGCCGCCACGGTGGAGACGGTGCGCGCCGTGGCCGGGGTGGCCGAGGCCACCGGGGTGGTCGCGGCCGACGGCGCCCGGTTGATCGGCAGCAACGGCAAGGCCGTCACGTCGTTCGGTCCGCCGCAGTTGGGAGGCAACTGGACGGGCGAGAGCGACCTGGTGCAGTTACGCGAGGGCCGCGAGCCGCAGGCCGACGACGAGATCGTCATCAACAAGGCGCTGGCGGAGGCCGGTCGGGTGGCGCTCGGCGACCGGGTGGGTGTGCTCACCCTCGAACCGCGCAAGGACTTCACCATCGTCGGCATCTTCGGGTACAGCGGTGACCGGGACTCCCTCGGTGGCACCAACGAGGTCATGTTCACCACACCCGTGGCCCAGCAGCTGATGCTCGGCGAGTCGGATGTGTTCAACAACATCGTGGTCAGCGCCGCCGACGGTGTCTCCGACGACCAGCTGCGTGACGCGGTGGCAACGGCGGTCGGCGACGGCTTCGTGGTCAAGACCGGCGAGCAGCTCTCCGCCGACGCCTCGGCCGGTCTGAAAGAGGGGTTGTCCTTCTTCAACCGGATCCTGCTCGGTTTCGCCGCGGTCGCTCTGCTCGTCGGCACGTTCCTGATCCTCAACACGTTCTCGATCATCGTGGCCCAACGCACCCGGGAACTCGCGTTGCTGCGGGCTGTCGGTGCCAGTGGCCGGCAGATCATCGGCTCGGTGGTGCTGGAGGCGATCGCCGTCGGGTTGATCGCCTCGGTGTTTGGCCTGGCCGCCGGGATCGGCATCGGCGCGCTGCTGGCGTACGTGTTCGGTAACCTCGCCGGTGGGCTGGCCCTGGCCGGGGTCGCGGTGCCCGCGTCGGCGGTGGTCGGCGCGTTCGGTGTCGGTCTGGTGATCACCGTGTTGGCGGCGCTGCTGCCGGCGCTGCGGGCCGCCCGGATTCCGCCGATCGCGGCGATGCAGGACGTGGCAACGCCGGACCGGCCGTTGACCAAGGTGACCGTCGGCGGGGCGCTGGTCTCCGCGATCGGCGTCGCCCTGCTCTTCGTCGGCCTGGGCGGGCACGCCGGTGGCAGCACGCTCGCCACCATCCTCGGTGGTGTGCTGTTCTCGTTCATCGGCGTGGCCCTGCTGACGCCGCTGATCAGTCGTCCGGTGGTGGCGGCGCTCGGCACGGTCTTCTCCGGCTGGGTGCCGGGAAGGCTGGGCCGGCTCAACTCCGGTCGTAACCCGCGCCGCACCGCGATCACGGCCGCCGCACTGATGGTGGGCATCGCCCTGGTCACCGGCATCACGGTGATCCTGGACTCGGCCAAGAGCAGCATCAGCGGACTGGCCCAGGACAGCATCAGCGCCGAATTGGTGATCGCCGGGGCGCAGTCCGGTCCGCGACCGCCGACGTTCGACCCGGCGGTGCTGGACGAGGCAAAGGCGATCCCGGGTGTCCGCCTCGTCGACGGCGAGTACGGTGACATCGCGATGGTCGGTGGCGAGCAGACCTGGGTCGGTGCCAGCAGTGAGCCGAGTGCGCTGGTGGAGATGTTCGGCCTAACCGCGACCGCCGGCGAAATCGGGCGCCTCGGGCCGGGTCAGATGCTGGTCAGTTCCGACGCGGCGGAGTCGCGTGGCCTCTCGGTCGGCTCCACGGTGCCGGTGCAGTTGGCCCGGGGCGATGGACGTACCTACACGGTCACCGGCATCTACCAGAGCACTCCGCTGTTCGGCGGCGTGACGTTGCCCGCCGAGGCTGCGAGCGACTTCTCCATCCCCCAGCCGATCCAGGGCTACATCCAGTTGGAGCCGGGGGTCAGCACCGCCGACGTGCTGCCCCGCGTGGAGGCGCTGCTGGTCGACAGCCCGGAGGTCTCGGTGGCTGACCGGGACGCGTTCATCGAACAGCAGACCGGGCAGCTCGACGGGCTGCTCCAGATGATCCAGATCCTGCTGGCGTTGGCCATCGTGATCGCGGTCCTCGGCATCATCAACACCCTCGCCCTGTCGGTGTTGGAGCGGACCCGGGAGCTGGGTCTGCTGCGTGCCATCGGTCTGCGGCGTTCCCAGACCATGGGGATGATCACCGTGGAAGCGGTGGTGATCTCGGTGTTCGGCGCGCTGCTTGGTGTCGTGGTCGGGGCCAGCCTGGGAGCCGCAGTGGTGGAAGCCCTCCGCGACGAGGGAATCACCGAGCTGGTGCTGCCATGGGGCCAGATGGGTGTCTTCCTCGGCCTGGCCGCGGTCATCGGCGTGGTCGCGGCGGCGCTACCGGCGATCCGGGCCGCCCGGATCAACGTCCTCGGTGCTATCGCCCACGACTAAGGGGTGAGGAACGGCCCCCTGCCAACGCCTCGCGTGGAGCAGGGGGCTGTTCCTGTAACGAAGGGTCAGGGAGGATGCCCTTCCTTGCCTGCACCGGCTCAGGCGGGGGCACGGCGCAGTAGTTCCGCCAGCAGTTCCAGGTCTGCCGACAGCAGGCTCTCCAACTGGTGGACGCCGTCGACGGGGGCCAGCGGCACCTCGGCGGGTACGGCCAGCACCGCCGCACCGGCGGCGACCGCACTTGCCACCCCGGTCGCCGAGTCCTCGATTGCCACACATCTGCCGATCGGCACTCCGAGCAGCCTGGCGGCGGTCAGGTAGGGCTCCGGATGCGGTTTCGTCGAGTCGACCTCGTCGCCGCAGACGACGACGTCGAAACTGGCGCGGCCGAGGGTGTCCAGGGCGATCTCGACCAGGGCCCGCCCGCTGGAGGTGACCAGGGCCGTCGGGACACCCGCCTGCCGGACCGCGCCGAGCAGTGCCAGTGCTCCGGGCCGCCACTGCAGACCGGTACGGAACAGTTCCAGGATCCGCGTGTTGATCCATTCCGCGCTGGTCTGCGGATCCCGGTGCGACTGCCCCAGGTCGTCGTGCAGGATCCGCATGGAATCGGCCATGCCCGTGCCGACGATCGCCCGTCGGGCAGCGGCGGACAGCGTGCCGCCGTACCGCTGTGCCAGTTCGGCCAGTGCCACGTCCCACAATCGCTCGCTGTCGACCAGGGTGCCGTCCATGTCGAAGAGCACGGCGGCTGGACGGGTACTGTTCACCGGATCCTCCTCGGGCTCGGGTGACCGGTGCATCCTGTCAGCCGACGATGGGTGAGCGGGCGGCACAGTGAGTTTCCTCAACCGAGGTCGCAGGCGGTCAGGGACCGTTCGTATCCGCGGAAGAACGCCTCGGCGCGCTGCTCGGGTGTGCCGTGGGAGCCCTCGGCGAACCACGGTTGACCCGGTTCGTCGCCGACGGCGAGCAGTCCGTCGTTGAACTCGTCGAGGTCGCCTTCTTCGAGGGTGAGCCGGCCGGACCGTACCGAGTCGCCGAGGAACGCCCCGGCCATGCAGTCGGCCTGCAGTTCCTGCTGGATGGTGAAGTTGTAGCGGATGCCGAGTCGGGTCTGGATGCCGTGTGCGTACTCGTGGCCGAGCAGGTAGAACACGAAAGCGTCACCGATCTGTCGGAATGCCCCGAAGGACCAGTTGATGTCGTACGCGATGTAGTCGCTGACAGTGCAGTACACGGCGTTGTTGCTGGGCACTTCCTGCCCGCCGCAGGAGATCTCACCGTCGCGCTGGTACGGAATGACCTGCCGGATCGGTCGGAAGGACCGTTCCGACGCGGCGAACTGGTCGGCCCAGTACGACTCGGCGAGGCGCTGCGCGTCGGCGACGTCCTGCCGGAACTCCTCCACCGTGTCGGTGCCGTCGGCCCGGGTCACCTCGGCTGTGGGCCTGGCCGGTTCCCGCTGCCCACCCGGTTCCGCAGGCCCTTCCACCGGCTCCACCATGCAGGCGGCGGCTGCCACCAGCGCCACCGCCAAGCCGGCGAGTCTGCCCCGGCGTCGCCCTCGCCCACCTGCCGCCACCATTCTCCTCCCGCCTCGACGTCACCGATGCTGTACCCCGACGGTACGACCGGCACGCCCATTTGCCGTCAGGTACGCCTCACCGTCCCGTCCGGTTCAGTTGCCCGTCTCGTGGGGCGCGAGTTGCGGTCGGAGCGTTCACTTTCGAGCCGTGCTGCGGCGATGGGCAACGGGGACGTGACGCTGTCGCCGTCACGCCCCCGTCTCCGGTGCCGCCGTGGCGGCACCTGCTCAGCAGGTGTTGAGCATGGCGTTCAGTGCCGACTTCTCCGCACTGTCCACGGTGAGGCTGTAGTACCACTTCACCTGGATCCAGGCCCGGGCGTAGGTGCAGTGGAACGACGCGAGCGGCGGCTTCCAGGCGGCCGGGTCCCGGTCACCTTTGGACGAGTTGACGGTGCCGGTGACCGCCCACAGCTCCGGCCCGCCCAGGTCGTTGGCGTAGGTTTGGCGCCGCGCGGTGGTCCAGGCCCAGGCGCCCGACCGCCAGGCCTCGGCGAGCGGCACCACGTGATCGATGGAGATCTCGGCGGGGTTGGTACGGGTCACTCCGTCGTACGGGCTGTACCAGGATCCGGACGTCGGATAGCAGCTGGAGTTCACCACCACGTTGTTGCCGTCACGCTTGAGCACCTGTTCCCGGGTGTTGCAGGATCCGGTGATGGTGACCCAGTGCGGGAACAGGTCGCGACTGTAGCTGGACTGGTGGGACTCGGCCATGACGGTGAGCGAGTTGAGCCGGCTGACCGCCGTGCTGTGGGAGGGGATGTTCGGCGGGGTGGCTTTGGCCGCCGATGGGACGAGTACGACCGACAGGACGACGGCGACGATCGAGACGATGGCGGCCTTGCGTGGGCGAGCCACGGGCGACTCCTGACTGTCGCCTGCGACGGCGGGTGGGGCGACCCGACTTGGGGACGCGGCAGGCGACACCAGGAATTCTGCCAAAGATAGCGATCAATAAATGTCGCCGCGTTGGGAGCCCTGTGAACGCCAGATGAAGACCGCGACGGGGCGCTACGGCGCGTGATCCGGTCGGTTCGGAGGAGGTCGGTCCGGTACGCCCACATCGCGATCTCCACCCGGTTTCTGACGCCGAGCTCGACCATCAGGCTGAACCCCTCCTCCTGCGGGGTGAGCGCCTCGACCGGCTGACACGGTGGCGCGGCCGGACCCACGTCGGCGAAGGCCCGGAGCATCCGGGTGGTGGTGTTCGGCGCGATGGGCGCGTCACCGGCAGCAGCGGCTGGCCTGGCTGGCCGCCATCGGGCCGCTCACCACGTCGGGCCGGACCGGGACGATGACCGCCGCCTGGCTGATCAACGTGGCGCTGGCCGAATGGATCATCCGTCGGCGCGGCGGTACCGCAGGATCGCGTGCAGTGGACCGGGGGCAGCGCCGACGTCCGATCGCTGTGCTGCCTGCCGGCGGCACCACCGGCTCCGGTTAGCCCGTGCGGTGTCCCGAGCCGGTGGCGGTGCCGCCGCGAGGTGCAGACGGTGATCCGGTGGATGCCTCACCGGTGGCCGCCGCCCGCAGGTCGACGCAGATCGCGTCCAGGAGCACACCGGCGGCCTGCTCGACCACGATCGGCGACCGTGGACGCAGCGGATCACCGGTCCGGGTTGTGGCGAGCGGCAGCGGTACGAGCGTGCAGTCCCGAACCACCACGTCCCGGTATTCGAGCACCCGGACCGAGTGGTCGATCTCGCTGCGCCCCCAGCCAGCGATACGGACGCCGTACAACGGGCCGTTCCAGGCCACGTGGGCATCCGTGATACGGATACGCGCGCCGACCGGGTTGTCGCCGCTGGAGTGGAACCGGTCGGTGTTGTCGCCCGGCAGCAGGCGAAATCCGATCTCCACCTCGGTCAGGTGGACCCGGTCCACCGACACGTCGTGTACCGAGCTGAGGTAGAACCCTTCGAACGCGTCGGAGACGCGCAGGTCGTGGATGTCGAGGTGGTGCGGGTGATAGGAGGGGCCGACGATCGAGTCGACGCCGTCGCCCACCGCACCCCAGTGCACGGCGATGCCGGTACATCCGCCGACGATCGCCACGTCGCTGATGGTGACGTCGCGCACCGCACCCATGACGGCGACACAGTTGGCGGCTCGGTCGGCACGGCGTTCGATCTGGACGCGCCGGATCTGAATGTCCTCGATCCATTCCGTCTCGGCCGGGTAGAGGTAGCTGCCCACGGTGACGGCGGTGCCCCGGTCGCCGCCATGCTCTCCCGGCGCGCACGGCGGCGGGAGGAAGCCGATGTCCTGGACCGTAACCTGTGAACCGAGGACGTGGACGATGGGTTCGCCGGCCGACGAGGACGACGTCAGCCACGTCGTCACCGGCCCGTCCCCGTGCGCCGCGCCGGTCAGCGTCCAGCCGGGACCAAGTGTCACTCCCCGATCCAGTGGGAAGGTTCCCGCCGGCAGTCGCAGGGTGCCCCCGGTCCGGGAGACCAGCAGTTGTTCGAGGGCGCGCCGGTTGGCCGCCGGATCATCGGTGAGCGTCAGGTCGTGGTGCTGCTCCTCGGTCACCGGTGGCGCTCCAGCTCGACGACCTGGCAGGCGGTCTCGGCGATCCGCCTTCGGACGACCGGGTTGTCCCGCTCGGCGAGCCCGACCAGCACCGGGCCGGGGGCGGTCCGCTCGATCACCACGTCGAGGGTGTCCTCGCCCTGCGGGGTCGCACTCACCCGGCATTCGGTGCCGCCGATCAGGTGTGCACCCCGCACCGTCAGCTGGTCCGGGTGCGGCGGCCGGGTGAACGGCGACGCCTCGAACAGCGCGTACCCCGCCCCGCGTTGCGCCACCCGGAACGCCCGCAACACGGTCTGGCCCTGCTGGCGGCGCAGCCACTTCTGGCTCGGCTGCCGCACCGCTGCCGGCGGTGCCGTGGCGGCCGAGATCCGCAACCTGCACCGTACGGTGGGTTCGGGGGCGTTGACGACGAAGAACCTCGACCGGGCTTGTCCCTGGCCACGACCGCGCGCTCCGACCAGACCGCCGGCGCTGACCAGCCCGGCCAGCTGTGCGGCGGCACCGGTGAAACGTTCGGTGTGGGCGTGTCCCTCCGCCTCGTCGATCGCGACGATCTCGATCTGGTTGATCCGGACACCTGTCGCTGCCGCTGGGCTGAGCGCGGTCGACGCCCAGGGCGGTACGGTGCCGTCGACGACCTCGACGATCAGGAGACCGTCCGCGCCCACCTCCTCGGCCCGCAGGTCGAACTCGACCCACGCGTGCGCCTCCACCATCCGCAACCGTCCCCGCTGGCGGCTGATCAGGGCGGCGGCACGGTCGGTGCCCTGGGCCCGGACCGTGACCAGCCGGGGCAGCTCACGCATGCCCCGGGTCGGTGCCGCCGCCCGCGACCACGCGGTCTGCGAGGCATCGTCGACGTGTAGGTCGATCCGGACGCGGACCGCACGGCCACCGGTGCGTACCTTGAGCACGACCGCACCGGACCCGCTCTGCACCCGACCCACGATCGCGACGCCCCGGGAGACCTGGTCGGCGATCAGCACCTCGGCGTCCCCACCCGAGGCGAACATCGCGGGAAGTTCGCGGGCCGGGACCGGCTCGTCGAACTCGGTGGCGAACCATGCGCCGATCGCCACTACCGGACACCTCCCGGCAGCTGGAGATCGGTTCGGGTCAGCACCGGCTCACGGCGGGTCCACATGCGCTCGACAGCCTCGAAGACCGGGTCCGCGTCGCTCTCGATGTGTCGGAACGAGGTCCGCACCGCACGCAGCAGGTAGTCTGCGGGCCAGACCTCCCAGTGCGGGACCTGCGGGGTGAACAGGTCCGTCGCGCTGCGGTAGAACCACAGCCACAGCCTGGCGCGTTCGACCTGCTCGGCTGAGATGATCTCCTCGCCGCTGAGCATGGCGCTGATCGCGGCGTCGAGCGCCTTCCAGTAGGTCTCGGGGTCGCCCACCACAGTGGACAGGCCGCATTCGCTCCACTCCGACCAGCCTGCCTGGATCACCGGGATGCCGTACGCCGGCAGTTCGTTGCTGACGCTGCCACGAACGGTGACACCCAGGTCGACGAGACTCCACAGGCCGTTCTTGCTCAGGTCCTTGCTGGGCTGGAACACCATGTGCCGGTGGCGGGCGTACCGCCGGGCCACGGAGTCGAAGAAGTCGGTGCTGTCGTATCGGAACTGGCTCGGATGATCCTGGAACAGCCACTGCACCTCGGTGGCGGTGCTGGCGAACTGTGCGGTCTCCTCGAACCAGTCGGCAAGCGTCGGGAAGGACTGGTGGTTGGTTCCCGGTGCGTCGGACACCGCGTGGTTGAACACCGCCACCACCGGACGTGCCGGGTCGAAGCCCAGGCGGGCAGCGAAGTGGGTACGCAGCCGCGCCCGCTCTTCGCTGTTGGTGATGTCGACGGAGGCGCTGGCTCCGCCCCGCCACCAGCTGGGCCGGCCGAGGTTGACCTTCGACCGCCAGGCGACGAGTTCGGCGTTGCGCCGCACCTCGGTGCGGCGCGACCACACCCGCTGTTCGAAGAAGGCGCCGATCTGGTGGGTGAGTTCACCACGGAACGTGTGCTCGCCGGTGTCGTTCTCGGGGAACAGCGCGTACGCCTTCAGGCAGCCGGTCTGTTGGGTGTGCACGACGGGTACCCCGGCCCGCCGGGCGGAGTCCACCGCGAGCCCCCAGTGGTCGTAGTCGACATGGCTGGTGACCAGCGCGACCACCGAACCGCTGCCGAGCAGGGCGTCGTAGGCCGATGAGATGGCCCGGGCCAGGGCCTGCCGCCGCCGGTAGCGGGGATCGGTGGCGGGGTTCTCCGGCGTCCGGGGCCGCTTGGTGACCCGGCAGTAGGTCGCGTCGACGAACTCGGCAAGCGTCTCCTCGCTCGTCGACGCACCCGGAGCCAACGGCCGTCCGAACAGCTCGACCGGCACCGAAGCCGGGTTGTCGGAGTTGGCTGGACCCTCGACGAGGCGGTACAGGTCGATGACCTGGCTGGCACCGTAGGCTGCCGCCATCCGCTCGACCAGTTTCACGTCGAACTCGGTCCACAGCGCCTCGTGCCACATCTGTTCCACGCCGGTCACCACGACCAGTTGGGCGGGAACGATGCGGCGGATCGCGTTGGCGACGGAGAGGTTACGCATCGCCACTCTGATGTCCTGGTGGAACACTTCGACGACGAGGTACTGCTGGGACGTCGTGGAGCTCAGGTTCTTGCGCCAGTAAACGTCAGCTGAGTCGAGGAATGCCTCGAACTCCTTTTTGTCAGCCCCGAGCCACACTCGAAGAACCGCCTTCCCCCGCATACCGCCTGAGCGCTGTGTCCGAATTTGTTTGGCGCACCGTGGAGCTGCCGGCCGGCGGGCCCGGCGCGACTCACGGAGACCGCAAGGTACCGGTGCCGAAAAGAGTTCAGATTGACGCCACATGGACAACAGGTGGCCGGGACGCCATCAGGAGTGAACGCGTTTCGGGTCGGCGCGCGGCACGCGGCGGGCGTCCCGGACGGCGACTGCGATGCCGGCCGGGCCCATGTGCCTGCGGGGACGCGCCGGCTGGCGACATCTGACCGATGATCGCCGTCAGCGCTGGTCAGCGTGCTCGTCGAACCGCTGCCGCAGGGTGTCGGCGAAGCCTTCGGCGGTGGCCAGTTGCTCGCGTAGCGCGACTACCCGGGTGGTGGCGAGGGTGTGGAACATGGCCAGCCGGTCGAGCAGTGCGGGGCGTTCGCCGCCGTCGGCGACGGGCAGCGCGTCGAGGATGCCGAGCAGGTCGCGCATCTCGTCGAGGGTGAACCCGAGCGGCTTCATGCGTCTGACCACCGCCAGTCGGTCCAGGTCGGGTTCGGTGTAGAGGCGGAAGCCACCGTCGGTACGCGCCGACGGAACGATCAGACCGACCTGTTCGTAGTGGCGGATGGTGCGGATGCTCAGGCCGACCCGCTCGGCGGCCTCGCCGATCTGCATGGGTCGGCCAGGTGTCGGGCCACTGGCGAAACGCGGCCCGGCATCACGGCCGGTGACGGGCATCAGTGACCCCCGCTGAGGGTGCCGGCGAGGCTGCCGTGGATGGCGGCACTGGGCTTGTTCAGTTCGATGATCTCGACGGTCTTGCCACGGTCGGCGTACTTCGTCGTGATGGCGTCGAGGGCAGCGACGGAGGAGGCGTCCCAGACGTGGGCGCGACTCATGTCGATGATCACCTTCTCGGGATCACCGGCGTAGTCGAACTGGTAGACCAGGTCGTTGCTGGAGGCGAAGAAGAGTTCGCCGTGCACCGAGTAGATCCGGGTCCCACCGTCGGGGTCGAGCACGCTGGTGACCTCGACGAGATGTGCGACCCGGCGGGCGAAGATCACCATGGCGGTGAGTACCCCGGCGACGACGCCGATGGCGAGGTTGTGGGTGGCCAGGGTGGTGGCGACGGTGGTGACCATGACGAGGGTCTCGCCCAACGGCATGCGCTTGAGCGTGGCAGGGGCGACCGAGTGCCAGTCGAAGGTGGAGACCGCAACGATGATCATGACGGCGACGAGGGCGGCCATCGGGATGGTGGCGACCACGTCGCCGAGCGCCACGACGAGGATGAGGAGGAAGACACCGGACAGGAACGTCGACAGTCGAGTGCGGGCGCCGGACGCCTTCACGTTGATCATCGTCTGGCCGATCATGGCACAGCCGCCCATACCGCCGAAGAATCCGGTGACGACGTTGGCCACTCCCTGGCCCCAGGACTCGCGGGTCTTGTTGGATCGGGTGTCGGTGATGTCGTCGACCAGCTTGGCGGTCATCAACGACTCCATCAGCCCGACCAGCGCGATACCGACAGCATAGGGGGTGATCAGCGCCAGGGTGTCCATGGTCCACGGGATCTGCGGCAGCCCGAGAGTGGGCAGGCTGTTCGGGAGTTCGCCCTGGTCGCCGACGGTCGGCACGGTCACCGCGGCGGCCACCGTGATGACGGTGAGAACGATGATCGCGACCAGCGGAGCGGGAACGACCCGGGTGAGTCGGGGCAGCCCGACCATGATCACCAAGGCGAGTGCGACGAGCGGGTAGACGAGCCACGGCACCCCGAGCAGGTACGGCACCTGCGCGGCGAAGATCAGGATGGCGAGGGCGTTGACGAAGCCGACCATCACGCTGCGGGGGATGAACCGCATCAGCTTCGCCACCCCGAGGGCGGCCAAGAGCACCTGGATCAACCCGCCCAGGATCACTGCCGCGACCAGGTAGTCGAGGCCATGTTCCTTGGCCAGAGGTGCGACGACCAGGGCGATCGCACCGGTCGCCGCGCTGATCATCGCCGGCCGGCCACCACAGATCGAGATGACGACGGCCATGGTGAAAGACGCGAACAGCCCGACCCGAGGGTCAACCCCAGCCAGGATCGAGAAGCTGATCGCCTCCGGGATCAACGCCAGGGCCACCACCAACCCGGCGAGGACCTCGGTCCGCAACACCTTCGGCGAGAGCCAGGACGGGCGGGACAGACGCGGCCGGGAGACCGCAGACAGCATCGAGGACATGAAGCCGTTTCCGCTCAGGGTGCGCACGCCTGGCGCACACACGATGCCGCTCCCCCCGGAGGGACCGACGTGATCTGTACGAACCAATACCGGTCGGACGTTTCCAGACCGTTTCCGGGCATCGTCGCCCAGGAGAACCGCTCGGGTAGGACCGCGAGGGGCCGCAGCCGCACCTCGACGACCGGCACCGAACCTACCCTCCGGAGAGGGTAGGTTTCACCCCACGGTGATGATCATCACCGTGGGGTGGGTCCAGTGCCACCCCTGTCCCGAACGAACTCAGCCGCCCACGTAGACGGCAAGGTGCTCGCCGGTGAGGGTGGACCGGGCCGCGACAAGGTCGGCGGGGGTGCCTTCGAAGACGACCCGGCCACCATCGTGCCCGGCCCCCGGACCCAGGTCGATGATCCAGTCGGCGTGGGCCATGACGGCCTGGTGGTGTTCGATGACGATGACCGACTTGCCGGAGTCGACGAGCCGGTCGAGCAGGCCGAGCAGGTGCTCGACGTCGGCCAGGTGCAACCCGGTGGTCGGCTCGTCGAGCACGTAGACCCCGCCCTGCTCAGCCATGTGGGTGGCCAGCTTCAGCCGCTGCCGCTCGCCGCCGGAGAGCGTGGTGAGCGGCTGGCCGAGGCTGAGATAGCCGAGGCCGACCTCGGCCAGCCGGGTAAGGATGCGGTGCGCGGCCGGCGTACGCGCCTCGCCGGAGCCGAAGAACCCCGCCGCCTCGCCGACCGACATCGCGAGCACCTCGGCGATGTTCCGGCCGCCGAAGTGGTATTCCAGGACGGACGCCTGGAACCGCCTGCCCTCGCACTCCTCGCACATCGTGGCGACGCCGGCCATCATCGCCAGGTCCGTGTAGACGACGCCCGCCCCGTTGCAGTTGGGACAGGCACCTTCGGAGTTGGCGCTGAACAGCGCAGGCTTGACCCCATTGGCCTTCGCGAACGCCTTACGGATCGGGTCGAGCAGCCCGGTGTACGTCGCCGGGTTGCTCCGCCGCGAGCCACGGATCGCGCCCTGGTCGATCGAAACCACTGCGGCCCCGGCCGGAATCGACCCGTGCACCAGCGAACTCTTACCCGAACCGGCGACGCCGGTCACCACGACGAGCACGCCGAGCGGGATGTCGACGTCGACGTCGCGCAGGTTGTGCCTCGACGCCTGGCGGATGGCCAGGTGGCCGGTGGGCGTGCGTACCGACTTCTTGAGCCCGGCCCGGTCGTCGAGGTGACGGCCGGTGAGCGTACCGCTGGCCCGCAGTCCCTCGACGGTGCCCTCGAAACACACGGTGCCGCCGGCCGTGCCGGCCCCGGGGCCGAGGTCGACGACGTGGTCGGCGATCACGATGGTCTCCGGCTTGTGCTCCACCACGAGCACCGTGTTGCCCTTGTCGCGTAGCCGTAGCAGCAGGCCGTTCATCTGCTGGATGTCGTGTGGGTGCAGCCCGATGGTGGGTTCGTCGAAGACGTAGGTGACGTCGGTCAGTGACGAGCCCAGGTGGCGGATCATCTTGGTGCGTTGCGCCTCGCCGCCGGAGAGCGTCCCGGAGGGGCGGTCCAGGCTGAGGTAGCCGAGCCCGATCTCGACGAAGGAGTCGAGGGTGTGCTGCAACGACGCCAGCAGCGGCGCCACCGAGGGCTCGTGCAGCCCATGCACCCACCGAGCGAGATCGCTGATCTGCATCGCGCAGGCGTCGGCGATGTTGACACCTTTGATCTTCGAGGAGCGGGCCGCCGCGCTCAGCCGGGTGCCGCCACAGTCGGGGCAGATCGTGAAGGTGACCGCCCGTTCCACGAAGGCGCGGACGTGCGGCTGCATCGCCTCGACGTCCTTGGACAGGAACGACTTCTGAATCTGCGGGATCAGACCCGAGTACGTCAGGTTGCTCCCATCGACCTTGATCTTGGTCGGCTCCTTGTGGAGCAGATCGTGCAGCTCCTTCTTCGTGTACTTGCGGATTGGTTTGTCCGGGTCGAAGAAGCCGCTACCCCGGTAGATCCGGCTGTACCACCCGTCCATGCTGTAACCGGGCACGGTGATCGCGCTCTCGTTGAGCGACTTGCTGTCGTCGTACAACGCGGTCAGGTCGATGTCCGTCACCCGCCCGGTGCCTTCGCAGCGCGGACACATGCCACCGGTGATGCTGAAGCTCCGCCGCTCCTTCGTCGTGGTGCCACCACGTTCGATGGTCACCGCGCCGGCACCATTGATCGAGGCGACGTTGAAGGAGTACGCCTGAGGCGACCCGATGTGCGGCTTGCCGAGCCGGCTGAACAGGATCCGCAGCATGGCGTTGGCGTCGGTGGCGGTGCCGACGGTGGACCGCGGGTTGGCGGCCATCCGCTCCTGGTCGACGATGATCGCCGTGGTCAGCCCGTCGAGGACGTCGACCTCCGGTCGGGCCAGGGTCGGCATGAAGCCCTGGATGAACGCGCTGTAGGTCTCGTTGATCAGCCGCTGCGACTCCGCCGCGATGGTGCTGAACACCAGCGAGCTCTTGCCCGAACCGGAGACCCCGGTGAACACCGTCAGCCGGCGCTTCGGCAACTCTACGGTGACGTCCTTGAGATTGTTCTCCCGGGCGCCCTGCACCCGGATGAAATCATGGCTGTCGGCGGTGTGCATCACGGTAGACCGGTCACCCCTACTCATCGCGCTTCCTGAATACATATCATGTTGCCGGCGGCGGCCCGGACAGCGCAGTCACGGACCCCGTACGGCTGATCGATCGGCTCCTGCACGATCTCGATGTCGCTTGCCTGCAACCGCTCGAAGACACCGTCGAGGTCGGGCGTGGCCAGCAGGATCGAGGCGTACGTGCCCTTGGCCATCATCTCGGAGATGGTCCGGCGTTCCTCCTCGGTCGGTGGCACGCCGACCAGCGCGGCGAACCGGATGCAGAAGGTACCCAGGGACGAGCAGCCGACCGCGGAACAGACCTCGGTGACCCTCAGGTCACCACGACGCAGCAGCGCCATGGCACGCTCGATCCGACGGGTCATCAGGTAGCCGTACGGAGAATCACCGTAGGCAAACCGGAACTGACGACTCAGGTGACCGGCTGACATGTTGACCCCACGGGCGAGCGCCTCCACATCCGGCGGCTGTGGATACTCCCGGTCGATGCGGTCGCGTACGCGGCGCAACCGAACCAGACCGCAGAGACGCCGAGCGGGTTTCGATCTTCCTGTCACCTCAGTGATCGTGCCACGACAGTACGACACCGGCGAGCTCGCCGGTCGACCGGCGCGTCGTCGAGGCAGTGGTGGCCAGGAGCCGCCAGGCCGTGGTCGACAGTGCAGCCGCCCCCCGGTCACAAAGTGTCAGCACGCTTCCGGATTCTCGTCCAGACCCGCCCGGCTGACCACCCCCGCGGCACTGCGAACCACGGCCCGATCGATCAACCGCCCGTCATCGTCGACGGCGACACCCGACCCGTCCCGTTCCGCCCGAGCTATCGCGTCGAGGACCCGCCGGGCGCTCGCCACCTCCTGCTCCGAGGGGCTGAACACGTCGTTGATGGTGCTCAACTGCCCCGGATGCACGGCACTACGGGCCCGTCGAGCGGGCTACGAGGAGATCTTCGACCTCTGATCGGCGGGCACGCGCCGGCCCGGCTACGAGGCACGCCCGCACCGTCGAGGCGTGGGGAAAACCCTGATTCCCTCTCCGCGGGCGCTGTCTAGGGTCGGAGCCATGGCCCCCCGCTGGCCAGTGCCGGTTGCCGCCGCAGCTGCCAGCAGCGGTGTCAGGTGCCGCCGACCCGATCCGACGAGGAGTCCCGGTGCGTAAGGTTGTTTCGGCTGTCCTCACCGTGGTCCTCGCGCTGGCCACGACAGGGTGCGGCAGCCGGTTCTCGGGCGATCCGGCCAGCGACGAAGACCCGTACAGTGAGTCCGCGTTGCGCTACGGGATGGCACCGGCGCCGCATCCCGACCTGACGTACCAGCCGGATGTGGTTCTCGTCGGCGGGGGCGGCCGCTCGGTCCGGTCGGTCACCGCCGACGGGTTGACCTGGCGGCTCGACGGTGACGCCCCCCGGGCCGCCGACCTTGCTCCGGGCAAGGTCATGTTCGTCACCGGACGTGGTGTCGGCCGGGTGCTCGATGTGCAGCGCGACGGTGGTGACCTGCTCGTCACGATCGGGCCGGTAACTGTCACCGACGTGATCCGTGACGGCACTCTGGAGCAGCGCGGCATCGTTATTGACAACCCGGTCGTCTACCAGGCTGGTGAGCCGATCTGGGCGATGTCCGAGGAGGAGGCCGACGCCCTGGGCGCCACGCCCACCGGCCGCGCCGGTCGGGCCGGGCCGGCGCGGCTAGCCCCGCCACCGCCCCGGCCGAACCAGCCGCCGCCGAGCCGGGGCGGTGGCGAGGTCAGGACGGTCGTCGCGAACTTCTCCACCGGTGTCAGCCTCAACGACGGCGCGGAGGTCAGCTTCCACTACCACCGCAACGGTACGAAACTGTCCGGGCGGGCCGCGCTGACCTTCGCCAAGCCGGAGGCGGACTTCCACCTGAACATCAGGGGTGGTTCGGTGACCCGGGCGGAGCTGTCGATCAGCGGCGGCTTCGGCATCCGCTACTCGTTCGAGGCCGGTCTCCGGGACGGGCAGAACATCCGGACGGTGCTTCCCATCCCGGTGGACTTCAGCATCCCGATGGGCACGGTGCTCGGCGTACCGCTGGCGTTGACCGTCAGCCAGACGGTGAAGGTGACCACCGCGTTCGGCGCGAAGGTGGGCACCATCAAGGGCAAGGGTGAGTTCTCCCTCGCCGGCTCGCTCGGCTACGGCTACGCCAACGGCACGTTCGGCCCGCAGGTCAGCAAGAACTTCAAGCGCAAGGAGAGCCTGATCAACTCGCTGAGCGGGGTGCCGGTCGGGGTGATGGGCCTGCTCATCGAGCATCAGGTCCGGTTCGACGTCGGGTTCAGCGCGTTCGTGCTCAAGGCCGGCCTGTTCTTCGAGGTGTCGACCGCCTACGCGACGACGATCGGGTCGGCGCTGGGCGCACCGCTGGCGGTCTGCCGGGGCGTGGGCATCGGCGTCCGAGCCTCGTACGGCGTGGGTTACACGATCCTGGCCCCGGTGGTGGACGTGATCAACAAGTTCCTCAGCCTGATCGACGTCAGGCCGATCGACCCGTCCGGCAAGCTGGGGCCGCCGCCGTACGTCATCCACAGCGACGAGGAGGTCATACCGCCCGGCACCAAACTCTGCGGCACCCCGAAGCCGGCCGCCGACTGAGCACGGTGCCGGCGGCCCGGCCGTCCGGTCACCGGCCCGCGTCGTCTCCAGTGGGTGGGGAACCGGCCGCGTCGGTGCCGAATCCGTCGAGCGCGGCACGCTCGTCGAGCGTACGCAGCTCCTGGAACACGGTGATGTGCAGACCGGCCGGCGCGTCGAGGCGGGCGTTGACCGACTGCCACGGCGTGGTGGTGGGTGGTGCGACCTGCTCGGCGCCGGCCGCGACCAGCCGGTCGGTGGTCGCGGCGGTGTCGTCCACCTCGAAGGCCACCCGGATGCGCGGGGCGACCTGACGCCCCACCTCCACGTCGTCGATCATGCGCTTCTGCGCCGGGTTGGCGATCTCCAGTGTGGCCCGTCCGGCGTCCAGGATCACCACCTGGGCTTCGTCCGCGCCGGAGAACGCGGCCTGCTCGGGCAGACCGAGCACGTCGCGATAGAAACGCACCGCCGCATCGTAGTCGTCGGCCTGCACCACGAGCCGCAACTGGCGGACCGTCGACGTGGACTTCTCGGATGAACTCACTGCTGCGACTCCCCTGCGACTGTCCGGTGGTGCCGGTGCCGGCACCACCGGCAATGGTGGTGCGGTCGGCCGCGGATCGCCACCTCGGGTGGCCGGGCGGAGTGCACCTTGAGCTTGGCGAAGACCCGGTTCACGTCCGACTCGACGGGCGCTCGGCGGCACGCCCGACGCCGGGCCGGACCACGGCCAGGGCTGGACCGTCACCGCGACGCTGCCGCGCGTCGCGACGAGGTGAGCCGCGGCACTTCCGGGCAGCTCGACCCCACACGCCCCGCAGCAGGTCGCGGTGTGCCGGCGACACGCGGTGGGTACCTACCGGACACCGAGAGGAGGACGACATGACGACCGACCCGAGGTACCTGCCGACTGCCCTGACCGGCCCCGAGGAACTGGTCGCCGACGGCCGCGATGCCGGCACCGAGTTGATCGGCGCGGACGACGCTGCGGCCGATGCCGCGCGAGCCGGTGCTGACATCGATCTGGCCACAGCCAGCCGCGACACCGATCCGACCCCTGTCGGCGCTGCCGATGCCGAGGCGGACCGGCAACGCGCCGCTGGCGACGACTGAGTCAAACCCGCCTGATCGTGGCCCCGGGGCGTACGCCCCGGGGCCACACTGGTCCGGGGTCGGGCTCAGGCCACCTCGGGCACCGAGACGACGAGCGAGTCGGCCGGCCCAGCGGAACCCGCCGCATACTCCTGCAGCGGCACCGCGCCGGCCTTCCAGGCGGTCAGCACCGGCTCCACGATGCGCCAGCACTCCTCGGCGACGTCGGCGTGTACCGACAGGGTCGGATCACCCTCGAAGGCGCCACGCAGCACCTCGCCGTACGGGGGAAGATCACCCGGACCGAAGTCCGCCGTCAGGTTCACCTGCTCCAACGCGAAGGGGTTCCCGGGACCGTTGATGTTGAGGTCCAGGCCGAGCCGATCCGGACCGAAACCGATCCGGAGCCGGTCGGGCTGTTCGTAGCCGGTCAGTCCGTCGGGCACCCGGGTCGGCTGCTTGAAGGTGATGACCGCCTCCTTGCGTACGGCGTCCACCGCCTTGCCGGAACGCAGCCGGAACGGCACTCCCGCCCAGCGCCAGGTGTCCACCGTGACCGCGAGTTCCGCGAGTGTCTCCGTACCCCGCACGGGGTCGACGCCGGGCTCGTCGGTGTAGTTCGGCAGCCGCCGCCCATCGATCTCGCCTGCTGTGTACCGGCCCCGTCGGCTGGCGGTCGACGGATCGTCGCGCCACAGTCGGGTGGCCCGCAGCACCTGCGCCTTGCGTCCCCGCACCTCCTCGGCCCGTAACGTCGGCGGTGGATCCATGGCGAGCAGGGCCAGCACCTGAAGCAGGTGGGACTGCACCATGTCCACGAGTGCGCCGGCACCGTCGTAGTAGCCCGCCCGCCCTTCGAGGCCGAGGGTCTCGTCGAAGACGATGTCCACGCAGGCCACGTGCGCGGAGTTGAGCACCGGCTCGAAGATCCGGTTGGCGAAGCGCAGGCCAAGGAGGTTGAGCACCGTCGACTTGCCGAGGAAGTGGTCGATCCGGTGAACCTGGTTCTCCGGCACGAGGGTCGCCAGCAGTTCGTTGAGTGAGCGGGCCGAGATCCGGTCGACACCGAAGGGCTTCTCCAGCATCAGCCGGGTGCCGGGGGGCACACCGATACGGGCCAGTGCGGCGGCCGAACGGGCCGTCACCAACGGCGGCAGCGCGAAAAAGATCACCAGCGGCCCGGTACAGCAGCCCAGCAGCGACCGCAGGTCCTCCTCGCGTGTCACGTCGGCTGCCACGTAGCGCGAGTCGCGGATCACCTCGGACTCCGTCGGGCCCACCGCGCCGACGGCCCCGAACGACTCGGCCACCCGGCGTCGCCAGCGCTCATCGTCCCAGCCGTCCATGCCGCTGCCGATCAGTCGCAGGCCAGGCACGGCTCCGGTGGCCACCAGCCGGCCGAGTCCGGGAAGCAGCAGCCTCCCAGTCAGGTCACCGCTGGCGCCGAGCACCAGCAGTGTCTGCCGTACGCCGGAGCCGGCGACGGGTGCTGCGGGGACAGTTGCGGGGGCGCTCCATGCCGGCGTCGTCATGCCACCACCATGCCCGGTCCCGGCGGCCGGCACGCACCGGACCCCGGGGACTCGCCGGGTGCTCGCGTACCGCGCCCGGATCCCTGCGGATCGTCACCCCGGCCGTGTCGCACGATCCACCCTGGTGCCACCGGAACTGGCCGATCATCCGGCTGTGTGACCCGCCACCGCGACAGTCCTGGTGTCGGGCCGGCGAGCCGATCTTCGTGTGGCAGTCTGGTCACACGGTCGGCCGGGACGAGGCCGACGACGTGCCCGACCCCCCTGCGAGGAGACGATCGAACCGATGGCTGCGGACGTCACCAGCACCGACGAGTGGCAGGCCCTACGCAGGCACGCCGACGAGATCCGCCTGACCCACCTGCGGGACCTGTTCGCCACCGATCACGATCGGGGCCGACGGTTGACCGTCGAGGTGGCCGACCTCTATGTCGACTACAGCAAGAACCTGGTCACCGACGAGACGGTGCGCCTGCTGACCGCCCTGGCCGAACGGGTCGGGCTGACCGACCGGATCACCGCCATGTTCGCCGGTGCCCACATCAACGGCACCGAGGACCGCGCGGTGCTGCACACCGCGCTGCGGCTGCCGGCCGACGCGACGCTCACCGTCGACGGGCAGGACGTGGCGGCTGACGTGCACGCGGTACGGAGGCGGATGGCCGAGTTCGCCGGCAAGGTGCGCTCAGGCGAGTGGCGTGGGCATACCGGTGAGCGGATCCGTACCGTGGTCAACATCGGCATCGGTGGCTCGGACCTGGGGCCGGTGATGGCGTACGAGGCGTTGAAGGCATACCGCGACGCTGGGCTGAGCTGCCGCTTCGTGTCGAACATCGACCCCACCGACATCCACGACACCACCAACGACCTGGACCCGGCCACCACCCTGTTCGTGGTGGTGTCGAAGACCTTCTCCACCCAGGAAACCCTGGCCAACGCCGAGCAGGCCCGACGCTGGCTGCTGGCCGGTCTCGACGCCGGCACCGACGCGGTGGCCCGTCACTTCGTCGCGGTCAGCACCAACGCCCAGCGGGTGGCGGACTTCGGCATCGACCCGGCCAACATGTTCGGCTTCTGGGACTGGGTGGGTGGCCGGTATTCACTGCCCTCGGCGGTGGGACTGTCGGTGATGCTGTCCGTCGGGCCGGCAGGTTTCGACGAGATGCTGGCCGGCTACCACGCCGTGGACGAGCACTTCCGTACCGCGCCGCTGACGGCCAACGCGCCGGTCCTGCTCGGCCTGCTCAACGTCTGGTACACCAACTTCCTGGGTGCGCAGACCCACGCGGTGCTGCCGTACTCACAGTACCTGCACCGGTTCCCCGCGTACCTGCAACAGCTGACCATGGAGAGCAACGGCAAGTCGGTACGCACCGACGGCCGTCAGGTGTCGTACGACACCGGGGAGATCTTCTGGGGCGAGCCCGGCACGAACGGCCAGCACGCCTTCTACCAGCTGCTGCACCAGGGCACCCGGCTGGTTCCGGCGGACTTCATCGCGTTCAGCGAGCCGAACCACGACATCGGCGACATGCACGACCTGTTCATGTCGAATTTCTTCGCCCAGACCGCGGCGTTGGCCTTCGGCCGGACCGCCGAACAGGTCGCGGCGGAAGGCACCGCCGCCAGCCTGGTGCCACACAAGGTGATGGCCGGCAACCATCCGACCACCTCGATCGTGGCCAACCGGCTCACCCCGGCCACACTCGGCCAACTGGTGGCCCTGTACGAGCACATCGTGCTCACCGAGGGCGTGATCTGGGGCATCAATCCGTTCGACCAGTGGGGTGTCGAGTTGGGCAAGGTGATGGCGAACCAACTAGCGCCGCTGCTCACCGGCGACCAGGCCGACCTGACCGGGCTGGACTCCTCCACCGCCGCCCTGATCTCCCGCTACCGCACCCAGCGTCAGCGGGGCTGACAGAAGGGTGGATCGGGAGGTTCTGGTCGGAGGACGCCAGGCCCGCATGACAGAACCTCCCGATCAGCACCCGGACGGTTCCAGTACGACGACCGGAATCAGACGGGTGGTCTGCCGCTCGTAGTCGGCGAAGCCCGGGTAGGCGGCCTTCTGCGCACTCCAGATCCGCTCCCGCTCGTCCCCGGTGGCCACCCGGGCGACCACGTCGACGGTGTCGGTACCGATCTCCGCCTGGATCCGAGGGTGGGCGAGCAGGTTGTGGTACCAGTCGGGATTGGTCGGCGCACCGGCCTTGGACGCGAACACGGCGTAGCCGCCGTCCACCTTCTGGTACATCATCGGATGTACGCGAGGCTGACCGCTTCTGGCCCCGACGGTGTGCAACAGCAGCAACGGTGCACCGGCGAACTGACCGCCCACCTGCCCGCCATTGGCGCGGAACTCAGCGATGATCTTGTCGTTCCAGTCGCTCATGTCTCCTCCTTGTCCGTCGCGTCACAGTCAGTCCCGCCGATTCTGTCAGGCGCGGGCCGGGCACCGTTGCCCGCGCCTGAGCTCAGCCGACTGATCACCAGCGGGATCTGTCATGCAACTGTCATCCAACCGTGCGGTCGACTCCAAGGTCGTTGCGCAAGGTGGTGGGCGATCGGGACGGCGCGTCGGGTCGCCGACGTACGACGAAGGAGACCGCTGTGGTGATGCCGTGGCCCTGGCCGATGCCCGACGACAACTCCTTCCGCGCGCTGTGGGACGAGCCGCAACACCACGACGAGGATGTCCGGCTCGCCGCACTCGTCGCCCAACGGCTGAGTGTCGACTGGTCGACCCGCAGGCAACAGATCACGGTGATGGTGCAGAACCGGGTGGTGATCCTCACCGGCCTGGTGGGCAGCGCCGAGGCCCGCCGCACGGCAGGTGAACTGGCTTGGGACGTGGAGGGCGTGACCGACGTCTGCAACGCACTACGGCTGGTCGCACACCGGCGCCGCCGCTGAACTTCGGCCCGTCCACGGCGCCCGGCACCGGCTCCGTGGACGGGCCGAACACGCAGTCGTCGACTTGGCCGGCCACAGCGCGGTCGGTGACGTCGGCCGATCGTCACGGCACCGTTCAGCTCATGGCCCCCGCCTATGCCGAGGTCGCCGGGGCCTCCTGCGAGGCGCGACCCTGCAGGAGGGCCAGCGCCTCGGCGCGGGTGCGGGCGACGGGAAACACCTCGTCCAGCCGGGTGACCCGTAGCACCTGTCGGATCAGCGGTGAGTTCGACGCCAGGCACAGCATCGCGCCGCGTTCGGCGACACCTCGGTGGGCCCGTACGAGCAGCCCGAGAGCGGTGGAGTCCAGAAGATCGGTGCGGCCGAGGTCCACCAGGATGTGGCCACCCATGTCCGCCGCGTGTCGCAACGCCAGGCCCAGGGTGTCACCGGTGTCGAGGTCGACGTCACCGGCGACGGTCACCACTGTCACGGTGCCGAGGTGTTCGATGCCGAGGATACCGCCGGGCACACCGGCAGCGGCGGGGCCGAGTTGGGTGCAGTGCGCGCAGCGGTGCGGGCCCTCGGCAAGCGGGGATCCGCTCCAGCCGTGCTCGGACACCAATGGCCACACCACCTCCGTGTCGGAGGGCATCCGCGGCCCGGCGACCGTGTCGCCGCAGTTGTCACAGGTCAGGGTGACCAGATGGTCATCCAGCACGACGGCCATGGCGTGCTCCTTCCCAGGTCAAGGAGGTCGAGGTCCCACCCTGCCGGGGTCAGGTGGCGGAGACCGCGCGGAAACATGACGATTGGGTGACGAAATGATTTCCCCTCGTTTGCGGGTCGGATGGGCGACGACCAGCCCCGGCTCGTCGCCCGCTTTGCGATGATAGACGTAGAGAGATCAGTTGATCCCTGGTTGTGACAGGAGGTCGATCATGCGCTACGCACTGCCCACCGACGAACCGGTCGGCAAGCTGGAGGTGGTGCACCGGTTCCGAGGCCCGATGCCGACCGGGGTGACGGTGTCACACCGTGGTCGGATCTTCGTGAACTTTCCCCGGTGGGGTGACCAGGTGACCGCAACCGTGGTGGAACTGCGTCGTGGTCGCGAGATTCCCTATCCCGACCTGCAGTGGAACACGCCGTCCGGCGACGACGACCCCTCGGCGTTCGTGTCGGTGCAGAGTGTGGTGGTGGACGCGGCCGACCGGCTCTGGGTGCTCGACACCGGCAGCCCGATGTTCCAGCCGACCTCACCCGGCGGGCCGAAGATGGTCCGCGTCGACCTGAAGACCGACACCGTCGCTCAGGTGATCACCTTCCCGCCCGAGGTGGTGCTGCCCACGTCCTACCTCAACGACGTGCGTTTCGACCTCCGGCGCGGCGAGGCCGGGCTGGCGTACATCACCGACTCCGCCGAGAACGCCCCCAATGCGATCATCGTGGTCGACCTGGCCAACGGAACGTCGTGGCGGCGGCTCAACGACCACCCGTCGACCAAGGCCGAGCCGCTGGCGGACTTTCGGCCAGTGGTCGAGGGGCGCCCGTTCCTGGTCCGTCCCCCGGACGCCCCGCCGATGCCGGTGGGCGTCGGTGCCGACGGCATCGCGATCTCGGCCGACGGCGCACGGCTGTACTACTGCGCCCTCGCCACCCGCCGCTGGTACAGCGTCGCCACCGACGCCCTCGCCGATCGCGCCCTGAGCGACGCGGAGGTCGCCGCGACAGTGATCGACGAGGGCGACAAGGGCGGCGCTGCCGACGGGCTGGAGTCCGACGACGCCGGCCGCCTCTACCTCACCAACTACGAGCACAACGCAGTGCTACGACGTCACCCTGACGGCGAGTACGAGACCGTGGTGCACGACGCCCGCCTGCTCTGGCCCGACACGCTGAGCGTGGCGACCAACCGGCACCTCTACATCATCGCCAACCAGGTGCACCGGCAGCCTCCGTTCAATCGCGGCCGGGACCTGCGGCGCAAGCCATACGCCCTGTTCCGGACCCGGATCGACGCGGGCCCCGTACTGCTGCGACCGTGACGGCGGCGCGCCCCGGTCAGACACAGGTGAGGTGCGATCGGGGCGGCGCGGCACGCGCTGCGGACTCGAACGGTACGGACCCTGAAGTCGTCGGTTGTGCGAGGTCAGGCGGCGATGAGGGCCGGGGTGGGGTGGTCGGGGGTGCCGTCGAGCGGGCTGGCCGGGGGTACCGGCTGGCGGCGGTTCGGCAGGGCCAGCCGGAAGACTTTCTTCCACGCGGAGAAGACCTGCCGGGGCAGCGAGCCGGTGGTGTACTTCAGCCCGTACCTGTCGAACAGGTCCCGTACCTCCGGCGCGATCTCCTGATAGCGGTTGCTCGGCAGGTCAGGGAAGAGGTGGTGCTCGATCTGGAAGGACAGGTTACCGGTCATGATGTGCATCAGCCGGCTGCCGCTGATGTTCGCCGAGCCGAGCATCTGCCGCACGTACCACTCACCTCGGGTCTCGCCCTCGATCGACGTCTTCTCGAAGGTCTCCACCCCGTCCGGGAAGTGCCCGCACATGATGACCGAATGACTCCACAGGTTGCGGATCAGGTTCGCGGTGAAGTTCGCGGCGAGGGTGTGCAGGAACGACGGGCCGGACAACAGGGGGAACAGCAGGTAGTCCTTGAGGAACTGGCGGCGGATCTTCCGGCCGACCGCGCGCAGCCTGGTGCGGAACTCGGGGTCCTTGTGTCCCCCGTTCTTCAGTTTGTTGCCCAGGTCGAGGTCGTAGGCGGCGATGCCGTACTCGAAGAAGCACGCGTTGACGAAGTTGTAGAGCGGCTGCCCGAGGTGGGCCGGGTGCCAGGGCTGGTCCTCGTCGACCCGCATGATGCCGTAACCGAGGTCGTTGTCCTTGCCGATCACGTTGGTGTACCGGTGGTGCAGCTCGTTGTGCGACTGCTTCCACTGGTCGGCGGGGGCGACGTGGTCCCACTCCCAGCTGGTCGAGTGGATCTTCGGATCGCGCATCCAGTCCCACTGGCCGTGCAGGACGTTGTGCCCGATCTCCATGTTCTCCAGGATTTTCGCCACCGACAGCCCGGCGGTGCCGACGACCCAGGCCGGCGGAAACAGCGAGAACAGCAGCACGACCCGGCTGCCGATCTCCAACTTCCGCTGCGTCGAGATGACCTTTCGGATGTACGCGGCGTCCCGTTCGCCCCGGGAGGCGACCACCCGTTCCCGCAGGGCGTCGAGCTCCCTGCCGAGGTTCTCGATGTCCTCGGCGGTCAGGTGGGCGATCGGGTTGGTGGCCTTCTTCTGCATGACGGTCACGTCGGTCGGTCTCCGATCAGATCTCGAGTTCGCACGGGCCGGCGGCGGCAGACACACAGGTCTGCACGCGCACGCCGTCACCCGGCAGGGCGGTGGTGAGTTGGCCGTTACGCAGGTCGCGAACCGCGCCCTGGCGCAGTGGCAGCACGCAGCCGAAGCAGATGCCCATCCGGCAGCCCGACGGCATGAGCACCCCGGCGTCCTCGCCGGCGTCCAGCAGCGGCGTTTCGCCGGCGGCCTGCACGGTCACCGACGAGCGGGTGAAGGTGACGGCACCGCCGTCACCGGCGGTGATGACCGTGGGACGGAACCGCTCGGTGTGCAACCGCTCGGCGTGGCCACGGGTCGACCAGTGCGTCTCCGCCGCGTCGAGCAGCCCGAGTGGCCCACACGCCCATGTCCGGCGCTCCAGGTGATCCGGGACCAGGGTGTCCAGCTCGGCCACGTCGAGTAGGCCCTCGACCTCGGTGTGCCGCTCGATGAGGCGGATGGCGCCGCGTTCGGCGAGACCGCGCAGCTCCGCCCCGAAGACCACGTCCGCCGCGGTGGGTGCCGAGTGCAGCAGCACCACGTCACTGCCGGCCAGTGCCCCTGAACGCAGCATTCCGGCCACCGGTGTGATGCCGCTACCCGCGGTGAGGAACAGCACCCGCGACGGTGCCGGTTGCGGCAGCACGAAGTCGCCGCGTGCCTGATCGAGCTGGACGATCGTGCCCGGCCGGATCCGGCGGACCAGGTGGTTGCTGACCACGCCGTCGGGGATCGCCTTCACCGTCACCGAAATCGGGTCGGCCCGCCGGCCGGGGGCCGAGGTGACCGAGTAGGCCCGCCACTGGCGTACCCCGTCGACGTCGACGCCGAGCCGGACGTACTGGCCGGGGACGTGGCCACGCCAGCTGCGCCCGGGCCGGATCAGCAGCGTCGCCGCGTCCGGGGTCTCCGGGTGCACGGCGACGACCCGGCCGCGTAGATCGGCGCCGGCTCGTAGCGGGGCGACCAGGTCGAGGTATTCGCTGGGCAGAACCGGGGTGGTCACCGTCTCGGCGAGCCGCCACAGGCGGCGCCGAAAAGATCTCGTCGGGCCCGGTCGCGGGACGGTGGCGGTCATACGACGATAGTCGCTGCGCGCTGGCATAAAATCTTGGCCAGCGAAGGTAAAGCGATCCATCCCTTTTGTGCGGGGAGAACAACCGTGGCGGAACCCTCCGGAACGACGAATCGGGCGGCCCACGTCGAACTGGACCAGCGGGTGGCCAGTGAGCTGCGTGATCGGCTACCGCTGGTGGCCGGTCGGACCGTCACCGCGATCACCGCGGAGGTACCCAGCTACTCCGGCACCCTCACCGGACAGATGCGCGACAAGATCGAGACCGCGGTGCAGATCGCGTTGGGCACCTTCCTGCAACTCCTCGAACAGTCTCAGGTTGCCGATCGTCCGCAGGCCAACGACCCGAGCACCCCACTGGTCCCGGCGCTGGAAGCCGCGTACGCGCTCGGTAGCGGCGAGGCCCGCTCGGGGCGCAGCGTGGACGCGCTGCTGGCCGCCTACCGGGTGGGTGCCCGGGTCTCCTGGCGGGAACTGGCCGCAGCCACCGTGGCGACCGGTCTGCCCGCCGCCAGGGTCGCCGAATTCGCCGAGCTGATGTTCGCCTACATCGACGAACTCTCCGCCGCCAGCGTCGCCGGGCACGCCGACGAGTTGGCGAGTGTCGGCCGAGCCCGACGGCGGAACCTGGAACGGCTCACCCAGCAGCTGCTCGCCGGGGAGACCGAGGACGTGCTGCTGCGCAGCGCCGAGCGGGCCGACTGGCCGGTGCCGAAGACTCTGACCGTCGCGCTGCTGCCGCAGGCGAAGCTGCGAGGAGCACTCGCCCTGCTCGGCGAGCACACCCTGGAGAGCAGCGAGGAGTTGCCCGTTGGCGAGCCGGGCGAGGAGACGGCGGTACTGCTCGTACCGGACATGCACGGCGACCGACGCCGACAGCTCGCCCGGGTGCTGCACGGGCGAAACGCGGTACTGGGGCCGTGCCGCCCCTGGGCCCGGGTCTGTTCCTCCTATCGGCGGGTGGTGCGGGTGGTCGCGCTCGGTATCCCCCAGCCCGCCGACGGCGAACCTCTGGACACCGAGCGTCACCTGGCCGAACTGCTGCTCACCGCCGATGTCGAGGCACTCGCCGACCTGCGTACCCGGATGCTGCAACCGCTCGCCGCCCTGCCCGCCGCCACCGCCGAGCGTCTCACCGAGACGTTGCGTTCCTGGCTGCTGCACCAGGGGCGACGTGACGACGTCGCCGCCGACCTCTTCGTCCACCCGCAGACCGTGCGATACCGGATGGGTCAGCTGCGCCAGCTCTACGGCGACCGTCTCACCGATCCACGCAGTCTGCTCGACCTGACGGTCGCGCTCGCGCTACCGGCCGGCGCAGTCAATCCGGGGTGAGCGGGCCACCGCCGGCAGGACCGAGCCCATGCCCGCCGATCAGCGGTCACTCGGCGGGCATGGGGCCGAGCAGGCGGATCTCCTCGGCGTCCAGCCGGGCCTGCAACTCCTGCAGCACGGCGTCGTCGATCACCCGCCGGTCACGCATCCGGGTGATCTCGCGTCTCTTGTGTTCCAGGGCGGCCAGCCGCAGTCGACGCTCGACCTCCCGGGCGGTCGACGAGTCGTCCCCGGGCGCGGCCTGCACCGCGCCGAGATGGCCCACGTACTCGGCCCGGAGCCGTCGCACGATCTCCGGGTCGGCGCCCACCCGGTCGGCGATGTCGGGTAGGGCGTCGAGCGTTGCCTGGGTCGCGGACACCTGTGCCTGCCGCGTCTCCGCGACGCGTTCCGGATCACCGCTCAGCCCCGCCCAGGTCATCAGGAACGGCAGGGTGGTGCCCTGCACGAGCAGGGTCACCAGGATCACCGTGACGACACCAAAAATGATCAGATCGCGTTCGGGCACCGGACTACCGTCCGGCGCAGTCAACGGCACGGCGAGTGCCGCCGCCAGCGACACCGCGCCCCGGAAACCGGCCCAGCCGGCGACCGTGCGGACCCGCCAGCCGACCCGGCGGGCGAGCTGCGACTCACGGCGGTCCACCAGCCGGGCCAGCCCGGCTGTCACGTGCAGCCACAACATCCGCACCAGCACCAGCACGCCCGCCATCACCAGCGCGATCACGACGGCCTGGCTCAGGGAGACGCTGCTGACGTTCTGCACCGCCCTCGGTACCTGCATGCCGACCAGCACGAAGAGGGCGCCGTTGACGAGGAAGGTGGTCAGGTCCCAGAACGACAACGCGAGAATGCGGGACCGGGCGCGGATCACCCGGGGACCGGCGAAGGAGAGCATCAAGCCGGCGACCACCACCGCGAGCACCCCACTCTCGTGGATGCTTTCGGCGAGGAAGAAGGCGACGAACGGGGTGAGCACACTCAGCGCACCTTCCCGTAGCGGGTCGTCGAGACGTCTGCGGATCGAAATCACCACCGTGCCGACCACCAGGCCAGCAACGACGCCACCGAGGAAGGACAGCCCGATCCGTTCGACGAGTTCGACGGCAGTCGGTGCGGCACCTCCGCCGAGCAAACCGAGTGCGACGGCGAACAGCACCAGGGCGGTGCCGTCGTTGACCAGACTCTCCGCGCGCAGCGTGGTGAGCAGGCGGCGGGGCATCCGACTGGCCAGCCCCGCCACCGCTGCGGCGTCGGTGGGAGCGAGCGCCGCGCCGAGCACCCAGGCCACCGCCGGGTCGACACCGAGACGCTGTACGACGAGGGCCACCGCGACCATCGTGGCACCGACCAGGCCGACCGCCAGCAGGGCGATGACCACGATGTTCGCCCTGATCTCCCGGAGGCTGACGGCCAGACTCTCCCGGTACAGGATCGCCGGCAGGAACAACAGCAGCACGACCTCGGGGGCGAGGACCACGTGCGAGAACGGGGGGAGCAGCGCCACCAGGGCACCGAGGCAGATGAGCAGCACCGGCGGGGCGACCCGGTACCGGCCGCCGACGGTGGTGCCGACCAGCACGACGATGCCGAGTGTGATGACCAGCAGCAGCTCGCGCACCTCGCCCCCCGTTCGTCGCCCCCCCCACATGGTGGAACGCCGGTGGGCCGTACCGGACCGATTCGCCGCACCGGACCGACCGGACTCAGCGGCGGGGCCCGGCCCCCAGGTCCTCCTCGATGCGGTTGGCGGTGGCAAGCAACGGGGACAGCGGTTCCCTGCGGATCGACTCGAATGAGCCCCGGCTCGCGTGGGCGGAGACGTTCACCGCGGCCACCACGGAGCCGCTGTCACCGTGGATCGGCCCGGCCAGCGAGTCGGCCCGACCTGCACCGGCTGTCACCGGCCCGGCAGCCGCGGGGCTTCGTCAGCGCCGCCATGGGCGGGCTCGGCTTAGGCCTACCGGCCGCCGCAGGGGCGACCCCGCCCGGCCGGTCGTCGCGGCACTCGGCGACGGCTCGTCACTATACGGCATCCAGGGGCTACGGAGCGCCGCCCGGTACGGTTGCGGCGTGCTGTTCGTGGTGCTCTCCAGCGGACGGTACGCCATCATGGACCGCCTCGCCGGCCGGGCCGGCGGCAACGCACCCCTGGCCGTCCTCAACGAGGTCGTTCCCACCCTGGCCGATCGGAGTGAGCCCCTGCTGCTCGACGTGTCGGTCGGCGACGCAGACGTCGCGCCCTGACCACGACGGCAACCCGCACCACCTGGCAAGGAGGACCATCATGAACCTGCTCGACCCCGACATCTGGCACGGCACTTTCTACAGCTACGGCTGGGTCAAGGGCAACGGCGGCACCACGACTGTCCGTTCCCCCGCGAGCCGCGAGGAGCTCGGCGAGGTCGGCGTGGCGGATCCGAGCGACGTGACACGCGCCTGCGCCCGTGCCGCCGCCGCCCAACGCGCCTGGGCCGCTACCAGCTACACGAAACGGGCCGCCGTGCTGCGCCGAGCGGGCGCGCTGTGGGAGCAGCACGCCGCCGAGGTCAGCGGTTGGATCGTCCGCGAAGCGGGGTCGATCCCGTTGAAAGCCGGCGTGGAGACCGCCACCGCAGCGCAGGAATGCTACGAGGCGGCGGCGCTCGCCTCACACCCACTCGGCGAGATCATCCCGAGTGCCCAGCCGCGCCTGAGTCTGGCCCGTCGGCTACCGGCCGGTGTCGTCGGTGTCATCGCCCCGTTCAATTTCCCGCTCGTCCTCGCCATCCGCTCGGTCGCGCCAGCACTGGCCCTCGGCAACGCGGTGGTACTCAAGCCGGACCTCCGCACGGCGGTCAGCGGCGGTCTGACCATCGCCCGGATCTTCGAGGAGGCCGGGCTGCCGGAAGGGCTGTTGCACGTCCTGCCCGGTGGCGTCGAGGCTGGCGAGGCGCTGGTCGCCGACCCGCACGTACGGGTGGTCAGCTTCACCGGGTCGACCGCCGCCGGTCGGAAGGTCGGCGAGGCCGCCGCGCGGCACCTGAAGCGGGCGCACCTGGAACTTGGGGGCAACTCGGCGCTGGTGGTTCTCGACGACGCCGACTTCGACCTGGCCGTCTCCGCTGGCGCCTGGGGTTCCTTCCTGCACCAGGGCCAGGTCTGCATGACCACCGGTCGACACCTGGTGCACGCCAGTATCGCCGAGCGCTACGTGGAGGCGCTGGCCGCCAAGGCCGACCGCCTGACAGTCGGCGACCCGGCCAGGGACAAGGTGACGCTCGGGCCGATCATCGACGAGGGACAGCGCGACAAGATTCACTCGCTGGTCACGGCAAGCGTCGACGCGGGCGCCCGACTCGCCGCCGGTGGTCGCTACGACGGGTTGTTCTATCGTCCGACCGTGCTCGCCGACGTCACCCCGGAAACCCCGGCGTACGCGCAGGAGGTCTTCGGCCCGGTCGCCCCGGTGTTGTCGTTCACCGACCTGGACCAGGCCGCGGCCCTCGCCGGCAGCTCGGAGTACGGGCTGTCGCTGGGCATCCTCAGCCGCGACGTGATGAAGGCGATGGCACTTGCCGAACGCATCCCCAGCGGGATCGTGCACATCAACGACCAGACGATCGGAGACGAGGCGGTGGCACCGTTCGGTGGGGTCGGCTCCTCCGGCACCGGTTCCCGCTTCGGCGGTGCGACGGCGAATGTGGAGGCGTTCACCGAGACGCAGTGGTTGACCGTACAGGGCGGCATCACCCGCTACCCGTTCTGAGCAGGTCGGAGGTCGTGGCGGGCGGTACACGGTTGCCGGGTGCGTCGGTGACCTCCCGGGTGCTGGCCATCCCGGGTGCCTTCGATCCGGCTCACCCGGTGCCGGCGTTCTGAGCGACATCGCCCGGCGTGCCGATCTGCCGCCCGCCACCACGCACCGGCTGGTGGCCGAGTTGGTGGCCGGCAGGCTCCGGGAGGCTGGCGACGATCCGTGAGGGCGGTTGGGCGCGGGCACACGAGGAGATGACCCTCGGTCCTACTCGATCGCCGTCGCGGTGCGTGGCCCCGATGGCGCCGGCGTTGCACGCAGCGGCTGAGTGTCAGCGACTGTTCCTGGCCGGCGACACGGTGCACATGTCGGCCACCCTGCGGTACGTCAGCACCTCCCCGGCGTACGCGACGAGCCTCGCGGAGAACTACGTCGGCATACCCGAGGTCTGAGGTGTGTCTCTTCCGTTGCTCCGCCGTACAGGGTAGAAACATCTGAACCCCGGTTCTGCCCAGTGTGCCGTCGGCGGGCCGGGCGAGAGAGCGCTCTCAGTCCGTTTGGTCGACCGTGTCGTCGGGCTCGCCATCGAACCGCCCGGCGGAAAGGACGAACGCATGCCGACCCCACCACCACACCAACGACGCGGACGGGCACTGGCCTTCGGGCTGGCCCTCACCACCGCCGTGATCGCCACGAACACCCCGGTGAACGCAGGACCACCCCGACCGGCGAACCCCGACCTCGGGCCCAACGTCACGATCTTCGACCCGGGCATGCCGGTCAGCCGGATCCAGGCGACACTCGACGCGGCACACGCCGCGCAGGTCGACAACGAGATGGGCGCCACCCGGCACGCCTACCTGTTCCGACCGGGCCAGTACGGCACCACCGAGGAACCGTTGCAAATCAAGGTGGGTTACTACACCGAGATCTCCGGTCTGGGCGCCTCCCCCACCGACGTGGTCATCAACGGCAAGGTCGAGGCGTACAACCGTTGCCTCACCGAGGGCGGCACCGGCAACTGCATCGCCCTCGTCAACTTCTGGCGCACACTGAGCAACCTGTCGCTGCGGATCAACGCCACCGGCCAGGACGACTGCCGCGCCTCCGCCAACTTCTGGGCGGTCTCCCAGGCAGTGTCGATGCGCCGGCTCGACATCAGTGGTGGTGGGCTGTCCCTGATGGACTACTGCACCAACGGGCCGCAGTACGCCAGCGGCGGCTTCATCGCCGACTCCCGGCTACCGGCCACCACCAACGGCTCCCAGCAGCAGTGGTTGACCCGCAACAGCGAGGTCGAGAGTTGGTCCAACGGGGTGTGGAACCAGGTCTTCGCCGGGGTGGTCGGCGCACCCGACGACGCCGGGTTCCCCGAGCCGCCGTACACCACGCTCGACACCACCCCGCTGAGCCGGGAGAAGCCGTACCTGTTCGTCGACGCCAACGGTAAGTACCAGGTCCGGGTACCGGCCGTACGCCGCGACACGCGCGGCATCACCTGGGGCGTCCGGATGGCTCCGGGACGGACCATCCCGATCGGCGACTTCTTCGTCGCCCGGCCGTCCGACCCGGTGCGGGTCATCAACCGTGAGCTCGCCCGGGGCAAGCACCTGCTGCTCACCCCCGGGGTGTATGACGTCGCGCGTAGCATCGAAGTCCGCCGACCCGACACGATCGTGCTCGGCATCGGGCACGCCACGCTCACCGCAGTCGACGGCGCGGTCCCGCTCGACGTCGCCGGGGTACCCGGTGTGGTCGTCGCCGGGGTCACGATCGACGCGGGCCTCGAGGAATCACCGGTGCTGCTACGGGTCGGCCGCAAGCACGGCCGCAACCACAGCATCCCGCGTAACCCGATCACGCTCTCCGACGTGTACTTCCGGGTCGGCGGCCCACACATCGGCAAGACGGACACCGCCCTGGAGGTCAACAGCGACCACGTCCTGATCGACCACACCTGGGTGTGGCGGGGTGACCACGGTGTCGAGGGCTTCACCGAGGGCGTCAACGGCGACACCGACCGCTGGCGCACCAACACCGGCCGCCACGGCGTCGTCGTCAACGGTGACCACGTCACCGCCACCGGTCTCTTCGTGGAACACTTCCAGCGGTACAACACCATCTGGAACGGTGAGCACGGCACGACGGTCCTTTACCAGAACGAACTGCCCTACGACCCACCCACGCAGGCCGACTGGCACAACGGCAGGACCAACGGGTGGGCCGGCTACAAGGTCGGCGACCGGGTCCGCCAGCACACCCTGCACGGTGGTGGGGTGTACGTGTTCAACCAGAACAACCCGTCGATCCGTACCGAGAACGGCTTCGAGGTGCCGGAGCGACCCGGCGTACGGCTACATCACGTCATGACGGTCAACCTCAGCGCCGGCACCATCGACCACGTGGTCAACGGCGTTGGTGAGGCCGCCGACATGGACCGCGTCGGCGCCCCGGTGTACCTGGAGCAGTACCCGTAGCGCGGTGAGTTGGGCCCCTGCCATGTGCGAGGCGTGGCAGGGCCCTCCCTCACTTCACGAGGGGACTGCGTCGTTCCAGCAGGACGACGTCGCGCCAGCGGCCTTGATGGCGGCCCACCCGCTCGCGGGTGCCGACGACCCGGAACCCCGCCCGCCGGTGCAGGGCGAGACTGGCGGCGTTCTCGGGGAAGACACCGGACTGGATCGTCCAGATGCCCGCCGCGTCCGTCGAATCGATGAGCGCGTCGAGCAACCGGCGGGCCGCACCCCTGCCCCGGGCGGCCGGGTCGACGTACACGGAGTGCTCCACCACCCCGGAGTAGACCGCCCGGGAAGAGGTCGGCGACACCGCGACCCAGCCGACGACCGTCCCGTCCCCGTCGACCGCCACCAGCCGGTGTGCCGGTAACCGACCGGCGTCGAAGTCGACCCAGGACGGCGCGACAGTCTCAAAACTGGCGTTCCCGCCGTCCAGCCCGGCCTGGTAGATCGCCAGAACCCGGTCGGCGTCGCCCGTCGTCATCGGGCGCAGCCGCACCTCGGCGGCCGGCAACTCGCTGCGGATCATCGGGAAATCCTAGGCCAGGGCGCCGGACGCCCGCACGCGTGCCGGATCAGGTGGTCCCGTCCCGGTTGGCGGCGTCGCGTTCAGCGGCCTCGATGTTGGCGTCGGTGACCTCGAACATTCCGAGCAGCAGGGTCAACGTCAGCACTCCCATGATCGCGAACACCGCGCGGAGACCGAACACCTCGGCCAGCAGGCCCCCGACGAGCGCGCCGGCCGGCATGCTCCCCCACGCCAACATTCGGTAGCCGCTGTTCACCCGACCGAGCAGAAGGTCCGGGGTGATCCGCTGACGCAGCGAGATCGTGATGACGTTCCAGGCGGCGCTGAGGATTCCGCCGACGAAGAAGACCGAGCCGATCACGAAAGGGTCGGTGCTGACGGCCGGCACACCGACGACGGCGGCCATCCCCAGAAGGGAGGCCGCGAGAGCGCGGGCCCGCCCGAGCCGCTGTTCGATTCGCCCGGTGGCCACCGAACCGAGGACGATCCCGGCGGCGACGGTGGTGAGCAGGATGCCGTAGCCAGGTCCGGTCAGACCCACGGCCGAGTCCGGGCCGACCGCGTAGAGCACCAGCACGGCGAAGATCGCGGTGGTGATGAAGTTGCTGATGCCGACCATCGTGGCCAGGGTGCGCAGCAGCCGGTGCCGCCAGAGGAAACGCAGCCCCTCGACGATGTCGGCGCGCACCGTCGTCGGGGTGTCTCGGGTTACCCGGAACCGGCCGGTGACCAGGAGCAGGGCCCCGACGGCTACCGCCCACAGCACCGCCGGCCCGGCGAGCGCCGACACCACCCCGACAGCGATCAGGAAACCGGCCAGGGGTGGGCCCACGAACTGGTTGGCGGTCAGTTCCACCGCGGCCAGCCGACCATTGGCCCGGGGCAGTTCGCGTCGGGTGACCAACTGCGGCAGGATCGACTGCGCCGACGTGTCGTAGAGGGTCTCGGCGATCCCGACGCCGAACGCCACCAAGTAGAGCAGCCAGATCGACCCGGAGTCGAGCAGCACCGCCAACGCCAGCGCGCCGATCAGCGTCGCCCGCCCGGTGTTGGCGGCGAGCATCACCCGACGCCTGTCGAGCCGGTCGACTAGAGCACCGGCTGGCAGCGCGAACAGCAGCCAGGGCAGGCTGAGGGCGGTGGCGGTCCCGGCCACGAGCAACGGCGAGCGGGTGTAGCCGACGGCGACCAACGGCAGTGCGACCTTGACGATCCCGTCGGCCAGGTTGGACACCGCCGAGGCAGACCAGAACCGCCAGAACCGGCCCCCCAACCCGTTGTCGTCGGTGGAGCGGGCAGCCGGCAGATCGGTTCGCACCGGTTCCTCGACCCCCGTCACGCCGCCGATCATCGCACCCCCAGGTCGCCGGTGGAACACCTGCCGGGTCCACCGGCGACGCTCGGGCAGGAGATCGTCGACGATCAGCGAGGTGCCCGAGGTTTTGCCGAGTTGCTCACTGACCGCGCCGTAGGTCACGGTCTCGTACCGAACGCTCGATCCCCGAACACCGCGACACTCCGACTCGACGCCCTGGTCACCAGCGCATCGCTCGCACAGCCTCCCGGGCGAACAGGCACGCCGCACGGTGGTTCGGGTCGACCTCGGTCAGCACCGGATCGGTCTCGGCACACGCCGGCCGGGCCTGCGGACAACGGGTACGGAACCGGCAGCCGCCCGGCGGGTCCACCGGACTGGGAACGTCCCCGCCGAGGATGATCCGGCGACGGCCCCGCTCGACCTGCGGATCGGCCACCGGCACCGCCGACAGCAGCGCAGCGGTGTACGGGTGGGCCGGGTCGCGCCAGATCTGCGCCGGAGTACCGCTCTCCACGATCCGCCCCAGGTACATCACCGCCATCCGGTCACTCATGTGCTCGACGGCGGCCAGGTCGTGGGCGATGAACAGGTAGGTCAGACGCAGCTCCCGTTGCAGCCGGCGGAGCAGGTTCATGATCTGCGCCTGCACGCTCAGGTCCAGCGAGGCGATCGGTTCGTCCAGGACGATCAGGTCCGGTTCGCCGGCGAGGGCACGGGCGATGCCGACCCGCTGCCGCTGGCCGCCGGAGAGTTCGTGGGGATGCCGGTCGGCCAGATCGCTGCGCAACCCGACCATGCCGAGAAGTTCGTCGACCCGACGGCGGCGGGCGGCACCACCGTCGGTGAGCCGATGCACGATCAGCGGCTCGGCGATGCTCGCCCCGATGGTCAGTCGTGGATCCAGAGACGCCTGCGGGTCCTGGAACACCATGGCCACCCGGCGACGAAACGCCCGCAGTCGCCGCCGGGACCACCGGGTGACGTCCTGTCCGGCCACCCGGACGCTGCCGGAGGTGGGCTCCACCAGCCGGAGCAGGGCCAGCCCGGTGGTGGACTTGCCGCTGCCCGACTCGCCGACCAGACCAAGCGTTTCCCCCCGGCGGACCCGCAACGACACCCCGTCAACGGCCCGAACGACCCCGGTCGGCGTCGGGAACCACACCGCCAGATCGTCGAGTTCGGCCACCACCTCGGCTGGTTCCCGCTGCGTGGGCATCCCACCGTCGGCCGGCACGACCGTACCGAGCTCATGATCAGCCCGCTGCCGCTGATTCATCGACGCTCCCCGTCGCTCGGCTGCGGGTAGAAGGTACGGACCTGGTGCCCGGCCGAGACCGGGACCAGCGGCGGCAGCTCGTGCGCGCAGCGGGCGTCCCCCCGTACCGGGCAGCGGGGCCAGAACGCGCAGCCCGCCGGCAGTTCCAACGGGCTGGGCGGCGCACCGGCGATAGTGACCAGGTCCGCACCGTCTGCCGTCGGGTCGGGACGGGCGGCCAGCAGAGCCCCGGTGTACGGGTGCGACGGCGCGCCGAAAACGGCGTCGACCGGCCCCTGTTCGAGGATCCGTCCGGCGTACATCACCGCCACGGTGTCGGCGATTCCGGCCACCACCCCCAGATCGTGGGTGATCCAGACGACTGCGGTGCCGAGCCGCCGTTGCAGGTCGCCGATCAGATCGACGATCTGCGCCTGAGTGGTGACGTCGAGGGCCGTGGTCGGCTCGTCGGCGATCAGCAGGTCCGGCTCACAGGCCAGCGCCATGGCGATCACCACCCGCTGCCGCATGCCGCCGGAGAACTGGTGCGGGTACGCGTCCACCCGCTGCCCCGCGGACGGGATGCCGACCATGTCCAGTAGTTCGACGGCGCGGGACCGGGCGGCTCGACGGGTCAGCCCGAGGTGTTCCTCGGCGGCCTCGGTGACCTGCCGGCCGACGGCGAGTACCGGGTTGAGCGAGGTCATCGGATCCTGGAAGACGAACCCGACGTGCCGCCCACGCAGTCGTCGACGACGTTCCTCGGTCACCCCGGTGAGTTCCGCGTCGAGCAGGTGCACCCGGCCGGTCACCCGGGCGGTGCGCGGCGCCAGTCCGGTGGCGGCGAGCACGCTCATACTCTTCCCGCTGCCGGACTCACCGACCAACGCCAGCGTCTGTCCGGGCTGCACCGCCCAGTCGACGCCCGCGACCGCGTGGGCCGGCCCACGCCGGGTGCCGATGGTGACGGTGAGGTCCTCGACGGCCAGTACGGGCTTCATGCGGTGCTCCTCCTGGCTTCGCTGACGGTGAGTTGGCGGGGGTCCAGCACGTCCCGCAGCGCGTCACCGACCAGGTTGAACGCCAGGACGGTGAGGAAGATCGCCGCACCGGGGAAGAAGCCCAGCCACCAGGCCTCGGTGACGAACCCGCGCCCGTCGAACAGCATCCGGCCCCAGGCCGGATCGGGTGGCTGGACGCCGAGACCGAGGAAGGACAGCGCCGCCTCGGAGAGGATCGCGAAGGCCAGCGAGAGCGACGTCTGCACGATCAACGGTGCGGCGATGTTCGGCAACACGTGCCGGCGCATGATCCGCAGATCGGACGCGCCGACGGAGACCGCAGCCCGGACGAAAACCTGCTCCCGCACCGAGAGCACGCCGGCCCGGGTCACCCGGGCGAAGATCGGCGTGTAGACCACCCCGATCGCCACCATCGCGGTGGTCAGCCCCGGGCCGAGGACCGCCACGATCGCCACCGCCAGCAGCAGCACCGGAAACGCGAACAGCACATCCATGCAGCGCATCAGCACGTTGTCGAGCCAGCCCCGGTAGTAGCCGGCGAACAACCCGAGAGTCACCCCCACCACGATTGCGATACCGACACTCACCAGACCCACCTGCAACGACACCCGGGCGGCGATCATCACCCGGCTGAGTACGTCCCGGCCCAGTTCGTCGGTACCGAACGGGTGCGCCCAGCTCGGTGGCTCAAGCATCTGGTCGACGTTCACCTCGTTGATGCCCGACGGCGCCAGCCAGGAACCGCCCACGCCCACCACCACCAGCACCGCCAGCACCAGGCTGCCGGTCAGGGCCAGCGGATCGCGTCGCAGCACCGCGAGCACGCGGCGCAGCTGTCCCTCACGGTTGACCGTCTGCGCGCTCATCTGACCGTGATCCTCGGATCGAGTCGGGCGTAGAGGATGTCGACCAGCAGATTGACCAGAAGAAACAGCGCCGCCACCAGCAGCACCGCCCCTTGCAACACCGGATAGTCCCGAGCCGCTACGGCGTCATAGGTGAGCCGTCCGATGCCGGGCCAGGCGAACAGCACCTCGATCACGATCACCCCGCCGAGCAGGCTGGCCAGTTGCACCGCCACCACGGTCACCACCGGGATGAGGGCGTTGCGCAGCACGTGCCGCGACACCACCACCCGGGTACGCAGTCCCTTCGCCTCGGCGGTGCGCACGTAGTCCTCGGAGAGCACCTCCAGCATCGACGAACGGATGAACCGGGTGAGGATCGAGGCGGTGACCAGCCCGACCGTGACGGCGGGCAGCGCCACATGGGACGCCCAGCGGCCCGGATCGTCGGTGAGGGCGACATAGCCGGACGGCGGTAGCCACCCGAGCACGCCGGAGAAGAGCAGGATGCCCATGATTCCCATCCAGAAGTCCGGCACCGAGACCCCGAACTGACTGAACACCCGAGCGGCGTGGTCGACGAGCGAGCCGCTGCGGATAGCCGAGACGATACCCAGTGGAACGGCAACGACCAGCGCGAACACCACCGCGGTGACAGCCAGCGACAGGGTCGCCGGCAGTCGCTCCAGCACGATCGCGGTGACCGGACGTCCACTGCGGAAGGACACACCGAGGTCGCCGGTCAGCGCCCGCCGCAGGTAGTCGAAGTACTGCACCGCCAGGGGCTGATCCAGCCCCGCCCGGGCCCGCAGCGCCTCGTACGTCTGCGGGTCGAAGCGGGTGCCGAGGGCGACCCGGACCGGGTCACCTGGCACCAGTTGGAGCAGCAGGAACACCACGAGGGTCACGCCGAGCAGCACGACGGCCGACTGCAACAGCCGACGGATGACGAAGCGGGCCACCTGAGGTCCCCCGCCGGGTCAACGAGCGAGAGCCACGTCGCGGAACCGGATCGCCCGGTCCGTGCGTACCTCGTAGCCGCTGACCTGCTTGGACCAGCCCTGGGCCACGTCCGGGTTGTAGAGGTAGATGTAGCTGGCGTCGTCCACGATCTGCTTCGCCACCTGCTCGTACTGCTGTTTGCGGGCGGCCTGGTCGGTCTCCGTCCGGGCCTGGTCGAGCAGCCGGTCCACGTCCGGGTTGGCGTACTCGTGGAAGTTGAACGTGCCGTCGCTGTGGTGCTGGGCGTAGTAGAACTCGTCAGGATCGATGTTGCCCAGCCAGCCGAGCATGAACGAGTCGAACGTGCCGGCGCCCTGCTCGTCGAGCCACTGTGCGAAATCCAGCGTACGGATCTCGACGGTGATCCCGACGGCCGCCAGCTGCGAGGCGACGACCTGGGCGGCGGTGACCGTCTCCGGGTACTCGCTGGTGACCATGAGGTCCATGGTCAGGCCGTTCACCCCGGCCTGGTCGAGCAGTTGCGTGGCCTGGCTGACGTCGTGGGTGTACGGCGCGTACTCGTAGTAGAAGGCGCTGTTCTGTGGGATGGCCGTCTGGTTGACCGTAGCCAGCCCGAACTTTGCCGCCTTGGTGATCGCCTCGCGGTCCAACGCGAAGGCGACGGCCCGGCGGACATTGACGTCGTCGTACGGCTTGCGCGCCTGGTTGAGCGCGAGGTACCAGTAGTCGGTCGAGGGCACCGACCGCACCGACGGGTCGTCCCCGTCGAGCAGCGCCGGCACCTGCTGCGGTGGCAGGTTGTCGGTCCAGTGCACCTCACCGCCGCGCAGGTTCTGCAGGGCGACGGTGGGGTCGCTGACGAAGGTGAACCGGAGGCCGTCCAGCTGGGGCTTCTCGCCCCAGTAGTTGTCGTTGCGGACCAGCCGGATGCTGTCGCCGGAGCTGTAGTCGTCCACGGCGAACGGGCCACTGCCGACCGGCTTGGTGGTGATCTCACCAGATTCCACGTTGGCCTTCTGGACGATCGCCACGCCCTTGAAGCCACCGAGGTTGGCCAGCAGGTTCGGAGTCGGCGCGGTGAGGGTCACCACCACGGTCTTCGGGTCGGTGGCCTCGATCGACTTGACGGTGCCGAACTTGTACGCGTTGTTCAGCTTCTCGTCGATGATCCGGTTGTAGGAGTAGACGACGTCGTCGGCGGTCAGCGGCGAACCGTCGGAGAACGTCACTCCCTCGCGAAGGGTGAACGTCCAGGTCAGCTGGTCCTCGCTGGTGGTCCACTCGGTGGCCAGTGCAGGCTTCATCTCCAGGTTGGCGTCCGGCTCGACGAGCGTGTCGAAGACGTTCTCCAGCACCTGGAAGCTGTAGTAGGCGGAGGTCTTGTGTGGATCGAGCTGGTCGGGTTCACCGCCGATCGCGGCGTTGAGCACGCCTCCGGCTCCCGCCGTGTCGTTGCCGTCGACGTCGACGCCCTCGCCCCCACTGCAGCCCGCCACGGCGGCGAGCATCAGGGCGATCGTCGCGCCGGCCAACCTGAATCTGGTCCTGGACATGGTCCTCCCTGATTCTTCTCCGGCAGTCGAAGATCTTGCGAGTCTGTTCCGCTTACCTACTGATGTCAATACAAATGGTGGCAAATTGCCCCTAGCTGTTGCTTCCCTGTCCCGCCCACGCTAACGCCAAACCCGCCCGGCGGCAGGACCCGGACCGGCGAGACGGACAGCTTCGCCATCGAGCTGTGACCCGGGTTCAGCGGCAACAGTGACTCACCGGTGTCCCTCATGCCGCCGGACGACAGTCCACTACAGGCAGTTGTTGCTGGTCAGCCGGATCGTGTACTCGGCATCGTCGCTCGTGATGCCCGACGGGACGCCGTCGAAGTGGGTTTCCACCTTCTGCCAACCCTGACGCTGCTCGTAGTGCAGGTGCGGCGCACCGGAGTTACCGGTGCTGCCGATCCGGCCGATCTGCTGGCCCTGAGCTACCTCCTGGCCGACCTCCACCAGCGGCGGCTCCAGCAGATGCAGGTACTGGGTCTCCCACCGGCCGCCGTGGTCGATCTTCACCCAGTAGCCGCCACCACGACCCCGCGGACCGTCCGGGTCGTCCGGGGTGCGACCACCAAGTGACCCGTTGATCCCGGCCACGGTGACGGTGCCCTCATACGAGGCGAGCACCGGTTGTCCCCACGGGTCGCCAGTGAGCGGGAAGAAGTCCACGTCGTATTCGCCATGCCCTGGATAGGTGCCGACCTGCCAGGTCTCACCGCAGCCGACCGGCATCTGGAACAGCGGACGGGGCCCCGGCGGGCGCAGCACGATCACGGCCGCCACGGCCAGGGCGGTCACGATGCCGAGGCTGAACAGGAGCCCGACCCGGGTTCGGCGGGCGCGTCGGTGGGAACGGGGGTGGCCGGGCGTCACGGCCCAGAGCATGCCAGAGACCGCCGATCCGCGTCGGTCGCGGTCAAGCCGGCACGGCCGGCACCGTAGGGCGGCTCGACCCTGCAACCGGCACCGGGAGCACCACCTCGGCACCATCACCGGCGACCTGCTCGCCGGCCAGGTACGTCCCGAGGGGCAGCCGGTGAAACCGGATCGCCTGACCGTCACCCACCCGCTACGGTCCGCCGCATGCGGTTGGACACGGTCCCCCCTTCCAAGTGGGTGGGTCAGGTGATGAGAAGTTTGCGGCCGATGCCGGAGCGGAACTGGGTCATGGCGTCGGCGTAGGCGGACAGGGGGAAGCGGTGGCTGATGAAGACCTGAGGGTCGAGGACACCGGCGGCGAACAACTCGGCGGCACGGTCGAAGCTGTGCAGGACGGCCATCGAGCCGGTGACGGTGATCTCCTTGTTGTAGATGCGGTACGGCTCGACCGGCACCCGGGTGGCGTACTCGGAGACGCCGAACTGGAGGAACGTGCCGGCCGGGGCGACCCGGGTCAAGCCGTCGGCGATGGCCGCCTCGACACCGGTGCAGTCGATGACGACGTCCCAGCCGCGCGGGCGGTCCAGCTCGTCGGCGTTGGCAGCGCTCGCCGAGCAGCCAAGCCGGACAGCGGTGGCGAGGCGGTCGGGATTGAGGTCGACCATGCTGACGGTCGCCGCACCGCAGCGCTTCGCCAACTCCAGCATCATCAGGCCCATGGTGCCGGCACCGTAGATGAGGTAGTGGTCGGCCAGCCGGCGGGGCAGCACGTCGAATCCGCGTACCGCGCAGGAGAGCGGCTCGATGAGCGCGGCGTCGGCGGGGGCGACACCGGAAGGCAGCACCACGCAGTTGCGTACCGGGGCGAGGGCGTACTCGGCCGCACCGCCGGGGACGGTGACCCCGATGGCGTTCCACCGTTCACAAAGGTTGCCCCGGGCCCGCCGGCACTGGTAGCACTCGCCGCAGTGCAGTGACGGATCCACCGCGACCTGATCACCGACCCGCAGCTCCGTGACGCCGGCGCCCACCTCGACGACGGTGCCGGCGAATTCGTGGCCCGGCACGATCGGGTACGCGGGTGCGAACTCGCCGTCCATGATGTGCAGGTCGGTGCCGCAGATCCCGCAGCCGGCCACCTCGACCACCACGTCCCGGGGGCCGGGCGTGGGGTCCGGTACCGACTCGACGCTGATCTGGCCCGGCGTGACGATGACAGCTGCCTTCACTTGACCGCCCCCATGGAGAGTCCTCGGACGAGTTGTTTCTGGGCGATCCAGCCGGCCAGCACGACCGGTAGCGACACGATGGTCGCCGCCGCGCAGAGCCGGGCCAGGAACAGCCCTTCGGACGTGATGAAGCCGACCAGGAAGATCGGCGAGGTGCCGGCCCGGGTGGCGGTCAGGTTGACCGCGAAGAAGAACTCGTTCCAGCTGAAGATGAAGCAGATCAGCGCGGTCGCGGCCAGGCCAGGTGCCACGATCGGCAGCAGGATCCGCCGGATGGTGACCAGCAGGTCGGCGCCGTCCATCGCCGCCGCCTCGATCAGTGCCGCCGGCACCTCCAGCAGGAACGACCGCATCATCCACACCGCCAGCGGCAGGTTCATGGCGGTGTAGAGCACGATCAGGGTCCAGACGTTGTCCAGCATGCCGAGGTCCTGCACGAGCAGGTAGATCGGCAGCAGCGCCGCGACCAGCGGCAGCATCTTGGTGCTGATGAAGAAGAACAATGCATCGCGCCACCGTTCGACCGGCCGGATGGACAACGCGTACGCCGCCGGGGTGGCCAGCACGAGCACCAGCAGGGTGGACAGCACACTGGCCATCACCGAGTTGAGCAGGTACGGGGTGATGTCCCGGTCGAAGACCTGCCGGTAGCCGTCCAGCACCGGGGTGAAGAACCAGGACGGCGGGTTGCTGGCGGCGTCGACCTCGCGTTTGAAGCCGGTGAGCACCATCCACGCCACCGGCAGGAAGAACAGCAGGCCGGCCAGCCACGCGAGCACGGTCCAGGCCGCCCCGGTCATTCCCGCACCACGTCGGGTCGGCTGCACGGTACGGGTCATCGTGCGTCCTCCATCCGGAACAGGCTGGAGATCACCCGCAACGCGAAGGTGGCGACGACGATGGTGCCGATCACCACCACGACTCCGGCTGCGGCGGCCTCGCCGTACTCGAACTTGCGGAAGGTGGTCAGGTAGATCTCGTACGGCAGGTTGGTGGTGGCCCGCCCCGGGCCGCCCTGGGTGATGGTGAAGACGGCGTCGAAGGTCTGCACCAGATAGATGGAGCCGAGCAGGGCGCCGAGTTCCAGGTAGGGCCGCAGGTACGGCAGGGTGATCCGGGTGAAGGTCTGCCACGGGCCGGCCCCGTCGACCCGGGCCGCTTCCAGGGTCTCCAGCGACTGGCTCTGCAACCCGGCCAGGATGATCAGCATCATGAACGGTGTCCACTGCCAGACCAGGGCGGCGACGACGGAGACCATCGGGTACTGCGAAACCCAGTCGGTGCTGCCGCCGAGGATGCCGTTGATCAGGCCGTACGACGGGTTGTAGATGGCGTGCTTCCACAGCAGTGCCGCCGCCATCGGCATCACCAGGAACGGGGTGATGAGCAGGGTCCGCACGATGCCGCGACCGGGGAACCGGCGGTCGAGCAGGATGGCCAGGCCGAGACCGAGCAACACCGAGGCGAACACCGACGAGGCGGTGAGCACCACCGTGTTGAGCAGGGCGGCGCGCAGCCGGCCGTCGGTGAGCACGGTGGCGTAGTTGGCCAGCCCGATGAACTCCTGGCTGCCGGGCCGCAGCGCGTTCCAGCTCTGCGTGGACAGGTAGAGGGTGAACAGGAACGGCAGCTGCGTCACCACGATGGCGAAGACCAGGGCGGGCAGCAGCGGAGCCCGGCGGGCCCAGCGGTGCCGCCGGTCAGGGCGGGTGGGACGCGGGTCGGGGCGCGGTGCAGCGTCCGCGCCGGTGGTGACGATGGTGGTGGTCATCGATCCGCCTCGTAGGGCAGGGCCGGGGCCGGCCGGTCGACCGGCCGGCCCCGGCGGGCGGCTACCGGTGGTTGCTGGCGGCTTCCTCGGCCAACCGCTGGCCGTCGGCGAGCGCCTGCTCGACGGTGGTCTGGCCGGCGATCGCGGCCGACACCTCCTGCGACACCTTCGTACCCAGGTCGGCGAACTCGGGAATGCCGACGAACTGGACACCGAGGGCGGGTCGCGGCTGCACTCCGGGGCTCACCGGATCAGCCTCCTGGATGGACTTCAGCGTGATGTCGGCGAACGCTTCGGCGGACTGCCGGTACTCGGCGATCTCGTAGGTCGACTGACGTTTGCCGGCCGGTACCCGGGACCAGCCGAGCGACGAGCCGACCAGCTTCTCGTACTCCTTGCCGGTGGCCCAGGAAATGAACTTCCAGGCGGAGTCGGCGTTCTTGGTGGTCTTCGGCATGGCGAGGGCCCACGCCCACAGCCAGCCGGAGGAGTCGGTCTCGTCGACCGGCGCGTACGCGTAGCCGACCTTGCCGGCGACGGTACTGGCGTCAGGATCCTCCAGGGTGCCGGCGGCAGAGGTGGCGTCGTACCACATGGCGGCCTTGCCCTGGCCGAAGGTGTTCAGGCACTCGGTGAAACCGGACTGTGGCGCGCCGGGCTGACCGTGCTCCCGCAGCAGGTCGACGTAGAACTTGGTCGCCTCGGCGAACTCGGGGGCGTTGACCTTCGGCGTCCAGTCCTGCTCGAACCAGGTGCCGCCGAAGGTGTTCACCACGGTGGTCAGCGGGGCGAACAACTCACCCCAGCCGGGCAGGCCGCGCAGGCAGATCCCGGAGACACCGGCAGCGTCGTCGTCGAGCTGCTCGGCGAACTGCGCCACCTGTTGCCAGGTCGGCCGCTCCGGCATGGTCAGGCCCTCGGCGTCGAAGAGTTCCCTGTTGTACATGAGGAACGACGACTCGCCGTAGAACGGGGCAGCGTAGAGCTTGCCGTCGGTGCCGGAGAGCGAGGCCACCATCGGCTCCAGCAGATCACCCCTGTCGTAGCCGGTGTCGGCGTCGGCGTACGAGCTGAGTTCGTGCAGCCAGCCGTTCTGCGCCCAGATCGGCGCCTCGTACGCCCCGATCGTCGCCACGTCGTACTGACCGCCCTGGGTGGCGACGTCCTGGGTGACCCGGTCCCGGAGTTCGTTCTCCGGCAGGATGGTGAACCGGACCTCGATTCCGGTGTCCTTGGTGAAGTTGTCGGCGGTGACCTTGGCCAGATCCTCCATTTGCGGGTTGCCGACCATCAGCACGGTGATGGCCGAACCGTCGTCTGACGAGCCGCCGCCCGCGCCGGAGCAGGCGGTACTGACCAGTCCGACCGCGAGGGCGACGGCGAGGGGGCCGGTCCAGCGGCGCGGAGATCGTGTTCTGGGCACAGCGAACCTCCATCGGTGGTGTGGTGGTGTGGTGGTGTGGTTGGCCGACGGCGCTCAGACGCGCAGCACCACCGGACCGAGCAGTGAGTAGCGGTGTGCCTCGGACGCCGGCAGTGCCGTGTCCGTGACGATGGTGTCGATGTCCGCCACGGTGGCGAACCGGCAGAAGCTGTGCCCACCGAACTTCGTGTGCACCCCGGCGAACACGACACGTCGGGACACCGACATCACCTGGGCCTTCACGGCGGCCACCGCCGGGTCGGGTGTGGTCAACCCGTGTTTGCGGGAGATCCCGTTGGCGCCGACGTAGGCCAGGTCGATGACGAATCCGGCGAGCATCCGGGTTGCCCAGTGGTCGACGGTGGCCAGGGTGCGACCACGGACCCGGCCGCCGAGCAGCAGCACGGTGAGACTCGGGTAGGCGGCCAGGGCCGCCGCGGTGTGCAGGGAGGCGGTCACCACCGTCAGGGGACGGTGGGTGGGTAGCGTCTCGGCGATCAGTTGCGGCGTGTAGCCCTCGTCGATGAAGACCGACTCGGCGTCGCCGAGGTGTTCCACCGCCGCGGCGGCGATGCGCCGCTTCTCCGCGACCATCCGGGTGGCCCGGGTCTCCAGGGTCGTCTCGAAGCGGGCCGTCTCCACCGGGTACGCCCCACCGTGGGTGCGTCTCACCAGTCCCTGCTGGGCCAGCAGGCTCAGGTCACGACGTACCGTCTCCTGAGCGACGCCAAGGTCGGCGGCGAGCTTGCGCACGTCGACGTCCCCCTGGCGGCGAGCCAGGGTGAGGATGTGCTGCCGGCGCTGCGTCGCGTCCACCTGCACGCCTCCGTTCGGCTCGGGTGCTTTTTTGTAACACCGTCGAGCGGCAGGTGACCCCGGTCACCTGCCGCTCAATCACGTGGATTTGATGACTGCTGTGCTCTACCGAACGGGCTGTTCATAACGGACAAATATGATCGATCGTTACGATCATGCTGCCCGTTCACCTGGGTGGGCCGCCCGACCAACACCCGATCTGCCCGCTCGGGCATGAGCCGGTCATCGCGGCGCAGCCCCGTTGTCGACCAGCCGGAAGCGCGTGGTCAGCGGCGCGTCGCCCAACTCCTCCAGGATCACCCCCTGGGTCGTTGAGTACTGCAGGTACGCCGACTGGTTGCTGACCGCGTACGTTGGTTTGCCGTCGCGCTCACCGTCCCGGATGACAGTAAACTGCTGCCTCGGCTCCTCCGGCGAGCAGACGGCCCCGACCACCCGCAGCGGCTGGCTGCCCGACGCCCGCGCCTCCCAGCAGACGTCGTCCCCTTCAGCGGCTCGGACCAGGTAGGTGTCAGGCCCCAGCGGCGTGAAGACGAAAAGTTGCCGGCCCTCGTCGCTGTCGACCTCGCTAAGGCGGCCGTCGGCGAGCAGGGAGAGCCCGCCACTCCACTGCGCAGCCCGTACGACCGTCACCTGCCGCCGTCCCGACAGCACCGGGTCGTTGCTCGACCAGCTGGGCGACGGACCGGACGTAGCAGCCGGCTCGGGACTGGCCGATGCGGAAGACGACGCCGCCGTCGGGCCGGCCGGCGTGACGGGCAGGGCGTCCGAATTTCCTGACGGTCGAGCCAGGACCGCGCCGGCACCGAGCAGACCGACGAGGACGGCGCCCAGCGTGGCCGAAGCGGCCTGCCGGCGGCGACGACGGGTGTCACCCCGGCCGCGGATGTCGACGGCCTTCGGCACCCTCCCCTGTCGACCGTGCGTCGCCAACGCCCGTAGGGCCTCGTCGAGCTGCTGCTCTGGACCCATCACCGCCTCCCCCCGCCGGTGGTCTCGTATGCGTCGATCAGGTGTGACGCGAGGGCCCGGCGACCCCGGGCGAGCCTCGTCTTGACGGTGTTCACGTTGCTGCCGATCTCCACTGCGATCTCGTTCACGCTGAGCCCGACCAGATGGTGCAGCACCACCACACGCCGCTGATCGGTGGAGATGCGGCGCAGCGCCGACACCACCGCCACGTGGTCGACCGAGGTCGCTTCGACCTGCTGGCCGGCCACCTCCCGGCGGTGGGCGCGGAGCCGGTTCACTGTCTTGCGCCACGTGCTCACCGCGATGCGGTACGCGACGCGGCGCACCCACGCCTCCGGGCTGTCGCACTCCCGTATCGACGCCCAGCGGTCCCACGCCCTGGCGTATGCCTCCGCCACCGCGTCCTCGGCATCGGCACGGCTGCCGACCATCGCGGACAGGTGGCCAAGTACCCGCTGCGCCGACGCCGAGTAGAAGGCGTCGAACTCCTCAGCGTCGCGTATCACTCAGGTTCCCACCCGTACTGTCGCTGCTGATTCTGGGTTGCCGGAGGAAGCCCCCGGGCTGGTGTCCCGGGGGCTCGACCGGGTTCTACGTGCGGGGTGCCGGTCCGTTGTCGTTGAACCGGAAGCTGCTTGCCGGAGGGGCGTCTCCCAACTCCTCCATGATCAGACCGAATCGCGTGGAGTCCCGCAGATAGGCCCACCGATTGCTGATCAGGTACTCCCGCGGACCACCGTCGGCCACGGCGGTGATCTCGAACCGCTGGGCGGGGTCGCCGGCCCGGCAGGTGGCGCCCCGCACGTACAGCGGCCGAGTGTCACCCGGGTTACGTACCTGCCAGCAGACCGGCTGGCCGGTGCCGCCACCGTAGTAGGCCTTGACGAGGAACTGTCCCGAACCCACCGGCGTCGGCACGAACAACTGCCGCCCCTGATCGTCGTCCACCTCGGCCAACCGGTCGCCGTCGAGCAGGGACAGTCCCGCCTCGAACGCACCGACCCGGACGATCGTCATTCGACGCTTGCCAGACAGCAACGGGTCCGTCGTCGGCCCGGCTGACGGGGCTGCCGCCGACGGCCCGTCAGCGAGCGGCTGGGCAACCGCTGCGGCCACCGACCCGTCGCCGGATGCCGGAGCCACGTCGTACCCCCCTACCGCGGTACCGGCGAAAATTACCAGGCCCGCAGCGGCGAACCACCTTCCCAGCAACATGATTCCTCCCGAACTGGTCGACACCGGAGCCAACCGCCGGATGGCGGGTGATCCTCGGTCGGTTCAGCGGGATGACGCGTAGGGGCTGGAGCAGGTTTCACGGTTCCATCGAGATTCTCGCGTCGGCGTGACCTACCGGGGCTGGCACCGTTTCGGCGCGGCGGGGCCGGTCGTCAGGTCAGCCTGATCAGACGCATGCCGGTGCGGATCAGGACCACGGCACCTCCGGCGGCCATGACCAGACCGATGCCGGGCATCAGTTGCCCCCAGGCGCCGGTGCTGGCACTGAGGCTGACCAGGCGGGCCACCTGCCATCCGACGATGGCGGCGACGACCAGTCCGGGGATCATGCTGTGCGCGACCGCCACCTTTCGGTACGGCAGCAGGGCACCGGCGACGGCCAGGAACGCCATGCTCAGCGTCCAGAGACCCGGGCCCGCCGCACCGGAGAGCGACCCGAACGGCGTGATGACCCAGGGCAGCAGCGAGCCGACGAGCGCGAGCACGCCGCCGACGATCATGCCGAGGCTGCCGGCGTGGAGGACCCGTCGGCGTACCGGGGCGGCGGTGGATGCGGTGTCGGCCATGCCCGGATGCTAGGTGCTCGACACCGCTGACCGAACGGGCAGATCGGTAAGCGGTCGGGCGTCATCGGTGGGCGGCCGAGCCAGGTCCGCGAAAAACCCGAATCGGGACGAGTCTCCACCACGGTCCGGGTCGCTCGACCGTTCGCGGAGTCCAACGGACCGCTCAGCGACCCGAGCGGTACCTGACCGGATCAACTCTTGCCTGACCAGGCTGCATCACGTTCGCTTCCCCACAACCAAGGTGTGACCGACCGCACAACCATGTCGAGCAGTACGGCGACGCGGCCGTACGGATCGGGCCACGACACCAGCACCGCGTCACCACCACCGGGCGCCGTGTCCTAGACCCCTCGCCGGATCCGCCGGTTTCATACCGACTAGGAGGCTCCAGAATGACCGAGGTAACCCCCGACAAGGAGACCCGCGGCGGTGAACCGCCACCGTCGGCACCACCGCCGACGTTCCCATCGGACAACGGTTGGCGGAAGGAATACTGGAGCCGCAACCTGCGGCTCATGGTCATTCTCCTGGCCGTCTGGTTCGTCGTCTCGTTCGGCTTCGGCATTCTGCTCGTCGAACCGCTCAACAACATCGCCGTCGCCGGATTCCCACTCGGCTTCTGGTTCGCCCAGCAGGGATCGATATACGTATTCGTAATTCTGATCTTCGTGTACGCGAAGATGATGGATCGACTCGACAACCAGTTCGGCGTCGACGAGCAGGAGACCGAGAGGGCTGGCTCATGAGTCAGATCCAGATCTGGACCCTCGTCTTCATCGTCGGCTCCTTCGCCGTCTACCTCTACATCGCCTGGCGCAGCCGGGTGAAGGAGACGGCCGGCTTCTACGTCGCCGGACAGGGCATCCCGACCATCGCCAACGGCGCCGCAGTGGCGGCCGACTGGATGTCAGCGGCATCGTTCATCTCGATGGCCGGCCTCATCGCGTTCCTCGGCTCCGACGGCACCATCTACCTGATGGGCTGGACCGGCGGCTATGTGCTACTGGCCCTGCTGATCGCCCCCTACCTGCGCAAGTGGGGCAAGTTCACGGTCCCCGAATTCGTCGGTGACCGGTATTCGGAGAGCGTACGCACCATCGCCGCGGTGGCCGCGATCATCATCTCCTTCACCTACGTGGTCGGGCAGATGCGCGGCGGCGGCATCGTCTTCAGCCGGTTCCTGAAACTGGACGTGACCCAGGGCGTCATCCTCGCTGCCGTGATCATCGGCCTCTACGCGGTGCTGGGCGGCATGAAGGGCATCACCTGGACCCAGGTGGCCCAGTACTCGGTGCTGATCGTCGCCTACCTGATTCCCGCGTTCGCGGTGGCGCAGCAGATGACCGGCATTCCGGTCCCGCAGGTGTCGTTCGGTCAGATCCTCGCCGAACTCGACGCGATAAGCGTCGAGATGGGGTTGAACCAGTACACCGAGGCGTTCGCGGCCCGGCCGCAGATCGACGTGTTCCTGGTGACGATGGCGCTGATGATCGGCACGGCCGGTCTGCCGCACGTCATCGTCCGGTTCTACACGACGAAGACCGTCCGGGGGGCCCGCTACTCGGCGTTCTGGGCGTTGTTCTTCATCGCCCTGCTCTACACCACCGCCCCGGCGGTGGGCGCCTTCACCAAGCTGAACCTGCTCCAGGATGTCAACGGCATCTCCGCGGACGCCTTGCCCAGCTGGATCGAGAACTGGGCGGCGACCGGGCTGGTCACGGTCAGCGACGGCGCGTCGACGATCAACACGGTCAGCAACAGCCCGGTCTCCGGCGCCGACCTGATCGTCAACAACGACATCCTGGTCCTCGCCAGTCCGGAGATCGCCGGCCTACCGGCACCGATCGTGGGTCTGGTGGCGGCCGGCGGCATGGCCGCCGCGATGTCCACGGCAGCCGGGCTGCTGCTGGTGATCTCGTCGTCGTTCTCGCACGACCTGTACTTCCGCAGGGTCAAGCGGGACTCCACCGATCAGCAGCGACTGCTCGCCGGCCGGATCGCCATGGGCCTCGCGGTGCTCGTCGCCATCTACGCCGGTATCAACCCGCCCGCGTTCGTGGCGCAGGTGGTCGCGTTCGCCTTCGGTCTGGCGGCGTCGACGTTCTTCCCGGCCATCGTGCTCGGCATCTTCTGGAAACGCTGTAACGCCACCGGCGCGGCAGCCGGCATGGTGACCGGCCTACTCTTCACCGCCAGCTACATGATCTACACACTGCCGGTGTTCGGTACGGCGGCCAACCCGCACATCTTGGACATCAGCCCGGAGGGCATCGGCACCATCGGCGCGATCGTCAACTTCGTCGTCACCATCGCGGTGTCGAAGATGACGGCCCCGCCGCCGGAGGAGACCGTCGAAATGGTGGAAAACATCCGCTACCCGGCAGCCCGGCGGGAGGTGACCGCCGGCACCGAGGCCGCCTGAGCGACCTCCGAGTCGACGAGGCGCGGTCGCCAGTCCCACCTCGACGGTGGGACCGGCGATCGGCCGTGCGGGAGCGCACGGACGTCAGCTGCCTTACTGCCCGACGGTCGGCAATCAGGTCGCCACCCGCTGAGGGCGGCGACCAGCTGCGATCCGTGGGGCTGCGATCGTGGTCCGTGCGGGCTCTGGCCGGGCGCACACGGACCACGACGTAAAGCTGCGGGTCGAGGTCATCCGACCCTGGCGGGGAACCTCTCCCACGTCCGGTGGGCGGCCATCAGCTGCTGGACAGCGGCCAGGACATCGGTTGCGGAGTCCCCGGTCACCACCCCTGGCGTGTCGGTGACGCCGGCCTGTTCCAGCACAGTGGTGCCGGCACCCCACGCGCCGACGGCCTTGGCGTGTCGCCAACACTCCTCGACCATCAGCGACACCCGGGGGTCGATGGTGGTGGCGCCGGCCGCGCCCGCCGTGGCCTGGCGGGTCGGCGACGCGTCCGGTGCCGGCGCGGGTGCCGAGGCGAGCAGGAGCGCGTCGAGTTCGACCGAGCGGCCGGTGGCGAAGCTCCGTTGCGCGGGCAGGTCGCCGATCGTTCCGCCGTGCGGCGCGATCAGCAGCGGCACCATCCCCGCGGCGACGGCCGCCTCACGGACGACACGGACACTGTCGACGTCGACCTCGGTGTCGACCACGATGCCGATCGTCCGGCCCGCGGTCGGCCACTGCCGACCCACCTGGGACAGCGCGGGGCTGGGTTCGACGTCGGCCACCGGCGCCGTCGGCTCCGGTGCGGGCAGGCCGAGGCCGGTGGCGACCTGGGCGCAGAGCACCGGGTCTATGTTCGCCAGGCACTGGAGCTGCCGTTGCCTGATCGCCTGGTGGTAGCACTTGCCCAACTCGAAGGTGTACGCCCGGACGATGTGTTCCCGCTCGACCGGGGACATGCTCGACCAGAACAGGCGGGCCTGGCTGAAGTGGTCGTCGAACGATGCCGGACTGGCGCGTACCTTGGGCGCCTGGGCGACCTGCACCGGCACGTCGACGAACGGGTGGTCCTCGTCGCCGGCCGGGAACGGGTTGCCACCGTCGAGGGAGTTCGGCCGGTAGGGAGCCACACCCGCGTGGACGGCCTGCTGGTGGAAGCCGTCCCTGAGCATGTCGTTGACCGGGGCGTGGGGCCGGTTGATCGGGATCTGCGCGAAGTTCGGCCCGCCCAGCCGGGTCAGCTGCGTGTCGACGTACGAGAAGAGCCGGCCCTGCAGCAGCGGGTCGTTCGTGACGTCGATGCCTGGCGGTAGGTGACCCACGTGGAAGGCGACCTGCTCGCTTTCGGCGAAGAAGTTCGTCGGAGTGCGGTTCAGCGTCAGTTTGCCGACCGGCTGCACCGGGGCGAGTTCCTCCGGCACGAACTTCGTCGGGTCGAGCAGGTCGATGCCGGCGAAGGTCTCCTCCGGGGTGTCGGGGAAGACCTGGAGGCCGAGTTCCCACTCGGGGAACGCTCCGGCCTCGATGGCGTCGTAGAGGTCACGCCGGTGAAAGTCCGGGTCGATGCCGCCGAGCAGTTGGGCCTCCTCCCAGACCAGCGAGTGCACGCCCAGCTTCGGCTTCCAGTGGAACTTGGCCAACGCCGTCTCGCCGGCGGCGTTGACCAGCCGGAAGGTGTGCACGCCGAAGCCCTCCATCGTCCGGTAGGAGCGCGGGATGCCCCGGTCGGACATGTTCCACATGGTGTGGTGCTGTGCCTCGGTGTGCAGCGAGACGAAGTCCCAGAAGGTGTCGTGCGCGCTCTGCGCCTGCGGGATCTCCCGGTCGGGGTGCGGCTTGCCGGCATGGATGATGTCCGGAAACTTGATCGCGTCCTGGATGAAGAAGACCGGCATGTTGTTGCCGACCAGGTCGAAGGTGCCCTCGTCGGTGTAGAACTTCGTGGCGAAGCCCCGGGTGTCACGCACGGTGTCCGCCGAGCCGCGGGAGCCGAGGACGGTGGAGAAGCGGACGAAGACCTCGGTGGTGCGCCCTTTCTTGAGGAAGTCCGCCCGGGTGACCGCCTCGGCGGTGCCGTACGCGGTGAACTCACCGTGAGCGCCCGCGCCCCGAGCGTGCACCACCCGCTCGGGGATTCGCTCGTGGTCGAAGTGGGTGATCTTCTCCCGCAGGTGGTGGTCCTGAAGTAGGACCGGCCCGCGGGGGCCAGCCTTCAGCGAGTGGTCGGTGTCGCGTAGTCGTGCGCCCTGCGCGGTGGTGAGGAAGGCACCCTGCTGGCCGTTGGCGGTGGCCGGCGCCCCGGTCTCGGCGCCGGTCGGGGTACGGGTCTGCGGGGCGCCCTGCTCGGGCTTCGGTGGCAGTGGCTCATGCGGCGTCGCCGGCTCGTCGAGCGGCGGCGGTGCGCTGCCCGGCGCACCGGGCACCTGCGGGGTGAGGGCGTCGGTCACCTTCTCAGCCACAGCCTCCACGGCTTCCTTTACCGCCTTGGCGGAGTTTCGGGCATTCATTTCGACGGATACCTCCCGGGAGACCGAAGCCAGTTGTCAAGGCGGTACCCAGGGTGGACCGCGCAAAACGGGTCGAACCGAAGAAGCGTCGGCCTGACCGGGCAGGGCGGCTGCCAGCGTTGACACCGCCGACAGCGGCATGATCTGCTCATAAGGTAGCGATAACGACAACCGTGATCGTTTGTCGAGGAGGAACATGTCTCTCACCGTGCCACCGAGCCTGCTGCGGGCCGCCGAATCCGGTCCCGTCGACGACGAGGAGTTCGTGGCCTGCGTCCGTGAGTCGCTGCCATACGCCTGGCAGACCGTCAGCAGGGTGGCCTCGGAACTGGCGTCCTCCGACGCCGAGTTCGCCGACAACCAGGTGCCGCCGCCCAGCGAGGCGGAGCGGGGCCAGCTGCTGCGCGCGTTGGCCAGTGACGCGATCCGCTCCAGCCTGGAGCGTCACTTCGGCGTCAAACTCGCGTTCCAGAACTGCCACCGGATCGCGGCGTTCCGACCGGCAGCCGTGGACTCCGACACCTACCGCCGGTTCATCTCCGTGCGCGGCCAACTGCTCAACCAGTCCCCCGAGTTGCGTGACTGCTGATCCGAGCGGGATCCGGCGAGCCGGTCGGGGCGTACGCGCGCACCTGTTCCTGCTCGCCGGACAACGCCCCGGCGACTCGCACGCCGAGGCGCTGGCGACCGCCCACCGCTACGGCCGTGCGGCGGAGGCCGCCGGCTTCGCCGGGGTCTGGATCGCCGAGCACCACTTCATCTCCTACGGGGTGTGTCCATCGGCGATCACCTTCGCCGCACACCTGCTCGGCGCGACCCGCCGCATCGAGGTAGGTACCGCCGCGTGCATCCTGTCCAACCGGCACCCGGTGGCCCTGGGTGAGGAGGCGGCGCTACTGCACGAGCTTTCCGGCGGCCGGTTCCGGCTCGGTGTCGGCCGCGGCGGGCCCTGGGTCGACCTCGAGGTCTTCGGCACCGGGACGGAACGGTTCACGCACGGTTTCCACGACTCGCTGGAGCTGTTGGCCCGCTGGCTGTCCGGGCAACCGACGGTCGCGGGGAACGACCGGTTCCCGTTCCGCGAGGTGCCGGTGGTGCCGCGTCCGCCCCACCGGCTGCCGGTCTGGGTCGCGGCGACCTCGACCGCCACCGTCGATCTCGCCGCCCGGCACGGCATGCCGTTGCTGCTCGGCCTGCACGCCGACCTCACCGAGAAGGTGGAGTTGCTCGACCGCTACACCGCGACGGCCAAGGCGCACGGCTACGACCCGGCGAGCATCGATCATGCCAGCGCCCATCTCGCCCAGGTGGCCGAGACCGACGCCGCTGCGGCGAGCGTGGTCTCCCGCGGGCTCCCGCCGCTGCTGGCCGGCACCCGGGAGTACGTCCGTCTGGACGGCGAACCGGCGGGGAACCGTGACCCGGCCGGCTACGTCGAGCATCTGATCGCCATCCATCCGGTGGGCACGCCCGGCCGGTGCCGGGAGGCCGTCGCGAGGGCGGCGGCACTGCCCGGCGTACGCCATCTGCTGTTCATGGTGGAAGCCGGCGGCGGATCCGAGGCCGGTCTGACGAACATCCACCGACTGGCCACCGAGGTGCTCGAGCTCGCTCCGGACGACAGTCGGCAACAAGACCCGCCGACACCGACGGGCCGGGCGGGTTCGTCACCGAGCGCAACAGCGACCCGCTACCATGCGTTCCATGGAAACGGTTACCGTTAGCAACTGGGCGGAGGGGTACCGATGAAGGTCGCCTTCGTCGGCAAGGGTGGCAGTGGCAAGACCACCCTCGCCGCGCTCCTCGCCCGCCACCTCACCGCCGAGGGGCGCCCGGTGCTGGCCATCGACGCCGACATCAACCAGCACCTCGCGGTAGCCCTCGGTGGTTCGGCCGCCGTGAGCACGGCACGACCGTTGAGTGAGCGCCTACCGGCGATCAAGGAATACCTGCGCGGTGACAATCCGCGCATACGTTCGGCGACGGAGATGGTGAAGACCACCCCACCGGGACAGGGCTCCCGATTACTGCGGGTGGCGGAGGAGAACCCGATCTACAGGGAGTGCGTCGCCGCCGTCGGCGGTGTGCGCCTGGCGGCGACCGGTGAGTTCAATGCCGAGGATCTGGGGGTGGCCTGCTACCACTCCAAGGTCGGCGCGGTGGAGCTGATGCTCAACCACCTGCTCGACGGGCCCGGCGAATACGTGGTGGTGGACATGACCGCCGGTGCCGACTCGTTCGCCTCGGGGCTGTTCACCCGGTTCGACCGAACCTTCCTGGTCTGCGAACCGACCGTGCGCAGTGTCGGTGTCTACCGCCAGTACGCCGGCTATGCGCGCGACTACGGGGTGGCCCTGTCGGTGATCGGCAACAAGGTCGAGGATGCCAGCGACGTGGATTTCCTGCACGAGCACGTCGGCGCGGACCTGCTCGGCTGGATGAGCCGATCGGCGTACGTGCGCCGCGCCGAGCGGGGCACGGTCGGCCCGTTGCACGACCTTGAGGAGGCCAATCGGGCCGTGCTGGGTCTAATGGCCGATGCCGTCGACGGCACCACGCAGGACTGGTCGGCGTTCACCCGGTGGGCCCACGAGTTCCACCGACGCAACGCCGAGGCCTGGGCCAACGATCGCACCGGCGTCGACCTCACCGCACAGATCGACCGGGACTTCCACATGGGGCCGACCGCTCTCGTCGGCGCCGCAGCAACTGCCTGAACCGTCGTCGACGGCACCGCTGCCGGGCCACCGATCCCGGGCCCGGCAGCGGTGACCGCGTTTGTTCCAACCTGGTTAACGTCACCTGCTGCCCACCCGACAGGTCTGGTGCTGATCGCGACATCTTGCGACGCTGGTGATCGTGTATGACTACGATCTGTTGGTGCTGGGCTCCGGGCCCAGCGGTCAGAAGGCCGCCATCGCCGCCGCGAAGCTGGGCCGGCGGGTCGGCCTGGTGGAGCGGCGCGACATGCTCGGCGGGGTGTGCATCAACACCGGAACCGTGCCGTCCAAGACCCTGCGGGAGGCGGTGCTCTACCTGACCGGCCTCAGCCAGCGAGACCTGTACGGAAGTAGCTACCGGGTGAAGGACGAGATCACGGTCAGTGACCTGACCGCTCGGACCCAGCACGTCATCAACCGGCAGACCGACGTCATCCGGAACCAACTGGCCCGTAACCGGGTCACGGTGATCACCGGCACCGGGCGTTTCGCCGACGCTCACTCCGTCTGGGTCGACAGTGACTCCGGACGCGAAACCCGAGTCACCTTCGGGCACGCCGTCATCGCCGCCGGCACCCGCCCGGCCCGACCCGAGAGCGTCGACTTCGACGACCGGACCATCGTGGACTCCGACGGTGTCATCAACCTCAGGGCCGTGCCGCGCAGCATGGTGGTGGTCGGTGCGGGCGTGATCGGCATGGAGTACGCCTCGATGTTCGCCGCGCTCGGCACGAAGGTCACGGTGGTGGAACGCCGAGACCGAATGCTCGACTTCTGCGACGAGGAGGTCGTCGAGTCGCTCAAATACCACCTGCGGGACCTGTCGGTCACGTTCCGCTTCGGCGAGGAGGTGGCCTCGGTCGAGAAACACCAGACCGCCGCCTTGTGCATCCTCAAGAGCGGCAAGAAGATCGTCGCGGACACGGTGATGTACTCGGCCGGCCGGCAGGGGCAGACCGACGGGCTGGACCTGGCCGCCGCCGGGCTGACCGCGGACCGACGCGGTCGCATCGAAGTCGACGCGAACTACCGCACCGCGGTGCCGAACATCTACGCCGTCGGCGACGTGATCGGTTTCCCCGCGCTGGCTTCGACGTCGATGGAGCAGGGACGGTTGGCCGCGCAGCATGCCTGCGGCGAGCCGGACCGACCGATGCACGAGTTGCAGCCGATCGGCATCTACACCATCCCGGAGATCAGTTTCGTCGGAAAGACCGAGGAGGAACTGACCGACAGCGCCACCCCGTTCGAGGTGGGCATCGCCCGCTACCGCGAGCTGGCACGGGGTCAGATCGTGGGTGACTCGTACGGAATGTTGAAACTGCTCGTCTCACCCGAGGACGGCCGCCTGCTCGGCGTGCACGTGTTCGGCACCGGGGCCACCGAGATCGTGCACATCGGACAGACCGTGATGGGCTGCGGCGGAACCGTCGACTATCTGGTCGACACGGTGTTCAACTACCCGACCCTGGCCGAGGCGTACAAGGTGGCGGCCCTGGACGCGTCCAACAAGATCCGTAACATAACCCGGATCGACGGCTGACGTCCTCACCGCAGGCGTTAGCGGGACCGAGCCGCGGGCGGGGCATCGCGTTCGCGGCGTTCGCGGCCCCCGGTCGAGCCCGTGTCGACCGGGGGCCGCGACCGGGGATCTAGGCGGCAGCCGCCAGGATCGGCTTCCGGGTGGGCCCCAGGTGCCGGGCGTACGCGCTGGTGGTGAAGAACGACGGAAGGTCCTCGCCGAGGGCGGTCTCCTCGACGATCCGCGCAGCCTGCTCAGCACGTTCCCGACCGGCCTGCTCTCGCCCCTCGGTCACCGTGGTCAGTTCCGCAGCCAGCATCGAGCGGACCAGGTCCTCGGTCACCGCTCCCCCGCCGGCCAGCGGAGTGCCGTGGCGCAGCCACTGCCACAGCTGGCACCGGGCGATCTCGGCGGTGGCGGCGTCCTCCATCAGGTTCCACAGTGCCACCGCGCCCGCACCGCCGAGCCAGGCGTCGATGTAGCGCAGCGCCACTGCGACGTTCGCCCGCACCCCGGCCTCAGTGACCTGGCCCGGGGTCTTGTCCACCGAGAGCAGTTCGGCGGCGGTGACCGTCACCTCGTCGCGACGCCGGTCGACCTGGTTCGGACGCTCACCCAGCACCCCGTCGAAAACCTCTCGGCAGGTTGCCACCAGGCCCGGGTGGGCCACCCAGGAGCCGTCGAAGCCGTCACCGGCCTCGCGCTGCTTGTCCGCCCGCACCTTGCTCAACGCCACCTCGTTGACCTGCGGGTCGCGAGCTGGAACGAAGGCGGCCATTCCGCCGATCGCGTGCGCGCCGCGCCTGTGGCAGGTACGCACCAGCAGTTCGGTGTACGCCCGCATGAACGGCACGGTCATCGTCACCTCGGCTCGGTCCGGCAGGACGAAGTCCGGCCACTGACCGAAGTTCTTGATGATGCTGAAGATGTAGTCCCACCGCCCGGCGTTCAGGCCTGCGGAGTGCTCGCGCAGCTCGTAGAGAATCTCCTCCATCTCGAACGCGGCGGTGATCGTCTCGATGAGGGTGGTCGCCCGGATGGTGCCCTGGGGTAGCCCGAGGTAACGCTGGGCGAAGACGAAGATGTCGTTCCACAGCCGCGCCTCGCGGTGGCTCTCCAGCTTCGGCAGGTAGAAGTACGGGCCCTTGCCGGCGTCGAGCTGCCGCCGGGCACAGTGGAACAGGTAGAGCCCGAAGTCGACCAGACTGGCCGAGATCTGCCGCCCGTCCACCACGATCCCCTTCTCCACCAGGTGCCATCCACGCGGCCGGACCACGATCGTCGCCAGGTCCTCACCGAGGGTGTAGCTCTTACCGCGCGCGTCGGTGAAGTCGATCCGGTGGTCCAACGCGTCGATCAGGTTGAGCTGGCCGCCGATCACGTTGTGCCAGTTCGGCGCGGTCGCGTCCTCGAAGTCGGCCAGCCAGACCTTGGCGCCGGAGTTCAACGCGTTGATGGTCATCTTGCGGTCCGGCGGCCCGGTGATCTCGACCCGCCGGTCCTCCAGACCAGGCGCGGGTGACGCCACCTGCCACGTCGGGTCGTCCCGGATCGCTGCGGTCTCCGGCAGGAAATCGGGCAGCTGCCCGGTGGCGTAGCGGTCGCGGCGGGCCCGTCGGGTGTCCAGCAGGGCCACCCGACGGGCGGCGAACTCGCTGTCCAGGGCGACCAGGAACTCCAGCGCCTCGCCGGTGAGAACCTCGTCGAAACGTTCGACCATCGGGCCGATGATCTCGTATCTCATGCGAACTGCTCCTCTTCCGTGGAGCCGCGCAGCGCGGTCGTCTCGGCTGCCGGGTTCAGCACCGTGCTGATCAGGTCGAAGTAGCCGGTACCCACCTCACGCTGGTGCTTGACCGCCGTGTAGCCGGACGGCTCGGCCGCGAACTCCCGCTCCTGGAGGGAGACGTACGCCGACATGCCGTCGGAGGCGTAGCCTCGGGCCAGGTCGAACATCGAGTAGTTCAGGGCGTGGAAACCGGCAAGGGTGATGAACTGGAACTTGTAGCCCATGTGACCGAGTTCGCGCTGGAACTTGGCGATGGTGGCGTCGTCGAGGTGCTTGCGCCAGTTGAACGACGGCGAGCAGTTGTAGGCCAGCAACTGGTCCGGGTACTCGGCCTTGATCGCCTCGGCGAAGTTGCGGGCCACCTCCAGGTCCGGCTTGCTGGTCTCCATCCACAGCAGGTCGGCGTGCGGGGCGTACGCAAGGCCCCGGGCGATGCACGGCTCGACCCCGTTGCGGACCCGGTAGAAGCCCTCCGCGGTGCGCTCGCCGGTGACGAAGGGCTGGTCCCGCTCGTCGACGTCAGTGGTGAGCAGGGTGGCGGCCTGGGCGTCGGTGCGGGCGATGACCACGGAAGGCACACCCGCCACGTCGGCGGCCAGCCGTGCCGCCTCCAGGGTGCGGATGTGCTGGCCGGTCGGGATGAGCACCTTCCCACCGAGGTGACCGCACTTCTTCTCACTGGCGAGCTGGTCTTCCCAGTGCACTCCGGCCGCGCCGGCCGCGATCATCGCGTTCATCAGCTCGTACGCGTTGAGCGCGCCACCGAAGCCAGCCTCGGCGTCGGCGACGATCGGCGCCAGCCAGTCGATGCCGGAGGTCTCGCCCTCAGCGGTGGTGATCTGTGCGGCGCGCAGCAGGGCGTTGTTGATCCGGCGCACCACCGCGGGCACCGAGTTGGCCGGGTACAGGCTCTGATCGGGGTAGGTGTGCCCGGCCAGGTTCGCGTCAGCGGCCACCTGCCAGCCGGAGAGGTAGATCGCCTTGAGTCCGGCCCGGACCATCTGCACGGCCTGGTTGCCGGTGAGGGCGCCGAGGGCGTGGATGTAGTCCTCACTGTTCAACAGTCGCCACAGCCGGTTCGCGCCGTGCCGGGCCAGGGTGTGCTCCTCCTGGATCGCGCCCCGCAACCGCACCACGTCCTCGGCGCTGTAGCTGCGTCGCACCCCCCGCCAGCGAGGGTTGGTGTCCCATTCGTGCTGCAACTGCTCGACCGGAGTAGCCATCGTTTTCTCATTCCCTTCAAATTCCGTCGTCACCTGGTGACGCTGCGCGAGATGCCGGGCCGCCGGGTGTGAAGACCACGGTCACACGGCGCGCGGAAGCGGTCGAGGGACGGAAAAAGCCAATTATTGAAAAGTCGGTGAGTCATTCTGCGAAGTTGTGAAAGGCTGCATTCGCAGCAGTGCTAATGTGGCCGGATCAGTTCGCCGGATCAGGGAGGTAAGGGCGATCGCCAGAACCTTCGCCGGGGCCCGGCTGCGCCGGATGCGCGAGGAACGCGGGTTGAGCCAGACGGAGCTGGCCCGGCACCTCAGCATCTCCCCGAGCTACCTCAACCAGATCGAGCACGACAGCCGACCGTTGACCGTCCCGGTGTTGTTACGCATCACCGAACTCTTCGGCGTCGACCCGACCGTGTTCGCCGCGCACGACACCCCCCGGCTGGTCGCCGGGCTGCGCGAGGCGCTGCCCGGACGCGCTGGGCTGACCGAGCTGACCGAACTGGCCACCCGGCTGCCGGAGGTGGCGGCGGCGGTGATCGAGCTGCACCGCCGCTACCAGCAGGCCGACGAGCAGCTCGCCGAGCTGGTCGGCGATCGCGAGCGGATCGGTCGTAGTCCACACGACCAGGTCACCGAGTTCTTCTACCGGCGGCAGAACTACGTGCCGGATCTCGACGAGGAAGCCGAGCGGCTGGCCGTTCAGATGGGGCTGCGTCGCGGCGAGACCCGCGCCCTGCTCCGCGAACGACTGGCACAGCGGCACGGCGTTCACGTCACCCGTGAGGACGCCGCCGCTCTCGGCGGGGAGCTGCACCGGTACCGCCCACGAACCCGCACCCTGCACCTGTCCACGTCGCTGCGCGCCGGGCAGGAGGCGATGCGGATGGCGGCTCAGATCGCCCTGTTGGAGTTCGCCGACGTCATCGACGAGATCGTCGAGTCGGAGGAGTTCGACGACGTGCAGACGCAGATCCTCACCCGGGTCGGTCTGGCCAACTACTTCGCGGCGGCGCTGATCCTGCCGTACGAGCACTTCCTCGCCGCAGCCGAGCAGCGTCGCTACGACATCGACCTGCTTACCCAGCACTACGCGATCGGCTGGGAGACGGTGTGCCACCGGCTCAGTACGTTGCAGCGGCCCCGGGCACGAGGGGTACCGTTCTCGTTCGTCCGGGTCGACCGGGCCGGCAACATGTCGAAACGACAGTCGGCCACCGGCTTCCCGTTCTCGCGCACGGGTGGCACCTGTCCCCTGTGGACGGTCTACGAGGCGTTCGGCGCGCCGGGGCGGGTGGTCACCCAGGTCGCCGCCATGCCGGACGGGCAGCGCTACCTGTGGATCGCCCGCACCATCACCCGCCACCACGGCGGTTACGGTCAGCCGGGCAAGGTGTACGCGATCGGACTGGGCTGCGAGGTGCGGCACGCCAGCCGGCTCGTCTACTCCACCGGCATGGACCTGCACGCGGCCGAGGCGGCGACGCCGATCGGACCGGGCTGCAAGACCTGCGAGCGGATGACCTGCCCACAGCGGGCCGCCCCGCCGATCAGTCGACAGCTGGACCTGGACGAAAACCGCAGCACCTTCATCCCGTACCCCCTGCGAACCTGACCTGTGCCACCACGCCTGCCGTCGGTGACGTGGCCGGCTGCGCGGACCGGCGCCCGGGGCGGTTCGGCACACCGCCGTGACCGAGGCGACGGCCTCGATCGCCCGCCGTAACGATCATGGTGGTGTCACCCATCGGTGCGGATACACTTCAGCCCCCCGCGAGCCCAGGGCTGGTACATGAATCCTCGTCCGACAGATACCCGACCGCTGGTGTCCGCCGTCGCACTGGTCTGCGTCGTAGTGGTGCTGGCCGGGTGCTCGGTGGTCACACCGGTCGCTTCGACGCCGCTGCGGGTGCTACAGCTGAACCTGTGCAACAGCGGCATGGCCACCGGCTGCTACACCGGCCGTTCGGTGGCCCGGGCCGCCGAGGTCATCCGGGCCCGGATCCCCGACATCGTCACCCTCAACGAGATCTGCTCCGGCGACGTGGACGCTCTGGAACAGGCGATGACGGACGCCCACGACGGCACGGTGGTGGCTGCCTTCCAGCCGGCCCGCAACGGCCGCACCGGCGAGCCGTACCGCTGCGTCAACGGGCAACAGTACGGCGTCGGGGTGCTCACGCACATCGCCGCGCCGTACCGTGGGCACGAGATCCACGCGGGGATCTACCCGGCACAGGACCCGGCGGACCCCGAACAGCGGGCCTGGCTCTGCGTCGAGGCCACCAGTGCCTTCTACGCCTGCACCACCCACCTCGCCTACACCAGCTCCACGTTGGCGCTGGCGCAGTGCGGGCACCTGCTGGGCACCGCCATCCCACAGCTGCACGACCGCCGCAGCTACCAGCCGACGGTGGTCAGCGGCGACCTCAACCTGCGCGTCGGTGGCACACCCGACGTACGGTCCTGCGTGCCGGCGGACTACCGCCACCGGCACGACGGCGGTGTTCAGCAGTTCATGGCCACGACCGACCTGACGGTCGAAACCACCGAATCGATCGACATGGAGCGGACAACGGACCACGCAGCGTTCCTGGTGTCCCTCAATGCCCCGCAGCAGCAGGACCGGTCGGTCTGACTGCCACTCACCCCCCGACCGGCACGGCGGCGACGAGCCCGTCCCGGTGATCGACCTTGCGGGTCGATCCGGCGGTCAGCGCGGCCGGGTCAACGTTGCACCCGGGCACCGGCACCGCGCACCAACGCCTCCACCTCGGCCAAGCTGGCCATGGACGTGTCGCCTGGAGTGGTCATGGCCAGCGCGCCGTGCGCGGCGCCGTACTCCACCGCGACCGCCAGGTCGCCGTCGCGTTCGAGCAGGCCGTAGATCAGCCCGGAAGCGAAGCTGTCGCCGCCACCGACGCGGTCCATGATCTCCAGACCGGGTCGGTGGGTGGCTTCGGCGAAGCCACCGCCGGCCCAGGCCACCGCACCCCAGTCGTTCACGGTCGCGCTGCGTACACCGCGCAGGGTGGTCGCCACCACCTTGAAGTTGGGGTACGCCTGCACGACCGCCTCGATCATCGCCTTGAAGTTGCCGGCATCCAGGGCGCCGCTGTGGATGTCGGTGTCCGGCACCGGAAAGCCGAGACAGGCGGTGAAGTCCTCCTCGTTGCCGATCATCACGTCCACCAGGCGGGCCAATCGGGAGTTCACCTCCCGCGCACGGTCCTGGCCGCCGACCGCCTTCCAGAGACTGGGTCGGTAGTTCAGGTCGTACGAGACGAGGGTGCCGTGCCGGCGAGCGGCGGTCATCGCGGCCTCGGCGGTCTGCGCAGCCGTCTCCGACAGGGCGGCGTAGATGCCGCCGGTGTGCAGCCACCGCACCCCGAGGGTGCCGAACAGGTGATCCCAGTCGACGTCGTCCGGTTTGAGCTGGCTGGCGGCGGAGTGGCCCCGGTCGGAGGTGCCGACGGCACCGCGTACCCCGAACCCACGCTCGGTGAAGTTGAGCCCGTTGCGCACGGTGCGGCCGATCCCGTCGTAGGGCAGCCAGGTGACCAGGCTGGTGTCGACGCCGCCCTGGAGGATCAGATCCTCCAGGAGGAGGCCGACCTCGTTGCGGGCGAACGCGGTGACGACTGCGGTCCGCAGGCCGAAGCAGCGGCGCAGACCCCGGGCGACGTTGTACTCGCCGCCGCCCTCCCATACCCGCAACTGGCGGGCGGTGCGGACCCGACCCTCACCGGGATCCAGCCGCAGCATGACCTCACCGAGCGAGACCAGGTCGTAGTGGCAGTCGGCCTTCGGCCGGGGATCCACCGCACTCACACCGCACCTCCGGCCGCCGTCAGCGCCTCCCGCGTGCGGGAGGTGATTTCGTCCCACTGTTCACCGGCGACGAGGTCGGCCGAGACCATCCAGCTCGCGCCGACCGCCAGCACCGCCGGGATGGCCAGGTAGTCGGCGATCCCGGCGGCGGTGATGCCACCGGTGGGGATGAACCGCACCTCGCGGAACGGCGCCGCCAGCGCCTTGATCATCGCTGCGCCGCCGAGTTGCTGGGCGGGAAAGAACTTGACCACGTTCAGGCCGGCGTCCAGGGCCATCTGGATCTCGGTGGCGGTGGCGACACCGGACACCACCGGCACACCGGAACGCTGGCAGGCGCGCACGACAGCCGGGGCGAAACCGGGGGTCACCACGAAGCGGGCGCCGGATGCGATGGCTCGCTCGGCGTGCTCCACGGTGAGCACCGTCCCGGCACCGACGATCAGATCACCGCGGGCAGCGAGCGTCGCGATGGCCTCCAGCCCGGCGGCGGTACGAAGAGTCACCTCGACTGCGGTCAGACCGCCCTTGGCCAGAGCGTCACCGAGCGGATCCGCGTGTCGCGCGTCGTCGATCACCACCACCGGCAGCACCCGACCGATGGATAACTGTTCAACACTATGAACGTTGGTCACATACGTGACCTTACCGGAGGCGCACCTCCCTTCGCTAGAGTGGCCGCGTGCCGATCGCGTCCGAAGACTTCCAGCCCGTGAAGTCGGCCGGGCGCACCCTCGACCTACTTGAGCTGCTCGCCGACCACCCGCAGCCCTGGGCACTCGGGGACCTGGCCCGCACCCTCGCCATTCCGAAGAGCAGCCTGCACGGCCTGCTGCGCACACTCGTCAACCGCGGCTGGGTACAACCCGACGACAGCGGCACCCGTTTCCGGCTCGGCATGCGTGCGCTTCGGGTGGGTGCCGCCTACCTGGACGGCGACGACCGGGTGACCCTGCTGTCAGGAGTGCTGGACGAGTTGTCCCGCCGCTTCGGTGAAGCCGCACACCTCGGCCGACTCGACGGCGACCAGGTCGTCTACCTCGCTAAACGGGAGTCGGTGCACCGGCTGCGGCTCTACAGCGCGATCGGTCGCCGGCTGCCGGCGCACGCCACCGCACTGGGCAAGGCCCTGCTGGCCGAGCATCCAGACACGGACGTCGACCGGATGCTGAACTGGCCGCTGGCCAGGCTCACACCGCACACGGTAACCGACCGCGAGGCGGTGCACGCCGCTCTCGCGACGGTACGGACCACCGGGTACGCCGTCGACCAGGAAGAGAATGCCGAGGGCATCCGCTGCTTCGCCGTGGCCGTACCGTTGGCGAGCCCGGCAGTCGACGCGGTGAGCGTTTCGGTACCGGTCAGCCGACTACGCCCGGACATCGAGACGGCGATCCTCGTGGCACTCCGGGAGCTGGTCGGAGGTCTCGCCCAGGCCCGGAGCATGCTGACCGGCTGACCGGACCCCACGCCGCGTGGCCCGCCACCTCGGTCGAAGCTGGACGGTCGCAGCGGCCGGGCACGTGGCTGGCAGGCCCGGCCGGTGTCCACGAGGTTCCGGAAGTATCGGTAAGGCCGACGACCGGACGGGGTGGACGCACCGGCGAATAGCGACCGGGGAGGGCGGCGGGTTAGCCTGCCCTAACTCATCGAGTGTGAGGCGGGGGCATGGCACAGACAGCGGGGCAACTGATCCGTCGGATGTTCTGGCGACAGCGCCGCGACACCGTGCTCTGCGCCGGTTTCTGGTCACTGCACCAGATGTGTGAGGCGTTCGTCCCGGTGGCCATCGGTCTGGTCATCGACCAGGCCGTCGGGACCGGGTCGACCTCGGCGATGGCCTGGTCGGTACTGGGCATCTTCGCGCTGTTCACCGCCCTCACGATGGGGTGGCGGTGGGGCTTCTGGTTCCTGTCCAGGGGGGTCGCGGAAGAGTCACACGGGTTACGGATGCGGGTGCTCCGGCGCGTGGTCGGCGGTCAGGGAATCCACACCAGCCGCCAGAGCGGAGAGCTGCTCTCGATCGCGACGTCCGACACCGAGGCCACCGCCGACCTGCTCGAACTGGGTTCCCGGGTGGTGAGCGCGTTTGTCGGTCTGGCGGTGGCCACGGTCGTGTTGCTACGCATCGACTGGTCGCTCGGGCTCGGTCTGGTGGTGGGCGTTCCGGTCCTGGTGCTCGGGCTCAACGCGCTCGGACCGGTGGTGGGCCGCCGCACGTCCGCGCAGCAGCAGGCGGTCGGTCGGGCCGCCGCCACGGCGTCGGATCTGCTGCGCGGGCTACGACCGCTGCGCGGATTCGGTGGCGTCGACGAGGCTGTCCGTCGCTACCGCACGACCAGCCGTACGTCCCTGGACGCCGGGATCGGCACGGTCAAGGCCGGTGCGACGTTCATCGGCGCATCGACCTTCACCACCGGTCTGCTGATCACCGCTGTTGCCGCACTGGCCGGCTGGTACGCCCTGGAAGACCGGATCACGGTCGGACAGCTCATCACGATCGTCGGGTTGGCCACCTTCCTCACCGACCCGGTACTCAACCTCGCCGACTGTGTCTTCCGGATCGCGACGGCGCGGGCCAGCGCGGCCCGGGTCGCCGAGGTGCTCGCCGCCCCGGAGCGGGTACGGTCCGGAACGCGCACGGCCCAGCCGGGAACCCTGGCCCTCGACGCGGTGCACGCGCCGGGCCTTGCCGGCGTCGATTTCGCCGTGGCCCCCGGGGAACTGCTCGGCATCGTCACCGCGGAGAACGGCACCGCCGACGAACTCACCGAACTGCTCGCCGGGGCGCGGTCACCGCAGCAAGGCACGGTACGACTGGCCGGCGTGCCACTGCGGGAGCTGGACCTCGCCTCGTTGCGCCGGACAGTGCTGGTCGAACCACACGGGGTCGACCTGTTCGGCTCCACCCTGCGGGAGGTGCTCCAGAGCGGCGAGGACCGGGACGACGCCGCGCTACGCGCCGCGATGGCCTCGGCGGTCGTCGGTGACCTGCTCACCGACGACATCGGGTTCGGACGGGAACTCGTCGACCACGGTCTGAATCTCTCCGGCGGCCAGCGGCAGCGGCTCGCTCTGGCTCGCGCTCTGCTGGCGGACCGGCCGGTGACCGTCCTACGTGACCCGACCACGGCCGTCGACGCGGTCACCGAGCAGGCCATCGCCGACGGTGTCCGCGCCCACCGCGACAGCGACAACCGGGCGACGGTGCTGGTCACCACGAGCGCACCGCTGCTCGACCGGTGCGACCGGGTCGTCTTTCTCCGCGCCGGTCGGGTCGCCGCCGTCGGGAACCACCGCGACCTGCTCGCCGACGCGGCGTACGCGCAGGTGGTGCTGCGATGACCAGCAACGCCACGATCCTGCCGGTCGCGACGGGCCGGGTCACACTCGCCGCCTTCTGGCGGGCCCTGCGACGCTACCCGCTGCTCGCCTGGGCCTCGGGGGCCACAGCCACGGCGGCGAGCGTCGCGGCCGTCGTCGTGCCGATCCTGCTCGGCCGGCTGGTGGACCTGGTGGTGGCCGCCGGGACCGTCGGGTCGCTGCTCCTGACCGCCGCGTGGATTCTCGGCGCGGGCCTGGCCGCCGCGGTACTGACCGGCGCGGCGAACTGGCTGGTCACCGAGTGGGGCATGCGGGCCTGCGCCGATCTGCGCGAGGAAGTGCTCGACCGGGCGCTGCGGATGGACCCGACTAGGTTGGAGAGCGCCGGTTCCGGAGACGTGGCCTCCCGGGTCACCGAGGACGTGGAACGGGTCACCGACTCGGTGCGGCTGGCGGCCGGGATCTTCACCGCACTCGTCACGGTCGTCGTCACCTTCGCCGGATTCGCCACGCTCGACTGGCGCATCGCGGTCGCCTTCCTGATCGTCTTCCCGGTGCACGTGTTGAGCCTGCGCCGGTTCGTGCCGCAGGCGAAACGGTTGTACGCCGCCGAACGGGAAGCCGCGGCGACGCGTACGCAGAGCCTGTTGACCACCTTCACCGGTGCCCGGACCGTGCACGCGTACGGCATGCAGGACCGGCAGGGCCGACGGGTCGAGCAGGCCTCCCGCCACGCCGTGGTGGCCCGGTTGAGCGCGGTTCGCGGATTCCTCTGGTTCGCGAACACGATGAACTACGCCGAGGCGCTCGGCTTGACCTCCGTCCTGCTCACCGGTTTCCTGCTGGTACGCGGGGGCGACAGCACAGTCGGCGACGTCACCGCGGCGGCGTTGCTGTTCCACCGGCTCTTCGGCCCACTCGGCATGTTGCTGATCTCGTTCAACGACGTCCAGTCCGCCGGTGCGGCACTTGCGCGGCTGGTCGGCATCACCGGGCTCGACGTGCCGGCCCCCAGACCGGCCGACACCGTTGGTCCGCCGCCACCGACGGGCATCACCGCGAAGTCGGTGTGGCACCGCTATCCCGGTGGTCCCGCCGTCGTAACGGACGTCTCGATTGAGATCGGCGAAGGTGAGTCGTTGGCAATCGTCGGCGAGAGCGGAGCCGGAAAGACGACCCTCGCGGCCATCCTCGGTGGCGTGTTCCCCGCCACGGACGGTGAGGTGTGGCTGGCCGACCGGCCGATCAGCGAGTTGCATCCGACGGAGCTGCGCCGGATGGTCGGCGTCGTCACCCAGGAGGTGCACGTCTTCGCCGGCACCCTCGCCGACGATCTGCGGCTGGCCGCCCCGGACGCCACCGACGAGGAACTGCACGCCGCGTTGCGGCTGGTCGGCGCCGACGCCTGGGTAGACGCACTGCCCGACGGGCTGTCGACCCGGGTCGGCGACGGCGAACATCCACTCACCGCCGGCCAGGCGCAGCAGGTGGCGTTGGCCCGGATCGCCCTGCTCGACCCACCGGTCGTCGTGCTCGACGAGGCCAGCGCCGAAGCCGGCAGCGCGGGTGCCCGACAGCTGGAGCAGGCCAGCGCCGCGCTGCTCCGGGGCCGTACGGCTGTCGTGGTCGCGCACCGGCTCAGCCAGGCACACACCTGTGACCGGATCGCCGTACTGGCGCATGGCCGCATCGTCGAGCTGGGTACCCCGGACGAGCTGGTCGCGGCCGGCGGTCGGTACGCCGAACTGTGGTCGGCGTGGCGGCGTTGACCGGCCGACCCCAGCGTCCGACGACCGGACCAGCCCCTGCCGTTCCGCCCGTCCGGCAGGGCCGGCGGACCGGCAATCGCCGACCGGCGACCGGCGGGGTCAGGTGCGCAGTAGCGGCAACACCCGCCGGCCCAGCAGATCGATTCCGCGCTGCGGGGTGAGACCGTGTGGGGTGCCGAACTCCACCCGGCTCGCCCCGGCCTCGAACACCGCCGCGGCCTGGGCGGCGACCTGCTCGGGCGTACCGGAGAACGCGAACAGGTCGAGCAGGTCGTCACCGATCAGAGCGCCGGCCAGGTCGTCCTCGCGTCGGGTGACATGGTGCTGGATGCGGACCAGCAGTTCCGGGTCGACCTCGACGGTGGGGTCGAGGGCGGCGACCACCGCAAGGTACATGGCGACCTCGGTTCTCGCCATCCGCCGGGCCAGCGCACCGTCGGTGTCGACGACGGTGACCGCGCCGAGCACCACTCCGGTGTCCCGGCCCGACGCCGCCTCGTCCAGCCAGGCCCGCATCGTCTTGGCCATCGCCGGGTTCGCTGACCCGCCGACCTTCACCTCATCGGCGAACGCGGCGGCGGACCGGGCGGTCTGCTGGCCCCAGGTGCCCACCAGCACCGGCACGTCGGACCGGGCCGGGGTGTACCGCAGCGCGGTGCCCGGAGCCACGGTGAACTCGCGGCCGACGAAGCCGGCGTCGTCACCGGCGAGCAGCCGGCGGACGATCTGTACCGTCTCCGCGATGCGCCGCAACGGCCGGGTCTGTGCCACCCCCACCTGCTGCAGCCAGGTCCCCCGGGCCAGACCGAGGTACGCGCGGCCGTGCGAGGCCAGGTCGAGCGCGGCGACCTGACCGGCCACCTCCACCGGATGCAGGGTGAACGGATTCAGGCAGGCCGCGCCGAGCCGGATCCGGCGGGTGTGTCGGGCGGCCACCAACAGCGGGAACAGGGGCGGCTGGTACATCAGGTCACCGAAGACGGACAGCACGTCGAAGCCGTGCCGTTCGGCCAACTCGGCCAGCACCGCGTACTCGTCGGCGGACTTGTCCGACTGCAGGCCGATACCCACCAGGCGGGTCACGTCAGCTCCTCGGTGGGGATCTGTCGCCGGCCGGTGCGTTCGATGCGCATGATGAGCCGTTCCTCCGGGTCGGGGCAGGCGACGTGACTGTCCTTGGCCATCCAGTCCCCGTCGTCGAGGGCCCGCTGCTTGGCTGGTAGCAGCGGCAGACACGCGGCGAGCGCGTACAGGCAGAAGTGCTGGCCCTCGGGGATACGCAACCGGCACGACTCGGTCAGGTCGAGGTAGTCACCCGGCTTCATGCCACACACCGAACGTCCCTCGATGCGCTCCACCACGACCCGCAGGTCGTATACGTCGGTGGTGGGCTGGTCGTCGCTCATCGCACGGCCTCCGCGTGGTGGTGCACGATCCGCCAACCCGCGTCGCCTCGCCGCAGCACGTCGGTGACCCGGAAGCACGCATCGGGTCGGTCGTCGACGTGACAGGCCCGCAGGACGTACCGGACCAGACCGGTGTCGTCCCATGCCTCGGCGTGCAGCTGTTCCGCAGCGACCGTCACCGGTGCCGGCCCGGTGGCCCCGGCCGCCCGCCGGTCGCGCAGTTCGTCCAGCGCGGCCAGGCCGAAGAGCAGTTGATCGGCGTCCGATTCCCAGATGGTCAGTTCAGGGTGCAGGTGCGCGTCGAAGGCGGTCCGATCCCCAAGTGATCGGTACATGTCGGTGATCGTGGTGGTGAGTTCGTCGATACTCATCGGGGTCACTTCCGGTCGAGGGAGGCGGCAGCGGGGCGGAACGTCTCGGCGAGGCGGCTGCGCAGCGGGTCGAGGCCCATCGGCCCGAGCGCCAGCGCGGTGTGGTGGAACCGTTTGCGGTCGAAGGCGGGACCGGAGCGGCGCTCGGCGTCCTGGCGTGCCTGCTGCCACAGCCGCGCGCCGACCTTGAAGGCGAGCGCCTGCGCCGGCCAGCCGAGGTAGCGGTCGACCTCGAATCGGGCGCTGGCGGAATCCAGTCCGGCGACCCGGGTGAGCAGGTCCACGGCCACCGGGTGGCTCCAGCGGGAGGCGTCGGTGAACCCGTTGCCTGCCGGTATCGGCAGGTCGAGGTGCAGGCCGAGATCGACGACCACGCGGGCTGCCCGCCACATCTGCCCGTCCAGCATCCCCAGCCGTTCCGCCGGGCTGGCGTAGAGGCCGAGTTCGTCGGCGAGCCGTTCGGCGTAGTGCGCCCAGCCCTCGGCGTACCCGTGCACGTGGCACAGCGTGCGTTGCCACCGGTGCAGCTCGGCGGTGGTGAGGGTGACGGCGTGCTGAAGGTGGTGGCCGGGCAGCCCCTCGTGGCAGAGCGTGCCGACGTGGCGCCACACCGGCACCGTCGACTCGCCCGGCGGCACCGACCACCAGATGCCACCCGGGCGGGTCAGGTTCGCGTCGGGTGGTGTGTAGTACATGACCCCGGAGGTGGCGGGACTGATCCGGCAGACCACCTGCCGGGTGGCCGGTGGGATGTCGAAGTGTGTCCCGTCGAGCAGGTCGGTGGTCAGCGCGGTACGCCGGGTCAGCCAGTCCTCCAGGGCGGGACCGACCGGCACCCGGCCGTCCGGGTCGGCGTCCAGTGCCGTCCGGGCGGCCACGACGTCCGGGTGACCGCAGTCGACCGCCACCGCCCGCAGCTCGGCGGCGATGCGGGTCAGCTCCGCCCAGCCGTACGCGTACAGCTCGTCCAGGTCGACGGTGGCGCCGAGGAACGCGCGGGCGGTGACCTCGTACAGCTCCCGGCCCACCCCGTCCACCTCGGATGCGACGGGTGCCAGCTCGGTGCGCAGGAAGGCGGCGAAGGCTGCCGTGGCGGCGGTGGCGACCTGTGCCCCGTCGGCCAGCCGGGCAGCCGACGGTCCCGTCTGGTGGCCGGCGACGAGGCCGCCGTAGAAGTCGCCGGCGACCCAGGCGGTGCACTGCTGCGCGACGGCCAGTACCTGCCGGCGGGCGACCAGGTGGCCACGCTGGGCGGAACGCCGCAGGGTGGCGGTGTACTGGGCGAGGGTGCTGGGCAGCCGGTGCAGGTGGTCGGCGACGACCGCCCAGTCGTCGACGGTGTTCCGGGGCAGGTTGTCGAAGACCTGCCGGGCCAGGTGCACCGGGGTGGCCAACGGGGCGAGCAACCGAGTGGTGAAGCCGACGTCGTGCAGCGTGATCTCGCTGTCCAGCCGGTCGGTCAGGGCACCGGCGAGGGCGCGCTCGGCCGGCGTGGTGACGGTCGCGCTGGCCACGGCGGTCGCGGTCCTGCGGGACAGTTCGGCCCGAGCGTCGAAGTTCTCCGGTGACAGGTCGGCCAACCGCCACTCGGGGGTACGCCCGGCCGCCTCGGCGGCCTCCGGGTCGAGTGCGGCGAGGGCGTGCAGGTACTCGTCGGCCACGGTGCAGATGCGCGGCGCGGGGGCGCCCGGCTGGGCGGTGCCGGTCACCGGGACGCCCGGAGCCGGTGCTTGTCGTCGCGGTACGCCACGCCGCCCTTCACGACAGCGTGCAGGGTACGCAGCGCGGATACGGAGCGGGTCGGGTCGTCGCGCAGCAGCAGCAGGTCGGCGTGTTTGCCGACCTCGACGCTGCCGAGGGTGTCCGCCCGGTCGAGCCACTCGGCGGGGCGGATGGTGGCGGCCTTGAGCGCGTCGGCCACCGACATCCCGGCGTCCACCATGAACTCCAGCTCGCGTACGGTCGCGCTGGTCTCGTCGTAGCCCGCGTGCGGGGGCATGTCGCTGCCCAACGCGATCGGTACCCCGTTACGGATGGCGTGCTGGAGGCTCTCCCAGTGCCGCGGGCCGGCGGCCAGAGCCCGGTCCATCAGCCAGCCGGGCACCCCGGAGTCGCGGAAGAACTGTTCGCAGCGGCTGACCACGATCGTGGGCACGTACCAGACGCCACGGTCGGCCATCAGACGGGTGACCTCGTCGGTCAGTTCGTAGCCGTGCTCGACGCAGTCGAGGCCGAGTTCGACGGCCCGGCGTACGGTGTCGGCCGGGCCGGCGTGCGCGGTGACCTTACGCCCCCAGTCGTGGGCGACCCGGAGCACGGCGGCCATTTCGTCGTCGAGCAGCTGAGGTGTGTCGATCGCCTCGAACTGGCCGGCGATGCCGCCGGAGACACACACTTTGATCAGGTCGGCGCCGGCCCGGATCTGTTCCCGGGTGATCCGACGGAAGCCGTCTGCACCGTCGGCCTCCAGCGCGTCGGCCTCCCAGCCGTGGCCGCCGGTGCAGCAGAGCGCGTGCCCGGCGGTGAAGATCCGTGGGCCGTCCACCGCGCCGGCCTCGATGCCCCGGCGCAGCGCGAAGTCGGCGTACCGGCTCTCGCCCACCAGCCGGGCGGTGGTGATCCCGGCGTGCAGGGTGCGCCGGGCCGAGTCGGCCATCAGCAGTACCAGTTCGGCCAGGTTGGACCGGTGCACCGTGTCGGCGAGGTGGCCGGGCAGCCCGAGGGAGAGGTGTACGTGCATGTTGGTCAGACCGGGCATCACCACGTCGCCGTGGAGGTCGACCACACGGGCGTCGCCGGCCTCGGCGAGCACGTCGTCGACGGCTCCCACGGCCTTGATCGTTCCGTCGGCGCCGATCCAGACACCCCGGTCGGGTTGGAGGTGGTCGGCGACCCCGTCGTAGAGGGCGAGGTTGACCAGAACCTGTTCGGTGGCGGTGTACATGACGGCGTCCTCAGTTCGCGGGTACGACGGCCGCGGCAGTCGTGGGGTCGTTGAGCCAGCAGGCGGCGCTGCGACCGCCGAGTTCGAGGGTCGGTGGCTGGTCTCCACAGGGGGCGAAGGCGTGCGAGCAGCGCGGCCGGAAACGACAGCCGGTGGGGGCGTTGGCGGGATCGGGCACCTCACCGGCCAGGGTGGCGGGCAGTGCCGGGGTGGTGCTGATGCGGGGCACCGCGTCGATGAGCGCCCGGGTGTAGGGGTGTCGCGGACTGCGCCACAGCTCGCGGGTGGGCGCGGTCTCGACGATGCGGCCCAGGTACATCACCGCCGTGACGTCGGCGATCTCGTGCACCAGGGCAAGGTCGTGGGAGATGAACAGCATGCCCATGTCCAGGTCGCGGACCAGCTCGACGAGCAGGTTGACCACCTGCGCCTGGGAGGAGGCGTCCAGCGCGGTGACCGGTTCGTCGGCGATGATCATGCGGGGTTGCGGGGCGAGGGCCCGGGCGATGGCGAGCCGTTGCCGTTGGCCGCCGGAGAACTGGTGTGGGTACCGGTCGGCGGCGGTGCCCGGCATACCGACCCGGTCCAACAACTCGCGCACCCTCTCCCGGCGGGCCGCGCCGGCAAGCGTCGACGGAACGCCGTCGAGCAGTTGCGCGCCGATGGTGCGGCGGGGATTCAACGAGGCGTACGGATTCTGGAAGACCATCTGCAGGCCGATCTCGGTGTCCGGCCGGCGTCGCCAGCCCAACGGCGTGACCGGCTGGCCGGCGAAGCGGACCGCGCCGGCGCTCGGCGGGGTCAAACCCACAGCGACCCGGGCCAGTGACGACTTGCCGCAGCCCGATTCGCCGACCAGGCCGACGACCTGTCCGGATGCCACCTGAAGGCTCACCCCGGCGACCGCGCGTACCCGGCCTCGCCCGCGCGAGCGGTACTCGACCTCGACGTCGCTGATCTCCAACAGGTCGCTCATCGGGCAGCCACCTCCAGGTGCGGGCGGACCACGCAGGCCACCGAACGGTCGACGGCCACCGGGTCCAGGCGCGGCGGGGCGGTGCCGCACTCCGGCTCCGCGTGCCGGCAGCGGGGTTCGAACGGGCACCCTGGCGGTGCCTCTCCCGGCGCCGGCGGGCTGCCGGGAATGGGTCGCAGTGTGCCGACGGTCTGGGTGCCGTGCGGCCGGGCACCGAGCAGTGCCGAGGTGTACGGGTGCGCAGGTGCGGTGAGTAGCGCTCCGGTCGGACCGGTCTCCACCACCCGACCGGCGTAGAAGACGTAGCCACGGGTGGTCAACGCGCTGAGCACCCCCAGGTCGTGGGTGATGAACGCGACGGCCAGGCCGGTCTCGGTGCGCAGCCGGTCGAGCAGGGCGAGGATGCCGGCCTGCACGGTGACGTCGAGGGCGGTGGTCGGCTCGTCGGCGATCAGCAGTCGGGGCCGGGCCGCCAGGGCGATGGCGATGGCCGCCCGTTGCCGCATGCCACCGGAGAACTGGTGCGGATAGGCGCGCAGGGCACGTTCCGGGTCGGGGATGCGCACCTGGTCGAGCAGTTCCACCGCCCGGCGCGTGGCGGCCCGGCGGTCCATCCGAAGGTGCACCCGCATGTGTTCGGTGAGCTGACGACCGACGGTGAGCATCGGGTGCAGGGCGGCGGTCGGGTCCTGGAAGACCATGGCGATGCCCGCGCCTCGGACCCGCTGCCAGCCGCGGTTGTCCAGGCCGAGCAGGTCCGTGCCGGCGAACCGGGCCGACCCGGTTACCTTGGCTCCGGCCGGCAGCAGGCCGAGCAGGGTCTGTGCGGTGAGACTCTTGCCGCAGCCGCTCTCCCCGGCGATACCGACGAGTTCACCCTCGTCGACGCTGAGCGAAACGTCGTGCAGGATCGGCAGCGGTCCGCGCGGGCCGGGCAGGGTCACGGCGAGGGAGTCGACGTCGAGCAGCGGCGCCATCTCAGCGTCCCTTCGCGTAGCGGGGGTCGAGCCGGTCACGCAACGCGTCGCCGAGCACGTTGAAGGCCATCACCACGGTGAGGATGGCCAGGCCCGGAAAGACGCTCACCCACCACATCGACAGGTCCTGCGAGCCGAGCGCGACCATCGAACCCCACTCGGCGGCCGGCGGTCGCGGGCCGAGCCCCAGGAAGGACAGTGCGGCGAGCAGCAGCACCGCGTTGCCGAGTTCCAGGGTGGCCAGCACGATCGCCGGGCCGATGCTGTTGGGCAACACGTCACGGCGTAGCGCCCGGACCGGTCCGACGCCCAGCAGTCGGGCGGCGTTGAGGTAGTCGTCGCCGCGCATGCTGAGCACGGCGCTGCGGATCACCCGGGCGTAGACCGGCCAGGAGACGATGACCAGCGCCAGCACCGCGTTGCGGGTGTTCGGGCCGAAGGCGGCGGTCACCGCCATCGCCAGGATGATCTGCGGGAAGGCGAAGACCAGGTCGGTCAGCCGCATCAGCGCCTCGTCGGCGAACCGGCCCAGGTATCCGGCGACCAACCCGAGCAGACCGCCGACGAGCAGGGCCAGGGAGACGATGGCCAGGGCCAGCGGGATCGACAGCCGCGCGCCGTGGACGACCCGGCTGAAGATGTCCCGGCCGAGCGAGTCGGTGCCGAACCAGTGGGTCGCCGACGGCGGTGCGTAGGTGTCGGCGCTCTGGGCGAGTGGGTCGTAGGGCGCGACGATCGGGGCGAGGATCGCCGCCAGCAGCCAGCCACCGAGGATGGCGAGCGCCACCACAGCGATCGGCTGTCGCCACACCGGCCGGCCGGTCGAGCCACCGCGTAGCCGGCCGAGCCACCGGCGTCGGGTCAGGGCCCGGTCCACCTTCGGGTCGGGGGCCACCGGGTCGGGTGCGGTCATCGTCATGACAGGCGGATCCTCGGGTCGATGAGCCCGTACAGCAGGTCGACGGTGAGGTTGACAAGCGTGTAGACGAGCGCCACGAACAGGCTGACTCCGAGGATCGCGGGCAGGTCGAGGGCGGTGGCGCTGCGGTAGGCGTACTGACCGACGCCGGGCCAGCCGAAAATGCTCTCGACCAGCACCGTCCCGGACAGCAGCGAGGCGAAGGCCAGGCCGGAGACGGTGACCACCGGAACCAGGCCCGCGCGCAGCAGGTGCCGGCGCAGGACCACCCGCGTCGGCAGGCCCTTGGCGTACGCGGCCCGGATGTAGTCCTGCTGGAGCACTTCCAGCATGGCGGAGCGGACGAAGCGGACCAGCAGCGCCACGGTCAACGAGGTCAGCACCAGCACCGGCAGGGTCAGGTGCTGCGCCGCATCCCAGGCGACATCCCACTGCCCAGCCAACGCGGCGTCCACTGTGTACATGCCGGTGACGGTCGGCGGTGGGCTGAACGCCGTGGACAGCCGGCCCCCGCTGGGCGCCAGACCGAGCTGGTAGAAGAACACGTAGAGCACCACCAGGGAGAGCCAGAACGGTGGGGTGGATAGCCCGAGCAGGGCACCGACGCGGACGATCTGGTCGGTGGCGCGGCCGTTACGGACCGCGGCGAGCATCCCGATCCCGGTCCCGATCACCAGCGCCAGCACCATCGTGGGGATGGCCAGTTCCAGGGTCGCCGGCACGTAGCGCACCAGGTCGTCCAGGACCGACCGACCGGTCTGCTGGGAGATGCCCAGGTCGCCCCGCAGCAGGTTGCCGAGGTAGTGCAGGTACTGCTGCCAGAGCGGCTGGTCCAGGCCCCACTTCTCCCGAAAGGCCGCCACCGTGGCCGGATCGTTGAGTGCCTGGTCGGACAGGTTCGCGGTGACCGGATCGCCGGGTACCACGTTCACCAGCCCGAACGTCACCACGGTGACACCGAGCAGGAGGCCGGCGGTGATCGCCAGCCGCTTTGCCAGGAAGGCGAGCAGCGGGTGGGCGCGGCGGGGCCGGGGCGCGGTCGTGGTGACCGCGCCCGGCTCGCCGTTCTGGACCGTCGTCATGGTGCTCCGACTACTTGCGGCCGACCGCGGCGACGTCGACCTGCCAGCCGGCGGCGGAGTAGTCCGCACCGGTGAGGTCGGCGGTCGCCACCACCGTGGAGGAGTTGCTGGCCAGCACGATGTACGGGGAGGACTGGTTCATCAGCCGCTGCCACTGCTGCATGGCGGTGGCCCGGGCCGCGAGGTCGAGGGTCTCGGTGACCTTCTCTCCGGCGGCCACGATCGCCGGGTCGGCCCGCTCCACGGTCCAGCCCGAGCGAAGCGCGGTGGCCTGGCCGGGCGCCATGTTGTTGATCAGCGAGTCGGCGACCGGGTAGTTCAGACTCTGCGGGGTGAAGCCCAGGGGCGACTTGCCGCTGCGCATCTCGTCCAGGAAGGTGGTCAGCGGCTGCGGGTTCAACTCGAGCGTGATGCCGGCCTCGGCGGCGTCGCCCTGCACCTTGGTGGCGACGGTGCCCAGGTCGACACCCTTGTAGGTGATGGCCGGGTAGTTGAACTTGACCGTCGGGTCGGTCAGGTCGGCCTCGGCGAGCAGCGCCTTGGCCTTCGTCACGTCCCGGGTGGACGCCTCGCTGGCGGGCAGGGTACCGGGGAAAGCGGGGGCGACCAGGCCGGCACCGGGTGCGGCACCCTCGCCGTACAGGGCGGCGATGCCCTGGTAGTCGATGGCGGCCCGCAGTGCCTGGTTGAACTTCGGGTTCGCGGTCACCGCCGACACGGCCGGGTCGGCGTTGAGGAAGAGGAAGTAGACGGTGTCCTGCACACCTGAGGTCTGCAGGCTGTCCGGCAGTCCGTCGAGCAGCTTGCCGGAGATGTCGAGCGAGATCTCGGCGCTCTCGGCACGCTGCATGGTCAGCTTTTGGGTCTGCACGTCCATGTTGCGCAGCACCACCCGCTCGAACTGCGGCTTCTCGCCCCAGTAGTCCGGGTTGGCCTCCAGCACCACCTGCGACTCCGGCTCGTACGACGACAGCACGTACGGCCCGCTACCGATCGAGTTGGTGTCGAGGTACTGCTGGGCGGTGTCGCCCTGCGCGGCGTCCTCGCCGTCCTTGGCGCCGTTGTCCTGGGCAACCTCGGCGTTCAGCACGCCGGTGGACGGCATCGCCAGCACCACCGGGACGTTCGGGTTCGGCGTCGCCGAGGTGACCACCACGGTGCTGTCGTCGGTCTTGCTGAACGTCAGTTCGCTGACGGTGACCGCCGGACTGCCCTTGATGTTCTTCAGTCGGTTGAGGGAGAACACCACGTCGTCGGCGGTGAGCGGGCTGCCGTCGGAGAAGGTCACCCCGGAGCGGAGCGTGAAGGTGAAGGTCTTCGCGTCCGGGGACGCCTCGTACGACTCGGCGAGCGCCGGGACGGGGGTGCCGACGTCGGAGCCTTCGAAGGTGAGCAGGGTGTCGTAGAGGGCGTGCACCGCGGTCAGGCCGGTGGCTTCGTAGACACGGCCCGGGTCGAGGGTCTTGAGCACGAACGACGTGTTGACGGTGAGGGTCTTGACCTCGCCATCGTTCGCGTTGCCACCGCTGCCGCCGGCTGTGCAGGCGGTGGTGGAGATGACGGCCAGCGTCGCCAGAGCGATTGCTCCGGCGCGGAGCCGGCGGGGGGACACCGACATGCTGTTCCTACCTTCGTATGGTGTGGCCCGCTGCGCGGGGCCCGCGGGCGTCGACGTCCGGCGGCACCGTCACCGCCGGCGCAGATGGCTGGTTGACGGTGTCCCGGGTTCTCCGGAGGTGCGTCGGGGCTTTCAAGGTGTGTCGTCGCAGGGTTGGATGTAGCCGGACTCGCGTTCGTCCGGTTCGTGCCTGGACGCGGCGTGTCTGCCGTTATCAAACAACGCCGTCCTGTTGTTTGACCACCCTAAACACGGCCGTGTAGCTTGGTCAAACATTTTTAGTCACACTGTTATCGGATCGAGGTTCACATGCTCGGCGACCGGCTCCGCGTCCTGCGTCAGCAGCACTCACTCACGCTGCGGCAGCTCGCCACAGCCGCCGACGTGTCACCCGCGCTGCTGAGTCAGATCGAGAACAGCGCGACCGACCCGAGCCTGGCCACCCTGCGCAAGCTCGCGCAGGTCTTCGACACCTCGGTCGCCGAACTGTTCTCCGAACCCGAGGCACCCGCGGTGCACATCAGCCGGGCCGGCAGCCGCAGCCTGCTCACCGCGCCCCCGGGGCAGATCACCTACGAACGCCTCACCCCGGGACGCGGCGACCTGGAGGTGCTCCAAGCCCATCTCGACCCGGGCGACGCCAGTTCGGCCGAGCCGTGGGCCCACCCCTCCACCGAGTGTGCCATCGTCATCAGCGGCGAGGTGGTCGCCGACATCGGTGGTGAGGCGTACCCCCTCGCCGCCGGTGAGGCCGTCACCTTCGACTCACGCCTGGCCCACCTCTACCGCAACGCCAGTGACCAGCCGGCCCACCTGATCATCGCGGTCACGCCGCCCAACCCCTGAACGGTCGACGAGTTCTCGCTCCGGTCGGAGGTGCCAGGGCCAGCGCTACTGTCGTCGGCGTGGATCTGGACGACATCGCCACCCGGCTCGACGTACCCTTCGAGGACGTCGACCGCGTGCACCGGCTGGCCGGCGAGCAGCCGTCGACGCCGGTGCCCGCCAGAGCCAACGCGCCAGCGCTGCTCGACCGGCTCGCCGCAAAGCCGGACGATGCCGCCGAGATCATGGCGGGCTGGCCCGACTCCGACTCCACGCAGTGGACCCCGGAGCTGCGCTGGCTGCTCGACCGCTCGATCGCCCTGGTCCGCGCGGATCTCGGAGGCCACGAATGGCTGCCACCCGGCCCGGCGCTGCCGCGCGAGCGGGGCCCCGCCTGGCGGCACCTCTACGTCTACACGTACCTGGCCATGGTGGACATGGCCAGGGGGTACCACCGGGACCACGGCGTTTCCGACGCCGTGTCCTGGGCTACCCTCGCCGACCTGGGTCGCAACCTCGCGATCGACCGGCGGATGAACCGCCAGGGCTGGTCGGTCATGCAGAGCTGGCTGACACTGCACTCGCGCGGCGCGCTCTACGAGCTGGGTCGGCTTCAGCACCACCGCGGCGGCACCGCCATCGACCTGCACATCCCGGACTCGGGCCCACTGACCCCGGCAGCGGTCGAGGCGTCACTCGACGAGGCCCGCGTGTTCTTCCCTCGCCACTTCCCCGACGAGCACTACACGTCGTTCGCCTGCGGCTCGTGGCTACTCGACCCGCAGCTGGGGGAATACCTGCCCGAGGAATCCAACATCGTCCGGTTCCAGCGACGTTTCGAGCTGGAGCCCTATCAAGAACCGGCAGGGCTCGACGCCGACGTCGAAGTGGTGCGGTTCGTGTTTCGCAGCCTGACCACACCGCTGAATCAGCTGCCGCGCCACACGGCGCTCCAGCGCGCGGTCGTCGACCACCTCCGGGCGGGCCGACACTGGCAGTGGCGACGCGGCCGTTTTCCGATGTGACGCCGCCGCCGCCAGCCCGCCGGACGGCCGGTCGCCGGCCGTCCGGAGCCGGCATCAGCGGTTGGTGACCAGGTCGCCGCAGTCGGTCTCGTCGGGCAGCAGCGGTCGCAGGGTCAGCGTCCACCGCTTGCCGTCCGAGACCCAGGGGGTGGCCGCGTTCGCCGTCGCAGCGGCGGTGAGCACCTGCTGCGCCGCGTCACCGGTCGCCGTGACACAACCCAGACCCAGGCCCGCGCCGAGTTCGCCGCCCGGCAGTGCCGGCCCGGGCCAGGCCACCTCGGGCTGCTCGCCAGCCTCAGCGTTGGCGCCCCAGGGCTCGGCCACGGCGGCGACGGCGGTCGGCACGTACGGCTGCGTGTCCGTCGGCGCGGCGGCGAGCGGACCGGACTCGGCGGTCAGCGAGTCGGCGAACTCCCGCAGGGTCTTTCGCTTCGACCGCTGGTCGGCGGTGAGCCCGGTCTGCGTCCCGCCGGACTCAGCCAGGGCATAGACCTCCAATTCCTGGACGCCGTTGTCACCGAGGATCGTGAAGCGCGTCGTGGGCGCGTCGGCGACCGGCGGCGTGCCGAGATCCGCCGGGTCGCCCACCCCGACGCCGCGGGCCGTCTTGAGCAGTTCCTCCACCTCGGTGGCACTGATCGTGCCCACCTGTAGGTTGGGCAACGCCGGACCGGGATAGATCAACGGCACCGGCCCCTGAGTGATCACGCGGCCGTCACCGTAGACGCTCACGGTGGGCAGGCGGGTGGCCAGCATGGCAGGCGTGACGAAACCCCCGGTGTGCTCCATCCGGAACACCACCGCGTCGGCGGAGTAGGACCGCTCGGGTGAGTCCGCCTCTCCCGACCCGGTGCCACCGGACTGCTGGCCGCAGGCCGCGGAGGTCAGCAACAGCAGAGGGACGACCGCGAGTCGCCCGCTTCGACGAATGCTCATGCCGTTTGGACGTCGGCCGACGCCGACCGGTTCCAGGCGAGGTCGGGGTGGCCGAGGAGGTCAGGCCCAGTTGACCGTGAATGCTGCGGTGTGCACCTGCCCGTCCACCTGGAAGTACTCCCGCACCGACGGTCCAGTGTGTCGGGCTTTGCGATGCGTCCAGCCGTTGTCGACCCGAGCACCGCCCGGCGCGGTGACAGTGACGTACGCGTCCTGGCGGACCCGCTCGGTGAGGTAGAGCTGCACAGCCGTCACGGCCTCGTCGACGGTGGCGCCCTCGCTGATCAGCGAGCGACCGTGGACCCCCCGGCGGGTACGGCCGTCGCTCGAAGTTGCGCACGTACTTGGTGGTCAACGGGACGCCGGTCCAGAGGACCTCAGCTGCTACGAGCTTGGCGGTCAAAGGCCTGCAAGTTCGATGCTTCCCCTATCTTCAGGCTCGTATCTGCATGACGTAGAGTGAGAGCTGTGACGGTGTTTCGCATGGGCGAGGCAGCCGAGCTGCTGGGGGTCAGCGCGGACACGGTGCGGCGCTGGGTGGATGCCGGTCGTCTCGCCGCCATCCGCGACGAGCAGGGACATCGACTGATCCACGGTGTCGATCTGGCCGCGTTCGTCCGGTCCCAGGCCGACGGTCCAGTCGATCGGGCAGACGAGTCCTCGGCCCGTAACCGGCTCCGGGGGATCGTCACCGCCGTGCTCAAGGACGCCGTGATGGCCCAGGTGGACATTCAGGCCGGACCGTTCCGGGTGGTGTCGCTGATGAGCCGTGAGGCCGTCGACGACCTGGGACTGTCGGTCGGTTCGGTGGCCATCGCGGTGATCAAGTCGACCACCGTCGTCGTGGAGCGACCGCCGACCGACGCAGACCGGAGTCACGGCTCGTGACGGCCCGACGCCTGGCGCTGTCCGCCGCCATGATGATGGTGGCGCTTACCGGCTGCGGCAGTGGCGAGACCACCGACCAGCGACCGCAGGGCGGTGCCGTGACCGGTGCCGTCACGGTGTTCGCCGCCGCGTCGCTCACCGAGTCGTTCACCCGGATCGGCGAGGACTTCGAGACCGCGAATCCCGGCGCGCGGGTCACCTTCAGCTTCGCCGGCAGTTCCGCCCTCGCGCACCAGATCAACCAGGGTGCCCCGGCAGACGTCTTCGCCTCCGCCTCCCCCGCGAACATGACGACCGTCGTCGACGCCGGCAACGGCGACGGCAACCCGAGTGTCTTCGTACGCAACCAGCTCGTGATCGCGGTGCCGGACGGCAACCCGGGCAGGGTGAGCGGCCTGGCCGACCTGACCCCACCGGACGTCAAGGTCGCGCTCTGCGCCGAACAGGTCCCCTGTGGCGCAGCGGCGGTGAAGGCACTGGACGCCGCCGGGACGGAACTTATCCCGGTCACGCTGGAACAGGACGTCAAGGCGGCCCTGTCCAAGGTACGACTGGACGAAGTCGACGCGGCACTGGTGTACCGCTCCGATGTACGGGCCGCCGACGAGGAGGTCGACGGGATCGAGTTCCCCGAATCGGCCGGGGCGGTCAACGACTATCCGATCGTCGTGCTGAAGAACGCCCCGAACGGGTCGGCCGCCCGTGCGTTCGTCGAGCATGTGCTCTCCGGACCGGGTCAGGCCGTCCTCGCCGCCGCCGGATTCCAGGCCCCGTAGCCGATGTCCCGGCCTGACCTCGTGACCGTAACGCCCGCCCGGTCCGCGCCACCTCCACAATCCAGGCGCACCGGTCGAATACCCGTCGCGTTGCTGCTGCCCGCCGCCCTGGGCCTGGTCTTCCTGGTGCTGCCGCTGGCAGGTCTGTTGATCCGTACGCCGTGGAGCACCCTTCCGCAGCGCTTGACCGAGCCGGGGGTGCTCACCGCGCTGCGGCTGTCCGTCCAGGCCGCGACCCTGGCCACGCTGCTCTGCCTCGTCCTCGGAGTGCCCCTGGCCTGGCTGCTCGCCCGCATCGACTTCCCGGGCCGCCGCCTGGTGCGTGCCCTGGTCACCGTACCGCTGGTGCTGCCGCCGGTGGTCGGTGGTGTGGCTCTGCTGCTCGTCTTCGGCAGGCGGGGCATCCTCGGCGGCTGGCTCGACAGCGCCTTCGGGTTCACCTTGCCGTTCACCACGGCCGGTGTGGTGCTCGCCGAGGCCTTCGTCGCAATGCCGTTCCTGGTGATCGCCGTCGAGGGCGCGCTGCGCGGCGCGGACGTCCGGTACGAGGAGGCGGCGGCGACCCTCGGCGCGGGCCGGTGGACCACCTTCACCCACGTGACGCTCCCGTTGGTCGCCCCGGGCATCGCCGCCGGAGCGGTGCTGTGCTGGGCCCGGGCGCTCGGCGAGTTCGGTGCCACCATCACCTTCGCCGGCAACTTCCCCGGCCGTACGCAGACCATGCCGCTGGCGGTCTACCTCGCCCTGGAGACGGACCTGGAGGCGGCGATCGTGTTGAGTCTCGTCCTGCTCACCGTCTCGGTGGCGATTCTGGCCAGCCTCCGTGACCGCTGGCTCGGCAGTTCGTGACCGGCGATCCGAACTGCCCCGGCGTCGATCCGAGCCCGCCGGGCGACCCTTCACCCGGCCCTGCGGTGCTCGACGCCCACCTCGTCGTGGACCGTGGCACCTTCCGACTCGATCTACCGCTGACCATCCGCCCGGGCGAGGTCGTCGCTCTCCTCGGGCCGAACGGCGCTGGCAAGACAACCGCGCTGCGGGCCCTCGCCGGCCTGCTTTCCCTCACCGGCGGGCACCTCAGCCTCGCAGGACGCCACCTCGATCATCCGGGCCGGCGGATCTGGACCCCGACCGAACAGCGTCCGATCGGCGTCGTCTTCCAGGACTACCTGCTCTTCCCGCACCTGACCGCGCTGGACAACGTCGCGTTCGGGCCGCGTCGGCAGGGCCTCGACCGGCAGCGGGCCCGGCAGCGGGCAGCGGACTGGCTGACCCGGGTCGGGCTCGCCGAACAGGCCCGGCGCCGGCCCCGCCACCTGTCCGGCGGGCAGGCGCAGCGGGTGGCCCTGGCCCGGGCCCTGGCCGTCGAACCCGCGCTACTGCTGCTCGATGAGCCGCTCGCCGCGCTCGACGCCCGTACCCGGCTCGACACCCGCGCCCAGCTCCAGCGCCATCTCGCCGACCACCCCGGCGCCACGCTGCTGGTCACCCACGACCTGATCGACGCGGTCGTGCTCGCCGACCGACTGGTCGTCATCGAACAGGGTCGGGTGGTGCAGATGGGCGACGTCGCCACCGTCACCGCCCAGCCGCGCACCGACTACGTCGCCCGTCTGGTCGGTCTCAACCTCCACCGAGGGCGGGCCGACGGGCACCGCGTCCTGCTGGCCGGCGGGTTGCACCTGGTCACCGGCGACCGGCACGAAGGTGAGGTCCTTGTCGCGTTCGCCCCCTCGGCTGTGGCGCTGCATTCCGTCCGCCCCGACGGCAGCCCCAACAGCTGGCCGGCCACCATCACCGGGGTGCACCGCCACGGCGACAACCTGCGGGTGCAACTCGACGGCCCGGTCACCGTCGCAGCCGACGTCACCCCGGGCGCCGCCGCCCAGCTGCGACCGGCACCCGGGCGGACGCTGTGGGCCGCCGTCGAGGCCGCCGAGACCCGCGTCTATCCGGCCTCGGCGGTCCCTACCGGCTGACCGTTTTCGATCGCCGGGGTTCGTCCTCCGGACGGCGGACCTTCGCGTACCGCCGGGCCGACGTCAGACGAAGCGTGCCGGGTCACCGGCGCCCAACCGAACGATTTCCGGCTCACCGTCGGAGAAGTCCACCACCGTGGTCGGTTCGGTGCCGCAGTCGCCCGCGTCGACGACCGCGTCGACGACGTTGTCGAGACGTTCCTTGATTTCCCAGCCCTGGGTCATCGGCTCCTGCTCGTCGGGCAGCAGCAACGTGCTCGACAGCAGCGGCTCGCCGAGCGCGTCGAGCAGCGCGCGGGTGACCGGATGGGCGGGGATGCGCGCTCCGACCGTTTTCTTGCGGGGGTGCCACAGTCGCCGGGGCACCTCCTTGGTGGCGGGGAGGATGAAGGTGTACCGGCCGGGGGTGGCCGCCTTCACCGCGCGGAACACCGCGTTGTCCAGCTGCACGAACTGCCCGAGCTGGGCGAAGTCGCGGCACACGAGGGTGAAGTGGTGCCCGCTGTCGAGGTGGCGGATCTCTCGGATCCGGTCGATGCCGTCCCGGTTGCCCAGCCGGCAGCCCAGGGCGAAGCAGGAATCCGTCGGGTACGCGATCAGACCGTCCCTGCGGATGATGTCGATCACCTGGCCGATGCTGCGCGGTTGCGGGTTGTCGGGGTGCACGTCGAAGTACCTCGCCATGGGCCGAAGCTTAGAGCGCCCGCTTCCACTGTCGCGTTGCCGACAGTGGCGCGTCCAGCCAAACGTCGACGTTCATCGTTGTTCTTATGGTCGTACGCCCACCCGGCGGCGGCTCCGGGGACCTGCTCCGGCCGCCCACGACGCCGACCCCGGTACGGGGCACCGTGCTCGCGTTCGCCCTGCTGTCGCTGTTGTTCGCGCTCGCGACGGTACACCGGTCGCTGGCCGCGACCGGTTCCCTCGGCGCCGTCGCCTTCTTCGCCGCCATGGCCACGGCGTGTGCGCTGGTGTCGGTCAGCCTGGCAGCCCGCCGCCGCTGGGCACCCTACCCGGCGTATGCCCTGGCCGCCCTGCTGGCCGCCGCCTCACTGGGCCTCTTCGGCGCGATCACCGTTGTCGGTCTGGGCCTGCTGGTCTGGGTGGTCCTGGCATTGAACACCCGGGACTCGCGGGACTGGTTCGGTCGGCGCGGTCGGCTGCGCTGACCTGGGTCCCGCTCTCACCCGGGCGAGGCGATCAACCCGGCCGGCAGGGGTGTCGTGGCCGCCCTCGGACACCGACTTGCCCCCACGTCGACCCATTGTTTAGGTTTGCCTAACCAAAGTTTGGGAGGGTTCCATGTCGTTGCCCGCCGCGACCGAAACGATCGGCGAACGGGACAGCGCCGTCGTCACCACCGACCGGGTTGACATCGAGGCGCTCACCCACGTCTACCACCAGGTGCACGCCACCGCACTGCACCTGGTCGACCACATCGCACCGACGGCCGAGGAACGCCTCCGGTGGACCGCCGCCGCCCCCGGTTTCGAGGCGGCGCTCGGGTACGTCGACGGCCAGCTGGTGGGCGCGGTCATGGGTTGCCCGCTGCCACCGGAGACCCTGTGGTGGCGTGACCTGACCTCCGCCACGGATCCGGACCTCGCCGTCGAATGGCCGGGCCGCACCTTCGCGGTGTGCGAGGCGTTCGTCCTGCCCGAGTACCGCCGGCACCGCCTCGGGCTCCGGATGACTGTCGAGTTGCTGACCCGACGACGCGAGGAACGGGTATCCCTCGCCGTCGCCGAGACCAACACCCGGGTGTGGCACGCACTGCAACGCACCGGGTTCACCCATGTCGGCGACCTCGTGCCGTTTCCTGGCTGGCGTTCGCACCGGATGCTGGTACGCGCGCTGCCACTGACCGCCACCCCCTGAACCGACCTCGCGGGCCGGTAGTCGTACGCCCAGCCGTCCCGGCCGGGTCGAAGGCGTCGACGGCCGGCAACTGTGCACCGCCCGTTCGCACCCACAGTGGAGAACCCGATGAAACGGAACTGGGAAGCCCTCGTACTCAAGGCGTTCGGGGGCCGGAACTTCCAGCTGACCGTCCTGGAGACCGAACCCGTCGGGGACCACTACCGACGGCTGCTCGTCGACGGGGGTGAACTGCTGCGTACCTGCGGTGTGCACCCCACCATGTGGATCCGGTTGTGGTTCGACAACGAGGGCCGGCCGCACCAGCGGGCGTACACTCTCGTCGACCCGGACGCCGACAGCGGACAGTTCCATCTCGTGTTCGCACTGCACGACGGCTGCGCCGCCCGCTGGGCCTCGACCGCCCGGCCCGGGGACACCATCGAGGCGACCGTCCAGGGCAGCACCTTCTCCTTTCCCGAGCCGGCGCCCGGCCGGCTGCACCTGGTCGGTGACGCGGCATCCCTGCCGGCGGTCAACAGCCTGCTCGACGCCGCCGGACCGGCGTCGGCGGGAATCTGGCTCGAGTACGCCCACGACGGTGAACGCGAGCTGCCGCTGCGTACCCGGCCACACGACGAAGTGGTGTGGGTACCGCGCCGTGCCGAGGGCCAACACCTGGTGGACACCGTCACCACCGCTCTGACCACCGGCCAGGAGGACAGCCTGTACTGGGTGGCGTGCGAGGCGGCCAGCACCCGCAGCATCGTCAGGCACCTCCGCAAAGGACTCGGCGTCGGCAAGGAGCAGGTGTCGGCGCTTGCCTACTGGCGCGCCCGGTGACGGCCCGGCACCCCACCGACTCGTGATGCTGTACCTGACCGCCGTCAATCCGACAGACTCCGTCCTGGACGGACTACTGCCGGCCGCTGACGCTCTCGGCGTGCCGGTCACCGTGCTCACCGACCGGCCCGACGACTGGCCCGGGTCAGTGTCGACGCGGGGCTGCCCGGTGCGGGACCCACGTGCCGTCACCGAGGCGGTCCGGGCAGGACCAGCCCCGGTGGGCCTGTTCTCCAACAGCGATCACCTGCAGGCCGCCACCGCGCTGGCCGCCCGCCGACTCGGCCTGCCCGGTAAGGATCCCGAGGCGGCACGACGCTGCAAGGACAAGGCCGCCACCCGGCAGGCGGTGGCCGACGCCGGTCTCGACGACGTCCGGGCCCGAACGTTGGCACCTGCGCAACCGCCGACGTTCGATGTCTTCCCCGCCGTGGTCAAGCCCCGCGACGGCGTAGCCAGTGAGGACGCCTATCTGGTCACCGACGAGGACGAACTGGCCAGGCGGGTGAGCGAGATCCGCCGCCGCCGACCGGACGCGTCACTCGTGGTGGAGGAGTACCTGCCCGGCGAGGTCCGCACCCACGACACCCTCGGTGACACCGGCACACTCACCGTGCTCGGTGGCTGGCGCACCACGCTCGGTCCGCCGCCCACCTTCACCGAGCTGTGCCTGGAGTGGGCACCGGCAGCCCCGGCGACGGCTGAGCGGCTACGGGCTCAACTGGATGCCCTCGGCGTACGGTTCGGTGCCTGCCACACCGAGTTCGTCATGCACCGGGAACGCCCCCGCCTCATCGAGGTCAATGACAGGTTGATCGGCGACCGGATGGATCTCATCCTGGCCGAACTTCTCGGGATACCCCTGTTCGAGTACGTCATCCGGCTGCACCTGGGCGAGTCCGTGGCCGACTTCACGCTACCCGACCTGGCGCAACACGTACCGGCCGCCCGCGTCGAGTACGTCTGCGCCGACCGCACCGGCACCCTCGTCGCCGCCCCTGGAGCCGTCGACGCGGTACGCGACGGGGTGCGGCTCGGCTGCCGCCCGTTACGGGCGGTCGGTACCAGCGCCGCGCGAACCGGCACGAACCGTGACTACCTTGCCGTCCTGCACGGCATCGGGTCGGATCCGGTCACGGTGCGCCGCGCGCTCGTCGGATTCCGCGCCGACCTCGACTGGGTGATCGCCGCGTGACCGACCCGGTCGAGCGGGAACTGTTCCGCCGGGTGCTGAACGCTCTGCTGCGAGAGGACCACCTCGGGATGAGCAGCGGCGGCCGTCCTGACGGGCCCGGCTGGTGGCAGGCACCGCACCACGCCGGTCAGCTACGACTTCCGGTCCGTCCCGACGGTTTCCAGCACACCGTCCGCCTGGCCCGCGCCGAACTGCACCTGTGTCCGGCCGGTCAGGCTCTGCGCCGGGTTGACACCCTGGCGGGCCTGCTGGAGCTGCTCGCGCCACCCGACGATGCCGACGCCGAGCAGGGATGGCGTGTCTTCACCGACGAGTGCCGGCAGGACCTGCTCGCCCGCCGGCTTGCCGCAACCAACCGACCGGTCACGTTCGCCCGGATCGCCGCTGCCCGGGTCGGCTGGCCCACCGGCTTCGGCGGCGCCCTCCTCGACGACGTGCTCGCCGCCCACGCCGGCCACGCCGTCTACCCCACCGACCGGTGCCGGCACGGCCTGGACGGCGCCGACCTGCTCCGGTACGCACCGGAACACGCTCCCGCGTTCACCCTGCGCTGGCTGGCCGTACCGGCCCGGACGCTGCGACTGAGCGGCCGGTTGCCCAGCTGGTGGCCGGCGCCGCGCCGGGCCGGTGAGGTGCTGCTGCCGGTGCATCCACTCACCGCCGACCGGTCGGACCTGCCGGTGCTCGACACACCGGGCATCACTGTGCGGCCCACGCTGTCGATGCGGACCGTCGCCCTGGACAGCGATCCGACCACGCACCTGAAGCTGCCGCTGCCGACCGCGAGTCTGGGCGCCCGCAACCGCCGCACCCTCGCACCCGGCTCGCTCACCGACGGCGCGGACATGGCCCAGCTACTCGACCGCCTTGCCGCGGCGCAGCCGCGCTTCGCCGGCCGGATCGTGCACGCCGACGAGAGCACCTTCGGCCACTGCGACGACGAGTTGCGGGCTTTCCTGCTCCGCCGGCTCCCCGTCGGTTGGGACCGGGCGACCGTGGTGCCGGTGGCCGCCCTCGCCGCGGCGGATCCCACCGCCGGCACGGTCGCCCAGCGCATCGGCGGTGACGACCCGACCCGGCTGCTCGGGTCCTACCTCGATCTCCTGCTCGACTGGCACGTGTTCCTTTGGTTACGTAACGGAGTGGCATTGGAAGCACATCCACAGAACATCCAGCTGGTCCTGTCGGCCGAGGGCCCGGTACGGCTGCTGTACAAGGACAACGACGGTGCCCGGCTGGACCGCCGGCACGCGGGCGCGCTCCGACTGCGCGACCAACGGATGTGGATCCGCCACCCCGGGGAGTTGTCCGACATGTTCGTGACGATCACCCTGCACCTGGCTGCCGCAGCACCTCTGCTCGCCCTGGCGGAGCGGGGGGTGCCGGTGCCCTCGCCCGCCGAGGCCCTGGCGCCCCGCCTACGCGCCGCCCGCGACAGGTGGGGCGACACACCCGCCGCGCGGGAGCTGATCGACCGCGTCCTGACCGCCGACCGGTTGCCGGTCAAGGCGATGCTCACCGCCGGCACGCTGCTGCCCAAGCATCGGATCGGCTGCACCGACGTGAACAAGTTCTACCTCCGCACCGGACCCAACTACCTACGGAGCGCCTCGTGACGCCGCAGACGGCTGAGGCCACCACCCGACCGGCGGAACGCGCCGCCGACCTGGCCGCCGCGCACACCCTGCTCGCCTGCTACCTGCGGGAGGTGGCTGCGCCCGACGGTGCCGCCGAGACCGTCGGCGGGATCCTGCGGATCCGGCTGCCGAACGTCGGACTGACCCTTTCCTGCCGGCTGGTGCGGGTCTCTCCCGTGTTGGCGCACCGCTACGTCGGCCCGGTCCGCTGCCGGCCCGCATCGATCCTTGACCGCCCGGCCGTGCCGGTCGCCGTCCCACCGATCGACGTGCCGGACGACGGCCCGCTCGTCGGTGACGTGCCGGTCGACAGTGCGCAGCTCGCACGGTTGATCGCCACCGAGTTGAGTGCCCGCACCGGGCTGGCCAACGACGAATTCGTCGAGCAGGTACTGGGCAGCCGGGACGCACTGGCCACACTGTTGCGACAGCGACCGTCCCGCGACCCCACCCCGACCGGTGACCCGGTGCTGGACGGCTACGTCGATTCCGAACAGTCCCTCGTGTACGGGCACCCGCACCACCCCAGCCCGAAATGGCGCAGCGGTGACCCGGCGAGCTGGCGGCGGTACGCCCCGGAGCTCCGCAGCGCATTCCAGCTGAGTTGGCTCGCCGTCCCGACCGCTCTGGTGGCCGACGACGGGCCGGTGGACGAACTGATCGCACCGCTACGACCGCCGGATGCCCCACCCGGGCACCTCCTGCTGCCGGTGCACCCGTGGCAGTTGGACCTGGTCCCGCCGAACGATCCGCGACTGCGCCGGCTCGGCCCGGCCGGGGTACCGGTCCGTCCGACCGCGAGCGTCCGTACGCTGTACGCCCCCTCGGTGGACCGGTTCCTCAAGACCAGTCTGCACGTACGCATCACCAACTGTCTGCGCAAGAACGCCCGCTACGAGTTGACCGGGGCGGTGGCGTTGACGCGGTTTCTGGCCGATGTGCCGCTCGCGGCGCAGGTCGGTCTGCTACGGGAACCCGGCTACCGGACCGTCGACCTGCCGGGTGCGGACGAGGCGTACGGCACCATCCTGCGGACGGGTGTACGCGAACATCTGCGGCCGGGCGAGCGGGTGGTGTTGGCGGCGGCGTTGGCTGCCACACCGCTGACCGTGCCTGATCCGTTCGGCTGGTGGCGGGCCTACGTCGAGTTGCTGGTACCCACCGTGCTGCGGCTGTGGCTCGGTCACGGCGTGGTCCACGAGGCGCACCTGCAGAACGTGCTCGTGGTCCTGGCCCCGGATGGCCGCCCGGTCCGACTGGTCCTGCGGGACCTCGAGGGGGTGAAGTTGGATCCGGGCCGGTTGACGGCCTGGCCGGACGGGGTGCCCCGGGAAGTCGCCTACACCCCCGCGCAGGCGGCCCTGCGCGTCGTCTACTGCTTGTTCGTCAACCACCTCGCCGGCCTCGCCGGTGCGCTCGCCGACTTTCACCCCGGCGTGGAGCCCCGGCTGTGGCAGCTGGTCCGGCAGGTCGTCGAGGCGACGTACGCGCAGCTGGGTGAGCCGGTCGAGCTGGTCGCCCTGCTCGACGGCGCCCCGCTCGCCGCGAAGGCGAACCTGCTGGTCCGCTGGCATCGGGCCGCCGACCAGCGGGCACCCTACGTCGTGGTGCCCAACCCGCTGGGTGGTGCCGGGTGACCCGACCCACGTACGTCTACGACCTCGCTGCCCTGGCTACCCATGCCTCCGCTGTCCGGGCGGCCCTGCCGGCACAGGTCGAGCTGCTGTACGCGGTCAAGGCCAACCCCGACGCGGGTGTGCTGCGTATCCTCGCCGCCTCGGTCGACGGCTTCGAGGCCGCCAGTCGGGGCGAGCTGCGGCACCTCGCGGACGTGCTGCCCGATCAGCGGGTGGCCGCGTTCGCCGGGCCGGGCAAGACCGACGCGGATCTGACCGCCGCGCTCGTGTCCGAGGTGCACCGGGTACACGTCGAGTCCGGTGCCGAACTGCACCGGCTGGCCGCTCTGGCCCGGGCCGCCGGGCGTACCGTCGACGTGCTGCTACGGGTGAATCTGCCGGTCGCCACCCCGGGGGCGGTGCTGGTGATGGGCGGGCAGGCGAGCCCGTTCGGCATGGACCCGCAGGAAGCGGTCCGGCTTGCCGCGCAGCCGCCGGCCGGTGTCCGGGTCCGTGGCGTGCACGCCCACCTGGCCAGCGGGCTCGACGCGGCGACCGCCGCCGTGGTGGCGCGCGAGGTGACCGACTGGGCGGTCCGGCAGGTACGCGCCGAGGAGGTGAACGTCGGCGGCGGCATGGCAGTCGACTACCACCGTCCGGAGCAGCGTTTCGACTGGCGGGTCTACGGTCGGCTGCTCGGCGAGGTGGCGAAGGCTCATCCGATGGTCCGGCTCCGCATCGAGCCAGGTCGGGCCGTGGCGGTCTACTGCGGGTCGTACCTGACCGAAGTGATCGACGTGAAACGGTCCCGGGGCCGGTGGTTCGTGATCGTGGCCGGCGGCACCCATCATCTGCGGACCCCGGCGGCCAAGGGGCACTCCCAACCCTTCGTCGTGGTGTCCCGGGCCGGTACCGGCCCACGGACCGACGGCGGTCCGGTCACCGTCGTCGGTCAACTCTGCACACCGAAGGACGTGCTGGCCCGCGACACCGACAGTGGTCCGATCGCCGTCGGCGACGTGCTGGTCTTCGGGATGGCCGGTGCGTACGCCTGGAACATCAGTCACCGCGACTTCCTGCTGCATGATCCGCCCGACTTCCGGGCCGGTGATCCACTCGCCGTCGCGCACAGTTGGGGTCGCGCAGCGCCGTGATCCGTCGACGCGCTGAGACCGACAGCGCGCCGGCTGGACAGCTCTTCGCCTTGGCGACGGCCGGCGTCCCCGGCCGTACCGGGGCGAGCGGTGCGCCCTTTCCGCTGCCCTGATCTTGCTGATAGCTTGTTGCCACTGCTTTGCAAGAGCCTAGGGAGTGCAGATGGGTGCGGTGACCGCGACCGCCCTGCCCGAAAACCGGCCGGACCTGCTCGGTGTCGCAGCGCAGCGCCGCCGGACCGGGATCTGGCTGCTCGCGCTGACGATCACGCTGATCCTCACCGGGGTGATCGCGGTCGGGTCCGGTGCGGTCAACGTCCCCCCGGCGACGGCGGCGCAGATCATCGGGCACCATCTCGTCGGCCTGCCCGGCGAGGTGACCTGGACCCCACCCCAGGACGCCATCGTCTGGCAGGTACGACTACCCCGGGTGCTGCTCGGCATGCTCGTCGGTGCCGGGCTTGCCGCATGCGGGGTCGCGTTGCAGGCCATGGTGCGCAACGTTCTGGCTGACCCCTACCTGCTGGGCATCAACTCCGGCGCCTCCAGCGGGGCAGCCGCCGCGATCCTGTTCGGCGCAGGCGCCACCTTCGGACAGTACGCCCTGTCCAGCAGCGCCTTCCTCGGCGCGCTCAGCGCGTCGCTGCTCGTCTTCCTGATCGCCCGCAGCGGCGGGCGGGTGACATCGGTCCGGCTGCTGCTGTCCGGTGTCGCTGTCGGTTACGTCCTCTACGCCACCACCAGCTTCCTGATATTCGCCTCCGGGTCCGCCGAAGGCGCCCGCTCAGTGATGTTCTGGCTGCTCGGCTCCCTCGGGCTGGCCCGGTGGAACGCTCTGCTGCTCGTCGCCGCGGTCGCACTCGGCTCGATGATCACCTACCTGACCGTCGTCGGCAGACGCCTCGACGTGCTGGCCATCGGCGACGAGACCGCCCACACGCTCGGCGTGTCACCCGGCCGGTTCCGGCTCCGGCTGCTCGTGCTCGTGTCGCTGGGCGTTGGTGTGCTGGTCTCCGCCGCCGGCAGCATCGGCTTCGTCGGCCTCGTCGTGCCGCACCTGGCCCGCCGCATCGTCGGCGCCCCACACGTCCGCGTGGTACCGGTGGCCGCGTTGCTCGGCGCCATCCTGCTGGTCTGGGCCGACGTGCTCGCCCGGATGCTGCTCTCCCCCCAGGAGATCCCGATCGGCATCGTCACCGCCCTGCTCGGTGCCCCCTTCCTGCTGGTCCTCATCCGTCGCCTGCACGCCACCGGCGCCTGAGCGCCCGACCCGCCGAGGAGCGCCGATGAAAGCAACCCGACTCGCCGTCACCGCCGCCACGTCCACTCTCTCGCTGCTGGTAGCCGCCTGCGGCGGAGCCGGCAACGAGCCGGGCGGTGACCGTCCCGGCTTTCCCGTCACCGTCACCAACTGCGGCGTCCAGGTGACCTTCGACGCCCCACCGCAGCGGGTCGTCCTGCTCACCAGCGCGGCGGTGCCGTACCTGCACGCGCTCGGTGTGCTCGACCGCGTCACCGCCCGCGCCGGGAAGTACCCCAGGGAGTACTACGACAGCGGCACCCTCGCCGCACTCGACCGCATCCCCCTGCTAACCGACAAGACCGACACCACCGGCCACCTGCAGATCGCCAAAGAGGTGGTGATCAGCCAGGAACCAGACCTGGTGCTCGGCGAGGTCGACAACCTCTCCCGCGACACCCTCTCGGCGGTGGACATCCCGCTGCTCGAGGAACCGGCCCTGTGCGCGGAAACCACCGCCACCCCCAGCTTCGCCGACATCCCCCGGCAGCTGGAAACCTACGGTCGGGTGTTCGGCCGCGAGGCACAGGCGGCTTCCGCCGTCGACGCACTCACCGAGCGGATGGCGACGATCCAGGCCAGCCCGACGACAGCGCCCGGTCGTACCGCGGCGGTGCTGTACCCGACGGTGGGCGGCGGCAGCACGTACGCGTACGGCTCCGCCAGCATGGCCCATCCACAACTGGAGGCGGCCGGCTTCCGAAACGTCTTCGGCGACACCCCCGAACGCGTGTTCGAGGTCACCATCGAGGAACTGCTCGGCCGTGACCCCGACGTGCTGATCCTGCTCCACAGCGACGGTGACTCCGCCGCGGTCGCGCAGGGCCTGACCGGTCTACCCGGCGCCGAGCAGCTCACCGCGGTCCGCAACGGCAACGTGATGACCCAACTGTTCCACTTCACCGAGCCGCCGACCCCACTGTCGATCGACGGACTGGAACGCATCGTGCGACGGTTCGGATCCGAGTCGTGATCCAGGCGACCCAGGTCTCCTGGCGCTACGGTGCCAACCCGGTGATCGACGGGATCAGCGTGACCGCCCGACCCGGGCGGGTGCTCGGCCTCATCGGCCCCAACGGCAGCGGTAAGACCACCCTGCTGCGGCTGCTCTACGGCGCACTGCGCGGCGGCACCGGACACGTTGCCGTCGATGGTGACGAGGTGAGCGCACTACCGCCGCGGGAAGCCGCGCGGCGGCTCGCCGTGGTGGTGCAGGAAACCGGCGCGGAGACCGCCCTCACCGTGGCCGAGTTGGTGCTGCTGGGCCGCAGCCCGCACCTGAGCACCTTCCAGCGCACCGGGCCAGCCGACCACGAGATCACGATCGAGTGTCTACGCCGGGTCGGCGCCGGCCAGTTGGGGTCACGGGCGTTCGCCAGCCTCTCCGGCGGTGAACGCCAGCGGGTGCTCATCGCCCGGGCGCTGGCCCAGCAGGCCACCCACCTGCTCCTCGACGAGCCCACCAACCATCTCGACATCCGCTACCAGCACGAAATCCTGCGGCTGGTCCGCGGCCTGGGCACCTGTGCCGTCGTCGTACTGCACGACCTGAACCTCGCCGCCCGTTACTGCGACGACCTGGTGCTGCTGGGCCGAGGCGAGGTCGCCGCGGCCGGCACCACCGAGGAGGTCCTCGACCCCACCGTGATCGAAGCCGTCTACCACATCGGCGTCCAGCGCCTCGACCTCGACGGCGCCATCCACCTGCTGTACCACCCCCGTGACGAACCCACCGCCACGGGGACCAGCGCACCGGCGGCGGCCAGCCACATGCCGGCGTGAACGCAGCCGACCGCAGAAGCCCCGCGGTGCTCCGGCCCCGGCGGTGATCGGCAGGATCGCCGCCGGGGCCGAACCCGGTTACACAACCGGCCGGACCTGCGTCAGAAGTCGTCGTCGAAGGCGACCGTGCCGGTGACACCAACCTGGTACGCCGACACCCGGCGCTCGAAGAAGTTCGACAGCTCCTGCACGTCCTGCAACTCCATGAAAGCGAACGGGTTCTTCGACCCGTACAGCGGTTCGATCTCCAACTGCGCCAACCGGCGGTCGGCGACGTGCTGGAGGTACTCGCGCATGTCCGCCAGAGAAAGCCCGGAAACACCCTGTTCGAGCAGGTCGGCGGCGAACTGCACCTCACACTCGACGGCCTCGGCCAGCATGTCCCGGACCTGCTGCTCCATCTCGGCGTCGAACAGATCCGGCTCCTCGGCGCGTACGGTGTCGACCACGTCGAAGGCGAAGGCCATGTGCATCGACTCGTCCCGGAACACCCAGTTGGTGCCGGAGGCCAGGCCGTGCAGCAGGCCCCGGGAACGCAGGAAGTACACGTAGGCGAAGGCGCCGTAGAAGAACAACCCCTCGATGCACGCGGCGAAACAGATCAGGTTGAGCAGGAACGACCGCCGGTCCTCGCGGGTCTTCAACTCCCGCAGCTCGAAGATCGAGTCGATCCACTTGAAGCAGAACTCGGCCTTGCGGGCGATCGACGGGATGTTCTCCACCGCCGCGAACGCCGCGAACCGTTCCCGCTCGTCGGGCACGTAGGTGTCGAGCAGGTTCAGATAGAACTGGACGTGCACCGCCTCCTCGAACAGCTGCCGCGACAGGTAGAGCCGGCCCTCCGGGGAGTTGACGTGCTGGTAGAGATTGAGCACGAGATTGTTGGCGACGATGGTGTCGCCGGTGGCGAAGAACGCCACCAACCGGGACACCAGGTGCTGCTCCGCCGGGGACAGCTTGGCCAGGTCGGTGAGGTCGGAGTGCAGGTCGACCTCCTCCACCGTCCAGGTGTTCTTGATGGCGTCCTTGAACCTGTCGAAGAACTGCGGGTAGCGCATCGGCCGCAGGGTCAGGTCCATACCGGGGTCGAGCAGCATCTGCCGCTGACCGGTGGTGGGCTCAGAGGAAACGATCGTCACTGGCACGCCTCGCAGCTCTCGGGATTCTCCAGGGAGCAGGCCAACGCCTCGTCGTCGCTGACCGCGACGACCGGCTTGATGGCGACGGTGGCCTGCTGGATCCGGGTCGCGGGACGCGACCGCAGGTAGTAGGTGGTCTTCAGCCCGGCTTTCCAGGCATACAGGTACATCGAGGAGAGCTTGCCGATGGTCGGCGCGCCCAGGAACAGGTTCAACGACTGCGACTGGTCGATGAACGGCGCACGGGCGGCCGCCAGATCGATGAGCGCCCGCTGCGGCAGCTCCCACGCGGTACGGAACAGCTCCCGCACCTGCGGCGGCAACTCGGCGATGCCCTGCACCGATCCCTCGGCCCGCTTGATCTGCTCCCGGATCGGCGCCGTCCACAACCCACGCGCCTTCAACTCCCGGACCAGATAGGTGTTGATCTGGAGGAACTCGCCGGACATCGTCTCGCGCTTGAACAGGTTGGACACCTGCGGCTCGATGCATTCGTAGCAACCGGCGATCGAGGCGATCGTGGCGGTCGGTGCGATCGCCACCAGCAGCGAGTTCCGCAGGCCGTGGCGGGCGACCGTCTCCCGCAGGGCGGCCCACCGCTGCGTCTGGGTCACCTCTGCGCCCCACAGGTCGGGGTGCAGCTCACCCTTCGCCGCGCGGGTCTCGGCGTACGCCGGGTGCGGGCCGAAACTCTCGGCGAGCCCCGCTGACGTCTCCAACGCGGTCAGGAAGATCTCTTCCTGTACCCGGGTCGACAGCTCCCGCGCCTGCGCCGAGTCGAACGGCAGACGCAGAGCGAACAACGCGTCCTGCAGACCCATCAGCCCGAGCCCGACCGGCCGCCAGCGCGGGTTCGACACCGCCGTCTGCTCGGCCGGGTAGTAATTGATGTCGATCACCCGGTCGAGGAACACCACCGCCGTGCGCACCGTCGCCCGTAGCTTCTCCCAGTCGACACCGTCGGCGGTGACGTGCGCCCCCAGGTTCACCGATCCCAGGTTGCACACCGCCGTCTCGGTGTCGCTGTTGACCTCCAGGATCTCCGTGCACAGGTTCGACAGGTGGATCGTGTTGCCCGGCTCACCGGTCTGGTTCGACAACCGGTTCGCCGCGTCCTTGAACGTCATCCACCCGTTGCCGGTCTGCGCGAGCGTACGCATCATCCGGCCGTACAGGTCGCGGGCCTTGACCGTGCGGACGGCCTTCTTCTCCGCCGCCCGGTACGCCTCGTCGAACGCCTCACCGAAAAGATCCGGCAGCTCCGGCGCATCCGACGGGTCGATCAACGACCAGTCGCCGTCCGCTTCGACCCGGCGCATGAACTCGTCCGGGATCCAGTTCGCCAGGTTCAGGTTGTGGGTACGCCGGGACTCCTCCCCGGTGTTGTCCCGCAGCTCCAGGAACTCCTCGATGTCCGGGTGCCACGGCTCCAGGTACACGCAGGCCGCGCCCTTACGCCGACCCCCCTGGTTGACGGCCGCCACCCCGGCGTCGAGGGTCTTCAAAAACGGCACGATGCCGTTGGAGCGGCCGTTGGTTCCCCGGATCAACGCACCCCGGCCCCGCACCCGTGACCAGGAGATACCGATGCCGCCGGAGAACTTCGACAGCTTCGCCACCTGGTGGTAGCGCTCGTAGATGGAGTCGAGTTCGTCGCGTGGCGAGTCGACGAGGAAACACGACGACATCTGGGTGTGCCGCGTCCCCGAGTTGAACAACGTGGGTGAACTCGGCAGGTAGGCCAGGCTCGACATCAACCGGTAGAAGCCGATCGCCTCCCCCGGCGTCTGCGACAACCCGCAGGCGACCCGCAGCAGCCAGTACTGCGGCGTCTCCACCACCAGCCGGGTCCGCGGATGCCGAAGCAGGTAGCGGTCCGCGACCGTACGCAGCCCGAAATACTCGAACCGCAGGTCACCGTCGGGGTCGACCGCGTCGTCCAGCTTGCGGGCGTTGCGGGCCACGAACGCGGCGGTCGTGTCCCCGACAAGTCCCAGGTCGTGCGCGTGACGAATGGACTGGCTGAAACTGGCTACCTGCTGTCCGCGGACCTCCTTGTCCACGTACGCGGCAAGCAGCCGCGCCGCCAGCTTGGAGTACTGCGGCTCCTCGCCGATCAGCTCGGCGGCCGTCTGAATGGACAGCTTGTCCAGCTCAGCGGTGGTGGCGCCGTCGTACAAACCACTGATCGTCTTCGTGGCCACCCGAAGCGGATCCACCTCGTCCAGATCGGCGACCCACCGCTCCACCGCGCGGACGATCTTGTTGACGTCCACCGGTTCGGCGTCCCCGTTGCGCTTACGGACCTGCATCACCTGCCGGCGCTGCTCCGGCACAGCTGGGCCGGACGCAGGAATCTCCCGCACGACCGTCACGTCTCTCTCCTCGCGCCGTCTACTGATGGCCTCGGACAACGCGGGAGGACGCCACAGGGCTCGCGCACAGGCGCGTTCCGGGTGGCGTCGGCCGTCCCACGCGGCCGACTGCCGCCGCCCGCGTGCGCGGACGGCGTGCTGGCAGGTCTTCGGGCTCGTGGGCGTGCTCGCCTTCCTACTGGCCGTCGCTTCCCAGGCCGCAGCCCAGTGCCGTGTGACGGCTGTCGTTCCCACTCACCGCTGCGGGGCAGCCCCGGATTCACACCGGGTTCCCTCTTACCTCAGCCGCCCCGGATGGGCGCCCGAACCAGCTACGGGTGACACCATATATGGGTGGCCTACGAACGCAAGACACCAGATGGTGTGCCGGCGTGTCCTGCAACGGATCTCACATCCGGCTATCCCCCGCGCCGCTGCGTGCCTGCCACACACCGAATCGACAGTGGAACCCGAAGCGAACGCGCAGTGCCCACACGCTCTACCTGGCGTTGAAGTAGCTGGCCTCGGGATGATGGACGACGATGGCGTCGGTGGCCTGCTCCGGCATCAGCTGGAACTCCTCGGACAACTCCACACCGATCCGCCCGGCACCCAGCAACTCCACGATCTTCGCCCGATCCTCCAGATCGGGGCAGGCCGGGTAACCGAACGCGTACCGGCAGCCCCGGTAGTCGGTGCGCAGCAGACCAGCCAGGTCAGCCGGGTCGTCGTCGGCGACGGTGCGGCCGTCGGGCAGCCGCAGCTCGGACCGGACCCGCCTGTGCCAGTACTCGGCGAGGGCCTCGGTGAGCTGCACCGACAACCCGTGCACCTCCAGGTAGTCGCGGTACTCGTTGCGCGCGAACAGCTTCGCCGCGTACTCACTGACCGGCTGGCCCACCGTCACCAGCTGCAACGCGACCACGTCCAGGTCACCGCCGCGCGGGCGGAAGAAGTCGGCCAGGCACAGCCGCCGCTCCTGCCGCTGGCGGGGGAAGGTGAAGCGGGCCCGCTCGGCGTGCCCGTTCTCGTCCAAGACCACCAGGTCGTTGCCCTCCGAGTAGGCGGGGAAGTAGCCGTACACCACGGCCGCCTCCAACACCTGGTCGGCGATCAGCCGGTCCAGCCAGTAACGCAGCCTCGGCTGACCCTCCGTCTCCACCAGCTCCTCGTACGACGGACCCTTACCGCCCCGCGCACCACGCAGCCCCCACTGGCCCATGAAGGTGGCCCGCTCGTCCAGCAGCGCCGCGTAGTCGGCCAGCGGCACCCCCTTGACCACCCGGGTGCCGTAAAACGGTGCCACCGGCACCGGCACGTCGACCGCGACATCCGAGCGCACCGAGGTGTCGTGCAGCTCAGGCAGCGACTCCGTCACCATCGCGCGCTGTCTTTCCCGGCGGGCCCGCCGCGCCGCCAGAGCCGCCTCCCGTTCGGGATCCACCACCGGAGCACCGCCACGCTTGGCGGTCATCACCCGGTCCATCAGGGACAACCCCTCGAAGGCGTCACGGGCATAGTGCACCTGACCGGGGAACATCGACCGCAGGTCGTCCTCGACGTACGCCCGGGTCAACGCCGCGCCACCGAGCAGAACCGGCCAGCGCTCCGCGACCCCGCGCGAGGCCATCTCGACCAGGTTCTCCTTCATGATGACGGTGCTCTTGACCAGCAGACCCGACATGCCGATGGCGTCGGCGCGGTGCTGTTCGGCGGCGTCGAGGATGGCGGAGATCGGCTGCTTGATGCCGATGTTCACCACCTCGTAGCCGTTGTTGGACAGGATGATGTCCACCAGGTTCTTGCCGATGTCGTGCACGTCGCCCTTGACGGTCGCGAGCACGATGCGACCCTTGCCGCCGTCGTCGGCCTTCTCCATGTGCGGTTCGAGGTACGCCACCGCGGTCTTCATCACCTCGGCGGACTGCAACACGAACGGCAGCTGCATCTGACCGGAACCGAACAGCTCACCGACGACCTTCATGCCGTCGAGCAGGATGTCGTTGATGATGAGCAGCGGAGCGGTGCCAGCGGCCATCGCCGCGTCGAGGTCGGCCTCCAGACCGTTGCGCTCGCCGTCGATGATCCGCCGCTTCAGCCGCTCGTTGAGCGGGAGGGCCGCCAACTCCTCGGCCCGGGTGGCCCGTGCCGAGGCGGCGTCGACGCCCTCGAAGACCTCGATGAACCGCTGCACCGGGTCGTAGCCTTCACGACGTCGGTCGTAGATGAGGTCGAGGGCGATCTCGCGCTGCTCGTCGGGAATCTTCGCCATCGGCAGGATCTTGCTGGCGTGCACGATCGCCGAGGTGAGCCCGGCCTGAACGCACTCGTGCAGGAAGACCGAGTTGAGCACCTGCCGGGCCGCCGGGTTGAGCCCGAACGAGACGTTCGAGATGCCCAGGGTGAAGTTCACCCCGGGCCAGCGGCGGGCGATCTCCCGGATCGCCTCGATGGTCTCGATGCCGTCTCGGCGGGTCTCCTCCTGACCGGTGGCGATCGGGAAGGTCAGCGCGTCGATGAGGATGTCCGAACGGTGCATCCCCCACCGGCCGGTGAGATCCTCGATCAGCCGCCCGGCGACCCGTACCTTCCACTCCGCCGTCCGCGCCTGCCCCTCCTCGTCGATGAGCAGTGCGACCACGGCGGCGCCGTGCTCGGCGACCACCGGCATCACCCGCGCGTACCGGGACTCCGGGCCGTCGCCGTCCTCGAAGTTCACCGAGTTGACCACGCAACGACCGCCGAGCATCTCCAGCCCGGCCTCGACCACCGCCGGCTCGGTCGAGTCCAGCATGATCGGCAGGGTGGAGGCGGTGGCGAACCGGCCGGCCAGCTCACGCATGTCGGTGGTGCCGTCCCGGCCGACGTAGTCGACGCAGAGATCCAGCAGGTGTGAACCGTCACGGGCCTGGCCACGGGCGATCTCCACACAGGACTGCCAGTCCGCGGCGAGCATGGCCTCCCGGAACGCCTTGGAGCCGTTGGCGTTGGTGCGCTCCCCCACCATCAGCACACTCGCGTCCTGCGCGAACGGCACATGGTGGTAGACCGAGGAGACACCCGCGTCGACGCGCGGCTGGCGGGCCACCGGCCGTACGTCACGCAGCCGATCGGCGAGTACCCGGATGTGCTCGGGGGTCGTGCCACAGCAACCGCCGACCAACGCGACGCCGTAGTCGGTGACGAACTGTTCCAACGCGTCGGCCATGTCCTCGGGACCCAGGGGGAAGTACGCACCGTCCGGGGTGAGTACCGGCAGACCGGCGTTGGGCATCACCGACACCGGAATGCGGGAGTGTCGAGACAGGTAGCGCAGATGCTCACCCATCTCGGCCGGTCCGGTCGAGCAGTTGAGCCCGATCAGGTCCACGCCGAGCGGCTCGATCGCGGTCAACGCCGCACCGATCTCGCTGCCCAGCAGCATCGTGCCGGTGGTTTCGACCGCCACGTGACAGATGATCGGGACGTCACGGCCCAGCTCGGTCATCGCCCGCCTGGACCCGATCACCGCTGCCTTGACCTGGAGCAGATCCTGACAGGTCTCGATGATCAGCGCGTCCGCGCCACCGGTGATCAGTCCACCGGCGTTCTGCTGGTACGCGTCGCGGAGCGTGGCGTACGCGGCGTGACCGAGGGTCGGCAGCTTCGTCCCCGGGCCTATCGAACCGAGCACCCACCGGGGCTGTTGCGAAGTCGAGTAGACGTCGGCGGCATCCCGCGCCAGTCGTGCCCCCACCTCGGACAACTCCCAGATCCGGTCCGCGATGTCGTACTCGGCGAGGTTGGGCAGATTCGCGCCGAAGGTGTTCGTCTCCACACAGTCCGCGCCCGCCGCCAGGTACGCCTCGTGCACCCCGCGGACGACGTCCGGCCGGGTGACGTTGAGGATCTCGTTGCATCCCTCCAGGCCGTCGAAGTCGTCCAGGCTCAGGTCGGCGGCCTGCAACATCGTGCCCATCGCCCCGTCGGTGACGAGGACCCGATCTGCCAGCGCGTCAAGCAACGAAGTCCGCACAACCTCAGGTTAGTGCGACAGGGCGGGCCCACGCCCCTGCGTGTGGCACGTTCCCACATTGTGTCGTCCGGATCACGGTGTCTGTTTCGGCCGGCATCACCGAACATCATCGGCTGCTGGGCGCACGACACCGGCGCTGAGGCCCGCCCCGACCGGCGCGGCCGACGGGCCGGTTCCGGGCCCGACACGTAGGCTGACTGACGTGAAGGACTACAGCGACACCGCCACGCACCGTGGGCGGACGACCGGGCCTGCGGCCCGGACCGCCGGTGACGAGCAGGAGGTGACGGCATGACCGAGTTCGACGGGCTGCCGGTGCTGCGGTCCCCCGTCGCCATCTGCGCCTTCGAGGGGTGGAACGACGCGGCGGACGCGTCCACCGCGGCGGTCGAGCACCTGGAGCAGGTATGGGAGGCCCGGCCCGTCACCGAGCTGGATCCGGAGGACTTCTACGACTTCCAGGTCAGCCGGCCCACCATCACCATGTCCGACGGCGCCACCCGCCGGGTGGAATGGCCCACCACCCGGTTCACGGTCGCCAGTCCCGCCGGTACCGAGCGGGACGTGGTGCTGATCCGCGGCATCGAGCCGAGTATGCGGTGGCGGACCTTCTGCGAGCAGGTGCTGGAGATCTGCCACAGCCTGGAGGTCGAGCGGGTGGTGCTGCTCGGAGCGCTGCTGGCCGACGTGCCGTACACCCGGCCGCTACCGATCAGCGGCAGCGCCTCCGACGCCGACGCCGCGCGCCGATACCAGCTCACCCCGACCCGCTACGACGGGCCGACCGGCATCGTCGGCGTCCTGCACGACGCCTGCACACGAGCCGAGGTCGACGCCGTCTCGTTCTGGGTCCACGTGCCGCACTACGCCAACAATCCGCCCTGCCCGAAGGCCACCCTCGCCCTGCTGCACCGGGTCGAGGAGGTGCTCGATCTGCCGGTTCCCATGGCCGACCTGGCCGAGGAGGCCGCCGAGTGGGAACAGCGGGTACGCAGCGCCGCCGAGCAGGATGCCGAGCTGGGCGAATACGTACGCGAGTTGGAGGAACGGGTGGGTGATGCCGGCATCACCCCGTTGACCGGGGACGAGATCGCCCAGGAGTTCGAGAAGTACCTGCGCCGCCGCGGTGGATCAGCCGGTCCCACCGCCGGTTCCTGGTAACTCTTCCCCTTCTTCGTTTCACGAGGCCCCGGGCGGGTGATCGCCCGGGGCCTCGTCGTGTGGGTCGGGGTGGCGATTCACGCACCCCGTAAGGCATCCTAGGACCCTAGCTGAAACGAGGAGGCGGGGGATGCAAATCAACCCGGGGGCGGCCGAGTTCCCGCACCGACAGATCGCTACGCAGCTCAAGAGCCAGATCCGGCGCGGCGACTGGGCACCGGGCGAACGACTGCCGTCCATCCCGGCCATCGCCGAGATGTTCGGCGTCGCCAAGCAGACCGTGCAACGCGCCGTCGACCAACTCCGGGTCGAGGGCATCCTGATCACCAAACCCGGATCCGGCACGTACGTCCGGGGCACCCGGCGTCGACTCAACCGGCTCTCCCGAGGCCGCTACGGCGGCTTCCGCGGCTACCACACAGACCTGGCGGCCCGCTACCGCCAACAGCTCGTCTCCGTCGGCCGCTCCCCCGCACCGCCCGAGGTGGCCGACGCCTTCGGCGTACCCGACGGCACCGAACTGCTCTGCCGCCGCCACCTCGTCCGCACCGAGGACTCACCGGTGGAGGTGGGCGCCTCCTGGTTCCTGCCCGCCGACACCGCCGGCACCTCGCTGGAACGGACCGAGGCGTTCGGCCGCCCCCTCTACCAGGAAGCCGAAGAGGCCACCGGCCGGCGGTACACCACCGCCACCGACACCATCACCGCACGCCAGCCCAGCCGCGAAGAATCCGAGACCCTCCAGATCCGGCCGGACACCCCGGTACTGCATCTGCTGCACGTGGCGTACGACCCGCAGCGCCGACCCATCGAGGTCGCGCAAGCCACCTGGCCCGGCCCCGTCACCACCCTCACCGAGCAGTACCAGATCCCCGCCCCCACCGCCGAACCCGACCCTGACCCCGGCCTCGTCCTCGGCTGACCCGCGGCGCCGCCCCGCCCCACCGGACGCAGGCAACACCATCGGGATACTGCTGTGTCCGGCGCTGACGAAGCCACGACGCCAGGCCACCGGCGACGGGCACACGTCAGCACGGCGGGACAGGCAGGCGGTGGTTGATCAGAGGCGGATGCCGAGCAGGGCGTCGACGGTGTCGGCGAACAGGAGCGGCGCCGCCGGGTCGTCGTCGACCCCGGCGAGGGTTCGCTCGGCCCACTCGTCAGCCACCCGCAGGGCGCCGGGAGTGTCGAGGTCGTCGGCGAGTTTCCCGCGTACGCCGGCCAGGAGCCCCGCACCGGACGGCCCGGCGGCCTCGGCGGCGGCCCGTCGCCAACGGTTCAGCCGGCCCTGCGCGTCAGTGAGCAGGTCGTCGGTCCACGACCGGTCGGCGCGGTAGTGACCGGAGAGCAGAGCGAGCCGGACCGCCATCGGATCCACCCGGTCGGCCCGCAGCCGGGAGACGAAGACCAGGTTGCCCCGGGACTTGGACATCTTCTCGCCGTTGAGTCCGATCATGCCGGCGTGCACGTAGTGACCGGCGAACGGCGCGGCGCCGGACAACCGCTCGGCGTGCGCGGCGGAACACTCGTGGTGCGGGAACAACAGGTCGTTACCGCCACCCTGGACGTCGATGGTGGAGCCGAGCAGGTTGAGGGCGATCACCGCGCACTCGATGTGCCACCCCGGTCGGCCCGGGCCAAGGTCGTTGCCGGGCCAGGACGGCTCGCCGTCTCGGGCACCGCGCCACAGCAGCGGGTCCAACGGGTCACGTTTACCGGCACGGTCCGGGTCGCCGCCACGCTCAGGAAAGATGTCCAGCATCTCCGCGCGGGACAGGTTCGACTCGTAGCCGAAGCTCGGCGCGGTCGAGACGTCGAAGTAGACGTCGCCGGTGCCGTCGTCGAGACGGTACGCGGCACCATCCTTGAGCAGCACGAGCACCTTGTCGGCGATGTCCGGGATCGACTCCACCGCGCCCACGTAGTGGGCCGGCGGGATGATCCGCAACGCCTCCATGTCCTCCCGGAACAGCGCCGTCTCCCGCATCGCCAGGACCTTCCAGTCCTCACGGTCACGCTCCGCCCGCTCCAGCAACGGATCATCGATGTCGGTGACGTTCTGGACGTAGCGGACCTCGCGCCCGGTGTCGCGCCACATCCGCTGCACCAGATCGAAAGTGATCATGGTGGCGGCATGCCCGAGATGAGTGGCGTCGTACGGGGTGATACCGCAGACGTACATGGTGGCGGTGCCGTCCGGGTCACTCGGCTGCGTACTCCCGCGAGCCGAGTCGAACAACCTCAACGGCCCGGGCCGCCCCGGCAGCCGCGGCACCTCGTGCCCCATCCAAGACTCCATGCTCGTCAGCCTAACCAGCCGCCGGGTAACGTCACGCCGACCGGCGAGTGATCAACGCGACAGGCTCAGAGCGGTGGCCAGGGCACCGCCGGCCAGTCCTGCGACGGCCGTGGAAAGCGGCAACTCTCGCGCAGCCGGTCGATCCGGGCGGCCAACGCGGCGGTCTCGCCACGGGTGAGATGCTCGGCCAGGTCCGCACCGAGCGGCCCAGCAAGCTGCCGGGACAGGCGAGCGAGCATGTCGACCGCGTCGTCGGGCAGGGAGCGGTCGGCCCAACCCCAGAGCACCGTACGCAGCTTCTCGTCCACGTGGAAGCTCACCCCGTGGTCGACCCCGTGGATCCGGTCGTCCGGGCCGACCAGCACGTGGCCGCCCTTACGGTCCGCGTTGTTGATCACCGCGTCGAGCAGTGCGAGCCGGGCCAGCCGCGGGTCGTCGGCGTGGGCCAACGCGTACGCGGTGCCGTCGTCGTCGCGGGCGGCCGCGATCGGGAACCAGCGGGCCGGCACCGAATCGGCCGGCACGAACCCCACAAGCGGCTCGGAGTCGGGTGGCTCGTCGATCCACAGCTGGCAGGAGCCCGGCCCCAACGGCCCGTCCCGCAGCACCGTCGGCGGCACCAGATCCCACCCGGTGGCCGCGGAAACCAGGTAAGCCGCCACCTCACGGCCCGCCAGGGTGCCCTCGGGGAAATCCCACAGCGGTCGCTCGCCGCGCACTGGTTTGTACACGCACCGAGCCGACACCCCGTCCAAGGTCAGCAGCGCCCGCAGGGTGGTGTTGGAGGCGTCGACGAGGCGCCCCTCGACGGTCAGCTCACCGTCCCGCAGCAGGCGCAGCGCAGCACCCCCTTCCTGACGGGGAGCCACACCGGAGGAGGTCACCGGTGGTAGCCGTTGTTCCGGGGGCAGAGATGGCCGGCCGGGTCCAACGGCTGACCGCAGAGGGGGCAGGGTGGCCGACCGGCGTTGACCACTCGTCGGGCCCGCTCGATGAACGCGCGAGTCGCCTCCGGGGTCAGCCGGACCCGCAGCCGGTCGAGATCCTCGTCCGGCTCGACGTCATCGGGTTCTTCCTCTGCCTCGGCCTCCACCTCGCCGAGCTCGATCTCCGACTCGGCCTCGCCGACCGCTATCGCCTCGATCACCACGGTCGCGGTGTCCGCGTCGAAGGCCAGGCCCAGTGTGCCGACGCGGAACTCCTCGTCGACGGGGGTCTCCAGCGGATCGTTGTCACCGACCGGGACCACAGCCTCCGGCAGCTCCACACCGAACCGACGCTGAGCCTCGGTCAGCAGCTCCTCCAGCTTCTCGGCGAGCAGGGAGACCTGGACCTTCTCCAGCGCGACGCTGACCAGGCGGCCACCACCGCGCGCCTGAAGAAAGAACGTGCGCTCCCCCGGCGGCCCGACGGTCCCGGCGACGAACCGCTCCGGCGGCTCGAAGGCGTGCACCTGGTGGGTCATAACCACGACCCTATCCGGCGGCCACACACAGCGCGCACCCCACCGACCCGTTTCGCGGCACACCCGACGGTGCCGGGACGCGCGTCCGGGCGAGTCATCGGGACACCCCCGCGCCACCGCCGACCGCAGCGTCCGAGTCCGTCGGCCGGCGGGCCCGCCGACGCCGCTTACCAGGCGCCGGCACCAGGCCGGCCAGGTCACCACCGACGTCGTTGAGACGGATCAGGAAGGGACGCAGAGGCGTGTAGCGGATCACGGTCACCGATGCCGGATCGACCACGATCCGCTGGAAGAGGTCCAGGTGTACGCCGAGCGCGTCGGCGACGACAGCCTTGATCACATCCCCGTGACTACAGGCCAGCCAGACCGCCTCCGGGCCGTGCTCGGCACTCAGTCGGGCGTCCCAGGCGCGAACCGCCGCGACCGCCCGGGTCGCCATCTGCGCCATCGCCTCACCGTCGGGGAAGACGACGGCGCTGGGATGCTGCTGCACCACCGGCCAGAGCGGCTCCTTGGCCAGCTTCTTGAGTGGCTGGCCTTCCCAGCTGCCGTACCCACATTCGATCAGACCCTCGTCCACCACCGGGGACGCGTCGGGCAACGCCAGTTCAAGGGTCTGCCGGCAGCGGACCAGTGGGCTGGTCACCACGGCCGCCAACGGCACCGCCCGCAGCCGGCCACCGACCGCGGTGGCCTGGGCGCGACCGGTCTCGTCCAGCTCGACGGGCTGCCGACCGGCGAGACCACCGTCGGCGTTCGCGGTGGTACGTCCGTGCCGCAGGAGCAGAAGTGTCGCCACCCGCACCACCCTAGGCCCTCGCCCACACCGCTGATGGCTGCACCGAACTCCCCGGGAGGTCGGGCGCCTTCCGCCACCGGCCACGGCGGTGACCGGACGGCACCCTGGGGCGTTTACGACCGAACGGGCATGGTGTCCGGTTCTGCGGGCCGCAGCGGGCGGAATCATCGACCGGTGGCCGGCGTTGTGCAGGGTGGCTGACCGAGCAGCACACCGGCCCACCCCGGGGCCGATCTCCTCTCAGACTTCTGGCGCTCGACCGCGCCGACCTCACCCGCCACCCCCGTTCCACGACGGGCGAGGTCCGACCCCGACGCGAAGGAGCCCCCGATGAACACCATGCTGCGAAAGAGCATCCTCGGTATCGCCGGCCTCGGCACCGCCGTCGGTCTCGCCGCCGGCCCGCTCAACCACGGCACGGACAGCGACCCCACCCCCACCAACCCCATCGCCGCCGTGCAGGCCGACACGCCGGACACCAGCACGCTGCTGCCGCACGGCACGCCGACCGGCCAGTCGACGATCGAGTTGGACGACGAGCAGGTCGGCAACGTGAAGGCGATCATCGCGGCGACGA
>NZ_JAASAD010000040.1 GCF_012726175.1 Micromonospora sp. HNM0581
CCGGCGTGAACGCTCTGCGCGGCCGGCGTGGTTTCTTGCCCATGCCTTCCATGATGAACATCCTCCCGAGGAGCACACAGCCCCTCTGACCTGGGATGTCCGTCAAACCGGGTCAGGCCCAGGCCACCAATACTCAGGTCGGCGCGAACTACACCTCGAAGTTCGTGCCGTCCGGCCAGGTTGCTTCGGTGGTTGTGCCTGCTGGCGTGCTGACCAATGGCAAGACCTACAGGTTCCGCACCAACCCGTACGACGGAACGCACTACAGCACAGTCTGGTCGCCGTGGAAGACGTTCACCGTTGACACCACCGCGCCGTCGGCTCCGCGCGGGATCACGTCCGCCGACTATCCGTCGGGTCAGTGGGTCAAGGGTGCCGGTCAGGCCGGGTCCTTCGCGGTGACTCCGCCCGCTGCGGACCACAACTGGCTGGAATGGTCGTTGGACGGCTCGGCGTGGACCAAGGTCACCACCGGCGGCGCGGCGACCGCCGTGACCATAACCGCGACCCCGGCCCGCGACGGTGAGCAGACCTTCCAGGTCCGTTCGGTCGACAAAGCTGACAACAAATCCGAGGTAGTCAGCTACCCGATCCTCGTCGGCCCGGGCGGTTTCCTGCAGCCAGACGACGGTGAGCGCACCGCGCGCCGAGTCCCGCTCGTCGCGAGTGCTGACAAGGCTCGCTACAGCGCCGCCACCTTCTCCTGGCGACGTTCAGCTGCGGACGCGTGGAACGTCATCCCGGCAGCGCATATCCTCGCCGGCGACACTCCGATCACCGCGCAGCCGGTCGCGCTGACCAATGGTCGCACCGCCGACCTGGTCTGGAACGCCACCGATACGGTCGACCCGGACGGCAGCATACAGATCAAGGTCGACTTCACTGGGTCGAACGGGGCGGCGGGCAGCAGCAACGCACTCACCGTCGTGGTCGACCGCAACGCCGACGGCGCCGCCACTGAGAAGCTTGGACCCGGATCGGTCAATCTACTGACCGGCGACTACACGGTCACCGAGAGCGACGTCTCGGCGTGGGCGCTATCCGTTTCCCGTACCCTGTCGTCCCGCGTGCCCGACAAGGGCGCGAACCAGATTGGCCAGGCTCCGATCTTCGGCAAGGAGTGGGTGGCCGGCACGGTTGCGCTGCTGACGGAGTTCGACGGTACGCACATCCGCCGCGTCTCGGACACCGCCGTCACGCTGGTCGACGCCGAGGGTGAGCAGGTCAGCTTCACCGCCAATGCGACCCGTACCGGATGGGTCTCCGAACCCGGCTCAGAGGAACTCACCCTGACCGGCGCGGTGACCGGCACGTTCACGCTGACCGACACCGACGGCGTAATTAGTGTCTTCGCCAAGCCCACCACCGCCTCGGATACCTGGCAGCTGCAAAAGACCGAGCTCGACGGACTGGCCGACTCGACCACCACGGTGGTGTCCGAGGCGGTCACCGTCGGCGGCAAGTCCGTGGCGCGACCGAAGCGGGTCGTCGCCCCGACCTCAGCGGTGGCGGCGTCGACCTGCGGGCAGACGCCAGCGACGAAGGGCTGCCGGGTTCTCGAGTACGTGTACGCGACCGCCACCACCGCCAGTGGCGACACTCTCGGCGATGTCGTCGACCAGGTCAAGGAACTGCGGCTCTGGTCGACCGAACCGGGTTCGGCCGCAGCGACTGCGAAGACCGTGCAGGCATACGCCTACGACGGCGCCGGACGCCTGCGGGAGGCGTGGAACCCGCTGATCACTCCCGCGCTGAAGAGGAAGTACGCGTACGACAGCGCTGGACACTTGACCCAGTACACCCAGCCGGGTGAGCAATCCTGGTCGTTCACCTATGACGGCGGCCGGCTGCTGCGCGTGTCGCGGCCGACGCTGACGCCAGGCACTACCGCGACTGTCAACGGCGAAGCGGTCACGAGCATCGTGTACGACGTGCCGGTCAGCGGGACGAAAGCCCCCTACCCGATGGGCGCGGCCGACGTCGCGACGTGGGGCCAGCGCATCGCTCCGACCGATGCCACCGCCGTCTTCCTGGCGGACTCGGTGCCCGCCGCGCACAGCGGCAGCGCCCTGACCGCTGGCTCCTACGGCCGAGCCAGCATCCACTACCTGGACGCCTCCGGCCGCGAGTCGAACCTGGCTCTGCCCGGCGGGCATCTCACCACCACCGAACACGACCGCTTCGGCAACACCGTACGCGACCTGACCGCCGCCAACCGGTCACTCGCGCTCGGCCGGACCACCGCCGACCGTGAAGCCCTCGCCGACCTCGGCATCGCCGGGCTCTCCACGGCCGAACGCGCCGAACTGCTGTCCACCCGATCGATCCACAACGACACCGGCACCCGCCAGCTGACCGAACTCGGCCCGCTACGCCGAGTCGAGCTGAGCGCCGACCTCAAGAGCGGCAGCAACGTCTTGCTCGCAGCCGGATCGTCAACCGCCGCGCGAATCCGCACCAACAACGAGTACGACGCGGGTCGTCCCACCGACGGCACCGCCAAGGTCCGCGACCGAGTCACCAAAGTGACCACCGGTGCCCAGGTCCTGCAGTTCCCCGACATCGTCGGGGAGGCCCGGGTCACCGAGACCAGCTACGACTGGGGCAAGGGGCTGCCGACCAGAACGGTGGTCGACCCCGGTGGTCTCGCCATCACCAGCACCAGCCAGTATGACGCCCAAGGCCGGATCATTCGCCAGGTCGCGCCGGGCAGCACCGGCACCGACTCGGCCACCCAAGTGACCACCTACTGGTCCGCCACCGGCACTGGCGCCTGCAGCGGCCGTCCGGAATGGGCCGACCAGCTCTGTTCGACCGGCCCGGCCGGCGCGATTACGGGCGGCGGCACCAACCCCACCGGTCTGCCGGGCAGCACCACCGAATACGACTGGTGGGGCAACCCGGCCAAGGTCACCGACACCGCGAACGGGGTCAGCCGGGTGACCAGCACCTCGTATGACGCCGCAGGCCGGCCGGCCACGGTGACCACCACCGGAGGCACGGGCAGCGCCATCCCGGCCGTCACCACCGAGTACAACCAGTCCACCGGCCGGGCCGTACGAACCGTTTCGGCAACCGCCGGAACCATCACCAAGGCCTACGACACCCTCGGCCGGCTGTACTCCTACACAAACGCCGACAACGGCCGCCTAACCTACGAATACGATCTGCTCAACCGGCCGATCAAGGTGACCGACACGGTCCCCTCGACGGTGACCTATACCTACGACCACGCGACCGAGCCGCGCGGCCTGGCCACCCGAATCACCGACTCGGTAGCCGGCGCCTTCCAGCCGTCGTACGACCCGGACGGCACGGTCACCCAGGAGAGGCTGCCCGGTGGGTACACCTTGAAGGTGACCCAGGACGCCAATGGCTCCACTGTCGACCGCACCTACACCCGGGACAGCGACGGTGTGCTGGTGTTCGCCGACACCGTAACTCGTACGGTCCACGACCAGGTCGCAAGTCACGCGGGCTGGTCAACGCAGACCTACGGCTACGACGCCCACGGCCGCCTCACCCAGGTCCAGGACACCACCGACACGGTCTGCACCACCCGTGGCCAGACCTTCGACAGCCGCAGCAACCGCAAGACGGTCACCAGCGCCACGGGCGCGCCCGGTGCCGACTGCCCCGCCCCGGGTGGCACCACGACCAGCTTCACGTACGACAGCGCGGACCGGCTGGCGGGATCCGGGTACACCTACGACGCCTTCGGTCGAGCCACCACCGCCGGTGGCAACGGTACGCTCGCCTATTTCGTCAACGACCTGCCAGCGCAACAGACCAGCGGCACCCGGCGGCAGACCTGGACCCTGGACCCGGCCAACCGGGTGCGGACCACGGTCGAGGCGACCGGCAGCGGCAGTACGTGGACGACGGTCAGCACTAAGGTCAACCACTATTGCAGCGACAGCGACAGCCCGCGCTGGGTGGTCGAGGACGCGGCGGGCACCGTTACCCGCAACGTCACCTCGGCAGGCGGTGACCTCGCCGCCACCACCGGCAAGAGCGGCCAGACGGTCCTGCAGCTCGCCGACATCCACGGCGACGTCGCGCTGCTGCTGCCGCTGGATACCACCGCCGCGCCGATCGCGCTGGACCACGACGAGTACGGCATCCCGAAGGCGTCGCAGGCCGCGGTCCGCTACGGCTGGCTGGGCGCCAAGCAGCGTGCCTCCGACACCGTGTCCGGCTTGGTCGTAATGGGCGTCCGCCTCTACGACCCGGCCACCGGCCGGTTCCTCTCCGTCGACCCGCTCTACGGCGGCGGCGACAACCTATACGGCTACCCCTCCGACCCGGTAAACCAGTACGACCTGGACGGACAGGCCTGGAAGTGTAAGGCAAAGTGCGCGCTGGTCGGCAACGATCCCAAGTGCACCGGCTACGTCTGGGGCGCAGGCAGCGGCAAGACGGAGAGCGATGCCAAGAAGGCTGCCAAGAAGGACGCGTCGAGCCAGGCCCCGCGGGGATGCCGCACGAAGCACTGCGACATCAAGGAGTGCACGAAGAACCGGCTGCGCCAGTACTTCGACAGCAACTTCACACCACGCGGCATTCACCTGCGCAACCCGCCGGACTGGATGCGCCGAGCGAACCGGTGGACTTACGGGGTCGCGTTTTACCACGAAGTGTGGCGCGGCACGTACGGCAGCCTCTGCGGCTGCGGCCCGTGACAGAGGTCTGAACACAACACCGAGCCGGCCCCGGCGCTCCGCCAGGGCCGGCTCGGCCCTACGAGGCACTGCGGTCCCCCGGCGGGGGGTGTCCTCATGTTCTTGTCAAGCCGGGGCCGGGAGGGGTCGGGCCTGGTTGGTGGTCTTGTCGCGGAGCATGGCGAACAGGACATCGACGCGGTGTCAGGCGAGGCAGATCAGGGCGGCGTTGTGTTTTTGCCTCGGGTTCGGGCCTGGTCGCCCACGCCGGTACCCGACTGCTGGCCGCCCTGGCTGATGTGACGGGTCTGACCCGCTCGATGGGTGACGTCCTGGCCGGGTTGCGACGGCGGGAGGCGGCCGCTGTCGGCGCGTCACGGGCGGCTGGCAGCGCTGGTTCCGAGAGTCACACGGCCACGCTGTCGGGAGTTGCGTTGGCGGTCTGCTGAGCCTACCGTTCAACGCATGAACACCTGTTTCCGGCAGGTGTGCAGGGTACGTGTGGCCGAATCCCTCGGACACATCATTACCACATATCGATCATGATCCGCGCAGGTTGACCTGCGCGGATCTTTCTGTGGTTGGTGTGCAGTGCTCCTGGTCGCAGACGATGGTGATCTTCCTCCCGTGTAGGAGTGTGACCAGGTCGTGTGGAGTCTGGATCCCGCTGGGGAGGCGTGGATGGTCGGCGAGTCGGGCGATGATGTGGTCTTCTCTGAGGTAGAGGATCTTGCGTCGGGGGTTGGTGGGCTGTCGGGTGCTGGTGTGGCCGTGGCGGCATCGGTAGCCGGGGCGTTGATTGATCCAATGGGATTCCAATCTTCGGCCGCATGGCCCGCAGCGCAGTAGGCCGGTGAACAGGTAGCGGCGGGTGGTGCCGTCGTGGGCGCCCCGCTGGGAGCGGATGGCCTGGACCGCGACGAAGTCCTGCTCACTGACCAGCGCGGTGTGAGCCCGTTGCGTGGAGACCACCCAGTCCACGGTCGGGTTCCGCCGAATCGGTTCACGCTCCGAGCGGCTAGCGTCGGTGTGGTTGTGCGCGGGTTGCCGGTTCCAGACCTGTCGACCCGTGTAGCGCGGATTGGCGAGGATCGCCGCGACTGTTCGTAGGGTCCACCGGTCGCCACTGCGGTGTGGATTGCGGTCGGGATCGATGCCCGACGGGCACGGTATGCCGGCGTCGTTGAGGGCGCGCGCCATGCTGGCGAGACTCTGGCCGTCCATGCGTTGGGCGAACATCCACCGCACGTGTACGGCCGTGACCGGATCCGGTTCGAGGCGTTGAAGCCGGCGACCCCAGCGCGCCTGGGCGGCGTTCGGATGAGGGCCCGCGTCGGTGAGTCGGTAGCCGTAGGGCGGCCGGCCTCCGAGATACCGTCCCTGCTCCCGCGCTTGGGCCCGCATCGCCGTGACGACCCGGAATCGGGCGCGCTGAACCTCGCGTTTCGACTGGGCACCCAGCATCAGGATCAGCGCCTGATGGGCCGGGTCATGGTAATCGACAGGCCCGTCCGTCTCGGGCAGCCACAGCTGCACGCCGTGCTGTTCGAGCACGGGTGCCAGGTGCTGCAGCTGATTGGCGGAGAACGCCCGCTCGTACTCGCCGACCACGATCGCGTCGAACCCGCGATCTGGATCATCGAGCGCGGCCAGCAGCGCAGCGGCCTGCGGACGCTGCCGCCAACCGCGGCGGCGAGAGCAGCCGACATCGAAGTACTCGGCGACGATCACCCCGTGAGCGGCGACGAGTTCAGTGGCGCAGTCCCGTTGCCAGTGCCGGGAGGTCACCCGGTCCTGGTGCTCGACGGTCGACATCCGGCCGTAGAACGCAAACCGCAGACCACGCCGCCGTTCGGTAGGCAGTTGCGGGTTGGCCTGCGACTGCCCGTTGAGCCATCGAGTCAGGGGATCCTCGAGATCGTCACGCTGGTTGTCCGACACGCCATATTTGGGTCTGTCAAGTTAACGGCTGATCTTGGTTGTTGAGGTGGTCAGTCGTTGGCCGGGGTGAGTCGGCCCTCGAAGGCGACCTGGAAGGCGTTCAGGGGTGCCTTCCAGCGCATGGTCCAT
>NZ_JAASAD010000041.1 GCF_012726175.1 Micromonospora sp. HNM0581
TACGGTCCTACCTGTCCACCGCCACCAAACACGGCAAGGACGCCCTCGACGTGCTCAAACAACTGTTCACCACCGGACCGTGGCTACCCGAACCGGCAACCTCAAGCTGAATACGTACGCGTTCGGACTCTGTCTTACCAGTGGCTGGCAACGATGCCGGTGCGATCGCCAAGAGCGGCGCGGATGTCCGTGGTAAAGGCGGGTGATAGCGGCGGCCAGTTGAGGAACGTCACGGCGGGAGCGCCGATGAGTACGCTGAACTGGCCGGTCCAGTCGCCCAACAGTCCACTCCAGCCACACCGGTCGCACGTGAACAGTGGCTCCCGTCCGGCGGTCATCCACTCCTCCAGCCAATCGCCGTAGGAGTCGGTGTAGGTCGTTGGCGCAGCGCCCGCGCAATGCGGGCACCGCGGTGCCTCATCGTTCTCCACTGGGTGGTAGGCGTCGCGATCACCCCGGATGTCGACGCCGTTGTTCGCCGTGTCGAGGAAGGCGTCAAACCAGTCGACCGGCTCGACTACTGCCATCTGCGCGGCAGGACCCGGCTTCCACTCGCTTGGCTGCCATAACGCGTCACGAAGATCGTTGGGAAGAATCACTCCGCGGGCCAGCAGGAGATCCTGGAGGTCGACGGTGATCTCCTCGCGCTCGGCCGACGAGATGCTGTCCAGCCGTAACACTGTCACGCTGTGCTCACTCACCGTTGATCTTCTCCTGCGCCGGGGCTCCGTGCCTCTACCGAGGGTATGCGTCGGCAGAGCTTCGGCTCGCCTCGGCGGTGGACGAGCATGAAATCTGAGCCCCGTATGGATCGTCGTTGCGCCCTTGTTGCTTCACGTGGTGCACAGCTTCCGGCCGACCTGGGACCGTCTGCCGGCCGGCACTCGGGAAGCGTTCGACGCCGCAATCCGCCGCGGTGCTGTTCCCGGCCTCCTTATGACCATGAGAGCCGCGCGGTCGGCCGGTGCTCGGACGGCGGCAAATCCACAGACCCCGACCTTGGCCAACCGGTACCGCGTGACACGCGATTAGGGTCAGCGGGATGCGGGATGACATCGTTCTGCGGCTCGACCGCGCTACCGCCGAAGATCTGTACGTCGCGCTGCACGAGGCCGGAGAGCACATCGCGGCTGGCGCAGCCATCACCCCGCCCACCGCCGAGGAGGCCGAGCGGCTGGGCATTCTCCTGCGGGACCTGGGCCACGCCCTTGGCCGTCGTTGCTCTCCGTACTGCGACCATCTTTAGTCGCTGGGGGTAACCCGCGCACAGCGGCATGAGCGCACCCCACTTACCCGGCCGCTGTAATTCCTTCAACCCGGGATACCTCTAGTTCGGCAGCCGCCTTGACCAGTAGGGCGTCAAACCTTGACCCATACCAGCCGGCATGTTCGGTATACCAGGCGCGCAAGAAGGTGCTATGCCGAAAAGAATCAGTGATCCATGCGTCGAGAGAGGTGGATGCGCCGGAAAGACCTCGATCAGAGAACACTATTGCGCGGTCCATCACGTCGAGCAGCATCTCAGCGAGGGTGTTTGCTCGATAGGTCATGTCGATATCGAGAGTTGGAATCGGTCCTATCGCCTCACGCTCGTCGAATATCGGTCTTAGCGCCGGATACTCCAGATATGCCTGTGTCACGACCACGAACAGCGCATCAAGCGCGGACTCTGCAGAGGTTTCCATGGCCTGACTGAGGCGCTGTGTCTGCTCAGCCATCATTCGCACCTGGCTCCGGACGAAACCCAAGCTTACGACAATGACTAGGAGCCCTATGACCGAGGTGCCGACCGAGGCCCACTCGAAGGTTGACATGCTTAACTGATACCAGCGCCTGTCAACGTCGTCGTCGATGGACCGTCGGGTTCGGTCGGCAGACCACCAGATCGCGAGGGCCTACTGGCGGGTAGCGTCTTTGCTGCCAATGAGATTACTGCGAGCAAAAAGACAGGAGTATTGCCGCCTCCCGATCGCCGACATGCAGGTGCTGACGCACGCTCTTCGGCACGATCGGACGGAACCAGGGCCGGCTCGGCGCAACGCTGCGTAGCGCGCGGCTTGCGGCTCAGATCAGTGCGGGCATCGAACGTTGTAAGGAACGAGCTGTATCGGTATGGGTTGCGGAATGCCCCTGCCCCACCCTCACCGTTGTGGATCTGCACTCGGTAGTGTGCCGTGCCCTGTGCGCCGTCACCTGTGTGCTGTGCTGGGCCTGCGTTGTGTGCTGGGGAGTCGAACCCCTGCGCCTGCCCTCGGCGCGCCAGGAGTGAACCGGATTACCCGCCGGCTCTCGGGTTCGTGCACGCCTCCACGTCGGCTACCTGCTCCGCAACCTCTCAGTCCAGCAGGTCGACCTCCCAGTTTGTCCGCTGGATCACGGTGTCGACCTCGCGAAGTTGTCGGGCGAGGTCGTCGGCCTGGCTCCGCAGCTGCGCCACGGGCAGCGCCGGGATCATCTTCAGCTCCGACCGCAACTGCCGAAACCCGCGCTGGCCCTCCCCAGCTGCGGCGTCGGCGGCAGAGGTGACCACGCTGTGCCGCAAGCGCAGCACGTCGCGGCGGGCGAGCGCGTCGGTGAGTGTGCCACCCTCAACATGCGTGGCGGCGTTGGTGCGGTTGATCCGCCGAATCAGCGTCTCCAGTTCCCCAAGCACCTCGCCCGCCTCCACCAGAAGTGCCGCGGCGTCTTCGGCAGGCGTCTCACCCTCCTGGTATCGAGCACTGGCGACGATGCGGGCACGGAGTTGTTCGGCGCGACGCGCCGCATCCGCGCGCAGCGCAAGAGCCTCAGCGAGCTTCATGGGCACCAGTATGCCCAGCGAAGATCACTGCCGCCTTCCAATTTCCCGGACCACGGCACGACGGAGCAGCAAGATCGGCGCGCCGGTTGCGGCAGTTGTGCGCAGCTGATCAACCGACTTCTTCAAGCTGTCTGAGCCACTGATGCCCTATCGCACGGTCGCTGGCGCTGGCCAGTCCCACCGTCGTGGTCGTCCATGCCCGATCGAAGGCTCTGGCGCCAACAAGAGGAGGAGCTTGTCTCCCTTGCCGCGCAACAGGCGGTGGCCGTGTTCCTCGCCGAGGTCGCCGATGTTGAGCCGGTGCGGGCTGCGAGGATCGGCCGGTGGACGGCGATCTGATTGTGGCGGTAGCACGACTCCAGGAGGCGTTCGTCCGGTACCCGGACAGTGCGGTGCTCGATGGCTGCCCGCATTGCCGGGGGCAGGCGCCGGTCGACGGTCATGACTTGTTCTCTTTGGCCATCAGCCTCGGCAATACGGTCGGCAGCCGTGACGACCTGAAGAGTCTGCTGCCCCTGCTGCTGGGGCGCTTGGCCACCTCCACGGAACTCGACCCAACGATCATGTTGGGCAAGCTGCGTCGCGAGCAGTGGCGCACCTGGCCCGAAGCCGAGCAGGACGCCATTGACGGCTACCTGAATGCGGTGTGGCGGTCATCGCTGGCGACGTACCCGTCGCAGGTCGGGTCGTTCCTCGACCCGACCACCTTCCTCGACGCGGTCGTCGCCGGCGGTGAAAGCGTCACGCGATTCATCGGTATCTGGGACGTCACGCACAGCTCGGCGGCAGACCGCCACCTGGCCGACACTGTGAACAGACTCAACCTCGCGGACCAGAGGCCGGCCACGCTGGCCGCATGGCTGCGCAGCGAGAGGGTCCGCGACCGACTGTATCGGGCGTTCGAGCGTGACCACGCCATGTCGTGGGGTGACGACCTGGCACGGGCCTACGATCTCGTCCGCTCGTAACGACACTCGGTCTGCGGCAGATCAGGATGCCCGATGCACCTGACCGACCTGCGTCTGCGGTTTGGCCGGCGCGTTCAGATGCTGTGTGCTGCGGTGTAGAGCACGTACCACAGCGCCGCACTCAGGGCGCCGCTTGAGATGGCTGCGGTAAGCAGCGTCGGCCACACGCGCCACAGGCGGTGCGCTGTACCCAGCCAGGCCAGGACGACGATCGGAAGCACGATCTTGACGAGTTCCCCGACCACAACGCCGCGGAAAAATTCTGCTTGGTACGGGTCGGACACTGTCAACAGCTGCCAGGGCGGTGCCAAAATCACGGCCTGCCAGCCCTCGCCAGAGAGAAGGCCGCATACCGCCCCCGCAGCAAGCGCCGAGGTCGACACGTTGCCGACTCGCACGATATGGCCGAGCAGCCCGAGCACCGGTCCCCCGACGAGGGACCCGGTCAGCCACAGCGCCGTCATCATGGCAACCGAACGCAGCCCCAGCAGGTCGGCCGACGTGCCGTCCTCCAGGGTGCCCCCACTCCACCGACGACTGACCACCAGCACAAGCAGGTAATAGAGCAGCGTGGCCAGCACCAATAGCGCGGTAGCACCGCCAACCGCTCGTTTCGCCGTGCCAGCCGAACGGCCGACCAGCAACGCCGCCAAGCCCCACGCGAAACCGCTGCTGGTCAGCGCGATCAAGACCTGCCCCACACCGCCCGCAACGGAGTCGGCCGCGAACGCGAGCAGGCCAAGCGCGACAGCGGCAGCCGCGACCATCGCCGCATGGCTACGACAGGATCCCCCAACAGCAACGTCGGTCACGCCCACCTCCTCCGAAGGGGCGCCGACAGTACCAAGATCCAGCATTGCCGCGGTTCATCTCGGCACCGAAGGAAGCATCATCATCTCGGCTACGTCCGGACGGATCCCGGGCCGGCTCAGCGGGACGCTGCGTAGCGCGCGGCTCGCGGCAGAACAGTGCACCATCGGCAGGTTGTAGCCAGCACCAGCCTACCGCCCGCAACGACGTGAATCACTCGGTCGTGCGGCCCTGTTGAGCTGCGTGTTCTCCTTCTACGGTGGCTTCTCGCAGGTCTTGACGACTAATCCTGGAGGTCCTGCTGTACGTCAACGACGCGTTCCTCGCCCACTACAACAAGCCCGCCCGGGCTCGGCTGCGCGGCCTGGCCCGCAACCCCGCTATTCCCTCCGACCTGTTGCGGCGGCTTGTTGACGAGCAACTGAAGGAGGCGGATTTCGCCCTGACCTTCCGCAAGGAGTGGACCGACGAGCAGTTCGAGGCATTGGCCGACCACCCCGACCGCAAGGTGCGCGAACTGCTGGCCCAAGCGGTGCACGTCACGCCCGAACAGCGGGCCAGGCTGGTTGAGGATCCAGAACCCTGCGTGCTTCACGCGCTCGCCGAAGGGCCGGACTGGTTCCTCGCGTGGACGTGGAGGCCACAGCCGGCGTTGCCCACATGGGCGTACGAGCGGCTGCTCGAACGGAGCCCGAGGCTGGAACTGATCATGGCTGATTCTCCGTGGCTGCCGCAGGACCTACGGGCCCGGCTATGGCCGGCCGGATCACCACCGGCACCGGCCGACGAGCCGCCGCTGGAGCGGCGGGATGCCGAGGCGCAGGCCGGCGCCGACAACGAATGGACGCGTGTTGCCGCCGCCGCCGATCCCAGGCTGCCCGCCGACCTCGTCGCCCGGCTGGCGGTGGACCCGTCGCCCGCGGTCCGGCTCGCCGCGTCTATGCGCCCCGAGCTCAGCGAGGAACAACGCGCGGCGATCGACTATCACGTCGGACGCGACGACCGGATTCGGCCCGCCCGCTGGGCGACCGACACCCGGGACCCAGAGATCCAGCGCCGCTGCGTGTTCTCGGCGCACATCGGTCTACGCCGCAGCGTCGCCTGCAACCCCCACCTGGCCCCCGACCACATCGCCGCGCTCGCCAATGACGACGACTTCGCTGTCCGGCTCCTGTTGTGCGAGCGCCACCCGGACATCGCCCCCGAGACGGTGCTCAACACGTACCTGGAGGCCACGACGATGACCCGCGGCCGGCTGCTGCACCACCCCAGCTTCCAGCGCGTCGGGCTGGCCCGCCTGGCAGACTCGCCGGACCCGCAGGCCCGAGCCCTGGTGGTCCTCGATCCCGAAGCGGCGCCGAAGCTCATTGAGCGGCTCAGCAATGACTCGCATCCGATGGTGCGGCAGTGGATGGCCGGTGACCCACGACTATCACCCAGTCGCGTGCTCGAGCTGTTCGACGACCCGACAACGGCCGGAGCAGCGGCCGCCAACCCACACCTGCCGGTGCCGGTCATACACCGTGTCCTAACCGACGCGGCCACGCTTGCCGACGAAGTCGTCGAGGGCAAACCGGCCGTGTACCTGGGTCGGTGGTCACCCGATCAACTGCCGGACGAGGACTGAGGCGGCAGGAGACTGCAGGTGTGCGATCCGGCCGATGTTGGCCGAGAACCAGCCCCTCATGCATGCCCGGGTGACGCACTCATCTCGGCGACTTGTTTCATTGACCTGCGACCGTTGCCCGGCCAGGCTTCGGTCGAGGTGCCCGGGCTGTCGCTCTCATTTCGGCTGCCCACGCTGGTCGTGTGGCTC
>NZ_JAASAD010000042.1 GCF_012726175.1 Micromonospora sp. HNM0581
GGTGTCGACCTGGACTGGGCGGCCATCCATCCGGGCGGGCGGCAGGTCGACCTACCCACCTACGCCTTCCAACACCAGCGCTACTGGCTCGACGTGCCCGCCGGCCCCGGCGACACCACCGGACTCGGCCAGCTACCCGCCGAACATCCAATGCTCGGCGCGGTCGTCGACCTGCCCGGCACCGGCGGTGTGGTGTTCACCGGCCGGCTATCCCGCACCGCCCAACCGTGGCTTGCCGACCACGCGGTGTTCGACACGGTCCTCGTCCCCGGCACCGGGCTGGTCGAACTCGCCTTGCGCGCCGGCGACCAGGTCGATTGCCCCGTACTGGACGAACTGACCATCAGCGCGCCGCTGGTGCTGCCCGCCGACGGCGGCCTGGCCCTGCGCGTCACCGTCGACGCCGCCGACGACAGCGGTGCTCGTACCCTCGGCATCTGGACCCGGCCCGATGACGCGGCCGACGACACCGGCTGGACCCGGCACGCCGAAGGGGTCCTGGTCCGGCGGGCCGGGGCCGACCCGGCCGCCGCCGACCTGTCCGAGTGGCCGCCCCCCGGTGCCGAGCCGGTCGACCTCACCGGACTTTACGACCGGCTGCTCGACCACGGATACGGCTATGGGCCGGTGTTCCAGGGGCTGCGCGCAGTGTGGCGGCGCGGCGACGGGGACGCCACCGAGGTGTGGGCCGAGGCGGCGCTGCCCGAGGTGGCCGCCGCCGACGCGCCCCGGTTCCTGCTGCATCCGGCGCTGCTCGACGCGGCGTTGCACGCCAACCTCCTCGACGAAGGCGCAGGCGACACGCCCCTGCCGTTCTCATGGCGCGGGGTGACCCTGCACGCAGCGCACGCCGCCACCCTGCGGATCCGGATCTCCCCGGCCACAGCCGACAAGCTGGCCGTTGCCGTCGGCGACGGTAACGGCAATCCCGTCGCCACCATCGACCAGGTGGCGGTCCGGCCGGTCGCCGCCGATGCGCTCGGCACCACCGCCCGCAGCCACCAGCGCAACCTTTTCGAGGTGGCCTGGCAGCCCGTCCCCACCCCGGACGTCACCGGCGACTGGACCCTCATCGACGCCGAGGCGGAGCTGCCCGATCCAGCACCCGGCACCGTGGTGGTCACCCTCGACCAGCCCGGCAAGGCGCCTGCCGCCGTGCACCGGGCCACCGAACGACTGTTGGCGCTGCTGCGCCGATGGCTCACCGAGCCGGAGTACGCCGCGGCGAAGCTGGTGCTGCTCACCCGCTGCGCGGTCGGTGCCGACGACACTCCGATCGACCCCGCGCGGGCGGCTCTGTGGGGGCTGGTCCGGGCCGCCGAGGCCGAACACCCCGGCCGGTTCGTCATGGTCGACACCGACGACACCGGCACCGACCACCTCGCTGCGGCGCTGGCCACCGGCGAGCCGGAGGTCGCCGTCCGGGACGGTCGACTGCTGGTGCCCCGACTGATCCGCGTACCCACCGACACACCCCGCGACGGCACCCCGTGGCCCGCCGACGCCACCGTCCTGATCACCGGCGGACTCGGCGGGCTGGGCAGCCTCGTCGCCCGGCACCTGGTCACCCGGCACGGCGTACGCCGGTTGCTGCTGACCAGCCGCAGCGGCGCCACCGCGCCCGGCGCGGCGGAGCTGGTCGCGGACCTCACCGCCGTCGGCGCCGACGTGACGGTCGCCGCCTGCGACGTCGCCGACCGGGATGCGCTCGCCGCGCTGCTCGCCGACCTTCCCGCCGCCCACCCGCTCACCGCCGTCGTGCACGCCGCCGGTACCGCCGAGAACGCGCTGGTCGACGCCCTCACACCCGAACAACTGCACCGGGTGTTGCGGCCCAAGGTGGACGCCGCCTGGCACCTCCACGACCTCACCCGCGACCACGACCTGGCCGCGTTCGTGCTCTTCTCCTCGTCGGCCGGCTGGGTGGCCGGCGCCGGCCAGGGCAACTACGCCGCCGCCAACCTCTTCCTCGACGCGCTCGCCCAGCGCCGCCGCGCCGACGGGCTGCCCGCCACCTCGCTGGCCTTCGGGCTCTGGGCCGCCGGCACCGGCATGGGCGGTCACCTTGAGGACGCCGACCTGCACCGGATGCGTCGACTCGGCATGCCCGCCATGACCACCGACGAGGGGCTGGACCTCTTCGACGCGGCCATCGCCGCCGACCGGGCCACTGTCGTACCGGCGCGGATCGATCTGGACGCGCTGCGGCGGCGTAGCGACGCGCTGCCCGCCGTGCTGCGCGGCCTGGTCCGCACCCCGGCCCGGCCCACGGCCACCTACGGCGCGACGGCCGGCACACCGGGGCTGGCGCAACGGCTCGCCGGTCTCTCCGACGCCGACCGGGACACCCTGCTGCTCGACCTGGTTCGCACGCACGCCGCCGCCGTACTCGGCTTCCCCGGCCCGGCGTCGGTGGAACCCGGCCGCGCATTCAAGGACCTCGGCTTCGACTCCCTCGCCGCCGTCGAGTTCCGCAACGTGCTCAGCAGCGTCACCGGACTGCGGTTGCCCGCCACGCTCGTCTTCGACCACCCCGAACCCGCCGCCCTCGCCAGTGCGCTGAAGGCCGACCTGGTGGTGCCCGACGCCGATCCGGCCGACGCGGTCCTCGCCGACCTCGACCGTCTGGAGAAGGCCCTGACCGGTGTACCCGCGGACGAGCACGTCCGGATCACCGCACGCCTGGAGGCTGTGCTGCGTCGCTGGCAGGACCGGACCGGCGACCCCGACGACACCCGGCACGACTACGAGTCCGCCACCGACGAGGAACTGTTCGACGTTCTGGAGAACGAGCTCGGCATCTCCTGACGGCAGTCAGCCTCCGACGATCCTCCGTCGCGCAAAGATTGGTGTGAACGATGGCGAACGACGACAAGCTCCGGGCCTTCCTCAAGCGCGCCACAGCTGAACTGCAACAGGCCAACCGGCGGCTTCGTGAGGTGGAGGTCCGGGACCAGGAGCCGATCGCGATCGTTGGTATGGGCTGCCGCTACCCCGGCGGTGTCCGGTCGCCGGAGGACCTGTGGCAGCTCGTCCTCGACGGCACCGACGCCATCTCCGACTTCCCGACCGACCGGGGCTGGGACGTCTACGGCGTCTACGACCCGGAACCCGGCAAGCCCGGCAAGAGCTACACCCGGCACGGCGGCTTCCTCCACGACGCCGCCGATTTCGACCCAGGGTTCTTCGGGATGAGCCCCCGGGAGGCAGTGGAGACGGACCCGCAGCAGCGGCTGGTGCTGGAGGCGTCCTGGGAGGCGTTCGAGCACGGCGGCATCGACCCGGTCGGCCTGAAGGGGACCGCCACCGGCGTCTTCGTCGGCGTGATGCACCACGACTACGTCGACAGCATGACCTCCGGCAGCCTCGTCTCCGGCCGCGTCGCCTACAACCTGGGTCTGGAGGGACCGGCGATCACCGTCGACACTGCCTGCTCGTCGTCGTCGGTAGCGGTGCACCTGGCCTGCCAGTCGCTGCGCAAGGAGGAATGCGGCCTGGCCCTGGCCGGTGGCGTCGCGGTGATGGCCACCCCGCAGCTTTTCGTCGAGTTCAGCCGGCAGCGCGCCCTGTCGCCGGACGGCCGGTGCCGCTCCTTCGGCGACGGTGCCGACGGCGCGGCCTGGGCCGAGGGTGTCGGTGTGTTGGTGTTGGAGCGGTTGTCGGATGCGCGTCGTAAGGGTCATCGGGTTTATGGGGTGGTTCGTGGTTCGGCGGTGAATCAGGATGGTGCGTCCAATGGGTTGACTGCGCCGAATGGTCCGGCGCAGCAGCGGGTGATTCGGCAGGCGTTGGCGAATGCGCGGTTGTCGGTTGCCGATGTGGATGTGGTGGAGGCGCATGGTACTGGTACGACGTTGGGTGATCCGATCGAGGCGCAGGCTTTGCTCGCCACCTACGGTCGGGACCGCGATCGGCCCCTTTTCCTTGGTTCGATCAAGTCGAACATCGGGCATGCGCAGGCTGCGGCCGGGGTTGCCGGTGTGATCAAGATGGTGATGGCGATGCGGCACGGGATGTTGCCGCGGACCCTGCACGCCGAGGTGCCGTCGCGGCAGGTCGACTGGGACGCCGGGGACATTCGGCTGCTCACCGATCCGGTCGACTGGCCGGTTACCGGGCGTCCGCGGCGGGCTGGGGTGTCGTCGTTCGGTATCAGCGGCACCAACGCTCATGTGGTGTTGGAGGAGGCTCCGCCGGTCGAGGTCGTTGAGTCGGTCGAGATGTCCGAGCCGTCGGTGGTGCTGTGGCCGTTGTCTGCTCGGTCGAGCACGGGTC